>NZ_SBHZ01000010.1 GCF_004521985.1 Ectopseudomonas khazarica
GGTTGGCTTCGATGCGGTCGGCGATCTTCAGCAGGATGTGCGAACGCTCCTGCACGCTGGTGCGGCCCCAGGCGTCGGCGGCGGCATGGGCGGCGTCCAGCGCCTTGTCGATGTCGGCGGCGTTGGAACGGGGGAATTCGGCGATCACCGAGCCGTCGACCGGGCTGGTGTTGCTGAAGTACTGGCCGCTGAGCGGGGCGACGAATTCACCACCGATGTAGTTGCCGTAGCGCGGCTTGAGGGTGACGACGGCGCCAGGGGTACCGGGTTTGGCATAGAGCATGAGCGTTCTCCGAAACGATGTTGTTCTAGTTGTGCGTAGCAGGTGAGCTGGGATGTCCAGCCAGGGGGCGGCTCGGATCGAGCGACAGCGAACCCTGGGGCTCGGACCGATCATGAGCCGATTTCATCTGCGCAACTTGACCGCAAGGGCGAGGTGCTGTCGTGCAAAGTCAACTTCGTCTGACGCTGGCGGGGCGTGTCGCAATGGGTCAACTCGGCCGCCTTGTTTTGGTGCGAGTGTTTCAAAACGACTCACTCGCCAGGCATGGCGCTGCCCTTTGATGTCGCGTCGAGGCTGGAAACGCCTGGCTGGCTGCCTCAGGTTGGTGCGGCGTGTTTCTTGCTTTCGAACAGCCATTGTCACGAAGGAGGACCTGATGAGTTCCTTTCTCTCTCAGGCCGGCGCTACGCTCGGTGCCTCGCTCCTGTCCGGTGCCCCGGCCAATGCCGGTGTGCTGGCAGCGGCGGCGAGCGGCCTGTGTGGATTCATCGAAAAGCACGGCGGTGATCCGGATCGCATTCTCGGCGTATCCGGCATCGACCCCGAGTGCCTGCGCCACCCGACCCTGAGCCTGGCGCTGCCCAACTACTGCCAGGTGCTGGAGGAGGCCGCGCACCAGTCCGGCTGCGACAACTTCGGTCTGTACTACGGTCAGCAGTTCAAGCCCCAGGCCCTCGGCCTGCTGGGCTACATCGGGCTGTGCTCGGCCACGCTCGAACAGGCGCTGATCAACTTCGCGCGGGCCTTCCCGCTGCATCAGCGCAACAGCCTGATTCGCCTGGTCGACGAGGGCGAGTGCTACCGCTTCGACTATCAGGTGCGCCATGGCGCCATTCTCAGTCGGCGGCAGGACGCCGAGTTGACCCTGGGCATGGTGCTCAACCTGGTGCGTCATGTGCTCGGCAGCCAATGGGCGCCGCGCGCCGTGCATTTCGAGCACCCGCGACCGGAGTGCTGGCATGAGCACTGTAAGGTGTTCGATGCGCCGGTGTACTTCGAGCAGCCATTCAACTCGCTGCTGATTCCCAAGCGCGGCCTGAACCGTGCCATGCCGGACAGCGATTCGGTGCTGCTGATGGTGATGCAGGATTCGCTGAACCAGATCAGCAGCCTGTGCGGCCGTGGCGAGCGGGACATGGTCAACGATGTACGCGAGCAGATCCGTCAGCGCCTGCTGTACGGCGAGCCGGCGCTGGATGAGGTGGCCGAGCTGCTGGGCATGACCAGCTGGTCCCTGCAGCGGCGCCTGCGCGAGCAGGGCCTGAGCTTCTCGCAACTGGTGGACAACGTGCGCCGCGAACTGGCCAACCGCTACCTGCGTGAGCCGCAGCTGCCGATCTCGCAGCTGGCCCTGTTGCTCGGCTATTCGGAAACCAGCGCGTTCTCGCGGGCCTTCCGCCGCTGGTTCGGCATCAGCCCGCGGCAGTGGCGGCGTGAAGGTGCCTGAGGCTCAGTAGGCCGCGCGGATGGCGCGCACGTCGTAGCCGTGGATGACCTGCCCGCGCATGTCGATCACTGGCACGCCGCGTCCGCCCAGGGCCTGGTAGGTGGCGCGGCCGGCGCTGTCCTTCTCGATATCCACTTCGCGATAGGCGATGCCATCGGCGGCGAACAGTTCGCGGGTCTTGGCGCAGTAGCCGCACCAGCTGGTGGCATAGAGCACGATCTCGCCGCTGGCGGTGCTGGCCTGTGGCGGGTTGAGCCAGCGCTCGAGCTTGTCCCAGTGCTGGAACAGGGCCAGGGCGGCGAGAATCAGCAGGATCTTCTTCATCGGGACACGTCCTTGTGCGGGGTGGCGGCTTGCAATTGCGCCAGAGTAAAGGGTGGAGGGCGATCCGGCCACTGCAATTGCAGGCGCTCCAGCTCACGCGCCAGCAGGCTGGCCAGCAGCAGGTCGCGTAGCCAGCGCTTGTGCGCGGGGATCACGTACCAGGGCGCATCAGCGCTGTGGCTGGCACTGAGCAGGTCGCTCCAGCGGCGCTGGCGCTCTGCGAACTGGCGATGCGACTGCAGGTCGCTGCGCTTGAGCTTCCAGCGTTTCTCCGGCTTTTCCAGGCGTTGGCGCAGGCGCTGGTACTGCTCGTCGGCGTCGATCTGCAGGTAGCACTTGAGCACATGGATGCCGCGGGCAGGCAGTTGGCGCTCGAACGCCAGCAACTCGGCCAGACGCGTGGGCAGCTCGTCCTCGCCGCACAAACCGTCGAGCGGGTCGCAGATCAGCGCTTCGTAGTGGCTGCGGTTGAACACCCCGAGCATGCCCGGTGCCGGCAGGCGCTGGCGATAGCGTTCGAGGAAGTGTGCCTGGCGCTCCTGCGCGCTCGGCGCCTGGAAGCCGTGAATGCTCAGACCCTGTGGGTTGCAGGCGCTCAGGACCCGGCGAATCACGCCGTCCTTGCCACTGCAGTCAGGCCCTTGCAGCACCAGCAGCAGCGCCTGGCGGCGATTGGCCCAGAGGCGTGTCTGCTGGTCCTGCAGCCAGGGCCGGAGTCGTGCCAGGCGGGCCTTGGCCGCATGCTTGTCGAGGCCGAAGGTACGCGCCGGGTCGCCTGCCAGCGGCGCCGCAACCTGGCAGCGGCAGCTCGCCAGTAGCGCGTCGCCGAGGCGCAGGTCCATCTCAGTCCTGGCGGCGCTTGAGCTGATCCTTCAGCTGGGTCGGCAGCTGGCGGATGATCAGCATGTCGCGGCCTTCGTCGTACTCCACCTTCGAGCCCAGCAGGTGCGCCTCGAAGCTGATCGACAGGCCTTCGGCGCGGCCGGTGAAGCGCTGGAACTGGCTGAGGGTGCGCTTGTCCGCCGGAAACTCCGGGGCCATGCCGTAATCCTTGTTGCGGATGTGCTCGTAGAAGGCCTTGGGACGCTCTTCATCGATCAGCCCGGAGAGCTCTTCCAGGGTGATCGGCTCGCCCATTTTGGCCTGGCCGCTGGCGTAGCCGACCAGTGTCTTGGTCTTCTCGCGGGCCTGCTCTTCGGGCAGGTCCTCGCTTTCCACGTAGTCGCTGAAGGCCTTGAGCAGGGTGCGCGTCTCGCCGGGACCGTCGACGCCTTCCTGGCAGCCGATGAAGTCGCGGAAGTAGTCCGAGACCTTCTTGCCGTTCTTGCCCTTGATGAACGAGATGTACTGCTTGGACTGCTTGTTGTTCTGCCACTCGCTGATGTTGATGCGTGCGGCCAGGTGCAGCTGGCCGAGGTCCAGGTGCTTGGCCGGGGTCACGTCCAGCGCGTCAGTGACGGCCACGCCTTCGCTGTGATGCAGCAGGGCGATGGCCAGGTAGTCGGTCATGCCCTGCTGGTAGTGGGCGAACAGCACGTGGCCGCCGGTGGACAGGTTGGACTCTTCCATCAGCTTCTGCAGCTGTTCCACGGCCTGGCGGCTGAAGGCGGTGAAGTCCTGCTCGCCATCGAGGTAGGCCTTGAGCCAGCCGCTGAAGGGGTAGGCGCCGGATTCCTCGTGGAACAGGCCCCAGGCCTTGCCCTGCTTGGCGTTGTAGCTCTCGTTGAGGTCGGCCAGGAGGTTCTCCATGGCTTGCGACGTGGCCAGCTCGCTGTCGCGGGCATGCAGCGCGGCGGGGCTGCCGTCGGGCTTCTTGTCGATCAGGTGGACGATGCAGTGACGGATCGGCATGGCGGTCTCGATGGGCAAATGAAACAGGGGCGCAGTTTACCCGAAGCGGGTGACGGATTCTGGTGCGGATGCATCGGCGCACGGTGCAGCCGCGTGGGGTGGATGTCGCCTTTTACATCCACCATAGGTGAGTCGACGCTGTGGATGCCGGGCTGTTCGCCCGGCGTTGCCGGGCATGGTGGATCGATGAAGCGTGATCCACCCTACGGTCGCGTGGGGTGGATGTCGCCTTTTACATCCACCGTGGGTGAGTCGGCGCGGTGGATGCCGGGTTGTTCGCCCGGCGTTGCCGGGCATGGTGGATCGATGAAGCGTGATCCACCCTACGGTCTGGTGCGGATGCATTGGTGCGCGGTGCCGCCACGTAGGGTGGATGTCGCTTTTTACATCCACCGTGGGTGAGTCGGCGCGGTGGATGCCGGGCTGTCCGTCAGGCGTTGCCGGGCATGGTGGATCGATGAAGCGCGACCCACCCTACGGCTGGCGGCGTTGCTGCAGGGTCTTCAGGCGCTCGACCACGTAGCGCACGTGCAGGTGCAGCTCGTACAGCTGGTTGGAGTAGGACAGCGGCACTTCCACCGCCGCCAGTTCGTCCTCCAGCTTCTCCAGGCGTTCGATCTCGCTGTCCAGCTCGTCCGGCAGCGAGCCGGCGTGGAGCTTGCGGTCGATCTCGCGCAGGTACTTGTACCAGCGATAGATGCGCGCCCGGATACGCCACTGGTAGATCGGCCCGACGGCCTTGAACAGCGGGATCATCACCACGATCAGCGGGATCAGCAGGATGATGTAGCGGTCGGCCAGCGAGGCGATGCGAAACGGCAGGTAGCGCTGCAGGATCGGCAGGCCCTTGGCGTAGTAGTGTTCGGCATCCTTGTGCAGTTCGAAGGTGCGCGGTTCGGCGCTGGGATAGGCGCCGGCGGTATCGAGCAGGGTGCCGTTCCTCATCACTTCGCGGCTGGCCTCGAGAAACAGCGGCACCAGCCCGGGGTTGAAGTCGTCGTTGACCACCAGGGTGGCCACCGGGGCCAGGGTGACGATGTCGCGGTCCGGTGCGTTGCTGGCCAGGTCGAGCAGGCCTTCGCCGACCGTCACCTGGTTGAAGAACGGCAGGCGCGCCTCGTAGGCCGCTGCGCGACGAAAGTGCGCCAGGGCGATATCGGGGTTGGCGGCCAGTTGCTGCACCAGGGCATTCTCCGCCGGGCCGACGAAGAACGCCGCGTCCAGCTCGCCGGCCAGCAGTGCGCGTGCGGCCTTGCCGCCGCCGATGTTCTGCCAGGTGTCGGGATACTGCTCGGGCAGGATCGCGTTGGCGCCGAGGATGGCGTCGCTGGCAGCGCGGGTGCCGCTGCCCTCGCCACCCAGGCCGAGCTTCAGCGGCAACAGGTCGGCGATGCGGTCCAGGCCGGTTTCACGGCGATAGAACAGCCAGAGCGGCTCCTGATAGATCGCCCCCAGGCTCTGCAGGCGCGTCTGCTCGTCCGGCGACAGTTGCCGCTCCAGGCCGCTTTGCACCAGGCCGATCTGCACGGCCGGGTCATCGGCCAGCAGGCGCTGCAGGTTGTCGCGCGAGCCCGAGGTCGGCACCAGGCTGAGTTCGAAACCCTCCTTGGCCAGTTCTTCCTTGAGGCGTTCGGCGAACTGCTGGTAGGCCCCGCCCTGGGTGCCGGTGGCCATGCTGGCGCTCATCGGCGGTGGCGGCGCGACGAACTGGAACAGCGCCCAGACCAGGCCGGCCACCACCGGGACGATCCACAGGTTGGCCAGGATCATGATCTTCAGGTCGTTGAGTACGCGGCGCATGGGGCTTCCTTGGGGCTGGGTTCAGGGTAAGGATAGAACCCCATGCGCCCCGAGGTCATCTGTAGCGCGGCTGGCCGGTAGCAATGCGGCTGACGGACGTAGGGTGGACGACGCTTCACCCGTCCAGCGACAGCGCCTTGCGCGAAAAGAGCGTCATCCACCCTGCGCCAGCGCCTTGTGCCTGTCGCGCAGGTGGCTCAACAGCAGCAAGGCGGCAAACAGCGCCACGGCATACAGGGCGTCGCTGCCGAGCATCACCAGCACCGCGCTGCACAGCACTGCGCTGAGTCCGGCCAGCAGGCGCCAGATACCATGCAGCAGGCTCCAGCCTGCGGCCATGCTGAGCAGGTAGATCAGCACGAAGTTGCCGTTGGCGTAGCGGATCAGGTCATCCACCGACAGTTGCAGCACGGCCGAGAGCAGCGCGCACAGCGCGCAACTGATCACGACCAGCAGCAAGGCCCGGCCGGGAACGCCATGGGCGTTGCGCACCGCCAGCCGGGCAGGCAGGCGGCCCTCGTCGGCCAGGCTCCAGATCAGGCGGGCGAAGCCCTGGATGTACACGTTCATCGAGGCGAAGCAGGCCAGGTAGCCGAGCACCGCCACCAGCACGCGGGCGCGCTCGCCGAGCAGCTGCTCGAACAGCCGGGGCAGGGCGGTGGTGTCACTGTGCACGTCGCCGTAGGTGGCGAAGCTCAGGACCGCCACCGAACAGGCCCAGTACACCAGGCCGGCGAGCAGCACGCCGAGCAGCAAGGCTAGCGGGAAGTCCCGCTGCGGGTGTTTGAACTCCTCGCCCAGATGGGTGAAGGCCTCGATGCCGACGAAGCACCAGAACATCACCCCCAGCGCCGTCGGCAGCAGGTGCCACTGGCCGTCCAGCGCCGGCAACAGCGGCTGGTCGGCATGGGGCAGGTCGCCCATCCACCAGATCAGCGCCACGCTGGCGACGATGGCCACGGCGATCAGCCCCTGCAGCAGGCCCGAGGCCCTGGGCGGGCGCTGGCCGAGCAGGAGGATGGCGCCCAGGGTCGCCAGCTCGATGATCAGCAGGTCGCTGCGGTCGAGGTCGAACAGGGCCAGCCAGAAGCCACTGGCGATATGCAGGGCCGCCGGCAGGCCCACGGGCAGCACGGCGAGAAACAGCAGGGCGCTGACGCTCTCCATGCGCAGGCCGAAGGCGCGGCCGATCAGGTGCGGTGCCCCGCCCGCGTGGGGGAAGCGCTTGCCCAGTTGGGCGAAGGTGAATGCCACCGGCAGCACCAGGGCGATGAGCATCAGCCAGGCCCACAGCGACGCCTCGCCAGCGGCGGTGGCCGCCAGTGCCGGCACCACGAAGATGCCAGTGCCGAGCAGCGATGTGCTGAGCAGGGCAATGCCCTGCAGCAGGCCCAGCTCCTTGTTGAGTCGACTCATGGGGTATGCTCACGCCTTTGCAGATCCCGCTATGGTAAGCCGCCGCCTGATTACAGGCTGCCGCCTTTCACCGACGAAATGGCGGTTCTTCCCGTCAACCTGATTGCCGCTCGAGAAACACCGTGGACAAGTTCGATCGCCAGATCCTCGCTCTGCTGCGCAGCGACGCGCGCACCTCCGTCAGCCAGATCGCCCGCGAGGTCAGTCTTTCCCGCTCGGCTGTCAGCGAGCGCATTCGCCACCTGGAACAGAGCGGCGTCATCCGCGGCTATCACGCCCAGGTCGCGGCGCCGGGTGAGGGTGGGGTCAAGGCCTTCCTCGAACTGTTCTACCAGAACGCCCGTTGCCAGGATTACGTCGAGCGCATGCGTGAATACCCGGAAATTCGCCACTGCAGCGGCATCAGCGGGGAAACCGACATGCTGGTGCTGGTCGAGGCGCCGAGCATGGCGCGCCTGAGCGAGGTCCGCGCGGCCATCGAGGCCTTCCCGCAGATGCAGCGGGTCAAGACCCACATCGTCGTCCAGGACTGGCCGCTATGAGCCTGCGCGTGCTGCACAGCTCCGACTGGCACCTGGGCCAGCACTTCATGGGCAAGACCCGCCAGGCCGAGCACCAGGCCTTCTGCGCCTGGCTGCTGGAGCAGGTGCGGGCGCATGCCGTGGATGTGCTGCTGATCGCCGGTGACGTATTCGACACCGGTGCGCCGCCCAGCTACGCCCGCGAGCAGTACTACCGCCTGGTGGTCGAACTGCGCGACGCCGGCTGCGCGCTGGTGGTCCTGGGGGGCAACCACGATTCGCCGGCCATGCTTGGCGAAAGCCGCAGCCTGCTGGCGCAGCTGGGCACCCAGGTGGTGCCGGCGGTGGGCCTCGACCTGGCCGAGCAGGTGCTGGTGCTGAATGATCGCCGCGGCCAGCCGGGCGCCATCCTCTGCGCCATCCCCTTCATTCGTCCGCGCGACGTGCTGGCCAGCCAGGCCGGGCAGAGCGCGCAGGACAAGCAGCAGTCGCTGCAACAGGCCATTGCCGCGCACTACCAGGCCCTGCACGCGCTGGCGCTGGAGCGGCGCAACGAGATCGGGCAGCCGCTGCCGATCATCGCCAGCGGCCACCTGACCACGGTCGGCGCCAGCGCCAGTGAGTCGGTGCGCGAGATCTACGTCGGCAGCCTGGAGGCCTTTCCCACCAGTGCTTTCCCGCCCGCCGACTACATCGCCCTGGGCCACATCCATCGGCCGCAGAAGGTCGGTGGCCTGGAGCATGTGCGCTACAGCGGTTCGCCGATCGCCCTGTCGTTCGATGAAACGCGCCAGCAGAAGGAAGTGCTGCTGCTGGAATTCGGCGAGGCCAGCCTGCAGTCGATCACGCCGCTGGCCGTGCCGGTGTTTCAGCCCATGGCCAGCCTGCGTGGCTCGCTCAAGGAACTGGCCGGCGCCATCGCCGAGGTCGCTGCCCAGGGCACGGGCGAGCGGCCGGTGTGGCTGGAGGTGCAGGTCAGCACCGACGACTACCTCAGCGACCTGCAAGGCCGCATCAGCGCCCTCTGCGAGGGGCATGCCGTGGAGGTGCTGCGCATCCGTCGCGAGCGTGGCAACGCCAGTGCCAGCCTGGCCAGCGCCGCACGGGAGACGCTGGACGAATTGTCCGTCGAGGATGTCTTCGCCAGGCGCCTGCAACAGGAGGTACTGGACGAGGCGGACAGCCAGCGCCTGCTCGAGCGGTATCGCCAGGTGCTGGAGGCCGTGCAGGAACGCCAGGAGCGCTAGGTGCGTGGCGCGGCATTTTGCCCGACAGCGCTGGCCGCGCGGGGCAAAGTCGCTATAGTGCACGCTCTTTCGATCTACCCGTGCTGCGAGGGTGGTGCCGAATGCGGGCGCAGGCTCGCTGGCCGCTGTCCTGCCGTAGCCGCCGCAACTGAAGGATCAGTGTGTGAAGTGTCTGGTGGTATTCGCCCATCCGCTGCAGGACAGCCTCTGTCGCCACCTGTGCGATGAAACCGTCGCGCACCTGGCGGGCAAGGGCTACGACATCGAGTTGCTGGACCTCTACGCCAGCACATTCGACCCACGGCTCAGCGAGGCCGAGCGGCAGAGCTACTACGCCGGCGCGTTCGACGCCGGGCACCTGCAGGCCCAGCTGCGTCAGTTGCAGGCGGCGCAGTCGCTGGTGCTGGTCTTCCCCACCTGGTGGTTCGGCTTCCCGGCCATTCTCAAGGGCTGGTTCGACCGCGTCTGGGCGCCGGGCCATGCCTATCAGCATGCCGCCGATCTCGGTGCGATCACCCCGGGCCTGTTGCAGTTGCAGGAGGTGCGGGTGGTTACCACGCTGGGCTCGCCCTGGTGGGTCGACCTGTTCGTCTTGCGCCGGCCCGTCAGGCGGGTGCTCAAGCTCGCCCTGCTGGGGGCCTGTACCCGGGGCTGCAGCTTCCGGATGTTGTCGTTCTACCGCAGTGAGAAGGCCGACCGCGCGCGCGTCGACGCCTTCGTGAGGAAGATCAGGGCGCGTTTCTGAGCGCGCGGACGTGATGCGCCGGCCGTGATGCCGGCGCCTGGCAAGGAGAGTCGTGATGTTGCTACAGGCCAATGGGTTCTTGCTGCTGGGGGCGCTGCTGACGGCGCTGGCCGGCGTGCTGCACTTTGCCTGCATCTTCTGGGGGGCGCGGGGTTTCCAGGTGCTTGGCGCCGGTGAACAGCTGGTGGCGATGGCCGCACGGCGTCACTGGTATCCGCCGGTGGTGGCCTGCGCCATTGGCTGCGTGCTGTTGCTGTGGGCGCTGCTGACGCTGTCTGCCGCCGGCCTCGGCCCGCAGCTGGCGCTGGCGAAATGGGCGGTGCTGCTGATCACCCTGGTCTACCTCGGCCGGGCCCTGGCCTTTCCCTGGCTCAAGCGGGTGATCATCGGCAACAGCGAGCGCTTCTGGCACCTGAGCTCATTGCTGTGCCTGGGGCTGGCGGCGCTGCACGGCGTCGGCCTGGCCCAGGTCTGGCAGGCCGCCTAGGCACTTCGACAGAGCGACGAGCGGCGGCATGTAGCGTTCGCCAAACCACAAGAAATACAGAGGTCGAGCATGCAACTGACGGAATACCGCGTCATCACGGCGCACACCAGCGAGTACCCCGAGCCGATCCAGTTCGAGGCCGGCGCCCCGCTGACGCTGGGGGAAGTCTACGAGGGACCGGAGGACTGGCAGGACTGGCGTTTCTGCCACACGCCGGGCCAGGCCGGCGGCTGGGTCCCGCAGCAGATCATCGAGGTGATCGCCGGCGACCGGGGCCGCGCGCGCGAGGACTATAGCGCCCGCGAGCTGGACGTCGTGATGGGCGAGCGGGTGCTGGCCGGGCGACAACTGAATGGCTGGGCCTGGTGCCAGCGCAGCAGTGGCGACGCGTCGGGCTGGGTGCCGTTGGAAAATCTGCAGGCCGAGGGCGCCGCGCGATGAGCCGCCGACTGTCATCGACCGCGTTGTCCGCCGCAGGGCAGCGCCTGCATGAGCGGCCGTCATGAGCCATGCCTTGATCGCGCCGATGCTGGCCCATGTCGGTCTGGCCGGCTTTCTCTATGTGCTCCTGACCCTGGCGCGTGCGCCCAGTATCTGGGGCATCGGGCGGCGCGCCGATGGCTCGAACCCCTGGGCCGAGGTCGAGCCGCGCATCAGCGCCAACCTGTCCAACCAGTTCGAATGGCCGCTGCTGTTCTACGTCGCCTGCCTGCTGCTGATCCAGGCCGGCGTGCAGTCGCCGCTCGCGACCTGGCTGGCGTGGGGTTTCATCGGCGGGCGCCTGGCACACAGCCTGGTACAGATCGGCACCGGCAACGTGCGCCTGCGCGGCCTGGTGTTCACCCTCAACTTCCTGGCCGCGCTCGGGCTCTGGGCGTTGGTGCTGCAGCGCTATCTGCATGGCTAGCAACGAATCTCGCGGCCGACACTGGAGTCTGGACTGCGCGTGACGACGCCGATCCGGCAATAGCGATCTATGCTGTCGATGATGGCAAATGGACAGGGGTGCTAGGGTGCTGACGACACTGGCCCGGTTGCTGGACCCGCTGCATGGGGTGCCGGATGCGACCCGACAGCGTTTCGAGGACTGGTATCGCCAGGCGGCGATTCCACAGATTCGCTATGTCGCCTTCCTGACCATGGGGCTGTACCTGATCTACGCCGCCATCGAGCAGAATGTCGAAACCGATCAGCCCTTCGCACGCTTCATCGTGCATGCGCTGATGGTGCCGGGGGCCCTGCTGGCTACCGGGCTGCTCAGTTTTCGACCCGGCCGGCAGACGCTGATGCTCGGCCTGCTGTCATGCGCGCCCATCGTGTCGGTGCTGTCGAATCTCTACTTCAACTTCGGCTCGTCACGCTTCGCGCTCTACGCGCCGGAAATCTACCTGAACCTGATGTGGACGTTCGCCATCTCGGGCCTGACCCTGAAGCGCGCGATGGCCACGGCACTGGTCTCGCTGTCGGCGATTCTCCTGGTCACCCTCGAACACTCACTCACCCCGGGGCCGCAGCGCCTGCACCTGATCTGGATTCTCGCCTCGTTCTCCTTCGGGCTGCTCAGTGCCTTCCTGCTGGAGAAGGCGCACAAACGCATGTTCCTGCAGCAGGACAGCCTGGAACTGAGCGCCAGCCTCGACGGCCTGACCGGGCTGTGGAACCGCTCGCGCACCGAGGCGTTCCTCGCCGACGAGCAGGCCAGGGCCAACCGCTACGGCACGCCGTTCTCGGTGGTGCTGATCGACATCGACCATTTCAAGCACGTCAATGACACCTTTGGTCATGCGGTGGGCGACAGCGTGCTGCGCCAGTTCGCCACGCTGCTGCGCGAGAACGTGCGCGCGGTGGACAAGGTCGGCCGCTTCGGGGGCGAGGAGTTTCTCATCGTCCTGCCGGAGATCGGCTCGCATCAGGCCGTGGCAGCCGTGCAGGCGCTGCGGCGGCGTATCCAGGCGTTCGCCTTCGACACCGTCGAGCGCAAGACCGCCAGCTTCGGTATCGCCGAATACCGCCCAGGCGAAACTCTGGAGGCACTGATGGCCCGGGCCGACAAGGCGATGTATCGGGCCAAGGCCAGCGGCCGCGACCGCGTCGAGGCGCTGTAGCGGCATTCGGGCCTGCAGCGCGCGGCGGAGAATGCCAGAATGGCCGCCTCCAACGGCTTTCGACCTGTGCATGAAAATCCTCAGCCTGCGCCTCAAGAACCTCAACTCCCTGAAGGGGGAGTGGAAGATCGACTTCGCCGCCGAGCCCTTCGCCGGCAGCGGCCTGTTCGCCATCACCGGGCCGACCGGCGCCGGCAAGACCACCTTGCTCGATGCCATCTGCCTCGCGCTCTATCACCGCACGCCGCGCATGAGCACGCTGTCGGCCAGCGGCAACGAGCTGATGACCCGGCACACCGCCGACTGCCTGGCCGAAGTCGAGTTCGAGGTCAGGGGGCAGGGCTACCGTGCGTTCTGGAGCCAGCGCCGAGCGCGGGACAAGGTCGACGGCGCGTTGCAGGCACCCAAGGTGGAGCTGGCGCGCATCGAGGGTGGCGAAATCCTCACCGACAGGATCCGCGAGAAGGAGAGCCTGACCGCCGAACTGACCGGTCTGGACTTCGAGCGCTTCACCAAATCCATGCTGCTGGCCCAGGGCGGTTTCGCCGCGTTCCTCGAGGCCAACGCCAACCAGCGTGCCGAACTGCTGGAAGAACTGACCGGCACCGAGGTCTACGGGCGGATTTCCCAGCAGGTCTACGAACGCACCAAGGCTGCCGAGCAGGCGCTGGGCCTGCTGAAAAGCCGCGCCCAGGGCATGGAACTGCTGGATGAAGCGCAGCGCACCGAGCTGCAGGGCGAAGCCGAGCGCCTGGCGCAGGAGCAGGCGCCGCTGCTCGCCGAGCAACAGGCGCTGCAAGGGCAGCAGCGCTGGCGAGAAGCCTTGCAGCGTGCCGAGCAGCAGGCCGCCGAAGCGGCGCAAGCCGTGCAACAGGCCCGGCAGCGCCAGGCCGACGCGGGCGATGAGCTGCAGCGCCTGGCTGCCAGCGAGCCGGCCTCGCGCCTGCTGCCCCTGCACCAGGCCTGGCAGCAGGCGCGGCAGGAGCACGAGCGGGCCGAGCACGACCTGCTCGCGCTGCGCGAACGGATGCAGGCCTGCGCCGAACGTGAGCGGCTGGCGCTGTGGCAGGCCAGCCGTTATGCCGCGCACGGTTGTGCCCAGCGTCAGGCCGCGCTGACGCAGCTGCAGCAGCAGTATGCCGAGGTGCAGGCCTGGCTGGGCGAGCGCAGCCAGCATGCGCGTCTGGGCGAGCTGCTCAGCGGCTGGGACGAGCGCTTCACCCAGCGTTCCAGGGACGAGCAGGGCGTGCAGGCGGCGCAGGCGCGGCTGAGCGAATCCGCCACGCAGCTCGCCGCGCTGCAGCGCCAGCGTGAGACGCAGGGCGCGCGTCTGACCACGCTGCAACAGCAGCTGGAGCAGGCGCGCGCTGCCGAGGCGCAGCAGCAGGCCAGCGTGCAGGACCTGCTGGGCGCGGCGGGAGAGGCGGGCCTGTGGCAGGAGGTGCAGGGCCAGCAGGCGCGCAGCCGCGTGTTCGACCGCTTGCAGCAACTGGCGCAGCGCCGCGAGACGCTGGGCGGGCAACTCGCCGCGCTGCCGCCGCGCCTGGCCGAACTGCAGCGTCTGCAGACGGACAGGAATACCGAGATCGGCGCGCTGCGCGAGCGCTACAAGGCGCTCAAGCAGCAGTGCGCCGACAAGGAAAAGCTGCTGGAGCAGGAACAGCGCATCCACGACCTGGAGGCCCATCGCGCCCGCCTGCAGCCGGGCGAGGCCTGCCCGCTGTGCGGCTCGCATGAGCATCCGGCGATCGAGCAGTACCAGGCGCTGAATGTCTCCGCCACCGAACAGGCGCTGGCGCAGTGCCGCAGCGACCTGGGCGAGCTGGAGAACCAGGGGGCCAGCCTGCGTGACGAGCTGACCCGCCTGGCCGCGCAGATCGAGCAGCTGCACGCGCAGCAGGCCGAGGCCCAGGCGCAGTTGCAGCCGCTGGATCAGCAATGGCAGCAGCAACTGAGCGAGCATGACATCCGCCTGCACGATGCTGCCGAGCTCGGCCCCATGCAACAGCAGCACGAGCAGGCGCTGGCGGCGCTGCAGGCGCGTCTGCAGACCGTGCAACAGCAGCAGGCCGAACTGCAGCGTCTGCGCGAGCTGCGCGAGACGGCCGAGCGTGAGCAGAGCGAAGCACAGCGGCAGCAGGCCCTGCTCGAACGCGATCTGGACAACACCCAGGCGCGTCTGGCCGAGCAACAGGCCGACCTGAACGATCTGCAGGCCGGGCAGGCGCAGCAGGCCCAGGCATTGCTGGCCAGCCTGGAGGGTTTCGCCAGCGAACTGCCGGCCGACGGCGAGGGCTGGTTGGCGCAGCAGAAGGCGGCCTGGCAGGCCTGGCGCGACACGCAGGCACGCGAGCAGCAGTTGCTCGAGCAGAAGCACGAGGCGCAGCGACAGCTGGACGAGGACCAGGCGCAGGCTGCGCAGTGGTTGCAGCGCTGGCAGGCCGCAGGCGTGGCTGACCTGGCCGAGCCTGCAGCCGTGAGCGATTCACGGCAGGCCTGGCGCGAGGCCGCCGAGCGCTTGGCCGCCGCGCAGCGTGAACGCGATGGCCTGGCCGGCAGCGAGCAGGCCCAGGTGGCGTTGCAGGCACGCCTGCAGGCGCGCCTGGATGACTGCCAGCAGGCCTGGCAGCAGGCGTTGGCCGGCAGCCCGTTCGCCGACCAGGCGGCGTTCGAAGCGGCGCTGCTGGGTGATGATGAACGTCAGCGCCTGCTGCAGCTGAAGGCCGATCTGGAGCGCGCGCACACCCAGGCGGCGACCTTGCAGGCGGCGGCGCAGGCCGAGGTACAGCGCCTCCAGGGCGAGGCGCAGAGCGCCCTGAGCCTGGCCGAGCTGGGCGAACAGATCCAGGCCCTGCAGGATCGCCTGCGTGCATTGAGCGAGCGCCAGGGTGAGGTGCGGGCCCAGCTTCAGGCCGACGCGGCACGGCGCAGCAGCCAGCAGGCGCTGTTCGCCGAAATCGCCGCACAGGAGGGCGAGCATGCCCTCTGGCAGCAACTCAACGGCCTGATCGGTTCGGCCGATGGCGCCAAGTTCCGCAAGTTCGCCCAGGGCCTGACCCTCGATCACCTGATCCACCTGGCGAACCGCCAGCTGACCCGCCTGCACGGCCGCTACCAGCTGGCGCGCAAGAGCAGCGGCGAGCTGGAGCTGGAGGTGCGTGACACCTGGCAGGCCGACGTGGCCCGTGATTGCCGCACGCTGTCCGGCGGCGAGAGTTTCCTGGTCAGCCTGGCCCTGGCCCTGGCGCTGTCCGATCTGGTCAGCCACAAGACCAGTATCGACTCGCTGTTCCTCGATGAAGGCTTCGGCACGCTGGATGGCGAGACCCTGGAGGTGGCGCTGGACGCCCTGGACAACCTCAACGCCAGCGGCAAGACCATCGGCGTGATCAGTCACGTCGAGGCGATGAAGGAGCGTATTCCCGTGCAGCTGCGGGTACACAAGGGCGTCGGCCTCGGCTACAGCCGGCTCGATGCGCGTTTCGCGGTGAAGGAAGGAGCGTAGCGATGTTGATGCGAGCGAAGGATTCCACCCTGCTGGTGATCGACCTGCAGGCACGGCTGTTGCCGGCGATCGACGCGGGCGCGGCGCTGGTCGAGCAGGCCGCCTGGCTGGTACGTGTGGCGCAGCGCCTCGACGTGCCGGTGATCGCCACCGAGCAGTACCCCAGGGGGCTGGGGGCAACCGACCCCGGCCTGCGCGAACTGCTGCCGGCGCACGGGCTGCGCGAGAAGATCCATTTTTCCGCCACGGCGGGCGCCGGGCTGTTCGACCTGCCGGGAGGCGAGCGCCGCCAGTTCGTGGTGTGCGGTGCGGAGACCCATGTCTGCGTGCTGCAGACGGTACTCGGCCTGCTGGCCGCCGGGCGCGAGGTGTTCGTGGTCGACGAGGCGGTGGGTTCGCGTCGCCCGCGTGACAAGGCATTGGGCCTGGCGCGCATGGAGCGCGCCGGAGCGCTGATCGTCTCGCGCGAGATGGTCGCCTTCGAATGGCTGGAGCAGGCCGGCACCGAGCAGTTCCGCGAGATCAGCCGCACCTTCATTCGCTGACGCGCGCCTGCCCCCACCAGGCTGGGGTGGCCAACTGCGCCTATGCTTAGGCACGGGATCATCAGTCGGTCATTCGCCACGGCCTGCCTGCCGGGCGGTGACACGTTGGAGTGCGGTCATTGTTCAGAACGCTGCATTGTTGCGTGTTGGGGTTGCTGCTGGGGGCCAGTGTCGCCGCCGAGTCGGCGCTGCGGTTCTGCCATGAGGACCAGGATTCGTACCCCTGGGTCATGAGCGATGGCAGCGGCCTCAACAAGGAACTGCTCGATCTCGTCCAGCAGCAGCTCGGCCTGCAGTTCACCTATGTGGCGGTGCCCTGGAAGCGTTGCCTGGCCGGCTTGCAGCATGGGCTGTATGACGGCGCTTTCGCCGCCAGTTTCAAGCCCGAACGCCAGCGGATGGGGCGTTATCCCCTCGATGCGGAGGGCCGGCCGGATACCCTCAGGCGCCTGCATTCGTCGCGCTACACCCTCTATCGGCGCGCCGGCAGCGCGGTGTCCTGGGACGGCCGGCGCTTCAGCCATCTGAACGGCCGCGTGGGCTCGCTCAGTGGCTTTTCCATTCGCGACCTGCTGCTGGCCCATGGCCTGGAGGTGGACGAGTCCAGCCGTGACCCGCTGGCGCTGTTGCAGATGCTCGAGCATGGCCGTATCGAGGCCGCTGCCTTGCAGACCCAGCGCGGTGATTTCGTGCTGCAGGCCAATCCCCAGCTCGCGCAGTCGATCGAGAAGCTGCCGCAGCTGCTCGAGGAAAAACCCTACTACCTGATGCTGTCCAATGCGCTGCTGGCGCACGAGCCGGATCTGGCCGAGCGGATCTGGGCCGAGGTGCAGCGCCAGCGTGAGTCGGCCGCCTACCAGGAGCGGAGAGACGCCTACCTGGCGAAGCCCTAGGCTTTGTACGAAAAGTGTCTGCGCTCGGTGATGCTGCGTTGAAATCGCTCTCAGAATGCTCATTTACAGCACGTAAACTGCGCTTCTTCGAGCGATTTCGCCTGGCCTGACCTTCGCTCGACGACTTCTCGTACAGAGCCTAACGCCAGCGCTTCTGGCGCCAGGCCTCGCGCTGGGCGGCGTCCTTGAATGTCCAGGCCACCAGACGGCTCTGCTTCTGCCCCTGGGACATGCCGAGAATGCGCACTTCGCTGGCGCCGGCCCTGGCCAGCCAACCCTGCAGCAGTTCCACGTTGCCGCCCTTGGACACCAGGCTGCTGAACCACAGCACCTGCTCGGCGACCTGCGCGCTCTCGCTGGCCATGCGCTTGAGGAACGCCGCCTCGCCACCGGGGCACCACAGTTCGGCAGCCTGGCCGCCGAAGTTGAGCACCGGCAGCTTGCGTTTCGGGTCGAGCTTGCCGAGGTTGCGCCATTTGCGCGTGCTGCCACGGGTGGCGTCCTCGGCGCTGGCGTGGAAGGGTGGGTTGCACAGGGTCAGGTCGATGCGCTCGTCCGCTTGCAGCAGGCCGACAAAGACGTGCGCCGCATCGCTTTGCTGGCGCAGTTCGATGGCACCCTGCAGCGCGCGGTTGGCCTGCACGATGGCGCGTGCCGAGGCCAGTGCCGCCGGCGCGATATCGGCGCCGATGAAGTGCCAGCCGTATTCGCAGTGGCCGATCAGCGGGTAGATGGCGTTGGCGCCCACGCCGACGTCCAGCGCCTGAATCGCCGCGCCACGGGGAATCTGCCCCGCGTTGTCGGTCGCCAGCAGGTCGGCGAGGTTGTGCAGGTAGTCGGCGCGGCCGGGAATCGGTGGGCACAGGTAACCATCGGGAATGTCCCAGTGGCGGATGCCGTAGTACTGCGCCAGCAGCGCACGGTTGAAGACCTTCACCGCCTGCGGATTGGCGAAGTCGATGCTCGGCTTGCCATAGGGGTTGCTGATGACGAACTGGCCGAGTTCCGGGCTGGCCTTGATCAGCTCCGGGAAGTCGTAATGTCCCTGGTGGCGATTGCGCGGATGCAGTTCGCCCTTGCTCGGCGCCGTCTTCACGGCGGCGGGGGCGGGCTTGCGTGGGCGTTTCGGTGGCTGTGGCATGGACGAGCTTCGGGCAGGCGGGCGGCGATTTTCCCACAGTCGGGCTGGCCGTGCAGCCGGGGCATCGCCTGGTGGCTGCCGCAGGGCGCCTCTGGAAACCTGGGCGAGGCGGTCAGCACCAGGCAGGAACGAGCGAAGAACGCTCGGAGTCGCGCCGGACTTCACCTGCGCTGAATGAGCCGTTCGGGCGCAGCAGTTTCCAGCGCTTGCCTACAGCGGGAAGATCAGCGGCACCAGCCCCACGCTGACGATCATCACCAGCAGGGTGAAGGGCACGCCGATGCGCACGAAATCGCCGAAGCGGTACTGCCCGGGGCCCAGTACCAGGGTGTTCACCGGCGAGGAGATCGGCGTCATGAACGCGGCCGAGGCGGCCAGGGCCACGGTCATGGCGAACGGCAGGGGTGAGGCATCGAGCGCCTGCGCGGTGGCGATCGCCACGGGCGCCATCAGCACCGCCGTGGCGGTATTGGAGATGAACAGGCCGATGACGGCGGTCAGCACGAACAGGCTGGCCAGGATCAGGCGCGGCCCGGCATCGCCCAGACCACCCACCAGCCCCTGTACCGCCAGCTCGACGCCACCGGTCTGTTGCAGCGCCTGGGCGAAGGGCAGCATGCCGACGATGAGGATCAGCGTCGGCCAGTGGATCGCGCGGTAGGCGCTGTCCAGATCGATGCAGCGAAACGCCCCGAGCAACAGGCAGGCAATCAGCGCGGCCTGCACGTTGGGCACCAGGCCGCTGACCATCAGCAGCACCATCACTGCCAGGCTGAGCAGGGCATAGGGCGCCTTGCGCGCCGCCGGTGCCACCTCGGCGACCTCGGCTGGCAGGCTGAGCACCAGAAAATCGCGGCTCAGCCCCTGCAGGCGGTGGATATCGCGCCAGGCGCCCGCCACCAGCAGGGTATCGGAGGCCTTGAGCTTCTCATCGACCAGCAGCCCTTCCAGGGCGCCACCCTGGCGACGCAGGCCGACCACGTTGAGCTTGTGCCGCGAGCGAAAGCCCAGCTCCTGGATGGTCTTGCCCGGTAGCTGCGACTCCGGCGGCAGCGCCACCTCGGCCAGGCCCAGCTCATGCGCGTGCAGGCTGAAATACGAGTGCGGCAGCGGCATGGGCTCCAGGCCGAGGGCCTGGTAGCTGCCGAGCAGGCCGATGGCGGGGCTGGCGATATCCACCAGCAACACGTCGCCGGGCTCCAGCAGGGTGTTGCCGCTGGCCATCAGCAGCAGGGTACGCAGGCGTTGCCGGCGCTCGATGGCGATGACGTTGATGCCGTGCTCGCGGCGCAGTTGCAGTTCGTTGAGCACCTGGTTGGCCAGCGGCGAGTCCGCCCGCACACGCAGGCGCCGCTCGCGCTCGCCGAGGCGATAGCGCTCGGCCAGGTCGGCCAGGGTCAGGCGCGGCGGTTCGGCATTGCCGCCGGCCTCGGTGCGCACCAGCCAGCGGCGGGCCAGCAGCATGTAGCCGATGCCGAGCAGGAGGATGGCCAGGCCGATCGGGGTGAAGGTGAAGAAGTCGAAGCCCGCGAGGCCGGCGCGTCGCAGTTCGGCGTGCACCACCAGGTTCGGCGGCGTCGCCACCAGGGTCAGCATGCCGCTGATCAGCCCGGCGAAGGCCAGCGGCATCATCAGGCGCCCCGGCGCCAGGCGCAGGCGAGCGGCGACGCCGAGTACCACGGGAATGAAGATGGCGACCACGCCAGTGGAACTCATCACCGAACCCAGGCCGGCCACGGCCAGCATCAGCAGGATCAGCAGGCGCGTCTCGCTGCTGCCGGCCCTGGCCACCAGCCAGTCACCGAGGCGATAGGCGATGCCAGTACGCACCAGGCCGTCGCCGATGACGAACAGCGCGGCGATGAGGATCACGTTGGCATCGCTGAAGCCGGCCAGGGTCTGCTGCAGGTCGAGTACACCGGTCAGCGGCAGGGCGACCAGCACCAGCAGGGCGACCACGTCCATGCGTGGCTTGCCGATGACGAACAGGGAAATGGCGCCGGCCAGCAGGCCGAGCACCCAGAGAAGATCGGGATTCATCGCAGCTCCAGAAAGCACGGAGCGATTGTTTCAGGGATAACCGAGCGTGGTCTTGATCTGCTGCAGGTTGCCGGCGATCCAGCGCTTGTCGATCGGCCCCCAGTCGCGGATCAGGTACTGCCCGGCATTGTTGCGCTCGCCCTGGCCCTGGGCGAACTGACAGTCGATGTCCAGCTCGATCAGCGCCGAGAGGGTGTCCTGCGCCGTGCGCCGTGGCATGCCGGTGGCCTCCATCAGCGCCGGCACGCTGGTCGCGGCGCCGCTGTCGATCAGCCAGGCGACGTAGAGGCGTCGGTAGAAACTGGTCTTGGTCTTGCTCACGTCCATGCGCTGGGTGTCCACGTCGGGCCGGGATTGATCGGGGGACTATATCAGCGTGGCGCTGCTCGTGGCACAGGGGGTGGTAGGTGAATTCCTCATGGGAATGCATTGGATGATAAATATGAATTTTTATTATTGTCCGGCTCGCCCTAGGCTGACGCCATCCACAGAGGAGAGCCAGGATGGAGCAGGGCCGCATGCCGGGCGCGGACAAGTTCGACGCGCCCCGGGCCGAGGAATATGCCCGCCAGAGCAGAATCGCCCTGGCCGGTTACGACGCCTGCCATGAGCTGGGCGCCTGTGTGCTGGCGACGTGCCTGGAGCAAACGGCGCAGCCGCGGGTGCTGGTCGCCGGGGTTGGCGGCGGCGCGCAGGAGATCATCACCCTTGTCGGCTTGCTACCCGCCTGCCGCTTCGTCGCGGTCGACCCCTCCGCGCCGATGCTGGCGCTGGCCCGCGAGCAACTGAGTGCCAGGGGGCTGCTGGGCTGTTGCGAGTTGCTGCCGGGGACGGTCGATGAGCTGCCCGCCGCCGCGCGCTTCGATGCCGCCACCCTGATCGGCGTGCTGCATCACGTGCCGGGGGATCGGGCCAAGCGGCAACTGCTCACCTCGATCGCCACGCGGCTCGAGCCCGGCGCGCCTCTGGTGCTGGCGGGCAACCATCAGGCGTATGCCGAGCAGCCCTTCCTGCTCAAGGTCTGGGCGCAGCGCTGGCGACAGCAGGGGGCCACGCCGGAGGAGGTGAAGGTCAAGCTGGGCAGGATCCTGCAGGGGGCCGATCCACCCCGCAGCGAGGCACAGGTGCAGCAGTTGCTCGACGACAGCGGTTTCGGCCCGGCGCAGCGGTTCTTCTCCAGCCTGTTCTGGGGCGCCTGGGTCACCTCGCGGCGTGCCGGCTAGCGCGCGGCGCTCTGCTCCAGCAGCCAGGCCTGGAACAGCGGCAGCGCAGGCGGCGATTCGGCGTTGGGGCGGGTGACCAGCACGTAGCGCTCGGCCAGTTCCGCCAGCACCGGCCAGGGCGCGCTGAGGCGCCCATCGGCCAGGTCCTGCTCGACATAGCGGCGCGGCACCAGGGCCATGCCGATGCCCGCCTTGGCGGCCTCGATGAGCAGGGCATAGCGGTCGTACACCGGGCCCTGGTCCGTGTGGGCCAGCGCCAAGGCGCTCAGCTCGGCATAGCGTGCCCAGCCGAAGGGGCTCTCGTGCTTGTGCAGCAGCGGCATCTGCCCGGCCGGCCGGGCCGCCAGCTGCGGGTGGCAGACGGCGATCAGCGGTTCCTCGAACAGGGCCTGGATCTGCATCCCCGGCCAGTCGAGATGGGCATGATGGATCGCCGCGTGCAGCTCGCTGTCCGCCAGGGAAAACGGCTGCGTGCGCTCGCGCAGGTTGATCTGGATATCCGGGTGCAACTGGCGAAAGTGCACCAGGCGCGGGATCAGCCAGCGGCTGGCCAGCGTCGGCAGGACACCGATCTCCAGGGCACTGTCGGCGCTGGCGCGCTGGGTCAGTTGCCGGGTGTGGCGCTCGATGTCGGCCAGCAGCGTGCGCATCTGCGTGGCGTAGCCGGCACCGGCAGTGGACAGCTCGACGCGGTTGCCGACGCGGTGGAACAGGCGCACGCCGAGGAAGTCTTCCAGCTTGGCGATCTGCCGGCTGATCGCGCCTTCGCTCAGCGACAGCTCCTGGGCGGCGCGGGCGAAGCTCTGGTGGCGAGCGGCGGCTTCCAGGGCCAGTAGTGCGGCGGTGCTGGGTAGGCGTCTGCTCATTCTGGCCGTCCGTGTGCGAGGCGCGACAGGATGACGCATGTGCAAGCTGCCTTGCAAAAAAATCGGTAACGCCCGCGCCCTGGCCTGCCTAGCATGTCGCCGGGTTGCCACTGTTGCTGGTGGCGCTGTCATCGACGGAGTGAAGGAGCGTGTCGTGCTGAAGACGAGTGATCGGGTGTTGCTGGGCAGTGGTGTGCTGATTCCTTGCTGGCTGTTGCTCGGCGTGGCGCTGACGGCGCTGGCCTACCCCGGCTACAGCCACCTGCAGCAGGCCATGAGCGAGCTGGGCGCGCAGGGGGCTCCGACCCATGGTTTTTCCGCCTGGGTCAACAACCTGCCACTGGGGCTGCTGTTCATTCTCTTCGGCCTGGGCATGGCGCGCCGCTTTCCTGGTTCGAAGCTGGCATTGCTCAGTGCGCTGCTGATCGGCCTGCATGGCCTGGGCAGCCTGGGCGCCGGCTATTTCGCCTGCGACCAGGGCTGTGCGCCAGCGCAACCGTCGCTGTCGCAGCAGTTGCACAACCTGGCGGGGCTGCTGATGTTTGTCTCGCTGACGCTGGCCTGCGCCCTGTGGATCGTGCTGGCGCGGCGGCTGTTGCAGTCGCCCGGGCTGGCGCTGTTCTCGGCACTGTGCCTGGTGCTGGCGATCGTCACGGTGTGGCTGATGGCCACGGCGGTTGCCAGTGGCCAGCTGTTCGGCCTGTACCAGCGCCTGAACTACGGAATATCGGTGCTCTGGGTCGCGGCGCTGGCATTGCAGGTACTGCGTGCCAGCGTGGGACGCACCGCTCAGCCGAGCACGGCGGCGAGCGCCATGTAGGTGGCCGCGCCGGCCAGGTAGCCGATGAAGGCCAGGCCGCTGATCTTCTTCAGGTACCAGATGAAGTTGATCTTCTCCATGCCCATGGCTGCCACACCGGCGGCGGAACCGATGATCAGGCAGCTGCCGCCGGTGCCGGCGCAGTAGGCGAGCATTTCCCAGAAGTTGCCGTTGACCACGAAGTTGCTCAGCCACGGCAGCTCCTCGGCGGCGGCGGTGGCGAGCATCTCCGGGCTGACCAGCGGGTACATCTTCATCGCCCCGGCGACCATCGGCACGTTGTCCACGACGGCCGACAGGATGCCGATGGAGATGGCGATGCTGTAGACGTTGCCGAGGCCGTCCTTGAGCAGGGTGGCGACCTGGATCAGGTGGCCGGCACTGGACAGCGCGGAGACCGCCAGGAGGATGCCGAGGAAGAACAGCACGCTGGTGATGTCGATGCGACGCAGGACGCCGACCACGGACAGCGGGTCCTTCTCTTCGCTGTTCTTGCTGCGGTGGATGATCTCGGTGGTGATCCACAGCAGGCTGAGGCCGAAGAGGATGCCCATGTACGGCGGCAGGTGAGTGATGGTCTTGAAGATCGGTACGAAGATCAGCGCGCCGAGGCCCAGGCCGAAGACCAGGTTGCGCTCGAACGGCGTGGTCGGGTCGCGGCGGCTCTCGGCGCTTTCCTTGATGCGCGGTTCGGAGACTTCGCCCTTGAGGACGAAACTCATGATCAGCAGCGGAGCCAGCAGGCAGACCAGGCTGGGCAGGAACAGCTTGGCGATGATGCCGGTGGCGGTGACCTGGTCACCGATCCACAGCATGGTGGTGGTGACGTCGCCAATCGGCGACCAGGCGCCACCGGCGTTGGCCGCGATGACCACGATGCCGGCGTAGAACCAGCGCTCGTGCCGGTCGGCGATCAGCTTGCGCAGCAGCGAGATCATCACGATGGTGGTGGCCAGGTTGTCCAGGGCGGCGGAGAGGAAGAAGGTGATCAGCCCCACCAGCCACAGCAGGTGGACGCGCTTGGTGGTGCGGATGCGGTCGGTGATGACCTTGAAGCCTTCGTGGGCGTCGATCAGCTCGACGATGGTCATCGCCCCCATCAGGAAGAACAGGATCTCGGAAATTTCCCCCAGGTGATGGCGCAGCTCTTCGACGACGTGATGGGTATTGGTGCTGGAGCCCGCGGTGCCGGTGCCGAGCAGCGGCAGGATGCTGTCCGCGCCGAGGACCAGGAGGGTCCAGGCGATCACGGCGGTGAGCAGGGCGGAGGCTGCCTTGTCGATCTTTAACGGGTGCTCGAGTGCGATGCACAGGTAACCGAGGACGAATACGAGGGCCATCAACGCATACATGGAGGGTCCGCCTGTTTTCTTCTGTTGATATTGAAGGTCGGTAGGCGGGGGAAGATGCCTGAAACAACTTGCAAAAGGAAAGGACTTAATGCCGCAGCGGCGCTGCGAGGGCGATCCATGCCGCTCGCGCGCAGGTAATCAGGCGTTATTGCAGCGCAGCGGTGCGGCGTGGCGGCAGCAGGTAGGCCAGGGCGATGGCCAGCACCGGCATGATCAGGTTGAAGAAGCAGTACGGCAGGTAGCTCAGGGTGGCCACGCCGAGCGTGGCGGCCATGTAGGCACCGCAGGTGTTCCAGGGCACCAGCACCGAGGTCAGGGTGCCGCCGTCCTCCAGGGCGCGGGACAGGCTGGTTGGCGGCAGGTCGCGGGCCTCGTACTCGGCGCGGTACATGCGCCCCGGCAGCACCAGGGCGATGTACTGGTCGGCGGTGATGACGTTGGTGCCGATGGTGGTGGTGATGGTGCTGGCGACCAGGCCGCTGTCGCTGCGCACCAGGCGCAGGGCACTCTGCAACAGGCGCTGCAGCAGACCAAGGCGCTCGAGCACGCCACCGAAGCACATGGCGCAGATGATCAGCCACACCGTGGTGAGCATGCTGGCCATGCCGCCCTTGGACAGCAGGCCATCGAGTTCGGCATTGCCGCTGGCCGACTCGTAGCCGGCGAACAGCGCGTTCCAGACCGTCTTCAACGGCGCCAGGGCTCCGGCCGAGGGATCGGCCAGGCGCGCCATCACGTCGGGCTGGAAGGCGATGGCGAACAGCGCACCGACCAGCGCGGCGAGGAACACAGCAGGAAAGGCCGCCCACTGACGCACCGCGAGCAGCAGCAGGAAGGCCACCGGCAGCAGCAGGTGCCAGCCCAGGCGGAACTGGGCTTCCAGCGCGGCGAGGACCTCGCTGATGCGCCCCGTATCATGTTCGGCGCTGGCCTGCTGGCCGAGGGTGAAGAAGATCGCCAGGGCAATCAGCAGCGCCGGCACGGTGGTACGCAGCATGTTGCGGATATGCGCGAACAGGTCGGCGCCGGCGGCGGCTGGCGCCAGGTTGGTGGTGTCGGACAGCGGCGACAGCTTGTCGCCGAAGTAGGCGCCGGAAATGATCGCCCCGGCGGTGATCGCCGGGTCCAGGCCGAGGCCGGCGGCCACGCCCATCAGACCGATGCCGAGGGTGCCGGCCACCGTCCATGAACTGCCGATGGACAGTGCGGTGAGCGCGCAGATCAGGCAACTGGTGACGTAGAAGTACTCGGCGCTGATCAGCTTCAGGCCGAACCAGATCATGGTCGGCACGGTGCCGGCGAGAATCCAGGTGCCGATCAGCGCGCCGACGGCCAGCAGGATCAGGTTGGCCTTCATGGCCATGTGAATGCCAGCGAGTATGCCTTCCTCGATCTCGCTCCAGCGCAGGCCGTTCTTCAGCCCGACCAGGCCGGCGACGAAGGCGGCGCTCATCAGGGCGATCTGGTTCGGGCCGCTGGAGGAACCGTCACCGAACAGGTAGACGGAGAGGCTGAGGAGAACGACGAGCACGCCGATAGGCAGCAGTGCATCGAGCAGGGAAGGGGAACGGGCTGTCATGGGTATACCGGAAAATCAGATGAACCTTGGGGCGGGCTGGTGGCCGCGACTGCGCTGTCAGGGCTCGTGGCTGTGACTGCATGGAGGCAGGCGCTGGCGCGCAGCGGAATGTCAGGGCCGAAAGCCCCTCCTGGAAAAAACAGGCCCGCGCCGGTTAGGGCGCGGGCCTGTGGGTGTCGCCGGAGGATCAGAGTGCGGCGATCTTGCCGCGCTGCTCGACCATCTTGGCCAGGGCCTGCTCGGCCTCGGCCAGTTTGGCGCGTTCCTTCTCCAGCACTTCGGCAGGGGCCTTGGCGACGAAGCCTTCGTTGCTCAGCTTGCCGCCGACACGTTTGACTTCACCTTCCAGGCGGCCGATCTCCTTGTCCAGGCGCGCCAGTTCGGCGTCCTTGTCGATCAGTCCGGCCATCGGTACCAGCACTTCCATCTCGCCGACCAGGGTGGTGGCGGACATCGGCGCTTCTTCACCGGCAGCCAGCACGCGTACCGATTCCAGCTTGGCCAGCTTGTTCAGCAGCGGCTCGAAATCGGCCAGGCGGCGTTGATCCTCGGCGCTGGCGTTGGCCACGATGATGTCGATGCGCTTGGCCATGGAGATCTTCATCTCGCCACGGATCTGGCGCACGCCGAGCATCAGCTGCTTGACCCACTCGATATCGCCTTCGGCGGCGGCGTCGATGCGGGTCTCGTTGGCCACCGGCCAGGGCTGCAGCATCAGGGTGTCGCCCTGCACAGCGGCCTGGCCCTTGATGCGCTGCCAGATTTCTTCGGTGATGAACGGCATGAACGGGTGAGCCAGGCGCAGGATGACTTCCAGCACGCGCACCAGGGTGCGGCGGGTGCCGCGCTGACGCTCGAGCGGCGCGTTCTCGTCCCACAGCACCGGCTTGACCAGCTCCAGGTACCAGGCGCAGTACTGGTCCCAGACGAACTCGTAGAGCGCCTGGGTGGCCAGGTCGAAGCGGAAGGCATCGAGCTGGCGGGTGACTTCGGCTTCGGTGCGCTGCAGCTGGCTGATGATCCAGCGGTCGACCGAGGACAGTTCGACCTCTTCGCCATTCACGCCGGTGTCCTGGCCATCGGTGTTCTCGATGACGAAGTTGGCGGCGTTCCACAGCTTGTTGCAGAAGTTGCGGTAGCCCTCGACGCGGCCCATGTCGAACTTCACGTCGCGGCCGGTGGTGGCCAGCGAGCAGAAGGTGAAGCGCAGGGCGTCGGTGCCGTAGCTGGCAATGCCTTCGGGGAACTCGGCCCTGGTCTGCTTGGCGATCTTCTCGGCCAGCTTGGGCTGCATCATGCCGCTGGTGCGTTTTTCCAGCAGCTCGTCGAGGGTGATGCCATCGACGATGTCCAGCGGGTCGAGCACGTTGCCCTTGGACTTGGACATCTTCTGCCCCTGGCCGTCGCGCACCAGGCCGTGCACGTAGACGGTCTTGAACGGAATCTGCCCGGTCAGGTGGGTCGACAGCATGATCATCCGGGCGACCCAGAAGAAGATGATGTCGAAGCCGGTGACCAGCACGTCGGTGGGGTGGAAGGTCTTGAGGAAGTCGGTCTGCTCGGGCCAGCCGAGGGTGGAGAAGGTCCACAGGCCGGAGCTGAACCAGGTGTCCAGCACGTCTTCGTCCTGACGCAGGGTGGCGCCTTCGAGCTTGTACTTGGCGCGTACTTCCGCCTCGTCGCGACCGACGTAGACGTTGCCGGCTTCGTCGTACCAGGCCGGGATGCGGTGGCCCCACCACAGCTGACGGCTGATGCACCAGTCCTGGATGTCACGCATCCAGCTGAAGTACATGTTCTCGTACTGCTTGGGCACGAACTGGATCTCGCCACTCTCGACCACCGCGATGGCTTTTTCCGCCAGCGGCTTGGTGGAGACGTACCACTGGTCGGTCAGCCACGGCTCGATCACGGTGCCGGAGCGGTCGCCCTTCGGTACTTTCAGCGCGTGGTCTTCGATCTTCTCCAGCAGGCCGGCTGCCTCGAAGGCTGCGACGATCTGCTTGCGCGCCTCGAAGCGGTCGAGGCCGGCGAACTGTGCCGGGATGCCCGCGTCGACCTGTTCGTTGACGCTGCCGTCGAGGTTGAACACCTGGGCGGTGGCCAGCACGGCGGCGTTCTTGTCGAAGATGTTGATCAGCGGCAGGTTGTGGCGCTTGCCCACTTCATAGTCGTTGAAGTCGTGCGCCGGGGTGATCTTCACGCAGCCGGTACCGAACTCGGGGTCGCAGTAGTCGTCGGCGATGATCGGGATGCGGCGGCCCACCAGCGGCAGGTCGACATAGCTGCCGATCAGTGCCTTGTAGCGTTCGTCTTCCGGGTGCACGGCCACGGCGCTGTCGCCGAGCATGGTTTCCGGACGGGTGGTGGCGACGATCAGGTAGTCATTGCCTTCGGCGGTCTTCTTGCCGTCGGCCAGCGGGTAGCGCAGGTTCCACAGCGAGCCTTTCTCGTCGTGGTTTTCCACTTCCAGGTCGGAGATGGCGGTGTGGAACTTGGTGTCCCAGTTGACCAGACGCTTGCCACGGTAGATCAGGCCATCGTCGTGCAGGCGGACGAAGGCTTCCTTGACAGCTTCGGACAGGCCGTCGTCCATGGTGAAGCGCTCGCGCGACCAGTCGACCGACGAGCCCAGGCGGCGAATCTGCCGGGTGATGGTGCCGCCGGACTGGTTCTTCCACTCCCAGACCTTCTCCAGGAACTTCTCGCGGCCCAGGTCGTGGCGGCCGATGCCATCGGCGGCCAGCTGGCGCTCCACCACCATCTGGGTGGCGATACCGGCGTGGTCGGTGCCCGGCTGCCACAGGGTGTTGCGGCCCTGCATGCGGCGGAAGCGGATCAGCGCATCCATGATGGCGTTGTTGAAGCCGTGCCCCATGTGCAGGCTGCCGGTGACGTTCGGCGGCGGGATCATGATGGTGTACGGCTCACCGCTACCTTGTGGGGCGAAGTAGTCGTTCTGCTCCCAGGTCTGGTACCAGTTGGATTCGATGGCGTGCGGCTGGTAGGTCTTGTCCATGCGCGGCGGGACCCTTGTGACGGCTGATCGGAAAAGCCGACAAGTATAACGGGGATCAAGTGGGCGGCGTAAGGGCGGCGCGTCGGTCGGCGCAACGCTGCAGTCGCAGGGCCGGGGAACCCGCCAGCCGGCAGCCTGGCGGGTAGCGCCCGCCCGGCATGGGGCGCGTCAGGGTTTGCGCGGGGGCAGCAGGCGCGGCAGGCGGGCTTCCAGGCGACGCTTGAGTTCGGCTTCGATCTGCGGCACGAAGTCGTCGATCACATCCTGCAGAATCAGTTGCGCTGCGGCACGCAGCTCGCCATTGAGGTGCTGCAGGTCGCGGGCGCTGTCGTGCAGGCGCGGCTCCAGGCGTTCGCGTATCGGGCTGGGCGCCGCTTCGCTGGGCGTCGCCGGCTGCGCTGCCGGTTTCGCCTGGGCGGCCGGCGTGGCGTGGAACGGCGGAGGCGGGCCGGGCGGGGCGCTGACGATGTCGGACAGCACGGGGATGCTGTCCGGATCGAGCGAGTCGATCAGCAGCGGTGGCTCGTGGCTGTCATCACCCAGGAGCTCGCGGATCGACTCCAGATCATGCAGCAACTGAACGGGTTTTTGCGGAGGCTTGGGGGTGTCCATGACGGTCAGCGCAGCGATAGGAAAAGGCAGTGTGACAAAGGGTGTGAGCGTTGCCGGACCCTAAAGTTCGACACGTTGCGGATCATACCCGCGCTGGCGGTAGGCGCGGAAATTCTCGCGACAGGCGTTCAGCAGTTCCGGTTGCTGGTTGACGATCTCGATGATGCGGGCAAAGCGCTCGACATGCGGCGACAGGCTGCTGCCGAGGTTGATCAGCACGCCCTGCTCGGCGCTGGGGACCTCGTCGGTGCCCAGCACCACAGGCGACAGCGGCGCATCGCGGTGCAGGTCGTGGGGCACGAAGCGCTCGGCCTTGAATTGCCAGAGCAGGTCATCGAGCTCGCCACACTGCGCCTCGTCGCTGCCGCGCAGGAACACCGGCAGACCGGCGCTCCAGGCCTTCAGTGCCAGCTGGCAGGCGGCCCGCAGGCGCCCGGGGGCGTCGCTGGAGGAAAGGACGTAGAACTCGATTCTGGGCATGATTTTTTCGGCGGTGATAAAGGGCAGACGTAGCCCGGATGCAATCCGGGACAGCTGTATGTCCGCGGATTGCATCCGGGCTACGGAGTGGCATCAGGCCTTGGCGCGATCCAGCAGGTACTGGGTCAGCATCGGGACCGGTCGGCCGGTGCCGCCCTTGTCCTTGCCGCCACTGATCCAGGCGGTGCCGGCGATATCCAGGTGCGCCCAGTGGAAGTTCTTGGCGAAGCGCGACAGGAAGCAGCCGGCGGTGATGGTGCCGGCCTTCGGCCCGCCGATGTTGGCGATGTCGGCGAACGGGCTGTCGAGCTGCTCCTGGTACTCGTCGTGCAGCGGCAGCTGCCAGGCGCGGTCGTCGGCGCTTTCGCCGGCCTTGAGGATCTGCCTGATCAGGGCGTCATTGTTGCCCATCAGGCCGGAGACGTTGCTGCCCAGGGCGACGATGCAGGCGCCGGTGAGGGTGGCGATGTCGAGCACCGCCTGCGGCTTGAAGCGCTCGGCGTAGGTCAGGGTATCGCACAGCACCAGGCGGCCTTCCGCGTCGGTGTTGAGGATTTCCACGGTCTGCCCGCTCATGGTGGTGACGATGTCGCCAGGGCGGGTGGCGCGGCCGCTGGGCATGTTCTCGGCGCAGGCCAGCAGGCACACCAGGTTGATCGGCAGTTGCAGTTCCAGCACGGCTTTCAGGGTGCCGAACACGCTGGCGGCGCCGCACATGTCGTACTTCATCTCATCCATGCCGGCGGCCGGCTTGATGCTGATGCCGCCGGTGTCGAAGGTGATGCCCTTGCCGACCAGAGCGAAGGGTTTCTCGTCCTTCTTGCCGCCCTGGTAGTGCATGACGATCATCCGCGGCGGCTGCTCGCTGCCCTGGGCCACGGCGAGGAAGGCGCCGGCGCCGAGTTCCTTGAGCTTCTTCTCGTCGAGGATTTCCACCTTGAGGTTCTTGTACGCCTTGCCCAGGGCCTTGGCCTCTTCGGCCAGGTAGCTGGGGTGGCAGAGGTTCGGCGGCAGGTTGCCCAGGTCCTTGGTGAAGGCCACGCCGGCGGCGATGGCGCGGGCGTGCTGCAGGGCGCGCTCGGCATCGGCCAGCTCGGCCTTGTCGACGGCCAGGGTGACTTTCTTCAGTGCGCGAGGATCGGCTTTCTTGCTCTTGAACTGCTCGAACAGGTAGCTGCCGTCGGCCAGGGTTTCCACGATCAGGCGCGCCTTGCCGTAGGCATCACGGCTCTTGACCTTGAGTTCGCCGAGGGCGAGCAGGGCGTCGCTGCCGCCCAGGCCCTTGAGCACGCCGTGCACGCTGGCAATCAGCTTGCGCAGCTGACGGTCGGACAGATCGCCCTTGCCGCAGCCCACCAGCAGCACGCGCTCGGCCTTGAGGCCCGGCAGGCTGTGCAGCAGCAGGGTCTGCCCAGGTTTGCCGGTGATGTCGCCACGTTTGAGCACGGCGCTCAGTGCGCCTTTGCTGGCCAGGTCCACCGCCTTGGCGGTTTCACTCAGTTTGCGGCCTTCGCCGATGGCGACGACCAGGGTAGCGGTCTTCAGGGTTTCCGGGCGTGTACTTTTGACGAGGAATTCCATAATGAGCTGTCCCCAAGACAAAGAGTCAGGTTTGACGGATAATGTCCGCCATTTTTTCGAGGGCTCACCCTGCGGTGGGCCGGCAAGTAGGTGCGGCTAGTTTGAGCGCTCGCGCCTGAGCCTGACAACCCTGGAGCGTCCGGTTTGATCGTCTTCCGTTATCTATCCCGCGAAGTGCTGGTAACTCTCAGTGCGGTAAGTGCCGTACTGCTGGTGATCATCATGAGTGGTCGTTTCATCAAATATCTGGCCCAGGCAGCGCAGGGGGTTCTCGACCCCGGCGTGCTGTTCATGATCATGGGCTACCGGATACCTGGCTTCCTCCAGCTGATTCTGCCGCTGGGCCTGTTCCTCGGTTTTCTGCTGGCTTACGGTCGCCTGTACCTGGACAGCGAGATGACGGTGCTGTCCGCCACCGGTGTCAGCCAGCAGCGTCTGACGGCCTACAGCCTAGCGCCGGCCCTGATCGTCGCTCTGCTGGTGGGCTGGCTCAGCCTCGGCCTGGCGCCGCAAGGCGTTGCCGGCGTGGCGCGCATTCTCAACCAGCAGGACGCCCTGACCGAACTCGACACCCTGGTGCCGGGGCGCTTCCAGTCGATCCGCGACGGCTCGCGGGTGACCTATTCGCAGGAACTCTCCGCCGACCGCAGCGAGCTGCGTGGTGTGTTCATGTCGGAGAAGCGCTTCTCCACCGACGGCACCTCCGAGCGCGGCATCACCGTGCTGGTGGCCGAGAGCGGGCGCCAGGAAATCCAGGACGATGGCAGCCGCTACCTGATTCTGGAGAACGGCTACCGCTACGACGGCGAACCGGGTGAGGCCGACTACCGCGCCATCCAGTACGACACCTACGGCGTGCTGCTGCCCAAGCCCGAGGTCGCCATCGAGGCCAACGAGCGCGAGGCGATTCCGACCCGCGATCTGTTCGGCAGCGACGACCCGGTGCTGCAGGCCGAGCTGCAGTGGCGCCTGTCCCTGCCGCTGCTGGTGTTCGTGGTCACCCTGCTGGCCGTGCCGCTGTCGAAGGTCAACCCGCGCCAGGGGCGCTTCCTCAAGCTGCTGCCGGCGATCTTCCTCTATATGGCGTACCTGGGGCTGCTGATCGCCGCCCGTGGCGCGCTGGACAAGGGCCGCCTGCCAACGGGGCTCGGGCTGTGGTGGGTGCATGGCATCTTCCTGGCCATCGGTTTGTTGTTGCTGTACTGGGAGCGTCTGAGTCTGTGGTGGGCCAGCCGTCGTGCGGCGGTGTCGGAGGTGGCCCATGGCTAAGCTGGATCGTTACATCGGGGCGCAGGTATTCATCGCCATTCTCGCGGTGCTGGGCATCATTCTCGGCCTCGCGCTGCTGTTCGCCTTCATCGATGAGCTGGGTGACCTGAACAAGGGCGACTACGGTCTCGGCCAGGCTCTCTGGTACGTGCTGCTGACCGCGCCGCGCCGCGCCTACGAGATGCTGCCGATGGCGGCGCTGATCGGCTGTCTGATCGGCCTCGGCACGCTGGCCAGCAACAGCGAGCTGACCATCATGCGTGCCGCTGGCGTGTCCATCGGGCGCATCGTCTGGGCCGTGATGAAGCCCATGCTGGCACTGATGCTGGTCGGCATTCTGATCGGCGAGTACGTCGCGCCACTCACCGAGAACCAGGCCCAGGCCGATCGTGCCCTGGCCCAGGGCGGCGGCGCTGCGCAGAGTTCCAAGCGCGGCATGTGGCATCGCCAGGGGCAGGAGTACGTGCACATCAACGCCGTGCAGCCCAATGGCGTCCTGCTCGGGGTGACCCGTTATCGCTTCGATGACGAGCGCCGGTTGCTGTCGGCCAGCTTCGCCCGTCGTGCCGAGTATCGCGACAGCCACTGGATGCTGCGCAACGTGCAGACCACCCTGTTGCACGAGGACCGCTCCGAAGTGGTCAAGCAGGACCAGGAGCGCTGGGATATCGAGCTCAATCCGGAACTGCTGAACACCGTGGTGATGCAGCCCGAGTCGCTGTCGGTCACCGGCCTGTGGCAGTACATCCACTACCTGGCGGAGCAGGGCCTGAACAATGCGCGTTACTGGCTGGCCTTCTGGACCAAGCTGCTGCAGCCGCTGGTGACCGGGGCGCTGGTGCTGATGGCCATCTCGTTCATCTTCGGCCCGCTGCGTTCGGTGACCCTGGGGCAGCGCGTGTTCACCGGCGTGCTAGTGGGGTTCGTGTTCCGTATCGCCCAGGACCTGCTCGGCCCATCCAGCCTGGTGTTCGGCTTCTCGCCGTTGCTGGCGGTGCTGGTGCCTGCCGGTGTCTGTGCGCTGGCCGGCGTCTGGTTGTTGCGGCGCGCAGGCTGAGTCAGATCCACAAAAAAGCCGGTTCATTGAACCGGCTTTTTCATGTCTGCTGTTGGTTATTTCTTGTGGACGTTCTTGGGTAGCTGGACGACGCGGCTGCCCGAATAGATGTCGTGCCAGGTACGGCCCTGCTTGTCCCATAGCAGCCAGAGAAAGCCGAGCCCGGCGAACAGCCAGGAGCCGATCGCGACCACGAAGCGCAGCAGGGCCTGCCACAGGTCGATGGCACTGCCATCGGCATTCTGGATGCGCAGGCCCCAGGCCTGCATGCCCAGGGTCTGGCCATTGTGGGTCCAGAACTTGGCGAAGAAGGCGAACAGCGACAGCAGTGCCAGGCTGGCGAGCACCGGGTCATGGTCCAGCGCGCCGGCTTCGGCCATGGCTCTCAGCGTATCGCCGCCGTGGATCATGCGCAGGATGCCCTGCTGGTAGGCCAGGGTCACGACCATGACCAGGGCGACGCAAAGCAGGAAGTCGTAGAAGATGGCCGCCAGGCGACGAATCAGCCCGGCAGTGGGGAAGTCTCCCTGCGGGCGTAGCGTGTGTTTCGGCATGATGGGCTCGCTGTGACGAAAGTGCGCGCCATTCTAACCGCGAGCGGGCGGAGGGGATAAACAAGCGTCTCGCTGATCTGTTACCTGGCGCTGCAGGGCAAGGGGCCGAACGACAGGCATAAAAAACCCCTGATGAAGATCAGGGGTTTTTCAAAGCTGCGGCAATCAGCCCAGGATCTGAACCTGGTCGGCCTGCATGCCTTTTTGACCTTGCACAGCGACGAAGCTGACTTTCTGGCCTTCTTTCAGGCTCTTGAAGCCGTTGCCTTCGATCGCGCGGAAGTGCACGAACAGATCCGGACCGCTTTCAGGAGTGATAAAACCAAAACCTTTCTCGTCGTTAAACCACTTGACGGTACCGTTCTGACGATTCGACATGTCTTTTTCCTTGAAACTAGAGTTGATGACAGCCTCCGAGTATAGAGGGCTGAGACTGGTTGCAAGGAGTAATAGAAGTCGAGCGGGATGTAGCGGATCTAGATGATCTGCTGCACCAGAGTCACGATTCACAGCGACCCATGCAAACAGTTCGATCACTCTACGCTAACTTTTGCGCAATTGCCAACCCCTGCCAGGTACGTCGCCAGCCAGGTTTTACGGGGCCTGCCGAGGCGCTGGGAAAGTGCAGCGACAGCAGGATTGCAACAATTGCATGGATTGTTCGTGCAGAAATGAAAAAGCCCGCAAGACCAATGTCTTGCGGGCCATGTCGTGGTGCCCCGGGGGAGACTCTACCCGAAGCGGGCAGCATTGTGCACATAACGGCAGTTACGTGCAAGCAGCGGATTACCTCATTGTTACGGTTATGCCATCGGTGCAGCAGAGGGCAGAATACGGCTGTTGCGTGGTACTGTTTACGCCATTTTTACGCCAAGGGAGGCGGTAGGCGTGGCGTCATTCAGGAAGCGTAGTGGCGGCTGGCGGGCAGAGATTGCCAAGCGTGGCATCAGGGAGTCGCAGACCTTTCCCACCAAGGCTCAGGCACAGGCCTGGGCAACACAGCGCGAGGCCGAGATTCTAGCCGGCGTGCCGGGCCATGTCGCGGGCGTGGACTCGACTCTCTCAGATGCACTCATGCGTTACAAGCGCGAGGTGTCGCCGAGCAAGGCGGGGCAGCGCTGGGAAGAGATCCGCCTGGACAAGTTGAACAACGAGCTGCCTTTCGTGGGGCTGCGCATTGGTGAAGTGACGGTCGACCAGATTGCCGAATGGCGTGATGCCCGGTTGAAGTCGTTGAAGGCGCCGAGCGTACGACGTGAGATGACGCTGCTGTCATCCGTTTTCGAGATCGCCAAGCGCGAATGGCGTTGGTGTTCTGCCAACCCGGTGCGGGAAGTGAAGCGCCCAGGTAACGGACGTCCGCGCGATCGGCGGGTGCTGGCTGATGAGGAGCAGCGGCTGCTGGCCCGGTTCGGCTATATAGAAGGGCAGGCGCCGGTGACGCTGCTGCAGGAGTTGGCCTACGCCTTCCTGATCGCTTTGGAAACAGCCATGCGCCAGGGCGAGATACTGTCGCTCACCAAAAAGAACACTCACTTGGCGCGGCGGTATGTTCGGCTGGAGCTGACGAAGAACGGCGACAGTCGCGATGTACCGCTGAGCAAGCGGGCGGTCGATCTACTGGCGGTGCTTGTAGATGCTGCCGAGGGCGATGAGCTGTTCAAGATCAGCAGCGGGACGGCTGATGCGATGTTCCGGCGTATTCGGGATGAGCTGGGGATCGTCGATCTGCGCTTTCACGATACCCGGCATGAGGCGACTACCAGGCTCGCGAGAAAGCTCGATGTGCTCGACCTGGCCCGTATGACTGGCCACCGCGATCCGCGGTCATTGATGGTGTACTACAACGCCACGGCCACCGAAGTGGCCGGCCGGCTGGATTGATCAGGCAGCCTTGCGGCGCTGCCTGGGTGTGGGGAGCTTGCTGCGGTTCTGCCTGGCCCAGGTGATGACCTCGGCCGCGAACCACCGTTTCTCTGCCCGAGCCCCGGTCAGGCATGGCTGCAGCGGGCTGGGGAAGTCCGACCGTGTGACGACCCGGCGCTTGGTGGTATCGGCGGCCAGCTTCAAGTAGCTGGCGATGTCATCGGCTGTCCATAGCTCGTCAGCCTGGTTTACCCGGGGGCCGCTCAGTTGATCGACCAGCTGCTTGATGGCTACCAGCAGCTCGGTGGGTTGTGCATCTGTTTGAGGGGCCATTACCGCCTACCTCCCTTGTTGCGATTCTTGCGGGTGCCGCCGTGGGCGGTGGCTCGCCAGCTGACGAAGGTGGCCAGGTTGCCGGCCTCGTTGCCGAGGTCGTCGATGGTCTGATCCATGATCGCGTACAGCTCGTCGAGGTCGGCCTTCTGGATGATCTTGGTGCTTTCGATAAGCACGCGGCCGTCAGGCGTCTTGATCACATACTCGACCAGCCAGCGCATGGGCTTGCGTGGGATGGTGCCGGTGTGGCTCGCTCCACGACCCTCCGACATCTCGGTGCTGTGGAAGATGGTGCAGGTCATGCGTGCACCTCATTGTTGTTAACCGTGTATCGGCGGTCAGTGCGCAGGCCAGCAGCACCAATAGCAGGGTGAGACGAAGATACTTCTGCATGTACAACTCCGTTGAATGGGTTGCACAGAAAGGTATTCCCCTTTTTTTTGCAAAATAGGTCTATTGCGTACCCAAACAGGGCCAAACTGCCGATGGTCATGCCGCCACCTCGCTCTGCTGCTGGTCCACCAGGTTGGCACGCACCAGGGCGGCGGCGACTGGTGGGCAGACGCTGTTGCCGCACATTCGCACCTGGGCGTCCTTGGGCAGCTTGGGGTTGGTGAGGGTGCGGTTATGGATGTAGTCGGCCGGAAAGCCTTGGGCGGCGTAGAGTTCGTGGGGCTCGAGCATGCGCATGCCGATATCGACGATCTCGTACGGCTCGCCCTTGATCATAACCAGGCCGAGGTGATCCTTTGTGGTGATGGTGTGCACGGGCTCGCACAGGGTCTGTCCGGTGCCGTTCTCGTAGTACTTGATGAGGAAGGCGCGCACCTCACCCAAGTGGTTGCCGGATGCAGTGACGGTGTGGAGCGGCTCGGTCACAGGCTGGCCGTCGCGGCTGGTGCCACGCAGCTTGACCATGTGGCTGGTGACCAGGGCGTTATGGTCGCGGGTCGTCACCGTGGGGGCTGGGTCGGTCATCGCAGAGCCCGGGCCTTTGTAGTTTCCGCCGTAGTGCTTGGCCAGGAACGCTGCGACCAAGCCGATCGGCGCGGCGCCGCCTGGCTTCTTGATGTAGCTGTTGGCGGTCACGGTGGGCAGAGGTTCTTCGAGCGAGGTGCCGCGGTCGTTGGTGCGGAATTTGGTAATCACCGGGGCGATTAGCGCCTGCTGCGAGCCCTGTGCAGTCACCGTCCAGAGTGGCTGTTCGACGCTGGCTACGCGTGGCTGCTGACCAGCACGCTCGCCGTTACGGGTGTTGGCGATGAAGGGCGCCAGGGTCGGCACCACAAGCCCGGTCCCGCGCTTGCTGGTGATGGTCTGCAGCGGCTCGCCCAGCGGTTGGCCGCGGAAGTAGTCGTAACCGTGGTTGACCTTCACCAGGTAGGGCTCGGCATTGTCGATGACGTAGCGCTGTATCCCGCGGGCGATACGGCGCAGCGTGTTCTCGGCCAGCGGCCGGCGAACGCCCAGCGCCTTGCCTTCCTCGGGCGTGAGGAAGATCGACGGGCAGGGGAGTGACCAGTCGATGATGTCCGCCGCCAGGCGCTGGGGCTTGGCCTGTTTGGCCTTGACCTCAAGGCTACCGGCCGCCAGGTGTGTCGGCTCAGGCCATACGATGGGCATGCCGTCGCAACGCGCGATCAGGAACAGGCGCTTGCGGATGGTCGCGGCGCCGAACTGGTTGGCGCGCAGCTCGCGCCATTCCACCTGGTAGCCGTGGCGGCGCAGGGCGTTGACGAAGCTGTTGAAGGTGCGGCCCTTGTTCTTCGGGCAGGGGCGCCCCTCGGCGAGCGGGCCCCAGGTGACGAACTCCTCGACGTTCTCCAGCATGATGACGCGCGGGCGAACGGTGGCGGCGTAGCGGATGGCGACCCAGGCCAGGCCGCGGATCTCCTTCTTGACCGGCTTGCCGCCCTTGGCCTTGCTGAAGTGCTTGCAGTCCGGGCTGAACCAGGCGAGGTCGACCGGTCGGCCGCCGGTGATCTCGCGCGGGTCCACCTCCCATACGCTCTCGCAGTAATGCTTGGTGTGCGGGTGGTTGATCTCGTGCATCGCGATCGCTTCGGGATCATGGTTGATAGCGATATCGACCGGGCGACCCAGGGCCATTTCGATGCCGGTGGACGCGCCGCCGCCGCCGGCGAAGTTGTCAATGACCAAGCCACAGAAGTTGAAGCTGGGTTGTGGGTGGATGCGGTAGGTACTGGTCATGCTGCTCTCCCGTGGACGAGGCCATTTTGGAGAGGCAAGCTATGGCAATTAATCTGGATAGGGCGGCGAGCATGATTGGCAAGTTGGTACAAGTCGCAAGAAGGCTCACCGTTGCGTCCGGGGCGCTGATTGCAATTGCAGTAGTGTCTTGGGCTGCCGGCATAATCCTTCAGGAGCGCGGCTTGAAGGATCCGGCGGCCTGGGTTCAAGCTGTAGGCACTTTGATTGCGATAGCCGTCGCTATCGCGATTCCAGCGTGGCAGAAACAAACACAGGTTGAGGAAAAGCGAGACGAAGAGTTTGTACAGCGCAAGCTGACAATCGAGTGTGTTCGTTCGCTGGTAAATCACCAGCGTACCCTCTTGGGATCCATGCAAATAGCAGTTGCAGATCGCGAAACTGGCAAGCTCTCGGCATTCGAGTGGAAGCTCCTTGGTCATCGGTTGGCTGAAAACCGAAGAGAGATGGAGGATTTGAAGGTCGATGCTTTTGGCCCGCGGTTTGTACCGCATGTACTTGATGTAAAGGGCGTTGCAGCAATGATGTGTCTCATTGAATCGACTGAAAGCAATCATTACGAATGGCCGCAAGCGTGCGGGCGCCTGTTGACTGCCGTAGATCTCATGCAGGCCCGCTTCAACGAACTTGTTAGTATGGAAGAGGATCTCTTCGAAGCGTTTGGTAAGCCCTACGTGTGAGACATTCATTTCGCTTCCCTCGCACGGTGAGTGGTGGTGAGCAGACTCATCAGCCGCTGGAAGTAGCGGTCGCGGGCTTCCTCTGCACTCCATGGTTTGATGTGCCACGCGGGCAGCTCGATGCCCTGGATGCACTCCCAGGCGTCGGGGTGGGCGGGCATGAGGTCGCGGCGCTCGACGGCGAGCATGTACATGTCGGCCTCTTTCACCTGGGCGGGTAGCTCGGGCTCGAGGTCGAAGCGTTCGCAGATGGCGAGCCAGATGCGCTGCTCGACCTGGCCGTATACGTCATCGACTGCCATGTCCTGGGCGTACCCGCGCATGGCCAGCTTGAGCGGGCGCGTCATGTCGCCGATGTAGGCTTCGGTGGCGTCGTGGAGCAGGGCGTGCAACTGGTATTCAGGCTCGACCAGTTCGTGCACACGGTGGCAGTGCTCGGCAACGGAGTAGTGCTTGCTGGTGTGGCCGTTGAAGCGGCAGAGCCGGGCCAGGCTGAATGCGATGTCTGCCGGGTGGATCATGGCGACTGTGGGCTCGAGCAGCTCGAAGCGGATGCCTTGATTGGTGAGGATCCAAGTCATAGCGGATCCTCCATGTCGAGCAGTTGACCCGCTGTCACTAGTGCTCGGCCTGCCCGTGCTGCAGGAACCTGGCCGCCGGTGAGCGCCTGGCTCAGGCACTCGGTCACTTCGCGAAGGGCGTTCAGAAGCTGGGCTTCTCGCTCGCTGCTCTCCAGTGTTGCCGGCAAGAAGCCCGTCACCAGCTCGTGGTCGAATGGCACGGTGAAGCCGGCCGCGTTGCGGTGACCGCCGCCGCCGTACTGTTTGGCGATCTCGGATACGTCGAGGCCTTCGGGCTGGCTACGCAGTGAGAAGACGCGGCCCTTTGGGGTGTCGCTGTAGCAGGCGGCGAAGGGTTCGCCTTGGGCCAGGACGTGGCCGGCGGCGCTGGCCATGAAGTGGGGGCAGTTCAGGGCCGGTACATCGTGGCCGCCGATGGTGAGGCGGCGGGCGTTCGGTACCAAGTCGGCCACGTTCTTGTTGTGTGCTCTCAAGATGGAATGGCCATCGTCGCGAAGCTCTAAGGAGACCCGCTCCATAAGGCCGTCCCATATGTCGAAGTCCTGGCCGTAGCTGAACACCGCCGCCATGATTTCTTTGGTGCCGGGCAGGGCGAAGCGCCAGAGGTCGCGATCCTCGATGTGGTTGATCACGCGGGGACGTGGTGAAAACGGGTAGAAGTAGTCCCAGGCAAGCCCGGCGCCGCTGCGTTGCATGTCGAACACCGCCCCGAGGGGCTGCTGTGCGGCTAGCCAGTCGCTGTATTTGGCAGGGGCGGCCGGGATTTCGGCCAGGTCTTCGGCGGCGCTCTTGTGGTGGTCGATGATCAGGATCGAGCGGGCAGCCTGGGCGAGCTGGAGCAGCTGGTCGCGCTTGTAGGAGAAGTCCACGAGGATGATGTCGCGGCCTTCGACCTCAGGTGCGGGCTCGCCATATCTGCCGGGGTGGAAGTCGACGTTATCGGCGCCCAGCGCCTTGCGAACGACCCAGGCGGCGCCGAAGCCATCGGCGCAATTGGCGTGGTAGATGCACAGGGTCTTCATGCTGCGGCCTCCTGCTCGGCGACGCGCTGCATGGCTTCTTCGTAGGTCATCACGGCTTTGCCGCCGGCCCGGGCGCTCATGTCTTCGTTGGTCAGGTAGAGCGTGTCGTGCAGTTCAACAGGGCGCGGGTCTGCTTGAAGGTCGTCAACGATCTTGCTCAAGCCGAGGGCCTTGGCGATTCGGGCAGCATTGCGGGTTTTGCCGCACGCCTCGGGGCCGAACACGATCACGCTACGCACGTTGTCGGTTGGGGAGGCGGCATCGGACTCCTGCTGCTGCAGGCGTGATACTAAGGCCTGCAGCTGGGCGCGGGTGGCGTTGGTGTCTCGTTCGCGCTGGGAGTTGCCCAGGAACTTGTGGACTTCCCCGGCCTTCTCCAGCTGCTTGATGGCACGCCGTAACCACAGCAGCTCGTGGTCGCTCAGGCAGCGCTGGGCGAACAGCTTCACCCGGGCGTCAGCGTCCTGGCTGATCGCGTCAAGGCCATGCTTATGCTCACGCAGTAGATTCAGGCGCTGGCCCTTGAGGCTGGTAATTTCCAGCGCTTGCTCATTGATGGTTTCTTGAAGTCCATCAATCAGTGGCTGGCGGGCTTGGCTGCCGTCTGAATAACCTCTGGCGCGGATGCGCATTTTGGCGATGCGGAGAAAGACCGACGTAAAGACCAGGCCGATGCTGAGGCCTGCGATAAGGCTGATGATGATCAGGTGGGTAGTGGAGTGCATGTGCTGTGCCTCGAAGGTGGTAAGAGGCCGGCGTGGTAAGCGCCGGCCGGATGGTTTAGATGCTGGCGTCGTACAGGGGGATTTCGCCGATGGCGTCGTGGATTTGTTTGCGGACGGCGCTGTAGGCTTCCTCGAGCACCTTGTCCGGGCGCACGAGCTCGTACCACATGCTGAGGCGGCCCTCGGCGATGCGGTAACGGAAGCGAGCGCTGATCAGGAAGGCGTCGCCGCCCAGGAAGGGCTTGATGCCGATGTAGAACAGCTCAGGGATGTTGAGCTGGCCCGTTGCGCCGGCGCTGCCATCGATTTGTTCGTTGTAGGTGAGCTGCACCTGGCCATTGTCGAGGCGGGTGCCCTGGCGGAAGGTGATGTTCTTTTGCGCCTGAAGCGTGCGGCTGATTTCGAGCATGTCCGCGGCGCTCGGGGCGTTCTTATCGTCTTCGTTCTGAACGATGTCTTTCACGTTGTCTTCGATGAACTGAGCGAAGTCCGCCTGTGGGAGGCGCTTGCGATCCATCTCTTTCCAGTTACCCCATTCGACGGTGAGCGGGCACGAGTAGGTTGCGGTGTGATCACCCCAGGCTGCCGACTCGGGGGTGTGGTAGTCGAAGAGCGCCTTGAAGGTGCGGCCAGTTGGGCCATTGCAGAAGACTGCGGTAGCGGGGTTGGCGAAACGGGTCACGTAATCCACGAAGGACGGCACGTCCAGCAGGGTGAGGCGCTGACGGATACGGGTCGGGGCGGGCAGCAGCTTTTCCAAATCTTCGAGCGCTACATCGTCCGGGCGCAGTGCGAGTGGCTGGGGGATGCCCGCGACGTTGAACGGCTTGCCGAGGGTTTGAGCGAGTACGACCAAGTGCTTGAGTGCTTCTTGCATGAGTGTGCTCCTGTGAGCGGTTGGGGCTGGGGTTAGTCGGCGGCTTTGCGCAGAGGGGCCGGTGCTTCTTCTTCGACGGAGCGCAGCTCGAGGTTCTGCTGTCGCGGGTCGCGGCGGCTGATGTTCCCCTCGGGGGTGAGGAAGAACAGCGACGTGCCACGCGCCAGAACCGGCTCCTTGCTCTTCACGTCGGCCTTGATGGTCATCTGGCCGGCGCCTTCGGGCTTGTAGGTGAGCTTGATGGTCAGCTCGCCACCCTTGTTGGTCAGGCGAATGGCGTCGATCAGGGCGTGCTGGACGTCGGTCAGTTCGTCCAGCAGACCGCCGCCTTCCACGTCCCGCAGCGTGTCAATGAATGGGCGTTTACTCATGGTGCTGTGCCTCTTGGTGGTGGCCTTGGTGGGGCCGGTTATGCCGCCTGTTTGGCGGCTTGTTCTTGCTGGCGGTCGAGCCATTTGGCGAGGGTGGGCAGGTAGATGACCCAGGGCGACCGCTTGGAATTGGGGTCCAGCCTCCAGAGCTGCAGCTGGAGCCCACCGGCGGCGATCTTGCGGCGAAGGTATGCCACGCTTGTGATGTGCGGCAGGTGGTCGGCCAGCAGCTGCTCGGCGGTGATGTAGTTGGCCGAGTAGCGTTGGCGCAGCTGCTCGAGCGTGGTTTGCGGGGCCTCCGTCATGGCTTGGCCTGCGGCTCGAAGCGCGTGGCGACGAGCTGGACCAGCCCCTCGATGGATTTGGCGCGCTGGCGGTACACCGGCTCGCCACTGGCGTTGACGATCAGGGCGAGGTAGGGCGCCTGGGTTTTCGGCTCCAGCGACACATAGGGCAGGTGCCCGAGCGGCGTTACGCGCACCAGCTCGGCATACAGCCGGCCGAGCTCTTCGCGGTGCGGGTAGGCGGCGTTGAGGCGTTCGATGGCCTCGGTGCTGGTGTCGGCCAGGGTTTTGCCGCTGAGCGCAGTAGGGTGCTCAACGTGCACGCTGGCCAGCTTGAGGGCACCGATGGCGTGGCTGATTGGGCTGTTGCTCATGCTTGGCTCCCTGCCTGACGTGGCGGCATGTGGCGGATATGGATGCCCATCTGTTCAGCCAGCCAGGCGACGCCGTCTTCCGTGGTCATCACCACCGGGTAGTGCGAGATCTTGCCAATGCGTGGATTCCAGCGGCCGCGGGTTTCGACGAACAGCCGGCCCTCGACTCGCGGCGATGGGATCAGCTGGCTTTCGGCGTTCAGGATCTTCAGCTCGCGGAGTTTCGTGCGTAGCTTGCGGTCGCCCATGCCCAGCACGACTGCGGTGGCTTTCAGGTCGCGATTCATGGCGGTTACCTCAGGCAGCGAGCTGCTGGATGTGCTCGGCGAGCGAGAGGTACACGCCTTGCTCGCTTCCCCGTGCCAAGTGCGTTCTGTTGCCGTTTGCCGCCACAGCGGTACGGCGCGAGTCGTGTGGACTAGCGTGTACGGTGACGACTGTGCCGCTACTGAGCGTGGCGCTGCCGCCTTCGCGGCAAACCGTGCGCAGGGTGCGTTCGTCGTCGGTGCCCAGGGTGGCCGTAGGGCTGTGGGCGGACTCGCTTTCGGGCCGTGGAAGGCCCGTGTCGAGCCGGCCGTTGGCCAGATCCTCGATGAAGATCTTGGCCTGATTGAAGAAGCCGGCCTCGTGCGGGTCGAGGGTCAGTTCGCCAGTAATGTCCGCCAGGGTCGAGCGCAGGCGGATGCGATGCTCGGCGCATTCGGCGTCGATGTGCACGTGGATGGCCTGGCTGCAGTCGCCCGGGCGGGCCAGTTTGAGGATCACGCTGCCGCCATGAATGAGGGCAGCGCGCAGCAGGTCTTGCGAGGCGAGGGTGAGGATGAGGTACATCACGCCGCACCTCCCGGGAAGCCACTGAAGTCTTCGAAGGCGGGCAAGGTGGAGCTGCGCAGTTGAGGGCGGCCGCAGACGATCATCACCAGCTGGCCGGTAGCCTGTTGGATGCTGCGAACGATGGTGGGGTTAGATGCTGCTGCCGGGTGGATGACCACCGGGCAGCGGGTATTGCTGTGCTGTGCCTGATTCATTGCCGTAAACCCTTGGTAAGTGGGTACGGCAGAGATTATCCCTGTTGGGTATTGGAGTAAATACCTATCGGGTATTTTTTAGAGTTGATCAAATCTCCATGTCGCCTTGCCGACTATCGCCCAGGTATCGTCGATTTCCTGGATGCGCGGCTTGAAGTCCTCATTGAGGGCGAAGAGGAAGAGGCGACCGTCTTCTTCGATCAGCTTCTTGAATGTGCCGGCTGTGTGGTCGGCTTTCTTGGCGAACACAAAGTCACCTGGTTTCCACTCCAGAGACGGCTCGATGAGTACCTTGTCGCCGCTCCAGAACTTGGGCTGCATCGAGAAACCGTCAAGCTTCAGGATGAAAGCATTGGGAGTAGGGTTGCCTGGTGCGTCGAGCCATTCTTCGGCGGTACCGGGCTGGTAGAGATCGATAATTTCCATTGCTGCTCCCGCGGCTGTAACGCCGACAACCGGTAGCTTCCCTTTTGGAACGCCCATTGGCCATGCATCGGCCTTATAGCTGCCCCCCTCTCCAGCCAGCATCAGGGCTGTGGCTGGGATGTCGAGATCATAAGGACTCAGCCCGAGCGTCTGCTCGATCTGGCGAGCCATGTCGTCACCGATGCCCTTGTGCCGTGTAGGGCCCGCAAACTGGCCGACCTGACTGGTTTCTTTGTCGAGCTGCCGAGCCAGCTCGGCCACGGACAGCGGACGGCTTGCCATCTCGCGGCGCAAGTTGGCATGTCGAATCTCGGGGATGGAGGGTAGTTTTTTCATCCTTGAATTTTCGCTTATCTGTTACCTAGTGGGTAAGTGCCCATTGGCTATTGCAAAGCAATACCCGATGGGTAAGAATCTGCGCCAGAGGTGACCCATGAAACTCAGTGACTACATCCGTTCAATCGATAAACCCAAGGCGCCGGAGGGCAATCCGCTCTGCGATTACGCTCAGCGGTGCAACGTGACCATCGGATACATGAAGGTTCATGTGTTGTACGCCAGGAAGGAGCCGCGGTTTCGGCTACTGCTCGCCCTCGCCCATGAAAGCGATGGTGCTGTGAGCATTCCCGAGGTGCTTCAGCACTTCGGTGTGGCCGAGGAGCAGTTGCTCTACTCAGGCTCCCAAGCCGCTTGAATCAACCGCCACTACTTACCACCGCATTGCCGGGGTGGCGTTGCCGGCACCGTGGCCTTACCAGCGGAGCGGGGCCGGCAGTAACCAGAGCTACAAACCTGACGCCACGGCGGCAGGTGAAAGAAGTGCCGGTGTCAGGATCCCACTTACCAATGATCTCCTGACCCCGGCGGGTCGGTAGAGCGGTTACCAGCCGCTCTACCTCAACAACCGTTTCCCCTGAGGCACAGCACGTACATAAGGGGTTTCGGCTGCTGTGGCCATAGGATAGGGCGCTGCCCATCCTCTGGCTATGGTAGTTAGCGGGGTTTACTACCAATGAGCACCAGCACAGAGATTACGGGCGGGCCAGTGCGCTCGCTCGCGGCGGCGATCGATCTGGATTGCCGCAATTTTCACGGCGGCCACACGGCGGTGTGCGCCATCCTCGAGGAGCCTTATGGCCCTTTCCAGAAACGCCTCTCAAGTTCATACCCTGAGCACCACCTGAACACCCTGCAGCTGGCCCGTGTTGTCGAGCTGACGCGCGGGCCGATGGTGCGCGAATGGTTCGAGCAGGTGTTCGGCGTGGTGACCTACCAGCCCAAGCCGGTGCAGGCCAGCCAGGACGCGCTGAAGCAACTGAGCCGCCTGCTGGAGAAAGAGGGCAAGTTCGTCGGCAGCCTGGTGGGCGGTGCGGCGGACAACCAGTGGAACGCTGACGAAGTGGCCGCGCTTGAGGAGCACGGCTATGCGCTGATCGGCAAGCTGCTGGGCATCATGGCCGGCGCGCGTGAAGCGATGGAGGGCCGCCAGCATGGATGAGCACCTTTTTGAACTCGCGCAGAAGGCTGAGCAAGCGCGCCTGCAGCAAGCGATCGATAACCGCGTGCGGTATCAGGGTGAGAGTGCTGAGGACTGCGAGGGCTGCGGGGTTGAGATTCCGTTAGCACGACGCCTAGCGTTGCCTGGGTGCCAGACCTGCATTGATTGCCAGAGTCTGAGGGAGGTGCGCCGTGGGTGAACACCAGCTCAAGCCCTGCCACTGCTCGTATGAAGGCCCGTTGGCTGGCATCAACCACCAGGGCGTTTACTTCTCCCTGAGCTGTCCAGAATGCCGCCGCTCGGTTCAGGCATTCACCATGGAGGGCCTGATCGAGGCTTGGAATAAGCCAATGGAGTGTGAGAAGCAGGGGGCGCAGGGCGAATGACCAAGGCGTCAACCACTTCCCCGGCCCCCATCGCTGCCTGGGCGCGGCGTTATATCGAGAACTTCAAACTGGCCCTGGTACCGATACCCGAGGGCGAGAAGGGCCCGACTGGCAAGGGCTGGAACAAGCCCGGGGGCTATATCAATGACGCGGAGAAGGCCGAGGCGCACTGGACGAAGCACCCGAAACAGAACATGGGTGTGTTGCTCGGCGCGAGCGGCGTTTGCTCGCTGGACGTGGATCACGTTGAGTGGACGCGCCAGGTGCTGGGCGACTTGCTGGGCATGAGCCTGGACGACGTGGCTGCCGAGCACGCGACCAGCGTGGGCAACCCTGAGCGCTTTCGCATCATGTTCGCGGTGCCGGCCGGCTGCGAGTTCAGCCGGCACTCGCTGGTGTGGCCCAACCCTGACGACCCGGATGGCTCGAAGCACAAGCTGGCCATGAAGGCTGTGAAGCGTGCCCAGGAGATCGGCGACAAGGATCTCGAAGCCGAGATGCGGGCCAAGGCCAAGGCGCTGGCACCGGTGACGGTGTTCGAGCTGCGTGGCGGCGATGTGCAGGACGTGCTGCCGCCCTCGATACACCCGGATACCGGCCAGCCCTACACCTGGCGCACGGCGCCGAGCGGTGAGGCGTTCGGCGAGCTGCCGCGCGACCTGGTGAACATCTGGACCAACTGGGAGGTGTTCAAGCGCATGGCGTTGGACGCCTGCCCGTGGGCGCCCAAAGCGTCGGAGCCTGCTGCCAAGAGGGGCGCAGCGGTGAAGCCGGCGCCGGCCGGCACGAGCGGGAAGGGCGAGTCGGTGGTGGATGCCTATAACCGCGCCTATGACGCTGCGGGCCTGCTGCAGGCCGCCGGTTACATGAGGCGTGGCAAGAAGTGGCTCTACCCGGGAAGTTCGACTGGCCTGCCTGGTATCTCGATCAACGATGAAGGCCGGGTGTATTCGCACCACGGCGCCGACCCGTTGGCGAACGGCCACTGGAATGACCCGTTCGATGTGTTCTGCCTCCTCGAGCACGATGGCGACCAGAAAGCAGCGGTGAAGGCGGCGGCGAAGTTGCTCGGGCTGGATCACGCGAGCAAGCGCAAGCAGGTGGTGAAGCAGAACGGCCCGAAGGCGGATGCGCCGCCGGCGGGCGCCGCCCCTGAGCTGCCGCCGCAGGCTGATGACCTTCCCCCGGCCCCATCTGACGCAGAGGGCGACGGCGAGGCCGGCACCAGCAGCACCGGGGGTGCGGGGGGAGGCTTCTCATTGGCCTGGCTGCTGCGGCGTTACGCGCTGATCGAGGGCACCACCCATGTGTGGGATATCGATGCGGCGAAGAAGATCAAGAAGTCGGGCTTCATCGCGCATATCGGCAAAGAGTCGTTCAAGGAATGGGAGGCGGTCACCGACAAGCGCAAGAAGCGGGTCAGCGAGGAGTGGGTCAAGGATAACGAGCGTACCCAGGCGCTGGCGGGCAAGGCGCTGGGCGACTTCTCGATGCCGATGATGACGCGCTACGTGTACATCGACGGGACGAAGGACGCCTGGGACTATGCGAAGAAGCGGCGGATCGCCGAGGGCGCGGTGAAGATGGCCCTGGGTGACGCCTACAGCCTGTGGTTGAACAGCCCGGATCGGCGGGTGGTGGATATGAACCACATCGTGTTCGACCCGACGATGACGCATGACCCCGAGGTGTACATCAACACGTTCGAGGGCCTGCCGCTGCAGCCTGAGCGCAACGATGCGGCGTGCGAGAACCTGATCTGGCTGGTGTCGTTCCTGTGCAACCACGCTGAAGACGCGGCGCAGTGGCTGTCGCGCTTCCTGGCTTACCCGCTGCAGCACACAGGCGCCAAGCTGGATACGGCGGTGCTGATGCACTCGACGACCGAGGGCTCCGGCAAAAGCCTGTTGTTCTCGGTGGTGATGGGGCGCATCTACGGGCAGTACTCGGCGACGGTGGGGCAGACGCAGCTGGAAGGCTCGTTCAACGCCTGGCAGAGCGGAAAGATGTGGGCGGTGTTCGAGGAGGTTGTGAGCCGCGACCAGAAGTACAACCAGGTGGGGAAGATCAAGCAGCTGATCACCGGGCAGACGGTGCGTATCGAGTCCAAGTTCGTGAACGGCTGGGAAGAGGCCTCGCATATGAATGCGGTGTTCCTCTCGAACGAGATCGTGCCCTGGCCGATCAGCGATAGCGACCGGCGGTTTCTGGTGATGTGGCCCGAGGCGAAGCTGCCGGAGGAACGGCAAAAGGCGATCAAGCACGAGCTGGATAACGGCGGGGTCGAGGCGTTCTACGCCTGGCTGCTGGCCTACGACCTGGGCAACTTCGACAAGCAGACCAAGCCGCCCGTGACGCCGGCGCGTGACCGCCTGGTGGCGTTGAGCCGGGCGCCCTGGCAGACGTTCATGCACCTTTGGCGCCTCGGCGAGCTGGGCGCCAACCTGTGGGGCGCCTGCCTGAGCAGCGACCTGTATTCGCTGTTCCTCGAGTGGTGTCAGCGGGGCAAAGAGCACTCGATGAGCCAGACGAAGTTCTCGCTGTTCATCACGACGATGGACGTGGACAAGACGCGGGCCATCCCCTGGACGGATCGCAACACGCGGCGGTTCGCGGCGTTCTTCTTCCCGAAGGATGAGGAGTCCTTCCTACCACCATCCACTACGGCGGCCGTGCTGGGCAAGCATGTGGTCGAGTGGCGCGATCGCGCCCGCAAGGCCGGCTGGAACGTGGACAAGTGGGATCACGTGCAGCAGGTGGCAGCATGACTACGGCCAAAAGTGTGTTGGGTGTGTTGGGTGTGTGTTGGGTTGGTTTTGGCAACCCTACACACATTGCGCCCAGTAATTCCGGGCGTTGTAGCGGTGTGTGTTGGGTGTGTTGGGTTTACGCGCCCGCACGCGTGCGTATACGAAAAAAATCACGCTCTCTCTCATGGGGTAACTCTTCAAGCGGCTGCATTTTTTCTCCACGCGAGACCCTTAAAAACCCTACCAACCCAACACACCCAACACACATTGCTTTAAAGCATTGTTCTGAAAGGGTTTTAGGTGTGTCGGGTGTGTGTTGGGTTGAGCGATTTTGTGTTGGGTTTTGAGCGGGGGAATGGGCGATGAATGAGGTGATCGAGGCGCTGTTGGTGCGCTGGGGCGAGGAGCAAGGCAGCCCGGCACTGAATGTGAGCATCCGCTCGCCGCTGGGTAGCATGGACGAGGAGGGCGCCCGGGGTGTGGCGGGCTCTCGCTGCCTGCTGACCAGCGTGGAGTGCAATGCGGCCCTGTCGCCTGCATCGAGCCTTGTGGAGCAGGCGCTGATTGAGCTGGCGGGAGACGAGCCCGCCGGCCTTGGATCGTTGGGGCGCGTACTTCGCGGGCTCGCCGTCGTTCGATATGCGAGGCAGCCACGGTTGCAGGTGCGTGAACAATGCGCAGCCCTGGGCATATCCCAGCGCACCTATCGCAGCCGGGTGAGTGATCTGCATCTGGCCCTTGAAGACCAGCTGCCGCGATTGATGCGGCGGCGGGAGGTGGCCGAGGCGGCATTGCCAAGTTCGCAGGCAGCGAAGAGGCGGCTGGAGCACGCGCGCTTGGCGGCGAAGGCGCAAGCCCGTTCGAAGCGTGAGCGGGAGTCTGGACTACGGGCTTTTGCGCGGGCGGTGAAGCTGGCGGCGAAGGCGCAGGAATGACCGTTTGTCGGGGCATGTTGTCGTGAACCCGGCGCGAACCCGGCGTGAACCCTGCGCGAATCGTCACACCGAAAATTGGCCGTTGAGGGCTTGCATGTTCAAGGGGTAAAAGGTGCCCAGGCTTTATTGCGGTGCCCGCGATAAACACCCTGCACGGTGCTGTGCAACTCGACGGTCGCTCCCCCGCGCCGTCACCGCCCCCGAAAGGGGGCATCCATTCCGAAGCCCTGCCAACTTGGCGGGGCGTCGCATTTGCTGGCCAGTGGCCGCACTGAGCGTTTTGATGTAGATTTCCCTGCCTGTTAGGGAGAGCGCTTGTGACGGACCAACTAACGTTAGATTTGCCTGTAAATTTTTTCTTTGAAGCCGAGGAGCCGGTTCCGATCGATGAAATTGTTTCATCGTTACTTGGGCTGCAAAAACTTGCGTCCAAGGTCCCGGCCCTGATTGGAACGCTTTGCGAGGCAGATGGCGAGGTCGATTGGGAAGGGCTAAAAGTCTCTAAAATCCAGTCTGGCAGCTTGCTCGAAGTACTTGTGCTGACGCTGCTTTTTAGCTCAGTGGCCGACAAAGAAAAATGCATCAAATGGTTGAACGAGACCACGATGGGTAAATACGCGAAATTTGGTTTGGGCGGCTTGTTAGTTCTGCTTTTGGCAAGTGAGGCTGTCACGATGTACGACACCTTTGCGTCCAAAGTCGGTAACCAAACCGAAACCCCAAGCATTCAGGCCAATCACAACGTAATCATCAACATTGGCAGTGACGCCACTGGTGTAGCCCCTGATGAGCTAAAGGCCGCCGTAGACGCGGCGTTAACTGGTGATCGCAAAAAAGTGGTGCGCGCAGCTCTTGATTTTATCAGGCCAGCGTCGGGCGAGGGCCGTGGTGGGCTGCACGTTGGAGATCACGCTAGCGGAGTGCAGTTTTCTCACGAGGCTGCGACTGAGGCGCCGCCCACTCCTGACTTTCGGGCTAGAGACACTGAGGTGGCCTACACGGACACCCAGTTAGATATTCGTGCTCTGGATCGCGACAGTGCTGATAGAGGATGGAAAGGAACGCTTCCTAGAGCTACTGGTGAGAAGCGTTTGCCAATCGAGTTCGCCGAAGGCGTGGACATCAGTAAAGCAGTTTCCGAAGAGTCAGTCCGAGCAGATGTGATAGTTGTCATGGCAACAGATTTCAATCGCGGGATTCTGATCCCGAAAAAGATAACAGTCACAAAGATCTACTGATCATTAATCAACACGAGCCCAGCTATTTTGCTGGGCTTTTTCGTTTCTGGCCATTGGCCGCTTGGGAGTGTTCACGATGGCCGAGCCAACAGTCGCAGCGTTTGGTGTCGCCGGTGCGCTGGGTGCCGGGCTGTCGGGTTTCTTCGTGGGTGTCGATGGCAATGCGGCAACTGGGGCATTGTGCGGGGCGCTCGTGTTCGTGACGACTCGCCCTGATCTAGGGTTGCTCGAGCGAATCGTGTACTTCTTCGTCAGCTTAGTGATGGGCTATCTGTTCAGCCCGGCTCTGTCCGAGCTGGAGTTCCAGGGTATCCGGCCGTTCGCCTATTCGGGGCCGGCTGCATTTGCGGCGGCTGCACTAGTTGTGACCGTCACGTTAGTGGCGATCAAAAAGCGCGGGCCACCGCCGCCCGTAACGGGAGACGCTGATGGCTAGTTTGATCATGACCCAGGCCACGTTCTGGTTGTGCGTGGTGCTGTTCATCCGCCTGTTCACGTTCCAGCGTGGCACGCTGCGATTTCGCCGTTCGATGTCCTGCCTGGCCTACGTGACGATGGCGAGCGCTGGAGCTGCAGTGATCCACATCCTGCAAGGCGATCTGGTATTGCCGGGTCATGCATGGCCGCTGGTGGTGCTGCTCGCAGTCTTTACCGGGCTGGTAGTGCGGGCTCGGGGCAACCTGGCCGCGGTGCTACGGCCTGGGGCGTCGGGTTGGAATGGTCTGGAACGACGCCGCAGCAATGAGGGGTAGGATCACGGCCAGCGATCTCGACGATGCGTTGGACGCGCTTAAGCAGCTAGAGCCGAAGCTGGCGAACGCGGCCTTGGCTGACGCGCTGAATCACACCCTCAATCAGGCTGAGCCATTGGTACGTGCTGAGATGCGCGACGTGTTCGATCGCCCTACGCCGTTCACGCTGAACTCCATCCGCAAGATCAACGCCCGGCCCAACAATCTGGAAGCCGCGCTGTGGATCAAGGATGACAAGGACGGCGCGGCTACTGGCAAGCAGTTCGCCCCTGAAGACTGGGTGGCGCCGCAGGTGTTCGGTGGCGGTCGCCAGCAGCGTGCGTCCGAGACCTGGCTGCGTCAGGCTGGGATTCTGCCGGCTGGGCTGTTCGCCGTGCCTGGTGCGGGTGCTCGCCTCGATAAGTACGGCAACATGCAGCGCGGCCACATGATGCAGATCCTGTCCGGGCTGAAGGCGTTGAACCGATCCGGGTCGGATCACAGCGCGACGGCAAGCCGCCGGTCGTTGCGCAAGGGCCACGCCTTGGCGTTCTTCGTGATGAAGCGCGGCCGGACGCCCATCGGTATCGCCGAGCGGCGTGGCAAGTCGGTGAGCATGGTGATTGCCTTCGTACGACAACCGCAGTACCGCGAGCGCCTGGACTTCCATGGTGTGGTGCGGCGCGTTGCCGAGAACGATGCCCAGCTCGAAGCGAACATCGACAAGGCCATCGCCGATGCCCTGAGCGGTCGGCTGCCGACCAACTTCAGCCGTCGCCCAGGTGTCCGGCGGGCTGGGTAGCCTGCGGCGGCGAGCCAGCCGCGAAAGGGCCGGGGGCCCCTGGGGCGGCGGGGCTCGTAAGGGTAATTCGAGCCCCGCTCTCGCGTTAGTGGGAGGCCGTGAGAGTTAGTTAACAGGAGTTAATTCGGTTAATTCCTTGGGTAATTCTGGTTAACAGGTGAATTCATGTCGGTCATGTCTAAGGCTGAGTTCGCGGATAGTCGCGGCTGGTCTCGGCCGTATGTATCCAAGCTGGTCAGCCAGGGGCGCTTGGTACTGACCGATGACGGCAAGAAGATCGATGTCGAGGCCAGCCTCGCGCTGTTGGGTGAGACAGCCGACCCAAGCAAGGCCGGCGTAGCGGAGCGGCACCAGCGCGACCGAGCTGAAAAGGGCGTGCATGCGCTCGTTTCGCCGTTGGCCCCGCCTTCGACCGCGCCAGGCGCTGGCGGTGGCGACAGCTACCAGAAGGCGAGGGCGCACCGCGAGACCTACCTGGCTCTGCTCGCCGAGGACGAATTCCTCAAGGGCCGCGGCGAGCTGGTCGAACGCAAGGCGGTCGACACCGCCGCTTTCAACACCGCGCGTACGGTGCGCGACCTGTTCCTGGGGCTGCCGCCCAAGATTGCCGGCGAGCTGATCGCGATCACCGACACCTGGGAGATGGAACGAAAGCTTACCGAGCTGTTTCGCGGCGTCCTTGAGGATGCCGCCAGCCTGGTGCAGCTGGACACCGAGATCGAGCAGGGGACAAAGGAGCCGAACTAGCCATGCAACACCCGTATGCCGACGGTGCCGCCACGTACCGTGCGGCATACCTGCGGGGCCTGCACTTGGACCCCGAACTGTGGATCGACCAGTGGGCCGACCACTACCAGCGGATCCCCAAGGACACCGGCGCCGCCGAGCCCGGCAAGTACCACACCGACCGCACGCCCTTCGCGCGCGAGCCGATGCGCTGCCTGTCACCGCTGCACCCCTGCAAGCGCGTGGTGACCATGGTCGCCTCGCAGATGATGAAGACGCAGATCGCGCTCAATTGGATCGGCGGCAACATCCACATGGCGCCGGCCAACATCCTGGCGCTGCTGCCGAGTGAGAAGCTCGCCCGTCGGGTCTCCAGCCGGATCGACAAGACGATCAAGGCGGTGCCGGAGTTGAAAGATCGCGTGGCCAAGCCACGCTCCCGAGACGCTCGCAACACCCTGGACACCAAGGAATTCGAAGGCGGCACGCTGTACTGCACCACGGCAGGATCGGCCGCCAACCTGGCAGAGCTGGCCGCGCGCTACATCTACGGCGATGAGATCGACCGTTGGGATGTGGACGTCGACAGTGAAGGCGACCCAATTGAGCTGGCTGAAGCGCGCGGCACCACGTTTGGCCGTAAGGCGAAGTTCTACTTCTCCAGCTCGCCGACGATCAAGGGCGCCTCGCGCATTGACGATCTGTACGAGCAGAGCGACAAGCGCCGCTATTTCGTGCCGTGCCCGCACTGCGGGCATCACCAGGTGCTGGAGTGGGCAAACCTCAAATACACCGACGACTACAAGCGCGTCGACTATCTCTGCAGCAACACCGAGTGCGGTGCGCTGATCGAGGAGCACCACAAGACCGCCATGCTACTGGCCGGCGAGTGGAGAGCAACGGCCAAGGGGGACGGCGAAACGGTGGGTTTCCACCTCAATGCGCTCTATTCCCCCTTGGGCTGGCTCTCCTGGCAGGGCCTGGCCAAGCAGTATGACAAGGCCAAAGTCGCGGCCGACCGCGGCGACAACGAGCCCATGCAGGTGTTCTACAACACCCGCCTGGCGTTGGTTTGGGACGCCGCCCAGGAGATGACCAAGGCCAGCGAGCTGAAAGCCCGCGCCGAGGACTATCGCCTTGGTACGGTGCCGCTTGGTGCGCTGATCCTCACTGCCGCTGTCGACGTGCAGCACAACCGGCTCGAATTGCTGGTGATCGGCTGGGGTGAGGGGTTGGAGCGCTGGGTGGTGGACTACGTTGTTGTACCGGGTGACCCGGCGCTGCAGCGCACTTGGCTAGATCTGGACGAGCAATTGAAACGCCGGTACCGGCACGTCTCTGGCGTCGAGCTGGCCATCTGCGCCACGGCGGTCGACTCCGGTGGTCACCACACCGATGAGGTCTACCAGTTCACCCGGTTACGCCGCTGGCGGAAAGTGTTCGCGGTGAAGGGGGCAAGCAAGCCCGGCCGGCCCGTGCTGGCTCAGCGGCCCTCGAAAGTCGATGTGACGTACAACGGCCAAACCGAGAAACAGGGCGCCGAGCTCTGGATCATCGGCACCGACACGGCGAAGGACTGGATCTACAACCGTTACCCGTTCGCCGACGGCCCAGGTGCATTGCACTTCTCGACAGACCTGCCGGCCGAGTTCTACGACCAGGCCGTGGCAGAGCGAAAGATCACCGTCTACGTGAAGGGCTACAAGCGCACCGTCTGGGTGAAAGGCAAGGCCGAGCGCAACGAAGTGCTCGACCTACTTGTTTACAACCAGGCAGCTGCCCAGTTCCTGGGGCTGCACCGGTACCACTTGGGCGAGTGGAGCAAGCTTCGCGCCGCGGTTAGCCAGGGCAGCCTCTTCGCGCAGCCTGCTGCCAGCAGCAACGTTGCTGCCCTGCAGGAAGAGGCCGTAAAGGCAGCCAGCCCACCACCTTCGAAGCCTGCACCACAACCCACTGCGCGCCGGGTATCCCGCAGCGCATACCTGAAACGATGACAAGAGGGCCGCCGATGGCCAGCGCACAGGAGCGCCTGGACGAAGTCCGGGCGTCAATTCAGGACATCCTGAAAACGGGGCAGAGCGTCAGTAAGGGTGACCGTCGGCTGGATCGGGCGGCGCTCGCAAGCCTGCGCATGTTGGAAGAGCAGTACGCCGCAGAGGCTGCCCGTGAGGCCCGCGTCGGCCGACCCCGGCAGATCCGGTTATACAACCGCGGCAAGGGGGCATGATGGGCTATCGAATTCGTGCCAAGCCGGCGCGGCTTCAGGTCGTCAACAGCTATGAGGGCGCCGGCCAAGGCCGTCGCGCGCAGAGCTGGGATGCCCCCGACGCTGCGCTGAACACCATTGCCATTCCGGCCTTGCCAACGCTGCGCAAGCGCTCGAAGGCTGCGGTGCGCAATAACCCCTGGGCCGCCAGCGGCATCGGTAAGCGAGTTAGCAGCCTTATCGGAACCGGCATCACGCCGCGTGCCCAGATCAAAGATGAAGCGCTTCGTAGTGCAATCAACCAGCTCTGGAGCGACTGGACCGACGAATCCGATGCCGACAACCTTACCGACTTCTACGGCCAGCAGGCGCTGATCGCCCGCATGGTCGAAGAGTCTGGCGAGTGCTTCGTGCGGAAACGCTATCGGCGGCCAGAGGACGGCCTAGCGGTACCGCTGCAGCTGCAGATACTGCCGCCCGAGTTCGTGCCGCTGGATCGTAACTTTGTCACCCGCCGCGGCAACGTTGTGCGGGCCGGCATCGAGTTCGACCAGGTAGGGCGCCGCGTGGCGTATTGGATGTGGAAGAACCACCCCGGCGATTCCCGGGCACTGGGTACTAGCTACAACACGTTGAACCGCATCCCGGCCAGCGAAGTGCTGCACATTTTCGAACCGCTAGAGGGTGGCCAACTGCGCGGCATTCCACGATTGGCGCCGGTTCTCCTGCGGCTCAAGTCGTTGGACAACTACGACGACGCGGTGCTGTTCCGTCAGGAGCTGGCCAACCTGTTCGCCGGGTTCATAACCAAGCCCCGGCCGGATGGCCCGCCGGCCATCGACACATTGACCGGCCAGCCGATCCAGAGCGACTCCGATGGCACGCCAATGGTGGCCATGGAGCCGGGCACCATGCAGGAGCTGCTTGAAGGCGAGGAGGTAGTGTTCTCCGAACCCCCGGGCGCTGGTGATACCTACGTGCCGTTCATGAAACAGCAGCTGATGGCCGCGGCCGCAGGCATCGAACTGCCCTACGAGCTGCTCACCGGCGACATGGCCGACATCAGCGATCGCGTGCTGCGCGTGCTACTCAATGAGTTCAGGCGCCGCATCGAGCAGCTGCAGTTCAGCGTTTACGTGTTCCAGCTTTGCCGGCCGGTCCGCGCCGCCTGGCTCGACGCGGCCTGGCTCTCTGGAGCAATCCAGCTGCCCGATTACCAGGCCAAGCGCCGTGACTATCTGCGCACGCGTTGGGTGCCACAGGGATGGGCCTACATGCATCCCGTACAGGACGTGCAGGGCAAGCTGTTGGAAATCAAAGGCGGGCTGGCCAGCCGCAGTGAGCACGCGCTGCGCAGTGGCTACGACGCCGAGGTCATCGACCAGGAGAACGCCGACGACAACGCCCGGGCCGAGAAGCTTGGGCTCAACTACACCACCGACACGGCCGACCTGGCTGGCCAGAAAGAGGAAACCCCATGATGAAGATGACCAACCGCCTGGCGCTGGCGGTAATGCTGGGCGGCCTGGGCATCGACGCCTTCGCCCAGCCGCGCATGCTGAACCTCGAAGGCGCGCCTGACCTGATCGCTGAACACTGGTACAGCATCCAGTCCGCTGGCGAGGAAAGCGGCAAGCCCATCGAGGTCTACATCTACGGCGAGATCGGGTTTTGGGGTGTCACCTCTGGTGACTTCATCCGCGACCTGAAATCTGTCGACGACGGAGTTCGTGAGGTGCATGTGCACTTCGACACCATCGGCGGTGACCTCTTCGACGGTATCGCCATCCACAACACCCTGCGTGCCTTGGGCGAGCGTTGCATCGGACAGATCGACGGTGCTTGCTTCAGCGCCGGCAGCGTGGCCGTCTGCGGCGCTCACAAGGTGCGCATGGCTGACAACGCGATGTTCATGATCCACAACCCCTGGACGTTCATGGCCGGTGACAGCAACGAGCTGCGCCAGATGGCCGACATGATGGACAAGGCCTCGGAAGGCATCGTCGCCAGCTACCAGCATCGAGCGCTGAACATAGACGACGCTGAGCTGCGCCGCATGATCAACGACACCACCTGGCTCACGGCAAACGAGGCCAAGGCCCACGGTTTCGTCGATGAAGTGTTCGGCGACGGCGCGCCGCTGGTGAACAATGCGGCCCTGGGCAAGATCCTCAACCGTTACCGCAACGTGCCTGAGGCGGCGCTTCGGCTGATCGGGGAGGTCGAGCCGGTAGCGCCCGAGCCCGAGCCCGAGCCGGAACCGGCTCCGGCTCCAGCCCCAGTACCGGCTACCCCGGAAGCCGCCGAACTGGCTGCAAAGCTCGCAACCGACTGCGCCCAGGCCGGCCTGAGCAACTGCGTCAGCTACCTGATCAAAGCCAGTGCCTTGGCCAGCGCCGATGCGGTGCAGTCGCACTTCAATCGAGCCAAGGATGTCCGCGCCGCCTGCCTGGTGGCCAACCTGCCGGATGAAGCCCAAGGCTTGATCGAAGCTGGCCTCAACGGCGATCAGGCCCGCGCCAAGTTGTTCGACAAGCTGGCTGCTGCCAGCGGCAATGTGGAAATCAGCAACTTACCCCCGGTAGATGACGGCCCACAGGCCGGCGCCTACCAGCCCCCTGCGCCGGGTGAGGTCTACGCCCGGCGCCGCAAACTAGCCTCGAAAGGAGGAAACAACGCATGACCATCAAAACCGAAGGCGTGTACGCCGGTGAGTTTCTCCTCTCGGAGGCCAACGGCAGCCGCAGCCGCGAGGAGGTGGTCATTGCCGCCGGCTCCGGCATTCTCAAGGCAGGCACACTGATCGCGCTTCTCACGGCTGCAAATGCTGGCCAGGCTGCGGCAGATGCTGGCAACACCGGCAATGGCGTGCTCAACGGCATCTCGATCACCAGCGCGGCCACCTCTGGCACCTATGTGGTGGAAGTCACCTCGGCGCCTGCAGGCGGCGCCAAGTTCGCGGTCGTCGACCTCGCCGGTAAGGAGGTTGGCCAGGGCGTGGTCGGCACTCAATTCGTCAGCCCGGGCCTCACCTTCGACCTCACCGAGGGTGCTACCAAGTTCGTGAAGGGTGACAAGTTCACCCTCACGGTAAAAGCCAACCTCGGCGAATACACCGCCTACGACGACGATGGCACCGACGATGGCCGCCGAGCTGCCAGTGGCATTTTGTACGCCTCGGTGGACGCGACACTGAACGACGTACGCGCCGTCGGCGTGATGCGCGACGCCGAAGTGATCGAGCGGCTGCTTACTGGCCTGGATGCCAACGGCCGCGCCGATCTGCAGGCGAAGAGCATCGTCATCCGCCCCTGATCCCCAGCTGCAATTCCCCCAACTCCCCAAGCCCCGCACCTGCGGGGCTTCGCATTTCTAGGAGCCAAACATGGCTGAAATCACTATTTTTCAGGACGAGGCGTTCGGCGTAGACGCGCTGCTCACCGTTATCAACGAAGACCACGTATTGCCCGGGCAGATTGCCGCCGCAGGCCTGTTCGAGGAGCAGGGCGTTGCGAGCACCGTGGTGCAGATCGAAAAGGACGGCATGACCCTCGCGCTGGTCAAGGCTGCTCCACGCGGTGCCCCTGGCCAGGCGGTCATCGGCGACAAGCGCAGCATGATCCCTTTCAACACCGTTCACCTGCCGCAGACCTTCAATATCCTTGCGGACGAAATTCAGGGTATCCGCGCAGTCGGCAGCCTCACCGAACTGATGCAGGTACAGGCCTACGTTGCGCGTCGTATCGAAAAGGCCCGCCGCCAGCTCGACCTTACCCACGAGTTCCAACGCATTGGTGCCATCAAGGGCAAGGTGGTGGACGCCGATGGTGAGAGCGTGCTGTTCGACATCTTCCAGCGCTTCGACATCAAGCGTCCCGCGGTTTTCAGCCTTGAGCTGGATAATCCCGATACCGATGTGTCTGCCAAGTGTGCCGAGATCCTCGACGCACAGGACGATGCGCTCGGTAACACCACCAGCACCGGCGCGCACGCCTACTGCGGCAAAACCATCTGGGCCAAGCTGATTGCCCACAAGAGCGTGCGCGAGGCCTACCTGAACTGGCAGGCAGCCGCACAGCTGATGGGGGATCGTCGCCAGCCCTTCGAGTTCGGTGGCATCACCTGGGAGCGTTACAAGGGCAAGATCGGCAACACCCCGTTTGTGGCAGACGACCGCGCGCACGTCGTGCCCACGGGTGTGCCGGAGCTGTTCATCAGTGCCTTCGCGCCGGCGGACTATATGGAAACGGTCAACACCGAGGGCATGCCGTACTACTCGAAGCTGGAGATGATGAAGTTCGGTAAGGGTGTAGAAGGCGAGGCTCAATCCAACCCGCTGCACCTCTGCACTCGTCCAGCTTCTATTCGCGAGCTGAAGGTCTGATATGGCCGGCTTCGGCGACGCAATGGCAGCAGTAGATGCTGCTATCGAAAACAGCCTGACTGACGGCACCGCCGACTTCCTTGCCAGCAACGGCACCCTGCAGCGGCAGGGCTTGGCCATCATGCTCGACAAGGAGGTCGAGCGATTCGACCAAGTGGGCGGTGGTGTCAGCCGTGCAGTGACTATCAGCGTGCGTCGTGCTGCTCTCGGGCAGTACGACCGCCAGGGCGCCTTCAAGCTCGACCGCTGCCAGTGGGGTGCCGATGGCAAGACCTGGCATCTCGACGGCATCGTGAGTGATGACGGCGCCTGGATCACCTTCTACGTGGTGCCCTGACATGCCAACTGACATTCAATCCGAAATCATCGCTGAGCTGATCAAGCGGCTGGGTGTTGTCGAGTCGTTCGGTGCCGAAGTCATCGAGGACAACGTGCTGCGGGTCATCGACGCCGAGGACACCAGCGGCCTGCGGGATGACTTCATCATCATCCAGCCCGGCCAGACCGAGGAAGTCGAGCGGCAAACGGGCGGCAGTGTCCGCGAAGCTGTGACGCTGAACATTACTGCGATCACTCGCCGGCGCAGCGCGGGCGCTCTGCTGCGTGATGCCCGGCTCGGCATCAAGTGTGCGCTGCCCGGCCCGAAGGCCGGCCTGGCCACCCAAGGCGTGCAGAAGGCCGACTTCCTTCCTGAAACCCCCATGCCGGCCGGAGAGGGTCGGCGCTGGGCATGCCACGTGATGCCTATTCAGGTCACCTACGTGCAGCCCCTCAAATGAGGAACCCGTAATGCCCAAGATCAAAATCACCCAGGCGTTCAACTTCCACTCTGGTGGCGTGACCAAGCACTACGAGAAGGGTGAACGTGACGTGACCCAGGCTGTGGCCGATCACGCGGTCGCGCGTGGCTATTCGCCAAAACCGGCAGAGCCCGAGGGCGATGCTGCTCCGCCGGCTGCCGAGCCTGCTGCTGCCAAGGCCGCCAAGAAGGCCTGAGCAATAACCCCATTCAACAGAGGTAGCCTCAATGTCTCAGATTGACCGCTCGTTCATCGGCGAGGGCATTGCCTATGCTCGCGCCTATCAGTCCCAGGATCCGCTGCTGGACATGGGCAACTGCGATGCCTTCAACATCGCCTTCGCCACCAACCGCCAGACATTGCCGAACTTCCGTGGCGGTGGCGGTAACCGTAACGTCCGCGAGCGCGTCACCGACGTGACCGCGACAGTTGGCCTTTACGACCTGACCGAAACCAACCTGGCGCGCATCACCCGCTCGACCGTTGAAAACGTCGCGGCGGGCGTGCAGACGGACGAACCTGCAACCGCCGGCGGCGTGGAAGGCGAGCTGATCCCGTTCAAGTACCTGCCCGACCTGTCCAAGCCGGTCACCGTCAAAGGCGCTGATGATACGGAGCTGTCGGCAGGCGCTGACTACCTGCTGACTCCCCACGGCATTCTGCGTACCGCTGGCTCCAAGATCACGGCGGCCGGTGTGCTATTCACTTACACCAAACGGGAATCGAGTGCGCTGCAGATGCTCAATGGTAGCGCGCACGAGCTGGAGATCTTCATCGCTGGCCTCAACGATGCACAAAGCGGGGAGCCTTACAGCCTCCGTCTGCGCCGCGTGAAGTTCGGCATGCTGGCCTCGCTGCCTGTGTTCGGGCAGGAGTACCTGAAACTGGAAGGCCCGGCCGAACTGCTGGCTGACCCGCTGGTGCTGACCAACGACATCAGCAAGTTCTGCCAGATGGATATCGTCAAGGCAGCGTGACGAGCCCGGCCATGGACGGCCGTCTATTCATCCGTCCGCAGCAGACTGTAAGCTTCTGTTTTCTGCGGAGGGAACCCTAATGAAGCAACCATTGATACTTCTACTGCTCATCGCCCTTGCTGGGTGTGGTGAGCCCAAACTGGATGGTAGTAGCGAACAAGCCATGAAGGCCTCGATGGAGAAGGTCAGCTCGAGCCTCTCTGGCGAGAGCAAAGCTAAGTTCGATGAGGCCATCAAGGTGGTGCTGTTCTCCGGTATCAACCTGCGTGAAATCGCCAGCGGCAAGCAAACCGCTGATTCTGTTACTTCCAATGCTTTTAAAGAGCTCGATGGCAAGACTGCAGACCAGGTGGTCGCCAGGGCGGATGCCATAATTGCCGAGCGCCAGGCGCGAGAGCGGGAGCAGGGACTTAAGGAGATTCAAGAGCTCACAGCTGTCGTGGAGAAAGCGGAAGCGAACAAAGCGGAGCTCTCGAAGTTTGTTGTTCAGAGATCCCGCTTCCAGCTCCGCGACAAGCAATATTCAAGCTACAAGGAGCCGATCATCGAGCTGACGGTTTTCAATGGCACTGCTCATCCGGTATCCCGAGCATACTTCAAAGGCACGATCGCCTCCCCGGGCCGTTCAGTCCCCTGGCTCGTTGAAGAATTCAACTACTCGATTGCAGGTGGGATTGAGCCCGGCGAAGTAGCCGAATGGGCGCTAGCACCCAATATGTTCAGTGATTGGGGAAAGGTTCGGGCCCCTGACGACGCAGTATTCACTGTCGAAGTGACTCGTATTGATGGAGCTGATGAGAAGCCTCTCTACGATGCTCGCGGCTTAACCGAGCAGCAACAGAATCGACTGGCTGAGTTGCGAAAGCGATACCAGTAAAAGATATCTAAACCCGCCTAGGCGGGTTTTTTTTCGCCTGGAGAAAACCATGGCCGGCATCAAAGAGCGCCTGATTCAGTTCATTCTGCGCGGGAAAGACGAGCTTTCGCCCGAGGCCAAGAAATCGACCGAGGCGCTCGAAGCGCTGCGCAACGAAGCGGCCTCCCTGAATGAGCAGCTCGATCGCGCAAAAGGCGAGCGCGGCCTGGTGCGTGACATGCTCGCCACCCAGCGGGCGCTCGAGCAGTCGCAGCGTGTGTTGGCCCAGACCGATGAAAGCATCAAGGAACTGCGTGCTGCGCTGGACGAGAACCCCGGTGGCGCTGGTCTGAAGCAATCCTTGAAGGATGCGGACAGGGAGGCCGCGCGGTTGCGCCGTGTTATCGCTGGCCTTTCCAGCGACCTGGGCGCCCATGAGAAGGCTGCTCAGGCTGCTGGCCTGGATACCAGCAAGCTAGCTGAAGAAGAGAAACGCCTCGCCCGCGAAGTTGATGAGGCCAAGAAGGCCCTTAAAGCCAACGGCCAGGAACTGCGCGAGCTGGAGCGCGAGCAGTCAAAAGCAAGCCGCGCTGCGGCGGAGCATGCTGGCCGTGTAGGTGCAGTGCGCGAGGCAATGGCCAGCGGTGCGCGCCAGGTGGTGGCCTACGGCGCCGCCTACCTCTCGCTGAGTGGAATCTTCGGGCTTGTTCGTGGCGGCCTTAACCTGGTGCGCGATGGCATCCGCGCCGTCATCGATGACGGAATGGATAGCGGCTCGGCCCTGGCTCAGCTCGAGGCCGCGCTGCAGTCGACCGGCAACGCTGCAGGCTTCACTGCTGAGCAGTTGCTGGAGATGGCCCGCGGATTCCGCGACAACTCGATGCTCTCCGACGAACAGGTGCAAGCCGCCCAAACACGACTGCTCAGTTACACCGATATTGTCGGTGAGCAATTCCCGAAAGCTATGCAGATCGTCATTGATCAGCAGGAACGCCTGGGTATAAGTGCAGAGGCCTCGGCGGAGACAGTTGGTAGGGCTCTGCAATCGCCGGTAGAGGCGATGACGACCTTGGGCCGGCAAGGTTTCAAGCTAGAGGAAGGACAGAAGCGGCTGCTGCGTCAGTTGGTTGCAACCGGTAAGACCGCGGAGGCGCAGGCAGTCATCATGGACATGATGACCGAAGCCTATGGTGGTGCCGCGGCTGCTGCCAAGCTGAACACAGCTGCCGGCCTCTGGAAAACCATCACCGACCAGATCGGCGACTTCGCCGGCCGGGTGGGGGACAGCGGCGCTTTCGACTACATCCAGACTAAGTTGCGTCAGATGGCTGACGGCCTGGATGCCATGGCCAACGACGGCCGCCTGGACAGGCTCGCGCAGCACCTCTCGGACACATTCACTCGCGGTGCCGAAGCGGTCTCGCGCTACGTTGAAAAGCTAGCCACAGTCGATTTTGAAAGCTTGGCTGACAAGGCCGCCGGGATGGCGAGCAAGATTGGTCCGGCTATTGACCAGACTGTCAGCGCTGGTCAATACGCCACGGCGGCCTTGACGACGGTTTGGAACGTCTTCTCGGGCACGGTGACTGCCGCTGCAGCGGCACTGACGCTGGCCGTTCAACAGACTGTGGGGCGCCTCGCCTTGGCCACCGGCCAGATCGCCAGCGCGTTCGGTGGGGACGACATCAAGGCCAAGGCCGATGCCCTTTACACGTTCCTCGGAGACTTGAGCACAGCATACGCTGTGCAGGCTAAGACCGATTTCGGTCAGGTCGGTGACGCTTGGAGCTTCCTCAACGAGAGCGTGGAACAGAGCGCCTCCGAGCAGACTGAGACGATCAAAAGAGAGGCTGATGATCAGTTCGAGCACATCGTCCAGCGCGTCACCGACATCAACAATGCCCTGAGTCAGATCAGCTCAGTCAGCAGTGTGGTGCAACTCCAGCAGCTCGGCCGTGAAATGTTCAACGCCTATCAGGCTGGGCGGCTCACTCAGGAAGAGTACAGCGCCGGTGTGCTGCTGCTGAACGAGCGGCTCCGTGAGATGGGCGGCGTAGCTAAAGCAACCGGGTCCGAGGTCAAGGGCGCTGCAGCCAGCTTGAAAACGCTCGCAGATGTGCAGGCGGCCATCAGCAGCGCCAAGACCGCCGTCGACATCCGCAACATCAACACTGCACTGAACAAGCTCTACGGCGATGGTGTGATCACCGCCTCGCAGTACAACGAGGAGGTCAAGAAGGCAGCGGCCCGGCAGGCCGAGCTGAAGAAAGCTGTGGAGGGCGGCAAGAAAGCCCAGGACGACAAGAACCAGTCCGACAAGGACGCCATCGTTACCAGCGAGCAGCTACGGCGCGAGTCGGGCAAACGCATGGAAGCCGAGCGCAAGGCTGGCGATGACGCCATGCAGCAGCGCCGCAAAGAGTCCAGCGACGCCAAGAAGGACATGGGCGCCATGGCCGGCTTCTACGACGGCGTGATGAACGCCGCCCGCGGGCCGCTCGCCTCGCTGAGCGCCGCGGCGCTGGAAGCTTTCGACCGGCTGCGCGGCATCAAGACTGCCGACATGAACATCGACACCAGCAGCCTGGATGCCACGGTCGATTCGTTGGGGCGGGTTAGCAAGGCGCTGGGTGACGTACGCAGCCAGATGAACAGCCCGTTCACCGGCCCGCTGGGTCGCTGGCAGTTGGACATGCAGGAAGCCAGCCTCAAAACACAGCAGGCATACCTGGGGCAACAAGCTCAGCTCCAGCGGCTACTCGAGAAGTACCAGAGCGGTGCCCTGAGCACGCGGCAGTTCGAGAGCGCTGCCCGTGGCCTTCGCCGTAGCCTGAGCCTGCTGGATGATTCCGATCTGAGCAGCCTGGACAGTGCCATCAAGTCCGCCCAGGATTCGATGGAGCAGATGGGGCATTCGACCCGCTCGACGCTGGAAAGCCTTCAGGATGAGCTGGACGGCCTGCAGGGGCGCACCGAGGACATCGAGCGGCGCCGGTTTGCCGCGCGCCGCCGTGAACTGGAGGCGCAGCTGGCCGAGGCGAATGCGGGGGGCGACAGCCAGGCCGTTGCGAACGCCAGTAAGGCTCTCGGCATGCTCCGGCAGATCGAGGCCGAATCGGCGCAGCAGCGGCAGGCCGAGGAGCAGAAGCGACGACAGGAAGAGCTGGCGAAAACCAACACGTCTGCAGCGTCGACTCCAAGGCCGGCGGAACAGCCCTCCAAGATTGTCCGGCTGGAGCTGCCTGGCCGGGCACCAGTTGACGTTTCGGTCGGTAGTGCAAACGATGAAACCAACCTGCTCGCCATCCTCGAGGATGCCGGGCTGAGGACGTTGTAAATGCCTAACCAGATCACCCTGGCCGGTGTTGCACTCGACGACCACCACGAGTGGACGGACGAGTTTCAGTGGAGCGCCGTAGAGCAGGAGCAGGAGCGATCGCTAAGCGGCGCGCTGATCGTGCAGGAAGGTGTAAAGCGTTATGGCAGGCCTATCACCCTGGCGGCGAACAACGCGGCCTGGACGCCGCTCTCTGTGGTCAGGCGGCTCGAGGAGCTGCGCGACCAGCTCGGCGTGGTCATGCCGCTCGAGCTGGCGGACGGGCGAGCCTTCCATGTGATCTTCAACCGCGTGGACGGCAACCCGCTCGAGGCGCAGCAACTGGTGCGGGAGGTCGAGCCTGGTCCCGATGCTGATTACCTGATCACCCTGAAACTGATCACAGTCGCGCCGCCGCCTGATCCGGTACCCGACCCACAACCCTGACCTTTGAACCCGCCCCGGCGGGTTTTTTTATGCCCGGAGATTGGCTGGCATGACCATCACTAGCAACGACGTGAAACTGCTGGAATCCCAGCGCCTGACTGATGCCGACGATGGTGGCGGTCGCGCGACTGGCAAGGCCATTGTCGATGGCCAGGTGAACAACCTGTTCCCGGACATCAGCCGGCTTGACCGCACCATCGGCCGCATCAACCTGCGCAAGGTCAGCGCTGGGGTGATGACCGAGAACGCTGACGCCTACCTCGGCGCCCACGGCATCGTGACCCAGGGGCCGGCCGATCCGCGCGTCAACGTACTGCTGTTCAATACCGGCAGCCAGACCGATGTGCGCACCGATGCCCAGGATCTGATCGAGAGCTACGTCGCCGCGGCGTCAATGGCTCAGTTCGACCTGCTCGGCACCCAGCTGGCTGGCCAACGAGCGATCGCCTGCGTGCAGCGCGAGGAGCAGCGCATCCCGGAAAGCGGCGATGTGTTCCAGCTCGCGACCGCCACGGTGGCTCAGTACGTGCGTGTGGTCGGTGTGGAGTCGCGCCTCGAGCAGTTCACCTTCGACTATGGCAATGCCAACTTCGTGAACTTCACCCGGCGCCGGCTGGATCTCCAGCTTTCCGCACCGCTACTGACGCCGTTCCCTGGCGGCCAGGTGACGCCGGCCGGTACCACCGTCACCGCGCTGGATGGCGCCGCCAAGGCTCGCGTGCTGAGCACGCAGGTTGCCGATGCGGCCCGCTATTTCGGTATCAGCCCGCTGGCCGACGCCGTCGCCCAAGGCGCGCTCACTGTGCGCGTGAACAGCGTGTATGCGCAGCTGGTGCCGAGCACTACCAAGGAGTCGGCACTGGTCGACCTGTTGGGCGGCTACCAGCGGCAGCTCTACATCCCAGCCGGGCCGGCTCGTACTGTGAACCTGAGCGTGGCCGTGGGCGCGGTGGCGGGGGAGTCCCGCACCTTTCTCGGTACCGGCTGCGCGCCTGGCACCCTGACGCTGACAGCAGGCGACGGCGTGTTCAGCGACGACAGCAAGGGCGCGCTGCGCTACGTGAGCGGCAGCAACTGGATCACCTCCGGGCGCGTGGATTACCAGACCGGGGAGGTGACTCTGGTGCGCACTGGCAGCAGCTGGGCAGGTAACGCCAGTGCGACCTATCGCCCGGGTGCTGCAGCCACCGGCGACACCATTACCGGGGAGTATCGAATCACCCTAGGCAATCGCGGTTACGTCTACACCCTGAACCTGGCCGGTGCCATCCCACGGGCCGGCACGCTGTCTGTGTCGTACCTGGCCCTGGGCAAGTGGTATGAGCTGCGCGACTTTGGCGATGGCCTGCTGACCGGTGAGGGGGCGGGCACCATCAGCATGGCCACCGGCTCGGTAAGCCTGACCCTGAACGCGCTGCCAGATGTTGGCAGCTCGCTGGTGTACAGCTACGTCAGCTCGGCCGACGACGCCATCAGCAGCCATGCCGGCGCCGCGGTCAAGCCTGAAATCGAGGTGCGCTACACGCTGCCTGGCGGCGGCATCCAGCCTGGCACCCTGACGGTATCGTTCACCGCCGGCACGGCGTTGACCCTGAGCGACGATGGCCTGGGCAAGCTGAGCGGTAATGGCGGTACCGGCACCATCGTCTATGCGACCGGTGACCTAGTGATGAAGCTGAGCGCGCCACCGGCATCCGGGATCGCTTACACCTTCCGCCGCGGCTCTGTCGACGACGCGCCGCTGAGCGTGACCAGCGACGGCAGCGGGGTGGCGACGTTTACCATCCCCGGTGCGCCGCTCAAGCCTGGCAGCGTGCGGATCGACTGGCTGACCACGCGCCGCCAGTCGGCGCCGGCGATCAACTGGAAGGTGATCGAAAGCGGCAACGTGCTCCCGATCTATGACGGCACGAGAGAGGTGAGCAACACCGCCAGCGACAACGGCGCCGGCGGCTGGCAGGGTGGCCGCAATGGCTCGATCAACTACCAGACGGGCCAGTGCACCCTGCAGGTGGCGCAGCTGTATGACTATATCGAATACACCTACAGCAACCGCGCCAGGAACAACACCACTGGGCCGTATACCGAGCCGGTGCTGGTGACTACGCCTGTGCAGCAGCGCGAGCAGTTCGCCGGCACGCTCTCGGCCAAATCCCAGGCTGCCGGTGCAAGCTCGGACGAAGCCACGCACACCCAGGCGCAGCCGCCGATCACGGTCGACCTGCTGCCCAACGTTGGCGCCGCCATCGTGCCCGGCTCGCTGTTGTTCAGCTGGAACGGGTCGCTGTACACCGACCGCAGCGGGATCCTGTACCGCGATGTCTCCAGTGCCACCAATGGAGGTGTGGCGGTGGGCGCCGTCGACTACGTGGGCCGCACGGCGACCATCAACAGCTACGCCGGCAACGCGCTGGGGGCGGTGACGCTGCTGGCCTGCCTGACCGCATCGACGGGCTTTGGCGTAACCGCGGCCACGTTCCGCACGCCGGGCGCACCGCTGCGCGCCGGTAGCATGCAGGTGACCGCGGTGCGCGCCGACACTGCTCAGGTAGTGACCGCCGTGTCCGACCTGAACGGTGTGTTCGCCACCGGCATCATCCGTGGCGCCGTCGACGCCGCCACCGGCATCGCACGGCTGACGTTCACCACCAACCCCGATGATGAATCGGGCGAGAGCGACGTGCCGGTGATCCCACTGCTGACCCGCTACAACGCGGTGGTACAAACGCGCCTGCCGCTCGATGCGGGCCTGCTCGGCCTGGACCCGGTACGCCTGCCGGCTGACGGCCGAGTGCCGATCTACCGGGAGGGTGACGTGCTGGTGATCCACCACACTGCCGAGACCGTTGTGGCGTCGCCGGAAGGTGGTGCCACGGTCACGCTCGCCAGGCAGCAGCAGGCGAACATCGAGGTAGTGGATAGCGACGGCCACGTGCTGCGGGCCTCGTCGTTCAGCGACGACCGCGAGAAAGGCACGGTGACCTGGGCGAACCCGCTGGTGCTGCAGACCGAGAACGGCACGCCCCTGAGCACGCCGCTGATCATTCGTGATCGCGTCGAGCACATGGCGCTGTGCGTCGAGGTGCAGATCACCGGGCAGGTGGGGCTGAGTTCGCCGATACCGTGGGATCTGCCGGCAGGCGAGGCGATGGTGTCCAGCGCCGTGACCTGGGGCGACCTGCAGTCGCGGGTACACACCTGGTTTACGCAGCAGACGTGGAGTCAAGGTGCGCCCAACTGGGCAGATCGGCCCGAGGGCAACACCACGACGGCGAACTACAACCAGCTGAGCTACCCGCCGGTGATCACCAACGTCGGTGCCATTGCCGGCAAGTGGGCGCTGGTGTTCACCAGCAACACTTCGTTCAACGTGGTGGAGCAGCAGCTCGGCGTGATCGCCACCGGCAGTACAGGCAGTGACCTGTCACCCATCAACGCCCTGACGGGCCAGCCGTATTTCACGATCCGGCGCGAAGGTTGGGGCACTGGCTGGGCGGCCGGCAACGCCGTGCGCTTCAACACCGACTCGGCGCTTGGGCCGATGTGGGTGATCCGTACGGTCATCAGCGGGCAGGGCACCGTCAACGATGACCAGTTCAAACTTCAAATTCGTGGAGATGCTGACTAATGGCCGATGCAGTGCTGTATTCGCACCTCGATGTGGGTGCTCCCCCATTGAAGCTGGGGATGGTGGATTCCACCGTGAACGGGGTAGTGGGTTGGTACAACCTACTGTACCCCTGCCTGGTCACCGGCTATGGCTCCGGCGCCAACGCAAAGCCGGGACAGGGGTGGACGCTCATTCATGCCAACCTGCCCAACCACTTCACCCTGAAGTCACCGGATGGGGTGTACTACAGTTTCGGGAAAGGCCCGGGCGTCACTTATGCGTATGCGCCTAAAACCCAGCTCTTTCTCTCGGAGCTGGTGACCGATGCAACTGTATTTCCTCCGGTAGGGACGAATGTCCGCTCTTATCACCACTCCGTGGACTATTCGTCCAACTCTGCTCGGCAATGGGTAGTTCCAGCCAGAAGTTACTCGGAAAGCATGCACAACTGGTTTGTTATCGCCCGGGGCTCCCAGGTGCATATCATCACCAACGGTGCCAGCAATTCCAGCGATGGTATGAGTGGGTACGGGGATACTCCGGGCGCGTCCTACGGCTATTACGGGACAAATTACTTCTTCGGAAACTTCTTGTTCCCAGACCCGGATATCCCCAAATCTGGCCCAGGAAATCACATGGCCTTGGGTGGTTCATATGAAGGTAGCGCTCAGAATTTTAGTTCTGAGGCTAATGGCGGCTACACACTTCAATATGGCACGCGATTGCGTAACCCTTTTACAGGCGCAGTCGAAACAGCACTGATGCCCACCATCCAGGCGTATTGCAGTCTTCCTACGGGTTACCAAGGCAGCAAGCTAGGGGTGCCGGCTTATGCACCTGACATGCAGTTGTGCCCTCATCACGTTTATGACCCTGTTCTCGGCTATATCGCCAGGCTGCCTGGGATTCTTCGCGATGAGTATTACAGCCATCGTAATGCGGCAGAGGTAAGTCGTGCGTTGGGTAAGGGCGGAACACTTGCAGGGTGCCTGATCCCTTTCGATTACGGCGGCGATCCGATGTACATGATCCCTACCCAATGGGGTACGTCTTTCTTCTGCCTGAAAGAGAAATTCTGGAATGCTTAATTTCTGGGTGCTGGCCAAAAAGGTCATTTGGCGGCGGTCTTTTGCCGCTCCCCTTGACCCTAGATTTGGCAAGTACAAAGTGATGGGGAGCAAGGCCTTGATCGAGCTCAGGCCGAAGCTGATCTTCGTACCCATCTCCGTGGAAGTTCGTCGTGAAGGAGAACCTTCGGATCGGTGGCTGGTTACCCTCCAGCGCTCGGACACGAACCAGGCCCTGGCCAACTTCTACGACGGCGGCCCAAATCCCCAGTACCTCAGCCGGGCGGTGATCTATCGCGAGGTGCTGGCCCAAGCCTACGAGTACAGCGAGCCGCGCCTCGGCATGTCGCGCTGGCCAACCCTGAGCGAGACTGCCAACCACCTGCTGTTCAACCTGACCGAAAGCGACGGCGGCAACCAGGTACCGACGGTTGATGCTCGGCTGAAGGCTGCCGCGACGGTCGACTCGGTCTGGTCGTCGCGCGAGACGGTGATCGTCGAGCGTATGGACGATGGGCAGTGGCGGGTGGCCGGCTACGGCCGGACACCCGATGACGGCCTGGGCGACATCGATCTGAAAGTCACCACGTCCGGGACGGTTTACGCGATCGCGCTGGATGACTTCGGCGTTACCTTCGTGCCGGGCCTAGCCGTGGCGGTTGGTGATCGCGTTCGCCCCGCGGCCTTTGGCGGCTGGGTGTATGAGGTGACCGAGGCGGGTGAGCTGCCAGCTGCTGAACCGGAGTGGTGGCCAGCTGTAGGTGAAAACCCATCGCGCCCGCTGGGAACTGCGCGAGCGATCGCCGTGCGCTATTACCGGCCGTTGGCCCATGGCCCGGTGCCTGTCGAGAGAATCTGATGCTTGCAATCACTGTTGGTGGTGGCTGGGGTCGTGCGGCTGCAGCCGATCGCCAGGGCGCGCCTATACCTTGGGGAGCGACCCGGGCGGCTGACCTCGGCGCCGGTGCGCGGTGGGAGATCGCCAGCGTTCAGGACGGCGCCGACCAGGGCGCGGCCTGGGCGATGGTGCCCGCGGCAGACTTGTCGCGCGCTTCGGCGTGGCTCGAGGCCGCGCGCCGCGATGGCGCCGTGCAGCGATCGCCCTGGGTGGATGTGCCGCGCAAGGATGCGCTGCTCGACGTGGGCTGGGATCACACCATACGGCCCGTGGAGCTCGGGCTGCGGCTGATCTACAACCCGATGCCCGCGCGCAAGGAGCTGCTGCTGAGCGTGGGCGTGCGGCGGGTGAATGAGTTCGGCCCGCGGTATGACGCGGCCACTGCTCTGCAGGACAGCCTCTATGTGCCAGGCACTGGCCCGCTGGTGTTCTCGTTCGGCGGGCGGCCGTACTTCCCGTCGACGGCACCGCAGATGTACTTCGACTTTCGGTACGAGCCTGAAACGCGACGGATTCAGCCGGCCGACACCGGCAGCATTGCGGTGCGGTGGTCGACTGCGCGGCGCCTGAACCTCGGGTATCGGGTGCCCTGGGGCAAGGCGCGGGTGCTGGATGGCGCGCTCACTGGCATCGAATACGTGGACTACCCCGGGCCGGTGAAGCCGATACCGGTGCCGCCACCCGATCCCACCATTCTGGATACCTACATGATTGCCAATACCGTCAACCTGGTGGTGCTGCCTTCGCGCACGCCGCTCGAGGCGAAGAACCTGCGCGTCAGCCTGGATGCCGACAGCTTCAGCTGGAAGTTCAGCGCGGACATTTTCACTCAGGCGGCGCTGAACCTCGTTCGCCCTGGGGTCGATGGCCAGCGCGAGGTAGAGCTGGATATCAATGGCTGGCGGTGGATCCTCATCATCGAGCGCTACAGCCGGCAGCTGAAGTTTCCGACCGAGGCCTACAGCATCACCGGCGCCACCCGCACTCAGCTGCTGGCCGAGCCGTACGCGCCGCTGCGCACCTCGCTGAACAGCGCGCCGATCACGGCGCGCCAGGTGGCCGACAATGAGCTACTGAATACCGGCTTCACCATCGAGTGGGACGCCGAGAACGTCGGCCCCCGTGACTGGACGTTCCCGGCCGGCGCGCTGAGTTACCAGAGCCAGACGCCGATGCAGGTGATCGCTCGAATCGCCGAGACGGTGGGCGCCATCGTCCGACCCGCCCGCGACAGCGACACGCTCGAAGTACGGCCACGCTACGTTGTGCCGCCTTGGGAGTGGGGCGCGACGGATGCGCCGGTCGACCGCATCATTCCGCCGGCGATGCTCACCCAGCTCGATGGCGAGTGGACGCCGCAGCCGGCCTGGAACGCTTGCTACGTGTCGGGCACCAGTCACGGCGTGTCGATGCTGGTCCGCCGGGCAGGGACTGGCGGTGACAACCCGGCGCCGGACGTCTTCGACGACTGGATCACGGGCGAGGAGGCGAACCGCGCCCGCGGCGTGCATGAGCTGGCCAAGGGCGGTGACATCGAGATCGTCGGCTTCCGCCTCCCGCTGTTCCACGCGAGTGATGACCACGGCGTCGGCCTGGTGCTGCCCGGCATGCTCTGCCGCGTGCCGGAGCCTTCCGGCTCCTGGCATGGCGCCTGCCTGTCCACCGAGATCAGTGCCGAGGGCACTGGCGCCGTTCGCGTTGCGCAGAACCTGAAGCTGGAGAGGCACTACTGATGGCCACCGTGAACCCTTGGAAGCGCTTCATCGGGCTGCTGCCCGGCGGCGTGCGCACGGTTGCTATCGTGCGCAGCATCGACACCATCGCCGGCATCAGCACCGTGGAGCTACGCACGGGCACCCGCATCGCTGTGCGCGGCGTGGATGTGCCCAGTGGCAGCAAGGCCTATATCGCAGACGGCACGATCACCGGGCCGGCGCCTAACTTGCCGCATCTGGATGTAGATGTTTGACAGCCATGTTTACTCGAAGCCAGGCATTCAGGAAACTTCTCGGGAAAGCAGCCCAGACGGGCTATTCGTGCTCGTTCTGGTAGTACGAGTCTTCCATGGCGCAGCGTTCGCATAGTGTTGCTCCGCGGTGCGCCTCTTGCTCGTCTATAGGGCGTTCGCAGTTAGTGCATTTGGGCCAGTGTGTAATTTGGCCGCACCAGTAACAGCTGGACTCACTCAAAAGTAGCATGTGCACATGGCAAAAGTTGCACTCTTGGACTTCATCCTCGCCATAGCTTCGAAACGGATCTTCATGGATATCTGAAAAATTCTCTGAGAGAAAGTCTGAGGCTGACTCTGTTTGCCCACATGCAAAGCAAGTAAGTCTGAATTCGGATGAATTTATTGATACCTCGTTTGCTACGTCTTCGGGGTGGGGCCTCAATAGTGGGGAATAGCAGGCGTTGCAATTGCATGTTTTAAGAAACTCTAACGCTGCGAGTGGGTAGCTTATTCTTTCCCATTCCTCGGCAATTTGATCCTCGCAATCCTTAAATAGCTCATGCGCGGTGAGCATTGTTGTCCAGGCTTCGCCGAGTAGGGCACTAGGCGATTCATGCAGCTCGTCAGTGATGAATTTTTTTAACATCGGAAACAGTGCAGATATCGAGGCCTGAATTATGGTGACTGGGTGAGTTGGATGAAGATGCTCCAAGTCGTTCCTATAACCTCGCAGGGGGGCTAAGGCGCCCCAATCGTGATAAATGTTCAGGCTTTCGAGCCGGTCCTTGATCGTGTTTGAATCAATTGTGTTTTTCCCATTTGGTGTCGGCATCCAATTCACATTGCCATCTTCCGCCACCCTGGGAAGCACATGTGTATGCACGAATATTAGCGACTTCGCAGACTCAGGTGTTTTAGCGAGAGATGCGATTTTGTATTTGAATAGTAAAAGTATTCCAGCGTAGATGTTTCTGGCGGCGGATATGCAGCGCTCTGGTCTTTTTTTATCTCTACTTGTGATGTAGTCCTCCACACCAAGTTGGATTGATGTAACTGCGTTTCTAAGAAGCTCTTCAACTTTAAAGCCAGTCTCTGAATTTTTCTTCGCCTTTGCGCCCCTTGGCATTGTCTTTCCTTTTTTATCTTGATGGCAGTGAGTGGTTTGCGCCCTTAGTAAATATATAAGGAGCAGTTTCGAAAGGGAATCGCGGCGGTCGAGTGCTCGCCGCCGCAGAAAATTGTCACCAAACCAACATAGCCCACCCCCAAGTAAATTTTTCACCCGGAGAAATCGCATGACCTTGAACGAGATCCGCCTCGGGCCTTTGGCCCAGGCGCTCGCGCTGCTGCCTGCGCGTATGAAAAGTGACGCCGCTGAGATTCAGGTGCTGGCCACCACCCAGCAGGAATCGCCGAACCGCGAGCAGTGCCAGCTGCCGATCCGGCCGGGCAAATGCGGGCCGGCCCGTGGCATCGCCCAGTTCGAGCTTGGCGGTGGCGTTCGCGGTGTGCTGCACCACCCAGCATCGCGCCCGCACGTACTCGCCGTCTGTGCTGCTTTGGGCATCGAGCCCACCGAACGGGCCATCTTCGACGCGCTCCCTACCCAGGATGACGTGCTGGATTGCGCGCTGGCCCGGCTACTGTATTGGACAGACTTGCGGCCGCTGCCGGCCGTGGGTGATGTAGCCGGCGCGTGGGAGTACTACCTGCGCAATTGGCGGCCTGGTGCTTATACGCGTGGTTCGGCTGTTCAGCGCGATCAGTTGCGCAAGAAGTGGACGGTGAACTATGCCCTGGCCATGCAGGCGGTGACGCAGTGATTCCGGTTCAGTACCAGCTGGTCGCCAAGGCGGCCGGCGTTCTGGTGCTCATGGCCGCCGCTGCCGGTGTCGTCTGGTGGGGCATGGCCCCGCGTATCGCCATCGAGGATCAACGAGCGGGCCGGGCAGAGCAGCAGCTGGCTGACGCCCAGGCCATGATCGAGCTGCAGGCCGGCGTGCTGGCTCAGCAGCAACACCAGCTTGGCCAGCTCGCCGACGTCGACCGCCGGATCCAGCAGCTTGGCCAGACCATCAACCGCAATCAAGCCGCGCAGTCGGCTGCCCTCGAGGAGCTCAAACGCAATGATCAAGCCGTGGCTGTATATCTGTCTGGTGCTGTCCCTGGCGACCTTGGCCAGCTGTACGCGCGCCCCGAAACCACCGACCCCGCCGCCTACCGCGGCGCGCATGGAGTGCAGTCTGGTGCCGTGCCGGCTGCCGGGCCGCCAGGCGCTGGTGGTGAATGACGACTGGCGGCGCGCCGTCGACGAGCTGGAGTACGAACTGGGGCAGTGCAGCACCCAGGTGATTGCGTGCATCGAGCGTCAGGCCGCGCAGCGGCCCCAATGAAAGAGAGGCGACGAGCCCGGGTGCGCCAACACCCAGGCTCGACACCTGACCCGCAGAACGTCCCTGCAAGCCAAGCCAAGGCCTCCGCCTCGTGCACGAAGCGCGGCGAGCCTAGCACCTGTTTATCTATACAGTAAAGGTTTGCACTCAATGACCAACCCGATCATCCCCTGGATGGGCGGCAAGCGCCGTCTTGCCGACCGTCTCATCCCGCTTTTCCCGCCCCATGAATGCTATGTCGAGGTGTTCGCCGGGGGCGCGGCCCTGTTCTTCATGCGCCCGCAGCCGGCCCCGGTCGAGGTGCTGAACGACATCAACGGCGATCTGGTGTCGCTTTATCGCGTTGTCCAAAACCACCTCGAGGAATTCGTGCGCCAGTTCAAGTGGGCGCTCACCAGCCGCCAGCTGTTCGAGTGGCACAAGGTCGCCCGGCCGGAGACGCTGACCGACATCCAGCGCGCCGCGCGCTTCTTCTACCTGCAGCACAATGCCTTCGGCGGCAAGGTGTCAGGGCAGACGTTCGGCACGGCCACCACCGCCCCAGGCTTCAGCGTGATGCGCATCGAAGAAAACCTCACGGCAGCCTGGCAGCGCCTGGCCGGCACCTACGTTGAGAACCTGGGCTGGCTGGAATGCGCCGAGCGGTACGACCGCGCCCACACCTTTCACTACATGGATCCGCCGTACTGGAAAACCGAGGGCTACGGCGTGGGCTTCCCGTTCGAAGAGTACGAGCGGATGGCCGCCTTCATGCGGCGCTGCAAGGGGAAAGTGATGGTAAGCATCAACGATCATCCCGACATCCGCCGTGCGTTCGATGGCTTCCACATGGAGCAGTTGGATATCAGGTACAGCTGCACGAACCAGCGGCAGGGGCTTGCCGAAAAGACCGGCGAGCTGGTGATCATGAACTGGGAGCCGGCGGCGCTCGGCGGGCTGTTCTAGTTGAGCAGGGCGTATACTGCTTTCTTTTCGTGAGGGGCAGCTCATGCTCGTAATCACCGGTCCGAAATGGGGCCTGGCGCTTGAGAAGCACCTCGGCACGCAGCAAGGTGTGTCGATCTGGGAGTTTCACCGGACGGCATCCTCTGTCGCGCGTGACCAGGGGCGGCGGGTCTACCGGCATGCGCGCATCAAGCCAGCCGAGCCAAAAGACGGCCAGCAGGTTGAGGTGACGTTGATGCTGACGGCGACATCACCCGAGGCTGACTGGGTCTCTCTCGGCATGGCGACTGCCCTCAACGTCGATACGCTGTGAACGCGAGCGCTAGATCAGGGGATCATCGATCTTCCTGATCAGCTCCGGCCCGTGGTTTTTCACATTTCCCACGGCCTTGTTGACCGGGTACCACTCGAAGGCCTCCACGGCGGTGTCGTGGTGCCTTGCCAGATCCTCGGCCCGCTCGGGTAGTAACCCAGGCTCCAGCCACTCCCTCGCCACATCTGGCGGCAGCACCACCGGACGCCGGTCGTGGATGTCGACCATCCCCTGATCGCTCGCGGCGGTGATGATCGCAAAGCCGCCCGCGCCTTCTTCTTCGCCATGCGGGATATCGCCGATCGCGGCGAAGAACGCCGGGGCACCTCCCTTCAGTCGGATGAAATATGGCTGTTTGACCTTCGGGTTGTCTGGATCCTTCTTCCACTCGTACCAACCATCTGCCATCACTAGAGCTCGGCCGCGTTTCCATATCGCGCTCCAGAACCTGCTGGTGGCCGCAGTCTCGATCCGTGCGTTGATCGCCGGTGGCCGCTTGCCGTCCGCCCAATGCGGGGCGTAGCCCCATCGGGTCGAAGTCGCATGGGCGCCCTGGTCATCCTGATGAAGCAGCAGGACACGCGACTGGGGCGCGACGTTGTAGCGGGCCAGGGGCTCGTTCGACCAGTCACCCTCTAGCAACCCCAGTTGCAGCGCCTTCGCGTACTCGTCAACGGTTCGGTACTGCGTGAATCTTCCGCACATAGAACCCTCCGGTCGTCAGTTGGCCATCATGATTCTTTGACCACGGCTCGGGTCATTTGGTATCTGTATATGCATACAGTATTATTCTCAGGTCTCTCTCATGGGCAACGCAACCATTCTTGGCCCGCTGGGCAGCTCCGATATCGAGCTGCCCTTTTTTTCTTTCCGCGTACCGGCCGGCTTCCCCAGCCCCGCCCAGGATCACCTCGAGCAGAAAATCTCGCTGGATGAGCTACTCGATATCCATGCGCCGCAGACGTACCTGGTGCGGGTGGAAGGTGACAGCATGACCGGGGCCGGTATCTTCGACGGTGACGTGCTGGTAGTGAACAAGGCGCTGGACGCCGTGCCCGGTGACATCGTGATCGCCGCCATCAATGGCGAGCCGGTGGTGAAGACCCTGGCCCGCGATGGTCAGCAGATAGTGCTGCGATCAGAGAATCCGAAATACGCGCCTCGGTTCGTGATGGAGGGCGACGAGCTGCTGATCTGGGCTGTGGTGACAGACAGCATTCGGCGGCACCGCTGCCATGGTTGAGCAGGCGATTGCATTGGTCGATTGCAACTCGTTCTACGCGAGCTGCGAGCGCGTCTTCCGGCCTGACTTGCAGCGGGTGCCGATCGTTGTGCTGAGCAACAACGACGGCTGCGTGATCGCTCGCAGCGCCGACGCGAAGCCCTTTGTGAAAATGGGCGCCCCTTACTTTCAGATCAAGAATGACCTGCGCCGCCACGGCATCATGCCGTTCAGCAGCAACTACGCCCTGTACGGGGATATGAGCGAGCGGGTGATGACCGTCATAGAGTCAATGGTGCCGGCGGTCGAGATCTACAGTATTGACGAAGCATTCGCTGACCTGACTGGGGTGCCTGGTGACCTCGAGCAGATCGGCCGGCAGATCCGTGCGCGGGTGCTTAAGTGGACAGGCATCCCGACTGGAGTAGGCATCGCTGGAACGAAGACCTTGGCCAAGCTGGCCAACCACGCCGCGAAGAAGTGGCAGACGCGGACGGGCGGTGTGGTCGACCTGCGCGACCCCGATCGGCGCGACAAGGTGTTGAAGGTGCTGCCGGTGAGTGACGTGTGGGGAGTTGGCCGGCGGATGACGGAGCACCTCAACGCCCAGGGCATCAAGACCGCGTGGGATCTGGCCCAGGCAGACGCCTGGACGCTGCGTAAGCAGTTCAGCGTAGTGATCGAAAAGACCGCTCGCGAGCTGCGCGGCACGCCATGCCTGACGCTGGATGAGGCGGCGCCGCCGAAGAAGGAGATATGTTCCAGCCGGATGTTCGGCAAGCGCCTGCAGGACATCGAGTCGATCCGCCAGGCCGTGGCCACCTACACGGCCACTGCGTGCGAGAAGCTGCGGGCGCAGCAGTCCGTATGCCGGCAGATCCGCGTAGGTGTGCGCACTGGCATGCATAATCCTGACGAGGCCAAATATGCGAAGGGTGTAGCGCTGCAGCTGCCCTGGGCGACTGACGACACCCGCATGATCACCCACTACGCCATGCATGCCCTGCAACAGGCCTATCGGGCCGGCTACTCATACAGCAAGGCCGAGGTCATGCTGCTCGATCTCTGCCAGCGAACGGAGATCACCGGCGACCTGTTCGCACCGCAGCAATCGGCCGAGTCGACCAGGGTCATGGCCGTGCTGGATGAGATCAACGCCAGGTGGGGAAGGGGGACGCTGCGGCCTGGCCGGGTGGAGCTGCAGCCGGAGTGGGGAATGCGCCGAGACATGATGAGCCAGAGCTTTACGACGCGACTTGATCAGCTATGGCGAATTTATGCGAGGTAATCATCTTCCTGTTGGCTTGGGGAGCTTCGCAATTAGCTCATTAGCCTTGTTCATGAGTTCAACTATCTCTTCAGTAACCGACTTCATACCATCTGCAGTTGATCCCATTCCGAGAACAGTCGCTCGGGAAAGTACATCGTCTTGGTAAAGCTGACTTACACGCTCAGAAGCCTCGGGAGTAAGGACATGGCCTAGGCTGGCAATTCGATCATTGAGAAGAGTTTGCGCGAGTTCTTGAGCTTTCTCTGTATCGCGGTTATTCATCTCTATCATCGTTATTAGTCCTTTTGCCCGCATATATATGCGGACCAGCAGCTCAGACAGCTCGGCCGGAAGCTGGCTTAGGCACGCGGGAGCAGAGTCGTAGATGGGGAAAGGGTTTGCTCCGATGGGAAAGATACATACATAGGGAGTGTCTTCAGGCAATGTCATTAATTCATCGCCGTATTCTTCCTGATAGACCTTGAGAGCAGTTGTAATTTCTACCTGAATTAGCCTAGTGGTGTCGTATAGCACCGCTTTGTCAGCTGCAAGCACGGCTTCTGCTGCCAATTTATGAGCGCTATTGGTTGCCCGCAGAGTAAACCAGCCACCAAGGATCGCACCGAGGAATGCGCTGATTAACTCAGTGCTGAGCAAGAGGCTGAGAAGGGTGTTGAGGAAAGTGCAGAGCACGTCAAGAACGTAACTGAGAGCATCCATTGCTATGAAATCCTTTGCTTAAGCGCTTCAGATCGCATTGGGTCTCTATGAGCGCTGCCAGAGGCGGATAGAAAAATGATTACGCCAAATTTACGCCAGGCATAAAAAAAGGCCTTGATAATCAAGGCCTTAGAGAATCTATATGGTGCCCCGGGGGAGACTCGAACTCCCACTCCTTTCGAAAACGGATTTTGAATCCGCCGCGTCTACCGATTCCGCCACCGGGGCACGATGGCGGCGCAGTATAGGGACGCGTCTTGCGCTGGTCAATCGGCGCAGCTGTCGTGGCAACGCTATGGCTGGGACACTGTGTAGCAGCGCTGCATCTGACTTTTTATTGCGTCGGTGCTTAGAATCACGTCTGTCATCAAGCGCACCGAGGTGAGTGCTTATATAGGTGGCTTTGGGCAGTCCGGTCATGGAGGGGGAGTGTGGTCAGAGTCTTGTGCCGGGCAATTCTGCTGTGGCTGGCGCTCGTGCCCGTGGCGCGGGCGGAGGTGCTGGTCTATGCCGTCACCGATGAGAGCTGGGCGCCGTACTGGATTGTCGACGGCGAGCGGATCAGCGGCATCCTGCACGATTTCATGATCGCGCTGGATGCGCGCCTGCCGGACGACCTGCAGGCCAGCCACCCGTTGCCGCCGCTGCGCACGCAGAAGCTGTTCCGCGAGGGGCAGGTGCAGATCGAATGTTGCGTGAGCCAGAGTTGGCGGCGCGCTGCCGGGCAGGCCGAGGTTTCGCTCTGGAGCATTCCGGTGCTGGATGCCGAAGAGATGCTGCTCTTCGCGCCGGGCAAGGGGTTTCCCTTCCGGCACCTCGAAGACCTGCGTGGCCGCTCCATCGCCACGGTGCGGGGCTACGGCTATGTGGGCAGCGAGTATTTCCAACGCAACGATGGTGCCGATGCCCATGCGTTGATCTTCCGGGTCGCCCAGGGGCACAGCGAGGCCGGTATTCTCGACCGGCTGGAGTGGCGCTACCTGAGAAGCCGCGATCCTCAACTGCAGGCGCCGAGCTGGCAGGTGGAGGAGGGCGCCGTGATCAACCGCTCGCAGTTGCGTCTGCGCCTGCATCGTGACCATGCCGGGCACCTGGCGGCGATCAACGAGGCGATAAGGGCCCTGCAGGAGGACGGTACCCTGGCGCGTATCGTCGCAGAGTACGCGCCGCAGGCTTACGTGGCCGGACAAGGGGAAATCCGGTAAGCTTTGCGGCCCTGCTGAAATACCCCCGCCGAATCATGCGTGTTGCCGATTTTCACTTCGATCTCCCCGAGTCGCTGATCGCCCGCCATCCTCTGGCCGAGCGTCGCGCCAGCCGTTTGCTGCAGCTCGATGGCCCGAGTGGCGAGCTGCATCATGGCCAGTTCACCGATGTGCTGGAGCAGTTGCGCCCCGGCGATCTCATGGTGTTCAACAACACCCGCGTGATCCCTGCGCGCCTGTTCGGCCAGAAGGCCTCCGGCGGCAAGCTGGAGGTGCTGGTGGAGCGTGTGCTCGATCAGTATCGCGTGCTGGCGCACGTTCGCTCGAGCAAGTCGCCCAAGCCTGGCTCGCAGATTCTCATCGATGGCGGTGGCGAGGCCGAGATGGTCGCGCGTCACGACGCCCTGTTCGAGCTGCGCTTCGCCGAGCCGGTGCTGCCGCTGCTCGAGCGTGTCGGACACATGCCGTTGCCGCCCTATATCGACCGCCCGGATGACGAGGCGGATCGCGAGCGCTATCAGACCGTCTATGCGCAGAAGGCCGGAGCGGTGGCGGCGCCGACCGCCGGGCTGCATTTCGATGACGAGCTGCTGGCGGCCATTCGTGGCAAGGGCGTGGAGACGGCCTTCGTGACCCTGCATGTGGGCGCGGGCACCTTTCAGCCGGTGCGCGTCGAGCGTATCGAGGACCACCACATGCACAGCGAGTGGCTGGAGGTCGGCCAGGATGTGGTCGATGCGGTCGCCGCCTGCCGCGCGCGCGGCGGTCGTGTCGTGGCGGTGGGCACCACCAGCGTGCGCTCCCTGGAAACCGCTGCCCGCGATGGCGAGTTGAAGCCCTTCAGCGGTGACACCGACATCTTCATCTACCCCGGCCGGCCGTTCCATGTGGTCGACGCTCTGGTGACCAACTTCCACCTGCCCGAGTCGACGCTGCTGATGCTGGTGTCGGCGTTCGCCGGTTATGCCGAGACCATGGCGGCCTATCGTGAGGCCGTGGCGCAGGGTTATCGCTTCTTCAGTTATGGTGATGCCATGTTCATCACCCGCAATCCCGCCGCGCGCGGGCCCGAGGTTTGAGTATGTCGCGCACCTGTCGCATGTCCTTCGAGTTGCTGGCCACCGACGGCAAGGCCCGTCGTGGTCGCCTGACCTTCCCGCGTGGTGTGGTCGAGACCCCGGCCTTCATGCCGGTGGGTACCTATGGCACGGTCAAGGGCATGCTGCCGCGTGACGTCGAGGGGATCGGCGCGCAGATCATTCTCGGCAACACCTTCCACCTGTGGCTGCGCCCGGGGATGGAGGTGATCAAGAAACATGGCGATCTGCACGACTTCATGCAGTGGCAGGGGCCGATCCTCACCGATTCCGGTGGCTTCCAGGTGTTCAGCCTGGGCGCCATGCGCAAGATCAAGGAAGAGGGCGTGTACTTCGCCTCGCCCGTCGATGGCGCCAAGGTGTTCATGGGGCCGGAAGAGTCGATGCAGGTGCAGCGTGACCTCGGTTCGGACATCGTGATGATCTTCGACGAGTGCACGCCGTATCCGGCCGAGTTCGACGTGGCCAAGCGCTCCATGGAGCTGTCGCTGCGTTGGGCCAGGCGCTCCAAGGATGCGCATGGCGAGAACACGGCGGCGCTGTTCGGCATCGTCCAGGGCGGCATGCACGAGGAGCTGCGCAAGCGCTCGCTCGACGGCCTCTGCGAAATCGGCTTCGACGGCCTGGCCATTGGCGGCCTGTCGGTGGGTGAGCCGAAGGAGGAGATGATCCGCGTGCTCGACTACCTGCCGCCGCAGATGCCGGCCGACAAGCCGCGCTACCTGATGGGCGTCGGCAAGCCCGAGGACCTGGTCGAGGGCGTGCGTCGCGGCGTCGACATGTTCGACTGCGTGATGCCGACGCGCAACGCCCGCAACGGTCACCTGTTCGTCGATACCGGCGTGGTGAAGATCCGCAACGCGGTGCACAAGCACGACGATTCGCCGCTGGACCCGACCTGCGACTGTTACACCTGCACAAACTTCTCCCGCGCCTACCTGCATCATCTGGACAAATGCGGCGAAATGCTCGGCAGCATGCTCAATACCATCCATAACTTGCGGCATTATCAGCGGGTTATGGCTGGTTTGCGCGAGGCTATCGGACAGGGTACATTGGCCGCCTTTGTCGAAACCTTCTATGCCAAGCGCGGCCTGCCTGTGCCGCCGCTGGACTGATTCCCGAACGATTCAAGATCCTTTCCATTAGGAGTGCTACATGAGCTTTTTCATTCCCGCCGCCTACGCTGACACCGCGGCTGCTGCCCCTGCAGGGAGCGGTTTCGAGTGGGTCTTCCTGATCGGCTTCCTGGTCATCTTCTATCTGATGATCTGGCGTCCGCAGGCCAAGCGCGCCAAAGAGCACAAGAACCTGCTCGGCGGTCTGCAGAAGGGCGACGAAGTGGTCACCAGCGGCGGCATCGCCGGCAAGGTCTCCAAGGTCACCGATGATTTCGTGGTGATCGAGGTGTCTGACACCGTCGAGCTGAAGTTCCAGAAGCAGGCCATTGCCGCCACCCTGCCCAAGGGCACGCTGAAAGCCATCTGATTCGGTTCATAGTTTCCATTCGACGGGGCGCTTTAAGCGCCCCGCGTCATAAGCGGGTGGCTCGTTCATGCTCAATAAATACCCTCTGTGGAAGTACCTGCTGATCCTGGCCGTGCTGGCGATCGGTCTGGTCTACTCCATCCCCAACCTCTATCCGGACGATCCTGCGATCCAGGTCAGTGGCGCCAGTTCGGCGTTGGCCATCGAGCAGGCGGATGTCGACCGTGCCAGCAAGGCGCTGCAGGATGCGGGCATCCAGGTCAAGGCCGCCAGCATCGACGAGCGTGGTCGCGGTGGCCTGATTCGTCTGGCCAAGCAGGATGACCAGTTGCCGGCCAAGGACATCGTCCGCCGTGCGCTGGGTGATGACTACGTGGTGGCGCTGAACCTGGCGCAGACTACGCCCGACTGGCTGCGCAGCCTGGGCGCGAGCCCGATGAAGCTCGGCCTGGACCTCTCCGGCGGTGTGCACTTCCTGCTGGAAGTCGACATGGACAAGGCGCTGGATGTGCGTCGCAAGGTCTATGAAGGCGAGATCAAGAGCCTGCTGCGCAAGGAGCGCGTGCGCTACCGCAGCATGCCGGAAAGCAATGGCCGCATTCAGCTGGGCTTTGCCGACAGCGAGACGCTGGACAATGCCGAGCGCCTGATCCGCAAGGACTACAAGGACTTCGAACTGACCAGCGTCGAGCGTGGTGGTCAGCAGGTCCTGCAACTGGCACTGACCCAGGCCAAGATCGCCGAGATTCGCGAGTACTCGATCAAGCAGAACCTCACCACCGTGCGCAACCGGGTCAACGAGCTGGGCGTCGCCGAGCCGCTGGTCCAGCGCCAGGGTGCCAACCGCATCGTGGTCGAGCTGCCGGGCGTGCAGGACACTGCCGAGGCCAAGCGTATTCTCGGCAAGACCGCCAACCTGGAGTTCCGTCTGCAGGCCGAGCTGGACGCGCCGCGTGGTGCGACCGAGGACTTCGAATTCCGCGAGGCCGGTCGTCCGCCGGTGCAGCTCGAGCGTGAGCTGATCATCACCGGTGACCAGGTCACCGACGCGCAGGCCAGCTTCGACGAGAACGGTCGCCCGCAGGTGAACATTCGTCTCGATGGCCATGGCGGCGACCTGATGAACCGCGCCACCCGCAACAACGTCGGGCGCAGCATGGCGGTGATCTTCATCGAACAGAAGCCGGTCACCCGCTACGTGCGTCAGACCGTCGACGGTGTCGAGCAGGAGGTCGCCGTGCCGACCTTCGTCGAAGAGAAGAAGATCATCAGCCTGGCGACCATCCAGTCGGCGCTGGGTAGCCAGTTCCGCATCACCGGCCTGAACGGCCAGGGCGAGTCTTCCGAGCTTGCGCTGCTGCTGCGTGCCGGTGGCCTGGCTGCACCGATGTACTTCGCCGAAGAACGCACCATCGGCCCGAGCCTGGGTGCCGAGAACATCGCCAAGGGTATCGAGTCCACCGAGTGGGCGATGATCTTCGTGGCGCTGTTCATCATCGCCATCTATCGCTTCTTCGGTGTGCTGGCGACCGTGGCGCTGGCGTTCAACCTGGTGCTGCTGGTCGGTCTGATGTCGGCGATCGGCGCGACCCTGACCCTGCCGGGTATCGCCGGTATCGTGCTGACCCTGGGTATGGCGGTGGACGCCAACGTGCTGATCTTCTCGCGCATACGCGAGGAACTGGCCAAGGGGCTGCATGTGCAGCGGGCGATTCATGAAGGTTTCGATCGTGCCTACTCGGCGATTCTCGACAGTAACCTGACCACCCTGCTGGTGGGCGGCATCCTGTTCGCGATGGGCACCGGCCCGGTCAAGGGCTTCGCGGTGACGATGTCGCTGGGGATCGTGACCTCGATGTTCACAGCCATCATGTTCACCCGAGGTCTGGTCAACCTGATCTTCGGTGGTCGCAACGTCAAGAAGCTGTGGATCTGAGGTGCAGCCATGATCAAGTCAACCATTCGTTTCATGGCGATCCGCAACATCGCCTTCGCAATGACCGTCGTGCTGACCATCGTCGGCCTGGGTGCGCTGTTCGCCAAGGGCCTGAACTTCGGTCTGGACTTCACCGGCGGTACCCTGATCGAGCTGCAGTACGAGCAGCCGGCCGACCTGGATCTGATCAAGAACGAGCTGGGCCAGGCAGGCTACGTCGATGCCGTGGTGCAGAGCTTCGGCGCCAGCACCGATGTGCTGGTGCGCCTCGCCGGTGACGACGCGGACCTGGGCAACCAGGTCGCGGCGGCGCTGCGCAAGGTGGACGCGGCGACGCAGTTCGAGGTCAAGCGTGTCGAGTTCGTCGGTCCGCAGGTGGGTGAAGAGTTGCGCGACCAGGGCGGCATCGCCATGCTCCTGGCCCTGGGCGGCATCCTGCTGTACCTGGCATTCCGCTTCCAGTGGAAGTTCGGCGTCGGTGCCATCGCCTCGCTGGTGCACGACGTGGTCATCACCCTGGGGGTGCTGGCGTTCTTCCAGATCCCGTTCGATCTGACCGTGCTGGCGGCGGTGCTGGCGATGATCGGTTACTCGCTCAACGACACCATCATCATCTATGACCGTATCCGCGAGAACTTCCGCGTGCTGCGCAAGACGTCGCTGATCGAGAACGTCGACATCTCGATCACCCAGACCCTGCTGCGTACCATCGCCACCTCGTTGTCCACGGCACTGGCGCTGCTGGCGCTGCTGTTCTTCGGTGGCGACGTGCTGGCGGCCTTCGCGCTGACCCTGCTGGTCGGTGTGGTGGTGGGTACCTACTCGTCGGTCTACATCGGCGCCACGGTGCTGGTGTGGCTGAAGCTCAGCGTCGAGGACCTGATTCCTCCGGCGGTCGATGTAGAGGCCGACGACGGGCGTCCCTGATGTTGTGATGGACGTCTAGAAAGTCAGCGAAAGCCGCGGCAAGTCGAACTTGCCGCGGCTTTTTGCTGTCCTAGGCAAGGAGAGAGGCGCGAGTCGCCGAGCCTGGGAGACACATAAAATGAACAAGTCAATGTTGGTAGGTGCCGTACTGGGTGCTGTGGGTGTGACCGCTGGTGGTGCCGTGGCCACCTACAGTCTGGTTGATCGTGGCCCGGACTATGCCGAGGTGCTGGCTGTCACGCCGGTCAATGAAACCGTGAAGACCCCGAGGGAAGTGTGTAAGGACGTGACCGTCACGCGTCAGCGTCCGGTGCAGGATCAGCATCAGATCGCCGGTACCGCCATTGGCGCCATCGCCGGCGGCCTGCTGGGCAACCAGATCGGTGGCGGCAACGGCAAGAAGATCGCCACGGTGGCGGGTGCGGTTGGCGGCGGCTACGCCGGCAACAAGATTCAGGAAGGCATGCAGCAGCGTGACACCTACACCACCACAGAAACGCGCTGCAATACCGTGACCGATACCAGCCAGAAGCTGGTGGGCTACGACGTGAAGTACCAGCTGGGCGAGAAGGTCGGCAGCGTGCGCATGGATCGTGATCCTGGCAGTCGCATTCCGCTCAACGACAAGGGCGAGCTGGTTCTGGTGCAGCAGACCCAGTGAGAAAAGGCCGCCAATAAAAAACGCCCCTCGGGGCGTTTTTTATTGCGCAGCTGAAACTCAGCGCTTCATCGAGGGCGCCAGGTGCGGCTGAATGGCGGTCAGCACGGCCTTGAAGCACTTGGTGTTGCCGGCGACGATCTGGCCCTTCTCGAGGAAGTCGTGGCCGCCGCTGAAGTCGCTGACCAGGCCGCCTGCTTCCTGGATCAGCAGGGCGCCTGCTGCCATGTCCCACTCGGACAGGCCGAACTCCCAGAAGGCATCGAAGCGGCCGGCGGCGACGTAGGCCAGGTCCAGGCTGGCGGCGCCGGCGCGGCGGATGCCGGCGGTCTGGCCGGTCAGGCTGCGGAACATGTTCAGGTAGTTGTCCAGGTGGTCCAGCTGGCCATCGCGGAACGGGAAGCCGGTGCCGAGCAGGGCGCCGTCGAGGCTCTTGCGGTTGCTGACGCGCAGGCGGCGGCCGTTGAGGGCGGCGCCACGGCCACGGCTGGCGGTGAATTCTTCCTGGCGTACCGGGTCGAGGACGATGGCGTGCTCGAGGCGGCCGCGGTATTTGCAGGCAATGCTGATGGCGAAGTGCGGCACGCCACGGATGAAGTTGGTGGTGCCGTCCAGCGGGTCGATGATCCACTGATAGTCGGCGCCTTCGCCGCTACCTTCCAGCACGCCGCCTTCCTCGCCCAGGAAGCTGTGGGTCGGGTAGGCCTTGCGAATGGCCTGAACGATCATCAGTTCAGCGGCCTTGTCGACCTCGGTGACGTAATCCTTGGCATCCTTCTCGTCGACCGAGATGACATCCAGGCGCTCGATGGAGCGAAAGATCATTTCACCGGCGCTGCGAGCGGCGCGCAGGGCGATATTCAGCATGGGCTGCATGGGAGGTTCACCTGGGGCGTTAAAGAAAGCCGGCCATGTTAGCAGAAAACCTTTGTCGATGAAGCGCCGTCTGTATGCTGCATGGCATTAATCTGAGGGCTTGGGTAAGATCGTTGCCCCCTTGTCTTCACTGAGAGTGCCTGCGTTGCTGGAAAATATTCGCGTGGTTTTGGTCAACACCAGTCATCCGGGCAACATCGGCGGCGCTGCGCGGGCGATGAAAAACATGGGCCTGTCGCGTCTGGTGCTGGTCGATCCCGTGGATTTCCCCAGTGGTGATGCGGTCGCGCGAGCCTCCGGGGCCACCGATGTGCTCGATGCCGCGCAGGTGGTCGGTACGCTGGAAGAGGCGCTGGTCGGCTGCAGCCTGGTGATCGGCACCAGTGCGCGTGATCGGCGCATTCCCTGGCCGCTGCTCGATCCGCGCGAGTGCGGTGTGACCAGTTGCGAGCAGGCCGCAGGCGGCGGCGAAGTCGCGTTGGTGTTCGGTCGCGAATATGCCGGGCTGACCAACGAAGAGCTGCAGCGATGTCAATATCACGTGCATATCCCGTCGAACCCGGAGTTCAGCTCGCTGAACCTGGCGGCGGCGGTTCAGGTGCTGGTCTACGAAGTGCGGATGGCCTGGCTCACGGCGCAGAATCTGCCGACCAAGGTGGAGAAGCTGGAGACCACGGCGGTGCTCAACTCCCAGGCGGCGACTGCGGATGAACTGGAGTCCTTCTACGGTCATCTGCGTCGCGTGCTGGTGATGATCGGCTTCCTCGATCCGCAGAAGCCCCGGCACCTGATGACTCGCCTGCGTCGCCTCTATGGGCGCAGTGCGGTGAGCAAGTTGGAAATGAATATCCTGCGCGGCATTCTCACCGAGACCGAGAAAGCCGTGCGCGGAGAGCCTCACAAGCAGGGGAAATCTGATGTTTGAACGCATGCGAGAAGATATCCAGAGCGTATTTCACCGTGATCCGGCCGCGCGCAATACCTTCGAGGTCGTGACCTGCTACCCCGGGCTGCATGCCGTCTGGCTGCATCGTGCCGCGCATTCGCTCTGGCGTTCGGGGTGGAAGTGGCCGGCGCGCGTGGTGTCCAACTTTGGGCGCTGGTTGACCGGTATCGAGATTCATCCCGGGGCCAGGATCGGGCGGCGCTTCTTCATCGATCACGGCATGGGCATCGTCATTGGCGAGACTGCCGAGATCGGTAACGACGTGACGCTGTATCAGGGCGTGACCCTGGGTGGCACCAGCTGGAACAAGGGCAAGCGCCATCCGACCCTGGAAGATGGTGTCGTGGTCGGTGCGGGGGCCAAGGTGCTCGGCCCGTTCACTGTCGGTGCCGGTGCCAAGATCGGCTCCAACGCGGTGGTGACCAAGGCGGTGCCTGCCGGTGCCACGGCGGTCGGTATTCCGGGCAAGATCATCGTCAAGTCCGACGGCGAGCAGGAGGCCAAGCGCCAGGCCATGGCCGAGAAGATCGGCTTCGATGCCTACGGTGTGGGGCAGGACATGCCGGACCCGGTGGCGCGTGCCATCGGCCAGCTGCTCGATCACCTGCACGCCGTCGACGGGCGTCTCGAGGGCATGTGCAAGGCCCTGACGGCGCTTGGCAGCGATTACTGCGGCAAGGATCTGCCGACGCTGCGCGATGAAGACTTCGCCGACGTCTGCAAGGACCAGCAGGCAAGCGACAAGCCCGCTGCGTGATGCACCAGGGGGCGGCATTTGCTATCATGCCGCCTCTTTTTGCGGTCAATCCCGAGTAAATCAATAGGTCTTATAGTTGACTTAAATACTCGGGAATCGCATACTCCGCTGCAATTCAGTGATTCGTGGTAGAGCCATGCGACTGACCACCAAAGGCCGTTACGCCGTTACCGCCATGCTTGATCTGGCGTTGCACGCACAGCACGGTCCCGTTTCCCTGGCCGACATCTCCGAGCGGCAGGGCATCTCCCTGTCCTATCTCGAGCAACTGTTCGCCAAGCTGCGCCGTGGCAGCCTGGTGTCCAGCGTGCGCGGGCCGGGTGGCGGCTACCAGTTGTCGCGCGACATGCGTGGCATCCAGGTGGCGCAGGTGATCGACGCGGTCAACGAGTCCGTCGACGCGACGCGTTGCCAGGGGCAGGGCGACTGCCACGCCGGCGATACCTGCCTGACTCACCATCTGTGGTGCGATCTCAGTCAGCAGATTCACGAATTCCTCAGCGGCATCAGCCTGGCTGATCTGGTCGCACGCCATGAGGTGCAGGAAGTCGCGTTGCGTCAGGATCAGCGTCGCTGCTCCGGCAGAGGCACTGCACCGCATCTGGATAAGATTGAAGCGTCTGCCATCGAATGAGCAGGGCGTTTGCCTGATAGGAGAAACCCAATGAAATTGCCGATCTACCTCGATTATTCCGCTACTACGCCGGTCGATCCGCGCGTAGCGCAGAAGATGAGCGAGTGTCTGCTGGTCGACGGTAACTTCGGTAACCCGGCTTCGCGCTCTCACGTGTTCGGCTGGAAAGCCGAGGAAGCCGTGGAAAACGCTCGTCGTCAGGTCGCCGAGCTGGTCAATGCCGACCCGCGCGAGATCGTCTGGACCAGTGGCGCCACCGAGTCCGACAACCTTGCCATCAAGGGCGTCGCGCACTTCTACAGCAGCAAGGGCAAGCACATCATCACCTCGAAGATCGAGCACAAGGCGGTGCTGGACACCACCCGCCAGCTCGAGCGCGAAGGTTTCGAAGTGACCTACCTGGAGCCGGGCGAAGACGGCCTGATCACGCCGGCGATGGTCGAGGCCGTGCTGCGTGAGGACACCACCCTGGTTTCCCTGATGCACGTCAACAACGAGATCGGCACCATCAACGACATCGCGGCCATCGGCGAGCTGACTCGCTCCCGTGGCGTGCTGCTGCACGTCGATGCGGCGCAGTCCACCGGCAAGGTGGACATCGATCTGGAGAAGATGAAGGTCGACCTGATGTCCTTCTCCGCGCACAAGACCTACGGCCCGAAAGGCGTCGGTGCCCTGTACGTGCGCCGCAAGCCGCGTGTGCGTCTGGAAGCGCAGACCCATGGCGGTGGCCACGAGCGCGGCATGCGCTCCGGCACCCTGGCCACGCACCAGTGCGTCGGCATGGGCGAAGCCTTCCGTATCGCCAAACAGGAGATGGCTGCCGAGAACCAGCGCATCAGCGCCTTGCGCGACCGCTTCTACAGCCAGCTCGAAGACATGGAAGAGCTGTACGTCAACGGCAGCCTGACCGAGCGCGTGCCGCACAACCTGAACCTGAGTTTCAACTACGTCGAGGGCGAGTCGCTGATCATGGCGCTCAAGGACCTGGCCGTATCGTCCGGCTCGGCCTGCACTTCGGCTTCGCTGGAGCCTTCCTACGTGCTGCGTGCCCTGGGTCGTAACGACGAGCTGGCGCACAGCTCGATTCGCTTCACCTTCGGCCGTTTCACGACCGAGGAAGAGGTCGACTATGCCGCCGCCAAGGTCCGCGAAGCCGTGGACAAGCTGCGCGAGCTGTCGCCCCTGTGGGATATGTTCAAAGAAGGTGTCGACCTTTCCTCCGTGGAATGGGCAGCACACTGATAGCTGCCGAGGCGGATCGTTCGCTGGGCGCTCCGCCGGAGAGCGGTACCTGATGAGAGAGGAAGTACAACATGGCATACAGTGACAAGGTCATCGACCACTACGAAAACCCGCGCAACGTCGGCAAGCTGAATGCCGAGGACCCGGACGTCGGCACCGGCATGGTCGGTGCGCCGGCCTGCGGCGACGTGATGCGCCTGCAGATCAAGGTCAGCGAGAGCGGCGTCATCGAAGACGCCAAGTTCAAGACCTACGGCTGCGGCTCGGCGATCGCTTCCAGCTCCCTCGCCACCGAGTGGATGAAGGGCAAGACCCTCGACGAAGCGGAAAGCATCAAGAATACCCAGCTGGCCGAAGAACTGGCGCTGCCGCCGGTGAAGATCCACTGCTCCGTGCTCGCCGAGGACGCCATCAAGGCGGCCGTGCGCGATTACAAGCAGAAGAAAGGCTTGCTCTGATACGAGGTTTGCAATGGCCATCACCATGTCTGAAGCAGCTGCCCGCCACGTGCAGCGCTCCCTGGATGGGCGCGGCAAGGGCGAGGGCATTCGCCTCGGTGTGCGCACTACCGGGTGTTCCGGCCTGGCCTATGTTCTCGAGTTCGTCGATGAGCTGGCGGCCGAGGACCAGGTTTTCGAGAGTCACGGCGTCAAGGTGATCATCGACCCCAAGAGCCTGGTCTATCTCGACGGCACCGAACTGGACTTCGTCAAGGAAGGCCTCAACGAGGGCTTCAAGTTCAACAACCCCAACGTGCGCGGCGAGTGTGGCTGCGGCGAGAGCTTCAACGTTTGAGGCGCTCGCGTGGGTAATCCTTGTCATTTCGCCCTGTTCGACCTGCAGCCGAGCTTTCGCCTCGACCTGGAGCAGCTGGCTGCGCGTTACCGCGAGCTGGCGCGCCAGGTGCATCCCGATCGGTTCGCCGACGCTGGCGAGCGTGAGCAGCGCCTGGCGCTTGAGCGTTCCGCCTGCCTCAACGAGGCCTATCAGGTCCTCAAGACGCCCTCGCAGCGTGCGCGCTACCTGCTGGCCATGCGCGGCCCCGAGCTGCCGCTGGAAGTGACGGTGCAGGATCCGGACTTCCTGCTGCAGCAGATGCAGCTGCGCGAAGAGCTGGAGGAGTTGCAGGACGACGCCGACCTTGCCGGTGTCGCCGTCTTCAAGCGGCGCCTGAAAACTGCGCAGGAGCAGCTCAACGAGCGCTTCGCCGAATGCTGGGACGATGAGGCTCGCCGCGAGGAAGCCGAACGCCTGATGCGCCGGATGCAGTTTCTCGACAAGCTCTCTCATGAAGTGCGCCAACTAGAAGAGCGCCTCGACGATTAACCTGTGGGTTGCCTCGGCAATCCGCCTGATGATTTCAAGAAGACCATGGCCTTATTGCAGATCGCCGAGCCAGGACAGAGCCCGCAACCGCACCAGCGCAGGCTGGCGGTGGGCATCGACCTGGGCACCACCAATTCGCTGGTCGCCGCTGTACGCAGTGGTCTGGCCGAGCCTCTGGCGGACGATGAGGGCGGGGTCATCCTGCCTTCGGCGGTGCGCTACCACCCGGATCATGTCGAGGTGGGCGAATCAGCCAAGCAGGCGGCTGCCAGTGACCCCTTCAACACCGTGCTGTCGGTCAAGCGCCTGATGGGGCGCGGCGTCGCCGATGTGCACCAGCTCGGCGAGCAGCTGCCATACCGCTTCGCTGCGGGCGAGTCGCACATGCCCTTCATCGAGACGGTGCAGGGCGCGAAGAGCCCCGTCGAAGTCTCGGCCGAAATTCTCAAGACCCTGCGCCTGCGCGCGGAGCAGACCCTGGGTGGCGAACTGGTCGGCGCGGTGATCACCGTGCCGGCCTATTTCGATGATGCCCAGCGTCAGGCGACCAAGGATGCGGCGCGAGTCGCCGGTCTCAACGTCCTGCGCCTGCTCAACGAGCCCACTGCCGCTGCGGTTGCCTATGGCCTGGATCAGAAGGCCGAGGGTGTGGTCGCCATCTATGACCTGGGTGGCGGCACGTTCGATGTGTCCATTCTGCGCCTCACCGGTGGGGTGTTCGAGGTGCTGGCCACGGGCGGCGACAGTGCCCTGGGCGGCGATGATTTCGACCACGCCCTGGCTGACTGGATCATCCAGCAGGCCGGGCTGTCCAGTGACCTCGACCCGGCCACGCAGCGAGGTCTGCTGCAGGCCGCCTGTGCCGCGAAAGAGGCGCTGACCGACGCCGAGACGGTCGAGCTGAGTTTCGCCGAATGGCGTGGCTCGCTGTCGCGGGCGCAGTTCGAGGCGCTGATCGAGCCCATGGTCGCGCGCAGCCTCAAGGCCTGCCGGCGTGCGCTGCGTGATTCCGGCGTCGAGCTGGAGGGCGTCAGTGCGGTGGTGATGGTCGGTGGCTCCACCCGTGTGCCGCGGGTGCGCGAAGCAGTTGGCGAGCTGTTCGGGCGCACGCCGCTGACCAATATCGATCCGGATCAGGTGGTGGCCATCGGTGCCGCCATACAGGCCGACACGTTGGCCGGCAATCAGCGTGGCGATGGCGAGGAGCTGCTGCTGCTCGATGTGATTCCGCTGTCGCTCGGTCTAGAGACCATGGGCGGCCTGATGGAGAAACTGATTCCGCGCAACACCACCATTCCGGTGGCGCGGGCGCAGGACTTCACCACCTACAAGGATGGCCAGACGGCCATGATGATTCACGTGCTGCAGGGTGAGCGCGAGCTGATCGCCGATTGCCGCTCCCTGGCGCGTTTCGAGTTGCGTGGCATCCCGCCGATGGTGGCCGGGGCGGCCAAGATCCGCGTGACCTTCCAGGTCGATGCCGATGGTCTGCTCAGTGTCGCGGCGCGTGAGCTGGGCTCGGGCGTCGAGGCGAGCATTCAGGTCAAGCCGTCCTATGGCCTGACCGATGGCGAGATCGCACGCATGCTGCAGGATTCCTTCCAGAATGCCGGGGGTGACAAGGCTGCGCGTGCGCTGCGCGAGCAGCAGGTCGACGCCCAGCGCCTGATCGAGGCCGTGGAAGCTGCGCTGGAGGCCGACGGCGAGCGTCTGCTGGATGCCGAGGAGCGCGAGGTCATCGAGTTGCAAGTGCAGGAGCTGCGCGATCTGCTCGCGGGTAGCGATGGTCCGGCCATCGAGCGGCAGACCAAGCGCCTGTCGCAGGTCACGGATGCGTTTGCCGCGCGGCGCCTGGATTCAACGGTTAAAGCCGCGCTGGCCGGGCGCAATTTGAATGAGATCGAGGAATAACTGATGCCGCAGGTGATTTTTCTGCCCCATGAAAGGTTCTGCCCGGATGGCCTGGTGGTCGAGGCCGAGCCTGGCGTCTCCATCCTCGAGCTGGCCCATGAGCACCATATCGAAATGGAAAGCGCCTGTGGCGGCGTGTGTGCCTGCACCACCTGCCACTGCATCGTGCGCGAGGGTTTCGACTCGCTGAACGAGGCTGACGAGTTGGAAGAGGATTACCTGGACAAGGCCTGGGGGCTCGAGGCGCAGTCGCGTCTGGCCTGTCAGGCCATCGTCGGCGAGGAAGACCTCACCGTCGAGATTCCCAAGTATTCGCTGAACCACGCGGCCGAAGCGCCGCATTGACCCAGGAAACATGAGCATGAGTCTGAAATGGGTTGATGTGCTGGATATCGCCATCGAGCTGAGCGAGCAGAAGCCGGATGTCGATCCGCGTTACGTGAACTTCGTCGATCTGCACCGCTGGGTCGTGGAGTTGCCGCAGTTCTCCGATGATCCGCAGCGGGGCGGCGAGAAGGTCCTCGAGGCGATCCAGGCTGCCTGGATCGAAGAGGCCGAGTAGCGCGACGCCGCTCGCCTGCGGGGCGTGAAACCGCAGTTCCCGGTCGTCTGCCGGTCGCGGAGCTTCATCTCGTAGCGTTTACTTGCAGCTGGAGGCGAGTCGCCTGTGGCTGCCATCTCAGAACCCGCGTATAATTCGCGGGTTTAATTTTTCGCTTTAACCCTAAAGTTTCTGGAGCTTCACATGGCTGTTCAACGTACTTTCTCCATCATCAAGCCTGACGCCGTTGCCAAGAACGTCATCGGTGAGATCACCACCCGTTTCGAAAAGGCCGGCCTGCGCGTTGTCGCTTCGAAGATGCTGCAACTGTCCGAGCGCGAAGCTGCCGGTTTCTACGCTGAGCACAGCGAGCGCGGCTTCTTCAAGGATCTGGTTGCCTTCATGACCTCCGGTCCGGTCATCGTCCAGGTTCTGGAAGGCGAAGACGCCGTCCTGAAGAACCGCGAGCTGATGGGCGCCACCAACCCGAAAGAAGCGGCTGCCGGCACCATCCGTGCTGACTTCGCCGTTTCCATCGACGAGAACGCTGTTCACGGTTCGGATTCCGAAGCTTCTGCCGCTCGCGAGATCGCTTACTTCTTCTCCGCTACCGAGCAGTGCGCGCGCATTCGCTGATCGAAGCGAATGATGCGAGGGTGAAGCCATGACCAATACCACCGGCAAGATCAACCTGCTGGGCCTGACCCAGCCGGAAATGGAACAGTTCTTCGAGTCCATCGGCGAGAAGCGCTTTCGTGCCGGCCAGGTGATGAAGTGGATTCACCACTTTGGCGTCGATGATTTCGCCGCCATGACCAATGTCGGCAAGGCCTTGCGCGAAAAGCTCGAGGCCTCTGCCGAGATTCGCGGCCCTGAAGTGGTCAGCGAAAACATTTCCGCCGATGGCACGCGCAAGTGGGTGGTGCGTGTGGCGTCGGGCAGCTGCGTGGAAACCGTGTACATCCCGCAGAATGGCCGCGGCACCCTGTGCGTGTCGTCGCAGGCCGGCTGTGCCCTGGATTGCAGCTTCTGCTCCACCGGCAAGCAAGGTTTCAACAGCGACCTGACCAGCGCCGAGATCATCGGCCAGGTGTGGATCGCCAGCAAATCCTTCGGCAGCGTGCCGGCCAAGATCGACCGTGCCATCACCAACGTGGTGATGATGGGCATGGGCGAGCCGCTGCTGAACTTCGACAACGTCGTCTCCGCCATGCAGATCATGATGGATGACCTCGGCTACGGCATTTCCAAGCGCAAGGTGACGCTGTCTACCTCCGGCGTGGTGCCGATGATCGACAAGCTGGCCGAAGTGATCGACGTGTCGCTGGCGCTGTCGCTGCATGCGCCGAACGACGAGCTGCGCAACCAGCTGGTGCCGATCAACAAGAAGTATCCCCTGGAGATGCTGCTGGCCGCGTGCAAGCGTTATATCTCCAAACTGGGTGAGAAGCGCGTGCTGACCATCGAGTACACCCTGCTCAAAGGTGTCAACGATCAGCCCGAGCATGCTGAGCAGATGATCGCACTTCTTGCCGATGTTCCTTGCAAGATCAACCTGATTCCGTTTAATCCCTTCCCCTTCTCGGGGTACGAGCGGCCGAGCAATAACGCCATTCGCCGCTTCCAGGACCTGTTGCACAAGGCTGACCATAACGTCACGGTACGCACCACCCGTGGTGACGATATCGATGCCGCCTGCGGCCAGCTGGTGGGCCAGGTCATGGACCGTACTCGGCGCAGCGAGCGTTACATCGCCGTGCGCCAGCTGGGCAGCGAGGCTCAAGAGCCGCGCAATGCCGCCAATCGAAATTGAAGAGAGGATGTCCATGACCTTGCGCCCTGCGCTGTTGTTGCTAGTCGTCAGTCTGCTGGGTGGTTGCGTGACCACCGGCCACGTTGACCCCATGAGTACGACAAAAGGGCGTGAAGAGGCGCGAGCCGCCTATGTGCAGCTGGGGGTCGCCTATATCCAGCAGGGTGATACCCAGCTGGCCAAGGTGCCGTTGAAGAGCGCACTGGAACTAAACCCGTCGGATGCCGATGCGCATGCGGCGCTGGGCATGGCGTTCCAGCTGGAAATGGAACCCAAGCTGGCGGACGAGCACTATCGCAAGGCGCTGTCCCAGCGTCCGGCAGACGCTCGCCTGTTGAACAACTACGGTGGTTTCCTGTTCGAGCAGAAGCGTTACCAGGAAGCCATGGACACCTATCTCAAGGCCACCGAGGACAATCTCTACCCGGAACGCTCCAGGGTCTTCGAGAACCTCGGCCTGACCGCTCTGCAACTGGGGCGGCGAGAGGAGGCCAAGGAATACTTCCAGCGCTCGTTGCGCCTGAGCAGCCGTCAGCCTCGCTCGCTGCTGGAGATGGCCGCGATGTCCTACGAGGACAAGGAGTATGTCCCGGCCCGTAGCTACTACGACAGCTACAGCGCAATGGCGCCGCAGAACGCGCGCAGCCTGCTGCTCGGTGCTCGTCTGGCCGAAGTGTTCGAGGACCGCGACCGGGCCGCCAGCCTGGGCCTGCAGTTGCGCCGCCTGTATCCGGCGTCCAAGGAATACCAGCAATATGTTTCGGGGCAACGATGAAAGCGGCCCATAGCGAAGTGACCCAGTCCATGTCGAACAATCCGGGCGAAAGCCTGCGCCAGGCCCGTGAAGTCAAGGGCTGGAGCGTTGCCGAGGTGGCCTCCCAGCTCAACCTGACCCAGCAGCGTCTCGCCCAGATCGAAGCGGGTGCCTTCGACAAGCTGCCCGGCACCACGTTTGCCCGTGGTTACATTCGTGCCTACGCCAAGCTGCTGGAACTCGACCAGAACCGTCTGGTGCTCGAGTTCGACCAGTTCACCGGAACCGATGCCACGGGCAGCAGCGTGCATGCCCTGGGGCGTATCGAGGAACCGGTGCGTTATTCGCAGAGCATCCTGCGCCTGGTGAGCTTCCTGCTGCTGCTGGCGCTGATCGGCGCCGGTTTCCTCTGGTGGCAGGATCAGGGGCGTCCGGTCGCCAGCCTGGCTGACGTCGGCATCGAGCATGTCGAGGTGGAGGGGGCCGATGGCACCACCCAGGTGCATTCTCTGGCCGAGCCGGAAGACCAGGCCGTGATCCTGGCCCAGGGCGACCAGCAGAGCAGCCCGCTGCTGTTGCCGGTCGAGCCGGGCGATGAGCCGGAAAGCGCCGGTGCCACTGATCAATCCACCAACGAGACAGGCGCAGCGAGCGCGGTCGTCGCCGACACACCGAGCGCTGCAGGCGCGGGCGATGCCCCGCTGGCGAGCAGCGAGGCGCAGGCGCCTGCCGCCGTTGAACCCGCTGCTCCGATTGCCGTCTCCGCCGGGCAGGGTGCGCTCAACGTGCGCTTCACCGCCGACTGCTGGGCGCAGGTGACCGATGCCGACGGCAAGGTGCTGGTCAGCGCGCTGAAGCGCAGCGGCGAGCGCATCGAACTGACCGGCAAGGCTCCGATGGAGCTGCGTCTGGGTTTCGCTCGCGGAGCCCAGGTGACTTACAACGGCGAAAGCGTGGACGTTGCGCCGCACATGACTGGCGAAACCGCGCGCCTGAAACTGGGGTTGTAAAGCATGCATTGCGAATCGCCGATCAAGCGTCGTCTGTCACGCAAGATCTGGGTGGGCTCGGTACCGGTGGGCGGCGATGCGCCGATCGCGGTGCAGAGCATGACCAATACCGACACCAATGATGTCGCCGCCACCGTGGCGCAGATTCGTCGCCTGGAAGATGCTGGCGCCGACATCGTGCGGGTTTCCGTGCCTGACATGGACGCTGCCGAGGCTTTCGGCCTGATCAAGCAGCAGGTGCGCGTACCGCTGGTGGCCGACATTCACTTCGACTACCAGATCGCCCTGCGCGTGGCTGAGCTGGGCGTCGACTGCCTGCGTATCAACCCCGGCAACATCGGCCGCGAGGACCGCGTCAAGGCGGTGGTCGAGGCGGCGCGCGACAAGGGCATTCCGATCCGCATCGGCGTCAACGCCGGTTCGCTGGAAAAGGACCTGCAGAAGAAGTACGGCGAACCGACCCCGGAAGCGCTGGTCGAGTCGGCGTTGCGCCATGTCGAACACCTGGACCGCCTGAACTTCCCCGACTTCAAGGTCAGCGTGAAGGCGTCCGACGTGTTCATGGCGGTCGAGGCCTATCGCTTGCTGGCCAAGCAGATCGAGCAGCCGCTGCACCTGGGCATCACCGAAGCCGGTGGCCTGCGCTCCGGTACCGTGAAGTCGGCCGTCGGCCTGGGCATGCTGCTGGCCGATGGCATTGGCGATACCATCCGCATTTCTCTGGCCGCCGATCCGGTGGAAGAGATCAAGGTCGGTTTCGATATCCTCAAGTCCCTGCGCCTGCGTTCGCGTGGCATCAACTTCATCGCCTGCCCGAGCTGCTCGCGGCAGAACTTCGATGTGGTCAAGACCATGAACGAGCTGGAAAGCCGCGTCGAGGACCTGCTGGTGCCGCTCGACGTCGCCGTGATCGGTTGCGTGGTCAATGGTCCAGGCGAAGCCAAGGAGGCGCATATCGGCCTCACTGGTGGCAGCCCGAACAACCTGGTCTACATCGACGGCAAGCCGGCGTCGAAGCTGACCAACGAGAATCTGGTGGATGAGCTGGAAAAGCTCATTCGCGACAAGGCGGCCGAGAAGGTCGCCGCCGATGCTGCCGTGATCGTTCGCGGCTGAAACCGGCCAGCCTGCGCGTCGAGCACATCGCGAGCGTGGGCCAGGCAAGGAAAATACGGGCGAAGAAGCGCAGTTTACGACTGTAAATGAGCATTTTGAGCCTGTTTTTGACGCTGCATCAGCAAGTGCAGCAGTGTCGAGAGCAGGTTTAAGGATTATTTGTGAGCAAATCTCTGCAAGCCATTCGTGGCATGAACGACATCCTGCCGGAGCAGACGCCTGCCTGGCGCTACCTGGAGAACACCCTGGTCGACCTGCTCGACGGCTACGGCTACAAGGAAATCCGCCTGCCCATCGTCGAGTACACCGAGCTGTTCGCGCGCGGTATCGGCGAGGGCACCGATGTGGTCGACAAGGAGATGTACACCTTCCGCGACCGCAACGAGGAGTCCCTGACCCTGCGTCCGGAGGGCACTGCCGGTTGCGTGCGTGCCGTGCTCGAGCATGGTCTGTCCGGTGGTGGCCAGGTGCAGAAACTGTGGTACGCCGGCCCGATGTTCCGTTACGAGAAGCCGCAGAAGGGCCGTTATCGCCAGTTCCACCAGGTTGGCGTGGAGGCTTTCAACCTGCCGGGGCCGGACGTCGATGCCGAACTGATCGTGCTGACCTGGCGCCTGTGGAAGAAACTCGGCCTGGCCGATGCGGTGACCCTGCAGCTCAACAGCCTGGGTTCCAGCGAGGCGCGTGCGGCCTACCGCGACGCGCTGGTCGCTTACCTGCAGGAGCGTTTCGAGCAACTGGACGAAGACAGCCAGCGCCGTCTGACCACCAACCCGCTGCGCATCCTCGACAGCAAGAACGAGGCGACCCAGGCCGTTCTGGTCGGTGCACCGACCCTGGGCGACTACCTCGATGAGGAGTCGCGCCTGCACTTCGACGGCGTCAGGGCGCGCCTGGATGCCGCCGGCATCCGCTACGAGATCAATCACAAGCTGGTCCGCGGCCTGGATTACTACAACCGCACCGTGTTCGAGTGGGTGACCGACAAGCTCGGTGCCCAGGGCACGGTATGCGCCGGTGGTCGTTATGACGGCCTGGTTTCCCAATTGGGTGGCAAGGCGACGCCGGGGGTCGGCTTCGCCATGGGCGTCGAGCGCCTGGTGCTGCTGCTGGAAACCCTCGAATTGTTGCCGGCCGAGCTGAACCGTGCCGCCGACGTCTACGTCTGCGCCTTTGGCGAGGCGGCCGAGCTGGCTGCACTGACCCTGGTCGAGCGCCTGCGCGATGAGTTGCCGGCGCTGCGCCTGCTGCTCAACAGTGGCGGCGGCAGCTTCAAGAGCCAGTTCAAGAAGGCTGACAAGAGCGGCGCGCGCTATGCGCTGATTCTGGGGGACGACGAATTGGCAGGGCGCGTGGTAGGTTGCAAGCCGCTGCGCGACGACAGTGAACAACAAAGCGTTGCCTGGGATGCTCTGGCCGAGCATCTGGCTGCCTGCCAGCAACAGGCCTGAGCAGGCTCTCGATTAGGAGTACGGGGTTAGACATGCAGACCGAAGACGAACAGATCGCGCAAATCAAGGACTGGTGGAATCGCAACGGCAAACCGTTGCTGACCGGCGGCGTACTCGCGCTGGTAGCCGTGCTCGGCTGGCAGGGTTGGCAGAAGTACCAGACCAACCAGGCGCAGAGTGCCTCCGCGCTGTATCAGCAACTGCTGGAAACTGCGCTGGATCCGGCCGGCAAGCCTGATGCAGGCAAGGTGGCCGAACTGTCCGGCAAGCTCGACAGCGAGTTCGGCGGTAGCCATTACGCGCAGTACGGCAGCCTGTTCGTCGCCAAGGTCGCGGTCGAGGCCGATCGTCTCGACGACGCCGCCGTTGCCCTGCAACGCGTGCTCGACAAGCCGGCCGACGCCACCCTCGACGAGCTGGCGCGTCAGCGCATGGCACGCGTTCTGGCTGCCCAGGACAAGGTCGACGAGGCGCTGAAGCTGCTCGACGCCAAGGTCGACGAGGCGTTCCTGGCCAGCCGCGAGGAGCTCAAGGGTGATCTGCTGGTCCAGCTGGGCCGCAGCGATGACGCGCACGCGGCCTACCAGAAGGCCAAGGATGCGCTGGCCGAGGACGCCGCCGTTGGCGGTCTGCAGATGAAGCTGGACGACCTGGCAAAAGGGGATGCGTGACGTGATGCGTTGGAAGAATGCCGCACTGCTGGCTCTGGCCGTTCTGGCCGTGGGTTGCAGCAGCAATAGCAAGAAGGAACTGCCACCCGCCGAGCTGACCAAGTTCGATACCGAGGTCGAACTGCGTACCGAATGGAGCCGCTCCGTCGGTGACGGCCAGGGCGAAACCTTCAACATGCTGGTACCGGCCATCGATGGCGACGTGATCTACGCGGCCGACGTCGAAGGCCTGGTCATGGCCATGGACCGCACCAGTGGCAAGGTCATCTGGCGCAAGAAGCTGGACATCCCGGTCTCCGGTGCCATAGGTGCCGGTTATGGCCAGGTGCTGCTGGGCACGCTCAAGGGTGAGGTGATCGCCCTGGACTCCAGCGATGGCGAGGAGCAGTGGCGCTCGCGTGTGACCAGCGAAGTGCTGGCCGCCCCGGCGAGCAACGGCGATATCGTCGTGGTGCAGACCCAGGATGACCGCCTGATCGCGTTCGATGCCAGCACTGGCAATCAGCGCTGGATCGTCGAGAACACCCCGGCGGTGCTGACGCTGCGTGGCACCGGCGCGCCGCTGGTGACCAACCGCCTGGTGGTCGCGGGTCTGTCCAGCGGCAAGGTGGTGGCGGTCGACGCCCAGCGTGGCCTGCCCGTTTGGGAGCAGCGCGTGGCCATCCCGCAAGGTCGTTCCGAGCTGGAGCGCGTGGTGGATATCGACGGCGGCCTGCTGCTGTCCGGTGGCACCGTGTACGCGGTGAGCTACCAGGGCCGCGTCGCGGCGATGGACCTGGATTCCGGCCGTGTGCTGTGGCAGCGCGAGGCCTCCAGTTCGGTTGGTGTCGCCCAGGGCTTCGGCAACGTCTACGTCAGCCTGGCCAACGGCACCGTCGAAGGCATCGACGAGCGCAGTGCCTCGGCGCTGTGGAGCAACGATTCCCTGGCTCGCCGCGAGCTGTCCGCGCCACAAGTGTTTTCCAGCTACGTGGCCGTGGGCGATTTCGAAGGCTATCTGCACCTGCTGAGCCAGGTCGATGGTCGCTTCGTGGGTCGTACCCGTATCGACAGCGATGGTCTGCGCACGCGTCCGCTGGTGGTGGGTGACTGGCTGTATGTCTTCGGCAACAGCGGCAAATTGGTAGCGCTGACCATCAAGTGACCAACTATGCTGCATCCAGGCCCGGGTCTGGATGCAGCAGCGCAAAATATTCCGGCCGCTGCCCGTGCAGCGGCCTTTGCATTTTCTGAAATAACGTAGTGGAGAGCCTGATGGTTCCCGTAATTGCCCTGGTGGGCCGGCCCAATGTCGGCAAGTCCACACTCTTCAACCGCCTGACCCGCAGTCGCGACGCCATCGTCGGCGACCTGTCCGGTCTGACCCGCGACCGCCAGTACGGCGAGGCGAAGTGGCAGGGGCGCACCTATATCGTGATCGATACCGGCGGTATCTCCGGCGACGAGGAAGGCATCGACGCGAAGATGGCCGAGCAGTCGCTGCAGGCGATCGAAGAAGCCGATGCCGTGCTGTTCCTGGTGGACGCGCGCGCCGGCATGACCGCCTCCGACCAGATGATCGGCGAGCACCTGCGCCGGCGTAACAAGCAGAGCTTCCTGGTGGTGAACAAGGTCGACAACCTCGACGTCGACCTGGCCCGCGCCGAGTTCAGTCCCATGGGCCTGGGCGAGCCGCTGGCGATCGCCGGTGCCCATGGCCGTGGCATCACCCAGATGCTGGAAGTGGTGCTCGGTGCCTTCCCCAAGGATGCCGGCGAGCCGGAAGAGGGCGCCGAAGAAGAGGAAGAAGTGCTGGAAGGCCAGGAAGCCAAGCGCATCCCCGGCCCGAGCGAGAAGGACGGCATCAAGCTGGCCATCATCGGTCGCCCCAACGTCGGCAAGTCGACTCTGGTCAACCGCATGCTCGGCGAAGAGCGGGTCATCGTCTATGACCAGGCCGGCACCACGCGCGACAGCATCTACATCCCCTTCGAGCGTGACGACGAGAAGTACACGCTGATCGACACCGCCGGCGTGCGTCGTCGCGGCAAGATCTTCGAGGCCGTGGAGAAGTTCTCCGTGGTCAAGACCCTGCAGGCGATCCAGGACTCCAACGTCGTGGTCTTCGTCATGGACGCCCGCGAAGGGGTGGTCGACCACGACCTCAACCTGCTCGGCTTCGTGCTGGAGAGCGGTCGTGCGCTGGTCATCGCCCTGAACAAATGGGACGGCATGGACCAGGGCCAGAAGGACTACGTGAAGACCGAGCTGGAGCGCCGGCTGTTCTTCGTCGACTTCGCCGACATCCACTTCATTTCCGCACTGCACGGCACTGGCGTCGGCCACCTGTACAAGTCGGTGCAGGCGTCGTTCAAGTCGGCCATCACCCGCTGGCCGACCAGCCGCCTGACGCAGATCCTCGAGGATGCCGTCAGCGACCACGCGCCGCCCCTGGTCAACGGTCGCCGGATCAAGCTGCGCTATGCCCACCTGGGTGGTGCCAACCCACCGCTGATCGTCATCCACGGTAACCAGGTCGACGCGGTCCCGCGCGCCTACTCCCGTTACCTGGAGAACACCTTCCGCCGCGTGCTCAAGCTGGTCGGCACGCCGATCCGTATCGAGTACAAGGGCGGCGACAACCCGTACGAAGGCAACAAGAACAAGCTCACCGACCGCCAGGTGAACAAGAAGCGGCGCCTGATGAGCCACCACAAGAAGGCCGAGAAGAAGCGCAAGGACAAGAGACGATAGTCATAAGCGGCAAGCCTCAAGCTACAAGAGGAGCCGAGCCGCTTTTGCTTGCGGCTCGAAGCTTGTAGCTTGCAGCTTTCCCCGAGGAAGTCGCGATGCTCGCCAGCAAACTGCCCAACGTCGGCACCACCATCTTCACCCGCATGTCTCAGCTTGCTCTGGATACCGGGGCGATCAACCTGTCCCAGGGCTTTCCCGATTTCGACGGGCCGCAGGCGCTGCGTGAAGCAGTGGCGCGCCATGTCCTGGAAGGGCGCAATCAGTATTCGCCGATGACCGGTCTGCCCGCCCTGCGCCAGCAGGTGGCAGCGAAGATCGCGCGCAGCTACGGCGTGCAGCGGGACGCCGACAGCGAGATCACCATCACTCCCGGCGCCACCGAGGCGATCTTCTGCGCGGTGCAGGCGCTGATCCGTCCGGGCGACGAGGCCATCGTCCTCGATCCCTGCTATGACAGCTATGAGCCCTCCGTGGAACTGGCGGGCGGTCGCTGCGTGCACGTGCCGCTGGCCCTGGCGGATTTCGCCGTGGACTGGCAGCGCCTGGCCGATGCGATCACCCCGCGTACCCGGCTGATCTTCCTCAACTCGCCGCACAATCCCAGTGGCGCGCTGCTGTCGCGCGGCGACCTGGACCGCTTGGCCGCGCTGATCCGCGAGCGCGATATCCATGTGATCAGCGACGAAGTCTATGAGCACCTGATCTTCGACGGCGTGCAGCACGCCAGCGTGCTGGCACACGACGAGCTGTACGCGCGCGCCTTCGTGGTCAGCTCGTTCGGCAAGACCTACCACGTCACCGGCTGGAAGACCGGCTACGTGGTGGCGCCGCCTGCGTTGACCACCGAGCTGCGCAAGATCCACCAGTACGTGAATTTCTGTGGCGTCACGCCGTTGCAGCATGGCCTTGCCGATTTCATGGCCAGTCACCCCGAGCACGTCGAGGAGCTGCCTGCGTTCTACCAGGCCAAGCGCGACCTGTTCTGCGACCTGCTGGCCGGCTCGCGTTTCACCTTCACCCGCGCGCCGGGCACCTACTTCCAGCTGGCCGACTACCGGGCTATCCGTCCTGATCTGGACGACGTCGCCATGGCCGAGTGGCTGACCCGTGAGCATGGCGTGGCGGCGATCCCGGTCTCGGTGTTCTACCAGTCCGCACCGCAGGATCTGCGTCTGGTGCGCTTCTGCTTCGCCAAGCGCGAGGACACCCTGCGCCAGGCGGCGGAGAAACTCTGCGCGGTGTGATGCAGGCTGATCACCGCGACGCGTGATCCAGCAAGGCGGGGTGGGTGTGAAACGCGACATCCGCCCTGCGCGCTACCGATTTCCCCGAGGCCTTGATATGACCGACAAAACCGATCTCGAACTGGCGCTGATCCAGACCTCCCTGGCCTGGCACGATCCGGCCGCCAACCGCGAGCACTTTCAGACCCTGCTGGAGCAGGCGCGCGGCGCTGATCTGGTGATCCTGCCGGAGATGTTCACCACCGGCTTCTCGATGGAGTCGGCAGCGCTGGCCGAACCGGAGGATGGCCCCAGCAGCACATGGCTGCGCGAGCAGGCGCAGCGTCTCGATACGGTGATCTGCGGCAGCCTGATCATCCAGGCCGACGACGGCAGCTATCGCAATCGCCTGCTCTGGGCGCGTGCGGATGGTTCGCTGGCGCATTACGACAAGCGCCACCTGTTCCGCATGGCCGGCGAGCACAAGCATTTCCAGGCCGGAGACGAGCAGGTCGTGCTCGAGCTCAAGGGCTGGCGTGTCCGCCCGCTGGTCTGTTATGACCTGCGCTTCCCGGTCTGGAGCCGCGACGCGGGTGGCACCGACCTGCTGCTCTACACCGCCAACTGGCCCGCTGCCCGCCGCCAGCACTGGAACCGCCTGTTGCCGGCGCGGGCCATCGAAAACCTGTGCTATGTCGCGGCTGTGAACCGGATCGGCGAGGACGGCAAGGGGCATGGATATACTGGTGACTCCCAGGTGCTGGACTTCCAGGGCGAGCCGCTGCTGCAGGCGAACGCCGCCGATGGCGTGTTCCGCCAGCGCCTGGCGGCCGAGCCGCTGGCGGCCTATCGCGAGCGTTTTCCGGCGCATCTGGATGCCGATGCCTTCACCATGAACTGAATCAGGAGCGACACGACATGGACGTACAGCAGGACAACCCCTTCCAGACCCCACAGGCGGACCTGCAGCAGGCTTCTGCCTCGACGCTGCCGCTGTACAGGATTGCCGCGGTGGGGCTGGGCACCTTTCTCGGCACACCGCTGGCCGGTGCCTGGATGCTTGCGCACAACCTGCAGCTGCTGGGCAAGGCCGACCGTGTCGCCATGGTCTGGGGCGTTGCCGTGTGCCTGCTGGCGCTGACCCTGGCCCTGGCCTTCGTATTGCCGGAAGAAGTACCCACGCTGCCGTTCGCCATCGGGCAGCTGCTGGGCATGGTGATGCTGGCCAAGCACCTGATCGAGGCCGATATCCAGCAGCACGCCGCCGCTGGTGGCACCTTTCTCTCCAACTGGCGGGCGGCAGGCATTGCCGTGCTCTTCTCGATCGCCGTGATGGCGCTGCTGTTCGCCGTGCTGATGATCCTGGACGTCTGATCCGTGTCCGCCCCGTGCCGTGCGGGGCGTTCGCCTCTGCAGCATGCGGATCGATCGCGGATGGCGGCGATTCGCCAATAAATTCCGGACGGCCGCTCGCTTTTGCCTCTAGCATTGCTGGCGCAGGGACGCGTGGATGGAAGTGGGCACAGGCTTGGCCCTGATAGCTCTGTCGCTCCCTGCCCAACATGAACGCAAGGAGCGAAAACAATGTACAAGACACTCATGGCGCTGGGCACCTGCCTGGCGATGAGCCCGCTGATGGCAGCCACGTACTGCGACAGCCGGGGTAACAGTGGCAGTGAATGGATCGCCGGAGTCAGCGTCAACGGCGCGAGCCAGACGTCCGGCAGCGATGGCGGTTACCTGAACGCCACGGGTCAGCCTCCCTTCCAGCTGACGGGGCAAGGTGACCGGCTGGAGCTCCGTCCCGGTTTCCGCAACACCCAGTACGTCGAGAACTGGGGGGCCTGGATCGACTTCGACCAGAACGGCAGTTTCGAGGCCAGCGAGAAGGTGCTGGCCGCTCAGGGCAGCACCGTCGTCTCCGCACCCATCGCGGTGCCTTCCGGCAGCGCCGGTACCACCCGCATGCGGGTACAGATGCGCTGGGGTGCTACCGCGCAGCCCTGCGGGACTTATGGCTACGGCGAAACCGAGGATTACCTGGTCAAGCTGCCAGACGGCGCAGGACAACCGACGCTGCCCTACAGCCTCACGCTGGAACCCGGTTTCTGGGTGTCCCGCAGCGGCGATCTGGGCGACAAGCTGACGCTGGTGGTCGAGGAGGACGGCAAGCGCGTCCTCGGGCGCAACGCGGCCGGCAACCTGCGTGATCACTATTGGAACAATGCTGTCGGCAAACACTACCGGATCTGGCTGGAGAGCTTCATCGACGGCGGCTACAAGACCGTCTCGAATGTCGTGGCCTACCAGCCCGGCGTCACTGACCGTGTTGCGCTGAGCCGCAATGCCGATCAGGGCAGCATCAGTTCGTCGGCGGCGTTCCAGGGCAACTGGGTGATCGCCGCACAGGGCGGCGAGACGCTGCGTCAGCCAGCGCAGGCCGGTGTTCCGCTGCAGTTCGCCTTCAACCATGGCGAGCGTTACCAGGTCTGGGCCGAAGCCAGCGTGAGCGGCAAGGACGAGGCCATCTCGGTTCCGCTCGCCTTCCGCGAGGGTTTTCCCGCGCGCTACATCGACCTGGAGGTCGAGGCGGACTTCCAGCTGCGGCATGACGGTCCTGCCGACAAGCCTCTGAACTGGGTCATTCGCGAGGACGGTGTCGAGGTGCTGCGCCAGCCCACCGGCGGTGCTGCGGAACTGCGCTACCCGTTCCAGCAGGGCCGTGCCTACAAGGTCTGGATCGAGCAGGCCGTTGGCGGCGAGCTGGTGCAGGTCTCCGATGCCGAGTACTTCTCGCCGGGGCTGACGGACCTCTATCAGCTGAGCATCGGCGACAATCGCCAGGTCAGCCGCAGCGGCAACATCGGTGATGCCCTGACCTGGGTGATCGAGGAGGAGGGCAATGTCGTTCTGGAGCGTAACGCGGCCAACGAGCTGGCCTACACCTACTACCGCTTCGATCCCGCCAAACGCTACCGCGTGTGGCTGAAGCGCTTCCAGAATGGCTACTACCAGCGGGTGTCCAACGTGGTGCGTTATGGCCGGGCCGCCGAGGACTACCTGCCGCTCTACCAACTGACGGTGGATGCCAACCAGACCCTGACGCGCACCGGGGGCGTACACGCCATGCTGACCTGGGTGATCGAGCAGGATGGCAGCATCGTGCTGCAGCGCCTGGCGGAGAACGAACAGAGCTATCGCTACTTCGCCTACAGCGCGGGCAAACGCTACCGCTCCTGGCTGAAGGCTTATATCGACGGCCGCTACCAGCGCGTCTCGCCGGTGGTCAGCTACTGAGCCCCAGCTGAAACGAAGAACCCCGCCGAGCGGCGGGGTTCTTTTTTCAGTCTGCTGCCTTTCAGGCCGCTTCGGTCTTCAGTTCAGCCTGCTTGACGGCGCGGTTGAGTGCGCTGAACAGCGCACGGAAGCTGGCGGTGGTGATGTTCTCGTCGATGCCGATGCCATGCAGCGGGCGCTGGCCGTCCAGGCGAATCTCGATGTACGAGGCCGCCTTGGCACTGGCTCCGGCGCCGATGGCGTGCTCGTGGTAATCCATGATTTCCACGGACAGCGGCAGGCTCGACACCAGGGCTTCCAGCGGGCCCTTGCCCGAGCCATTCCAGCGCTGCTCCTGGCCGTCGACCTGGACCTTCAGCTCGACGCTGCTGTCGCCATTCTCTTCCTGCAGGCGATGCCCCTTGAGCTCGTAGGGCGACGTCGCCTTGAGGTACTCGCTCTCGAGCAACTGGTGGATCTGCGAAGCGGTCATTTCCAGGCCCAGGCGATCGGTCTCGCGCTGTACCACCTGGCTGAATTCGATCTGCATGCGGCGCGGCAGGTTGATGCCGTATTCCTGCTCCAGCAGGAAGGTGATACCACCCTTGCCGGACTGGCTGTTGACGCGAATCACCGCCTCGTAGTCGCGGCCGATGTCGGCCGGGTCGATCGGCAGGTACGGCACTTCCCAGACGGCTTCCGGGTCCTGCTGGGCGAAGCCCTTGCGGATGGCGTCCTGGTGCGAGCCGGAGAACGCGGTGTGCACCAGGTCGCCGACGTACGGATGACGCGGATGCACCGGAATCTGGTTGCAGTCTTCCACCACCTTGCGCACGGCGTCGATGTCGGAGAAGTCCAGCTCAGGGTCGATGCCCTGGGTGTAGAGGTTCAGCGCCAGGGTCACCAGGCAGACGTTGCCGGTCCGCTCGCCGTTGCCGAACAGGCAGCCTTCGACGCGGTCGGCGCCGGCCATGACGGCCAGCTCCGAGGCGGCGACGCCGGTGCCACGGTCATTGTGCGTGTGCACGCTGATCAGCACGCTGTCGCGGCGGTCGACGTGGCGGCCGAACCACTCGATCTGGTCGGCGTAGTTGTTCGGCGTGGCGCACTCGATGGTGGCCGGCAGGTTGAGGATCAGCTTGTTCGCCGGGGTCGGCTGGAACACACCGATCACCGCGTTGCACACCTCGACGGCGAAGTCGATCTCGGTGCTGCTGAACACCTCCGGCGAGTACTCGAAGCCCCACTGGGTTTCCGGCGCGGCGTCGGCCAGGCGCTTGATGGTGCTGCCGGCTGCGACGGCGATGGCTTTCACCCCCGCCTTGTCCTGGTTGAAGACGATCTTGCGGAAGCTCGGCGCGCAGGCGTTGTAGTAGTGGACGATGGCCTTCTTGGCGCCCTTGAGCGACTCGAAGGTGCGTTCGATGAGGTCGTCACGGGCCTGGGTCAGTACCTGGATGGTGACGTCATCGGGAATGTGGCCGCCTTCGATCAGCTCGCGGACGAAGTCGAAGTCGGTTTGCGAGGCGGACGGGAAGCCCACTTCGATTTCCTTCAGGCCCACGGCGACCAGGCACTTGAAGAAACGCATCTTCTTCTCGGCGTCCATCGGCTCGATCAGCGACTGGTTGCCATCACGCAGGTCGGTCGACAGCCAGATCGGTGCCTTGTCGATGATCTGGTCCGGCCAGGTGCGGTCCGGGATCTGGATCTGGGTGAACGGGCGGTACTTCTTCGATGGATCTTTGAGCATGGTCATGAGGCTAATCCTTGGTTCGGCGCTGGGCCGGGGGCAACACGGAGGCTTGGGGGCGAGACGAGGATTCAGCCACGCAGTCGCGGGCTGACCAGGCGCAGGCAGCGGTGTTGCCGCATCAGAATGAGGGTATGTGCAGTGTTCATGTCGCTAACCCTACGTTCGGTAGGGAATGATGGCAATACTTACGGAAAAAACGCCTGAAAATTTCGCGCTGTCCTGTATGCGGGCGATTAATTGCGCTTCTTGGCGCAAGGCTTGCGACGGATTGCGCAGGGCTCAGGCCAGCAGCTCGAGTACCGCCTGCGGGCGCTGGTTGGCCTGGGCGAGGATGCTCTGCGCGGCTTGCTGGATGATCTGCCGCGAGGCGAGGTTGGCGGTCTCGTTGGCGAAGTCGGTGTCGAGGATGCGCGAGCGACTGGCTGCGGTGTTCTCGGCGATGTTCTGCAGGTTGCTGATCGTCGACTCCAGGCGATTCTGCACCGCGCCCATGTAGCCTCGCTGGCGGTCGATGTAGGCGAGGGCGTCGTCGATGTCCATCACCGCCAGGCCGGGGGTGTCCTGCAGGCTGAGGCGGCCGAGCGCCAGGGTGTCGACATTGAACGTGCCCAGGCCGATCTGAATGGTTTCGTAGGCCTCGGCGCCGACCTGGAACTGCGTCAGGGCGCTGCCGCCGACCGCTGTGTCGTTGAACAGGGTCGGTTCGACGAGGCGGAAGCCCTGCGAGCCGGGGACCCCGGTACCCTGATTGAGCAGCACGTTCTCGGCCGTCAGCGTCGGCCCGCCGTCCGCGTCCAGGCCGCCGATGGCGCCGGTGTCGGCGTTGCTCAGGTCGAGGCCCGCCACGTAGGCAGCCGCGTCGCTGCTGAACTGGCTCTGGAAATCTGCGAGCCCGGTGAACGCGCCGTGGCTGGCATTGCTCAGCGCTTGGTCCAGCGTGGAGCCGGGATTGCTGTTCAGGTAGCCCATGATGTCCTTGATGCCCTTGCCACCCTCTGCCTTGATGCTGGCATGCATGTAGCGCACCGCCGCATAACCGCCGGAGTAGCCTGCGGAACCGCTGACGTCGTCGGCATTGAAGGCGCTGACGATCGCCGTGGTATTGGTACCGCCGGCGGTGTCGGCGGCCAGGCGCTCGTCCGCACCCTGTACGGCTTCTGCGGCACCCTCGATGAACCAGGCGGGCAGGCCGGCGGCGAAGTTCATGGTGCGGCCCATCACCGCGTGGGTCATCTCGTGGGCAATCACGCGGTCGGTGTACTGCGGGTAACTGCCGCCGTCGGGCAGCGAGCTGGCGTCGAAGTACGCGAGGTTGACGTTGAGCACCTGATTGAGCACGCGACCGTTGCCATCCGCGCCGCTGGAGGAGACCGACGCCAGAGCCTGGCTGCTGCTGTCGTTGCTGAAGGTGATTTTCAGCTCGGCGCCGTCGGCGCGCAGACCGAAGGCGTCGAAGACGCGCTGTTCTCCTTCGCTGATCCAGAAGCCCTTGAGCGAGTTGAGCACGGCGCGCTGGTCCAGGTCGCCGAGGGCAGAGGACTGGCCCTGGGCGAAGACCTTGCGGCCGGCGAAGGTGGTGGTCTCGTTGACCCGGTCGATCTCCTGCAGCAGCTGCTGCGCTTCCTGGTCGAGTGCCTGGCGCTCGCTGGCGCCGTTGGAGCCATTCATTGCCTGCAGGCCGAGCGAACGGATGCGCTGCAGGGCGTCGGTCACGCTTTGTAGCGCGCCCTCTGCGACCTGCAGCAGCGAAATACCGTCGTTGGCGTTACGTATCGCCACGCCCAGCCCGCGTGCCTGCGAGTTGAGGCGGTTGGAGATCTGCAGCCCGGCAGCGTCATCCTTGGCACTGTTGATGCGCTGCCCGGTGGACAGGCGCTGCAACGAGATGTCGAGGCCGGTGTTGTTGCTCTCCAGTTGGCGACGCGTGAACGACGAGGCGATGTTGGTATTGACCGTCAGCATCATCGGCTCACTGGTAGCCGCCGGGCGATTACCCGGCTCTACCGAGAGATCGGCGCGATGCTGCTGGACTTAAGCCATTTCGCTGTTGAGGCGACGAGCGGCGGGGGCTTTCTCCCGCAGCGCCTGGAAGTCGGCCCCGCTCGGATGCTGGAACACGCGCAGGCCGAACTCCGGGAGGATGGCCAGCAGATGGTCGAAGATGTCCGACTGGATGCCCTCGTAGGCATTCCAGGCCGTGGTGTTGGTGAAACAGTAGATCTCCAGCGGCAGGCCATCGGCAGTCGGGCTGAGCTGGCGCACCAGCAGGGTCATGTGCTGGTGGATGTGCGGGTTATGGCGCAGGTAGTGCTCGACGTAGGCACGGAAGCTGCCGATGTTGGTGATGCGGCGGGTGTTGACCGCTTCCTTGCTGTGTTCGGCCAGCCTGGTGTTCCAGTCGAGCAGCTCCTGGTCCTTGTGGTCGAGGTATTCGTCGAGCAGCATGAAGCGGCGCAGGCGGGCGATTTCCTCGTTGCTCAGGAAGTGCACGCTGGTCTGGTCGAGGTAGAGTGCGCGTTTGATCCGTCGGCCGCCGGATTCCTGCATGCCACGCCAGTTCTTGAACGGGTCGGTGATGAAGCGGCGGGTCGGGATGGTGGTGATGGTCTTGTCCCAGTTCTGCACCTTGACCGTGTGCAGGGCGATGTCGATCACGTCGCCATCGGCGTTCAGGTTGGGCATCTCCACCCAGTCACCGACGCGAATGATGTCGCTCGACGAGATCTGCACGCTGGCCACCAGCGACAGCAGGGTGTCCTGGAAGATCAACATCAGCACGGCGGCCATGGCGCCAAGGCCGGACAGCAGGATCAGCGGCGAGCGGTCGATCAGTGCAGCCACCATGAGGATCGCGGCAATCGCGTAGATGGCGATCTTGATCACCTGCAGGTAGCCCTTGATCGGCTTCAGGTGGGCATTCGGGCGTCGCTGGTAGAGGGTGTTGAGGATGTCCAGAAAGGCGCCGATGGCCATGGCGATGGTCAGCACGATGAAGGCGCTGCAGACGTTGCGCGTCACCTCGACCACGGCCTCGGGCATGTCCGGTACCAGCATCACGCCGCTGGACAGCACCAGCGCCGGCACGACGTTGGAGAGCCGCTTGATGATGCCGCTTTCCTTGATCTGGCCGTGGCGACCCACGGTCGTGGCGCCGATCACACGATAGATGGCGCGCACCAGGATGTGCTTGACCACCCAGTTCGACAGCCAGGCCGCCGCGATCAGGGCGAGTGTGGCGCTGAGGGTCAGCAGTTCCGGCTGTTGCTTCAGCCAGTCCATCCAGGTGTTGAGCTCATTCGGCATATCCGGCTCCGCTGCGGGCATGAGGCAGGCCGGCCTTGTGGGGCCGACCGTTTGAGCCGCCGTACCCTAGCAAAAATCGGCGCGCCAACCCAGCGCTCAGGTGTTGCAGGCTGCGTCCAGTTCAGGGTTTGAACGCGCCGATGAAGATCGCCGGGTCGACCCGTGCATCGTTGAGGCTGACGTTCCAGTGCAGGTGCGGGCCGGTGGCGCGCCCGGTGGCGCCGACCTTGCCGAGATGGCCGCCGCGAGGGATCTCGTCGCCGAGTTTCACGTCGATCGCCGACAGGTGGCAGAACATGCTGATCAGGCCCTGGCCATGGTCGAGGAATATCGTCCTGCCATTGAAGAAGTAGTCGCCGATCAGGATCACCTTGCCGGCAGCCGGCGCCTTGATCGAGGTGCCACGGCTGGCGGCGAAGTCCAGGCCCGAATGCGGGTTGCGTTCCTCTCCGTTGAAGAAACGGCGCAGGCCGAAGGGGCTGGATAGCGGGCCGTCGACGGGTTTGTCGAACAGCAGGTTGCTCGGCTGGCGGGCGCTGAACTGGCGGTAGGCGCGGGTCTGTTCGGCCAGCTCGCGCTCGATACGGGCAAGGTTCTTGGCGTTGGGGTTGACCTGCTGCTGATTCTTGAGGGTGATGCGCTGCTCGGTGTAGTGCTTGGCGCCGACCTCGAAGGCGAGCGACTGGCCTCCCTCGATCTGCACCTGTTGCGTGCCCGGCTTGACGCTCAGCGGGATGCCGACGATGGCGATCCAGCGCTGCCCGTCCTCACGAATGGTCAGCACCGGCTTGCCCTGGTAGCGAACCTTCGGCGCCTGGGCCTGGCCACCCAGATCGAGCACGGCCACGCCGCCAGGTACCGGCTTGTTCAGCAGGCGGGTGATGAAACCCTCGGCGTGGGCCGGCGCGGCGAGGCTCAGTGCGAGCAGCAGGAATGTGGCGAGCAGTGGCAGGGGACGGGGCATGCGAGGCGGTCCGGGCGAGGGCTGGGGGGCCTATGCTGGCGTAAATGCCGGCATCGGGAAAGCCTGTGGCAGCGCCTCAGCGGCCGTTCAGGCCGAGTTGCTGTTCGAGCTGCTGGCGCCAGAGGCTGTCGAGGGTCTGCAACTGCACGGGGCCGTACAGCGCTTGAGGCTCGCCCTGGTGCCAGGCCCACAGCTGGTCGCCGTAGTCGTAGTGCCACCACTCGCTGGGCAGGTTGCTGAAGCCCTGGGCGAGCATGGCGTTGTACAGCGTGCGCCGGTTGGCGCGTACCTGCTGGCCCGCCGCTTCACCGTCGGGGCCTTCGAAGTGGGCGCTGGCCGAGCGCGGGCTGGCCTCGTCGAAGGCGGTGCCCATGTCCAGCCAGTGGCCGTCATCGTCGCACAGGGTGACATCGACGGCGCCACCGGTCAGGTGCGGGCTGGGATTGCCGCGGCTGCTGTTGGGCGGCGAGACGAACTGGCGCGTCAGATGCTCCAGGTGCGCCTCGTCGGCGTCGGGGTAGTACTCCTTGAGCGCGTCGTAGAGGCTGTCGTAGAGGTATTGCTGCACGGCGAACGGACGCCAGGCGTCGAGCACCACCAGGTGCAGGCCTGCCGGCAGGCTCTTGGCCACTTGCAGCAGGCGTTCGAACACCGCGCTGCGCGAGTGGCATTCAGCCATGGCGTGGCACACGCCCATGCGGGCGTATGCCGGGTACACGCGCAGCGTGCGGCTCAGGCTCAGCGGGTGCAGCGGCTCATCGCACTCGACGATGGGGATCGCCGCGACCGCCTGCCAGTCGGGTTCTGCTCGGTAGGGGATGGGGGTGGTCAGGTCGGTCATGGCATCAGCTCAGCAGGCGCGGCAACCAGAGGGTCAGCGAGGGGAACAGGATCAGCAGGTAGAGTACGCCCAGGGCGGTCAGCACGAATGGCCAGATACCCTTGAACATCTCCATGATGTTCAGCTTGCTGACGGCGGCGACGATGAACAGGCAGGCGCCCATGGGCGGCGTGATCATCGCGATGGTGATGTTCAGGGTGAAGATCAGCCCCAGGTGCACCGGGTCGACGCCGGCCGCCAGCGCCACCGGGACGATGATGGGCGTCAGCAGCATCAGCACCGAGACCTCTTCCATGACCATGCCGCAGATGAAGATGATCGCGCTGATCACCAGCAGGATCAGCGTCGGCGAGTCGCTGAACGGCCCCAGCAGTTCGGCGAACGCCGCCGCCACCTGGGTGTAATTGAGCAGCCAGTTGACCACCGAGGCCGCCGCGATGATCGCGTAGATGCTGCCGGTCAGGCGCACGGTGTCGCGCAGCCCATCCCACAATCCGCGCAGCGACAGCTGTCCCTGCAGCATGCCGATCACGGCCACGTAGAGCACGATCAGCGCGCCTGATTCGGTTGGCGTGACCAGGCCCATGACGATGCCGGCGACGATCAGCACCGGAGCGACCAGTGCGGTGGCCGCGCCGGAAAAGGCAGCCAGCACCTCGCCCCAGCTCGGAGCCTGGTGCCGCGCCTGCAGACCGGCCTTGCGCGCATACAGGGCGTTCATGCCCATGAACGCCAGCGCCAGCAGCAAGCCGGGCACCACGCCGGCCAGGAACAGTTCGCCGATCGAGGTATTGGTCAGCGACGAGTACAGGATCATGAAGATGCTTGGCGGAATGATCGGGCCGATCAGCGAGCTGCCGGCAGTCAGGCCTGCGGCGAACTTGCGTGAGTAGCCTTCTTTTTCCATGGCCGGCACCAGCAGCGAGCTGAGTGCCGAGGCGTCGGCGGCGGCCGAGCCGTTGACCCCGGCGAAGAACACGCCGGCGACCACGTTGACGTGGCCGAGGCCGCCGCGCAGATGGCCGACCATGGCATTGGCCAGGCGGATCAGGCGCGGGGTCATGCCCGAGTTGTTCATCAGGTTGCCGGCCAGGATGAACAGCGGGATGGCCATCAGCGAGAAAATGTCCATGCCGCCGAAGAAACGCTGCGGCAGGATGTTGACGAACAGCCCGATGTCGACGAACAGGAAGCCGACCATCGCGGTGAGCAGCAGGCAGAAGAACAGCGGCAGACCCAGCACCAGGTTGACGGCGAAGGTCAGCAGCATGGCCAGACCCATCATGGTTGCACCTCCGCCTGTTGCGAGTTCGGCCAGGGGCCGCGCAGCAGCACCATCAGTACCAGCAGGCCAAAGCCCAGCGGCAGCGCCAGCAGCGGCCACGTGCGGCTGATGCCCAGGCCCAGGCTGCGAAAGCGTCCGGCCTCGAGTGCATAGCGCAGGCTGACCCAGGTGGCGAAGGTGAAGAAGGCGCAGGCCGCCAGCCACTGGTACAGCTGCAGCCAGCGCGCCAGGCGTGCCGGCAGGCGCTGTTCGAGCAGGTTGATGCGCATGTGCCCGCCCTCGCTCCACAGTGCGCCGAGCAGCAGCATCACACTGCCGATGATCAGGTAACGGGCCATTTCGTCCATCCAGATCGGCGAGCTGCCGATCAGGTAGCGGGCGACCACCCCGTAGATGAGTAGCAACAGGTCCAGCAACAGCAGCGCCGCACCCAGGTTGAGCACCACGGCGCGCAGGCGCTCGATAAAGGAGGACATAAGGACTCCGGGCAAGAGAAGCAGCGCCCTGTCAGCCAGGGCGCTAGGAGGCAGGCGGGGACTATTGGGCGGGCTTCAGACCGACATCCTGCAGGGCCGTTTCGACCCATTGCGCATCGATGTCCTGCTCGCCCAGCCACTTCAGGTAGGCCGGCTGGCCCTGGCTGCGGAAGGCCTGCAGGTCCTCGGCGGAGGGGCGGATGATCTGCATGCCCTTGTCCTGCAGGAATGCCAGCTCCTTCTCCTGCTGGGTGGCGATGGCCTCGCGGTTGAGCAGCGTGGCCTCGCGGGCGGCATCGAGCAGAGCCTGGCGCGCTTCGGCCGGCAGCGATTCGAGCAGCTCGGCGTTGGCCACCAGGAACTGGTCGGAGTACTGGATGTTGGCCAGGGTCAGGTACTTCTGCACCTGGTACAGGCTGCCGAGGATGATGTACGAGGTGGGGTTCATCTGACCGTCGGCCACGCCCGAGCGCAGGCCCATGTACAGCTCGGTCCAGGGGATCGGCGTGCCGGAAGCGCCGAACGATTCGTAGAGCGCTACCTGGCTGGGGTCCATCGCGCGAAAGCGCAGGCCTTGGAAGTCCTGTGGCGACTTGATCGGCTTCTTGTTGTTGGTGAAGTTGAGAAAGCCACCTTCCTCGACCACCGCCAGCATCTCGGTGCCGGTGCGCGAGCGGAATTCCTCCCGCGCGGCCTGCCAGTAGCGGCCGTCGTCGAAGAAGCGGTGGGCGGCCTTGGCGTCCTCGAACATGAAGGGGATGGCGCTGACGTAGATCTCCGGGAACAGCGGGGCGATGCCGGCGAAGGAGGCGATGTTCAGCCCCGGGCCGCTGATGACCTGCTCCATGCGCTGCTCTTCTTCACCGAGCATGCTGTTGGGGTAGAGCTTGATCTGCAGCTCGCCGCCGCTCTTCTGCTCCGCCAGGCGCTTGAAGTTGCTGGCGAACAGGTGCACCGGGTTCTTTTCCAGGTCGGCCGCGCCGTTGTAGCTCATGTTGATGCTGGTAGCGGCCTGGCTCAGCGATGCGCCCAGGCTCATGGCACTGACCAGCAGCGCCGCACAGAAACGGCGGCCGAACTGACCGAACAGAGTCGATTGCATATTGTTTTCCTTATGGCAGAACGATGGTGGGAAAGCCGCGCGGATGCTGTTGTTGTTCGAACCTAGAGCGCGTCAGCAACGGTACGCTAGCTGTTGTTGTGTTGACTGTTCAAGAAGGCTTGTGATGCAAAAAATGCAACGCGAGCGGGCTCGGCTCAGCGTGTGCGCGACAGGCTCGGCGCGTCGCCGCTGAAGAAGCGCATGCTCTGGCGCAGGTGTTGCAGACAGGCCTGCCCGGCAACCGTGAGTTCGCGGCCCTTGTGGCTGAGGATGCGCGCGCGGGCATCGTGCAGGGCCAGGTTGGCCAGGGGCAGACGGCGGATGCTGCCGGCCTTGAGCTCGTCGCTGACCGTCAGCTCGGGCATGAAGGCCACGCCGATGCCGGATTTGACGAAGTTGGTGAGCACCGCCACCGAGTTGGTGCGCAGCTTCGGGCGCAGTTCGACGTGTTCCAGCTGGGCGACCATCACCGCCAGCTGGCCCATGCCCGTGCTGCTGTGGATCAGTGCCAGGGCCTCGCCGCGCAGGGCGGTCATGGGGATCGGCCCCGGGTGTTCGAGCAGTGGATGGTGCGGCGGGGTGATCAGGTCCAGTGGCTGGCGCGTGTCGACGTGAACCTGCAGCGCCTCGTCCTCGACAGGGGCATAGACCAGCGCCAGATCCACGGCATCTTCCTTGAGCAGGCCGAGCGCCTCGTTGGCGCCGGCCATGCGCACCTCCAGGTCGATGCCGGGGTAGCGCAGGATGAAGCTCTGCAGCGGCTGGGCGATCAGGTCGGTGATGAAACCCTCGCCGACCGCGATACGCACGCTGCCCTGGCGCAGGCCCTGAAGGTCGCTCAGGCGCGACAGCACGCCCTGTTCGTTGGCCCGCTGCTGGCGGTAGTGGGCGACCAGCATGTCGCCGGCCTCGGTCGGGCTGACGCCCTGCGAGGTGCGTTCCAGCAGACGGATCTGCAGCTCTTCCTCGAGTGCGCTGAGCTGGCGGCTGATGGCCGAGGGGTCGACGTTCAGGTGCTGCGCGGCCTTGCGCAGCGAGCGAAAGTGGATGACCTCGTTGAGGTAGGCCAGGGCGCGCGGGTTCAGGCGGGACATCGGCGGGCTCAGTCCAGCAGCGACAGGGTCGCGGGTTGGATGTGGTTGTCTTCGACGCGTACATCCAGTTCGCCCTCGCTCAGGCGTGCCTTGAGGCGCTGGCCCGGTTGCGTCTGGGCGGCGCTGCGCACGGCCTGGCCGCGTTCGTCGAGGAGGATGCTGTAGCCGCGACCAAGGGTCGCCAGCGGGCTGACGATCTGCAGTTGCCCGGCCAGCGCGCCGAGGCGCTGGCGCTGGTTGCGCAGCTGGCCCTGCATGGCGCGTGGCAGGCGTTCGGCCAGGCCGTCGAGACGCTGGCGCAGCAGGGCCAGACTGCGTCCCGGATGCTGGGCCGCAAGGCGGGCGTCGAGACGGGCCAGCCGCTCGCGCTGGCTGGCCAGCTGCTGGTTGAAGGCGCGGCGCAGGCGCATGTCCAGGTCATCCAGGCGCTGCGCCTGCTGGCGCAAACGCTCGCCGGGGTGGCGCAGGCGCTTGCTCACGCCGTCCAGGCGCAGGCGCTCGCGGGCCAGGCGACCCTGCATGTGCAGGACCAGGCGCCGCTGCAGGTTGTGCAGGCGCTGCAGCAGTTCGCTGCTGTCCGGAGCCAGCAGTTCGGCGGCGGCGGAGGGCGTCGGGGCACGCACGTCGGCGACGAAGTCGGCGATGGAAACGTCCGTCTCATGGCCCACGGCGCTGACGATGGGCGTGCTGCAGGCCGCCACGGCGCGGGCCACGGCCTCTTCGTTGAAGCACCAGAGGTCTTCCAGCGAGCCACCACCACGGGCCAGGATCAGTGCGTCGAAGCCCTGCGCGTCGGCCCGTTGCAGGGCACGGACGATCTGCGCGGTGGCCTCGCGCCCCTGGACGGCGGTGGGGATCAGGTTCAGTTCGACCTGCGGCGCGCGGCGGCGGAACACGCTGATGATGTCTCGGATCACCGCGCCGGTCGGCGAGGTGACGATGCCGATGCGCCTCGGATGGGCAGGCAGGGCGATCTTGCCGGTGCTGGCGAACAGCCCCTCGGCGCCGAGTTTTTCCTTCAGCGCTTCGAAGGCCAGGCGCAGGGCGCCATCGCCGGCGGGTTCGACGGCATCGAGAATCAGTTGGTAGTCACCCCGGCCCTCGAACAGCGACACCTTGCCACGGACCTTCACCGCCAGCCCGTCGCGCAGCGCCTGGCGCACCCGTGCGGCGTTCTGCCGGAACAGCGCGCAACGCACCTGGGCCTGGCCATCCTTCAGGGTGAAGTAGATGTGCCCGGACGCCGGGCGTGCCAGGTTGGAGATTTCCCCCTCGACCCAGATGCCGGAAAACACATCCTCCAGCAGCAGGCGGGCGCGGTTGTTGAGCTGACTGACGCTGAGCACCTCGCGGTCGAGGTTCAGCCGTGCAAAGGGATCGTTGATCATGGGGCGGCATGATAAGCGCAGTGGGCAGCGGGCGCGACCTCCGTCAGGTACCGCCTTGCAGGCGCTGCAGCAGCCACGCGGCAACCGGCCCGAGCGTGCGCTGGCGCGACCAGATGGCATCGACCGCCATGCGCCGTGGCCAGCCGCTGCAGGGCAGTTCATGCAGGGCCTCGAAGCCATAGGTCTCGACCAGTTGCCGTGGCAGCTCGGCCCAGCCGAAGCCCAGGCGCGCCATCTCCAGCAGCATCAGGTAATCCGGTGCCGCCCAGCAGCGCCCGCCGCTGCCGGGCAGGTCATCGCGGTTGGCGTCGTCGTCGGCCACGCTGCTCAGGCGCAGCAGGCGCCAGTGCGAGAGGTCTTCCGGGCGCACATGCGAGCGCTCGGCCAGCGGGTGCTCCCTGGCGACGAACAGGCCGAACTCGCTGCTCATCTCCAGGCGGGCATGGGCGATGTGCGGCGGGTAGCGATCCTGCGCCGCCAGCAGGCCGATCTGGGCCCGCCCCTGGTTGACCAGGTCGAGCACGTCGGCCTGCTCGGCGATCAGGCTTTCGAACTGCAGGTCGGGAAAGCGTTCGTCCAGTTCCTGCAGGCGGGCTTCGTACTGCTTCGGCTGGTAGGCGTCGGAGAGGGCCAGGGTCAGGCGCGCTTCCTGACCGCTGGCCAGTCCGGCGGCGTGGCGGGCCAGGCGGTCAGCGGCTGCCAGCACCTCGTCGGCGTGAGCGAGCAGGCTGGCGCCGGCCTCGGTGAGCTGCAGGCGACGAGGGCCGCGCTCGAACAGCGTCACGCCCAGGTCGATTTCCAGTCGAGCGACGGCTTCGCTGATCGTCGACTGGCTCTTGCCCAGGCGCCGTGCCGCCGCACTGAGTGAGCCACTGTGAGCAGCCTGGGCGAAGGCCTGAAGGGATTCGGGAGATATGTTCATATCGGTTTCACCGATGGCAACTCACTTCGTCATGGCAGGTTTGCCGATGATCATAGCGCCCATCGCTTCCTGTCACGAGGTTTCAGTCATGAGCCAGCCACTGCCACGCACCCTGCGCGAACGCATCGTCCATGCCCTGGCGTTCGAAGTCATCGCCGTACTCATCTGCGCGCCAACCCTGGCCTGGCTGATGGGCAAGCCGCTGCTGCATCTGGGCGTGCTGACGCTGATGTTCTCCACGGTGGCGATGCTCTGGAACATGCTGTTCAACTACCTGTTCGACCGTGCGCAGCGGCGCATGGGCTTCGTGCGCGGCCTGGGTGCCCGTGTCAGCCACGCCTTGCTGTTCGAACTCGGCCTGGTGGTGGTGCTGGTGCCGCTGGCCGCCTGGTGGTTGTCGATCGGTCTGCTGCAGGCATTGCTGCTGGATATCGGCCTGCTGCTGTTCTTCCTGCCCTATACCCTGGGCTTCAACTGGGGCTACGACCTGCTGCGGGAGCGGGTCCTGGCCCGGCGCGAGGTGGCGATCTGCCGGGGGGCTTGATTTGCCCGCGGCAGGGCCTAAGCTGCCGCCTCTGTTCGCTGCCAGCCCAAGCCTCATGACCGCACAACTCGTTCTCGTTCCACAGATATCCACGCTTCCCGCGCATGAGCAGAAGGCGAGGGCGCTGCTGCGCTGGTTGGTCAAACGGCGCATCGTCGAGGCGCTGCCGACCACCTGTGGCCAGGGCGGCAACGGCATGGCCTATGCCATCGGTCCGGGCGCGCGGCAGATCGCCGAGCGCCCCGAGCTGTTGCCGTATGGCCAGCCCCACAATGGTCTGGAGATCATCACCCACCGCTGCATCTATGTGCCGACGCGCGGCTTTCTCGAAGAGGCGGGGTGTGCCGAGTGTCGGCGGGAGGTGGGGGTGCCGCTGTTCGACAGCCTGGAGGTCTGGTGGCCAGGGGAAACCGACAATTTCACCTGCCCGGAATGCGGGCATGAGGATGACATCAACGGTTTCCTGTTCCTGCAGCCCTGCGGCTTCTCCAACCTGGGCTTCATCTTCAACGGCTGGGTGGAGGCCGGACTGCGCCCGGCGTTCGTCGAGGAGTTCGGCGAACGCCTGGGCTTCGCCCTCCGCCAGGTGCGGGTCGACGACCCGGCCTGAGCCGGGCGGCGACCGCGACGTCTGCCAGCGGCGGTCGTCGCTGGCACATCGCCTCAGAAGGTAATGCTGGCCGAGAGGCGGGCGGTACGCGGCTGGCCGACGCTGACGTTGAGCTCGCTACCCGTGGTGGAGGGGTAGTAGTGCTTGTCGAAGATGTTGTCCAGGTTCAGCTGCAATGCGGTCTGCTGGCCCAGCAACGGATACTCCCAGCGAATGAACGCATCGGCCAGCGTGTAGCTGTCGAGGCGGAAGCTGTCGGCATTGTCGCCGGTGCGTTCGCCGACATAGCGAGCGCCGCCGCCGATGCGCCAATGGCCCAGCTGTTCGTCGATGGGCAGATCGTGGGTCAGGTAGAGGCTGCCGGTGTGGCGTGGCGCCTGGGCGAGCCGGTTGCCTTCGTTGGCGGGGTCGTCGAGAACTTCCGTGTGGGTGTAGGCGTAGGTGGCGATCAGCGCCCAGCGCTCGGCGATCTGCCCGGCGAGATCCAGCTCCACGCCGCGCGAGCCGACCTTGCCGGCGGCTTCGATGTCATCGCCGGAGCCCACCACGACGTTCTCCTTGACGATGTCGAACAGCGCCAGGTTCAGGCTCAGGCCCGGTCGCAGGTCGTATTTCGCGCCCACTTCGTAGCTGCGTCCTTCTTCCGGGTCGAAGGTCTGGCCGCTGTCGGTGACGCTGGTGTTGGGGACGAACGAACGGCTGTAGTTGCCATACAGCGAGAGTGCCTCGCTGGCCTTGTAGACCAGCCCGGTGAAGGGAATCAGGGTCTGGTCATTCTTGCTGTACAGCTCGCTGCGACTGGCGCCCAGCCCCTGGGCGATGTACTGGTCGTAGTGCTGATAGCGGCCGCCCAGTACCAGAATCCAGCGCTCGTCGAGGTGCCAGTTGTCCTTGAGGTAGAGCGAGGTCGACGTCAGCTCGTTGCGACGGTTGCTCTGCGTGGCGCTGACCACGCTGGGTTCGGGCAGGTTGCCGTAGACCGGGTCGTGGATGCTGATGTCGCGCCGCATGCTGGCGAGGTTGCGGTAGGTCTTGCCGCGGTACTGGTCATTGAGTTCGTGCTCGACACCGATCAGCAGGTCATGCCGCTGGCCGAACAGGCGCTGCTGGCCGATGAAGTCCAGGCTGCTGTAGCGGGTTTCATCGTCGTAGTGCGCGCCGTTGCCGACGCGCCTGAAGGTGCCGGTCGTGGCGTTCAGCGAGTTGGCCACCGGCTGGGCGATGGAGAGGCCGTAGGTGTCATTGTTCCAGGCGTGGGTGAAGCGGGTCTTCCAGTCGTCGTTCAACTGATACTCGAATACCGCGCGGGCGCTCTCGGCGATGCCCCGGGTTTCGGCCCAGCGCTCATCCAGGCGCTTGGCGTAATCGTCAGCGGCCGGGTGGCCGTCGCTGAACACGGTGCCACGGTCGAACGGAGCGGAGTAATCGTTGTATTCGTACGCCAGCGTCAGGCTGGCACGCTCGCCGGTCCAGGTCAGCGACGGGGCGATCAGCACCTGCTCGTGGCTACCGTAGTTGCGCCAGTAGTCTTCGTGCTGGCGCTCGGTGATGAGGCGGTAGGCCAGGCCGCTGTCACCCAGCGGGCCGGTGGTGTCCAGCGACAGCGAGCCGCCGCCCTCGCTGAACAGGGAGCCGCCCAAGGTCGTGCGCTGCTGGTACTGTGGCAGCTTGCTGATGACGTTGATCAGCCCGCCCGGGTCCATCGCGCCATAGAGCAGTGCGGCAGGCCCCTTGAGTACCTCCACCCGTTCGCTGGTGGCGGTGAAGTTCTTCGACAGGTTCGAGCGGATGCCGTCACGCAGGATCGAGCCGTCGGAGTTGGTGCCGAAGCCGCGCTTGATAAAGGCATCCTTGGTGCTGCCCAGGGTGTTGCTCTGGCTGACACCGCTGACGAACTTCATCGCGTCGTCCAGCGAGCGTACCTGAAAGTCTTCGATGGTCTGCGGTGTCACCACCTGGACCGATTGAGCCTCATCCTTGAGTGCAACGGAGGTTTTGCTGGCCGTGCTGCTGCGCCTGGCCTGGTAACCGTCATCGTCGACGACGGGGGCGGCGACGATGTCCTGGCTGGGCAGTTCCAGTTCCTGTGCCAGCAGCTGGGAGGTCGGGAGCAGGCAAAGGCTCAGCAGCGCTGCGCGCGGGCAGCACCGGGATAGGCGGGTGAGTTTCATTTGTTACTCGGATGCGGATGTTTTTGAGAATCATTATTTTATGATCTCTCTGCCATCGCTGCCTAGCGTCACACTTTGCATTGAGTGCATCGCGGTGGCTGGGTATAATGCCGCGCTTCTTATTTTCCCGCTCGGGAGCCCGCCCATGCTGCGCATCAGCCAAGAAGCACTCACTTTCGACGACGTCCTGCTCATCCCCGGATACTCCGAGGTCCTGCCCAAGGACGTCAGCCTGAAGACCCGCCTGACCCGCGGCATCGAACTGAACATCCCGCTGCTGTCCGCTGCCATGGACACCGTCACCGAAGCGCGCCTGGCCATCGCCATGGCCCAGGAAGGCGGCATCGGCATCATCCACAAGAACATGACCATCGAGCAGCAGGCGGCGGAAGTCCGCAAGGTCAAGAAGTTCGAGGCCGGCGTGGTCAAGGACCCGATCACCATCGAAGCTGACGCCACCGTGCGTGACCTGTTCGAGCTGACCCGCCAGAACAACATCTCGGGCGTACCGGTGCTGTCCGGCGGCGACCTGGTGGGTATCGTCACCTCCCGCGACGTGCGCTTCGAGAATCGCCTGGATGCCCTGGTACGTGACGTGATGACGCCGAAAGAGCGCCTGGTCACCGTCAAGGAAGGCGCCGACAAGGAAACCGTGCGTGAGCTGCTGCACAAGCACCGCATCGAGAAGGTCCTGATCGTCGACGACGCCTTCACCCTCAAGGGCATGATGACCGTCAAGGACATCGAGAAGGCCAAGGCCTACCCGCTGGCCAGCAAGGACGACCAGGGTCGTCTGCGTGTCGGTGCTGCCGTCGGCACCGGTGCCGATACCGGTGATCGCGTGGCTGCACTGGTCAACGCCGGGGTGGACGTGATCATCGTCGACACCGCTCATGGTCACTCCAAGGGCGTGATCGACCGCGTGCGCTGGGTCAAGCAGAACTTCCCGGAAGTCCAGGTCATCGGTGGCAACATCGCCACTGGCGCGGCTGCCAAGGCGCTGGTCGAAGCGGGCGCCGACGGTGTCAAGGTCGGTATCGGCCCAGGCTCGATCTGCACCACCCGTATCGTTGCCGGTGTCGGCGTTCCGCAGATTTCCGCCGTGGCCAATGTGGCTGCCGCCCTGGCTGGCACCGGTGTGCCGCTGGTCGCCGATGGTGGCATCCGCTTCTCCGGTGACCTGTCCAAGGCCATCGTCGCTGGCGCCTCCGCCGTGATGATCGGTTCCATGCTGGCCGGTACCGAAGAGGCACCGGGCGAAGTCGAACTGTTCCAGGGCCGTTCCTACAAGGCTTACCGTGGCATGGGTTCGCTGGGTGCCATGGCACAGGCGCAAGGCTCGAGCGACCGCTACTTCCAGGACTCCTCGGCCGGTGCCGAGAAGCTGGTGCCGGAAGGCATCGAAGGCCGCGTACCCTACAAGGGCGCCATGGCTGCCATCGTTCACCAGCTGATGGGTGGCCTGCGTGCCTCCATGGGCTACACCGGCTGCGCCACCGTCGAGGAAATGCGCACCAAGCCCGAGTTCGTGCGCATCACGGGCGCCGGCATGGCCGAATCGCATGTCCACGACGTGCAGATCACCAAGGAAGCCCCGAACTACCGGGTTGGTTGATCCGCTGCAATGTTATGAATAACGGGGCTGTTCGATCAGCCCCGTGTCATTTGTGAATACCTACGAGAGACGGCCATGGCCCAAGACATTCACGCCCACCGCATCCTGATTCTGGACTTCGGTTCCCAGTACACCCAACTGATCGCCCGTCGCGTGCGCGAGATCGGCGTCTATTGCGAACTGCACCCCTGGGACATGAGCGACGAGGACATCCGCGCCTTCGCCCCGCGCGGCATCATCCTCGCCGGTGGTCCGGAGTCGGTGCACGAAGCCAACAGCCCGCGTGCACCGCAGGCGGTGTTCGACCTGAATGTGCCGGTGCTGGGCATCTGCTACGGCATGCAGACCATGGCCGAGCAGCTCGGTGGCAAGGTGGAAGGCTCCGACCTGCGTGAATTCGGCTACGCCCGTGTCGACGTGGTCGGCAAGAGCGAGCTGCTCACCGGCATCGAAGACCATGTCGACGCCGACGGCGTGCTCGGCCTGGATGTGTGGATGAGCCACGGTGACAAGGTCACCCGTCTGCCGGAAGGCTTCCACGTACTGGCTGCCACTCCGAGCTGCCCGATCGCCGCCATGTGCGACGACGCCCGCCACTACTACGGCGTGCAGTTCCACCCGGAAGTGACCCATACCAAGCAGGGTGGTCGCATCCTGTCGCGCTTCGTCCTGGAGATCAGCGGCTGCGAAGCCCTGTGGACCCCGGCCAACATCGTCGATGACGCCGTTGCTGCGGTACGCGCCCAGGTTGGCGATGCCAACGTCCTGCTCGGCCTGTCCGGCGGCGTGGACTCCTCGGTGGTCGCTGCGCTGCTGCACAAGGCCATCGGCGACCAGCTGACCTGCGTGTTCGTCGACAACGGCCTGCTGCGCCTGCACGAAGGCGACCAGGTGATGGCCATGTTCGCCGAGAACATGGGCGTCAAGGTGATCCGCGCCAACGCCGAAGAACAGTTCCTCGGCAACCTTGCCGGCGAAGCCGACCCGGAGAAGAAGCGCAAGATCATCGGCCGCACCTTCATCGACGTGTTCGATGCCGAGGCCAGCAAGCTGGACAACATCCGCTTCCTCGCCCAGGGCACCATCTACCCGGACGTGATCGAGTCGGCTGGCGCCAAGAGCGGCAAGGCCCACGTGATCAAGAGCCACCACAACGTCGGTGGCCTGCCGGAGGAAATGAACCTCAAGCTGGTCGAGCCGCTACGTGAACTGTTCAAGGACGAAGTGCGCAAGATCGGCCTGGAACTGGGCCTGCCTTACGACATGGTCTACCGCCACCCGTTCCCGGGCCCGGGCCTGGGCGTGCGCATCCTCGGCGAAGTGAAGAAGGAGTACGCCGACCTGCTGCGTCGTGCCGACCACATCTTCATCGAAGAGCTGCGCAAGGCCGACTGGTACCACAAGACCAGCCAGGCATTCGTGGTGTTCCAGCCGGTGAAATCGGTCGGCGTGGTCGGTGACGGTCGTCGCTACGCCTGGGTCGTCGCCCTGCGCGCCGTGGAAACCGTGGACTTCATGACCGCTCGCTGGGCGCACCTGCCCTACGAGCTGCTGGAGACCGTCAGCGGCCGCATCATCAACGAGATCGAAGGCATCTCCCGCGTCACCTACGACGTGTCGAGCAAACCGCCAGCGACCATCGAGTGGGAATAAGCGCGTAACGAAGGGCAGCCCATTGGCTGCCCTTCGTCTATCCGGGGTTATGCGCCGACCTCATTAGTGCACATCGCGACATGCGCAATCTGTCTAGAGCCCATGCCTGGCTGGCCTAGCCTTGTAATGGAAAGGCTACTCAGGCGGGGCTATCACCATGTCCGAGCATGTTGACTGGCGCCTACGCGGCGCTGGTGTGGATCTGTGCAATTGCGACTATGGATGTCCTTGTCAATTCAACGCTCTGCCCAGTCACGGCACCTGTGAAGCTGCGGTGGGGTATCACATCGAGGAGGGGCATTTCGGCGATGTGGCGCTGGCCGGTTTGAACGTGGCCTGCACCTTCTTCTGGCCGGGTGCCGTGCACGAGGGGCATGGCCAGTGTCAGGCGTTTATCGATGAACGCGCTACGGCGGCGCAACGGCAGGCACTGCTGACCATTCTCAGCGGTCAGGAGCAGGTGCCGACTGCATTCTTCGCGATCTTTGCCAGTACTGTGGAAACCATGCATGAGCCTCAGTTCGTGCCGGTTGAGGTCAGTACGGATCGTGCCGCGCTGACGGCCACTATCCGTGTGCCGGGTGTGCTGGACGGATACGCGGAGCCCATTCGCAATCCGGTGGACGGTTCTGTGCACCGGGCTCGACTGTTGCTACCCGACGGCTTCGAGTTTGCGGAGACGGACTGCGCCAGCGCCACGTTCAACTGCTCCGGGGCGATCAGGCTGAACTATGCCGGGCGCAATGCCATGCTCTATGACCTGCACATGGGGCCCAATGGCATCATCCACGCCTAGCAACCTAGTGGACCGGCGTGCGCTGCTGGCCAGCGCGGTGATTCTGTTGATCAGCGCACTGGCCTGGTGGTGGCAGGTCGAGCAGGCCGCGCTGATGGCGGCCATGGGCGACATGCAGATGCCGCCAACCCGCTGGTGGTCGCGTGAGGGCGCGCTGACCTTGCTGATGTGGGTAGTGATGATGCAGGCGATGATGTTGCCTGCGGCGCTTCCGGTGTTCCTGCTCTATCAGCGCTGTCTGCAGCGCGATCCCTTGCGCGTGCTCAAGCTGTTGTTGTTCTGCGCCGCCTATGCCGTGCTCTGGAGTCTGTTCGCGGTACTGATGACGCTGCTGCAGATGCTGGGCGAACGGCTGGGTTGGCTGGAGCCGATGACATTGCGCCTGCCGCTGTGGTTGGGGGCATCGGTGTTGCTGGTGGCAGGGGCCTATCAGCTGACCCAGGCCAAGGCGACCTGCCTGGCGCATTGCCAGAGTCCGTTGCACTTCCTGCAGCATCATGTGCGAGCTGGCCTCTCGGGGGCGTGGGGGCTGGGCTTGCATCATGGCCTGTACTGCATTGGCTGTTGCTGGGCGCTGATGCTGGTGTTGCTGGTGGTCGGCGCCATGAGTCTGTGGGGGATGGCCGGGCTGGCCCTCATGGTCTTGGCGGAGAAATGGCTGCCACTGGGGCCGCGCTGGCGCCTTTTCAGTGGCGTCAGCCTGATGCTGTGCGCGGCAGGTCTCGCCGTCTGGACGCTGCGCTAGAGGCCGGTGCGACGATTGGCCGTTCGACTTTGCCGGAAGAGGGCGCCTAAAATGCGACTCTCTCTCGTTTGGCCTCGCGAGCACTGAGTGCGAGGCTGACGGCCGCTCGGTCGAACACAGGTGATGAATGAAGTTGAAACGTAGACAGGTGCTGCTCGGCCTGGCCGGTCTCGGTGTGGTCGGCCTTGGCGCTGGCGGCGTGCGCTATTGGCTGGGGCGTCCGGAGAACGTCGCGACCCATGATTACGAGCTGATCGCTGCGCCGGTCGATATGGAGCTGGTGCCAGGGCATGTGACGCCGGCCTGGGGGTACGGTGGTCAGGCGCCCGGGCTGGAGCTGCGGTGCCGCCAGGGCGAGCGGCTGCGGGTGCGCTTCATCAACAAGCTGGAGCAGCAGAGCACCATCCACTGGCATGGCATCAGGCTGCCGCTGGAAATGGATGGCGTGCCCTATGTCTCGCAGGCGCCGGTGTTGCCGGGCGAGTACTTCGACTACGACTTCATCTGCCACGACGCGGGCAGCTTCTGGTATCACCCGCATACCACCAGCGCCGAGCAACTGGGGCGCGGGCTGGTCGGGCCGCTGATCGTCGAGGAGCGCGAGCCGACCGGCTTTCGTCATGAGCGCACGCTGAGCCTGAAGACCTGGCATATCGATGAGCAGGGCGCGTTCACGCCGTTCATGGTGCCGCGCCAGGCGGCGCGTGAAGGCACCCGTGGACGGCTGACGACCATCAACGGCACGCCCAACCCGACGCTGGAACTGCCGGCGGGGCAGGTGGTGCGCCTGCGCCTGATCAACCTCGACAACACCGTCACCTACCGCCTCAACCTGCCAGGTGGCGAGGCGCGTATCTATGCCCTGGACGGCAACCCCGTGCAGCCCCGGCCATTGGGCAAGGCGTACTGGCTCGGCCCGGGCATGCGCATCGACCTGGCGCTCAGGGTGCCGGCCGCCGGCGAGACGCTGTCGCTGCGCAATGGCCCGTTGCGTCTGGCGACCCTCGAGGGTGTCGCCAGCACGGAGGCAGCGGGCGACTGGCCACCGGCGTTGCCGGCCAACCCCATCGCCGAGCCTGACCTGGCGCGTGCCGAGACCCTGCGCTTCAACTTCGAGTGGGCGGCAGCCCTGGCATCGCCGGCCGACGAAGCGGCCGGGCGCTACAAGTACTGGCAGATCAACGGCCAGGCCTGGGACATCAACGACAAGACCTGTGCCGACCGGCCCATCGCCACGCTGAAGAAGGATGGTCACTACATCTTCGTGCTGCGCAACATGGCGCAGTACCAGCACCCGATCCACCTGCACGGCATGACCTTCAAGGTGCTGGGTTCCGACCGACGCAAGATCGTGCCGTACTTCACCGATACCTATCTGCTGGGCAAGAACGAGACGGCGCGCATCGCCTTCGTCGCCGATAATCCCGGGGTATGGATGTTCCATTGCCATGTGATCGACCATATGGAAACGGGGCTGATGGCGGCCATCGAAGTGGTGTAGGGTGGGCGCCGTTTTCAGGCCGGCCTCGGTGGCCGGCCACCCTACGGATTGATGCAATGAAGCGACCGCAGATCATCGACCGCTCGCGCGACGAGCACTTCATGCGCCTGGCGCTCGACCAGGCACGCCTGGGCGCGGAGCAGGGCGAGGTGCCGGTCGGTGCGGTGCTGGTGCAGGACGGCGAGGTGGTGGGGCAGGGCTACAACTGCCCGATCCTGCGCCACGACCCCAGTGCCCATGCCGAGATGGTGGCGATCCGCGCTGCCGCGCTGTCGGTGCAGAACTATCGGCTGCCGGGCAGCACCTTGTACGTCACGCTGGAGCCCTGCAGTATGTGCGCCGGTCTGATCGTGCACGCCCGGATCGCGCGGGTGGTATTCGCCGCCAGCGAGCCGCGTGCAGGGGTGGCGATCAGTCAGGGGCAGTTCTTCGACCAGGGTTTTCTCAACCATCGCGTACTGGTTGAGGGCGGTCTGCTGGCCGACGAGAGCGGGGCGCTGCTGAAACAATTCTTCAAGGCTCGGCGTGGCTGAGCATCGTCACAGGACATCATCATGAACAAAGGGATATTGGGGCTGCTGGCACTGTTGGCGTTGCCGGTGGCGGCCGAGGAACAGGAGGTGTACCTGCTGGCCACGGTGCAGCTGGGCGGCTCCAATCTGGCGCAGAGCATCTTCCTGCACGAGCCGCAGATCACCACGCTCGAGGACTGCCAGGAGGCCGTGCGAGTCGGTCAGCGTGACCGCGACTGGCAGCGTTATCACCACATCTTCATGCGCGACCGTTTCCAGGGCTTCACCGGCCACCTGGATTACCGTTGCGTGTTCAGTGCCCAGCGCTTCAGTGGCTGGAACGACCGGGCGCGCTACAACCAGCCCTACCTGATCAGCATCGACGAGCAGGCCAATCTGCAGGTCGAGCGCATGTCGAGTCAGGCTCAGTGCGCCACGCGTCTGAAGGGGTTGTCACAGGCGCAGCGAGCGATCAGTCGCTGCTCGGTGGGCAACCAGAACCTGCTGTAAGGGCTTACAGCGGCGGGGTTTCTTCTTCGGGCTTGCGTTTGTCGATGCCCGGCACATGGACGCCGCTCTCGGCGACCTGCGTGCCTTCCAGCTGCGGCTGGGTTACCCAGGTGAGGATGTCGTAGTAGCGGCGGATGTTGCGCACGAAGTGCACCGGCTCACCGCCACGGGCATAGCCGTAGCGGGTCTTGCTGTACCACTGCTTCTGCGCCAGGCGCGGCAGGATCTTCTGCACGTCGGCCCACTTGTTCGGGTCCAGGCCTTCGGCTTCGGTCAGCTTGCGCGCATCTTCCAGGTGACCGCCGCCGACGTTGTAGGCTGCCAGGGCGAACCAGGTGCGGTCCGGCTCGGCGATGCCTTCCGGCAGTTGCTGATGAACCTGGATGAAGTAGCGGGCGCCGCCATCGATGCTCTGCTTGGGGTCGAGCCGGTTGGAGACGCCTACCGACTGCGCGGTGCGCTGGGTGAGCATCATCAGGCCGCGCACGCCGGTCTTGGAGGTGGCATTGGGTTGCCACAGCGATTCCTGGTAGCCCATCGCGGCCAGCAGGCGCCAGTCGATCTGGTTGGCCTGGCCGGCCTGGCGGAACATCTTCTCGTAGCGCGGCAGGCGTTTCTGCAGGTGCTGGGCGAAGGTGTAGGCGCCCACGTAGCCGAGCACGTCGACGTGGCCATAGTAGCGTTCCTTCAGGCGCTGCAGGGTGCCGTTGGCCTGGGCGCGCTCGAGGAAGGCGTCGATCTCCAGCAGCAGGCTCTCGTCGTCACCGGCGGCCACGGCCCAGCGCATGGTGTTGGTGTCGTCCAGGTCGAACGCGACGCGTACGTTGGGGAAATACACCTGGTTCATCGCCAGCTCGTTGGAGTCGACCAGGGTCAGGTCGATCTGCCCTTCGTCGACCATGCGCAGCAGGTCGACCACCTCGACCGCGTCGGAGACTTCGAACTTGAGTTCGGGGAGCTGCTGTTTCAGGGCTTCCAGCTGCTCGGCATGGCTGCTGCCGGCCAGCACCAGAATGCGCTTGCCGACCAGGTCTTCCGGCTTGGTCGGGCGAGACTCGCCGTTGCGGTAGATGACCTGCGGCGTGACTTCCAGATAAGGGATGGAGAAGCGTGCCTGGCGCTGACGCTGCGGCGTATCCACCAGGCCGGCTGCCGCCATCACCGGGCCGTCGGGGCGGGCGAGGCTGGAGAACAGGCTGTCGAGATTGTCTGCCGTCTCGATCTTCAGTTCGAGGCCGAGGTCGGCGGCGAAACGCTTGGCCAGTTCGTACTCGAAGCCGGTAGCGCCGTTGCGGTCCTGGAAGTAGGTGGCGGGACTGTTACGAGTGACCACGCGCAGCTCACCCTCCGCCTTTACCTGCTCAAGTACGCTGGGCTTGGGTTCTTCGCCACAGCCAGTGAGCATCAGGAGGGTTCCAATCGCCAACAGCCCTGTGGCGCAACGCATGCGTATCGCAGGTCGTGCAAACATCGGCGCAGTATACGCAAAGCATCGTCGCTGCCATATCTCGACAGCGACGCGCTTCTCTGCTAGCGATCGCCCGTCTCGAAAGCGCCCGGCACGGGTGCTGTGAACGCGGCTTTAGGCTAGAATGCACGGCCTCTAAGCACACCCCTTCTCCAGAGGCTGTACCGACGATGTTGATCCTGCGCGGCGCTCCCGCCCTTTCCGCTTTCCGCCATGGCAAATTGCTCGAGCAACTGACCAGCAAGGTGCCGGCCGTGACCGGGCTGTACGCCGAGTTCGCGCATTTCGCCGATGTCACCGGCGTACTCAACACCGATGAAGAGCAGGTGCTGGCGCGCCTGCTCAAGTACGGCCCGAGCGTCGCTGTGCAGGAACCCAGTGGCAAGCTGTTCCTGACCATTCCGCGTTTCGGCACCATCTCGCCCTGGTCGAGCAAGGCCAGCGATATCGCCCGCAACTGTGGCCTGGCCAAGATCCAGCGCCTGGAGCGCGGCATCGCCTATTACGTCAGCGGTGAACTGAGCGAGGCCGACAGCTCTGCCGTCGCCGCGCTGCTGCATGACCGCATGACCCAGCTGGTGCTGAGCACCCTCGAGGACGCTGCGGCACTGTTCAGCCATGCCCAGCCCAAGCCGCTGACCGCCGTGGACATCCTCGGTGGTGGCCGTGCAGCGCTGGAGCAGGCCAACCAGGACCTCGGTCTGGCACTGGCCGAGGACGAGATCGACTACCTGGTCAAGAGCTTCAATGACCTGGGGCGCAACCCGCACGACATCGAACTGATGATGTTCGCCCAGGCCAACTCCGAGCACTGCCGCCACAAGATCTTCAATGCCAGCTGGGACATCGACGGCGAGAGCCAGGACAAGTCGCTGTTCGGCATGATCAAGAACACCTACCAGATGCACAGCGACGGCGTGCTGTCCGCCTACAAGGACAACGCCTCGGTCATCGAAGGCTTCAGTGCCGGGCGCTTCTTCCCCAACCCGGAAAGCCGCCAGTACGGCGCGGTGCAGGAGCCGGTGCACATCCTGATGAAGGTGGAGACGCACAACCACCCGACCGCCATCGCGCCGTTCCCTGGCGCCTCCACCGGCTCCGGTGGCGAGATCCGCGACGAAGGCGCGACCGGTCGTGGCGCCAAGCCCAAGGCGGGCCTGACCGGTTTCTCGGTGTCCAACCTGAACATCCCCGATTTCCTCCAGCCCTGGGAAAAGCCGTACGGCAAGCCCGAGCGCATCGTCAGCGCGCTGGACATCATGATCGAAGGCCCGCTCGGCGGCGCCGCGTTCAACAACGAATTTGGCCGTCCGGCGCTCAATGGCTACTTCCGTACCTTCGAGCAGTCGGTCGGCAGCCCGCGTGGCGAGGAAGTGCGCGGCTACCACAAGCCGATCATGCTCGCTGGCGGCCTGGGCAACATCCGTGAGAACCACGTGCAGAAGGGCGAGATCTCGGTCGGCGCCAAGCTGATCGTGCTCGGTGGCCCGGCCATGCTCATCGGTCTGGGCGGCGGCGCCGCGTCGTCGATGGCCACCGGCGCCAGCTCGGCCGACCTGGACTTCGCCTCGGTGCAGCGCGAGAACCCGGAAATGGAACGCCGCTGCCAGGAGGTCATCGACCGCTGCTGGCAGCTGGGCGAAGCCAACCCGATCAAGTTCATCCACGACGTCGGCGCCGGTGGTATCTCCAACGCCCTGCCGGAACTGATCAACGATGGCGGCCGTGGCGGTCGCTTCGAGCTGCGCAAGGTGCCCAACGACGAGCCGGGCATGGCCCCGCACGAGATCTGGTGCAACGAGTCGCAGGAACGCTACGTGATGAGCGTGGATGCTGCCGACTTCGAGCGCTTCCAGGCCATCTGCGAGCGTGAGCGCTGCCCGTTCGCCGTGGTCGGCGAGGCCACGGCCGAACCGCACCTGACCGTGACCGACAGCCATTTCAGCAACACCCCGGTGGACATGCCGCTGGAAGTGCTGCTGGGCAAGCCGCCGCGCATGCACCGCAGCGTGCAGCGTGAAGCCGAGCAGGGCGACGACTTCGCCGCCAGCGCAGTGGCCATCGATGATGCCATCGAGCGCGTGCTGCGCCACCCGGCCGTGGCCAGCAAGAGCTTCCTGATCACCATCGGCGACCGCAGCATCACCGGCCTCGTCGCGCGCGACCAGATGGTCGGCCCGTGGCAGGTGCCGGTGGCCGATTGCGCCGTCACCGCCACCAGCTTCGACGTCTACACCGGTGAAGCCATGGCGATGGGCGAGCGCACGCCGCTGGCTCTGCTCGATGCCCCGGCTTCCGGGCGCATGGCAGTCGGTGAAACCATCACCAACCTGGCGGCTGCGCGAATCGGCAAGCTGTCCGACATCAAGCTGTCGGCCAACTGGATGGCCGCAGCCGGCCACCCGGGCGAAGACGCGCGTCTGTACGACACCGTCAAGGCCGTCGGCATGGAGCTGTGCCCGGCACTGGGTATCACCATCCCGGTGGGCAAGGACTCCATGTCGATGAAGACCCGCTGGCAGGACGAGGGCGTCGACAAGAGCGTCACCGCGCCGCTGTCGCTGGTCATCTCCGGCTTCGCGCCGGTGCAGGACATCCGCCAGACCCTGACCCCGCAACTGCGCATGGACAAGGGCGAAACCGATCTGATCCTGATCGATCTGGGCCGTGGCCAGAACCGCATGGGCGCGTCGATCCTGGCGCAGGTCTATGCGCAGATCGGCCAGCAGGCACCGGACCTCGACGACGCCGAAGACCTCAAGGCCTTCTTCGCCGTGATCCAGGGCCTGAACGCCGACGGCCACCTGCTGGCCTATCACGATCGCTCCGACGGCGGCCTGCTGACCACCGTGCTGGAAATGGCCTTCGCCGGTCATTGCGGGCTGTCGCTGAACCTCGATGCACTGGCGGACGATGCCTCCGAGCTGCCGGCCGTGCTGTTCAACGAAGAGCTGGGCGCGGTGATCCAGGTGCGCCAGGACGCCACTCCGGAAGTGCTGGCGCAGTTCAGCGCCGCAGGCCTGGATGACTGCGTGGCGGTGATCGGCCAGGCGGTGAACAACGGCGACGTCAACATCAGCTTCAACGGCGAGTCGGTGTTCGCCGGCGAGCGTCGTCTGCTGCAACGTCAGTGGGCGGAAACCAGCTATCGCATCCAGCGCCTGCGCGACAACGCCCAGGGTGCCGACCAGGAATTCGACCTGCTGCTGGAAGAAGACAACCCCGGTCTGTCGGTCAAGCTCGGCTTCGACGTCAACCAGGACATCGCCGCGCCCTACATCAAGAAGGGCGTGCGTCCGCAAGTGGCGATCCTGCGCGAGCAGGGCGTCAACGGCCAGGTGGAAATGGCCGCCGCGTTCGACCGCGCCGGTTTCTCGGCCATCGACGTGCACATGAGCGATATCCTCGCCGGTCGTGTCAGCCTGGAAGAGTTCAAGGGCCTGGTGGCCTGTGGTGGCTTCTCCTACGGTGACGTGCTCGGCGCCGGTGAGGGCTGGGCCAAGTCGGTGCTGTTCAATGCCCGCGCCCGCGATGCCTTCCAGGGCTTCTTCGAGCGTCGCGACAGCTTCGCCCTCGGCGTGTGCAACGGCTGCCAGATGATGAGCAACCTGCATGAGCTGATTCCGGGCACCGAGTTCTGGCCGCACTTCGTGCGCAACCGCTCCGAGCAGTTCGAGGCGCGCGTGGCCATGGTCCAGGTGCAGGAGTCGGCGTCGATCTTCCTGCAGGGCATGGCCGGTTCGCGCATGCCGATCGCCATCGCCCACGGCGAGGGCCATGCCGAGTTCGAAAGCGAAGAGGCGCTGCTGGAGGCGGACCTGTCCGGCACCGTGGCCCTGCGTTACGTCGACAACCATGGCAAGGTCACCGAAGCCTACCCGGCCAACCCCAACGGTTCGCCGCGTGGCATCACCGGCCTGACCAGCCGTGACGGCCGCGTGACCATCATGATGCCGCACCCGGAGCGGGTGTTCCGCGCCGTGCAGAACTCCTGGCGCCCGGATGAGTGGCAGGAAGACGGCGGCTGGATGCGCATGTTCCGCAACGCCCGCGTCTGGGTGGACTGACAGCGGCCGCCTAGCGGCCCTCTGTCGCCCCTCTCCCGTCATTGGGAGAGGGGCCGGTTCCGGCGTTCGTAGCCCGGATGCAATCCGGGAAAGCCTGTGGCATACCTTCCCTGGATTTCATCCGACTCCGCAGGCCTTGTGCATGGCCGATGATCCTCTGCCCATCCTCCCCGAAGTTCGCCTGGTCAGCCCCGGCGAAGCCCATCGCCTGTGCCGCTGCGGCCAGTCTGCGCAGTTGCCGGACTGCCACGCCGGTTGCCCGCAATCCCTGATCCTGCGTCCCGAGCGCGAGCAGCGGCTGTTGCTCTGCCGCTGCGGACGCTCACGGAGCATGCCTCATTGCGATGGCAGCCACAGCCCGCCGGCACCCAGCCTGGCCGACAAGTGGCGGCGTTTTTTCGCCGGCGGCTGAGAACGCCACACCGATCATTCGAGTCGAACGCAGCGAATCGTTTCCCGCCTCGGGCGGATTTGTGCGGGCGACCGCAAGACAAAGTCATGGCGAAATGACACTATATTGGCGTCATGACTTGTCTGCTGTTCGGTTGCCCATCTGCGGAGAACTTGATGTACAAACTGTGTTTCTACGTGCCGGAAGCCCATCTGGAGCCGGTGAAAAAAGCGGTGTTCGCTGCCGGGGGCGGGCGTATCGGCCTCTATGACAGTTGCTGCTGGCAGGTGCTCGGCCAGGGCCAGTTTCGCGCTCTGGAGGGCAGTCAGCCGTTCCTGGGGCAGGTCGGCGAGATCGAACAGGTTGCCGAGTGGAAGGTGGAGATGGTCGTCGCGGACGAGCTGATCCACGATGCGGTCAAGGCCCTGAAAAAACACCACCCGTACGAGACGCCGGCCTTCGACGTCTGGCGACTGTCCGATCTGCAGTTCTGAAAAAGGCGCCGATGGCGCCTTTTTCATGGCGTGATCTCAGGGGCGAATCTCGATCAGCGTCCCGTCCTTGACCAGGCTCCACACCTCGCGCATGTCGTCGTTCTTCATGGCGATGCAGCCCTCGGTCCAGTCGAGGGTGTGGAAGAACCACTCGGGGTACTCCTCGTCCAGCGGCGTGCCGTGGATCATGATCATGCCGCCCGGTGGCACGCCGGCGTTCTTCGCGTGTGCCAGGTCACGGGCATTGGGGTAGGAGATGTGCAGCGACAACTGGTACTTGTCGCTCGGCTTGCGCCAGTCGATCCAGTAGAAGCCTTCCGGCGTGCGCAGGTCGCCCTCGCGCTGCTTGGCGCCGGTGGGCTGCTTGCCCAGGGAAATGCGGTAGGACCTGATGGTCTCGCCGCGCTGCTGCAGGTGCAGCTGGCGCTCGGACTTGAGGATGAGCACCTTGTCGACGGTGCGCGTGCCGCTCGCCGGCGTGGTGCTGGCGAAGGCATTGAGGCTGAGGGTCAGGCAAAGCAGGGGCAGCAACCAGCGCATCGGGATCGTCCGCAAGGGTCAACGGGGTGTGTAGTGGGCGCGCAGCGCTTCGAGGGGTTCGTTGCGTACCGGAAAGAGATTCTGCCGACGGTCGGCGAAGAAGCATTCTAAGGTACGGCCTATGGTGGGGAAAGCCAGCTCTGACCAGGGGATCTGCGCTTCGTCGAACAGGCGCACCTCCAGGCTTTCCTCGCCCACGGCGAAGTCAAGGTCGACCAGCTCTGCGCGAAACATCATGTACACCTGGCTGATGTGCGGCAGATCGAAGAGGGTATAGAGACTGAGGTCGCGTACCCGTGCGCAGGCCTCTTCCAGGGTCTCGCGGGCCGCGGCCTGTTCGATGGTCTCGCCGTTCTCCATGAAACCGGCCGGCAGGGTCCAGTAGCCACGGCGCGGCTCGATGGCGCGCCGGCACAGCAGGACCTGCTCGCCCCATACCGGCAGGCAGCCCGCGACGATGCGCGGGTTCTCGTAATGCACGGTGGTGCACTGGCTGCACACGTGGCGCATGCGGTTGTCGCCCGCTGGGATCATGCGGGTGACCGGGTTGCCGCACTGGCTGCAGAATTTCATGCCTGATCCTCGTTCATGGCGTTATCTTGGCGGTCCTGGTTCGGGCCGGCAAGCCCGCGATTCTGGCCGGCCAGCCCTTTCGTCGGGGTTGGGCGTGCGGCCGCTTTCATGCCATGATGCCGGGCAAAACAAGACTCCGAGTATGGCCATGCTGGACGAGTTGCTCCATCGCGTGCGCGATTATCGACCGCGCCCTCTGGAGGCCGGGCACAGCTTCCCCGAGGCGGCAGTGCTGGTCCCTATCACCCGTAGCGACGAACCTGAACTGGTGTTGACCCTGCGCGCCAGCGGCCTGTCGACCCACGGCGGTGAGGTTGCCTTCCCCGGTGGGCGTCGTGATCCGGAGGATCGTGACCTGGTGCATACCGCGCTGCGCGAGGCCGAGGAGGAGGTGGGGCTGCCACCGGGGCTCGTGGAGGTACTCGGACCGCTCAGCCCGCTGGTGTCGCGTCACGGTATCCGCGTCACGCCCTATGTCGGGCTGGTGCCCGATTACGTCGAGTACAAGGCCAACGATGCGGAAATCGCCTCGGTGTTCTCCGTGCCGCTGGAGTTCTTCCGCGACGACCCGCGCGAAGTCACTCACCGTATCGATTACCTCGGGCAGAGCTGGTACGTGCCGTCCTACACCTATGACCAATATCGCATCTGGGGGCTGACGGCGATCATGGTCGTGGAGCTGGTCAACCTGCTCTACGACGCCGGGATTGCCCTGCACCAGCCGCCCGAACACTTCATACACCTGCGCTGAGGACTGACGAGCATGAAATATCGCCTGGGAGGCTCCCGTGTCGACGCCCATCCCGAAAGCTGGGTCGCGCCCAGCGCCGACCTGATCGGCAAGGTTCGTCTGGACGCGGGGGCCAGCGTCTGGTTCGGCGCCGTGCTGCGTGGCGACAACGAGCTGATCCACATCGGTGAGAACAGCAACGTGCAGGATGGCACCGTCATGCACACGGACATGGGCTTTCCGCTGACCCTGGGCAAGGGCGTCACCGTGGGCCACAACGTGATGATGCACGGCTGCACGGTGGACGATTACAGCCTGATCGGCATCAATGCGGTCATCCTCAACGGCGCGAAGATTGGCAAGAACTGCATCATCGGCGCCAACAGCCTGATTCCCGAGGGCAAGGTCATTCCCGATGGCAGCCTGGTCATGGGCAGCCCGGGCAAGGTGGTGCGTGAGCTCACCGAGCAGCAGAAGAAGATGCTGGAGGCCAGTGCCGCCCATTACGTTCATAATGCCCAGCGCTATGCCCGAGAGCTGGTCGTTGACGATGAATGACGAGAAACCCGTGCGCTCTCCCTGCGTGCATGTCTGCGCGCTGGACGAGCAGGACATCTGCATCGGCTGTCAGCGCACGGCCGCCGAAATCACCCGCTGGGGCCGCATGGACAATGCCGAGCGCCGCGAGGTGCTGCAACGCAGCCTGGAGCGCGCCCGCGCTTCGGGCCATTTACTGATCCCCTCCTGATTCACTGTTCGAGGAACATTCATGCCCCGTATTGGAACCCCTCTATCGCCGAGTGCGACCCGTGTACTGCTGTGTGGTTGCGGTGAGCTCGGCAAGGAAGTGGTCATCGAACTGCAGCGTCTGGGTTGTGAAGTGATCGGTGTCGACCGCTACGCCAACGCCCCGGCGATGCAGGTCGCCCATCGCGCCCACGTGATCGACATGCTCGACGGTGCCGCCCTGCGTGCCGTGATCGAGAAGGAGCAACCGCACTACATCGTCCCGGAAATCGAGGCCATAGCCACCGCCACGCTGGTCGAGCTGGAGGCCGAGGGGTTCAACGTGGTGCCCACCGCGCGTGCGGCGCAACTGACCATGAACCGTGAAGGCATCCGTCGCCTGGCGGCCGAAGAACTGGGGCTGCCGACCTCGCCCTATCATTTCTCCGACACCTACGAGGACTACGCTGCGGCGGTGAAGTCCGTCGGCTATCCCTGCGTGGTCAAGCCGATCATGAGTTCCTCCGGCAAGGGCCAGAGCGTGCTGCGCAGCGATGCCGATCTGCAGAAATCCTGGGACTACGCCCAGGAAGGCGGGCGTGCGGGCAAGGGCCGGGTGATCGTCGAGGGCTTCATCGATTTCGACTACGAGATCACCCTGCTCACCGTGCGTCATGCCGGTGGCACCAGCTTCTGCGCGCCGATCGGCCATCGCCAGGAGGGTGGTGACTATCAGGAGTCCTGGCAGCCGCAGCCGATGAGCCCGAAGGCACTGGCCGAGTCCGAGCGCGTGGCGCTGGCGGTGACCGAGGCGCTCGGTGGGCGTGGCCTGTTCGGCGTCGAGTTGTTCGTCAAGGGCGACCAGGTCTGGTTCAGCGAGGTGTCGCCGCGTCCGCACGACACCGGCCTGGTGACCCTGATCTCCCAGGAGCTGTCCGAGTTCGCCCTGCATGCACGGGCCATTCTCGGCCTGCCGATTCCGCTCATTCGCCAGATGGGGCCGTCGGCTTCGGCGGTGATCCTGGTCGAGGGCAGCTCGCAGCAGGCCAGCTTCGCCAACCTCGGTGCCGCCCTGAGCGAAGAGGACACGGCGCTGCGTCTGTTCGGCAAGCCCGAGGTCAAGGGGCAGCGCCGCATGGGCGTGGCGTTGGCCCGCGACGAGTCCATCGAAACTGCCCGGGCCAAGGCCCTGCGCAGCGCGCAAGCGGTTCGCGTTCAGCTGTGAGCCGGCACGCGTTGTGGTGGCTGGCGACTCTGCCATTGCTGCCCATCGCGCTGCCGTTGGCCGTGCATACGCGGCGCACGGCCCTGCGCCTGCCCGTGGCGCAGGGTGAACCTTGCGGACTGGCGGCCGCCGATCGGCCGGGTGAACCGCTACGCCTGCTGCTGATCGGTGAGTCGACCGTGGCGGGCGTCGGTGTGCGGGGGCTCGATCAGGCGCTGGCGAGCTGCCTGGCTGCCGCGCTGGCCGAGCGCCTCGGGCGACCGGTGCAGTGGCGTGCCTGTGGCGAGAACGGCATCACCGCGCGCCAGGCGTGTGAGCGCCTGTTGCCGCAGGCATTGGCCGAGCCGGCTGATCTGGTGCTGCTGGTCTTCGGGGTCAACGACACCACGCATCTCACTCCGGCCAGGCGCTGGCACCAGGCGCTGGTCGAGATGGCCGAGGCTTTCCGGGTGCAGGGCTGTCACGTGGCGTTCAGCGCCGTGCCGCCCCTGCGGCACTTCACGGCGTTGCCCTGGCTGTTGCGTCAGTTGATGGGCTGGCGGGCGAGTCTGCTGGACCGTGAGCTGCAAGCGCTGGCGCAGCGTTCTGGGGCGCTGCATTGCGCACTGGACCTGCCGTTCGAGGCGCGCTACCTGGCCGAGGATGGTTACCACCCTTCGGCATTGGGCTATCGGGTATGGGGCGAGGGCCTCGCCGGGCGACTCAGTCCGCTGCTGCAGCGTCCGTCTTGACCTTTTCCACTTGCCAGACACGCACGCTCTTCACGCGGTTTTCCGCCGCCTGGAGGATTTCCAGGCGGTAGGGGCCGATCTTCAGGCAGACGCTGCTGTCGGGGATGCTCTCCAGCGCTTCGGTGATCAGGCCGTTGAGGGTCTTGGGGCCGTCGCTGGGCAGGTGCCAGCCGAGGGTCTTGTTCACTTCGCGGATGTAGGCGGCGCCATCGATGACCAGGGTGCCATCTTCCTGCGGATGGATATCCGGGCTGCGCAGGCTGTCCTGGTTGCTGAAGTCGCCGACGATTTCCTCGAGGATGTCCTCCAGGGTGACGATGCCGATCACGTCGCCGTACTCGTCGACGACGATGCCGATGCGGCGCTTCTGCTTCTGGAAGTTGATCAGCTGGGTCGACAGCGGCGTGTTCTCCGGCACGAAGTAGGGTTCGTGGCAGGCCGCGAGCAGGGCTTCCTTGGTCAGCTGGTTGTGGCTGAGCAGACGGGCGATCTGGCGCATGTGCACCACGCCCTCGATCTGGTTGATGTCGCCGCGGAATACCGGTAGCCGGGTGTGCGGTGTGCTGCGCAACTGGCCGACGATGCTTTCCAGGTCGTCGTCGAGGTCGATGCCGGCAACTTCGTTGCGCGGGATCATGATGTCGTCGACCGTGACCCGCTCCAGATCGAGGATGCCCAGCAGCATGTTCTGGCGATTCTTCGGCAGCTCGGAACCGGATTCGCGCACCACGCTGCGCAGTTCCTCGGTGGACAGGCTGTCGCTGGCGCGCTGCGCCGGGTCGACGCCGAACAGGCGCAGCAGGCCGTTGCTGATCACGCCAGTCAGCCAGACCACGGGATAGAGCACGCGTTGCAGCAGGCTCAGTACGCGGCTGGCGGGGAAGGCCACCAGCTCGGGGCGCAGCGCCGCCAGGGTCTTGGGGGTGATCTCGCCAAAAATCAGCACGACGATGGTCAGACCGGCCGTCGCGATGGCGATCCCGGCTTCGCCCCACATGTCCACGGCCAGTACGGTGGCGATGGAGGCGGCGAGGATGTTCACCACGTTGTTGCCGACCAGGATGGTGCCGAGCATGCGGTCGGGCCGGTCGAGCAGGCGGGTGACACGGCGGGCGCCACTGTGTCCTTCCTTGGCCAGGTGCTTGAGCCGGTAGCGGTTGAGGCTGAGCATGCCGGTCTCGGAGCTGGAGAAGAACGCCGAGCAGAGGATGAGGAAAATCAGCAGGCCGAGCAGATAGCTCGAATGAAGGTCGTCCACGACGGCTGCCTCAGATATGCAGGATGAATTCGCGTACCAGCTTGCTGCCGAAGTAGGCCAGCATCAGCAGGCAGAACCCTGCGAGGGTCCAGCGAATGGCCTTGTGGCCGCGCCAGCCGAGCTGGTGGCGACCCCAGAGCAGAACGGCGAACACCACCCAGGCGAAGCAGGACAGGATGGTCTTGTGCGCCAGGTGCTGGGCGAACAGGTCGTCGATGTACAGCGCGCCGGACAGCAGCGACAGCGACAGCAGCAGCCAGCCCGCGAAGAGGAAGCCGAACAGCAGGCTCTCCATGGTCTGCAGCGGCGGGAAGTTGCGGATGAGCCCAGATGGATGCTTGTGCTTGAGCTGGTAGTCCTGCAGCAGCAGCAGGACCGACTGGAACACGGCGATGGTCAGCATGCCGTAGGCCAGGATCGAGAACAGGATGTGGGCGAGGATGCCGGGGTGTTCGTCGATCGGGTTGATGGTGCCGCTGGGAATGAATTCCGCCGCCAGCACCGTCAGGGTGCCGAGCGGAAACAGCAGCAACAGCAGGTTCTCCACCGGAATGCGGGCGCAGGCCAGGAGGATCAGGGCGATGACGGCGCAGGCGATGAGGCTGGCGGCGTTGAAGAAGTCCAGATTCAGGCCGTGGGCGTCATACAGCTGGAAGAACAGGCTGACGACATGCAGGCACAGGGCAAGCGTACCGAGCGCTACCAGCAGGCGTTTGTCCGGGATGCTGCGCTTGGTCAGGCGCAGCCCTTGATAAGCAGTGGCGCCGGCATAAAGGAAGGCGGCGGCAAGACTGGGCAACAGAGGGTGCATAAATCCGTGTAAGGCGAGCCCGAAAGGCGCTGAGTGTGGCACAGAAGGGTATCGGCACGAAAGACTGGCGGCGGTGTCGGCCGCTCGGCGACTTCGCTATAATCCGCCGCTTGTCGCACATCCGGTACGCCGGGTCGCACCCTATTCAAGGAACGCGCATGTTCGAAAATCTTACCGATCGCCTGTCCCAGACGCTGCGTAACGTCACGGGCAAGGCCAAGCTGACCGAAGACAACATCAAGGACACCCTGCGTGAAGTGCGCATGGCGCTGCTCGAAGCCGACGTGGCTTTGCCGGTGGTCAAGGAGTTCGTCGGCAAGGTCAAGGAACGCGCCGTCGGCACCGAGGTGTCCAAGAGCCTGACCCCGGGCCAGGCCTTCGTGAAGATTGTCCGCGCCGAGCTGGAAGAGCTGATGGGCGCGGCCAACGAGGACCTGGCGCTGAATGCCGCGCCGCCTGCCGTGGTACTGATGGCCGGTCTGCAGGGTGCGGGCAAGACCACCACCGCCGGCAAGCTGGCCAAGTTCCTCAAGGAGCGCAAGAAGAAGTCGGTGTTGCTGGTCTCTGCCGACGTCTATCGTCCGGCGGCGATCAAGCAGCTGGAAACCCTGGCTGGCGACCTCGACGTCACCTTCTTCCCCTCCGATGCCAGCCAGAAGCCGGTGGACATCGCCAACGCGGCGATCCGCGAGGCCAAGCTCAAGTTCATCGACGTGGTCATCCTCGATACCGCCGGTCGCCTGGCCGTCGACGCCGAGATGATGGCCGAGATCCAGGCGCTGCACGCGGCGGTCAAGCCGGTGGAGACGCTGTTCGTGGTCGATGCCATGACCGGCCAGGATGCTGCCAACACGGCCAAGGCGTTCAGTGACGCGCTGCCGCTGACCGGCGTGGTGCTGACCAAGGTCGACGGCGACGCCCGTGGCGGTGCCGCGCTGTCGGTGCGACATATCACCGGCAAGCCGATCAAGTTCATCGGTATGGGCGAGAAGAGCGATGCGCTCGAGCCTTTCCACCCTGATCGTATCGCCTCGCGCATCCTCGGCATGGGCGACGTGCTCAGCCTCATCGAACAGGCCGAGCAGACCCTCGACCGCGAGAAGGCCGAGAAGCTCACCAAGAAGCTGAAGAAGGGCAAGGGCTTCGATCTCGAAGACTTCCGCGACCAGCTGCAGCAGATGAAGAACATGGGCGGTCTTGGCGGCCTGATGGACAAGCTGCCGTCCATCGGCGGCGTCAACCTGTCGCAGATGGGCAACGCCCAGGGCGCGGCCGAGAAGCAGTTCAAGCAGATGGAGGCGATCATCAACTCGATGACGCCTGCCGAGCGACGTGACCCGGAGATGATCAGCGGTTCGCGCAAGCGCCGTATCGCGCAGGGTTCCGGCACCCAGGTGCAGGACATCGGGCGTCTGATCAAGCAGCACAAGCAGATGCAGAAGATGATGAAGAAATTCACCGCCAAGGGCGGCATGGCCAAGATGATGCGTGGCATGGGCGGCATGTTGCCCGGCGGCGGCATGCCGAAATTCTGATCTCTGCAGCCCGGTCGATGGCCGGCTGGAAAAAGAGATTTGCAAACCGCCGCATAATCCTTAAAATATGCGGCCTTTCGGGCCCAGGCCCATTTTTAATGTGTGCCTCAAGTTAGCACCGACTATAGGAACGATGTTCACATGGTAACCATCCGTCTTGCTCGTGGCGGCTCCAAAAAGCGCCCCTTCTACCACCTGACCGTGACCAACAGCCGCAATGCGCGCGATGGTCGTTTCGTTGAGCGTATCGGTTTCTTCAACCCGATCGCTGCCGGTGGCGAAGTGCGTCTGTCCGTCGACCAGGAGCGTGCGACCTACTGGCTGGGCCAGGGCGCTCAGCCGTCTGAGCGTGTTGCTCAGCTGCTCAAGGAAGCTGCCAAGGCTGCTGCCTAAGCATCTTTATGAGTACGACGCCGGCCGTCGCCGAGGACCTGATCGTTCTCGGCAAGATTGTCTCGGTGCACGGCGTCAGGGGTGAAGTGAAGGTGTACTCCTTTACCGATCCCATCGATAACGTGCTCGATTACCGAAACTGGACGCTCAAGCGTGACGGTGAGGTAAAGAAAGTGGAACTGGCCAGCGGCCGCCTGCAAGGCAAGGTGCTGGTAGCCAAGTTGAAGGGTCTGGATGATCGCGAAGTCGCGCGTAGCTACGCCGGTTTCGAGATCTGCGTGCCGCGTAGCGAGCTGCCGGATCTGGAGGAAGGTGAGTTCTACTGGTACCAGTTGCAAGGCTTGAAGGTCATCGATCAGGCAGGGCAGTTGCTCGGTGTGATCGACCACTTGTTCGAGACCGGTGCCAACGATGTGATGGTGGTCAAGGCCTGCGCGGGCAGCCTGGATGATCGCGAGCGGCTGTTGCCCTATACGGAGCAATGCGTGCTGTCGATCGACCTGGCCGCTGGCGAGATGCGGGTCGACTGGGATGCGGATTTCTAAGGCTCATGCGCGTAGAAGTCATCACGCTGTTCCCGGAGATGTTCGCCGCCATTGGCGAGTACGGCATCACCAGTCGTGCGGTGAGGCAGGAGCTGCTCAAGCTCAACTGCTGGAATCCGCGGGACTACACAACGGATCGCCACCATACGGTGGATGACCGTCCCTTCGGCGGTGGCCCGGGGATGGTGATGAAGATCAAGCCTCTCGAGGATGCCCTGGCCAGCGCCAGGCAAGCCGCGGGGGAGACGGCGAAGGTGATTTACCTGTCGCCGCAGGGGCGTCGTCTGAATCAGGCGGCGGTCCGCGAGCTGGCACAGGAGGATGCACTGATCCTGATCGCCGGTCGTTATGAAGGCATCGACGAGCGTTTCATCGAGACGCATGTCGATGAGGAATGGTCGATTGGCGACTACGTCCTGTCCGGCGGTGAGCTGCCGGCCATGGTGCTGATCGATGCGGTGACGCGCCTTTTGCCTGGTGCATTGGGTCATGCCGATTCGGCCGAGGAGGACTCCTTTACGGATGGCCTGCTCGACTGCCCGCACTACACCCGACCGGAGGTGTATGCGGATAAACGTGTTCCTGACGTGTTGCTTAGTGGCAACCACGAACACATCCGGCGCTGGCGTTTGCAGCAGTCCCTTGGTCGGACCTGGGAACGTCGCGCTGATCTTCTGGATAGCCGCTCGCTTTCTGGAGAAGAGAAGAAGCTGCTGGAGGAATACATCCGCCAGCGGGACGATAGTTAACGTATCGATGGCAGGCCGGGAGGCTTGTCTTAGGAGCGCAGCATGACCAACAAGATTATCCAGATGCTCGAAGCCGAGCAGATGAACAAAGAAATCCCGACTTTCGCACCGGGCGACACCGTTGTCGTGCAAGTGAAAGTGAAGGAAGGCGACCGTCAGCGTCTGCAGGCCTTCGAAGGCGTCGTTATCGCCAAGCGTAACCGTGGCCTGAACAGCGCTTTCACCGTGCGCAAGATCTCCAGCGGTGTAGGCGTCGAGCGTACCTTCCAGACCTACTCGCCGCTGGTCGACAGCCTGAGCGTCAAGCGTCGCGGTGACGTGCGCAAGGCCAAGCTGTACTACCTGCGCGACCTGTCCGGCAAAGCCGCGCGCATCAAGGAAAAGCTGTCCTAAGTTCGGACGCTTCTCTGAAAAAAGCAGCCTACGGGCTGCTTTTTTCGTTTCTGGGCCGCGTTGACCGATGGGTTTCGTGGCCAGGTCCATCCATAGAATGAGCAGTCGTGGCATGACCCCGAGAGAGCAGGAAATCCAGCGGCGTACCCAGTTGTCGGAAACCCGCGTGACCAAGGCGGTGTTCCCGCCGACCACCAACCATCACAACACCCTGTTCGGCGGCACGGCGCTGGCCTGGATGGACGAGGTGTCGTTCATCGCCGCCACGCGTTTCTGCCGCCTGCCGCTGGTGACCGTGTCCAGCGATCGTATCGATTTCAAGCATGCGATCCCGGCGGGGTCGATCGTCGAGTTGATCGGTCGGGTGGTCAAGGTTGGCAACACCAGCCTCAAGGTGGAGGTCGAGGTGTTCGTTGAGGGCCTTTACCAGGAGGGGCGCGAGCGGGCCATCAGCGGCAGTTTCAGCTTCGTCGCCGTCGACGAGCAGCAGAAGCCGGTGCCGGTGCTGCCGGGCTTCGCGCAGTAGGCGTGCAGCGGCTCAGGGGCGCAGGCTGACTTTCAGGCTGGCCTGCGACAGGTCGATGTTGTGCAGGCTCAGGTTGCCGAAGCTCTGCCCGGCAGGGGCGCCCTTGACCCGGATGTTGTCGAAGCGCAGCTCACCGATCGAGCTGGGCAGGTTGACGTTGAACGAACCGTCGTTGTTCAGCGTCGAGCGCAGCTTGCCGGTGTCGTAGCGCACGTCGCTCAGACGGGTTTCGGCGTCCAGGTTGTCGAGTACCGGCATCACCAGCTTGGCCAGCTGCTTGACCGTGCCCAGTCCGTCACCGCTTTCCGCACGCAGCAGCAGCCCCTGCAGCGCGTCGTCCAGGCCCTGTGCGCTGACCTCGCTCATCTCGCTGTCGCTCAGTGACTGCATGCCTCGCGGCGTTTCCTCCTGGCTGATGCTGCTGGGGGGCTGCAGGCGCTGGATGTCGGCGCTGGCCATCTGAAAGGGGGTCATCAGCGCGGCCACCAGGGTGGCGGCGAGGCGCAGGTTGCTCTGCTTCTTCAGCGCCTTGCCCAGTTGCTTCTGGGTCAGCAGACCCTGTTCCACCAGCACTTCGCCGAGGCGCTTGTGGCTGGTCAGCTGTACCTTGATGGCAGCATCCAGCTGCGCGGTGCTGATCAGTCCCTTGTTGATCAGTATCTGGCCGAGTCGAGAGTTGACGTGCTGGGACATGACGGGCTACCAAGTGTGTGATGGCATGGTGGAATCATGGGTGTGACATCCCTGTCTGTCACCCAACCAAAGATAGGCTACCCCGCAGTCGGTCCCGTGGCCGCGGGTTGTTCCTCTACGGGCGCGGCAGGTGCTGTTTCCTCTGTTTCGATAAGTGCCATCAGCGTCCAGCCCGTGCCGGGCGTGAAGGCCAGTGGCTGGGTGGCGATGTGCAGCCAGCCGTTGGGAGCGCGGGCCAGCAGCAGGGTCGCGCGCTTGCCGTACAGCGCGGTGTAGGCATCCCAGTCGAAGGTCTCGCTCAGGGTGGTGCTGCGGACCTCGTCGCCACGCGCCAGCCGGCTGGCGAATTGAGGATAGCTCAGCGCCTGGCTGCCGATCGCCGTGCCCCGCACTTCATCGCTGCTGCGATGCTTGTCGCTGCGCCTGCCGTCGGCGCTGGTGGGCAGGGTGAAGCGCCGGTTGCTCGGGAAGTCATGGCGGAAATGCATGCAGGCCAGGGCGTTCAGCTCCGCCGACGGCGCCAGTGCCAGCAGGTGGCCGAGGCCGACCAGGTCCAGGTGCGCTTCGGCGTGTTGCGAAGTCGGGTTGCCGAAGTAGGTGGGCAGTCCGGCCATGCGCGCGGCGCGGATGTTCTCCCAGCTCGAGTCGGTCAGCAGGACCTGGCTGCCGAGCCCCTGGATGGCCTTGCCCACTGCCCGGGCGACCGGGTTGGCGCCGACGATCAGGAAGCCGCTCGGCGAGGGTTCCGTCACCTTCAGCAGGCGCGCCAGCGGGCGTGCCGTGGCGCTTTGCAGCACCACGGTGCCGATGATGACCAGGAAGGTCAGTGGCACCAGCAGCTGGGCCTGTTCGTTCCCCTGCTGCTCCAGGCGCAGGGCGAAGATCGCCGAGACCGCGGCAGCGACGATGCCGCGCGGGGCGATCCAGGCCAGCAGGGCGCGTTCACGCCAGTTCAGGCTCGAGCCCAGCGTGCAGGCGAGGATGTTCAGCGGCCGGGCGATCAGCTGGATCACGGCGAGCAGCACCAGCGTCGCCGGCCCCAGGGCCAGCAGGGCGTAGAGGTCCAGCCGGGCGGCGAGGATGATGAACAGGCCGGAGATCAGCAGCACGCTGAGGTTCTCCTTGAAATGCAGGATCGGGCGGATGTCCACGCCGCGCATGTTGGCCAGCCACATGCCCATGATCGTCACCGCCAGCAGGCCGGACTCGTGCACCAGCAGGTTAGCGGCGATGAAGATGCCCAGCACGGCGGCCAGCGAGGCGAAGTTGTGCAGGTACTCCGGCAGCCAGCGACGGCGCAGGACGATACCGAAGGCCCAGCCGGCGGCGGCGCCGAGCAGGCTGCCGCAGGCGATCACCGCGGCGAAGGTGCTGAGGCTCTCGCTCAGCGCGTTGCCTTCGCCGTAGCTGACGATGAAGGCGAAGGTCACCACCGCCAGCAGGGCGCCGATGGGGTCGATGACGATGCCTTCCCAGCGCAGGATGTTGGCGACTGCCGATGTGGGGCGAACCACGCGCAGCATCGGGGCGATCACCGTTGGGCCGGTCACCAGCGTCAGGGTGCCGAACAGCAGGGCGAGGTCCCAGGCGAAGCCCAGCAGGTAGTGGCTGGCCAGGCTGATCACGGCCCAGGTGAGCAGGGCGCCGAGGGTCACCAGGCGATGCACGACCTTGCCGATCTCGCGCCATTCGGAGAGGTGCAGGGTCAGGCTGCCTTCGAACAGGATCAGGGCGACGGCCAGCGAGATGAAGGGAAACAGCAGCGGGCCGAACAGCTCCTGCGGGTCGAGCAGACCCAGCAGGGGGCCGGCGAGAATGCCGCCGAACAGCAGGAACAGAATGGCCGGCAGGCGCAGTCGCCAGGCCAGCCATTGGCTGGCCAGTGCCAGCAGGCCGATGCCGCCCAGGCTCAGCAGGATCTGTGTTTCGCTCATCGAATCTCCCTATCTGGTATTTCTGGAAACTGCCTGCGTGGCCATCACTGCGTCGAAAACAGGCGCAAAGTGCTCATTCATAGCGCGTAGACTGCACGTCTTCGCCTGTTCTTGCCTTGCGCTGGCTGCCTCGCCCACGGCTTTGGAGTTGCCCTATCGCGGTGAGGCTGTGGAAAACTAGCGGCACATTTTGTCATGGGTCGTCGATGTCAACGTTAACTCATCCCCTGATCGAGCGCTTCCTCGAGGCGTTGTGGTTGGAAAAGGGGCTCTCCGCCCATACGCAGGCCGCCTATCGCAGCGACCTGGAACACTTCAACGCCTGGCTGGATGCGCGTGGCCTGGCGTTGCAGCACATTGGTCGCGACGCGATTCTCAATCACCTGGCCTGGCGCCTCGAACAGGGCTACCAGGCGCGCTCGACGGCGCGTTTCCTGTCCGGGCTGCGGGGGTTCTACCGTTTCCTGCTGCGCGAGACTCTGATCGGCGAAGATCCGACGTTGCAGGTCGACCTGCCGCAGATCGGTCGGCCGCTGCCCAAGTCGCTGTCGGAGGCCGATGTCGAGGCCCTGTTGCAGGCGCCCGATCTGGACGACCCCATCGGTCTGCGCGATCGCGCCATGCTCGAGGTGCTCTACGCCTGCGGGTTGCGGGTCAGCGAGCTGGTGGGCCTGACGCTGGAGCAGGTCAATCTGCGCCAGGGGGTGTTGCGGGTGTTCGGCAAGGGCAGCAAGGAACGCCTGGTGCCGCTGGGCGAGGAGGCCATCGCCTGGATCGAGCGCTACACGCGCGAGGCGCGCCCGCTGTTGCTCGGCGGCAAGCCCAGTGATGTGCTGTTTCCCAGTCTGCGGGGTGAGCAGATGACCCGGCAGACCTTCTGGCACCGGATCAAGCACCAGGCCCGCGTCGCGGGGATCGCCAAGGCGCTGTCGCCGCATACCCTGCGGCATGCCTTCGCCACCCACCTGCTCAACCATGGTGCCGATCTGCGCGTGGTGCAGATGCTGCTGGGGCACAGCGACCTGTCCACCACGCAGATCTATACCCACATCGCCCGCGCGCGACTGCAGGAACTGCACGCCCAGCATCATCCGCGCGGCTGATCGCGGATGAACGAAACCCCGCCGTCGTTGCCGAGGGCGGGGTGCGTTCTGCCGGTGGTCTATTTCAGGCTGTTCTTCAGCGCCTGGGCGGCCTGGTCCATGGCACTGCGTACCGCTGGGACCTCCGCGACCACGTTGAGCAGCCCGTAGTCATGGATCATGCCGTTGTAGCGCACCGAGGTGACCGCGACGCCGGCGGCGTTCAGGCGGCGGGCGTAGGCTTCGCCTTCATCACGCAGCACGTCCATCTCGGCGGTCTGCACCAGTGCCGGCGGCAGGCCCTGCAGCTGTTCCAGGCTGGCGCGCAGCGGCGAGGCGTAGACCTCGTTACGCTGCTTCGGGTCGCTGGTGTAGTTGTCCCAGAACCATTCCATCATGCCGCGGGTCAGGAAGTGGCCGTCGGCGAACTGGTTGTAGGACGCGTTGTTGAAGTTGGCATCGGTGACCGGCCACAGCAGCAACTGGAAGCGCAGCTTCGGTGTGCCGGCGGCCTTCGCCTTGAGGGCGACCACGGCCGCCATGTTGCCGCCGACGCTGTTGCCGGCCACGGCCAGGCGCGAGCCGTCGACACCGATCTTGCTGCCGTTGTCCGCGACCCATTTGGTCGCTGCATAGGCCTGGTTGATCGCGGTCGGGTACCTGGCTTCCGGCGACGGCGTGTAGTCGACGTAGATCGCCGCGGCGCCGGAGCCCACCACCAGGTCACGGATCAGCCGCTCGTGGGTCGGATAGTCACCCAGTACCCAGCCGCCACCGTGGAAGAACATGAAGCCGGGCAGTACGCCGCGAGCGCCTTCTGGACGCACCACCTTGAGGGTGATGGCCTGGCCGTCCACATCGATCGTCCTGGTCTCCACGGTGATGCCGGACAGGTCCACCTTGACGCTGGCCTGGGCGCCCACCAGCACGCCGCGGGCGTCTTTCGGGGTGAGCGTTTCCAGGGGCTGGCCAGCACCTGCGGCCAGTGCGTCGAGGAAGCCCTGGGTGTTGCGTTCCACGCCGGGGCTGCCGGCGGCGAAGCTGTTGCCGATGGCCAGGGCGAGCAGCCCGGCGGTCAGGGTGCGAGAGATGTTCATGGTCAAACTCCTGTCGTTAGGTAGGGCTGCTGGGTTCAGTTCTGGTTGCTGCACACGCTGGACAGCTGTTCGTAGTCGAGGACGTGCACCTCGCCCGCACTGTTGCGGTAGGTCATCTTCGCCGTCACGACCTCGCACTGCGGGCTATTCGGCACCTCGATGGCGATCACCTTGGCGATATCCAGGTCCTGCCCGTAGCGATAGGGCGTGGCTTGCGCGCCGTGGGCGACGCTGGTCAGCGAGGCGCCAAGCGAGAGAGTCGTCAGGGCGATGGCGAACAGGGGGCGGGTTTTCATGCTGCTTCTCCTCTCGGGCAGCGCTCGGGTCCTGGCCGCGAGCGCTGGCTGCTGTCTGTCAGACGATGGTCAGGGTGACGTCGATGTTGCCGCGGGTGGCGTTGGAGTACGGGCAGACGATGTGCGCGCGATCCACCAGGGTCTGTGCCGCTTCAGGGGCGAGGCCGGGCAGGCTGATCCGCAGCTCGACCTCGATGCCGAAGCCGGTGGGGATGGCGCCGATGCCTACGGTGCCTTCGATGAAGGTGTCAGCCGGGATGCTCAGCTTGTCGCGGGCCGCGACGAACTTCAGCGCGCCGAGGAAGCAGGCGGAATAGCCGGCTGCGAACAGTTGCTCGGGGTTGGTGCCGTTGCCGCCTGCGCCGCCGAGTTCCTTCGGGGTGGTCAGGGCGATGTCCAGGATGCCGTCGGAGGAGACGGCGCGGCCTTCACGGCCACCAAAGGCTTCGGCGGTTGCACGGTAGAGAACGTTTTCGATGGTCATGGCGGTAATCCTCTTGGGTTGGGGCTGGATGGATCGGTTCGCTAATGATTTGTGCGCTAACCGTTTCCATGGAGCGAACTGTATTGCGCTAATGATTTGTGCGCAAGATAAATTTATCGAGTATTTCGCTATATGGATATGTTGCGCAGGAATAAAGAGCGAAGAGGGGTGGAGGGTGCGCGCGTAAAATGCCCGTGTGCTGCTGGTGCGTGCGCCGTCTGTTAGCTGTTCGGCTGTCTGCGACGCCATCTGTGGTAGGCTGTTGCGATTTTCACCGGTCCGTCGTTCGACAGGAGTGTTCATGTCCCTGACCCGTATTTCCGCTGCCCTGGCGCTCATGCTGGGCGCTGGCGTCTCGATGGCTGCAGAACCTGACCAGGCCATTCGTCAGGCGCTGCAGTCGCTCGACGCCAACTTGCCGATCGAAGCCATTGCCGAGAGCCCGATGTCGGGCATCTATCAGGTTCAGCTGGAGGGTGGGCGGCAGCTCTACACCAGTGCGGACGGCCAGTTCCTGATCCAGGGCTATCTGTTCCAGGTCAAGGATGGCAAGGCGGTCAACCTCACCGAGATCGAAGAGAGCCGTGCGGTGGCCAAGCAGATCAATGCCATTCCGGCCAAGGAAATGGTGGTGTTCGCGCCCAAGGCGCCGAAAACCCATATCACCGTGTTCACCGACACCGATTGTGGCTACTGCCAGAAGCTGCACAGCGAAGTGCCGGAGCTCAATCGCCTGGGCGTCGAAGTGCGCTACGTGGCCTTCCCGCGCCAGGGCCTGAACAGCCCGGCAGCCAAGGAACTGGCCAGCGTCTGGTGCAGCAAGGATCGCCAGGCGGCGATGAACCTGGCCAAGACTCGCCAGGCGGTGCCGGAGGCGGACTGCGACAACCCGGTGGCCAAGCAGTATCAGTTGGGCCAGATGATCGGTGTCAACGGTACGCCGGCCATCGTGCTTGCCAACGGCAAGATGATTCCGGGTTACCAGCCGGCGCCGCAGCTGGCCAGGATCGCCCTGGAGTCGAACGATTGAGTGCGGATTGACTAACAAACAGCCGCTTCGTAATGTGCGGCTCTTTTCGGCGGCCGGGGCTTGCTCCGGCCGTTTTATGCAGTGCTGATGGGGATATAGAGCGTGAAGCCGGTCAAAGTGGGTATCTGTGGGCTGGGGACCGTAGGTGGCGGTACTCTGAATGTACTCAAGCGCAACGCCGAGGAAATTACCCGGCGTGCCGGTCGCGGCATCGAGATTGCCCAGATCGCCATTCGTTCGCCCAAGCCGCAGTACGACACGACCGGTATCCAGATCACCCGTGACGTCTTCGAGCTGGTCAACAACCCGGACATCGATGTGGTCGTCGAGCTGATCGGCGGCTACACCCTGGCCCGCGAGCTGGTGCTCAAGGCCATCGACAACGGCAAGCACGTGGTCACCGCGAACAAGGCGCTGATCGCCGTACACGGCAACGAGATCTTCGCCCGTGCCCGCGAGAAGGGCGTGATCGTCGCGTTCGAGGCGGCGGTTGCCGGTGGCATTCCGGTGATCAAGGCGATTCGTGAAGGCCTGGCGGCCAACCGCATCAACTGGCTGGCCGGCATCATCAACGGCACCGGCAACTTCATCCTCACCGAGATGCGTGAGAAGGGGCGTGCCTTCGAGGACGTGCTCAAGGAAGCGCAGGCGCTGGGTTATGCCGAGGCCGATCCGACCTTCGACGTCGAAGGTATCGACGCCGCGCACAAGCTGACCATCCTGGCCTCCATCGCCTTCGGCGTGCCGCTGCAGTTCGACAAGGCCTACACCGAAGGCATCACCCGGCTGACCACTGCCGACGTGAACTATGCCGAGGCACTGGGCTATCGCATCAAGCACCTGGGTGTCGCCCGTCGCACCGAGGCCGGCATCGAGCTGCGCGTGCACCCGACGCTGATCCCGGCGGACCGCCTGATCGCCAACGTCAACGGCGTGATGAACGCGGTGATGGTCAATGGCGATGCCGTCGGCAGCACCCTGTATTACGGTGCCGGCGCAGGCATGGAGCCGACCGCCTCGGCGGTGGTGGCGGACCTGGTGGACGTGGTGCGTGCCCTGACCACCGACCCGACGAATCGCGTGCCGCACCTGGCGTTCCAGCCTGACTCGCTGTCCGATCACCCGATCCTGCCCATCGAGCAGTGCGAGAGCGCCTACTACCTGCGTATCCAGGCCAAGGATCACCCGGGTGTGCTGGCGCAGGTGGCGAGCATCCTCTCCGAGCGTGGCATCAACATCGAGTCGATCATGCAGAAGGAAGCCGAGGAGCAGGACGGCCTAGTGCCGATGATCCTGGTGACTCACCGTGTGATCGAGGCGCGCATCATCGACGCCATTGCCGCCATGGAAGCGCTGGACGGCGTGACGTCGCCGGTCATGCGCCTGCGTGTCGAGCAGCTCAACTAATTCCGTGTCCACCTGCGGGCTGCGGGCCCGCGGGTGCAGCAAACGAAGGTCTATCCCATGCGCTATATCAGTACTCGCGGCCAGGCGCCGGCCCTGAATTTCGAAGACGTGCTGCTGGCCGGCCTGGCCAGTGATGGTGGCCTCTACGTGCCGGAGAACCTGCCGCGCTTCACCGTAGAGGAAATCGCCTCCTGGGCGGGCTTGCCGTACCACGAGCTGGCGTTCCGCGTGATGCGCCCGTTCGTGGCGGGTTCCATCGCCGATGCCGACTTCAAGAAGATCCTCGAAGAGACCTATGGTGTCTTCGCGCACAACGCCGTGGCGCCGCTGCGCCAGCTGAACGGCAACGAGTGGGTCATGGAGCTGTTCCACGGTCCGACCCTGGCGTTCAAGGACTTCGCCCTGCAACTGCTCGGTCGCCTGCTCGACCACGTGCTGGCCAAGCGTGGCGAGCGCGTGGTGATCATGGGGGCGACCAGTGGTGATACCGGTTCCGCCGCCATCGAAGGCTGCAAGGCCTGCGACAATGTCGACATCTTCATCATGCACCCGCACAACCGGGTGTCCGAAGTGCAGCGTCGGCAGATGACCACCATCCTTGGCGAGAACATCCACAACATCGCCATCGAAGGCAATTTCGACGACTGCCAGGAGATGGTCAAGGCCAGCTTCGCCGACCAGGGCTTCCTCAAGGGCACCCGTCTGGTGGCGGTCAACTCGATCAACTGGGCGCGGATCATGGCCCAGATCGTCTACTACTTCCATGCCGCGCTGCAGCTCGGCGCGCCGGCGCGTTCGGTGGCCTTCTCGGTGCCGACCGGCAACTTCGGCGACATCTTCGCCGGTTACCTGGCGCGCAACATGGGCCTGCCGGTCAGTCAGCTGATCGTCGCCACCAACCGCAACGACATCCTGCACCGCTTCATGAGCGGCAATCAGTACGTCAAGGAAACCCTGCATCCGACCCTGTCGCCGTCGATGGACATCATGGTCTCGTCCAACTTCGAGCGGCTGCTGTTCGACCTGCACGGTCGCAATGGCGCCGCCATCGCCGGTCTGATGGACAGCTTCAAGCAGGGTGGCGGCTTCAGTGTCGAGGAAGATCGCTGGGTCGAGGCGCGCAAGCTGTTCGACTCGCTGGCGGTGAATGACGAGCAGACCTGTGAAACCATCACCGAGGTGTACAAGGAGTGCGGCGAGCTGCTCGACCCGCACACGGCCATCGGCGTGCGCGCAGCGCGTGAATGCCGTCGCAGCCTGGCCACGCCGATGGTGGTGCTGGGTACCGCGCACCCGGTCAAGTTCCCCGAGGCGGTGGAGAAGGCTGGTATCGATGCGGTTCCGGCGTTGCCGGCGCACCTGGCCGACCTGTTCCAGCGCGATGAGCGTTGCACCGTGCTGGCCAACGACCTGAAGGTCGTGCAGCAGTTCGTCGCGGCGCATGGCAATCGCGGCAAGCCGCTCTGAGTCGTCCGTCAGCATGCAACCGGCGCCCCAGTGGCGCCGGTTTCGTTTGGGCCTGGCTCAGAGGCTGAAGATCAGCACCAGCAGCGCCGTCAGGGTGATCAGCGTCAGCCAGATCAGAGCATTGAGGCGGCTGGCGCGGAGGATGGCCGCGCCGCGCAGGTGGACGGGAGGGTTGTCCTCCAGATACTGGTCGATGCGGCGTTCGGCCTCTTTCTGGTCGGCCGCCAGGTATTCGCTGAGCAGGTCGATGGCGGCCTGGCGCTGCTCGGCATGCAGCAGCTGGCGTACAGCGGGTGGCAGTTCGTTCATGCTGCTGCCGCTCTCCTGTGTTGGTCGGTTGGGGTCATAACTGCGACCGGGTTAGCGCTTTTTTCCGTGCGCCCTGCGTGTGGCTGAGGTTTAATTCGACACGTCGCGAATGGATGCGTTCTAGCCCGATCATGGATGAGCCCTGGCCCCTGCCTCTTTTCTTTTCGTTCCCGTCTGCTGATCGGCTCGTTTCGTGCCGAGGATGACGCCTGCGCGCTCGCCTGACGAACGGCATCACATTTATCACATGTAATCACTTTACGACTCACATGTAAGGGTCTAGGCTGTTGTTCATGGAAAGCAAATCATCAGCCCATTACCAGCGTCTTTATCGTCAGCGCCTGCGCGAGCAGGGGCTGGTGAAGAAGGAAGTCTGGATCTTGCCCGAGCACGCACCGCTGCTGGTTGCGTTCGAGCGCAAACTACGCCAGCCGCAGTCGATGCTGGTTCCGATGGAGAAGGAGGAGGATATGAGCATGCCTCAGGTTTGGACCGCCAAGGCGCTGCATGAAGCGCTGGCGGCAACGGAGTTGTTCCAGAGCGGGCAGGCCGGCATCGAGCTGATTCAGGGCGCCGACGCCAGTCTGCACATCACCATGCGCGAATATGGCGACCTGCCGCTGTTCGTTGCCGTGTTCGGCGAGCAGATCATCGTCGAGGCGCTGCTCTGGCCAGCGGCGGACGTGAAGGACGGCGCTGCTTTCAACGAGGAAGTGCTGCGCACCCACAAGCTGTTCCCGCTGTCGTCCATCGGCCTGGAGAAGATGGTCGACGGGCGCGACTGCTACACCATGTTCGGCGCACTGAGCTCCTACTCCACGCTGTCCGATGTGGTGTTCGAGATCGAGCTGCTGGCGGACAACGTGATCAAGGCCACCGAAGCCTACGAAGGCTTCCTCAAGACCGGCGCCTGAGAGGAGAGAATCCATGAACGTCTGGAGCAAAATGCTGACCGCGCTGCGTGGCGGCGCCAACGAGATGGGCGAGGCCGTGGTCGATAGCCAGGCCCTGCGTATTCTCGACCAGGAAATCCGCGACGCCGACAGCGAGCTGCGCAAGTCCAAGGAAGCCCTCGCCGAGATCATGGCCAAGCACAAGTTGGCCAGCGACAAGGTGAGCAAGAGCGCAACCAGCATCGCCGAGTACGAGCAGTACGCTCTCAAGGCGCTGGAAGCGGGCAACGAGACCCTGGCCAAGGAAGTGGCCGAGAAGATCGCCAACCTGGAGGTCGAACAGGCCAGCGAGCGCGAGCAGGCCGAAGGCTTCGCCGCCAGCGTCGCGCAACTGCGCAAGGCCGTGAGTCAGGCCGAGGGCAACATCAAGCGCCTCAAGCAGCAGGTGGATACGGTCAAGGCCACCGAAAGCGTGCAGAAGGCGCAGATGGCCGTGGCCCAGCGCTACGGCGGTTCCCAGGCCAAGCTGCAGACGGCGGTCGAGTCGCTCGAGCGCATCAAGCAGAAGCAGGCCGAGCGTGGCGCGAAGATGGAAGCCTCGGCGGAGCTCGCCGCCACCAGCGCGCCGGACGACTCGCTGGAAGCCAAGCTGCGAGCTGCGGGCATCAAGGCGGACAGCGCCAGTGCCGACAGCGTGCTGGCGCGCCTGAAGGACAAGTCCAAGGCCTGATCGAGGCTGCATGAACCGGCAGGGGCGAGTGATCGTCCCTGCCGTATGGATTCAGGACAAGGAAAACCATGGAACTCTTCCTGCAGACCGCGCTGTCGTTTCCCACTGCCATCTACAGCTTCCTGCTGTGCGTGGCGGTCATCTATTGGCTGGTGGTCGCGGCCGGCCTGCTCGATATCGACCTGCTCGACATCGAGGCCGACTCGGTGATGGAGGGCGGCGCACAGACCGAAGGCCTGGCGGGGCTGCTGTACAAGCTCAAGCTCGACGGCGTACCGGCCACGCTGGTGCTGACCCTGCTGTTCTTCTTCGCCTGGTTCGCCTGCTACTTCATCGAACTGTGGCTGCTGCGTCACCTGCCGCTGGGCATCCTGCGCTACCCGCTCGGCCTGGTGGTGATCGTCGCCTCCTTCCTCCTGGCGGCGCCGCTCTGCGCGGCCATCTGCCGGCCGCTGCGCCCGCTGTTCCAGAAAGTCGAGGCGATCAGCAGCAAGTCGGTGCTGGGTCAGGTGGCGGTGGTCCGCAGCGGCAAGGTCACCGAGCGCCACGGCGAGGCGGTGCTGGAAGACGGCGGCGCGGGGCTGATCCTGCGTGTGCGCGCCGACGAGGCACTGGGCTTCAAGCGCGGCGACCGCGTGGTGCTGCTGGAGTACCTGGCTGCCGAACATGCCTACCGGGTCATCACCGAAGAAGAGTTTCGAGGCGTATAGCGTCTGCCGACAATCCGTACGTCACACAGGGCTGGCAGGGTAGGGCATCGCCGAACCTGTCTGCACAATTAGCAAAGGAGTACAGCTGTAATGGAAAACCTCATTCCCTTCATCGTCGGGGCGGGGCTGGTCGTTCTCTTCGTGATCGCCCTGATCGCGCTGTTCAAGGCGTTCTACATCAAGGTTCCGCAGGGCACCGCGCTGATCGTCAACGACATGAGCTCGACGCCCAAGGTGCACTTCACCGGTTCCCTGGTGTACCCGGTGATCCACCTCAAGGAGTTCATGAAGATCTCCCTGATCACCCTGGAAGTGGACCGTCGCGCCAAGGACGGTCTGATCTGCCGTGACAACCTGCGTGCCGACATCACCGTGGCTTTCTACCTGCGCGTCAACGAGACCCAGGAAGACGTGCTCAAGGTGGCCAAGGCCATCGGTGTCGACCGTGCCTCCGATCGTGGCGCGGTCAACGAGCTGTTCAATGCCAAGTTCTCCGAGGCACTGAAGACCGTCGGCAAGCAGTTCGACTTCGTCCAGCTGTTCGAGAACCGCCAGGATTTCCGCGACCGCATCGTCGAGGTGATCGGCAACGACCTCAACGGTTACGTGCTGGAAGACGTGGCCATCGACTACCTGGAGCAGACCTCCAAGGTGTCGCTGGACCCGAGCAACATCCTCGACGCCGAGGGTATCCGCAAGATCACCGAGCTGACCGCTGCGCAGAACGTCATCACCAACGAGCTCGAGCGCAACGAAGAACTGGCGATCAAGAAAAAGAACGTCGAAACCCGCGAAGCGACCCTGTCGCTCGAGCGTCAGCAGGCCGATGCCGAGGCGCGGCAGAAGCGCGAGATCGAAACCATCCGCGCCCGTGAGGAAGCCGAGACCCTCAAGGTCCGTGAAGAAGAGCGCCTGAAGGCCGAGCAGGCGCGCATCCAGACCCAGCAGGAGCTGGACATCCGCGCCGAGAACCATCAGCGCGAAGTGGAAGTGGCGCAGCAGAACCGCCAGCGTGCCGTGGTCATCGAGGTGGAGAAAGTCACCCGTGCCAAGGACCTGGAAGTGGTGGCCCGCGAGCGCGAAGTCGAACTGCAGCGCATCGAGAAGGAAAAGGCGCTGGAAGAAGAGCGCAAGAACATCGCCGGCGTGATCCGCGAGCGCGTGGCGGTCGAGAAGACCGTGGCCCAGGAAGAAGAACGCATCAAGGAAGTGCGCGAAGTGTCCGAGGCCGAGCGCCTCAAGCAGGTCACCGTACTCAATGCCCAGGCCGAGGCCGAGCAGGAGCTGGTGCGTCAGGTCAAGCAGGCCGAAGCCGACGAGGCGCGTTCCAAGCACAAGGCGGTCGAGATCAACACCCTGGCCCAGGCCGAACTGGAAGCGGCCTCCAAGAGCGCCGAGGCCAAGAAGAAACTGGCCGAAGGGATCGAAGCCGAGCGTGCCGCGCCCGGCCTGGCCGATGCCAAGGTGCGCGAAGTCACCGCCGCCGCGAAAGAGAAGGAAGGCCTGGCCGAGGCTCGCGTGCAGGCTGAGCGCCTGATCGCCGATGCCAAGGGTGAGCAGGAAAAAGGTCTGGCCGAAGCCCGTGTGCTGGAAGCACAAGCCTCGGCGAAGGAGAAGGACGGTCTGGCCGAAGCCAAGGTGCTGGAGGAGAAACTCTCCGCCCAGGCACGCGGCGAGGAGCAACTGGGTCTGGCCAAGGCCAAGGCGACCAAGGAACAGGGTTCGGCCGAAGCCGCGATCCTGCTGGAGCGCCTCAGCGCCGAAGCCGAAGGTCTGGGCAAGAAGTTCGGTGCGCTGGATTCGCTCAGCGACGCGGCACGCGCTCACGAAGAGTTCCGCATGCAACTGGAGAAGAGCTTCGAAGAGGCCATGGCCGCCATCGACGCCAACAAGGACATCGCCAAGGACCAGGCCGAAGTGCTGGCCGCAGCCATGGCCAAGGCGAAGATCGAGATCGTCGGCGGCGAGGGCGACTTCTTCAACTCCTTCGCCAAGTCGCTGTCGGTGGGCAAGGCCATCGAAGGCGTGGTCGGCAAGAGCCCGGTGGTGCAGGACGTGATTTCCCGCCTGCTGGCCGGCAAGGCCGCATCCGCCGCGCCGGTCGTCGCCCCGAGCGCTGGTTCGGAGCAGGCCTGATAGCAGGGTGGGCGACGCGCAGCATGTCCACCGCTTGCATCGCCAAAGGTGGACAGAAAGCGTTGTCCACCCTGCCGACCATCCATTCATTGCTAGGTCCGGTGGGAGGTGCTTGAGCGGCGATTTTCGCGGCTCCAGCCATCCCGCGGCCCTATCGTTCGACCAATCAGGGACTACGCAATGTCAGAATCAAGAGACTATCTGGAGATGACCTTTCGCTCGATCCAGTGCTTCAGTAACGACGGCCGCCTGGATGCGCAGGAGCTCAAGAGTCTGCTGGAGATCGCCGAGCGCGATGGCGTGATCGACGACAACGAAGTACGGGTGCTGCGCAAGATCATCGCCCAGGTACGCCCCGAGGAAATCGACGCGGCGCTGCGCGACAAGATCGCCATCGTCGAGCAGAAGATCGGCGCGTAACCCACCGGGAGGCTTGCCCACCCGCAGTGTGGCCCTCACCGGCGCACTACGCATTTCTCAGCAGCCTCAGCGCACTGCGCGGGTGAGGCTGCTCGATGCCGCATATCCAGGAAGAACACGATGTCGGACGTACAGACACAGGACGTATTGGACAAGGCCGTCGCCGAGGGCGGCGCCTACGAGGTGCTGCACAAGCGCCTGCAGGAGCAGGGGCAGCGCCTGCGCGGGTTGACCGAGGCGCTCAATGGCCAGCGCCTGGCCGAGTTCGGCAGCAGTGCGATGGAGGCCATCGGCCGGGTCCGCATCCGCACCGAGAACAACTGCATCGCCCGCGATATCGTCCAGGTCGGCGAGTGCCTGCTGTTCGGCTACAACGTGTTCCTCGGCCTGAAGAAGGAAACCACGATCTCCGACGTGTTCTCCCTCTACCGGCTGGTGCAGGGCGCGGAAGGCTTCGATGCCGAGCCGGTGTCCCTGGAGGGTTCCTTCCTGGCGCAGGCCAGCTTCGTTGCCGACTTCAACGAGCTGTACACCTATTACAAGAACACCCGTCTGCTGCAACTGGCGATTCGCGATGGCAAGCTGCTGGCGAGCTTCCAGATCGGCGAACGGGTCAGCGACATCCGTGTGTTCCGCTGGTCGATCTCCACCGACGGCAAGGAAGTTCGCTACATCGATAACCGTGGCGAGCGTGATATCGCCCTGCCGGCGCCGTTCGATTTCGAATGGCAGAAGACGTCCCGCGAGATGGCGGTCACCGGCCGCCATCCGCACATGAACATCCTCGACACGGTGTTCGTCGAAACCGTCGGTGGCGACCTCACGATCAAGGTCGAGAACAACACCCAGGACGGCCTGGGCATCTACCGCGAAGCCGTGGTGGACAAGACCCAGTCGCTCGACGACGCGCAGATCGAATACGCCCGCCTGGGCAGCCTGATCCTGCTCAAGGTGCTGCCTTACCGCGAGGAGCAGTGGCGCTACCTGGTGTTCAACAGCCTGACCAACCAGGTCGAGCGCATCGACGCCATCGGCCTGGCCTGCGTACAGCTGCCGGAAGATCACGGCATCATCTTCCCCGGCGGCTACTACCTGCAGAGCGGCGAGTACAAGACCTTCGAACAGCCCATGGACGGCATGCGCTTCAAGCGCTCGGTCCGCTCGCCCAACGGCGAGGACGTGCAGTACATCTTCTACCACCCGGAGGAAGGTCGTTCGGCGCTGTTCACCTACAACATGATCAAGCGTCAGCTGCACAACCCGATCTTCGGCCACGGCTACGCGCGCCTGGAGGACGGGCGCATGGTGATCTTCTCCGCCGAGGGCAGCGAGCCGACCCGCATCCATCCGATGCAGATCTGGCAGACGCCGTTCGAGAGCGACGATTACGCGGCTCGCCAGCCGGCGCGCAGCGGCTTCTTCGGTCGTATCGGCAATGCCGAGCTGGTGCGCGGCGTGTCCGACCTGCTCAACCTGAGCCGCGAGATCGACAGCCGCGAAGTGTCGGTGGCGCGCTACACCCAGCTGTGCCAGAACACCCGTCGCCTGTTCGACGTCTACCACTGGCTGGGTGACGCCCAGTGCGCCGAACTGGCGCCGCTGCTGCGCGAGGTGGCTGCCACCTCCGAGCTGGTGCTCGACGAGTTCGAGAAGGTCGAGAGCATTCGCCAGCAATCGGCCCGTGCCATGACCGAGGCCGAGACGCGGCAGAAGAGCCTGCTCGCCGGCCTGCTGGTCGACAGCTGGGACGAGGTGCAGCATTTCGTCGAGGCGCTGAATGCCATCACCGCGCAGCGCGGCCAGCTGCTGACCATCCGTGACTACCGCTACATCGACGTGGCGCGCATCGACGCCATGGAAGCCGAGTTGCTCGAAGCGCAGGAGCGTGTGGCGGCGGCCACTTCGAACTTCCTCGCCAGCGACGCGGCCCTGCAACCCTATGTGCAGCGCCTGGGTGAACTCGATGGCCAGGCGCAGAAGGCCGAGAGCGTCACCCAGCTGAACGAGCCGCTGGTCGAGATGCAGGCCATGGCCGGCAACCTGGACATGCTGTCGAGCCTGATGGCGTCGCTGAAGATCGACGATGCCACCCAGCGCACCCGCATCGTCGAGTCGATTTCCGAGGTCTATGCCCACCTCAACCAGGCCAAGGCGCGCGCCGAACAGCGGCGCAAGGGGCTGGGCTCGGCCGAGACCGTGGCGCAGTTCGGCGCCCAGTTCAAACTGTTCAGCCAGGGCATCACCAACGCCCTGGCGCTGTCGCAGGACCCGGAGAAGTGCGACGAGCAGCTGTCCCGCCTGCTGGTGCAGCTGGAAGAGCTGGAAAGCCAGTTCGGTGATCACGAGGAATTCCTCAGCGACATCCTGGGCAAGCGCGAAGAACTGCTGGAAACCTTCGAGTCGCACAAGCAGAGCCTGCTCGACGACCGTCAGCGCCGTGCCCAGGGCGTGCTCGACGCCGCCCAGCGCATCCTCGACAGCCTGGGCCGGCGCACCGCGCGCCTGACCCAGATGGAGGAGCTCAACGCCTTCTTCGCTGCCGACCCGCTGATTCTCAAGCTGCGCGAGATGGCCGAGCGCCTGCGCGAGCTCAAGGACAGCGTCAAGGCCGATGACGTCGAGGCGCGCCTCAAGGGCGCCCGCGACCAGGCCGTGCGTGCCCTGCGCGACAAGAGCGAGCTGTTCGAAGAGGGCGGCAACGTTATCAAGCTCGGCCCGCGCCACCGTTTCAGCGTCAACACCCAGGAACTCGACCTGACCCTGATGCCGCGTGGCGATGGCCTGTACCTGCATCTGACCGGCACCGATTTTCTCGAGCCGCTGCGCGACGAGACACTGGAAGGCCTGCGTGACTACTGGCAGGTGTCGCTGGAGTCCGAGTCGCCGTCGCTGTACCGCGCCGAATACCTCGCCGGGCTGGTGCTCGACGCCGCCGTGGCTGGCCGTGAAGGGCTAAGCCTGGACCTGCTCAAGACTCACCTGGCGCAGCCGCAGAGCCTGACCCGGGTGATCCGCGACTTCGCCGCCCCGCGCTACAAGGATGCCTACGAGAAGGGCATCCATGACCATGATGCGGCGCTGATCCTCAGCCAGCTGCTGCCGCTGCGCGAAAGCGCCGGCCTGCTGCGCTTCGCGCCCACCGCGCGCGGGTTCGCCGCGCTGTTCTGGAACCGCTGGGGGGCGGACATCGAGGCCGAACTGTGGCCGGAGCGTGCACGCAGCAGCCTGCACCTGCGTCAGCTGTTCGGCAGCAGCGATGGTGTCCGCCGCCTGCAGGACGAAATCGATGCGGCGATGCAGCGCTTTCTCGCTCAGCATCCGCTGCCGGTCGATGCCGCGCAGCGTCAGCAGGCTGCGGCCTATCTGATCGAGGAACTGGCGGCCAAGCCCATCGAGTTCACCTTCAGCAAATACGCCCGCCAGCTGCTCGACACCCTGCAGCAGCGCATGCAGGCCAGCCACGTGTGGGACGACTACCGCGCGGCCCTCGACAACCTGCGCGGCCGCCCGCAGCAGCGCTGGTCGCTGGTGCAGACCTGGCTCGATGGCCTGTGTGCGCAGGACGAGGCCCTGCGCGAGCTGCTCGACTACGTGCCCGAGGCGATCGCCATCAGCCTGCTCGATGACGACTTCCCCCGGCGCTTCACCGAGGTCGACCTGCGCTTCAGCGTCAGCGGCCTGCTCGGTGACCATCCGCGTCTGCAGGATGCGACCCTGGTGCTGGCCATCGACGATTACTTCGCCCGCCTGCAACAGCATCTGGAGCACTTCGTGCCGCAGCTGCAGCGTTACCAGACGCTGCGTCAGGAGGTCATCAACCGCGAGCGCGAGGCGCTGCGCCTGGCCGAGTTCAAGCCGCGGCCGCTGTCGTCGTTCGTGCGCAACAAGCTGATCAACGACGTCTACCTGGGCTTCATCGGCGACAACCTGGCCAAGCAGATGGGCACCGCCGGCGAGAACAAGCGGACCGACCTGATGGGCCTGCTGATGCTCATCTCGCCGCCGGGTTACGGCAAGACCACCTTGATGGAGTACGTGGCGCACCGCCTGGGTCTGATCTTCATGAAGGTCAATGGCCCGGCGCTGGGCCACGAGGTGCGCTCCATCGATCCGGCGCAGGCGCCGGACGCCACCTCGCGCCAGGAGCTGGAAAAGCTCAACCTGGCGCTGGAGATGGGCAACAACGTCATGCTCTACGTCGACGACATCCAGCACACCCACCCCGAGTTCCTGCAGAAGTTCATCTCGCTGTGCGACGGCACCCGGCGCATCGAGGGCGTGTGGAAGGGCAAGACCAAGACCTACGACATGCGCGGCAAGAAGTTCTGCGTGGTGATGAGCGGCAACCCCTACACCGAGTCCGGCGAAGTCTTCAAGATTCCGGACATGCTCGCCAACCGTGCCGACATCTACAACCTGGGCGACACCCTGGGCGGCATGCAGGAGGCCTTCGCGCTGTCCTACATCGAGAACAGCCTGACCTCCAACCCGGTGCTGGCGCCGCTGGCCACCCGCGACATGGCCGACGTCTACCGTTTCGTCGCCAAGGCCGAGGGCAAGCCGTTCTCCGCCAATGAACTGAGCCACACCTACAGCGCCGCCGAGATCAACGAGATTTCCTCGACCCTGCAACGCCTGATGCAGGTGCGCGACGTGGTCGGCCGGGTCAACCAGCAGTACATCGTCAGCGCCGCGCAGGCCGACCAGTACCGTACCGAGCCGCCGTTCAAGCTGCAGGGCAGCTACCGCAACATGAACAAGATGGCGGAGAAGATCAGCTCGGTGATGAACGATGGCGAGCTGCTGCAGCTGATCGCCGACCACTACCAGGGCGAGTCGCAACTGCTCACCACCGGTGCCGAAGAGAACCTGCTCAAGCTCGCCGAGCTGCGTGGCAATCAGACGCCCGAGCAGGCCGAGCGCTGGGCGCAGATCAAGCGCGACTTCATGCGCAACAAGGCCATGGGCGGCAGCGACAGCGATGTCGGTGGCCGCGTGGTGGCGCAGCTCAACGACCTGGTGGAAAGCGTGCGTGGCCTGGGTGCCGGCAAGCCGGCGGCCGAGGCGCCCAGCGTGCCCTGGGAGCAGCTGCTGGCGGGGTTGGACAACCTCGGCAAGCTGCGGCCACAGGTGGAAGTGGTTGCACCTGCGCAGCCGGGCACGCAAAAATTGCTTGAGAACCTGGCCGACAGCCTGGAAAACAGCTTCCTGCCGCTGATCAAGGCGATGGACAAGAAGATCGACATCGATTTGCGCACGCACAACCGCATGCTGGAAATATCCACCCAACTGCGCGACCTCGGCACGCTGCTCGGACACGAGCAGCGCAGCGACGCCGCGGATGACGAGGCGCCGTGAGGCGAGGCTGGCTGGTTGAGCTGCGTCCGCTGCTGCTGATCAGTGGTGCGATGCTGCTGCTGCAACTGGCCAACAGCGCCCTTGGCGGCGCCCTGAACGTCTGGGGCCTGGTGCCCCGGCATGTCGAGGCATTGCCGGGCATTCTCTTCGCGCCCTGGCTGCACGGCAGCTGGGCGCACCTGCTCAGCAACCTCAGCGGTTTGCTGGTGCTGGGCAGCCTGGTGCTGTTGCGCTCACGGCGCGACTTCCTGTTCTCCAGCGCCTTCATCATCATCGGCAGCGGCCTGCTGGTCTGGGTGTTCGGCCGTACCGGCCTGCACATCGGTGCCAGTGGCTGGCTGTTCGGTTTCTGGGGCCTGTTGCTGGCGCGCGCCTGGTTCGAGCGCAGCCTGCTCGACCTGCTGCTGGCGGTGCTGGTGTTCTTTCTCTATGGCGGCTGGTTCTTCGGCTTGTTGCCGCGTGCCGGCGTTTCTTTCGAATATCACCTGGCGGGAGCGTTCTGCGGTGTGTGTTACGCCGCCCTGAGCCGCCGCCGTCTCACTCGATGAAAAGGACTTTGCATGGACTTCAACCATCTCGATCAGCAACTGCGTGACAGCCTCGCCGACCTGCGTCTGAGCAACGAGGAGCGCGACGAACTGCGCCAGCTGGGCAGCGAGCTGAGCAGCGACCAGGTGCGCTTCATGCGCAACCGCGCCTTCGCCCTGGCCCGTGAGCTGATGCGCGAGCCGACCAATGTCGAGCCGGTGCTGAAGTGGCTGGAGCAGGTGATCAAGACCCTCGACAGCGTCGGCAGCGCTCCGCGCGTGGAGCATGCTACGGCGCACTTCAGTCCGGGCGAGAGCTGCCGGCGCAAGATCCGCGACCTCTGCCGCCAGGCGCGCAAGAGCGTGGAGATCTGCGTCTACACCATCTCCGACGATCAGCTCAGCGAAGAGGTGCTCGCCTGCCATGAGCGCGGCATCGCGGTGCGGGTGATCAGCGACAACGAAAAGCAGTTCGATGCCGGCAGCGACATCCAGCGCCTGCGTGACAAGGGCGTGCCGCTGCGCATCGATGCCGGTCCCTTCCACATGCACCACAAGTTCGCCCTGTTCGACGGTCGCCTGCTGCTCAACGGCAGTTTCAACTGGACCCGCAGCGCCAGTACCAGCAACGAGGAAAATCTGCTGGTGATCGACCATCCGCAACTGGTGGCGGCCTACAGCCGCGAGTTCGAGATGCTCTGGACGCGTTACGCAGACAACTGATGACTCAGCCTCACGCCCAACGGCTTCTCGGTTTCTACCGCAGCTGCTACCTGGCCGACAGCCGCGACCTGGACCTGGACAACGTTGCCCGGCTGCCCGGCAAGCGCTGGGCCTGGCTCGACGGGGACGAGGAACTGGCCAGCGGCGGTGTGCCGCTGCTGCCGCTGTCGGCCGAGCTGGGCCGGGAGCTGGCCGAGGCGCAGACGCTGTACCAGCGTGAGCTGCAACTGATCTACGGCGTGCTGCCGATCTGTGGTCGCCAGCAGCTGGACGGCGGCGCATCGCGGGCCATCTGCGGCCCCCTGATGTATTACGAGGCCAGCCTGCAGCCGACTGCCGATGGCCAGGCCCAGTTGCTGGTCATCGATCCGCAGCAGGTGCGTGGCAACTGGCGTCTGCTGCGCAGCCTGTTCGACGAAAGTGGCGCGGACAGCCTGGACGGCCTGCCGTTGCCCAGCGGGGTGCTGGACGCCTCGGCACTGGGTCAGTTGCTCGCCTGGGTGGCGCGCCATACGCAGGTGCGTGAGGTCAGCGAGGCGGCGGGCTTTCCCCGGCTGGTCGACGGCGAGGCGCTGGGCAAGGCCCAGCGCCGGCGCAGCCTGTCGCTGCAGGCGGGCGCCTTCGTCGCCCTGGTGCCGCGTGGCAGTGGCAGCCGTGGCATCGCCCATGAGCTGCAGTTGCTGCAGGAGGCGCAGCAGCTGTCGCCGGCCCTGTTGCAACTGCTCGGCGAGGCGTCGGACGCGCCGTTGTCCGTGGTCGCGAGCACGCCGCAGCGCCTGCCGGCCCAGCTCAGCCTGGCGCAATGCCGCGCGCTGGACAATGCCGCGCGCCATTGCCTGAGCCAGATATCCGGTCCGCCCGGCACCGGCAAGAGCTACAGCCTGGCGGCGCTGGCGCTGGATCGTTACCTGCAGGGCGAGAGCGTGCTGCTGGTCAGCCGCAGCGCCCAGGCCGTGCGGGTCATCGCGCAGAAGCTGCGTGAAGACTTCGGCCTGCGCGAGGGTATCCTGGAGGGCGATGGGCAGAGCCTGCGCCAGGCCTTGCGCGACCGCCTGCAGCGCATGCTGCAGGGCGAGATTTCCGATGTCAGCGACCAGCTCGAGGCGCGCCAGCGCAGTGAGCTGGAGGTGCTGACCCAGGCCGAGCGCCGCCTTTCCGGCGACTTCGTGGCCCGCTGCGAGCAGGCCGTGCGCTGGAGCCGTCTGCTGCTGCGCGCCGAGCGCGGCAGCCTGGCTTTCTGGCGCCGGTGGCTGCAGGTGCCCTGGGTACGCAGGCGGGTCGGCAGCAGCGTGCGTCCCTGGGCGTTGCTGGACGAGCTGCGTGAATGCCAGCAGCGCCGCCAGCAGCTCAGCCGCGAGCACCTCAACAGCCATCACAGCCTGGCACTCAAGCGTCTGCTGATGACCGACCGCAGCCTGTTCGTGCGCTACAACCAGGCCATCCGTGCGCGCAATTCGCAGCGCCAGCTGGCGCTGTTCGAGGGCATCGATCCGGCGCGCCTGCTGGCCGCGTTCCCGATCTGGGTGGTGACGCTGGACGAGCTGCACCGCCTGCTGCCGTTGCGCGCCGGGTTGTTCGACGTGATGGTGATGGACGAGGCGACCCAGTGCGACATCGCCTCGGCGCTACCGGCCTTCCAGCGCTGCAAGCGCGCGGTGGTGACCGGCGACGCGCGCCAGCTGCGGCATATCTCCTTTCTCTCCCGCGTGCGCGAGGCGCAGCTGCTGCAGCGTGCCGGGCTGCAGGCGGACGAGCGCGAGGCCTGGAGCTACCGCGACAACAGCGTGCTGGACCTGGTCGGCCTGCAACTGGCCAGCCAGGACGCGGTGGTGTTCCTCGACGAGCACTTCCGCAGCCGCCCGGCGCTGATCCGTTTCAGCAACGAGCTGTTCTACGACCAGCGCCTGCGGGTGATGAAGGAACGTCCCGGTGGCGACACCTGCGACAGCCTGCAACTGCTGCGCGTCGAGGGCGCACGTGGTCGCAATGGGGTCAACGAGGCGGAGGTCGAGCGGGTGCTGGAGTTGCTGCGCGAGCACTTCGACACCTACCGGAACAGCCCGCTCAAGCCCAGCGTTGGCGTGCTGTCGCCGTTTCGCGACCAGGTCGAGCGCATCCGCGAGCGCATTGGCGAGAGCATGCCGCTGGAGCAGTTGCGCGCGTTTCGCCTGCTGGTGGACACGCCCTACGGCTTCCAGGGCGAGGAGCGCGACCTGATGATTCTCAGCTTCGCCATCGACGTCGAGTCCACCCAGGCGGCCCACTACCTGAACCGCGCCGACCTGTTCAACGTGGCCATCACCCGCGCCCGTGAGCGCCAGGTGCTGCTGTTCAGTGGTGACGAACGCCAGTTGCCGGCCACCCATCTGCTGCGCCGTTACCTGGAATTTCAGCAGCAACCGGCGGTCAGTTTGCAGGCAGGGGCCATCGATGTCGCTCGCCAGGATCTGTGCCAGGCGCTCGAAGCGCAGGGCGTCGGGGTGTGGAGCCACTACCCGCTGGCTGGGCAGGTGCTGGATCTGTTCTGCCGACGCGGCGACAGATGCCTGGCCATCGACCTGATCGGTTTCCCTGGCGAAGGCGAAGGCTTTCTCGAACTGGAGCGCTACCTGGTGCTGGCCCGCGCCGGTCTGGAAACCCTGCCGCTGAGTTACGGTCTCTGGCAGGAGGCGCCGGACCAGGCCGTGCAGGCGGTGCTGGCGCGGCTCTGAGGCGCCGCTTCGCGGATGCGTCGTCGCGGCGTCGCTTGACGCGTGCGGCGATCGTGGCCTAGGCCTTTGGTAGACCAACACTGTGCCGGGGGGCTCATGACACTGCGCAATGCTGTTCAACTGATCACCTATCCCGACCGCCTGGGGCGCAATCTGGGCGAACTCTACCAGCTGCTCGACCGGCACCTGGGCGATGCCCTGGGCGGTGTGCATATCCTGCCGCTGTATCCGTCCAATGCCGACGGTGGCTTCTCGCCGCTCACCCACATGGAGGTGGACCCGCGCTACGGCGACTGGGCGGATGTCGAACGCATCTCCGCGCGTTTCGACCTGTGCGTCGACCTGGTGATCAGCCATATCGCCGACGAGTCACCGGAGTTTCTCGATTTCGTCGCGCGCGGCCAGGACTCGCCCTACGCGGAGCTGTTCGTGCAGGTCGACAGCCTGGGCGAGATCAGCCATGACGACCTGGCCAAGATCCATATCCGCAAGGAGAAGGAGCCATTTCGCGACGTGCGGCTGGCCAACGGCGAGACCTGCCGGGTCTGGTGCACCTTCACCGAACGGCAGATCGACCTGAACTACGATTCGCCACAGACCTACCAGCTGATGGAGCAGTACATGGCCTTCCTCGCCGCGCGCGGGGTCAAGCTGTTCCGCCTGGACGCCTTCGGCTACACCACCAAGCGCATCGGCACCAGCTGCTTCCTGGTGGAGCCGAACGTCTATCGCATCCTCGAATGGTTTCGCGAAACCGGGGCCAAGTACGAGACCGAGATGCTCCCGGAGGTGCACGACCATATCAGTTACCAGTACGCCATCTCGCGTCGGCAGATGCGCCCCTATGCCTTCGCCTTGCCGCCGCTGGTGCTGCATGCCTTGCTCACGGGGAGCAGTCGCTACCTCAAGCACTGGCTGCGCATGTGTCCACGCAACCAGATCACCGTGCTCGATACCCATGACGGCATCTGCATTCCCGATGTCGAGGGCATGTTGCCCGAGGCGCAGATCCAGTACCTGGTCGACGAGATCTCGACGCGCAGCGCCGACCCGATCCTGCGCCGCTCGGCGGTGAACGTGCACAGCGTGGGCGCCATCTATCAGCTGACCTGCACCTTCTACGAGGCGCTGATGCGCAACGACGAGGCCTACATTGCCGCACGGGCCATGCAGTTCTTCACCCCGGGCATCCCGCAGGTGTACTACGTCGGCCTGCTCGCCGGCTGCAACGATTTCGATCTGCTCGAGCGAACCGGCGAGGCCCGCGACGTCAACCGCCATTACTACAGCGTCGAGGAGGCCGAGCAGGCCTTGCAGCAACCGCTGGTGCAGCGCCTGCTGGCGCTGATGCGTTTCCGCTGCCGGCACCCGGCCTTCGAGGGGCGTTTCGAGCAGAACTATTCGGCGGATGACCAGCTGCTGCTGGCCTGGCGCCATGGCGAGCACTACTGCCGCCTGCACCTGGACCTGAGCAGCCTGCAGGCGAACATCGAGTACAGCGACGAGCAGCGGGGGATCTGCCACATGACCTGCTGAAGGTCGGCGGGGGCCATGCTTTCGCGGTAGACTTGCGCTCTTTCGACCAGCCAAGAAGCCCGCCATGGCCCTGCCATCGACCACCTACAAGATCGACCTGAACCTCACCGACATGGATCGCAGCGTCTACCAGACCCTGCGTTTCACCGTCGCCCGCCATCCTTCGGAAACCGAGGAGCGTCTGGCCGCGCGGTTGATCGCCTATGCGCTGTTCTACGACGAGCAACTGGCCTTCGGCCGTGGTCTGTCGGACGTCGACGAGCCGGCGCTGTGGGAGAAGAGCCTGGATGATCGCGTGCTGCACTGGATCGAGGTGGGGCAACCGGACAGCGAGCGCATCACCTGGTGCTCGCGGCGTACCGAGAAGTTCAGCCTGGTGGCCTACGGCAACCTGCGCGTGTGGCAGGGCAAGTGCCTCGACCCGGTGCGCAGCCTGAAGAACATCAACGTCGTGGCCCTGGGGCAGGAGGCGCTGGCCGAGCTGTCGCTGGACCTGCCGCGCTCGCTCAGCTGGAGCGTGATGATCAGCGATGGCGAGCTGTTCGTCACCGACGAGCGCGGCCAGCACGAGATTCCGCTGGAGTGGTTGGCCGGCCAGCGCTGAGCGCTGTAGGGTGGACGACGCCCTTTTCGTCCAGCACAACGCGTGTGCGGGGTGGATGGATGCCGTGTCGCCCACCCTGCGCATCAGCCCGGCGAGTGTCGAGCCGTAGCCCGGATGCGATCCGGGGCCGCCCCTACCCAATGTCCGGACTGCATCCGGGCCACATCTGAAAAGCGACCTTTTGTTCATGCGTATCGAAGCCCGTCCCTTGCCTGCTCAGTTGCCCGACCTGGGCAACCTGCCGCCCTTGCTGACCCGCCTGTACGCCGCCCGTGGTGTGCAGTCCGCCGAGGAGCTGGACAAGGGCCTGGCGCGGCTGATTCCGTATCAGCAGCTCAAGGGCATGACGGCGGCGGTGGAGCTGCTGGTCGAGGCGCTCGAGCAGCGCCAGCGCATCCTCATCGTCGGTGACTTCGATGCCGACGGCGCCACCGCCAGCAGCGTCGGCGTGCTCGGCCTGCGTCTGCTCGGCGCGGCGCATGTCGACTACCTGGTGCCCAACCGCTTCGAATTCGGCTACGGCCTGACCCCGGAGATCGTCGCCGTGGCGCTGCAGCGCCAGCCCGACCTGCTGCTGACCGTGGACAACGGCATTTCCAGCGTCGAAGGCGTGGCTGCGGCCAAGGAGGCCGGACTCAAGGTGCTGGTGACCGACCACCACCTGCCGGGGCCCGAATTGCCGCAGGCCGACGCCATCGTCAATCCCAACCAGCCCGGCTGCGAGTTCCCGAGCAAGGCCATGGCCGGGGTCGGGGTGATGTTCTACGTGCTGCTGGCGCTGCGGGCACGCCTGCGTGAAAGCGGCTGGTTCGCCACTCGCCAGGAGCCGAACCTGGGCGAGCTGCTCGACCTGGTGGCGCTCGGCAGCGTGGCCGACGTGGTGCCGCTGGATGCCAACAACCGCATCCTGGTCCACCAGGGGCTGGCGCGTATCCGTGCCGGCCGTGCGCGGCCCGGGCTGCGGGCGATTCTCGAAGTGGCCGGGCGCGATCATCGGCGCATCACCTCCACCGACCTGGGGTTCATCCTCGGCCCGCGACTGAATGCGGCGGGGCGCCTGGACGACATGAGCCTGGGGATCGAGTGCCTGCTCAGCGACGACGAAGCGCTGGCCCGCGACATGGCGGTGCAGCTCGACCAGCTCAACCAGGACCGCAAGGCCATCGAGCAGGGCATGCAGCGCGAGGCGCTGGCCCAGCTCAAGGACCTGCCCGTGGCGGACATGCCGTTCGGCCTGTGCCTGTTCGAGCCGGACTGGCACCAGGGGGTAATCGGCATCCTCGCCTCGCGCCTGAAAGAGCGCTACCACCGTCCGGCCATCGCCTTCGCCGATGCTGGCGATGGCATGCTCAAGGGCTCGGCGCGCTCGGTGCCAGGGTTGCATATCCGCGACGCGCTGGACGCGGTGGCGGCGCGACATCCGGGGCTGATCAGCAAGTTCGGCGGGCACGCCATGGCCGCCGGGCTGTCCCTGCGACAAGAACATTTCGGTGCCTTCGCCGCGGCCTTCGATGCCGAGGTGCGCCGTCAGCTCAGCGAGGATGACCTCACCGGCAGGCTGCTTTCCGACGGTCAGCTCGACGCCACCGAGTTTCACCTCGAACTGGCTCGTGCGCTGCGCAATGCCGGGCCCTGGGGCCAGCACTTCCCCGAGCCGCTGTTCCACGGCGTGTTCCAGATCGTGGGCCAGCGCATCGTCGGCGAGCGTCACCTGAAGCTGGTGCTCAAGACCGAGTGCGGCAGCGTGCAGCTCGACGGCATCGCCTTCAACATCGACCGCGACATCTGGCCCAACCCCACGCTGCGCTGGGCCGAGGTGGCCTACAAGCTCGACCTCAACGAGTTTCGCGGCAACGAGAGCGTGCAGCTGATGGTGGCGCATATCGCCCCGCGCTGAGGCGGGGCAGCGCGGGAGCTAATTCGCCAGGCCTTCGAGTACCTGGCGCAGCTGTTCGCGGTTGGCCGGCGAGCAGGGCAGGATCGGTGCGCGCACCTCGTCGCTGCTCAGCCCCAGCAGGGCCAGGGCCGCTTTCAGCGCAGCCGGGTTGGCTTCGCAGAAGGCCGCCTGCATCCAGGGCAACAGGCGATAGTGCAATTGCCGGGCGCCGCGCAGATCACCCTGCATGACGCACGCGTGCATGCGCGCATAAAGGTCGGTGCGGACATGCGCCGAGGCCGAGATGGCGCCATGGCCGCCCAGGCACAGGGTGCTGAATATCTGCGTATCCTCACCGGCAAGCACCTGCACCTGTGCGTCCGCGATCAGGGCCATGGTGGTTTCCGCATCGCCTGCACAGTCCTTGATGGCGGCGATACTGGCGTGGCGCACGATGCGGCGCAGCGTGTCGCGCTCGATCCGCACGCCGGTCCGGTAGGGGATGTCGTAGAGCACCAGCGGGACGCTGGCGGCATCGGCCAGGGTGGTGAAGAAGTGCTCCAGCCCGGCCTGGGAGGGGCGAATGTAGTAAGGCGCCGGTACCAGCAGCCCGGCCAGCGGGCGGCGCTGGATCTCCCGCTGCCGATCGAGCAGGGCATTCAGCTGGTTGCCGGCCAGGCCCATGATCACCTGGTGCGGCGCGGCCTGGCGCAACACGGCGTCGAGCACGGCGAGCTGTTCGTCCTCGCTCAAGGCCGCGGCTTCGCCCGTGGTGCCGCACACCACCAGGCCGGCCGCGCCATCGGCGAGCAACCGCTGCACCAGCCGATCGAGGCTGGCGAAGTCGATCTCACCGTTGCGCAACGGGGTGGCCAGGGCGACCCAGATACCACTGAAACTGGACATGTGAAACTCTCCTTGCGACTGACCGTCTGGTCGCCGTCAGGGAGGGTGCGGGAGAGGTGCTGGAGGGTATGAACCTGGCGCCTGGTGTCCTGTCAGCCCATCTGACGGGACAGCGCGCCCCGGTCAAATGAGCGACTGTTTCTTGGATTTCTTGGCAACGACGACGCACGCGCACTGGCAGGCACGGAAGCCTGGGAGCAGTGAGCTGTGGTCGAAGGTGGCGTACATGGGAGGCCCGTTGCATCAATCGTTCGCCGATGGTGCTTGGCCCGGCGCGCGGCTGTCAAGCGCGAGCGACGGTAATATCTGGAAGCATTCCGCAGGCTGCCCGGCCAGGGGACGAGGCCTACACTCGAGCGGATTTCCTCAGGAGGATGCTCAATGAATACCCGTGGCTTGCTCGATCAACTGCTCAAATCCGGTCAGGAGCTGCTGCAACAGAAAGGGGCGGGCGGTGCGTCGTCGGGGCTGGGCGGCGCGCTCGGTGGGTTGCTCGGTGGTGGCGCAGGTTCCGGCAGCAAGGGCGGCAGCGATCTCGGCGCCATGCTCAAGGGCGCTGGCGGCGGTGCGGCGCTGGCCATGCTGCTGGGCAACAAGCGGGTGCGCAAGGTGGGCGGCAAGGTGGCGGTCTACGGTGGCCTGGCTGCGCTTGGCGTGCTGGCCTACAAGGCTTACGGCAACTGGCAGGCGCAGCAGGCCCAGCAGAGTGGCGCGCAGCCGCTCGAGCCGCAGACGCTGGACCGCCTGCCGGCGCCGCAGGCCGAGCAGCACAGCCGGGCGATTCTCAAGGCGCTGGTGGCAGCGGCCAAGGCCGACGGCCATGTGGACGCCCGCGAGCGTCAGTTGATCGAGGAGGAACTCGGCAAGCTGGCGCAGGACGCCGAGCTGCAGGGCTGGCTGCACACCGAGCTGAACAAGCCGCTCGACCCCGCCGATGTCGCCCGCGCCGCGACCACGCCGGAAATGGCCGCCGAGATGTACCTGGCCAGCGTGCTGATGGTGGATGAGGAGCACTTCATGGAGCGTGCCTACCTCGAGGAGCTGGCGCGCCAGCTGCAGCTGGCGCCGGCGCTGAAGGCCGAGCTGGAGGCGCAGGTGCGTCAGGAGCTGTCCGGCGTCCGCTGATGCGGCGTGCGCATCAGTCCCTGTGCCAGGCGCGGCCCGGCACTCTGTTCTCGGCCTGCCAGTCGACGTCATGATCGGCGAGGTAGGCGTCGACTGCGGCGCCTACCGTGGGCTGGATACGCTGTTCGCGGTTTTCCCGCAGGAGCCCGAAGCGCCTGAACTTGTCCTTGACCGGCCCCTTGACCTCGGCGAAATGCAGTTCGATGCCGGCTTCGGCCAGCATCTGCTCCAGTTCGGCGAGCATGTCGGCGGAGGTGACGTCGATGCTGGTCACCGGCTCGGCGGCGATGACCAGGCGACGCACCGGCGTCGGCGAGCGGGTGATCGCCTGTAGCACGCACTGCTGGAACTGTTCGGCATTGGCGAAGAACAGCGGCGCATCCCAGCGCAACAGCAGCAGGCCAGGTATCAGGCGGGCTTCCGGGTGGCGCTGGATATCGTGAAAGCCCCGTACGCCGTCGACCTGGCCCAGCACCGCGTAGTGCGGACGCCAGCCATCCCAGAGAAACTCGATCACCGCCAGCAGCACAGCAATGCCGATGCCGGGGATGGCTCCGAAGGTGGCGACGCCGGCGAAGCAGGCCATCGACAGCCAGAACTCCCACTGTTGCACGCGATAGATGCGCATGAGGTCTCGCACCTCGAACAGGCCGATCACGGCAGCGATCACCACCGCCGCCAGGGCGCTGGTGGGCAGGTGCTGCATCAGGTTGGGGGCGGCGACCAGCAGCAGGGCGACCGCCAGGGCGCCGACGACGCCGGCCATCTGCGTCTGTGCCCCGGCGGCCTCGGCTACCGGTGTGCGTGACGAGCTGCTGCTGATCGGGAACCCCTGGAAGAAACCGCCGATCAGGTTGGCGGCCCCCAGGCCGACCATCTCCTGGTTGGGGTCGACATGGCGGCCACTGCGCGCGGCATAGGTGCGCGACAGCACGCTGGTGTCAGCGAAGGCGACCAGCGCCGCCGCCACACCGCCGAGCACGACGGCGGACAGATCGATGCCGCTGAGCCAGGGCAGGGTGAAGCCCGGCAGCCCCTGCGGCAGTTCGCCGAGGACGCTGGCGCCATGGCGGGCGAGGTCCAGCAGCTCCACCGCCAGGGTGGCGAGGGTGACGGCGATGAGGATGCCGGGCAGGCGCTTGAAGCGCCGCAGCAGCAGGATCAGCGCCAGCGTGCCGCCGCCGATGGCCAGGCTGGCCCAGTTAAATTGCGCGTCCAGCACGCCGCCGACGATGGCCCAGATGTCCTGCACCGGTCCCTGGCTGTCGATGGAGAAGCCGAGCAGCTTGGGCGTCTGGCTGATCACCACGCTCAGGGCGATGCCGTTCATGTAGCCGTAGCGAATCGGCTTGGACAGCAACTCGGTGATGAAGCCCAGGCGCAGCAGGCCGGCGACGATGCAGGTCAGGCCGGCCACCACGGCCATCATGCTGGCCAGGGTGATCGCCCGCAGCGGATCACCTCCCGACAGCGGCAGGACCACGGCGAGAATCACTGCGGTCAGGGCCGAGTCGGGGCCGAGCACCAGGATGCGGCTGGGGCCGAACAGGGCGTAGGCCAGCAGCGGCACGATGGTGGCGTACAGGCCGTAGATGCCGGCGACGCCCGAGGCTTCGGCATAGGCGATGCCCACCGGCACCAGCATGCTGGTCAGCACCAGGCCGGCGGCGATGTCCCTGGGCAGCCAGCCCAGGCGATAGTGGAGCAGCGTGTGCAGACCAGGGAGCCAGCGTCGCCAGCCGCGTTGCTGCACGATGACGGGAAGCGATTTGTAGTGAGGGGCGGGCATCGCGTGGCGCTCGGGAGACATCTGCCTAGTAAAGCGCAGAGTAGGGGCGCCTCACCAGCCTGGCGGCGTTGCACTGTCTTGCCGGTGTTTCCGCAGAGGTTCTGCAGGGATATTCACGCGCTGCATGTCAGACCAAAAGATCATACTGTTGCGACGCGATGCCCGTTAGGCTCGGGGTTTCGATCCGCCGCCTCGCGAGGATGCTCATGGCGCAGTTGCCCCTGGAGAGTTACGACTACCTGATCGTCGGTGCCGGCCCGGCCGGTTGCCTGCTGGCCAATCGTCTGTCCGCAGACCCCTCCGTCAGCGTGTTGCTGATCGAGGCCGGCGGCCCGGACAACTACCCCTGGATCCACATCCCGGTCGGTTACCTCTACTGCATCGGCAATCCGCGTACCGACTGGTGCTACAGCACCGAGGCGGACCCCGGCCTGCACGGTCGTTCGCTGAAGTACCCGCGTGGGCGGGTGCTCGGCGGCAGCTCCTCGATCAACGGCATGATCTACATGCGCGGGCAGGCTGCCGACTATGACGGCTGGGCGGCGGCGGGCAACCCGGGCTGGGCCTGGCGCGACGTGCTGCCCCTGTTCAAGCGCTCGGAGAACCATTTTGCCGGAGCCAGCGAACTGCATGGCGCTGATGGCGAGTGGCGGGTCGAGCGCCAGCGCCTGTCCTGGGAGATTCTCGAGGCCTTCCGCCACGCGGCGGCGCAGCGCGGCATCGCCAGCATCGACGACTTCAATGGCGGCGACAACGAAGGGTGCGGTTACTTCCAGGTCAATCAGCGACACGGCGTGCGCTGGAACGCCTCGAAAGCCTTTCTGCGCGATATCGGCCAGCGCCCCAATCTGCAGGTGCTGACCGGTGCCGAGGCCGAGCGCCTGGAGCTGGAGCAGAGTCGCGCCAGCGCCGTGCAGCTGCGCTGGCAGGGGCGGGCACTGCGCATCGCCGCGCGCCGCGAAGTGCTTCTGTGCGCCGGCGCCATTGGCTCGCCGGCCTTGCTGCAGCGCTCGGGTATCGGCCCGCGACCGCTGCTGGAACGGCTGGGGATCGGTGTGCGCCACGAACTGCCAGGGGTGGGTGCGAATCTGCAGGATCACCTGCAACTGCGCCTGATCTACCGCATCGAGGGGGTGAAGACGCTGAACCGCATCGCCGCAACGCCCTGGGGCAAGCTGGGCATGGGACTGGAGTACCTGCTCAAGCGCAGCGGGCCGCTGTCGATGGCGCCCAGCCAGCTCGGCGCCTTCGCCAAATCCGACCCCGGTCAGGCGCGCGCCAACCTGCAATATCACGTGCAGCCGTTGTCGCTGGAACGCTTTGGCGAGCCATTGCATGACTTCCCCGCGTTCACCGCGTCGGTCTGCAACCTGCGCCCGGAGAGCCGTGGCTGCGTCGAAATCCGCTCGGCGGACGCCAGTGTCGCGCCGGCGATCCGCCCCAACTACCTGAGTGACGAGCGCGATCTGCAGGTGGCCGCCGATGCGATTCGCCTGACCCGCGAGATTGCCGCAGCCCCGGCACTGGTCCCCTACCACCCGCAGGAATACAAGCCGGGGCCGGACTATCGCAGCGACGCGGACCTGCGGCAGGCGGCGGGGGAGATCGGCACCACCATCTTCCACCCCGTCGGCACCTGTGCGATGGGCCAGGGGCGCGACGCCGTGGTCGATGCGCGTCTGCGCGTGCACGGCATTGCCGGTCTGCGCGTGGTCGACGCGTCGATCATGCCGAGCATCACCTCCGGCAACACCTGCTCGCCGGTACTGATGATCGCCGAGAAGGCCGCGCAGATGATCGCCGAGGATGCGCAGCGCCCGGCGAGCGTCGTTGCGCCCCAGGCCGTCGCGCTCAGCTGAGGTCAGCCGCTGGCTGATGAAAGCGGGCGCAGTTGCGCCCCCCGTGCTTGGCCTGGTAGAGCGCCAGGTCGGCCAGTTGCAGGACGTTGCCCAGGTTGTCGTGATCCTGTGGCCAGATCGCGCCGCCGACACTGCAGCCGATGTTGACCTGTCCCGCCTCCAGCGTGATGGGCATGCCGAGCGCGGCGATGGTGCGTTCGGCCACCAGCTGAGCATGACGCTGGGCGTCCTGCTCGGGCACCAGCAGCACCATCACGAACTCGTCGCCACCCAGGCGCGCGACCATGTCGCCCTCGCGCAGGCAGTGGCGCAGGCGCTGTGCGACTTCGGCCAGCAGTTGGTCGCCAGCCGCGTGGCCATGGCTGTCGTTGATCGGTTTGAAGCCGTCCAGGTCGAGGTACAGCAGGGCCAGGCAGCCCTGCAGCAGGCGGCTGCGCTGCTGTGCCAGGGGCAGGAATTTCTCCAGGGCGATGCGGTTGGGCAACCCGGTGAGCGCATCGTGGTGAGCCAGGCTTTCCATCACGCCGAGGGCCGTCTGCTGCTGGGTCAGGCTTTCCACCAGGTGGCGGATCGAATGGCTCAGCTGGCGTACTTCGCGGCTGCCCTGCAATTCGGGGATTTCCGTCGCCTCGCCGGCGCTGAGGCGATCCGCTGCGCTGGCGATGTCCTGCAGCGGGCGGGTGAAGTAGCCGCTGATCAGCCAGCCGAGAAAGGCGAAGATCATCGCCAGTCCGCCACCGATGAACAGGATGTTGGTGCGCAGCTCATGGGCCGGGGCATAGGCCTGCTCCAGCGACTGGCGCGCGACCACCGTCCAGCCCAGGCCGGGGTAGTCCTGATAACCCTGGCTCAGGGTGAGGCCAGTCAGGTATTCCTCGCCATCGGGCCAGCGCTGAATCCTCCAGCGGCTCTGGCCAGGCTGCAGTTCGCCGAGAACGGGCAACTCCAGCTTCTGGCCGATCATGGCGCGCGGGCCGAGAAGGATGCTGTGATCCTGACCGATCACGAAGAACTCGACCAGGTGGCGGTCCTGGCTCGGCGCCAGGATCGACCGGCGCACCTCGTCGGCCCAGGCCCAGGACAGGTGGCTGGCCAGCACGCCGACCAGATTGCCGTCGCTCCCATGAATCGGCAGGCTGATATCGACGAACTTCATCGCCTCGCCCGTCGGGTTGGGCAACAGGTTGGCGAGCAGCACCGCGTCATGCACATCGCCGATGAACAGGCCGTCGCGGCCCTGGAGGTAGACGGGCCGCTGGGCGATGCTGACACCCTCGAGCACGCCGTTGCTGGAGGCCAGGACCAGGCCTTGCGGGTCGGTAAAGCCGATCCAGGACATGCTCGGCATTTCCTGCTGCAGGCTGTCCAGCAGGCGGCGTATCTCGCGCGAGTCGTTCGGCGCGAGCAGCGCCTGCTGGCTGCCAAGGAGGCGCAGTACGGAGGCCCGCGAGGCCATGTCGCGGTCGAGACGACCGACCATGGCGAACGACACCTCCGCCAGGTCGCCGCCGACGTTCTGGCGAATCTGCTGGCTGCTGTGCTGGCTGATCAACGACCCCAGCAGGGCGCAGAGCAGGCTGACCAGGACGGCGATGAACAGGGCGATATGGCTGCGCATGCTGTGTGATGGGAGCATGGGGTGGGGCTCGTCTGAAGTCGTCAGCTCAGTATATGCACCGTTGATCCAGAGAGTTGCGATTGACAGCCGATAGTGGGCTGCCAGCCTGGGCCGGCTCGGGTATAATCGCCGGCTTTTCCGTCCGATTTGCCGCGAGCGCCGACCACCATGGAAATCAATCCGATCCTCAACGCCATCAAGGACCTGTCCGAGCGAACCCAGTCGATTCGGGGGTATCTTTGACTACGATCACAAGCATGATCGCCTGGTCGAAGTAAACCGCGAGCTGGAAGACGCCAGCGTCTGGAACAAGCCCGAGTACGCGCAGAGCCTGGGCCGTGAGCGCGCCATGCTGGCGCAGATCGTCGAAACCATCGATGACCTCACCGGCAGCCTGGCCGATTCCAGGGACCTGCTGGAAATGGCCGCCGAAGAGAACGACGAAGGCGCGGTGAGCGATATCGCCGCCGAAGTCGAGCGCCTGCGCGAGATTCTCGAGAAGCTGGAATTCCGCCGCATGTTCAGCGGCGAGATGGACCCGAACAACTGCTACCTGGACATCCAGGCCGGCTCCGGCGGCACCGAGGCCCAGGACTGGGCCAACATCCTCCTGCGCATGTACCTGCGCTGGGCCGACAAGCGCGGCTTCAGTGCCGAGATCGTCGAGCTGTCCGAAGGTGAAGTCGCCGGTATCAAGGGTGCCACCGTGCACATCAAGGGCGAGTACGCCTTCGGCTGGCTGCGCACCGAGATCGGCGTGCACCGTCTGGTGCGCAAGAGCCCGTTCGACTCCGGCGCGCGCCGCCACACCTCGTTCTCGGCGGTGTTCGTCTCGCCGGAGATCGACGACAAGGTGGACATCGAGATCAACCCGTCCGACCTGCGCATCGACACCTACCGCTCCTCCGGGGCCGGTGGTCAGCACGTCAACACCACCGACTCGGCGGTGCGGATCACTCACGTGCCGACCAACACCGTGGTGGCCTGCCAGAACGAACGTTCGCAGCACGCCAACAAGGACACCGCCATGAAAATGCTGCGGGCCAAGTTGTACGAGCTGGAGATGCAGAAGCGCAACGCCGCTTCGCAGGCACTGGAAGACAGCAAGTCGGACATCGGCTGGGGTCACCAGATCCGCTCCTACGTGCTCGACGATTCGCGGATCAAGGACCTGCGTACCGGTGTCGAGCGTAGCGACTGCCAGAAGGTGCTCGATGGCGATCTCGACGGTTACCTCGAGGCCAGCCTCAAGCAGGGCCTGTAAGCCTTACCCTGTAGGAGCCAGCTTGCTGGCGATGCTCTTCGGGAGCGTGATCGCCAGCAAGCGGGCTCCTACCAAACCCCATTTGATCTAGACGCCAGGCAGATAAAGCGACCATGAGCGACCAACAACTCGACCAGAACGAACTGCAACAGGAAGAAAACAAGCTGATTGCCCAGCGCAAGGAAAAGCTTGCTGCCGTCCGTGAGCAGGGCATTGCCTTCCCCAACGATTTCCGCCGTGACAGCCTGTGCGCCGAGCTGCAGAAACAGTACGAGGGCAAGAGCAAGGAAGAGTTGGAGGCCGCTGCCATCCCGGTGAAGATCGCCGGGCGCATCATGCTCAACCGTGGCGCCTTCATGGTGCTGCAGGACACCTCCGGTCGCCTGCAGGTCTACGTCGACCGCAAGGGCCTGCCGGCCGAGACCCTGGAAGCGATCAAGAGCTGGGACCTGGGCGACATCATCGCCGCCGAAGGCACCCTGGCGCGCTCCGGCAAGGGTGACCTGTACGTGCACATGACCGACGTGCGCCTGCTGACCAAGTCGCTGCGCCCGCTGCCGGACAAGCACCACGGCCTGACCGACACCGAGCAGCGCTACCGCCAGCGCTACGTCGACCTGATCGTCAACGAGGAAACCCGCCACACCTTCCGCGTGCGTTCGCAGGTGATCGCGCACATCCGTCGCTTCCTCAACGAGCGCGGCTTCCTCGAAGTCGAAACCCCGATGCTGCAGACCATTCCGGGCGGCGCCGCGGCCAAGCCGTTCGAGACCCATCACAACGCGCTGGACATGGCCATGTTCCTGCGTATCGCCCCGGAGCTGTACCTCAAGCGCCTTGTTGTTGGCGGCTTCGAGAAAGTGTTCGAGATCAACCGCAACTTCCGTAACGAGGGCGTGTCGACCCGGCACAACCCCGAGTTCACCATGCTCGAGTTCTATCAGGCCTACGCCGACTACCGCGACAACATGGACCTCACCGAGGAACTGTTCCGCGAGCTGGCCCTGGCCGTGCTGGGCAGCACCGACGTGCCGTACGGCGACAAGGTGTTCCACTTCGGCGAGCCGTTCGTACGCCTGTCGGTGTACGACTCGATCCTCAAGTACAACCCGGACCTCACCGAGGCCGACCTCAATGACGTCGACAAGGCCCGTGCCATCGCCAAGAAGGCCGGCGCCAAGGTGCTCGGCCACGAAGGCCTGGGCAAGTTGCAGGTGATGATTTTCGAGGAACTGGTGGAGAGCAAGCTGGAGCAGCCGCACTTCATCACCGAGTACCCGTTCGAGGTCTCGCCGCTGGCCCGTCGCAACGATGACAACCCCAGCGTCACCGACCGTTTCGAGCTGTTCATCGGTGGCCGCGAGATCGCCAACGCCTACTCCGAGCTCAACGACGCCGAAGACCAGGCCGAACGCTTCCTCGCTCAGGTGGCCGAGAAGGACGCCGGCGACGACGAGGCCATGCACTACGATGCCGACTTCGTTCGCGCGCTGGAATACGGCATGCCGCCGACCGCCGGTGAGGGCATCGGCATCGATCGCCTGGTGATGCTGCTGACCAACTCGCCGTCGATTCGCGACGTCATCCTGTTCCCGCACATGCGCCCGCAGGCCTGATGTTCCAGCAAGAAGCCGCCCAAGGGCGGCTTCTTGCTATCTGTTTTCTGCCCGCGGTTCGTTGACGGTGCGACAGGCAGGCGCATCCGGCCTTTTGGTTGATCGGCGAACCCAGTACTCTGCCCCTCATAATCAGAACGTAGAGGTCTTCCCGCCGTGAGTCCTGTGCCTGCGTCCCCGAATGCCAGTCAGGCGGCCAGTGCCGTCGTCGAAAGTGTCCAGTATCAAGGACGCAAGGCCAGCCGCCAGGGCAGCGAGCAGCGGCGCCAGGCGATTCTCGACGCGGCCATGCGCATCATAGTGCGTGACGGCGTGCGCTCGGTGCGTCATCGCGCGGTGGCGGCCGAGGCTCAGGTGCCGCTGTCCGCGACGACCTACTACTTCAAGGACATCGATGACCTGATCACCGATACCTTCGCCCAGTTCGTCGAGCGCAGCGCTGCGCAGATGGCAGCATTCTGGGCCGGCACCCAGGGCGTGCTGCAGGAGCTGGTCGGGCGTCTCGACGGCAGCGAGCGGGCGCGCCGGCAACTGGCCGACGAGATCGCCGAGCTGGCGGTGCAGTACGTCCAGCGCCAGCTGCGTGATCGACGTGACCACCTGATCGCCGAGCAGGCGTTCCAGCAGGAAGCCTTGCTCAACCCGCGCCTGAGCGACCTGGTGCGGGCGCATCGGCAGATTCTCCAGCAGGGCGTCACCCACTTCTTCGAGGTGCTCGGTTCGCGCCAGCCGGAGCAGGATGCCGTGCTGTTGACGGCCACCATCATGCGGATGGAGTATCAGGGCTTGCTGGACGGTGTCGAGCATCTGGACAGCCAAGGAATGCTGGCCATCCTTAAGCGCTACATGAACCTGGTTCTGGGGTTGTAAGTCCTCGATCTCGCGGTCGAGGGTTTTTCACAAGGAGAGCGAAATGAAAGCCTGGCGCGCACTGGTCGCCCTGTCCTTCCTGCTGTTGAGTGGCTGCCTGGTCACCTTCAAGGACCCAATTCCGGCCAACGAGGCGGCGCCCATGCCGCTGCTGGGCGAATGGAGCCGCGAGGACGAGTGGGGCGATCAGCTGTTCCTGGAGATCACCCGGGCCGGCTCCAACCTGTACGAGGCGCGCATCTACGAAGGCAGCCCGGACAACCTCGACAGCCTCGAGGAGTTCGGCTTCACCGTCGCCCACCACGGCCGCCGCTGGTACCTTTCGGCCGGTTTGCCGAAGAGCCTGGGCGCCAATTTCGCCATCGCCGGCTTCGAGCTGACCAGGGACAACGAGCTGGTGGTGTATAACCTCGACACCGACCGTATTCTTCAGGACATGGACAAGGGCCTGCTGGAAGGCCAGATGGTCTCCATGCCCGAAGCCGACGGTGCCTTGATCACCAGCCCGCTGGACCGGGTGTTCGCTTACCTCGACGATCCGGCCAATGCCGATCTGTTCGTCGAGATCGCGCGCTATCAGCGGGTTGCCGAGTAGGGAGTGCAATGAACAGCCAGCAGAAACTGGACGACTATCAACTCGGTATCCGCGCCCTGAGCGACCGCATCGTCGAGGCGCAGACACCGATCCGCGTGCTCGACGCGGTGAAGTGGGACGACGGCATCCGCGACGGTTTCCTCAAGGCCAAGGGCAAGCAGCCGCCGGCCATCGATCGCGCCTATTACCTGGGCCGTCCGCTGGGCTTCGATGCCGCCGCCAAGCGCCTGGAGTTCCAGAACATCGAGCGTGACATCACCCGCCAGCTGGGTCAGTTCAGCCCGGTGGGGCAGATCATGCGGCGCATGTGCCGCGAGTACCGCATGGTCATCCGCATGCTCGAGGCGCGTGGCACCGAGGACTTCGGCCTGATCAGCCAGGAGCTCTACGGTTCGGCCTCCGATGCCTTCCACGCCGGCGATCCGACGCTGGCCGACCTCGGCCTGATGCTCTCCGACTACCTCAACAACATCGACGCCCGTGGCGACCTGGAAGACGAAGCCAAGACGCTGGGCGCCGGGGATGCGGTGAACATGCTGCAGCAGCGCCTGGCCGAGGTGTTCGGTGACGACACCGTGCGGGTGCTGGAGTCCGACGGGATTCTCGCCGACGCCGCCGCCGGCGCCGACTACATCAAGATCCGCAGCGATGCGCGCTTCAACGAGCGTGACGTCAAGGCGCTGGAGGTGCACGAAGGGCTGGTGCACGTAGGCACCACCCTCAACGGCCTGAACCAGCCGATCTGCACCTTCCTGGCCAAGGGGCCGCCCTCGTCGACGGTGACGCAGGAAGGCCTGGCGATTCTCATGGAGGTGATCGCCTTCGCCTCCTACCCGACCCGCCTGCGCAAGCTGACCAACCGCACCCGCGCCATCCACATGGCCGAGGAGGGCGCGGATTTCCTCCAGGTCTTCGAATTCTTCCGCGAGCAGGGCTACGGCCTGGAAGGCAGCTACAGCAACGCCAGCCGGGTGTTTCGTGGCTCCCTGCCGAGCGGCCTGCCGTTCACCAAGGACCTGTCCTACCTGAAGGGCTTCATCCTCATCTACAACTACATCCAGTTGGCGGTGCGCAAGGGCAAGCTGGAGCAGATCCCGCTGTTGTTCTGCGGCAAGACCACCCTGGAAGACATGCGCACCCTGCGCAAGCTGGTCGACGAGGGACTGGTGCTGCCGCCCAAGTACCTGCCGCAGCAGTTCCAGGACATGAATGCACTGTCGGCCTGGATGTGCTTCTCCAACTTCCTCAACCACTTGAGCATGGACCGCATCGAAGCGGACTACGCCAACATCCTCTAGGCGCCGGACGGGCGCCGCATTTCTCTGTACAGGGAGTACAACATGGAACATTCGGTTTTCGAGCGGCAAGTGCAGCTCACGGATCGCACCATCAGTCCTGCGGTCTACAACCTGGTTATCGGCTTGACCCTGCTCTGGGGCTTCGCGGTCAACTGGGGGATGGTGGACGCGATCAGCGTCGAGTGGATACGCAGCATCAATATCTGGGTCTTCTTCGGCGGATACTTCGCGTCCTGCATGCTGGGCGTCTACCTGTTCTCCAGCTCCAGCAATCCCCTGGTGAGTTTCGTCGGCTACAACCTGGTCGTGGTGCCGTTCGGCCTGATCATCAACCTGGTCGTCAGCCGTTACGACGCGAACCTCGTTCAGCAGGCGATCCGCCTGACGGCCCTGGTCACCCTGGGCATGATGGCCCTGGGTACCTTGTTTCCCGCATTCTTCCAGCGCATTGCCTCAGCGCTGACGATCGCGCTGCTGCTGGTGATCGTCGTGGAACTGGTGGAGGTCCTGGTGTTCGGTATCCGTCATGGCATCCTCGACTGGATTGTGGTGCTGATCTTCTGCGGCTACATCGGCTATGACTGGGGCCGCGCCAATCAGATTCCCAAGACGCTGGACAACGCGATAGACAGTGCAGCCGCGCTGTACATGGACATCATCAACCTGTTCCTGCGCATTCTGCGAATCCTGGGACGCAAATGAAGGGTGCCGTGCCTGGCGGTTGTCCTGCGCCCGTCACCCGCCTTGATATGAACGATCCAGAGGTCCAGTAATGCCCAGCCATCAACTCGACTACGAAATCCTCGGCAGTTCCGCACAGTCGGTGGAGATCATCCTCGATCCGGGGGAAACGGTGATCGCCGAGGCCGGGGCGATGAACTACATGACCGAGGGCGTGCGCTTCGACACCCGCATGGGCGACGGCTCGTCCAGCGGCCTGCTGGGCAAGCTGTGGAGCGCCGGCAAGCGCATGCTCACCGGTGAGTCGCTGTTCATGACCCACTTCAGCAATGCCGGCAAGGGGCAGGCACGGGTCGCCTTCGCCGCCCCTTACCCCGGTACCGTGGTGCCGATCGAGCTGGCGCGGATCGGCGGCACGCTGATCTGCCAGAAGGACGCCTTTCTCTGCGCCGCCCATGGCACCCGCGTCGGCATCAGCTTTGCCAAGCGCATCGGCGCGGGCTTCTTCGGCGGCGAGGGCTTCATCCTGCAGAAACTCGAAGGCGACGGCCTGGCCTTCGTGCATGCAGGCGGCACGGTGATCCGCAAGGAGCTGAACAACGAAACCCTGCGTCTCGACACCGGCTGCCTGGTGGCCTTCAGCGACGGTATCGACTACGACATCGGCCTGGCCGGCGGCCTCAAGAGCATGCTGTTCGGCGGCGAGGGCATCCTCCTGACCACCCTCAAGGGCACGGGCAGCGTGTGGATCCAGAGCCTGCCGTTCTCGCGTCTGGCCGAGCGCGTCTACACGGCGACCGTGCAGGCCCGTGAGGAGGTTCGCGCGGGTGGCAAGTAGACTCGGGCGCTGGGCCCTGCTGCTGGTCAGCCTGTGGCTGGCCGGTTGCAGCGGGTTGCTGTTCTATCCCGAGCCGGGATTGCCGATCACGCCCGAGCGCGCCGGCCTGGCGTATCGCGACATCGAACTGCAGGCCGCCGATGGCACCCGCCTGCACGCCTGGTGGTTGCCGGCCAAGGCAGGTACGCCAGTCAAGGGCACGGTGCTGCATCTGCATGGCAACGGCGGCAACCTGGCCTGGCACCTGGGCGGCGTGCACTGGCTGCCGGAGCAGGGCTATCAGGTACTGATGCTGGATTACCGTGGCTACGGGCTTTCCGCAGGCAAGCCCAGCCTGCCTGCGGTGTACCAGGATATCGACGCGGCGTTCGCCTGGCTCGAGCAGGCGCCAGAAGTCCGGGGGCAGCCCCTGTTCGTGCTGGGGCAGAGCCTCGGCGGGGCGTTGGCCGTGCACTATTTGGCTGAGCACCCCGAGCGGCGGGCAGCCGTGCGGGCCATGGCCCTGGACGGCGTACCGGCGAGCTATCGCGATGTCGCGCGCCATGCGCTGAGCACGTCCTGGCTGACCTGGCCACTGCAGGTACCGCTGTCCTGGCTGGTGCCGGATGCCGACAGCGCCATTCATGGCATCGACAAGCTCGAGGGTTTGCCGCTGCTGATCTACCACAGTGTTGACGACACGATCGTGCCGCTTTCCAATGGCCGGCGTTTGTATCAAGCTGCGCGCCCGCCACGTGCTTTCCAGGCGACCCGCGGCGCGCACGTGCAAACCTTCGCCGAACCGGCCTGGCGCGCGTCGTTGCTGGCGTTCTTCGAGACGCCGCTGGCCACGCTCGAACGCCTGGAAACGGCTACCGAATCCGCAACAGAGAGTCCGCAATGACCGAACGCAACCCCATCCCGCTGATCATCACCGCCATCGGCAGCATCGTCGGCACCGTCGCCGTGCTCTGGTACTACGGCTACGTGCATTTCGCCAAACCCGAAGATGCCCTGTTGCTGTCCGACTTCACCATGCTCAAGACCATCCCCGGCGAGGACTACAAGGTGTCGCTGAAGCCGGCCAACCAGGTCGCGCAGTGCATCGACGGGGTGCTGGTGCTGTTCGATCTGGAGCAGAAGGGCCTGACCGGCGTGCTGGTGGACAACAAGAAGCAGGCCGTACGCTGCATGGGCGAGGAAACGCCTGCGCTGCAGCAGTAAGGGCTGGCAGAGCCCTGCGACAAGCGAACCCCGGAAAACAAGAAACCCGCCAACAGGCGGGTTTCTTCATGGCGCTCGGCGATCAGGCGTCGCTGGAGGAGCGGGGCGCGACCGGCTGGTTGTCGTTGGAGATGGTCACCTCCACACGGCGGTTCTGCGCACGGCCTGAGTCGCTGCCGTTGTCCGCGACGGGATATTCCTTGCCGTAGCCCTGGGCGACGATGCGCGACGGTGCGACACCGGCGCGGATCAGCGCGCGACGGACCGACTCGGCGCGTCGTTCCGACAGGCCCTGGTTGTAGCTGGCGGAGCCGACGCTGTCGGTGTAGCCCTCGACGATCACCTGGCGTTCCGGGTTCTTCTGAAGGAAGCGTGCCAGCTCGGTGACGTTGGGCAGGGCGCTGCTCTTCAGCTCGGCCTTGTTGAAGTCGAACAGGACGTCACCGAAGGTCACCAGGGTGCCGCGTTCGGTCTGCTTGGCATCGAGGCTGTCCTGCAGCTTGCGAATCTGCGCGTCGCGAGCGTCCAGCAACGCCTGGGCGCGGCGTGCCGATGCGTTCTTCAGTTCGGCTTCGGCGCTGCGCAGGACGATGGTCTGCTTGGCCACCTCGACGCGCTGATTGGTCAGGTAGGCCAGCTGGTCGACCTTCTTCTCGTCTTCCTTCTCCATGTAGGCCTTGTCGGCCTTGTTCAGCCATTCCTGGGCTTCCTTGGTTTCCAGCGCCGCGACCTTGTTGGCCTGCGGGTCGCTCTGCAGCGAGGAGAAATTGCTGCGGGCCGACTCGAGGTTGGCGTTGGGCTGGTGCGAGCAGGCGGCGAGGCCGACGCTCATGGCCAGGAGGGCGGGGATCATCACGTGTTTACGCATGGCGATTCATCCTTATATCTGTCAGCGAATGGGCGAGGTGCGGGCGCTCACTGAGCGTTGCGCATGCCTTCCTCGCGTAGTTCCTGAACACCCTGGCGGGCATCCTGCACAGCACGTTCGGCCTTGGCGGCCTGGGCCTTGCGCTCGGCGAGGCGAGCGTCCCATTCGGCCTGCTCGGCCAGGCGACGGGCTTTCTCGTACTCTTCCTCGTGCATGGCGAACTCGGCTTGCTTGAGCTTGTCCTGCGCGGCTTTCATTTCCACCGGGGCGAACTCGGTACCGCCGGCGCTGATCGCCGAGTTCACGGCGGACTCCGTGACGGCGTACTGCTCACTGGGCGGGTTGCCGGCGCAACCAGCGAGCACGAGGCTGCTGCCCAGGACCAGGGCAGCCAGTTTGATTCCGCGCAGGCTGGTGTTTGGACGCTTCTCGGTATGGGTCTTCATGGCGGCTAACTCCATTTGAAACACTCCTATGAATGACGATATCCGTGACAAGTGGCGCATCGAGGAGCCGTCCCGCGGGAGGCTGGCGTGCCTCGATGACCTGAAATTGGGACCCGCGTGTTTTTTGAATGGTTCAGAAAAAATGACAGTTTGCTCACGATTCGCCTGATGCGGGGGCGTCATTTGGCCAGCTTTCAGCAGCGGTTTCGGGCGCCGGGGCGGTGCGCTGCAATCCCCGTCAGTACTGCGCGGAGGCCGTTTCTACTGGGTTTCTGAGGAAGGCTGTGCTGGCTTGACGTGGAACCGTGGATTTTTTTTGCGCGGTGTCAGTTGAGGCGGCGTAATAGAAAAACGCCTCGAGGGATGCGAGATGACCGGCGAAGTGAGCGATATATCGAACGCTCAGGTGCCGTGGCGGGCCTGCGGGTTCTGCTCGTCCATCTCCGTGATCTCGCGCAGGTACTTGCGCGACAGCGCCAGGAAGCGCGGTGTCGGGCCGACGTCCTCGTAGAGCGGATCGCCCTGTTCGTCCAGGGCCACGACCTTGCTGCCGCGCACGTAGGGCAGGCTGGCTTCCAGTTCCTCCAGGGCCGCGCCGATCAGCTCGCCAAGCAGTTCTTCGCTGTGGTGTTTGGGGTACATCTCGGTGAGCGCGGCCAGGCGGGCGGCCGCTTCGACATCCAGGTGAATCTGGTAGCGGGTCGTCGTCAGGCGGCCCTGGGCATTCTGTTCCCAATGTTCTGCCAGCTCTCGGATTCTCATGCTGTCACTCCTCGCGAACGGGGCAGGCGACCCCTGTGTACAAGCCTAGACCCAGCGCTGTCGCGCGCCCTGCTGCGCGTCGCACCCTTGTAAGAAGTTGGCGCGCTGGGCACTCTGTTGACATCGGTCAGGAGAAGGAGTGCGACATGGCAGAAATCGATGCGCGTCTGCGTGAGGAAGTGCACCTGCTTGGCGAGCTGCTGGGCAAGACCATCAGCACCCAGCTGGGCGACGAGTTCCTCGACAAGATCGAACGCATTCGCAAGGGCGCCAAGGCCGGTCGTCGCGGGACCGCCACCGACACCGAACAGCTGGCCAGCACCCTCGGTCAGCTCGGCGACGATGAGCTGCTGCCGGTGGCGCGCGCCTTCAACCAGTTCCTCAACCTGGCCAATATCGCCGAGCAGCAGCACCGCGTGCGCCGGCGTCGCGCCGACGAACCCGAACCCTTCGAGTTGCGCGTGCTCGACGAGCTGCTCGAACGTCTGCTCGCCAGCGGGCAGGGCGCGGAGGAGCTGGCGCGCCAGCTCGGCCGCCTGGACATCGAACTGGTGCTCACCGCCCACCCCACCGAGGTGGCGCGGCGCACCCTGATCCAGAAGTACGACGCCATCGCCGCGCAGCTGACGGCGCTGGATCACAGCGACCTGCTGCCGGCGGAGCGCCAGGCTATCGTCGAGCGCCTGCAGCGGCTGATCGCCGAGGCCTGGCATACCGAGGAGATTCGCCGCAGCCGCCCCAGCCCGGTGGATGAAGCCAAGTGGGGCTTCGCCGTGATCGAGCATTCGCTGTGGCAGGCGGTACCGCAGTTTCTGCGACGCGCCGACAACAGCCTGCGCGCCGCGACCGGCCTGCGCCTGCCGCTGGAGGCCGCGCCGGTTCGCTTCGCGTCCTGGATGGGCGGTGACCGCGACGGCAACCCCAATGTCACCGCGCGGGTGACGCGCGAGGTGCTGCTGCTGGCGCGCTGGATGGCCGCTGACCTGTACCTGCGCGATATCGACCAGCTGGCCGCCGAGTTGTCCATGCAGCAGGCCAGCGCCGAGCTGCGTGCTCAGGTCGGTGACAGCGCCGAGCCGTATCGCGCGTTGCTCAAGCAGTTGCGCGAGCGCCTGCGCGAGACACGCCGCTGGGCGCAGCAGGCGCTCGACGCCGACATCGCACCGAGCAGCGCAGTGCTGCGCGACAATCATGATCTGCTGGCGCCGCTGCAGCTGTGCTACCAGTCGCTGCATGCCTGCGGCATGGGCGTGATCGCCGACGGGCCGTTGCTCGATTGCCTGCGCCGGGCGGCGACCTTCGGCCTGTTCCTGGTGCGCCTGGACGTGCGCCAGGATGCCGCGCGCCATGCTGCGGCGCTATCGGAGATCACCGACTACCTGGGGCTGGGCAAGTACGCCGAATGGGACGAGGAGGCGCGCCTGGCGTTCCTCCAGCGTGAGCTGGAAAGCCGCCGGCCGTTGCTGCCCGTCGACTATCGTCCGGCGGCGGACACCGCCGAGGTGCTCGCCACCTGCCGCGAGGTGGCGGCCGCACCGGCGGCATCGCTGGGCTCCTACGTGATCTCCATGGCCGGTGCGGCTTCCGATGTCCTCGCCGTGCAGTTGCTGCTCAAGGAGGCCGGGTTGCGCCGGCCGATGCGTGTGGTGCCACTTTTCGAAACCCTGGCCGACCTCGACCACGCCGGCCCGGCGATCGACCGCCTGCTGGGCCTGCCTGGCTACCGGGCGCGCCTGCACGGGCCGCAGGAGGTGATGATCGGCTATTCCGACTCGGCCAAGGATGCCGGTACTACCGCGGCGGCCTGGGCGCAGTACCGCGCCCAGGAAGAACTGGTGCGCCTGTGCCAGGCGCATCAGGTCGAGTTGCTGCTGTTCCATGGTCGCGGTGGCACCGTGGGCCGTGGCGGTGGCCCTGCGCATGCGGCGATCCTGTCGCAACCGCCGGGCTCGGTGGCCGGGCGTTTCCGCACCACCGAACAGGGCGAGATGATTCGCTTCAAGTTCGGCCTGCCGGACATCGCCGAGCAGAACCTCAACCTCTACCTGGCGGCGGTGCTGGAGGCCACGCTGCTGCCACCACCGGCGCCCGAGCCCAGCTGGCGGGCGATGATGGACCGTCTCGCCAGTGCCGGTGTGCAGGCCTACCGTGGCGTGGTGCGCGAGCACCCGCAGTTCGTCGAGTACTTCCGCCAGGCCACGCCGGAGCAGGAGCTGGGCCGGTTGCCGCTGGGCAGCCGGCCGGCCAAGCGGCGCGCGGGCGGCGTGGAGAGCCTGCGGGCGATTCCGTGGATCTTCGCCTGGACCCAGACGCGCCTGATGCTGCCGGCCTGGCTGGGCTGGGAGCAGGCGCTGGGGCAGGCCCTGGCGGGGGGCGATGGCGAGCTGCTCAAGCACATGCGCGAGCACTGGCCGTTCTTCCGCACGCGCATCGACATGCTGGAGATGGTCCTGAGCAAGGCCGACGCCAGCATCGCGGCACTGTACGACGAGCGGCTGGTCGAGCCGGCCTTGCAGCCGCTGGGTGGGCAATTACGCGACCTATTGTCGCAGGCGTGCTCTGCCGTGCTGGAACTGACCGGCCAGTCTCGCCTGCTCGCGCACAGTCCCGAGACGCTGGAGTCGATCAGCGTGCGCAATACCTATCTCGATCCGCTGCACCTGTTGCAGGCCGAGTTGCTGGCCCGCTGCCGGCTCCGCGAGCAGGCGCCGGAGAGCCCTCTCGAGCAGGCGTTGCTGGTCAGCGTGGCGGGTATCGCGGCGGGTCTGCGCAACACCGGCTGAGGCCGTCGCAGGGGCATGAGGCGCGTGTCGCGCCGCCCCTGCCGGCTGTCGGCACTGCATCGGGCGGAGGGTTTTTATCCGACTTTAGGCGGCTTGTGCGCCTGGGGAGTGCTGTGTATCTTGAGCAGCCTTTTGGCCGCTACAGCTGCCGCACACCATTCAAGAGATTGGCCCCACGAGGCGAGTCCGACCGATTACTAGATAAATCTTGAGGAGCACATCGATGCGCGTGATTCTGCTGGGGGCGCCCGGTGCCGGCAAAGGTACCCAGGCTCGCTACATCACCGAGAAGTTCGGTATTCCGCAAATCTCCACTGGCGACATGCTGCGTGCTGCGGTCAAGGCCGGCACCGAGCTCGGCCTGAAGGCCAAGAGTGTGATGGACGCCGGCGGTCTGGTCTCCGACGACCTGATCATCAACCTGGTCAAGGAGCGCATCGCTCAGGCCGATTGCGCCAACGGCTTCCTGTTCGACGGCTTCCCGCGCACCATTCCGCAGGCCGAAGCCCTGCGTGATGCTGGTGTGGCGCTGGACCACGTGGTGGAAATCGCCGTGGACGACGAGGAAATCGTCAAGCGTCTGTCCGGTCGTCGCGTACACCCGGCTTCCGGCCGCGTCTACCACACCGAATACAACCCGCCGAAAGAGGCCGGCAAGGACGACCTCACCGGTGAGGAGCTGGTGCAGCGCGAAGACGACAAGGAAGAGACCGTGCGTCATCGCCTGTCCGTCTACCATTCGCAGACCAAGCCGCTGGTGGACTTCTACCAGAACCTCTCTGCCGAGACCGGCACGCCGAAGTACACCCACATTCCGGGTGTCGGCAGCGTCGAGCAGATCACCGCGAAGACCCTGGCCGCGTTGGACTGAGTCCACCCCGCCAGTCGTCCTCCTGCCAAGGCCCCGAAAGGGGCCTTGGTCGTTTCTGCAACATGGTATGTTCGGGTCGCTCTCAAGCATGGCCCGCACTACAGGGCCGACTAGTATCGACCGTGCAAGCCTCGGGCGGGCGCCTGGGGCGTGTCGACAGGTGAACCAATAAGGAAGAGGGTATTCAATGACCGATAAACGTATCTGGCTGGGCCTTGCCGCATCGCTGCTGGCCGCTCCGCTGGCATTCGCCGATTCCGCAGCACCGAGCAAGACCGACTGTTCCGTTGCCGAGTTCCGCATGGGCCTGCGCTTCCAGCAGCAGTCGGCGGAAATCCAGGCGCTGCAGTTGCAGGCCTACAACATCGCCACGGAGAAACTCGACAAGGCCGTGGCTGCGGCGAAAGACCCCGCCAAGCTGGCCATCGTCACCGACCTCGACGAAACGGTGATCGACAACAGCGCGCTGCTGGCGCGGGACCTGGCCAACTGTCATCAATACGACGCCTGGGACACCTGGCTGCCCTGGGAGCGTGACGGCACACCGGCGCTGATCCCCGGCGCGAAGAAATTCCTCGAACACGCCGACAAGCTCGGGGTGACCATTCGCTACGTGTCCGACCGCTCCGACGAGCAGAAGAAGTACACCCTGGCCACCCTGAGCAAACTGGGGTTGCCGCAGGTCTCGGCGGACAGCGTGCTGCTGCTGGGCCCGCCCAAGGTCGAGCGCCGCGCCATCGTCAGCGCCGATCACCAGATCGTGCTGCTGCTCGGCGATACCCTGCATGACTTCGATGCCCGTTTCCGCAAGACCCCGCTCGATGCGCAACGCAAGACCGTCGCCGAAGAGGCGGGCAAGTGGGGCACCGAGTGGATCGTCTTCCCTAACGCCGGTTACGGCACCTGGTCCAAGGCGCCGCTCCAGGGCTGGGACGCCGAGACAGTCATCGAGCCCTGGTAAGGCTCCCGTCGGTCGCCCGGCGCAGGCCGAGCACCGTCATGAAACTGGAAAAAAAATCCTCGAGCCGGTCTAATGCCGGCTCTTTTTCTTCAGCCGTCTGAACCCAATGACCACTCTCCTGGCCCTGGATACCGCCACCGAAGCCTGCTCCGTCGCGCTGCTGCACGACGGTCGCGTGCTCAGCCACTACGAAGTCGCTCCGCGCCTGCATGCCCAGCGCCTGCTGCCGATGATCCAGCAACTGCTGGGAGACGCCGGCATCAGCGCCGCGGCACTGGATGCCATTGCCTTCGGTCGTGGCCCCGGCGCCTTCACCGGCGTGCGTATCGCCATCGGCGTGGTGCAGGGGCTGGCCTTCGCGCTCGAGCGCCCGGTGGTGCCGGTGTCCAACCTGGCCGTGCTGGCTCAGCGCGCCCTGCGTGAGCGCGGGGTGACACAGGTCGCGGCGGCCATCGATGCGCGGATGGACGAGGTCTACTGGGGCTGCTACCAGGCTCAGGAAGGCGAGATGCGCCTGCTTGGCCAGGAAGCCGTGCTGCCGCCGGAGCAGGCCGAAGCGCCGCGTGGCAGCGCTGGCGAGTGGTTCGGCGCCGGCACCGGCTGGGGCACCTTCGCCGCGCGCATCGCGCTGCAACCGAGTGGCATGGATGGCAGCCTGCTGCCGCATGCCGAGGACCTGCTCGCGCTGGCCCGCTTTGCCTGGAGTCGTGGCGAGGCGCTGCCTGCCGATCAGGCGCAGCCGGTGTACCTGCGTGACCAGGTCGCCACACCCAAGGCGCCGCCGGCGTGACAGCCGGTCGGATGCGCGGCGTCGACGGGCGGATGGTATTTGCCAAGGTCGATACACGCCGCTACATTGCCAACACAATGCCTTGTTCAGCCGAGCCTACCGAGCAGTCCTAGATGCGGATCGACGGTTACCTACCTTCCTACTCGCCAGATCGCGGCCCCCGTTCGGGGACTGCGGTCACGCCCTATCGCGAGGCGCAGCGGGAAGTCGAGGCTCAGCGCGAGCAGCCGGCCGCTCCGGCCAGCAGCCAGGGGCTGGAGCAGACCCCGCAGATTCGCCGGGTCCAGGCCAGCAGCAGTAACGGCGACAGCCTGCCCGCGCGCTCCCAGGACCTGGGCTATCAACAACCTGCTCTGAGTGGTCGTGCCGCTCAGGCGCTGGCCAGCTACAGCACCACCGCCGCCTACGCGAGCGAGTCCGATGCGCAGGAAGTACTCGGTCTCGACCTCTACGCGTAACTCCGTTTCACCGCGTTTTCCGCGCCTCTGCCAGGTGGCTTGCATCGACCGATGACTGCTGCGCTTCCTTACTACCTCGGTTGCCCGTCCTGGAGCGAAGCGGCCTGGCGCGCCACGCTCTACCCTGACGACACGCGGCCGGCCGAGTTTCTCGCGCGCTATGTCCAGGTGTTCAATGCGGTGGAGGGCAATACCACCTTCTATGCCCGGCCCAGTGAGCAGACGGTGGCGCGCTGGGCGCAGCAGATGCCGGAGCATTTCCGCTTCTGTGCCAAGCTGCCGCGTGAGATCAGCCACAGCGACGACCTCTGCCAGCAGCTGGATGAGGTGGCGCAGTTTCGCCAGTTGCTGGCGCCGCTCGGCGCACGGGTGCAGCCGTACTGGTTGCAGCTGCCGGCCAGCTTCGCTCCTTCACGACTGGCGGAGCTGGCCTCGTTCATCGAGCACTGGGGGGACCTGCCGCTGGCGATCGAGGTGCGTCACCCGGAGTTCTTCGCCAAGGGCGATGCCGAACGGCTGCTCAATCGCCTGCTGCACGAGCGCGGCATCGAGCGCGTCTGCCTGGATTCGCGTGCGCTGTTCAGCTGTGAGTCGCAGGCGCCTGCGGTGTTGCACGCCCAGGCCAAGAAGCCGCGCCTGCCCACTCGACCCACGGCCTTCAGCCAGAGCCCGCAACTGCGTTTCATCGGCCACCCCGAGCTGCTGGCCAATGATCCTTTCATGCTTCCCTGGCTGGACAAGGTCGCCGGCTGGATCGAGCAGGGGCTGCGCCCCTACGTGTTCGCGCATACGTCGGACAACCGCCTGGCCCCCGAACTGGCCCGGCGTTTCCACCAGCAGCTGATGCAGCGCCTGCCCGGGTTGCCCGAACTGCCCGTGTTGCAGGTGGAGCCGGAGCTGGAACAGCTCGGCCTGCTCTGACGGAGAATGTCGATGCTGATACGCAAGGTCGGCTGGCTGTTGCTCGTGTCCGTGCTGCTGGGCGCGGCGCTGCTGCTTGCCCTGTGGCGCGGCTGGCTGGATGTCGCGCCGCGTTTCAACCCCTGGGCACCGCTGGATGTGCGGGACGCGCCGAACCTGCTGACCGGTTTCAAGGTCTGGCGTCTGAGCGAGGATCGCGCGCTGTGCGATCTGGCCCTGGCGACCGCCGACCTGCGTTTCACCCGCCTGCCTGACAGCACGCCGCAACCCGGTTGTCCGCTACGCAATGCCGTGCGCGTCCAGGGCGGCCGCGTCGGCCTGAGCAGCAGCTTCATGGCCACCTGTCCGCTGGCGGTGAGCTTCGCGCTGTTCGAGCGCCATGGTCTGCAGCCAGCGGCGCAACGCGTGTTCGGCCAGCCGGTAAGCCGTGTCGAGCATGTCGGCAGCTTCGCCTGTCGCAGCATCGCCGGCAGCCAGCGACCGAGCCAGCATTCCTATGCCAATGCCCTGGACCTGGTCGGTTTTCGTCTGCGCGATGGCCGGCGCATCAGCGTGCTGCACGACTGGTCGGGGGAGGGCGACAACGCGCGTTTCCTGCGCCTGGTACAGGACGCCGCCTGCGAGCGCTTCAACATCACCCTGGGGCCGGACTACAACGCGGCGCACCGTGACCACTTCCACCTGGACATGGGCATGTGGCGGATGTGCCGCTAGGGCGTCGCGTCTGGCTGCTGCAGGGCTGGGTTTACACAGCTAGCGCTTGGCCAGCAGCAGGTCGGCCGCCTGCCCGTTGCGTCCGTCGCTGAACTCGAACCGTCCCAGCTGGGCGATCTGGTCGTAGGCACCCAGGGCGATGCTGACGTCGCGCGCCTGCAGGTCGATGGCGCTGACACCCGCTTCGTCGAGTGTCTGCAGGTGCTGGCGGCCCTGGGCGTCGAAGCGCAGCAGGCGCAACTGGTCGAACACGGCATCGGCCGCGTCGATGCGGCCATCACCGTTATCGTCGAAGCGCGCCAGCTCGGCGAAGCCGTTGGCGGCGCCATGCTGGTCGCCGAACAGTTCGCGGCCGTCGTCGATGCGGCCATTGCCGTTGCGATCCAGCGCCAGCAGCGCATCGTCGCCGCTGGGCATGCTGACCGAGTCCGTGCGGCCATCGGCATCCAGGTCGAAGCGTGTCGGGCGGAGCAGGCCGCTGGTGGAGAAGCCGTTGCCGGCCAGGTCCAGCACCAGGGGGTCGACCTGCTGAGGCGTCTGCTCGAGCGTGACGTCGAGTTCCAGCGAGCGCTGGTCGACCACCGCCTGGCTGACGGAGGCGGCGCTGGCGGATACCGCCGGCGGCTCGACGGTGTCGTTCAGCTCGCGGGCGATCTCGCCGGGCTTCTGTTTGTCCTCGATGCCCAGGGTACGGCGCAGAATCTGGTAATCGAGGGATTCGCGCGCCGCCTTGTCCAGGTCATCGTCGTGCGGGCGTGGGCTCGCCGGACTGCTGAGCGGGCGTGGAGCGGATAGAGCGTCGAACATGATCACACTCGATGCGGCTGTCGGCGGCCGGGTCTGGCAGAATGCCGCTTCTTCGCTATCGGCCTGCGGGTCGATGACTTGAGTGATTTCTGGGCAGGCAGAACCAATGACCGACGAGCGGCACAACGCCAGTATCTACATGCAAGCCTTGCATCCCCAGTACGCCGAAGCGGCCGCCCGGTGGGCCGCGCGCCTTGGCCTGGCGCAGCAGGGGGACACCGAGTTCGCCTTGCAGCTCGGCGATGACGGGCTGCAACTGGTCGAGCTGGGCGACAAGGCGCCTGGGCCGGTGCGGGTGGACTTCGTCGAGGGGGCGGCGGCGCATCGGCGCCAGTTCGGGGG
>NZ_SBHZ01000011.1 GCF_004521985.1 Ectopseudomonas khazarica
GGGCAGCGGGCAGATGATCGCCAAGGCGGTGGGCGTGCAGTCGGGAATTCGCCCGCGAATCCTCGATGCAACCGCTGGCCTGGGGCGCGACGCCTTCGTGCTGGCCAGCCTGGGCTGCGAGATGACGCTGATCGAGCGCCAGCCGCTGGTCGCCGCGTTGCTGGAAGACGGTCTGCAGCGCGCCGCGCTGAATCTGGAGGTCGCCCCCATCGCCGCGCGGATGCGCCTGCTCAACGGCAATGCCATCGAGCTGATGCAGCACTGGCAGGACGAGGCCCCGCAGGTGATCTACCTCGATCCGATGTTCCCGCATCGCGACAAGAGCGCGCTGGTGAAGAAGGAGATGCGGCTGTTCCGCCCCTTCGTCGGCGACGACCTGGATGCACCGGCGTTGCTGCAGGCGGCGCTGGCGCTGGCCAGTCACCGGGTGGTGGTCAAGCGACCGCGCAAGGCGCCGGCGATCGAGGGCAGCAAGCCCGGCTACGTGCTCGAGGGCAAGTCCAGCCGCTACGACATCTATCCGAAGAAGAAGCTGGAAACCTGAGCCCCGGGCCTGTCTAGCGGTCGGCGCGATAGGCGCGCAGGAACAGCTGAACCGAGTCCTGCACGTGGTGCTCTGCCGCTGCCCCCTGCAGCGGGTCGCCACAGCCGATCAGCAGACGGAAGTGCGCGCCGCCCTTGAGCAGGCTGAAGAAGTGGTCGGCGGCCCGGTGCGGGTCGTCCAGCTGCAGCAGGCCGCGCTCGGAGGCCTTGCGCAGCAGCAGCTCCATCTCCTCCTGGACCCGCTGCGGTCCGGCCTCGTAGAACATCCGCGACAGCTTCGAGCCCTGGCTGGCCAGGCTGACCATCATGCGGTGCATCTCCACGGACTCGCTGCTGTTGATCAGGGCCAGGAAGCCACGGGCGATGCCCAGCAACTGGCTTTCCAGCGGCACGTCATCCGGGAGTTCGAACAGCAGCTCGGGCAACTGCTCCTCGCACTTGGCCTTGATCGCGGCGGAGAACAGCGTCTCCTTGTCGGTGAAGTGGCTGTACACCGTGAGCTTGGACACGCCGGCCTCGGCGGCGATCGCGTCCATGCTGCTGCCATCGTAGCCGTTGCGCAGGAACAGGTTCTTCGCCGCGTCGAGAATGGCGCGGCGTTTGGCGGGGTCCTTGGGTCGACCGGGACCGGAAGGTTGTAACAACTTGTCAGGCATTGGCTGATTTTAATACTGGACTGGCGAGTTTGCTATTTTTACTATACCCGGCAGTACAAATATTCCAAAGGACTCTTCCTGGCGCGTCGACGAGGCGATCAGGGCGGGGCGAGGGCAGATGAAGCCGCGGCGCTGAACGCGCTTCCAGTCTGCCACCGCGTCGCACTGGCGCTGCCGGCCACTCCAGGGGGCAGCCCTCAAACCTTCTCCGAAAGGTCTTGCACATGTCCCGCCACGTCGTTCCTCTCGTTTCGTCTCTGGGTCTGGTCTTGCTGTTGTCTGCCTGTGGCAATGGTCAGCAGGTCGAACAGCCCATTCGTCCTGCCATGGTCGTTCAGCCGCAGCCAGCGACCGCCCTGGTCGACAGCTACCCGGGCGAGGTGCGGGCGCGCTACGAACCGGAACTGGCCTTCCGCATTGCCGGCAAGGTGGCCAAGCGCATGGTCGACGTCGGCGACCGGGTGAAGAAGGACCAGCCCCTGGCCGAGCTCGACCCGCAGGACGTCCGCCTGCAGCTGGAGGCCACGCGCGCCCAGGTGGCGGCGGCCGAGGCCAACCTGCAGACCGTGCGTGCCGAGCGCGAGCGCTACAAGGCGTTGCTCGAGCGCAACCTGGTCAGCCGTTCGCAGTTCGACAACGTCGAGAACCAGTACCGCGCCGGTGCCGCGCGGCTGAATCAGGTCAAGGCCGAATATGACGTGGCCCGCAACCAGACCGATTACGCCGTGCTGCGTGCCTCGCAGGACGGCGTGATCGCGCGTCGCTCGGTCGAGGTCGGGCAGGTGGTCGCAGCCGGTCAGACGGTCTTCACTCTGGCTGCCGACGGTGAACGCGAGGTGTCGATCAGCCTGCCGGAACAGAGCTTCGGCCGTTTCGCGATCGGCCAGGCGGTGGAAGTGGAGCTGTGGTCGCAGCCCGATCAGCGTTTCCCGGGACGTATCCGTGAGATGGCGCCGGCCGCCGATCCGCAGTCGCGGACCTTCGCCGCGCGCGTCGCCTTCGTCGAGGGCAAGGTGCCGGCCGAGCTGGGCCAGAGTGCGCGGGTGTTCATCGCCAGCAACGGCGTGGTGCCGCTGTCGGTGCCGCTATCGGCGCTCAGTGCCGAGCAGGACCAGCCCTTCGTCTGGGTCGTCGATCCCAAGGAGCACAAGCTGCAGCGTCGCCCGGTACGGATCGGCGCCTACGGCGACGAGCGCGTGCCGGTGCTGGAGGGGCTGAACGCTTCCGATTGGATCGTGGCCGCCGGTGTTCAGGTTCTGCGCGAGGGGCTCAGGGTGCGCCCGGTGGACCGTGACAATCGCAACGTCGAACTGGCCGCCAAGGAGTAAGCCGCATGAGCTTCAACCTGTCGGCCTGGGCGCTGCGTCATCGTCAGATCGTCCTCTACATCATGTTGCTGTTCGCCATCGTCGGGGCGATTTCCTACACCAAGCTGGGGCAGAGCGAGGACCCGCCGTTCACCTTCAAGGCCATGGTGATCCGCACCATCTGGCCGGGTGCCACGGCGGAAGAGGTTTCCCGTCAGGTCACCGAACGCATCGAAAAGAAGCTGATGGAGACCGGCGAGTACGAGCGCATCACCAGCTTCTCCCGCCCGGGGGAGTCCCAGGTCACCTTCATGGCGCGTGACTCCATGCACAGCGCGGAGATTCCGGACCTCTGGTACCAGGTGCGCAAGAAGGTCAGCGATATCCGCCACACGCTGCCGCCAGGCATCCAGGGGCCGTTCTTCAACGATGAGTTCGGTACCACCTTCGGCAATATCTACGCCCTGACCGGCAGCGGGTTCGACTACGCCGTGCTCAAGGACTATGCCGACCGCATCCAGCTGCAACTGCAGCGGGTCAAGGATGTCGGCAAGGTCGAGCTGGTCGGCCTGCAGGACGAGAAGATCTGGATCGAGCTGTCCAACACCAAGCTGGCGACGCTGGGCCTGCCGCTGTCCGCCGTGCAGCAGGCCCTCGAGGCGCAGAACGCGGTGACGGCCGCCGGTTTCTTCGAAACCGCCAGCGAGCGCATCCAGCTGCGCGTGACCGGGCGCTTCGAGTCGGTGCAGGAGATCCGCGACTTCCCCATTCGCGTCGCTGACCGTACCTTCCGCATCTCCGATGTGGCCGAGGTCAAGCGCGGTTTCAACGACCCACCCGCACCGCGCATGCGTTTCATGGGCGAGGACGCCATCGGCATCGCCGTGTCGATGAAGGACGGCGGCGACATCCTGGTCCTCGGCAAGGCGCTGGAAACCGAGTTCGCCCGCCTGCAGCAGACCCTGCCGCTGGGCATGGAACTGAGCAAGGTGTCGGACCAGCCGGCGGCGGTGAAGACCGGTGTGGGCGAGTTCGTCAAGGTGCTGGTGGAAGCGCTGGTGATCGTGCTGGCGGTCAGCTTCTTCTCGCTGGGCCTGCGCACCGGTCTGGTGGTGGCGCTGGTGATTCCGCTGGTGCTGGCGATGACCTTCGCCGCCATGTACTACCTGGGCATCGGCCTGCACAAGATTTCCCTGGGGGCGCTGGTGCTGGGCCTCGGCCTGCTGGTGGACGACGCGATCATCGCCGTGGAGATGATGGCGATCAAGATGGAGCAGGGTTTCGACCGGCTCAAGGCGGCCAGTTTCGCCTGGACCAGCACGGCGTTCCCGATGCTGACCGGCACCCTGATCACCGCTGCCGGCTTCCTGCCCATCGCCACTGCCCAGTCCGGCACCGGCGAGTACACCCGCTCGATCTTCCAGGTGGTGACCATCTCGCTGATCGCCTCGTGGATCGCCGCCGTGATGTTCGTGCCCTACCTGGGCGACAAGCTGCTGCCCGACCTGGCCAAGCTGCATGCGGCGAAGCATGGCGGCAGCGCTGCCGGCCACGATCCCTACGCGACGCCGTTCTATCGTCGCGTACGGGCCACGGTGCAGTGGTGCGTGCGTCACCGCATCACGGTGATCATGCTGACCATCGCTCTGTTCGTCGGCTCGGTGGTGATATTCCGCTTCGTGCCGCAGCAGTTCTTCCCGGCGTCCGGTCGCCTGGAGCTGATGGTCGACATCAAGCTGGAGGAGGGGGCGTCCCTCAGCGCCACCGAGGCCGAGGTGCACCGCCTGGAGAAGCTGCTCAAGGAACAGACCGGCATCGACAACTACGTCGCCTATGTCGGCACCGGTTCCCCGCGTTTCTACCTGCCGCTGGACCAGCAGTTGCCGGCCGCCAGCTTCGCCCAGTTCGTGGTGCTGGCATCGAGCATCGAGGAGCGCGAACGCCTGCGCACCTGGCTGATCCAGGTGATGAACGACGAGTTCCCGACCCTGCGCAGCCGGGTCAGCCGCCTGGAGAATGGCCCGCCGGTCGGCTATCCGATCCAGTTCCGAGTCAGTGGTGAGCACATCGACGAGGTGCGTGCCCTGGCCCGTCAGGTCGCGGACAAGGTGCGCGAGAACCCGCATGTGGTCAACGTGCACCTGGATTGGGAAGAGCCAAGCAAGGTGGTGATCCTCAACATCGACCAGGACCGCGCTCGGGCGCTGGGGGTCAACACCGCCGAGCTGTCGCGTTTCCTGCAGGGCTCGCTGTCGGGGACCAGCGTCAGCCAGTACCGCGAGGACAATGAGCTGATCGAGATTCTCCAGCGTGGCACGCCGCAGGAGCGCAAGGCCCTGAGCCTGCTGCCGAGCCTGGCGGTTCCCACCGACAGCGGCCGCAGCGTGGCCCTGTCGCAGGTCGCCACCCTGGAGTACGGCTTCGAGGAAGGCATCATCTGGCACCGCAACCGCCTGCCCAATGTCACCGTGCGCGCCGACATCTATGGCAAGCAGCAACCGGCGACCCTGACCCAGCAGATTCTGCCGACCCTGGAGCCGATCCGCGCCGAGCTGCCCGACGGCTACCTGCTGGAGGTCGGCGGAACGGTGGAGGATTCGCAGCGTGGGCAGAAGTCGGTGAACGCCGGCGTGCCGTTGTTCATCGTGGTGGTGCTGACCCTGCTGATGCTGCAGCTGAAGAGCTTCTCGCGCTCGGCGATGGTGTTCCTCACCGCGCCGCTGGGGCTGATCGGGGTGACCCTGTTCCTGCTGATCTTCCAGCAGCCGTTCGGCTTCGTCGCCATGCTCGGCACCATTGCCCTGGCCGGGATGATCATGCGCAACTCGGTGATTCTGGTGGATCAGATCGAGCAGGACGTCGAGCATGGCCTGGATCGCTGGCACGCCATCATCGAGGCGACGGTGAGGCGCTTCCGCCCCATCGTGCTGACGGCCCTGGCGGCGGTGCTGGCGATGATCCCGCTGTCGCGCAGCGTGTTCTTCGGGCCGATGGCCGTGGCCATCATGGGCGGTCTGGTGGTGGCCACCGCGCTGACCCTGCTGTTCCTGCCGGCACTTTACGCGGCCTGGTTCCGGGTCAAGGAAAGCGAAGCGCGCTGACCTTCGGGTGGCGCTGCCGCGCTCCCTGCGAGGCCGCTCCAGCACGGGCGAGCGGCCACAAAAAACGGGAGCCTTGGCTCCCGTTTCTGTCTTGCCGATGAGGCTTATTCGTCCATCTGCGATTGCAGGTAGTTCTGCAGGCCGACGGCGTCGATCAGGCTGAGCTGGGTTTCCAGCCAGTCGATGTGATCTTCCTCGGAGCAGAGAATCTCTTCCAGCAGTTCACGGCTGGCGTAGTCGCCGATGCTCTCGCAGTAGGCGATGGCGGCCTTGAGGTCACCGTGCGCCTTGTGCTCGATCTTCAGGTCGCATTCGAGCATTTCCTTGGTGTTCTCACCGATCAGGATCTTGCCCAGGTCCTGCAGGTTGGGAATGCCCTCGAGGAACAGGATGCGCTTGATCAGCTTGTCGGCGTGCTTCATCTCGTCGATGGACTCGTGATACTCGTGCTCGCCGAGCTTCTTCAAGCCCCAGTCCTCGTACATGCGGGCATGCAGGAAGTACTGGTTGATGGCGACCAGTTCGTTACCGAGAATCTTGTTCAGGTGTTGAATGACCTTCTTGTCGCCTTTCATGTTCGCTCCTGCTGTTTCAATGACCGTGACAGCCTTGAATTTTCTGCCGCGTTTCCATGTCTGTCAAACCTAAGTTCTTGAAACATAAGTAAAAATAAAACTGAATACGAATGTTTTCATTCCGCATCATGGCGCCAAGTTATTGAATTAACGCAATAAAAAAGTTGCGCCAAGTTGTCGCGTTGTTCGTACACCGGGTAACGAGCGCAAGATATTTTTTCTCGCCCAATAAAAAGCCCCGCAGAGCGGGGCATGAGGCACGCAGAATCTCAGGCGGCGTTGGCCGAATGCGGGTCGTGGCTGTGCAGGTAATCCTGCAGGCGGGTCTGTTGCGCCGGGGTCATGAACAGGCCGAGCTTGCTGCGGCGCCAGAGAATGTCGGCACTGCTGCGTGCCCATTCTTCGCGGCGCAGGTAATCCACTTCGCGGGTGTAGAGCCCGGCGCCGAGGTGGTCACCGAGATCGGTCAGGTTGTGCACGCCGTCGAGCAGGCGCCAGGTGCGGCTGCCGTAGCTGCAGGCCCAGCGTCGCGCCAGGCTGGTGGGGAGCCAGCCATAGCGGGCGCACAGCGCGTCGACCAGGGCCTCGAGGTTGTCCATGTCTTCACCACCGGGCAGTGGCGCGTTCGCGGTCCAGGCGCTGCCGAGGTTGTCGAAGAAGGGGGCCAGTTGCTGCATGGCGGACTCCGCCAGCTTGCGATAGGTGGTCAGCTTGCCGCCGAACACCGAGAGCAGCGGCGCCTCGCCTGGCGCGCCGGACAACGACAGGGTGTAGTCGCGGGTGATCGCCGACGGCTCGTCGGATTCGTCATCGCACAGCGGGCGCACGCCCGCGAAGCTGTGCAGCACGTCGCTGCGGCTCAGCGGCTGCTTGAAGTGATCGTTGACCACCTTGAGCAGGTAATCGGTTTCCTCGGCGCTGATCGCGACCTGGGCGGGGTCGCCCTGGTATTCGCGGTCGGTGGTGCCGATCAGGGTGAAACGCTCCAGATAGGGGATGGCGAAGACGATGCGGCGGTCTTCGTTCTGCAGGATGTAGGCCTGCTCGCCGTCATAGAGCCTTGGCACGACGATATGGCTGCCCTGGATCAGGCGGATGCCATAGGGCGACTGCTGCTTGAGGTCCTCGCGGATGAAGCGCGCGACCCAGGGGCCGGCGGCGTTGACCAGGCCACGGGCGCGAATCGAGAACAGGCTGCCATCGGCCCGTTCCAGGTGGATGTGCCACAGCCCCTTGCTGCGCCGGGCGCTGACGCAGCGGGTGCGCGGATGAACGTGCGCGCCGTTCTCCCGTGCGGCCATGGCGTTGAGCACCACCAGGCGGGCATCGTCCACCCAGCAGTCGGAGTATTCGAAACCGCGGGTGATTGCCTGTTTGAGCGGGCTGCCGGCGCCGAAGCGCAGGCCACGCGACGCCGGCAGGCGCTCGCGCTTGCCCAGGTGGTCATAGAGGAACAGGCCGGCGCGGATCATCCAGGCCGGGCGCAGGTGCGGGCGATGCGGCAGGACGAAGCGCATCGGCTTGACGATGTGCGGGGCCTTGGCCAGCAGCACTTCGCGCTCGGCCAGGGCTTCGCGCACCAGGCGAAATTCGTAGTGCTCCAGGTAGCGCAGGCCGCCGTGGATGAGCTTGCTGCTGGCCGAGGAGGTGTGGCTGGCCAGGTCGTCCTTTTCGCAAAGGAACACGGAAAGGCCTCGACCGGCGGCATCGGCGGCGATGCCTACACCATTGATACCACCGCCAACGATGGCGAGGTCATAGACTTCCGCTACGGGGCTGGCGAACTGGTCGTGGGGCATCTGGCACGCTCGGCTACTGGATTCGAATGTGTGAATGTTCACTTTCGAAAATATGCTAGACGAAGATGTGCAGTTCCGCTACCCCGGCGCGTGATCACGCGCCGAGTGGTCATGCAGGATCCACCAGGTGGCCGGGTGGGCAGGTCAACGCCGGGGTGTGGCCATCAGACCAGGTCGAGCTGGACCTTGTGGCTGTGCAGCAGGCGGGTGATGGCAGCCGAGGGCGCGCTGTCGGTGAAGACGCGGTCGACCAGGGCGATCGAGCCCAGGCGCACCACTGCGTTGCGCCCGAACTTGCTGGAGTCGACGGCGAGCAGGACCTGCCGTGCGTTGTCGATGATGGCCTGGGAGACGCGGACTTCCTGGTAATCGAAGTCGAGCAGGCTGCCGTCGTCGTCGATGCCGCTGATGCCAACGATGGCGTAATCGACCTTGAACTGCTGGATGAAATCCACCGCCGCCTGGCCGACGATGCCGCCGTCGCTGCGTACCGTGCCGCCGGTCACCAGCACCTCGAAGTCGGCCTTGGCACTGAGCAGGGTGGCGACATGCAGGTTGTTGGTGATGATCTTCAGGCCCTTGTGGTTCTGCAGTTCACGGGCGATGGCTTCGGTGGTGGTGCCGATGTTGATGAACAGCGAGGCGTGGTCCGGGATCTGTGCGGCCACGGCTTCGGCGATGCGTTGCTTCTCGTCGCGCATCTGTCCGGCGCGCATGCCGTAGGCGGTGTTCTGGATGCTCGAGGACTCGCAGGCCGCGCCGCCATGCGTGCGGCGCAGCAGGCCATGTTCGGCCAGCTGGTTGATGTCGCGGCGAATGGTCTGCGGGGTGACGGCGAACGCCTGGGCCAGTTCGTCGATGCTGACGTAGCCGCGTTCGCGGGCGAGGTTGAGGATGTCGTGCTGGCGGGGAGCGAGATTCATGAGCGCTTCCTTTGAGGGTCACTCATTATAGGCTGTAGCTATGGGGGTTTTGGGCCTGTTAATGTAGGGCATCTTCACATTGCGTTTTCACATTCGAACATGACTCCAGCAATCGACCTGTTGAAAAAAGCCAAGGCCGAGCACCAGGTGCACAGCTATCAGCATGATCCCAAAGCGCCGTCCTACGGCCTGGAGGCGGCAGAGAAGCTTGGCCTGGCCCCGGCGCGGGTGTTCAAGACGCTGCTCGCCGCCACCGAGAAGGGCGAGTTGCTGGTCGCCGTGGTGCCAGTGGCTGGCAGCCTGGATCTCAAGGCGCTGGCCGCGGCGGCGGGGGCGAAGAAGGCCGACATGGCCGACCCGGCTGCCGCGCAGCGCGCCACGGGCTACCTGGTGGGCGGGATCAGCCCGCTGGGACAGAAGAAGCGCCTGCGTACCTTCATCGACGAGTCGGCCCGGCAGCACACCACCGTTCACGTCAGCGCCGGTCGGCGCGGGCTGGAGCTGGAGCTATCGGCTGATACCCTGGCACAGCACTCGCAAGGGCAGTTCGCGGCCATCGGCAAGGCTTGAGCGCGCCGGACGCCCCCGCTGTGGTCAACAGCGACACCATTCACGATAACAACAAGGAATCTTGCATGCCCCAGTACCTGCTAGCCATCGACCAGGGTACCACCAGCTCTCGCGCCATCATCTTCAGTGCCGAGGGGTTGCCGGTTGCGCGTGCCCAGCAGGAGTTCAGGCAGTACTTTCCGCAGGACGGCTGGGTCGAGCATGACGGCGAGGAAATCTGGTCGTCCACCCTCGAGGTCTGCCGCAAGGCCATCGCCGAAAGTGGTCTGGACAGTGCGGAGATCGCCGCCATCGGCATCACCAACCAGCGCGAGACCACGCTGGTGTGGGACGCCGAGACCGGCAAGCCGATCCATCCGGCCATCGTCTGGCAGGACCGGCGCACCGCCGACTACTGTGCGGGGCTGAAGGGCGAGGGGCATGAGGCGATGGTCGCGGCCAAGACCGGCCTGTTGATCGATCCGTATTTCTCGGCCACCAAGTTGCGCTGGATTCTGCACAACGTGCCCGGCGCCCGTGAGCGGGCACAGCGCGGCGAACTGCGCTTCGGCACCGTCGACAGCTACCTGCTGTGGCACCTGACTGGCGGCAAGGTGCACCGTACCGACGCCAGCAACGCCTCGCGCACGCTGATGTTCAACATTCACCAGCAGTGCTGGGACGAGGAACTGCTCGCGCTGTTCGATATCCCCGCCAGCCTGCTGCCGGAAGTGCTCGACTGCGCCGCCGACTTTGGCCACACCGACAGCCAGCTGCTCGGTGCCAGCATTCCGGTACTGGGCATGGCCGGCGACCAGCAGGCGGCGTTGATCGGCCAGGCCTGCTTCGAGCCCGGTATGGTCAAGAGCACCTATGGCACCGGCTGCTTCATGATCCAGAACACCGGCGAGCAGCCGGTCAGCTCGAAGAATCGCCTGCTCACCACGGTGGGCTACCGCCTCGATGGCAAGGTGACTTACGCGGTGGAGGGCAGCATCTTCGTCGCGGGGGCCGCCGTGCAGTGGCTGCGCGATGGCATCAAGCTGATCAGCCATGCGCGCGACAGCGAGGCCCTCGCCGAGGCCACCGGCGATGCCTGTGGTGTCTATCTGGTGCCGGCGTTCACCGGCCTGGGCGCGCCTTACTGGGACCCGAAGGCGCGTGGCGCCATCTTCGGCCTGACCCGCGATACCGGGATCAAGGAGATCGTCACCGCCGGCCTGCAGTCGGTGTGCTATCAGACCTGCGACCTGCTCGAAGCCATGCGCCAGGACGGTGCTGCGGCGCCCAGTGCGCTGCGCGTCGACGGGGGCATGGTGGAGAACAACTGGGTCATGCAGTTCCTCGCCGACATCCTCGGGGTCAGCGTCGAGCGCCCCGAAGTGACCGAGACCACGGCGTTGGGGGTGGCCTACCTGGCCGGCCTGAAACTGGGCATCTACAGCGACCTGCAGGCCATCGCCAGTCACTGGCACCGTCAGCAGCGCTTCGAGCCGCGCATGAGCGAGGAGCAGCGCGCACGCCTCTATGCCGGCTGGCTGGATGCGGTGAAGCGGGTACGCAGCGAGGGCTGAACGTCGAGCCAGATTGGTAGGGGCGACTTCAGCCGCAACTCACTCAGGCTTCGCGGCTGAAGCCGCTCCTGCCGGCAGGCAATGAGCATCTGGAAAACGCCAACTGTACCTGTTGCGCGGCGTGGCATGCAGGCATGCTGGCCGCTCCCGTTCGGTCAGGAAGATCCTCATGCCCCTCGCGTTTCATCAGGTCGACGCCTTTACCGACCAACCCTTCGCCGGCAATCCGGCCATGGTCTATCGCCTCGATGCCTGGCTCGACGACGGCCTGATGCAGCGCATCGCCGCTGAGCACAACCTGGCGGAAACCGCCTTCATGGTGCGGCAGGGGAGTGCCTGGCACATCCGCTGGTTCACGCCCGCCAGCGAGGTGCCGCTCTGTGGCCACGCCACGCTGGCCGCCGCCAAGGTGCTGTTCGATATCTACCAGGATCCCGCCGAGGTGCTGCACTTCACCTGCCTGTCCGGCGACCTGCAGGTGGCGAGACGGGGCGAGCGCCTGGAGCTGGACTTCCCGGTGCGTCGTGCCGAGCCCGTCAAGCCGCTGCTGCGCGACGAGGCTGCGCAGGCCCTGGGGTTCGAGGTGGAGCAGGTGCTGGCCTTGTTCAACGCCGACGGCAGCGTGCAGGAGCTGATGGTGGTGCTGGCCGCGGAGGCCGATGTGCGTGCGCTGCGGCCGGATCTGCGCGCCCTGGCCACACTGCCGGGGCTTGGCGTGCTGGTCACTGCCGGTGGGCAGCAGCATGATTTCGTCTCGCGCTACTTCGCACCGAGCATCGGCATCGACGAGGACCCGGTGACCGGTTCGACGCACTGCATCCTCATGCCCTACTGGGTCGAACGCCTGGGGCGCACGACGCTGAACGCTTTCCAGTGCTCGGCGCGGGGCGGAGAGCTGCTCTGTCGCCTGGACGGTGAGCGGGTGAAGATCGCCGGCCACGCCCGCCACATCGCCAGCGGTCAGCTGCTGCTCTGACTCAGTCGCTGCTGACCCGGCGCACGCCCGGCGAGTCGCTCAGCTGCAACTGCGCCGCGACACTGCCCAGAGCGGGGAAGGCCACCAGGTGGTCGGCGGCGATGCGGATACCCACCTCGTCGCCCTGCTGGTGATCGGCGTGGCTGGGGAATATCGACTCCAGCTGGCTGCCGGTCGGCAGTTGCAGGCGATACAGGGTGGCGGCGCCGAGGAAGGTCTTGCCGACGATGCGCGCCTTCAGCTCGCTGCCCTCGTCCGGCACGATGTCGTCGGGGCGCAGCAGCACATCCACCGCGCTGCCCTTGGCCCAGGTATAGGCGCGGTTGCCACGGATCAGGCCCAGTTCGGTCTGCACCGCCTCGGGGCTGAGCAACTGGCCACGGATGAAGTAACCCTGACCGATGAAGCTGGCCACGAAGGGGGTCAGCGGCTCGTGGTAGAGGTTGAAGGGCGTATCCCACTGTTCCAGGCGGCCATCCTTGAACACGCCGACGTGGTCGCTGACGGCGAAGGCTTCCTCCTGGTCGTGGGTGACCAGAATCGCGCTGGTACCACGGGCCTTGAGAATCTCGCGGACCTCATGGCTGAGGCGCCGGCGCAGTTCACCGTCGAGGTTGGAGAAGGGTTCGTCGAGCAGCAGCAGCTGCGGCTCCGGCGCCAGGGCGCGGGCCAGGGCGACGCGTTGCTGCTGGCCGCCGGACAGCTCGTGCGGGTAGCGCCTGGCCAGGTGGCCGAGCTTGACCAGTTCCAGCAGCTCGTGCGTCACGCGCTCGGCGTCGGGTTGCTTGCGGATGCCGAAGGCGATGTTCTCCGCGACGCTCAGGTGCGGGAACAAGGCGTAGTCCTGGAACACCATGCCGATGCGGCGTTTTTCCGGTGCCAGGGTAAAGCCGGCGCGCGAGATCACGGTGCCGGCCAGCTCGATCTCACCTTCGAGCACCGGTTCGAATCCGGCGATGGCGCGCAGGGTGGTGGTCTTGCCGCAGCCGGAGGGGCCGAGCAGGCAGCCGATGTCACCGGCATTGAGGTGCAGGTCGAGGTCCTGCACCACCTTGTGGGCGTGGTAGCCGCAGTTCAGCCCGCGCAGCTGCAGCAGAGGCTGGCTCATGCGTGGTGATAGGCCGGTTCGACCAGCATTTCCAGCAGCGCCTTCTGCGCATGCAGGCGGTTCTCGGCCTGGTCCCAGGCGACCGAACGCTTGTCGTCGAGCATGTCGATGCTGATTTCCTCGCCGCGGTGCGCCGGCAGGCAGTGCATGAACAGCACGTTGTCGGCCGCGCCGTCGAGCAGGGCAGGGGTGACCTGGAAGGGGCGGAACAGCGCCATGCGCTGCTCGGCCTCGTCTTCCTGGCCCATCGAGGCCCACACGTCGGTGCTGACCAGGTGAGCGCCGGCCACGGCTTCACGCGGGTCACGCACGACCTGCACGCGGTCGCCGGCCAGGGCGAGGAAGCGGGCGTCCGGTTCGTAGCCCTGCGGGCAGGCGACCCGCAACTGGAAGTCGAACTGGATCGCCGCCTCGATATAGGAGTTGCACATGTTGTTGCCGTCGCCGATCCAGGCCACCGTCTTGCCGGCGATGCTGCCGCGATGTTCGAGGTAGGTCTGCATGTCGGCGAGCAACTGGCAGGGGTGCAGGTCATCGGACAGGCCGTTGATCACCGGCACCTTCGACTTGGCGGCGAATTCGATCAGGTTGCTGTGGGCGAAGGTGCGGATCATCACCGCGTCGAGCATGCTCGACATGACGATGGCGGCATCGCCGATCGGCTCGCCACGGCCCAGCTGGGTGTCGCGCGGGGAGAGGAAGATGGCCTGGCCGCCGAGCTGGATCATGCCGGCTTCGAACGAGAGGCGGGTACGGGTCGAAGCCTTCTCGAAGATCATGCCCAGTACGCGATTCTTCAGCGGCTCGAAGAGTACGCCGCGATTGCGCAGGTCCTTCAGCTCGATGCCTCGGCGGACCAGCCCCACCAGTTCGTCCGGTGTGTAATCCATCATCGAGATAAAGTGTCTGACGCTCATCGTTAACTACCTTTTCACTACAGTTCGCAAGCCCGCTGCCGGTACTGATTCCGGCAAAAACAGCAGTGCTTGCGGCAGGAGGCCGCAGGGTGCGACGAAACAGGGGGAAGGCGCGATCTTATAAGGAAATGACGAGCAGGCGCAAATTACGCCCGAGTAACTGACAAATTCATGTTTTGTAAGCCTTTTCCCAAAGCTACGTGCGAGATGTCACAAAACTGACATCGGCGCTTGCGCCGCTCTAGATCGGGGCCATAGGATGCCGCCGCCTTTCCAAGGCAATGCATTGCCCCCGTAATTGGGGTACCCATGGAAAATTGTGCAAAGGAGTTTTGCATGAAACACGTAGCCTACGCCGCAGCCTTCTCCGCTCTCGCCCTGCTGACTGGTTGTGCCAGCCAGAACGTTAGCCAACCGACTCTGCCACTGGGTGGTGATGTCGAGACTAACCTGAAGGCAGACGTCAAGGTCGGCGAGTCCATCTCGGGTCAATCTTCGGTGAACATCCTGTTCGGTGTTCTGAAGCTGGGTGGTGACACTCAGTTCGCCGACGGCGTGACCTACGGTGGTGGCGAAGGTGGTTTCGCACTGGGTCTGGACCCGGTCGCTTCCGCCAAGTCCGCAGCTGCTTACAAGGCAGTCAAGGCCTCGGGTGCTGACGTGATCGTCGCCCCGCGTTACGAAGTGAACGTTCAGGATTACTTCGTATTCAAGACCGTTAACGTCAGCGTTACCGGCAAGAAAGGCACCGTTACCTCCATCCGTTAATCGGATCGGTACGCGCCTGAATCGGCAGGCTTGATGCCTGCCGATTCATGAGACGAACGCTGCTGGTGTCGTCTTCCCTCCCGGCCCATAGTTCCCTCCTGCGACCTGACCGGTCGTCTCGGATCAGAACAAGAGGCCAGGCCATGACCAAGTCCCTCCATTACCGTGCATGCCACCTGTGCGAAGCCATCTGTGGTCTCGCCATCGAAACCGAAACCCAGCCTGACGGCAGCACGCAGATTCGCTCGATCAAGGGCGACGCCCAGGACAGCTTCAGCCGTGGCCATATCTGCCCCAAGGCCGTGGCGCTGCAGGACATCCAGAACGACCCCGACCGCATTCGTCAGCCCATGCGCCGTATCGGCGAGCAGTGGCAGGCCATTGCCTGGGACGAAGCGTTCGAACTGGTGGCCGAACGCCTGAGCGCGATCCAGGCTGCCCACGGGCAGAATGCCGTGGCCGTGTACCAGGGCAATCCCAGCGTGCACAACTACGGGTTGATGACGCACAGCAATTACTTCCTCGGTCTGCTGAAGACCCGCAACCGCTTCTCCGCCACCTCGGTCGACCAGTTGCCGCATCACCTGACCAGCCACCTGATGTACGGCCATGGTCTGCTGATCCCGATTCCCGATATCGATCACACCGACTTCATGCTGATCCTCGGCGGCAACCCGCTGGCGTCCAACGGCAGCATCATGACCGTGCCGGATGTGGAGAAGCGCCTCAAGGCCATCCAGGCCCGTGGCGGCAAGCTGGTGGTGGTCGACCCACGGCGCAGTGAAACCGCGGCGATTGCCGACCAGCACCTGTTCGTGCGTCCGGGCAGTGACGCGGCGCTGCTGCTGGCACTGCTCAACACCCTGTTCGAGGAGGGCCTGACCCGCACCAGCCACCTGGCGGTCGAGGGGCTGGAGCAGGTGCGTGCCGCCATTGCCGGTTTCGATGCCGAGCGCATGAGCGCCCGCTGCGGCGTGCCGGCGCTGACCATTCGCCAGCTGGCGCGGGACTTCGCCGCGGCCGACACGGCGGTGTGCTACGGCCGCATGGGCGTGTCCACCCAGGCATTCGGCACCCTGTGTCAGTGGCTGGTGCAGCTGATCAATCTGGTTACCGGCAATCTCGATCGCAGCGGTGGCGTACTCTGCACCACGCCTGCGGTGGACCTGGTGGCGAGCACCTCGGGCGGCCATTTCGACCGCTGGCAGAGTCGGGTGTCCGGGCTGCCGGAGTACGGCGGCGAGCTGCCGGTCTCGGCCCTGGCCGAGGAGATGCTCACCCCGGGCGAAGGCCAGGTGCGTGCGCTGGTGACCGTGGCCGGCAACCCGGTGTTGTCCACGCCCAATGGCCGGCAGCTGGAGCAGGCGCTGGAAGGCCTGGACTTCATGCTCGCGGTGGATTTCTACATCAACGAGACCACCCGTTACGCCGACCTCATCCTGCCGCCCACGGCGCCGCTGGAGCACGATCACTACGACACCACCTTCAACGTCTTCGCCGTGCGCAACGTCACGCGCTTCAACGAGGCGATCCTGGCCAAGCCGGAAGGCGCGCTGCACGACTGGGAAATCTTCGTCGGTCTGGCCAAGGCGTTCGCGGCGCGCAACGGCCTGGAGCTGAAGCCGAGCATGGCGCCGGAGCAGATGATCGACATGGGCCTGCGCTTCGGCCCCTACGGTGATCGCAGCGAGCGCAAGCTCAGCCTGGCGGCGTTGCGCGACCAGCCGCACGGTGTCGACCTGGGGCCGCTGCAGCCGAACCTGGCGGCGCGCCTGAAGACCCCGAACAAGACAGTGCAGGCCGCACCCGCGCAACTGCTGGCGGACCTGACGCGCTTCGCCGAGCAGGCGCAACCGGCGGACCAGTTGCTGTTGATTGGCCGGCGCCATGTGCGCAGCAACAATTCCTGGATGCACAACTACCACCGCCTGGTGAAGGGCAAGCCGCGTCACCAACTGCTGATGAACCCGCAGGACCTGGCCAGTCGTGGCCTGGCCGACGGTCAGCGGGTGCAGGTGCGCTCGCGCGTCGGCAGCATCGAAGTGGAGGTGGCGGCCAGCGACGAGGTCATGGCCGGCGTGGTCAGCCTGCCGCATGGCTGGGGGCATGCCCGCCCCGGTGTGCAGATGGACATTGCCCGTGCCCAGCCCGGGGCCAGTGCCAACGACCTGACCGACGAGCGCCAGCTCGATGCGCTGTCAGGCAATGCCGTGCTCAATGGCGTGCCGGTGGAGGTGGTGGCCGCGTAGCGCGGATGCGACGCGGGGTCGTACCGAATACGCCGCCGAATGGCCTGCTGGCCAGGCGGCGATGGCAAGGCCGAGCATTGTGCTCGGCTTTTCGCTACAATCGCGCCACCGTGGCGACCGTCGGGTCGCGAAGTCTATGCTGAGGTGCCCCATGGATATCATCGAAACCATCAAAGAGCAGATCGCCAACAACACCGTTCTGCTGTACATGAAAGGCTCGCCCAACGCCCCGCAGTGTGGCTTCTCCGCCCGTGCTGCCCAGGTCGTGATGGGCTGCGGCGAGAAGTTCGCCTACGTCGACATCCTGCAGAATCCGGAAATCCGCGCGAACCTGCCGAAGTACGCCAACTGGCCGACGTTCCCGCAGCTGTGGGTCGGTGGCGAGCTGGTCGGCGGCAGCGACATCCTCACCGAGATGTTCGAGAAGGGCGAGCTGCAGACCCTGATCAAGGATGCCGTGGGCAAAGCCGACGCCTGATCGCTGCTCCGGCAGACAAAAAAGAACCCGCCTCGGCGGGTTCTTTGCTTTTCGGCGTGCGGCAGGCGCCTCTACTTCTTCACCCACTGCCCGCCAAGCTGGATGAACTGGCCTGCGGGCGTGCGGTCGATGGCCTTCTTGCCGGCGATCGCTTCCACGTCGCTCAGGCTGATGCCGTTGTCCTGCGCCACCTTCTGGTATTCGGCGCGGCGCGCCTGGTTGATCAGGCGGGCGATCTCGTCGGCCTGGCCGCCGGGTTGGACCACGCCCAGGTAGCCGTTGGGTTGCTCGCCCAGCTGGCCGCTGGCCTTGGCGTCACCCAGGGCGCTCATCGCCTGGTTCAGAGTCAGGGCATAGGCCGGCAGGCTCAGAGTCAACGCCAGCAGCAGGGTCGAAAGGTATCGGATCATCATGTTTCTCCTTGAGGAAACGCTGCGCTATCGGGTTTCCGTCAGCGGCTATCCCGGTGTCTCGGGTACGCGTGGACTGCCTCAGAACAGGCCGCTGTCTTCGTTGAAGACGTTGTCCAGTGCTTTGTCCACCTTGATATAGATTTCGTGTTCGACCTTGACGTTCAGGTTGATGTTGATCGGCTCGTTGGGCATGGCCAGTTGCACCGTCGGCGTGCAGGCCTGGCACAACAGCCCCAGGCTAAGGACTGCGAGGAGGCGGTATAGGGGCATGGCGCTACTCCTTGGGCTCTTGAGGGACACGCTGGCGCATCCATCGTTGAATTCGTTGCTGGATGATGTCGTTGACCTTGTCGGTCAGCTGCAAGCTGGCCAGCAGGCTGGGAACGTCTTCCTGCAGGTTGATGTTGAAATTGATCGGCCGGCCCTGCTCGATGGCCGGGTTCTGCCCGTGCAGACGCAGACCCAGCTGCAGTGTGCCGGAGGTCGAGTAGTCGACGCTACCGTCCAGCAGATCGTAGTGGAAGTCTTCCAGCGCGTCGGTGACCAGCTTCATGCCCGGGTTGGCCTGGCCCATGGCGCGGATGCGCGGCGAGTGAAAGCGTAGCTGCCCGCCCGGCGCGCGCGCCTCGATCCTGCCTTGCTCCACGCTGATGCCCTGGCCAATGCGCAGCGGCAGGCTGCCGTCGATCAGGCCGTTGCCCTCCAGACCCTCCGCCGGGTACACGCGAAACAGCGCCTGCAGGTCCAGGCCTTCGAGGCGCAGCGGCAGCAGCTGGCTTGGCTTGTCCAGCGCCCAGCTTGCCGGCGCCAGACTCAGGCTGCCGCCAAGAATGCCCAGTTCGGCGCGGCGATGTTCCAGGGTGCCGGCCAGCGGCTGGCGGAGGCTGGCCTGGTAGCTGGCTTGCAGGTGCAGCGGGCCGAGAGGGATGCCGGGGTCGATCTGTTCGGCGCTGAGGTTGGCCAGCTCCAGCGTCAGGCGGTCGCCGTTCACGCGCAGCTGCGCCTGTGCATCGACGCCGCCGAACGTGCTGCGATCATAGATCCCGGCCAGGTTGCGGCCGTTCACATTGGCCAGCAGCGCCAGCGGCTTGCCCTTGGCCAGGCGCAGTGTGGCGTCGCCCTGGATACGACCGTTGTCGAGCGTCAGCAGGCCCGGCCAGTTGGCCAGGGTCTGGGCCAGCGGATTGCCGGCGCGCAGGAAGAGTTCATCGAGTCTGGCCGCGAGGCTCAGTCCATCGGCCTGGTTGCGCAGGTTCAGCGCCATGCTCAGGCCCGAGTCCGCCAGCAGCGCACCGTCGAGCGCCTGGCTCGCCTCGCTGGCGTCGAGGCGGCCTTGCCACTGCCAACCCTGCGCCTGCAGTGGCGGGTATTGCAGGCGTCGTGTGCGTAGCGCCAGCGGCCCGGACAGGCGCGTGGAGCCTGGTGTGCCACTCAGGTCGATGCCGTCGAGCGTGGCCTGGACGTGCTGCAGGTCGAGTTCATCCACGCGCAGGCGCTGGATAGCCAGGCCTGTGCTTCTGCCGAGGGTGAACTGCCATTGCTGCGCCGTGGCATGGCCGCTCAGGTTGAGGTTCAGGTGCAGGTCATCGAGGCGGCTGCCGGCCAGCGTCAGGCGCTTGCTGCGCGCATCGAGCTGCAGCTGGCCGACGTCGAGCGCCCAGTCCTCTGCGGCCTGGCGCAGGCCGAGCGTGGCGTCGGCCTGCAGTTCGAGTGGCCCCTGGGCGGCGAGCGTCAGACGCAGGGCCAGCTCATCGTCCGTGGCGCTGTCCATGGGCGCTATCCCCAGCTGCAGCTGCTCGGGGCGCAGGCCGACCGGGACGTTCTGCAGCCAGGCCGCGTCGCGGCTGTCCAGCTGCAGCTCGCCGTGCGCCTGATACGCCTGCCAGCGGCCGCCGGTATTGCGCAGGTCGAGCGCCAGCGCACCGCTGATCGGGCCCACGCCGGGGAGCGGCCAGGGCTGCGGCAGGCGCGCATCGATCCGCAGCCAGCCGGGGGCTGTCAGCAGTGCGTCGAGCTGCCGGGCCTCGTCAGGCAACTGCAGTTGCCATTGCGCGCTGACGCCCGCCTGCTGTGGCGTGCTCGGCAGCTGCGGGCTGGCGGCTGGCAGCCACTCGCTGAGCCAGGTGCTGACCCAGGCCAGGTCGGGCAGGGGCGCGACCTCCAGGTCGCCGCTCCAGCGCATGGCGGCATCGGCCTGGGGCCTGAGGTCGCTGCGCAGATCCAGTTGCGGCTGATCGTCCAGGCGCATGCTCATCTGCAGCTGGTGGCTGCTGTCCGGCGCGCTGCGCAGCCCCTGCAACTGTGCCTGCAGCGTGGCACTGTGGCCTGCCCGCAGCAGTTGCAGTTGCACCTGTAGCGCATCGTCCAGCCGTTGCAGGGTGAGATGCCCGTTCAGGGTGCAGCGACCGCTTGCGCAGGGCAGCTGCGCCGCCATCTCGCGCACGCTGATCTGGCGCGGTAGCCAGGGCAGGGCGTCGAGCAGATCGCGCAGGGGACGGGCGGGGTCGTCAGTGTCCGGGCTGTCCTGCTGCGCCTGTGGCGCCTGCCAGTCGGCCCGCAGCCCCTGCACCAGCAGGCGGTAGCGCGGCGCCTCGCTGGCCAGCCAGTCGAGCTGCACCTGGTCGGCCTGCAGCTGGAGTTCGCTGTCCAGGCGCCGGGTCAGGCTGGCGTCGCTGAAGCGTACCCCGCGCCAGGACAGGCTCAGGCGCTGCCAGTCGAGCTCGATATGCTGCTCCGCGAGCAGTTGCTGCACGCGGTAGCCGGCGTAGCAGGCCAGTAGCGACAGCAGCGCCAGTATCGCTGCGCAGGTGCTCGCCCAGAAACGCCGGCGGCTCATGAGTTCTCCTTGCTCGATGCACTGGCGCCGACGTTAACCGATGCTCCCCTGGGTGCCAAGCCGCTTTCCGTGCTATGGTGTGTTCATGGCTTTTCATATGTGTTTTGTTGAAAAAAAGCTGAAGGGAGGATGTGATGAGTGCATTGATTCGCAGCCAGCCTGATGCCGATGCGGTGCTGGCCAAGGCGTTGCTCAATACCCGTGAGCAGCTGGGCCTGACCCAGCAGGAGCTGGCCGATATCGTCGGTGTGCACCGCAGCGCCATCAGTCGCTGGGGGGAGCAGGGCGGCTTGCGTCCGCAGAGCAAGACCGGTGAGCTGGCGTTGTTGCTGATCCGCGCCTACCGGGCGTTGTTCGCCCTGTTTGGCGGCAACCTGCAGGACATGCGGCACTTCCTGCGTACCGAGAACCGTCACCTGGCTGGCGTGCCACTGCAGCAGATGGGGCAGGTACAGGGCCTGGTGCGTGTCGTCGAGTACCTGGACGCCATTCGCGGCAAGGTCTGAGCCGCCACTCGCAGCCTGCTGCGCGCCGACCGTGCCGCGTCGAGTACAGGCTCTACTCTCGGGAGTGATCGCCATGGACATCTGGCAACAATGCGCGGGCGAACGGCAGGTTCGCCCGCTACGCGGCAAGCTGCTGCGCATGGTGGAAAGCCAGGCGCAGGTGGCCACCTCGCAACTGGTGGACAACCTGGCGGAGCAGGCGCTGCTCGAAGACCTGCTGGAGAACAGCAAGCCGCCGCTGCCCGAGGCTGCCGAGCCGCTGCACTATCTGCTCAAGACGCCGTTCCGTTATCCACCGCTGCGCTGGGGCTCGCGCTTCGGCACGGTGCACGAGCCGAGTCTGTTCTACGCCGCGCAGCACCTGCAGACGGCGATGGCCGAGGCGGCGTACTACCGTTTCGTGCTGTGGAACGGCATGCTCAGCCCGCCGCCCAGTGGGCGCATCCTCTCCGAGCACTCGACCTTCGAGGCGCGTTATCGCGTCGAGCGCGGTATCCAGTTGCAGTTGCCGCCCTTCGATGCGCATGCCGCGCTGCTCGCGCATCCCAGCGACTACAGCGTCGCCCAGCGGCTGGGCGCGGCGATGCGCGCGGCGGATATCCAGGCGTTCGAGTACCGCTCGGCGCGTTGCCCCGCAGGTGGTAGCAATGTCGCGCTCTATGTGCCGCAGGCGTTCGCCGAGAAACGGCCACGCAACCTCACGGCCTGGTTGTGCGAAACCACGGGTGATTACGTGGCGTTCAAGCCCGCTCAGGTTCCCGGACAGCCGCGACTGTTTCGCTGGGAGCAGTTTCTGGTGCAAGGGCAGTTGCCACACCCCGCATGAATGCTGCCGCAGCGCTGGCGATGCCCCGAAACAGAGCGCTGCGCGGATATGTCGCACGGAGTTGTGCACAATGCTGAGGCAGCCTGTCATCTCACTGTCAGAACCGCCGCTAAACGTTTGATTTTTCGTGGTTGATTTTTAAGTCAATGAAAAATATGCATTTTTTTCATTGGTGAAAAAATCGTCAGTTTGACCGGAGCGCCCATGGCATCGGGCCTGACGGCGCTTTCGCCCAAGTTGTGCACGGAGTTATCCACAGGTTCTGTGGATTGTGTGGCGGGGCTGGCGGAGTCGCCCGAAACAATCGCCTGGCGGGACTTTACCTTGGCAAAAAAAGGAGTAGAGTGGCGCGCCCCGGCAGTTACCCCTGTTTTCTTATGCCTCGCGCTTTACCGTCGTCATCCTCCGCAGCCCGTCCAAGCTCTTCTCGTCTGCCCATGCGCGTCGCGCTGTGGCTGCTCGACAATCCGCGTCTGGGCAAGACGCCCAGCGTCAAGCGCATCGCCGGCAACCTGCTCAAGCAGCCTGCACGCAAAGGCTGCGTGCAGGCGCAGAGTCGCCTGGGTCAGCTGCTCTGCCGCGACTGCGGCAACACCCGTGACCGCCGCATCGGCTACGAGCTGCTGCGCCAGGCCGCCCGCGCGGGTGATCGCGGTGCCCAGCAGGAACTGCAGCGTCTGTCGCGCTGACCGCGTACTGGCCCCGTGTGAATCGTCCGCTGGGTATACTGCTCGGCGGTCAAACATGGAGCGTCTATGCCAATCGATCCCCTCTCTCTTGCCATCGGTGCCGTCGCGGCGCTGGTGCCGCTCCTGGCCGGCATCTGGTCACTGCAACGCCGGCTGGCCCGCGAACAGAGCGAACAGGCGCTGTTGCAGGAGCGCCTGGAACACGCACAACTCGGCCAGGCCGGTGTGCTCGCGCAGCTCGATGCCTGCCGGGCCGAGTTGGCCGAGGTCAGTGAGATCAAGGTCGACCAGCAGACCGAACTGGCCGGCCTGCGTCGCGAGAACGAGTTGCTGCAGCAGGAGCGGCAGATCTCGCGCGAGGCCGCACAATCCTGGAACCAGCAACGTGAGCGCAACGAAGCCGAACTGCGCCGGCTGACCGCCGAGTGCGCGGCGCTGGCCGCCGAGCTGCAGGAGAATCGCGACAACCAGCAGCAACGCCTCGATGACCTGCAGGGGGCACGCAACGAGCTGCGCGCGCAGTTCGCCGAGCTGGCCACGGCGATCTTCGACGAGCGCGAGCAGCGCTTTGCCGAGACCAGCCAGCAACGCCTCGGGCAGTTGCTCGATCCGCTCAAGGAGCGCATCCAGGCGTTCGAGAAGCGTGTCGACGAGAGCTATCAGCAGGAGGCGCGCGAGCGCTTCTCCCTGGGCAAGGAGCTGGAGCGCCTGCAGCAGCTCAACCAGCGCCTGGGCGACGAGGCGACCAACCTGACGCGGGCGCTGAAAGGGCAGAAGACCCAGGGCAACTGGGGCGAGCTGGTGCTCGAGCGTGTGCTGGAGCATGCCGGCCTGGAGAAGGGCCGCGAGTACCAGACCCAGGTCAGCCTCAAGGGCGCCGGTGGCGAGCGTTTCCAGCCCGATGTGCTGATTCGTCTGCCGGGCGACAGGCAGGTGGTGGTCGATGCCAAGGTCAGCCTCAGCGCCTACCAGCACTATGTCGCAGCCGCTGACGAGGCGGTACGCCAGCAGGCGCTCAAGCAGCATCTCGTCTCCTTGCGCAGTCACCTGAAGGGCCTTTCCGGCAAGGACTACCAGCGTCTCGAAGGCCTGCACAGCTTGGACTTCGTCCTGCTCTTCGTACCGATCGAGGCGGCCTTCGCGGCCGCCTTGCAGGCCGAGCCGGACCTGTTCCAGGAGGCGTTCGAGCAACAGGTGGTGATCGTCAGCCCGACCACCCTGCTGGCCACCCTGCGGGTCATCGACAGCCTCTGGCGCCAGGAGCGCCAGGGCCAGAACGCCCGCGAGATCGCCGAGCGCGCCGGCCAGCTATACGACAAGTTCGTGGCCTTCGTCGCCGACCTGGACGAGATGGGCAGCCGCCTGCAGCAGCTGGACAAGGCCTACGCCAGCGCCCGCAACAAGCTGGTCGAAGGGCGTGGCAACCTGGTTGGCCGGGTGGAGAACCTCAAGCTGCTGGGCGCACGCGCCAGCAAGAGCCTGCCGGGCGAACTGCTCGAGCGTTCCGCCGATCTGCCGGCGCTGGATGAGCTGGGCGAGTGAGCGGCGTTCGGCGCTGATCCAGGCCGCCGCGCCGTTGCACCCGCGTTGCCCAGGCGTTCACGCGGCGCCTTTCTCTGCGGCTGCGCGCAGGGCCGCCGGCGAGCTGGCCAGATAGTCCAGCGCGGCCTGCAGGTCGCCCTCGATGCGCGGGTGAAAGCGCGGATCGAAGTAGCGCAGCACGGAACGTCCGACGCTGGCGGTGCTCGGCAGCAGGCCGCGCTTGCCCAGGTCATGCCACATGCGCAGGAACCCCGGGCGATAACGCGTGGCCGGGTCCTGGCGCATCATCACCTTCATCGCATCGCTGAACAGGTAGAGCAGCGCCGGAGAGGCGATCAGCATGAACAGCCAGCGCATCGCCAGGCTGCCGCCCAGGTGGACGTGCAGGTCGTGGGCGACGCAGCGGTGTTCCACTTCCTCGGCGCCGTGCCAGCGCAACAGGTCGAGCATCACCGGGTCGGCGTGATCGAGCCCACGGCTGTTGACCACCCAATCTCCCAGCACGCAGGTGAAGTGTTCCACCGCCGCGATCAGGCCGACGCGCTGGCGTAACCACCAGGTTTGCAGACGCCGGCTCAGGCGATTTTCTCCCAGGGGGTAGTCGCACAGCAGCTTGTCGAACAGCCAGTCGACCTTGCGTGTGAAGGGGCGCGGATCGATGCCGTGGCGGCGCAGGTAAGGGGTCAGCGCGCTGCCGTGGGCCCGGGCGTGCTGTGCCTCCTGCAGCACGAACCCGCGCACGTCCTCGCGCAGCCCGGGGTCGCTGACCTGCGGCAGGGCCTTGTTGTACACCTTGCAGAACCAGAACTCGCCGGCCGGCAGCAACAGGTGCAGGCCGTTCATGATGTGCGAGGCCTCCGGCTCGTTCGGCACCCAGTGCAGAGGCGTGTCGCTGAAATCGAAGCGCACCTTGCGCTGTTGCAGGGCGGGTTGCTTGCCTGGATTCATGGTTGCGCTCGTTCCAGTTCGTTGACGTAATCGCGCAGCCAGCCGGCCAGCCTGGCCGGTTTGGCCAGCAGCTGCCAGTGGCCGGCGCGCACTTCGCGGCGGGTCAGCAACGGCGCCCAGTGCTGCAGGTCGTCGAACAGCTGCGGGCGCACGAAGCGGTCGTTCAGCGCCACGATCAGCTGCAGGGGCACACGGGTACTGCGCGTACGCGGATGCAGCAGGCTGCGGATGAAGTTGGCGCGATACAGCTGCACGCCGCGCATGCCGTCGGCGCGTTGCGTGCTGCTGGGGGGTAGCTCGCTGACGCCCTCCAGGCGGCTCAGCAACCAGGGCCAGGCGCGATCCAGACCCAGGCGCCAGCACAGCTCCGGCAGCAGCGGGGTGTGGAAGAAGGCGATGTACCAGGAGCTGAGCAACTGACCCAGCGCCTGCAGCAGCGCCCTGGGGCGGCGCAGGCTCAGGCGTTCGCGCAGCCAGTGGCCGACATGGTCGAGGCACGGTCCGGAGAGGCTGGTGTAGGACGCCAGCAGCGGCTGGATGCGCGGTTCGGTCACCGCTTCCCAGCTCTGGATCGAGCCCCAGTCATGGGCGACCAGGTGCACCCGGCGACCTGCGCTGGTGGCGTGGATGACCGCTTCGAGGTCGCGCGCCAGCTGTGGCAGGCGGTAGTCCTGCACGCGTCGCGGCACCTGCGACGCGCCGCAGCCACGCACGTCGTAGGCGACGATGCGGTAGTCGTTGGCCAGCTCGCGGATCAGCGGCAGCCAGACCTCGTGATTATCCGGATAGCCATGCACCAGCAGCAGGGTCGGGGCATCGGCCTTGTCCCAGATGTAACTGCGCAGGCGCAGGCCGTCGCTGTGAACGTCCAGTTGCTGCGGCGGCAGGTCGTGGCGTTGCAGGGGCGCGTTCATCGGCTAGGACCGACGAGCAGGATGAGCGGGAACATGGCAGGCTCCGGGCAATGACGATTACATTGTTTGATGTAACTGTCATTGTTGAGCGCCAGGTGGCCTTTGCCTAGTCGTTGCGCCAGCGTTCGAGCGCAAGCGTTACGGCGTTACCGGCGTGTGTCGAAGCGCTCTGCAACGGGGGACAGCGCCAGCAACGGCGGTTTTCGGCCGGGGCAATGGTGAGCAAGTCCAGCCCTTGGTTGGGGCGCCGGCAACGGTTGGCGACGGCCTCGGCGCCAGACTATGATCGGCGCATGACTGAGGTTTCCCTGTTCTTTCAGCGCCTGCTCGGCAGCGCCGCACCGGCGTCGGCGGCGGCCGTCGCCGAATACACGGTCGACGAGCTGGCCCAGGCCGCGCAGACCACCGTGCGCAACGTGCGCGCCTATCAGGATCGCGGGCTGCTGTCGCCGCCGGAGCGGCGTGGGCGTGTCGGCATCTACAGTGGCGAGCACCTGGCGCGGCTGCGCCTGATCGGCCAGTTGCTGGAGCGCGGCTACAGCATCGCCAGCATTCGCGAGCTGTTCGACGCCTGGTCCCAGGGGCGCGATCTGGCTCACGTGCTGGGGCTCGAGCAGGCCATCCGTGGCCCGGGGGAACCGGAGCAGCCGGGGCGCCTGGAGTTCGCCGAGTTGCAGGCGATCTTCGCTGACGATCTGGATGACGCGCTGATCGAGCGGGCACAGGCCATGGGCCTGCTGCAGTTCGCCGGCGATCACCTCAGCGTGCCTAGCCCGCGGTTGTTCTCGGCCGGGGTGCAGCTGTATCGCGCCGGCATTCCCCTGCCGGCGCTGCTCGATGAGCTTGAGTCGATCCGGCGGCATGTCGAGCAGGTCTCCACCGGCATCGTGCAGATGATCGCCGGTCACCTGGTCAACCCGCTGTTGCAGACCTCGCTGCCACATGCCGATCAGCTCGAGGGCCTCAGCGCCCAGCTGCTGCAGCTGCGTCCGCTCGTCGAGCAGGTGGTCGAGGCCGAGCTGGCGCGTGGTCTGCCGGTGGCCGCCAACCGCGAACTCAGCGAGCGCGTGCATCAGCTGCTGCAGGGCTTCCTGCAGCGCAGCTAGTCGTCCGCCACCCGTCCGATCAGCCGCGCAGGACCAGATGGCGGCTGAGCAGGGCGCGCAGGGCGGCGGGCTTGACCGGTTTGGGCAGGTAGTCGAGGCCCGCGGCATGCACGGCGGCGACCAGCTCGGGGCGGCCGTCGGCACTGATCACCACGCCGGGCACCGGTTCGCCCAGGCGGGTGCGCAGCCAGGCCATCAGTTCGGTGCCGGTCTCTCCCTCGTCCAGGTGGTAGTCGACCAGGGCCAGCTGCGGATGCACTTCCTCGCTGAGCAGGTGCTCGCACTCCAGGCGGTTGCGCGCCGTCCACACCTGGCAGCCCCAGCGCGACAGCAGGCTGTACATGCCGGTGAGGATGCTGTCCTCGTTGTCGATGCAGATCACCTGGATGCCCTGCAGCGGCTGGCCGTCTGTCGCGGACAGGGCTGGGGCCTGGGGCTTCGCTGCGGGCTTTCTGGCCAGTGGCACGCTGACGCTGAACACGCTGCCCTTGCCCGGCCAGGAGCGCACCTCGAGGCGGTGGGACAGTACCCGGCAGAGCCCGTCGGCAATCGCCAGGCCCAGGCCCAGGCCTTTCTCGGCGCGCGTCTGGTGGCTGTCCAGGCGCTTGAACTCCTCGAAGATCACCTTGCGCTTGTCCTCGGGAATTCCCGCGCCCCGGTCCCAGACCTCCAGGCGCAGCTGCCCGCCCTCGCGGCGCACGCCGAGCACGACACGGCCCTTGGCGTAGCGGAAGGCGTTGGTGAGGAAGTTCTGCAGCACCCGGCGCAGCAGCTTGATGTCGCTGTCGACCCATTCGCGACTGCCGTGCACGCGCAGGTCGATGCCCTGTTCCACGGCCAGCACGCCGAACTCGGCGGCGAGGGTATCGAACAGGTTGGAGAGGGCGAACGGATGGCGATCCGGGGCGATGCGGCCGTTCTCCAGGCGCGAGATGTCCAGCAGGTCGGTGATCAGGTCCTCGGCCGAGCGCAGCGAGCTGTCCAGGTGCCTGACCAGCTCCTGCGCTTCGCCGGGCAGAGCTTCGTCCTGGTGGGCCAGCGCCGCGGAGAACAGGCGCGCGGCATTCAGCGGTTGCATCAGGTCATGGCTGACCGCCGCGAGGAAGCGCGTCTTCGACTGGTTGGCGGCCTCGGCGTGCGCCTTGGCCTCGGTCAGCGCCTGGTTCAGTTTCGACAGCTCGTGGGTACGTTCGGCCACACGCCGCTCCAGGCTCTCGTTGGCATCCTTGAGGGCGCGCTCGGCTTCGCGGAATTCGGTGATGTCGGTGAAGCTCATGACGAAGCCGCCGCCGGGCATGGGGTTGCCGATCAGCTCGATCACCCGGCCGTTGGGGAACACCCGTTCGTAGCTGTGCGCGGTGCCCTGGCGCATCCAGTACAGGCGCTTGGCCACGTTCTCCTCGACATCGCCGCCGCCGAGCATGCCGCGCTGGGCGTTGAAGCGGATGATCTCGGCAATCGGTCGGCCGACGTAGATCAGCCCTTCGGGGTACTCGAACAGCTCCAGGTAGCGATGGTTCCAGGCCACCAGGCGCAGGTTCTGGTCGACCACGCTGATGCCCTGGGTGATGTTCTCGATCGCCCCTTGCAGCAGGGCGCGGTTGAACTGCAGCACCTCGCTGGCCTCGTCGACGATGCGCACCACATCCTCGACCTGCATTTCCCGGCCTTCGATCGCGGCCCTGACCACGGCGCGGGTCGAGGAGGCACCCAGGACCCCGGCGAGCAGGCGCTCGGTATGCGCGATCCATTCGCTGTTGGCCGGCTGGTTGGGGTCGAAGTCCTTGCCTTTGCCCTGGCGCAGGGCGAAGCGGGTGAAGCTCTGCCGCGCCCGTTCCTCGCCGACGAAGCGGCTGGACAGCATCAGCAGGTCCGCTACCTGCACGGCCAGCAGGCTGCGCCCGCTCGGCTTGGTGCCCAGGTCATGGCCGATGAAGCGACCGGCTTGCCAGTGCTCGGAAACGCGCGTGCGGGAGAACCAGGAGACCCAGGCGAACAGCAGCATGTTGCCGGCCAGCGACAGCACCACGCCACGGGTCAGCGGGTCGACGTGCAGGCCGATGGGGGCGTACAGCAGAGTGGTCAGCCCGGGGAAACCGTGCAGCGACCAGCCCATGCCACGGGCGGCCAACGGCAGCACCAGGGTGTAGAACCACAGCAGCGCGCCGACGATCAGGCCGGCGAAGACGCCGCGACGGTTGGCCTGTTTCCACACCAGGGCGCCGAACATGGCCGGGGCCAGCTGGCCGATGGCGGCGAAGGACACCTGGCCGATGGTGGCCAGGCTGGTGCCTTCACCGAGCAGGCGATAGCAGACGTAGGCCAGCAGCAGGATCAGCACGATGCTGACCCGGCGGGCAGTGAGCATCCAGTGGCGGAAGGCCTCGAACGGGCGCTCGGTGCTCTGCCGGCGCAGCAGCCAGGGCAGCAGCATGTCGTTGGAGATCATGGTCGACAGCGCCACCGAGGCGACGATCACCATGCCGGTGGCGGCCGAGGCCCCACCAATGAAGGCCAGCACCGCCAGGCCCGGATGCGCTTCGGCCAGGGGCAGGCTGATGACGAAGGAGTCGGGGGTGACGCCGGCCGGCAGCAGCATCTGCCCGGCCAGGGCGATGGGCACGACGAACAGCACGGCCAGCACCAGGTAGGCCGGAAACACCCAGCGTGCCAGGCGCAGGTCCTTGGGCTCGATGTTCTCGACCACGGTGACATGGAACTGCCGTGGCAGGCAGACGATGGCGATCATCGCCATGCCGGTCTGCACCAGCATGGCCGGCCAGTTCACCGCCTCGTTCCAGAAGCTGTCCAGCTCGGGGGTGCTGTGGGCCTGGGCGAGCAGGTCGTTGAAGCCGTTGTACAGGCCGAAGGTGACGAAGGCGCCCACGGCGAGGAAGGCCAGCAGCTTGACCAGCGACTCGAAGGCAATCGCCAGCACCATGCCCCGGTGGTGTTCGGTGACGTCGAGGTTGCGCGTGCCGAACAGGATGGTGAACAGGGCCAGTACCAGGGACACGATCAGCGCGGTGTCCTGCGCGCTGGTGCCGGTGTCCAGCGCATGCTCGCCGATCAGCAGGTTGACCCCGAGCACGATGCCCTTGAGCTGCAGGGCGATGTAGGGCAGCACGCCGACCAGGCAGATCAGCGCCACGACGATGGCCAGCGACTGCGACTTGCCGTAGCGCGCGGCGATGAAGTCGGCGATGGAGGTGATGTTCTCCTGCTTGCTGATCATCACCATCTTCTGCAGCACCCAGGGCATGCTCAGCATGAGGATGATCGGCCCGAGGTAGATGGGCAGGAACGACCACAGCTGCTCGGCGGCCTGGCCCACGGCGCCGAAGAAGGTCCAGCTGGTGCAGTACACGGCCAGCGACAGCGAGTAGACCCAGGCGCGAATCTTCGGCGGCATGGGCGTGCTGCGGCGGTCTCCATAGAAGGCGATGGAGAACAGGATGGCCATGTAGAGGAGGGCGACCGCGGCGATCAGCCCGGGGGACAGCGACATGCAGGCTCCGGAACGCAGGGTGGAATGAGGTGAGCCTGGCACCCGAGGCGAGGCTGATGATGATCAGTGTTGCACAAAGCGGCAGTTCGTCGGCTGCGACCAAGGTCGCAGGCTGCCCGGCGCACTTTGCGACAGGACTTGATTGTGCCGCAGGCACTGGCCTGATAGCGTGCCGGGTTTGCGACTCTGTCCGAGGAAGGACCCTATGTTCAAGCCGCAACTGGTGACGTTGCAACGGGGCGCCCTGCGCCTGGAACCGCTGTCCGATGCCGACATCCCGGCGCTGGTGGCGCTGGCCGAAAGCAATCGCGACGAACTGCTGTACATGAGCGGCACTCAGCGCCTGGACTGGTACCGCAGTGCGCTGGCCGATCTGCGTGAGCAGCGCGCGTTGCCGTTCGTCGTGCGTCTCGGTGACGAACTGGTCGGCACCACGCGTTTCGCCGAATTCATGAACACCCTGCCGGCCTGCGAGATCGGCTGGACCTGGCTCGACCGCAGCCAGCACGGCACCGGCCTGAACGGCACGATCAAGTACCTGATGCTCAGGCATGCCTTCGACAACTGGGGCATGGTGCGCGTGCAGTTGAAGACCGCCGGCAGCAACCTGCGCTCGCAACGCGCCATCGAGAAGCTCGGCGCCGTGCGTGAAGGGCTGCTGCGCAACCACCGCCGGCTGGCCGATGGCCGCCTCGACGATACCGTTCTCTACAGCATGACCGACCTGGAGTGGCCGGCCGTGCGGGATGCCCTGGAGGCACGCTTCGGCGCCTGAGCCCTGATGGAGAGTCGCGAGCAGACCCGTTTCTGGCAGGCCTCGGCGCTGTGTGGCGTCGAGCTGCTGCAGGCGCGCTATCTCCAGCAACGCTTCGCCCCGCACGTGCACGAGGGGTTCGTCTTCACCGTGATCGAGCACGGCGCCCAGCGTTTCCGCCACCGTGGCAGCGATCACCTGGCGCCGCAGGGCAGCATGGTGCTGATCAACCCGGACGAGGTGCACACCGGCTCCAAGGCGCACGACGACGGTTGGCGCTACCGCGGCTTCTATCCCGACAACGCCCAGGTTCTGGGGGCGTTGCAGGAACTCGGGCTGGCCAGGTCCGGCATGCCCTCGTTCGCCGTCAGCGTGCTGGATGACCCGTGTCTGCACACGGCCTTCCTGCAGCTGCATCGCCTGCTGGAGGACGGCGCCGAGGCGCTGCAGCAGCAACTGGCCTGGCGCGAGGCGATTCTGCTGCTGTTCCAGCACCACGGGCGGGTCGGCGAGGCGGCCGCGCCGGGGCGCGAACCCTGGGCGGTATCCTGCGCCAAGCAGATGCTCGCCGAGCAGTTGCTCGAGCCGCCATCGCTGGAAGAGCTCGCCGCCGCGGTCAATCTGTCCCCCTTCCATTTCGCCCGGGTGTTCCGCCGCGCGACGGGCTTGCCCCCCCATGCCTGGCTCAAGCAGCGGCGTCTCGAACAGGCGCGGGCGCTGCTCAGGAGCGGTTGCTCCGCGATCGGCGTGGCCACGCAGCTGGGCTTCGCCGACCAGAGCCATCTGTCGCGGCAGTTCAAGCAGGTCTATGGCGTCAGCCCCGGTGAGTACCGCAAGGCCTGTCTGAGCTGATTCCTGCTCAGGCCAGGTCGGGCTCGCAGAGCCGTTGTGTTCCCGGCATCCAGGCATAAAAAAACCGGCGCCCCTCACGGGTACGCCGGTTCTTCACGGGCAGGGTCGATCAGAATTCGTGATCGGCGGTGTCCGGGTTCAGGTCGCTGATGCCCAGCTTGCCGGCTGCCTGCTCGATGGCACCGGTCTGCTTGACCAGGGCGGCGATGGCGTCGCGTACCAGTTGCTGGCCTTCGGCGTTGTCGGCGGCGATCAGCTGATCGAAGTGCACGTTGTTCTTCTCGGCGCTGTCGACCAGGGCCTGCAGCTTGGCTTCGGTGTCCTGCAGGTCGGCCTTGAGCGTGGTGTCGGCCTGGGCGTCGGCCTTGGCCACCAGGTCGGCCAGGCTCGGGCCGGTCAGGGTGCTGCCGTCGACCTTCTTGTACTCGCCCAGGTAGACGTTGCGAATGCCCTTGCCGTTGTAGAAGTGCGAGTTGTGCGTGTTGTCGCTGAAGCAGTCGTGCTCGTCTTCGGTGGAGTTGGCTTCCAGCGCGACCTTCATGCGCTCGCCGGCCAGCTCGCCCAGCGACAGGCTGCCCATGCCGAACAGCATCTTGCGCAGGCCGTTCTCGCCCGAGTCGGCGACCAGCTCGCTGCGGTAGTTGCCTTCGACGCCGTCCTTCCACTGCTCGACCATGTCATTCAGGTCGCTGACCAGCAGATCGGTCGCGGCCTTGAGGAAGGCACGGCGACGCTCGTTGTGGCCACCGGTGGCACCATCGCCAACCAGGTAGTCGGTGTACGGACGCTCGCCGGCACCCGGGTTGGTGCCGTTCAGGTCCTGGCCCCAGAGCAGGAATTCGATGGCGTGGTAACCGGTGGCGACGTTGGCCTCGGAACCGCCCAGCTCGTTCAGGCTGGCCAGCAGCTCACCGTTGATCTCGGTGACGTCGAGCTTGTCTTCGCCGACCTGGATCTCGGTGTTGGCGATGATGTTGGCTTGCGCGCCCGGGTTGCCCAGTGCGTGCTGGTAGTCGTCGGCCACGTAGTCGATCAGGCCTTCGTCCAGCGGCCAGGCGTTGAGCTGACCTTCCCACTCGTCCACCACCGGGTTGCCGAAGCGGAACACTTCGCTCTGCATGTAAGGCACACGGGCCGCCAGCCAGGCTTCACGCGCGGCTTTCAGGTTGGCTTCGCTGGGCTCGGCGAGCAGGGCGTCGACCGCGCTCTGCAGCGCCTTGCCGGTGCTGGCGGCGTCGCTGAAGACCGCGAAGGCCAGGTCGGCGTAATGATTGACCACCGCCTTCGCAGCAGCCTCGTCGACCTTCGCGGCAGGCGCAGGGGCCGCGCTCTCGGTGGCGGCGGCAGGTGCGGCGGCCTGGGGAGCGGGGGCTTTGTCTTCGCCGCAGCCAGCGAGGGAAATGGCGATGGCCAGCAGGCTGGCGGAGGCCAGGGGCATACGAATCATGGCGGGGTCCTTTGCGTTAACGAAATGGGCCTGATACTCGGTGGTACCTGAAAAACTGCGACATAATGCAAATGTTTCGCATTATGTGTAAAGGCCATTATGCGTCGCTGTGCAGGATATCGCTGTCGAGAGCCGCGGCTGCCGCTAGAATGCCAGCACCTGATTCGCAGTTCTGCATGGAGAAAACTGCATGAGCCTGACCACCGTGATCGTGATCGTTGTCCTCGTCCTGCTGGGTGCCTACGCGGTGTCGTTGTACAACGGCCTGGTGCGCCTCAAGCATGGCGTCAGCAAGGCCTGGTCGAACATCGACGTGCTGCTCAAGCAGCGTCATGACGAGCTGCCCAAGCTGGTCGAGACCTGCAAGCAGTACATGCAGTACGAAAGCGCCACGCTGGAGCGCGTCATCGCTGCGCGCAGTGCCGTGGCCAGTGCGTGCGAGCAGCACGATGTCAGCGCCCTGGGCAAGGCCGAGAGCGGCTTGCGCGCCGGCCTCGGGCAGTTGTTCGCCCTGGCCGAGAACTACCCCGAGCTCAAGGCCAACGACAGCTTCCAGCACCTGCAGCAGCGCATCAGCGGCCTGGAGAACGGTATCGCCGACCGCCGCGAGCTGTACAACGAAGCGGTCAACCTCAACAACGTGCGCATCGAGCAGTTCCCGGACGTGATCGTCGCGCGCATGTTCAACTTCCGCGAGGCCGAGCTGCTGGTGTTCAGCGATGCCGAGAAGGCCGACGTCGACATGAAATCGCTGTTCGGTTGAGCATCCGCCGGTGATGCAGGGTGATCCTTTCGGTTTCTTCCTAACGCTGGCCTTCGCCCTCGGTGCTTTTCTGGGTGGGGCCTGGTGGTGCCTGCGGCGCTGGTCGCAGGCGCGTCATCTGCTCGATACGCCGACCTCGAAGATTCGTTCGGCGGCGCAGGGTTACGTCGAACTCTACGGTGTGCTCGAGGCGCTGCCGGACATGCAGCTGAGCGGGCCGCTGACCGGCAAACCGTGCCTGTGGTGGCGCTTTCGTATCGAGGAATACCGCTCCAGCGGCAGCAAGCGCAGCTGGCGGGTCGTCGAGAGCGGAGCCAGCGATGCCTGGCTGCGCCTGGTCGATGGCACCGGCGAGTGCCTGATCGACCCGCGCGGTGCGGAGATCCGCGCGGCGGTGCGCGAGGTCTGGGAGGGCAACCTGCGCCATCCGCTGGGGCCGGCCAAGACCGGCCTGCTCGGCTTCCTCAGCAGCGGCCAGCGCTACCGCTACAGCGAGGAGCGCTTCCACGTCGGCCAGCCGCTGTACGCCATCGGCGACTTCAGCACGCATGGCGCCGCGCAGCAGGGCTTCGACATGCAGTCGGCGCAGGGCGAGGTGATCCGCGAGTGGAAGGGCGACTACGTCGGCCTGCTGCGGCGTTTCGACAGCGACGGCAATGGCCAGCTCGATGAGCAGGAGTGGAACCGCGTGCGCCTGGCCGCGCAGCTGGAGGCCGAGGACCGCCATCGACTCAAGGCGGCGGAGCCGGCGCAGAACCAGATGGCCAAGCCTGGAGAGCGCCAGCCCTTCATCCTTTCCAACAGCGGCGAGGACGAGCTGGCCCGTGGCTTCTACTGGCAGGCAGCGGCTGGCGCCGTGCTGTGCCTGGTCGGCGCGTTGGCGACGGCCTGGCTGTTCGGCGTGCAGAGCTGGTAGCGCCTGGCATACCGACTGGCGCACATGAAAACGCCGCGTCCCTGAAGAGGGGCGCGGCGTTTTCGTTTGCGGGTCTGTATGCGCTCAGAGCGTGGCGGCGGAGCTCAGGCGTCTGGCCTGCTTGAGGAAGAGGGTCAGGTCGCGTGCCGGCAGTGGCTTGCTGTACAGGTAGCCCTGACCTTCGTGGCAGCCCTGGGCGATGATGTAGGCCTCCTGCTCGGCGGTTTCCACGCCCTCGGCGATGACCTGCATGCCCAGGCTCTTGCCGAGCTGGATGATGGCGCGAACGATGGTGGCGTCATCCTCGTCTTCCAGCAGGTCCTGCACGAAGCTCTTGTCGATCTTGATCTTGTCCAGCGGCAGGCTCTTCAGGTAGCTCAGCGAGGAGTAGCCGGTACCGAAGTCGTCGATGGCGATCAGCGCGCCGGAGCGGCGCAGGCTCAGCAGGTGCTGGGCAGCGGTGCTGATGTCTTCCATCAGGCCGGTCTCGGTCACCTCCAGCTCCAGGCTCTTCGGCGGCAGGCGATAGACCTGCATCAGGTTGTTCACCACCCGGGGCAGCTCGGCGTGGTGCAGCTGCACCGTGGACAGGTTGACCGCCATGCGCAGGTCGCTGAAACCCTGGTCGTGCCATTCACGCAGCTGGCGGCAGGTCTGATCGAGGATCCACTCGCCGATGGGGATGATGGTGCCGTTCTGCTCCGCCAGCGGGATGAACAGGTCGGGCGGGACGAACCCGTGCTGCGGATGCTGCCAGCGCAGCAGGGCCTCGACGCCGACGACGCGATGGTCGCGGTAGTCCACCTGCGGCTGGTAGACCAGGTGCAGCTGGTTCTGTGCCAGTGCGTCGCGCAGGTCCTTCTCCAGCTCGCGACGGCGACGCATCTCGCTGTCCACGCTGGCGATGTAGAACTGGTAACGGTTGCGCGAGCGGCTCTTGGCCAGAGTCATGGTCTGTTCGGCTTTCTGCAGCAGCTTCTCGGTGCTGTCGCCGTCTTCGGGGAACAGGGTGATGCCGATGGTGGCGCGCAGGCGCACTTCGTGCTGGTCGAGCAGGAAGGGCAGCTCCAGGTCGTCGAGCACGCTCTGCGCCAGCTCGGCGGCCTCGTAGGGTTGTTCGATGTCGGCCTGAACCAGGGCGAACTGGTCACCGCCCAGGCGCGCCAGGGCGCCGAGGCGCCCGCTGTGGCTGCGCAGGCGGTCGGAGAGGGCGAGCAGCAGCTGGTCACCGCTCTGGTAGCTGAATTGCTCGTTGATGCCCTTGAAGTCGTCCAGGCCAACGCAGAGCACGGCGACGCGGCGTTGCAGACGGCCGGCGTCTTCGAGGATCTGGTCGAGTTGCTGCTGCAGTTGCTGGCGATTGGGCAGGCCGGTGAGGAAGTCGTACTGGGCCATGCGCAACAGGCTGTTCTCGGCCTCGCGGCGCAGATGGGTATTGCGCTCGATGGAGGCCAGCAACTGGTTGGCGGTATTGATCCACAGCCCCAGTTCGTTCTGCTCGTTGCCCTTGAGCATGGGCAGCTTGTGTTCGCTGGGGCGGTCGGGGTTGATGTTGGTCAGGTGCTCGATGATCTTCGACAGCGGCTTGGTCAGCAGCCAGTGATAGACCAGATAGAGCACCAGGCCCATGGCCATGGCCCGCAACACGCCGGAGACGAAGATGATCACCGAGTTGGTGACGAAGCTCTCGCCATAGGCGGCGGTGTCGAGGGTGATGTTGAGGTCGCCGTAGTACTCGCTATAGGGACCGCGCCCCACCAGCTTGGTGGAGAACTGCTGTTCCTGGCCGAGGATCGGGTCGGTCAGCCAGCGTGTCGGTATCTGCGCCAGATCCCGGCTGCGCTCGGCGAGCATGGGTTCGTTGGGATGGCCGATGGCGGCGTAGCGCACCGACTCGTGCTGGAACAGCCCCTCGATGACCTGCATGCCCATTTCCCGGTCCAGGCTGTACACCGCCTGGGTCGAGGGGTCCCGGAACATGCCGAGGATGCGCTGGGCGTCGTTGGATACTGCCTGGCGCGTCTTGTAGGCATCGAACACGATCTGCGCGCAGCTCAATACCACCCCGACCACCAGTGCCGAAAGCAGCACTACGCGGAGCAACTTGAGCGACAAGCTGTTTTTCAATTCCAGCTTCAAAGGCAATTCCTTATGTCGATGCTTACAGCGTCAGTCAGACGAGAGTATTGGCAATCTCGTTCTAGCCGTCAAAGGGCCATCATGCCTGGTGGCACTTTTTATTCCATAAGGAACGGTCCTGGTGCGAATCGATGCCATCGGCATCACTCCCTGCTTTATGTCGGTGCGATTCTGCCGGACTTGAGGCCCTTGGTCGCCTTGGCCGTTCGTCGGCCCCATGCCGGCTGAGGCGCGACATCCCTTGGCACTGGATGCTGGCACAAGAGTTGCGAAGTCCGGGCATCGATCGGAAGGGGGTTCGTGATGAAAACACTCGTGCTGTTGCTCGTCGCCGTCGGCTTCGCCCCTCAGGCCCATGCCGCCTCGGAGGAGGCGACCAATACGGCCTGGCTGGTGCTGGCCAGCGTGCTGGTGTTCTTCATGCAGGCGGGCTTCGCGTTGCTGGAGAGCGGCATGTCGCGGGCCAAGAACGCGGTCAACGTGATGATGAAGAACTACATGGACTGCTGCGTCGGCGGCATCGTGTTCTGGCTGCTGGGCTTCGGCCTGATGTTCGGCGCCAACCTCAGCGGCTGGTTCGGCATGAGTCACTTCGCGCTGAACCAGGCCGAACCCTGGGATTACACCTTCCTGCTGTTCCAGATGATGTTCGCCGCGACCGCCGCCACCATCGCCAGCGGTGCGATGGCCGAGCGTACGCGCTATGGCGCCTACCTGGTTGGTGCGTTGCTGATCAGTGGCGTCATCTACCCGATATTCGGCAGCTGGGTATGGGGCGGGATGTACGGTGGTCAGGGCTGGCTGGCCAAGCTGGGTTTCGTCGACTTCGCCGGGTCCACCGTGGTGCACAGCATTGGCGCCTGGTGCGCGCTGGCCGGAATCCTGGTGCTCGGACCGCGCCTGGGGCGTTTCGCCGCCGATGGCACGCCGCGCATGATTCCCGGGCATAACCTCGGCCTGGTGGCGCTGGGCGGCTTCATTCTCTGGGTGGGCTGGTTCGGCTTCAATGCCGGCAGCAACCTGGCGGTCAGCAGCAGTCTGGGGCTGATCGCCCTGAACACCCATCTCGCCGCCGCCGCCGGGGCGCTCGGTGCGTTGCTGGCACAACGCAGCACCGCCAGCCCGATACTGCTGACCACGACGGTCAACGGCTCCATCGGGGGGCTGGTCGGCATCACCGCAGGTTGTGCCAGCATGGCTCCGGGGTTCGCGCTGCTCAGTGGCCTGGTCGCCGGCTTCGTGGTGGTCTACGGCATGCGCCTGCTCGACCGCCTGCAACTCGACGATGTGGTCGGCGCGGTGCCGGTGCACGGCTTTGCCGGTATCTGGGGCACGCTGGCCGCCGGGTTGTTCTACCAGGGCGACCTGTTCAACTGGGCGCGGGTCGGGGTGCAGGCCCTGGGGGTCGTGGCGGCCTTTCTCTGGGCGTTTCCGCTGTCCCTGCTGGTCTACCTGCTGTTGGCCAAGACCATCGGCCTGCGTGTCTCCACGCAGCACGAACAACGTGGGCTGGATTTCGCCGAGCATGCCGAGGTTGGCTACCCGGAATTCAACCAGACGCAGACCTTCGATAGCGAGCAGTGGTCGAGGAGGGGCTGAGGATGAGACTGAGTCTGCGGCGTCGGGCGATCTACACCGGGCTGGTCGGGCACTTCTCGGAGGAGGAGGTGTGGCCGTTGCTGGCGCTCTGGGAAAACAAGTACGCGGAGCAGCCACCTTTCGCCCTGAACGAGTTCCTCGCTGAGGTGGTGCTGCGCACCGAGCGCAAGCTGGAGCGCGCCCGCCTGTACCGGGAGCTGGTGGGGGCGTTGACCGGCCCACCTTCGCAGCTGCTGCCGGACCCGGAGGAGCAGCTGGCCGCATGGCGCCAGGGGCGCAACGAGGCGGTGAGGCGGGTGGCGACACCCGATGCGGCGGCGCAGGCGACCTTCCTGGCCCTGGGCCAGGCCTTGCTGGAGCAGCTCGATGCGGCGCAGCAGGCGGCCTTGCGCGGGTTCGCCGCCGGCAACCTGGCCGGCATGGAAGTGGGGCCGGAACTGACCACGCAGCTGCGCACCTGGTTCGAGCAGGGCAGTGCCGATGGCATCGCCGCACTGGGCCTGGAGCAACTGCGCAAGCTGCTCAATCTGCTCTACATCGGCTTGTGCGAGTTTCTCGGGCCGGTGCGCGCCGACCGTGTGCTGAGCCAGGCGGTCAGTCGCGTGGAGGAGCGCGGGGCGGCGTTCTCGCCGAGGCGCCTGCTGTGAATGCAGGCGGCAGATACGAAAAACCCGGCCATCGAGGCCGGGTTCTTCGGATTACGGGGCTTGAACTCAGGCCGCGTAGTTCTGGGCGACGAAGTCCCAGTTGACCAGGTTCCAGAACGCCTCGACGTACTTCGGACGCAGGTTGCGGTAGTCGATGTAGTAGGCGTGTTCCCATACGTCGCAGGTCAGCAGCGGGGTGTCGCCGCTGGTCAGCGGGCAGCCGGCGCCGATGGTGCTGGCCAGGGCCAGGGAGCCGTCGGCCTTCTTCACCAGCCAGCCCCAGCCGGAGCCGAAGGTGCCGATGGAGACCTTGCTGAACTCTTCCTTGAACTTGTCGAAGGAACCGAAGGCGGCGTTGATGGCATCAGCCAGGGCGCCGGTCGGCTGACCACCGCCGTTCGGCGACAGGCAGTTCCAGTAGAAGGTGTGGTTCCAGATCTGCGCGGCGTTGTTGAAGATGCCGCCCGAGGAGGTCTTGACGATTTCTTCCAGGCTCTTGCCTTCGAACTCGGTGCCCGGCACCAGGTTGTTCAGGTTTACCACGTAGGTGTTGTGGTGCTTGCCGTGGTGGAATTCCAGGGTCTCGGCGGAAATGTGCGGCTCGAGAGCATTCTTTTCGTAAGGCAGCGGCGGCAATTCAAAAGCCATGGTCTATCTCCTACTCAGGTCGTGTGCGGTATGCGCAAGGCCGATCACGGGCGGCCCGTAAGCGGCGTGGAGTCTGTACTCCTTGCGCCGCAGACTCGCGATGATAGCACCCGGTCTCGGCCATAACCACGCAACATCTGTGTGGGAAAGCCGATGCCAGGGCCTTTGCGTCAGCGCGTTGGACCGTCCCGGGCGACTAAAGTGCGCCGGCTTTCTTCCAGGCCAGGTAGCTGCTGACCAGTTCCGGCCCCAGTTCTCCCGGACGGGCGTCGAGCACCGGCACGTCGTGCGCGGCGAGGCGTTCGTGCAGGTCGGCGCGGGCGTTGAGATAGTCCAGCGTGCCGCAGTAGGCGATGGCCTGGTCGAACTGCTCCACCGGCGTCTGGCGCAGGCGGTCCAGCGCTTCCTCGCGCAGGCTGGCGATCAGTACCCGGTGCTGGCGCGACAGGCGACGCACGGCGGCGAGCAGTTCGTGGTCGTCTTCGTCGCGCAGGTTGGTCACCACCACCACCAGCGAGCGACGACGCTGGCGGGCCAGCAGCAGGTCCGCCGCCGCGCTGAAGTCGGCCGGCAACTGGCTGGTTTCCAGGTCGTAGACGGCGTTGAGCAGCACGTTCAGCTGCGCCGGTCCCTTGACCGGGGCCAGGTAGCGCGGCTGCTGACTGGCGAAGGTCGCCAGGCCGACGGCGTCACCCTGGCGCAGGGCCACGTAGCTCAGCAGCAGGCAGGCATTGAGGGCGTGGTCGAAGTGCGACAGCTCGTCGTCCTGGCTGCGCATGCGGCGGCCGCAGTCGAGCAGGAAGACGATCTGCTGATCACGTTCGTCCTGATACTCGCGGGCGATGGGGGTGCGCTTGCGTGCGGTGGCCTTCCAGTCGATCTGGCGCAGGGTGTCGCCGTCGCGAAACTCGCGCAGCTGATGGAACTCCAGGCCCAGGCCGCGACGGGGACGCTGGCGCACGCCGAGCTGGCTGAGCCAGTCGTCCACTGCCTTGAGTTGCGCGCCGTAGAGGCGGGCGAAGTCGGGGTAGACGCGGCTTTCACCCTCGAGCTGCAGCACGCGCCTGGCCTGCCACAGGCGCAGCGGGCTGGGCAGCAGCAGCTCGCAGCGGGCGAAGTGGAAGTGACCGCGTACCAGCGGCTTGAGACGGTAGCTGACGCGCGTCTGCTGGCCGGGATGCAGGCTGATGAGCTGCGGCAGGTGCTCGAATGCCATGCCCTCGGGGACATGATCGAACACCTCGATCTCCAGCGCCTGGGTGAAGTCGTGGTGGGCGGTCAGCTGCACCTCGCTCCAGCGGCCGAGCGGCAGGTTGCCCGGCAGTTCGCGCTGCAGTCGCGGCGAGGGGCGCTGACGCAGCCAGAAGCCGTCGATGATCGCGATCGCCGACAGCGCCAGCGCCAGGCCCCAGGCCATGGGGAGCAGGCTCTGCGCGAGGTCGACGCCGAGCAGGGGCAAGGCGCCGAGGAGCACCGCGGCGGCGAACAGGCCGGCGAGTAGCCCGAGGAGCAGGCGCGAGGGTTTCATAGGCGAGGAGCCGGCACCTGATCGAGCAGTTGTTGCAGCACCTGGTCCACCGACAGCCCCTCGATGTCCAGCTCCGGGGCCAGGCGCACGCGATGGCGCAGCACGGCCAGCGCGCAGCCCTTGATGTCATCGGGCAGGACGAAGTCGCCGCCACGCAGCAGGGCACGGGCGCGGGCGCCGCGTACCAGGGCGATGGAGGCGCGTGGCCCGGCGCCCATGGCCAGGCCAGGCCAGCTGCGGGTGGCCCGCGCCAGGCGCACGGCGTAGTCGAGGACCTGATCGTCGAGCGGCAGGTCGCTGGCGATCTTCTGCAGGGCCTGCACGTCCTTGGCCTGCAGCAGCGTACGCAGCGGGCTGACCTCGAGCATGTCGGCCTTGGCCGAGCGGGTCACCTGGCGCACCATGTTCAGCTCTTCGTCCTGCTCCGGATAGTCCATGCGCAGTTTGAGCATGAAGCGGTCGAGCTCGGCTTCCGGCAGCGGGTAGGTGCCTTCCTGCTCGATCGGGTTCATGGTCGCCAGCACCATGAACGGCAGCTGCACGGGCAGGGCGCGCCCTTCGAGGGTCACCTGGCGCTCCTGCATCACTTCGAGCAGGGCGGCCTGGGTCTTGGCCGGTGCCCGGTTGATCTCGTCGGCGAGCAGCAGGTTGGTGAACACCGGGCCCTTGCGCAGCTTGAACTGCTCGCTCTGCATGTCATACACGGCGTGGCCGGTGACGTCACTGGGCATCAGGTCCGGGGTGAACTGGATGCGCGCGAACTCGCCGCCGAAGCAGCGGGCCAGGGCCCGCACCAGCAGGGTCTTGCCCAGGCCGGGGACGCCTTCGACCAGCACGTGACCGCCCGCGATCAGCGCCGTGAGCACGTCGTCGATCACCGCGCTCTGGCCGATCACCGCCTTGCGCAATTCGGCGCGCAGGGCCTGGGCCAGCTGGCTGGCACGCTGGCGCTGCTGCACCTGCGGGTTGCCTGGGGCGGCGGCCGGCGCGGCGGGAGCGGCGGCCTGCGGCGGAAGGTTGTCGGTATCGGGCGTCTGTTCACTCATAGGGCATTCCTGAGGGTTTGCAGGTGGGCGACCTGGCGGGTGAAGTCGCTGGCGGAAAGGCGTTGTGGTGGCAGCGGGCGCATGGCCTGGCTGATTTCCCTGGCGGGCAGCCGGGTCAGGCGACCGAGCACCTGCCACTGTTCGGCGACGGCGAGTTTCTCGAAGCCGGGGTAGCGGCGTCGGGCTCGGCGATTGATGTCCTGTTGCAGGTGCTTGAGCAGGCTCTGCTGGCCGCCGTGGCGCAGGAGGAAGTCGGCGCTGCCGCGCAGGTGCTCTTCGAGCTGGCGCCGCGCGCGGCTGGCAGGTGCCTGCAGCGGCCCGTGGCGCATGCCCACGTGCCAGAGCCCGGCTGCGATCAGCAGGGCGAGCAGGACCAGGGCCAGGGGGAAGTGGCGCAGCAGGAGCCTGGCCAGGCCATCGCTGTCGGCGTGGTAGACCAGGGTTACCGCGCTGTCCTGGCTGAGGTACCAGAGCAGCCAGGCGTGATCGTATTCGTCGATGTTGCGGTTCTGCCAGATCCACGGATCACTGAGCACGGTGATCAGGCCGTCGCCGTGATACAGCTGCAGCAGGTGCGTGGCCGCGTCGCTGTTGGCCCAGGCGTGGGCGCGGTTCTGTGCGTCGTACAGGTGGTAGTCGGTGTCGAAGGCGATGTAGGCCGGCGCCTCTTCATTCTCCAGGTAGAGCTTGGTCAGCTCGGGATAGGCATCGCTGTCGTCGTGTTCCTCGTCCGCATCGGCGGCTTCTTCCTCTTCCTCGTCCAGCTCGTCGCTCATGTATTGCTGGATGCCGAGCAGGTCGAGCAGCAGATCGCCGCTCTTGCCTTCCTCTTCGTCCCACAGGCGTTCGGCGATGAACAGCAGGTGACCGCCGTTGGCCGTCCACTGCAGCAGATGCTCGACCTGGCGTGGCGTCATGTCGTTGCGGTCGGTCAGCAGCATCAGGGTCTGGCCTTCGCTGGGCAGTCCGTTGAGCACGTCCAGGCCGTCGGCGCGCACGACCGCGATGCCCCGTCGGCGCAGGAAGTGCTCGGCCGCGAGGTAGGGGCTGCTGGCCACTTCCGGCGCTGGCCCGTGCTCGACCACTTCCTCGTAGGATTCCAGCTTGCCCAGCAGGTAGATGGCCAGCAGGCCGACCACCAGCAGCAGGCTCGCGCCAAGGGCGAAACCGACGCGCCGGCTCATGCGGGTTGCTCCGTGCCGAACAGGTCGCGCCAGCCCTGGCAGAGGTTTGGCCGCAGCGCCTCGGCAGGCGTTCGATGCCCGTAGGCCAGCGCCTGCCAGTGCAGGGTCAGCAGGCGGCTGTAGGCTTCCAGTTCCTGCTGCTGGAGCGCGACGACCAGTTGCAGTACTTCGCCTTCGGTATGCGACTGCTTCAAGGGCAGGCGGTGTTGATGCAGCAGGCGGCTGAGCAGGGCGCGGTAGAGCAGGCCGAGGGCAGCACGTGGCTGCTCGGCCCAGAGGCGTTCGGCCTCGCTGGCGACATCGTCGGGCAGGCTTTCCGGGGCCAGTTCCAGGCCGAACAGCTGCCTCGGCACCTCCACCTTGCGGCGGCTGGGCAGGCCCAGGCGTTCACCGAAGGCCTGCAGCCATTCGCGGTAGCGCCACAGGATGTAGGCCAGCAGGCCCGCCAGGGCAGCCCACAGCAGCACTTCGAATACCTGCGCGACGATATCCAGGCTCTTCCACCATTCGCTCAGCTTGAACAGGTTCTCGATCATCTGCAGCAGGGCTTTCGCGTCTTCCGGGTCGGCCTCCTCGGCGGATTTCTCCTCACCCAGGCGCCAGCGGGTGACGGTCTCGCGATGCTGGAACGGCGGTTCGTCGAGCAGCGCTTCGATGTCGTCGCGAGCCGCCTGGCTGGTCAGCGGTTGGTGCAGCAGGCGTGGCGCGTCGGGGCCCTGGGCATCGACCGTTTCGCTGGCGGCGGGCGGCGTGTCGGCCCAGGCGTTGCCCGGCAGTTGCGTCAGCAGCAGCGCGCAACCCAGCAGCACGGCATAGGTGCTGCCGGTCAGGCGCTGGCGCAGGCGGCGGAAGGTCAGTTCGATGTCCCAGGCTTCCAGTGCCGTGCGGCGATTGAGGTAGAGGGTGAAACCACAGGCCACGTACACCGGCTCCCAGACGATCAGCAGCAGGACATAGAGCAGGTTAGAGAGGTGTTCGAGCCACAGCCACTCACCGCTGCTGGCGGCGATGACGCTTTCCCAGCTCCAGTTCAGCTCCACCTGCTGCGGCAGCATCATGTAGAACAGCACGATCAGCCCCATCCACAGGGCAAGCTCCAGGTGCATGCCGACCAGGGTCAGCCAGGTGGCCGCGGCGCTGTCGCGCTGGCCAAGAACCACCAGACGCTGGCCGCGCGCCTTGCCGGACAGCCCTTCGAGTTGCAGCACCGGCAGGTCGAAGCTGCGCGTCGGGCTCAGTCGGCGCCAGGTCAGGCTGGCCAGCAGTTGCGGGCGCAGCAGTCCGGGCAGGGCGCGCAGGGCCTGTTTCAGCGAGGGGGTATTGCCGAACAGGGCGTGCGAGAGGATGTACAGCGGCAGGCGCTCGTAGGCGGGCTTGAGCCACCAGAACAGGAATACCGCCCAGCCCGGGTACTGCCACAGCACGGCGCAGAGCAGGGCGAACAGGGGCAGGGTGACCAGCGCCCAGCTGGCCATCAGCAGGCCGGCGTGGCGGCGCGCGAGCAGCACGCCGAGGTCCATGGCCTCCCAGGCGCTGCGCGGGCGAATGGCGACGCTGGCTTCAGTCAGGCGCATGCTGTCTCCGTCCGCCCAGCAGCAGGTAACTCAGCACCAGCAGCCACAGGCCGCTGCCGACGGCGTACTTGATGTCGGGGCTGGCGAAGGTGGTGGACGACCAGAAGGCCTCGATGAAGGCGGCCACCAGGAGAAACAGGATCACCCCGCAGACCAGCTGTATCGCCTTGCCGGCCGCCAGGCGAAGTGCCTCGCCACGGGGCAGGCGCCCGGGGGCCAGCAGGGCCCAGCCGAGCTTGAGGCCGGCGGCTCCGGCCAGGGCGATGGCGGTCAGCTCGAACGCGCCATGACCGATGACGAACGACCAGAACGGCTCGCCGTAGCCGATACGGGTCAGGTGGCCGGCCACGCCGCCGATCATCAGGCCGTTGAAGAGCAGGAAGAACAGGCTGCCCAGGCCAAGCAGCAGGCCGCTGGCGAAGGTCTGAAAGGCGATGCCGATGTTGTTCATGATGTAGAAGCCGAACATCATCCAGTCATCGCCGGAGCCACGCTCGCTGAAGCGGCCGAGGCGACGGGCATCGGGGTCGTACATGTGTTCCATGTTGCTGACCTGATCGGGGCTGACCAGGCTGTAGATCAGCTCCGGGTAGAGGTAGGTCAGCAGCCCCATCAGCCCCAGGCTGCCGAAGAACAGCAGGCTGGCCACGCACACGCTGCGCCATTCGCTGCGTACCAGGCGCGGAAAGCCGCCGAACAGGAAGCGGATGATCTGCGCGCCCAGCTGGCTGCGGTGGCGATAGAACTGCTGGTGGCCGCGCATGGCCAGTTGCTGCAACTGATCGATCAGGTGGCTGCTGTAGCCACGCGCCTGGGCCAGGGCCAGGTGCTGGCAGAGCTGCCGGTAGTCGGCGGCGAAGCGGGTGCAGGCCTGAGCCTCGGCTTTGCCACGCTCGAGCGCGTCGAGCTGGCCGGCGAAAGCCTCCCAGTCGCTCTGGTGGCGGTTCTCGAACAGACTCTGTTTCATGGCGTGCTCCCCAGCAAGCCACGGGCGATGCCATTCAATTGCGGCTCCGCCTGCTCGGCGGGCACCTGCAACGGTTCGGCCAGCAGCGTCGCGAGTTCGGCCCGGCGCGCCGCGGACAACTGCTCGCCACGCTCGGCAAAGCCGAGCAGTGCACGTTGCTCGTTGAGCGTCAGCGGGAACGGTGCCGGCAGCGGCTCCACATCGGGCAGCTGCGGCTTGCTCAGCGGCGCGTCACGGTAGACCACCAGGGTGCCGGCGGCGATGTCGCCGAGACGCTTGAAGGCCGGGTGATTCAGGCAGCTGAGAATGCCCAGGGTGTAGCCGAACGGCAGCAGGTCGACGAAGCGCAGCAGGTTGCGGGTCAGCGAGGCGGCCCAGCCGATCGGCGTGCCGTCATCGTGTACCACGCGCAGACCGAACATCTGCTTGCCGGGCGAGCGGCCCTGGTTGAGCACCTCGAACAGCACCATGTACCACCAGGTGACCAGGAACAGCAGGATGGTGCCCAGGCCCATGCCGAACTGGCCGAGCAGCCCCAGCACGATGAAGGTCACGCCCAGGATCAGGCCGCGGATGGCCAGGTCGATGGCGAATGCCAGGGCGCGAGGCACCAGCCCGGCCGGACGCAGATGCAGATCGATGCCTTCCGGCGTTTCGACCTGATAGCGGGTGTCCAGGGGAGGCTGGTCAGACGGAAGGCTTGCGCTTGAGCGTAAGGGCATCGGCGGAGGGTATCAGGGAAAGCCCGATGCTAGCGAGCGGCGGGCCACGAACGCAACCGGACCCGCGTGGCGGGTCCGGGGCATCGATTTACTGGGCGGCAGGCAGCACGCCGAAAATGGTGCGGTACAGCACGCCCATGGCGACCACCATCAGCGGGATGCTCCAGATCAGGCCGATGCCCAGCGGGATGGCGCTGACCATGACGATCAGGCCGAGCACGATGAACAGGCCGAAGACCTTGAACCAGTGCTGCGTGATGGCCTTGCGCGAGGTTTCCAGTGCTTGCCACGGGGACAGGCCACGCTCGACCACCAGCGGGATCGCCAGCAGGTAGGCCACCGCCAGGTAGATGCCCGGGATCAGCAGCAGGAACATGCCGAGGTAGATCATCAGCATCATCACCACGGCGGTGATGATCAGCGGCACGGTGCGGCCGAAGTGGCTGAAGATTTCGTTGAAGCTCAGCGGCTGGTCGGCGGCGCGGCGGATGCCGACCATGTTGATGCCGGCCATGAACGGATAGGCCAGCGCCGAGGCCAGCAGCGAGATGAGGATTTCGCCGACGATCATCACCAGCATGTTCTCGCTCAGGGCGGTGAAGATGCCGACCACGCCACCGAGGATGAAGGTCGCTGCCAGCAGGACCACGTAGAACACCACGAAGCCGCCGATGATGATGCCCTTGGTGCCTTTGACCCGGTTCCAGGATTCGCTCAGCAGGTCGCCGATGCTGAAGTCGTAACCGCGCGCCAGCGCCTCTTCGATGCTTGGCGTACCACCCTGGGTGGATGGCTGCAGGTCACTGGCCGGAGCGGCATAGGGATTGGGGGTGGTTGCTTCACTCATGTCAGCATCCTTGTCGTTGAGTGGGAAGGGGGCGGTAATCCTAGTGGCAAGGGCGCGCGCCTTACAAGAGGTAGGCGCACGCGGATGCGATGGCTGTGCGCTGGTTCATGCTTCGCCCGGCTCGGTGCGCCCGGACGCGAATGGTAGACTCCCGGCACATTTGCCTCGGAGGGAAGCCGCCCATGACTGCCAGCATCTTCTGGTACGACTACGAAACCACCGGGATCAATCCGCGTTGCGACCGCCCGTTGCAGGTGGCGGGCATTCGTACCGATGAAGCACTCAACGAGATCGGCGAACCGCTGAACATCTACTGTCGGCCCAGCGATGACATCCTGCCGCATCCGGCGGCCTGCCTGGTCACCGGCATCGATCCGCAACGCCTGCAGCAGCTGGGGCTCGACGAAGGCGAGTTCATGACGCGGGTGCATGCCGCGCTCGCGGCGCCGGGCACCTGTGGCGCCGGCTACAACAGCCTGCGCTTCGACGACGAGGTGACGCGCTACAGCCTCTACCGCAACTTCTTCGACCCCTATGCGCGGGAGTGGCAGAGTGGCAACAGCCGCTGGGACCTGATCGATCTGGTGCGCACCGCCTATGCGCTGCGCCCCGAGGGGATCGAGTGGCCGGAGGAGGCCGGGCGCGTATCGCTCAAGCTGGAGAGGCTGACCCAGGCCAACGGCATCGACCATGGCCAGGCCCACGACGCGCTCTCCGACGTGCGCGCGACCATCGGCCTGGCGCGCCTGCTGCGCGAGCGCCAGCCACGGCTGTATGACTTCCTGTACCAGTTGCGCAGCAAGCAGCGGGTGCTGGATCAGGTGCGCCTGTTGCAGCCGCTGGTGCATGTCTCCGGGCGTTTTTCCGCCGCGCGTCACTACCTGGCGCCGGTGCTGCCGCTGGCCTGGCACCCGCGCAACCGCAACGCGCTGATCGTCTGCGACCTGCAGGCCGACCCTGCACCCTTGCTCGAGCTGGACGCCGATACGCTGCGCGAGCGCCTGTACACGCGCCGTGAGGACCTGGCAGAGGGTGAGGCGCCGGTGCCCTTGAAGTTGTTGCACATCAACCGCTGTCCGGTGGTGGCGCCGCTGTCGGTACTGCGTGAGTCGGACCGGCAGCGGCTGCAGCTGGACTGGCCCGCCTGCGAGCGTAACGTGCAGACATTGAAGGACACACAGGCGTCCTGGCAGGCGAAACTTGCCGATGTCTATCGCGAAGAAGCCTTTGCCGGCAGTTCCGATCCTGAACAACAGCTGTACGATGGCTTCATTGGCGACCGTGATCGTCGTTTGTGCGAACAGGTGCGTAATGCATCGCCCGAGGCACTGGCCAGCGATAAATGGCCATTCGACGATATACGCCTGCCGGAACTGCTGTTCCGTTATCGCGCGCGCAACTTCCCCGGTAGCCTGAGTTCCGCCGAACAGCAGCGTTGGCTGGAGTTCTGCAGGCAGCGTCTGACCGATCCACAATTCGGTGCCCCCAATACCCTGGCGCAGTTTCACGCCGCGCTCGAACAGCTGAGTCAAGATTGCAATGCGCAGCAACTGCAACTTCTGCAGCAGTGGCAGGCTCATGCGCAGGCGGTGCAGGCGCGCCTGGCGTGAGGCCATGCAAGTGCCTGGGAGCTGTTGAACCGGGGCGCCAGTTGTCGGCTGGCAGCGGGGCGGTTTATTGCGCGGAGGTATACGCGGTGGCTGTGCCGGCGCTCATGTTGCGGGAACTTTTCGCCGGTCGGCGATAATTGCCTAAAGCTGTTTGCCCGGTCAGTTTCTACAAACGGACGGCAATAAAAAACGCCAGCATGGCTGGCGTTTTGCGCTGCGGGAAAGCATCAACCCAGCAGGGTGGCCCAACCTTCCACGACGTCAGCGCCCCACTTGGCTTTCCACTCTTTCAGGGTCTTGTGGTTGCCGCCTTTGGTTTCGATCACTTCGCCGCTGTGCGGGTTCTTGTACTGCTTGACCTTGCGCGCACGCTTGGTGGCTACAGGTTTGGCCGCACGCGTGCTCTTGCCAACTTTGGCTTCCGGGTCGAGCAGGGCAATGATGTCGCGCAGCGACTTCTGGTATTCGCCCATCAGGGTGCGCAGCTTGCCTTCGAACTCCAGCTCTTTCTTCAGCTTGTCGTCTTGCGACATGTTCTTCAGGCGTTCTTGCAGCTCTTTGATGTTTTCTTCGATGTTGCGGTATTCGTTGATCAGCGACATGGGCATTACCTTGGCGTGAATTATCTGTAAGGGTCAACAGTGAGTGAATAATAGGCGTGCACTTATAGCAAGTAAACAGCGGGGGGTGAAATAACCGAGTTGTGCTGAAACTTCCCGTGTCGTCGCGCTTAGTTCAGTTTGCCTATTTCCGGAGTTTTCCAAGTTTCCCGCTTGGCAGTGCGCCGATTCTTGCGCGCTTGCAGCGCCTGTATTCAATGCGCCGTCAGCCGCGCTGCTACTGCAGTTTTTCAGGCTTGCCGTTAGAATGGCCGCCTTTTGCGCCGTCCTTGGGGTTTTAGTTATGCGTACCTTCAGATTGATCATTTCCTGCCCTGACCGCGTCGGCATCGTTGCCAAAGTCAGTAATTTCCTCGCGACCTACAACGGCTGGATTACCGAAGCGAGCCATCACTCCGATACGCAGAGTGGCTGGTTCTTCATGCGCCACGAGATTCGTGCCGACTCCCTGCCGTTCGACCTGGAGGGTTTCAAGCAGGCCTTCGCGCCCATCGCACGCGAGTTCTCCATGGAGTGGCGTGTCACCGATTCGGCGCAGAAGAAGCGCGTGGTGCTGATGGCCAGCCGCGAATCGCATTGCCTGGCCGACCTGCTGCACCGTTGGCACAGCAACGAGCTGGATTGCGACATCCCCTGCGTGATCGCCAACCATGACGACCTGCGCAGCATGGTCGAGTGGCACGGCATTCCCTATTTCCATGTGCCGGTCGATGCCAGGGACAAGGCGCCGGCCTTCGCCGAGGTGGAGCGTCTGGTCAAGGAGCATCAGGCCGACGTCATCGTTCTGGCGCGCTACATGCAGATCCTGCCGCCGGCACTGTGCACCGAATACGCGCAGCGCGTGATCAATATCCACCACAGCTTCCTGCCGTCCTTCGTCGGCGCCAAGCCCTACCACCAGGCCTCGCTGCGTGGCGTGAAGCTGATCGGCGCGACGTCCCACTACGTGACCGAAGAACTGGATGCCGGGCCGATCATCGAGCAGGACGTCGTGCGCGTCAGCCACCGCGACGATATCGAGGAAATGGTGCGTCTGGGCAAGGACGTGGAGAAGATGGTGCTGTCGCGTGGGCTACGCTATCACTTGGAAGACCGAGTGCTGGTTCACGACAACAAGACGGTGGTTTTCGACTGATCTTGTCGCATGGGCCGGCCCGGTGCATGTCAGAGGAGAACGGCCATGCTCAAGTCCATCAAGGTTCGTGACTATATGACTCGGCGGCTGGTGACCTTCAGGTCGGATACCGATCTGTTCACCGCCATCAACCGGCTGCTGGAGCACCGTATTTCCGGGGCGCCGGTGGTCGATTCGCAAGGGCACCTGATCGGGCTGTTGTCGGAGAGCGACTGCCTGCGTGGCATCCTCTCCGGCGCCTATTACGAAGCCATCGGCGGCACCGTCAGCTCGTACATGACCACCCAGGTCGAGACGGTGACCCCCGAGGCGGACATCATCGAGTTGTCGGAGCGTTTCCTGCGCGGGCGGCGTCGGCGCATGCCGGTGATCGAGGACGGTCGCCTGGTCGGACAGATCAGCCGGCACGACGTGCTCAGGGCGGTCAAGGAATTCGCCCAGCATGAACGCGGTGCCGGCGAGGGGAGTGGCAATGAGCGATCCGTTGGATAAGGCCACGTCCAAGGCGCCGCCGACGCTCGGTGAAGGCTGCGTGCGGCGCTACGACCCGGATGCACTCGGCGACGAGGATGGCACCGATTTCCCCGACGCTGCGGAGCTCTGGCGGCAGCTGCAGGAGCAGCAGGAACGAACCCCCGGGCAGGAATGAAGAAAGGGCGCCACGGCGCCCTTTCTCATGAGCCGGATGTGCCTCAGATGCGGAAGCTGTCGACCAGGTGCTTGAGGCGCACAGCCTGCTGCTCCAGGTCGCCGCAGGCACGCAGGGTGGCCTGGAGGTTCTCCACGCCCTCCTGGTTGAGGGTGTTGATTTCGATGATGTCCATGTTCAGCGACTCGATCACCGAGGTCTGTTCTTCCGTGGCGGTGGCCACCGACTGGTTCATGCCATCGATCTCGCCGATGCGCGCGGTGACCGTGCCCAGCCGTTCGCCGGCCTGGTTGGCGATTTCCACGCTGTCTTCGCTGTAGCGCTGGCTCTCGGTCATGGTGGTGACCGACTCGCGTGAGCCGACCTGTAGCTCTTCGATCATCTTTTCGATTTCCTGCGCCGACTCCTGGGTGCGGTGCGCCAGGTTGCGCACCTCGTCCGCCACCACCGCGAAGCCGCGACCGGCCTCGCCTGCGCGAGCGGCCTCGATCGCCGCGTTGAGGGCGAGCAGGTTGGTCTGCTGGGAAATGCTCTTGATCACCTCGAGAATCTGGCCGATGTCCACGGTCTTGCTGTTGAGCATCTCGATCTTGGCGCAGGCGTCGCTGATCTTGTCCGACAGCTCGCTCATCGAGCGGATCGCCTGTTGCACCACCTTGCCGCCGTCCTCGGCCTGGTGACGGGCATCGGACGCCTGGTTGGAGGCGTCCGCGGCGTTGCGCGCGATCTCCTGGGCGGCGGCGCCGAGCTGGTTGATCGCCGCCGCGACGCTGTTGGTGCGGCTGGCCTGTTCATCGGAGTTGGCCATCGACGAGTTGGAGGCATTGACCACCAGCTTGGCCACTTCGTTGACCTGCACGGTGGCCGACGACACCTCGCGGATCGACGAGTGGATACGTTCGACGAAGCGGTTGAAGGAGCTGGCCAGGGCACCGAATTCATCACCGGATTCGATGTCGAGGCGTTTGGTCAGGTCACCCTCGCCCTGGGCGATGTCCTCCATGGCCTTGCCCATGGTGATCAGCGGTCGCATCAGCACGCGAATGAGCAGGCCCAGCAGGCCGATGATCAGCACCACGGCGATGACCGTGACGATGATCGCCGAGGCACGGAACTCGGTGAGCATCGAGTAGGCCTTGGCCTTGTCCACGGACAGGCCGATGTGCCAGCTGACCGAGGGCAGCCCCTTGACCGGCGTGAAGGTCAGGATACGCTCGCTGCCGTCCAGCGTGGCTTCGCTGAAGGCGTTGCTGATCACGGGGGTGTTCTGTGGATAGACGTCCTTGAGGTTCTTCATCACCAGGCTCTTGTCCGGGTGCACGAGAATCTCGCCGTCGGAGCTGACCAGGAAGGCATAGCCGATGCCGTCGAAGTCCAGCGCGTTGATGATGTCGACCAGGGTCTGCAGGCTCAGGTCGCCGCCCACCACGCCTGCCGACTGCGCTGGCGTGGCGATGGTGATGATCAGCTCGCCGGTCGCGGCATCGACGTAGGGCTCGGTCAGGGTGGTGCCACCAGCGGCCTTGGCGTCCTTGTACCAGGGGCGCACGCGAGGGTCGTAGTCGGCGGGCATTTCCTCGTCGGGGCGCATGGTGAACTCGCCGTTCTCGGTGCCGAGGTAGGTGAAGGCGAAGGATGAGGTCAGGGCCTTCTGCTCCAGCAGCTTGGTCACTCGCTCGGGCGAGCTGTCGTTGCTGATCGACTGCGCGGCACTTTCCACCAGCAGGATGCGCCCGGACAGCCAGTTCTGGATGTTGCTGGCCGTGACGTCGCCCATCTCATGCAGGTAGTTTTCCAGGTCGTCGCGAATGGCGTTGCGCTGCAGGTAGTCGTTGTAGAGGGTGAACAGGGAAAAGGCGACGATCACCACCAACGACGCGGCGAGCAGGATCTTGTGGCTGAACTGCAGGTTTTTAGTCATATCGTCTTGCTTCCGGAGGCCTCTGGAACCAGTCTTGTATTCCACCGCTGCACAATGCGCTGCGCCGCGTAGCTGCCGTGGCACGAGCGCGCCGCTGTTGCTTTCAAGCCTGTATCGTCATAGTTGCAGTAAAGCTTTAACCCAGGGGATGGCAAGATGCCTTTGAATTCGCAGTTCGTATTGGGGGCGGGTAGCGACGGTCAGGCCGTCGGCCAGCCGTTGCGTCTGGCCAACCGTCACGGCCTGATCGCCGGGGCGACCGGTACCGGCAAGACCGTGACCTTGCAACGCCTGATCGAGACCTTCAGTGATGCCGGGGTGGCGGTGTTCGCCGCGGACGTCAAGGGTGACCTCTGCGGTCTCGGCGCCGCTGGCACGCCGCAGGGCAAGGTCGCCGAACGCATCGCCAGCATGCCCTGGCTGAATCACCAGCCGCAGGCGTACCCCGTGACCCTGTGGGATGTGCATGGTCGCAGCGGTCACCCGTTGCGCACCACGCTCAGCGAGATGGGCCCGCTGTTGCTGGGCGCCCTGCTGGAGCTGACCGACAGTCAGCAGGCGGCCCTGTATGCGGCGTTCAAGGTGGCGGATCGCGAAGGCCTGCTGCTGCTCGACATGAAGGACCTGAAGGCGCTGCTCGGCCATCTCAAGGACAACCCGGCGGTGCTCGGCGAGGATGCCGCGCTGTTCACCAGCACCTCGGCGCAGGCGCTGTTGCGCCGCCTGGCGGGCCTGGAACAGCAGGGCGCCGAAGCCCTGTTCGGCGAGCCGGCGCTGCAACTGGAGGATCTCCTGCATCCGGATCGTGACGGCCGTGGCCGCATTCATCTGCTCGATGCCAGCCGCCTGGTGCACGAGGCGCCGAAGGTCTACGCGACCTTCCTGCTCTGGCTGCTGGCCGAGCTGTTCGAGCAGTTGCCGGAACGGGGCGACGCCGACAAGCCGGTACTGGCGCTGTTCTTCGACGAAGCGCATCTGCTCTTCGAGGGCACGCCGAAGGCGCTGCAGGAGCGTCTGGAGCAGGTGGTGCGACTGATCCGCTCGAAAGGCGTCGGGGTGTATTTCGTCACCCAGTCGCCCAGCGACCTGCCCGATGACGTGCTGGCTCAGCTCGGCCTGCGTATCCAGCATGGCCTGCGGGCGTTCACCACCAAGGAACAGAAGGCGCTGCGCGCGGTTGCCGACGGCTTTCGCCCCAATCCGGCATTCGACAGCCTGAGCGTGCTCACCGAACTGGGGATCGGCGAGGCGCTGGTCGGCACGCTGGAGGACAAGGGCACGCCGGCCATGGTGCAGCGCGTGGCCATCGCGCCGCCGCAGTCACGCATCGGGCCGCTGAGCGAGGCCGAGCGCGCGGCGCTGGTGCGCCAGTCGCCGTTGGCAGGTCGCTACGACAAGCCCATCGACCGCGAGTCGGCCTACGAGCTGCTGACCGCCCGTGCCGAAGCGCGCCAGGAGGCGCCGGCCAAGACCGCGCAGAAGCCGCAGAAGGCCGAGCCCGGGCTGGGCGACATGGCCGGCGAGCTGATTGGCAGTGCGATGAAGAGCGCGCTGCGCCAGGCCGCCAACCAGATTGGCCGGCAGCTGGTGCGTGGGCTCATGGGGTCGCTGCTCGGCAGCAAGAAGCGCTGAGCGGAAGGGCGCTAGCCGGCGGCTTCGTCGGCGGCGTCCTGTTTGTCCTGGCGTTCCTTCTCGATCTTCTCGATTTCTTTGTCGAAGGCCTGGTCGAGCAGGCTGGGCTTCTTGCGCCAGGGTTTGCGGTCGGGGTCCGGTTGAGCGGCATAGGTGATGACTTCACCGCCGTATACATCCTTGTAACGCTGCGCCTGGCGCTCTAGTTCTGCGCGCAGTTCGTCTTTCGTCACGGGGTTTACCTGTAGGTTCCTGATCGATCCAGATGACACGCGCAATACCAGATCGATCAGTTTCGGCCTGGCGTGCATGGAAAGTTCGCGTCGACTGGCGGGGGAGCGTGCAATGCGGCATGACATGCCAGCATCGTTCTCCTGTCTCGGTTGTTACGAGTATCTGTAACTATTCGTCGAGAAAAGTTGCGTGGTGCAACGGACAGGCATTATCGCCGACGTCTGATGAATGTCCAGTGATCAGTTGGTCAGCGCCTGGTAGTGCAGGGTGACAGTCAACTGGCAAGTTTGCCCGGGTTGCAGCAAGTGCAGCCCCGGACGCCCCTGCAGATGGTGGGCGTTGACCGGGTGGCTGACCGGCTCGAAACAGAAGAAGGGCTGGTCCTGCGGGCAGAACAATAGAAATACTTCCGTGCCCTGTGCTTCGCAGAGAAGTTGGTAGTCGCCATCGTGCTGAATGATTCGCGCATGACCGGGCCACCCGCTGAAGGCATGGTCGACAACTTGCGCCGGTAATGCAGCGGGGGTGTCGAAGTTCCAGACTTCGGGCAACTCGATCCAGCGACTGGACAACTTGTTTTCATCACTTAACCAGACACCGCTGGCATGCACCTGCAACTGTGTGTGGGCGTTGCGTGGCAGGTAGGGATGCAGGCCGAGACCATACCAGGTGGGCTGGCTCCCCGCATGGGTGGCTTGCAGGCTCAGCTGCAGGCGCCCCGCATCGAGCCGCACCTGCAGGTCCGCGTGGTAGGGGAAGGGGTGCTGGCTGTGCAGCTGCAGCCGGGCGCTGTCCGATGTCACGTTGACCACCTGCCAGGGCTGCTGCCAGGCACTGCCGTGTATGGGCAGTGCCTCATGCTCGGTATTGGCCTCGAGCGCCTGCCAGCCAGCCGGGGTGTCGAAGCCGCCGCCGCCGATGCGGTTGGACCATGGTAGCAACGGGTAGCAGGCCAGGCGTCTGGGATTGCCGGCGGCCAGCGCGAGGTCGTCGCTGTGGCGCAGCAGCGGGCGGCCATCGCTGCGCCGCGTCCAGTTGACCAGGCTGGCGCCCAGCTCCGGGGCCAGGGTCAACTGGGTGAGATCGTCGCCTAACGTCAGCAAGGTCGTCGCCATGTGCCGCCCCTGAGCCTGGATTTGTCGGGAATTCATAGTGTCATCGTACAACCGCTGGGCTATCATTGCCGCACAGTATCAAGTCGAGAGCTCATCCATCATGGAAATGCAGAACGCTCAACCTCGTGCTCGTCGCAAGCACCGCAGCCTGGCCCAGGAGCTGGTGGCGGAGCTGTCGCAGCGCATTCGTGACGGCCAGATCAAGCGTGGTGAGAAGTTGCCCACCGAGTCGGCCATCATGGAAGAACAGGGTGTCAGCCGTACCGTGGTACGCGAGGCCCTGTCGCGTCTGCAGGCCGCCGGGCTGGTGGAGACGCGCCACGGGATCGGCACCTTCGTGCTCGATACCCCCAGCGCCAGTGGTTTTCGTATCGACCCGGCGACCATCGTCACGCTGCGTGACGTGCTGGCCATTCTCGAGCTGCGCATCAGCCTCGAAGTGGAGTCCGCCGGGATGGCGGCGCAGCGGCGCAGCGATGCCCAGCTGAAAGCCATTCGCGAGGCGCTGGATGCCATCAACGAGAGCGTGGCGCATGCCAGTGACGCGGTCTCCTCGGATTTCCAGTTCCACCTGAGCATCGCCGAGGCCACGGGCAACCGTTACTTCACCGATATCCTCAGCCACCTGGGGACCAGCATCATCCCGCGTACCCGGGTCAATTCCGCCAGCCTGGCGCGTGACGATCAGACCCACTACATGGCGCGCCTGGAGCGGGAGCACGAGCAGATCTTCGAGGCCATCGCCCGCCAGGATGCCGAGGCCGCGCGGGCGGCGATGCGCCTGCACCTGACCAACAGCCGTGAGCGCCTGCGGCAGGCGCACGAGGCGGCCGAGGCCGAAGCGCTGCACGGCTGATTCGGCGGCGGTGCGCGTGCTGTCCATGCGCATCGCCTAGCGGCGGTAGGCCAGGGCGATGATGCCGCCGACCACGATCAGACCGCCGAGCACCTGCAGGGCGCCGAGCAGCTGGCCGAGGATTAGCCAGCCGAACAGCATGCCGGCGACCGGCTCCATGTTCATCACCGGTGCATTGCGCGCGATATCCAGGCGCGGCATGAGGATGAACAGCAGCGAGAACGCCGTTCCGTAGAGCGTCACCAGCACGCCCAGGGCGATCCAGCCGGCGAGCGCGTTGGGCAGGCCCACGCCACCGGGCAGCGCGCCGCTGGCGCCGACCATGGCCGAGAGGCTGAACACCACCGCCATGGTCAGCATGCTGCGGACCCTACCGGGCATGGCCGAAAGGCGGTGCTCGGTGACCCACAGCGCCACGGCGAAGACGCCGGCGGCGGTCAGGCTGAACAGCACACCCTCGACCCAGCGCTCGTCGATGGCCCCCTGGCTGGCCAGGCGCGCCGGTACATCCAGCACCAGCATCAGGCCGATCAGGATCACGCCCATGATCACCGCGGCCCGGCGGGTTGGTGCCGGGCCGCCGAGTATCCAGGTCAGCAGGGCGAGCAGGATCGGCGACAGGTTGACCACCAGCAGGGCCAGGCCGACCGGAATGCGCGCCACCGCCGAATAGATGCAGAAGCTCTGCACCGCGATCAGCGTGCCCAGCAGCAGTTGCCAGCCCCAGGTCTCGCGCTTCAGGCGCAGCGAGTCGCGCTGCCAGAGCACCAGCGCACTGAGCACCAGCAGGGTCACCCCGGAGCGGCAGAGGATCGCCAGCAGCAGGCCGGCTTCATGGTCGAAGGCGATGCGTGCGGCGATGTGGTTGCCGGCGAACGAGCAGGCCAGCGTCGCGAGAATCAGGGCGGCGATGTGCCGGGGGAAGAGGGCGGCAGACATGGCGGAGCGAAATGTCCTCATACAGCAAGGAGCCGCCCGGAAGGCGGCTCGGGATGGATCGACGACCTGCAGCCGATGACTTACAGCACCACGCTGGGCAGCCAGAGGGAGATGGCAGGGATGTAGGTCACGGCCATCAGTACCGCGAACAGCGCGATGTAGAACGGCAGCAGAGCCTTCACGGTGTTCTCGATGCTGACCTTGCCGATGGCGGCACCGACGAAGAGTACCGCACCTACCGGTGGTGTGATCAGACCGATGCCCAGATTGACCAGCATGATCATGCCGAAGTGCACCGGGTCGACGCCGAACGAGGTGACCACGGGCAGCAGGATCGGGGTGAGGATCAGGATCAGCGGGGCCATGTCCATCAGGGTGCCGAGCACCAGCAGCATGAAGTTCACGCACATCAGGATCACGTAGCGGTTGTCCGACAGGGTCAGGAACGCGGTGGTGATCTTCGACGGAATCTGCATCAGCGTCATGATGTAGCCGAAGCTGGCGGCGAAGGCGATGAGGATCATCACGATCGACAGGGTGCGCACCGTGCGGTGCAGCATCTTCGGCAGCTCGCTCCACTTGTAGTCGCGGTAGATGAACATGGTCACGAAGAAGGCCCAGACCACTGCCACGGCTGCCGACTCGGTGGCGGTGAACACGCCGCTGAGAATGCCGCCGAGGATGATCACCATGGTCATCAGGCCCCACAGCGCTTCCACGCAGATCTGCAGCGCCTGGCGCAGTGGGATCACTTCGCCCTTGGGGTAGTTGCGCTTTCTGGCGAACAGCAGGCAGAGCGTGGCCATGGTGGCGCTGAGCAGCAGGCCGGGGCCGATGCCGGCGACGAACAGCGCGGCGATCGACACCGTGCCACCGGCGGCCAGCGAGTAGATCACCGAGTTGTGGCTGGGCGGGGTCAGCAGCGCCTGCACCGAGCCGGAGACGGTGACGGCGGTGGAGAACTCGCGCGGGTAGCCTTTCTTCTCCATTTCCGGGATCAGCACCGAGCCGACCGAGGCGGTATCGGCCAGCGACGAGCCGGAGATGGCGCCGAAGAAGGTCGAGGCGGTGATGTTGACCAGCGACAGGCCGCCGCGGACGAAGCCCACCAGCACCCCGGCGAACGCCACCAGGCGCCGTGCCATGCCGCCTTCGGCCATGATCGCGCCGGCCAGGACGAAGAAGGGGATGGCCAGCAGGGAGAATTTGTTCACGCCGCCGGCGATCTGGATCATCACGGCGTGCAGCGGAATCTCGATCCACCAGGCGCCGATCAGGGTCGCCAGGCCAAGGGCGTAGGCGACCGGGACGCGCAGCAGGATCAGGGCGATGAAGCTGCCCAGCAGGATGGCGGCATCCATTACACGGACTCCTTGGAATCTTCGCAGTTCTCGTAGTCGACGACACGGCGCTTGTGCTGGTCGCCGTAGAGCAGTTGTTCGATGACGAACAGCAGGGTGACGAAACCGCCCAGCGGAATCGGCGCGTAGCTGATGCCGACGCGCATCCAGGTCAGCGTGCTGAGGTACTGATTCCAGGTGGCGACGCACAGCTTGTAGCCCCAGACCAGCATGAACAGACTGATCGCACCCATGGCCAGGCGCACGAACAGGGTGAGAAAGGGTTGCGCCATGTCCGGCAGGCGATCGCTCAGCACCTGTACCGCCATGTGTGCGCCGGCACGGTAGCTGGCGGCGGCGCCGATGAAGGTGAACAGCACCATCAGCAGGATGGCGACAGGCTCGGGCCAGCCGAGGCCCTGGCCGAGTGCGTAGCGGCTGAACACGCCCCAGGGGATGATCAGGGCCATGATCACGATCGCCAGTCCGGCGGTCGCGATACAGGCGCGGTAGATGGCGTCGTTGACGCCCAGAACCAGGTTTTTCATGAGACTTCACCGGTGACGCGACGTGGCCGGGGCGCACGCCGCGTGCTGCGCGTGGATTACTGAACGGCTTCGATGCGCTTGATCAGGTCGGCGAACTGCGCGCCGTACTTCTCACGAACCGGGGCGGTGGCGTCGTAGAACGGCTTGGTGTCGACCTCGATGTACTCGACGCCCTCGGCCTTGAGCTTCTCGTCGCTGGCCTTTTCCTTGGCGACCCACAGCTCGCGCTCTTCCAGCTGCGCTTCCTTGGCCAGCTTCTTGACCAGTGCCTGCTGCTCCGGTGTCAGCTTGTTCCAGGTGGTCTTGGACATCAGCAGCGGCTCGGGGAGGATCAGGTGGTGGGTCTGGGTGTAGTACTTGGCCGCGCGGAAGTGGTTGTGTTCGAGCAGAGTCGGCGAGTTGTTCTCGGCACCGTCGATCACGCCGCTCTGCAGGGCGCTGAAGATTTCCCCGGTGTCCATGGCGATGCCGTTGGCGCCCATGGCGTTGAGGGTGTCGATGAACAGCGGGTTGCCGATCACGCGGATCTTCATGCCCTTGAGGTCTTCCAGCTTGCGCACCGGCTTCTTGGTGTAGAGGCTGCGGCTGCCGGCTTCCATCCACGCCAGGCCGACCATGTTGAAGTCGGAGTTGGTGATGGCATCGAGGATTTCCTGGCCGATTTCGCCGTCGATCACCTTGCGCATGTGCGCGATGTCGCGGAACACGAAGGGCATGTTGAAGACGTTGGTGGCGGGGACGACCGGGCCGACCGAGCCGAGGCTGACGCGGGTCAGCTGCACGGCGCCGATCTGGGTCTGCTCGATCACTTCCTTCTCCGAACCGAGTACGCCGCCAGCGAACATGCGCGACTTGATCTCGCCTGCGGTCGCTGCGTCCAGCTTCTTGCCGAGGTTGTCCATGGCCACCACGGTCGGGTAACCGGCCGGGTGGATTTCAGCGATCTTCAGGGTCATCTCGGCCTGGGCGAAGGTGGACAGGCCGAGAGCCAGAGGAAGTGTGGCGAGTAGCAACTTGCGTTTGAGGTTCATGCGGAAAGCTCCGTCTTGTTGTTGTTGGTGAACAGCAGCGCGAGACCGGTACCACGAGGTGGCCCGGGGTGAATCGGGTCAGGGGCGCAAGGCCGGTTCGGCCATGCCGCGCACGCCAGGGCTCAGGGCGAACACACCGCCGGCCAGCGGCTGCTCGGAAACGTCGCCGGCGGGGCGGATCGAGGTGACGAACAGGGTGTCCAGCTGCGGCCCACCGAAGGCGCACATGGCGGGTTTCTGCACCGGAACCGCGAGCGAGCGGTCCAGGCGGCCGTCGGGGGTGAAGCGATGGACCAGCCCGGCGTCGTTGCCGCAGATCCAGTAGCAACCGTCGACGTCCACCGCCGCGCCGTCCGGGCGGCCGGGGTGGCGCGTCATGTCGATGAACAGGCGGCGGTTGTGCGGCGTGCCGCTGTCCGTGTCGTAGTCGAAGGCCCAGACCGCCTGCACCGTCGGGTGCGAGTCGGACAGGTACATGATCCGGCCATCGGGGCTGAAGGCCAGGCCATTGGGCACGATGAGGTCGTCGAGCCGCTCCTGCAGCTGGCCGTCGTAGCGATACAGCGCGCCGACGCGGGCACCGGCGGCCATGTCCAGCAGCATCGTGCCGGCCCAGAAACGTCCCTGGCGGTCGCAGCGACCGTCGTTGAAGCGCATCTGCGGGCGAGGGTGTTCGACGCGTGCCAGGCATTCGCTGCGGATGCCGCCATCGTCCTGCGGGCGCAGGTGGAAGAGGCCGCTCTGCATGCCGGCGAGCCAGCCACCGGACGGGTGCATGGCCAGGCAGGCGAGCATTTCATCGGCCTGCCAGCTCTGCGTCTGGCCATCGGCCACGGACCAGCGATGCAGCCGGCCTGCGGGAATGTCGACCCAGTACAGTGCCTGTTCCGCGGCGTTCCATACCGGGCTTTCTCCGGTCGCGTTGCGTGCGTCGACAATCAGTTCTGCTGACATGGCCGTGGTGTGCTCTGGTTGTTGTCGGGGCAGGAGCGGGGCGTGCGGGCGTCAGTCGTCGCCGAACGGGCCGGCGGCCACGAAGGCGCCTCCCTGGTAGATGCGCGCGGGGTCGTCGGCGGCTGGCAGCGGTTGCGCCTCGACCTTGTCGCGGAACACTTCGGAGCTGTCCCTGGCCTGGAAACCGAGGTGGGCGGCGAGGTGGTTGTCCCACCAGACGTCGCGATTGTCCGACATGCCGTAGACCACGGTATGGCCGACGTTGGCCGTGTACAGGCAGCGTTCGATCAGCTGGGTGAGGTCGTCATAGCTCAGCCAGGTGCTCATCATGCGGCGATTGGCCGGCTCGGGAAACGACGAGCCGATGCGGATGCTGACGGTCTCGATGCCGTAGCGGTCGAAGTAGAAGCTGGCCATGTCCTCGCCATAGGACTTGGAGAGGCCGTAGTAGCCGTCCGGGCGCCGCGCCGAGCGGGCGTCGAGCCGTTCGTCCTGCTGGTAGAAACCGATGACGTGGTTGGAGCTGGCGAACACCACGCGCTTCACGCCATGGCGGCGCGCCGCTTCGTAGATGTGGAACACGCCGCAGATATTGGCGCCGAGGATTTCCTCGAAGGGGCGTTCGACCGAGACACCGCCGAAATGCAGGATGGCATCCACGCCTTCGACCAGGCGATGGACCTCGGCCTTGTCGGCCAGGTCGCAGTGCACCACTTCTTCGTGCGGGCCGGCGGCGGGGGCCATCTCGCCGATGTCGGACAGGCGCAGGATGTTGGCGTAGGGGCGCAGGCGTTCACGCAGTACCTTGCCCAGTCCGCCAGCGGCGCCGGTCAGGAGAATGCGGTCGAAGGGGCGTAGCTCTGGGGACGTGCTGCTCATGCTGGGGCCTGGACTCTTGTTGTTGTTTTGGTGTCATACGTTGTCGTATGACATGGATCGATTATCAGCAGCACCCGATGCGCTGTCAACGTGATAATCGAGGCTTCTCCTCAGGCTTTGCTCTGCGCACGGGTATGCCTCTATAGTCGGCCTGGAACGGATGAAGCCGCATGCCATCTGCATCGCTGCCGTGTTCTGCGCATTCCAGGCGATGGCGCGAGGCCTGTTCCAGGTGTCGCACGATGGTGTGGCGGATATCGGCCAGCGCTTGCCGTTCGACTAAAGTTGTATGATGACTGCGGCTCGGGGGAATGACGCGAGCCGGGGGTGAAACCGTGCATGATGGAGCCGTGAGATGAGCCGGAGACCTGCCGGGATACGCAGCAGCACAGCGCCCACGCTGATCGACGTGGCCAGGGTCGCAGGGGTATCGCCGATCACCGTGTCGCGCGCCCTGGGGCGGCCGGAGGTGGTTACCGATGCCACGCGCAAGCGGGTGCTCGAGGCGGTGCGGGCTACCGGCTACGTGCCCAACCTGGCGGCGGGCTCGCTGGCCTCCAGTCGCAGCCGGCTGGTGGCGATCTTCCTGCCGACCATCGCCAACTCGATCTTCGCCGACACCGTGCAGGCACTGACCGACCACCTGGCGGCGGCGGGCTACCAGACCCTGCTGGGGCTGACCGGCTACCGCCCGGAGCAGGAGGAGGCGCTGCTCGAGGCGGTGCTGGGACGGCGCCCCGACGGCATCGTCCTGACCGGCACCGAGCACACCCAGGCCAGCCGCGAGCGCCTGGCGCGGGTCGGCATTCCGCTGGTCGAGGCATGGGACCTGTGCGAGCGGCCGCTGGACATGCTGGTCGGCTTCTCTCACGAGGCGGTTGGCCAGGCAGTGGCGACCTACCTGCTCGGCAAGGGCTACCGGCGTGTGTCGGTGGTGGGCATCGACGACCCGCGCGGCCTGCGCCGTTATCGCAGCCTGGTGGCGGCCCTGGAGGGACGCCTGGAGGCACCCGTCAGCGCGCAGCTGTTACCGGCGCCGGCGACCCTGGCGGTCGGTCGCGAGGGGCTGGCGCGACTGCTGCAGGCCGGCGCGGCCGGGGAGGTGGTGGTGTGCAGTTCCGACACCCTGGCGCAGGGGGTGATGGCCGAGGCGGCCAGCCGTGGCTTGCGCGTACCCGAGGACCTGGCGGTGATGGGCTTTGGCGACCTGTCCAGTGCGGCGCACACCCATCCGCCCCTGTCCACGGTACGGGTGGACGGGGCGCGCATCGGCCGTGCCATCGCCGAGGCCCTGCTGGCGCGCATTGCCGAGCCGGCCAGCGGACGCCAGCCGCTGCGCCTGGACGTGGGCTTCGAACTCATCGAGCGCAGCAGTGCCTGAGCCTGCTGCGCATTGCCGATTGCTTGCTGCGATGCCTAGCCCAGGCGCAGGTGGTTGTCCCAGAGCCCGGCCGGCAGGTCCAGGGCCTTGGCCACGATGCGCTCGCCGCGGCAGTCGTACAGGCGGCAGCGGCCCTGGCCCGAGGTCACGACGAAACCGTCGGCGACGGCGCCCACCCCGGCACAGTCCGGCAGCGGCACGTCCAGGCGCACCTCGGCGCTGTCCAGGTCCCAGACGAAGAAGCGATTGCCGCGCGGTGCGGTCATCGCCAGCAGGCGCAGGTCGTCATGGATCGCCAGGCTGGCGGTGTACTGGCTCATCATCGCCCGTTGCGCCTCGCCCAGCGGGAACGCCTGGAAGGCCTGACCGGGACGCTTGATGGCGAGCAGCGGCACGGCGTCATGCAGGTCGCCCATGTACTGCTGGCCGCTGACCACGGTGCCGTCGCGGGCCACGGCGAGGTGACGGACGCTGTTCTGCTGGTCGGCCAGCTTCTCCTGGCTGACCAGGCTGCCATCGCGGCGCATCAGCACCAGGCTGGAGTCCATGGCGTCGAGGTTCATCTCCACGCGGCTTTCCGCCTCGGTGCGGATGCCGCCGTTGGCGACCACCAGGGTCTCGCCGTCGGGCATCCACAGCAGCTGGTGAGGGCCCACGCCGTGGGTGCTGTGTTCGCCGCTGCGCTCGAGTCGTTCGCCGTTCAGGCGATAGACGCCCAGCACGCCGCGCCCTGGCTCCGTGGTGTCGTTCTCGGTGGCGTAGAGCCAGTCGCCGCCCCGGTGAAACACCGCGTGGCCGTTGTAGTGGCGGCCTTCGGCAGCGACCAGGGTCTGCAGCAGACGACCGTCGCGGGTGTCGATCAGGTAGCTCTCGGTGCTCGGCCGGCGGCCGACGAACAGCGCCAGCGGCAGGCTCGGGTGCGGCACCACGTCGTGGCAGCGCTCGGTCACGGCGGTGGCGAAGGCCTGCTGCCCATCGAGGTGATAGCCCACGGCATAGTGTTTGCCGTCGGCATCGTCGCGGGCCGACAGCAGCAGAGGCTGGCCGGACGGGCCGAACAGGGTCCAGCTGCCGAAGGCGCCGGCGGCGGCCAGGCTCGCCGCCACGGCGCCCAGGCCGAGGAAGGTTCTGCGCTGCATGCTCAGTCTCCGTCGTGGGCGTTGAAGCCGATCTGCACGCCCAGGGCCTTGGCCAGGTCGCTTTCCTGCAGGCGGTGCAGGCGGTTGAGACTGTCGTACAGCTCGTTCAGGCTGGCGCGGCCGGCCTCGTCGGCGAGCAGTTCACCCAGCGGGCGCTCCAGCGCGGCGAGGCGCTGACGGGTCTCCTGGTAGGCCGCGTCGATACGTTGGGCCAGCTCGGCCTGGTCATCGCCGAGCAGCGCCTGGATGCCGTCGCGATTGCCGCCATGCCACAGCAGTTCGGCGCTGGCCAGCGCCGCGCCGAGGTTGGCCAGGCTGGCGGTGCTGCGCCAGGCCTCGGCCTGGTACGGCTGGGGGATGCCCTTGGTCTGGCGGCCGAGCGGGGCGCCGAGCTTCTTCTTCAGGCCATCGATGCCGCTGATCTGCACGCGCAGGAGTTCGGCGATGGCCTCGTTGGCGTCGGCGTAGCGGTCGTTGGGGAAGGTCTTCAGCTGTTCGGCCATGCCCGACTTGCCCTGCCACTCGCCGACGATGTTGCCGGCCAGCTCCTGCTGGTGTACGCCGATCGCTTGCAGCAGCGCGCAGTAGCGGGTTTTCTGCTCGGGCTGGGACAGGTCCAGCTCGGGGTCGAAGAGGATGTACTCGTAGGCGGTCAGGCCCTGTACTACCACGCTGGCGTTCGCCAGGTCGTCCGGAGTCAGCTGCGGCTTGTTCTTCAGCAGGGCTTCGACCTGCCGCTGCACCAGGTTCTTCTTGTCCGGCCAGAACTGGATCTGCCAGGCGCGGTTGCCTTCGGCCAGCGGGCCGATCAGCAGCGGCTGCAGGCCGGCCCAGGCGCTCTGCGCGCCGAGAAAGGCCTGACGGGCGGCCGTCAGGTCGGCGCTGCCGGCGCAGAACGCGGCGGAGCTGGTGGCCAGCTGGCGATCGGCTTCCTGCCAGCTGGTGTAGGCCGGCAGCAGTACGCCGTCGGCCAGCGCGGCGCTGACCTTGGCTTTGGGGTCCTGCTGGCCGCAGCCGACCAGGGCCAGGCCGAGCAGGGAGGCGATCAGGGTTTTGGGCAACATCGCAGGCTCCTTAGAGGGTGTTCACACGATCGATGAGCGAAGACGGGACGAAGCGGTTCGAGGATGCGCAGTTTACTGCGCCGAACACGCAGTCCGGGGGCAATTTCAAGGCCGTGTGGTCGAATGCAGGCATGTTGGCGGCGTCCTCCTAGAGGGAGTTGAGGAAGGCGAGCAGCGCGGCCCGCTCATCGCTGTCGAACTGCAGCACGCGCTGCCGGGCCGACTCGGCCTCGCCGCCATGCCAGAGAATCGCCTCCAGCAGGTTGCGCGCGCGTCCATCATGCAGGAACTGGGTATGGCCGTTGACCGCCTCGGTCAGGCCGATGCCCCACAGCGGCGGGGTACGCCACTCGCGACCGCTGGCGAGAAATTCCTCGCGGCCATCGGCCAGGCCTTCGCCCATGTCGTGCAGCAGCAGGTCGGTATAGGGGCGGATCACCTGGTTGGCCAGCTCCGGCTCGGCGGCTTCGGCTGAGGTGGTGAAGCTCGGGGTATGGCATTTCTGGCAGCCGGCCTGGTGGAACAGGCTCTTGCCCTTGAGCACCTCGGGGGCATCGACATCGCGCCGCGCCGGCACGCCGAGGTTGCGGCTGTAGAACAGGACGCTGGCGAGGATGGTGTTGCTGACCTCCGGCTCACCGCCGTGCGCTGCGGCGAGGCAGTCGGCTTGCGCGGCGGTGCAGTTGTCGTGGGGGATCAGCGAACTGGTCAGGCCCATGTCGTTGGCGAAGGCATCCGCGTTCTGCTGGTTGAGGCTGGGCTGGCCGGCCTTCCAGCCGAAACGGCCCAGTGCGCTGCGCTGCTGCTGGCGATCCCAGACGCGGTTGGCGCGTCCGGAGATGCCATCGCCATCGGCGTCGTCCGGGTCGGCGGCGGCGAGGATGTCGGCTTCGGCGATGGCTTCGAGCAGGCCCAGGCCGATCATCGGCGGGGCGATGCGCACCGAGAACAGGGTATCCGGGTGCATTGCGCCGTAGCCCAGCTGGCTGATTTCCAGGCGCGGCTTGCGCAGTTCTACCTCGGTGCCGTCGGCGAAACTCACCGGCACGCTGCTGTAGCTGACGCGCACCTTGCCCTCGGGCGCCACCCCGGGGTTGGCCATGTCCTGCAGCTGGGTGCCGTAGGTCGGCTCGGCGACCACCCCCTGTTGCAGCAGGCGCTCGGCATCCTCCGGGCGCGCCGGCAGGGACAGGCGCACCAGCATCGACGCGGCGCTCAGCGCATCCGCCGCCGGGGGATGGCCGCGGCCGTCCTTGATGTGGCAGTTCTGGCAGGCGTTGGTGTTGAACAGCGGGCCCAGGCCGTCACGCGCGGTGGTGGTGGCGGGGGCCGTGACCCAGGGGTTGCGGAAGAAGCTGTTGCCTACCGAGAAGTCCAGACGCCGGCTCGGCGCCAGGTTCGCCGATGGCAGGGAGAAGGCGTTGTGGTCGAACTTGCGCACGGTGGCCGCACCGGCGGACAGCGCTTCACCGGGCTCCGCTGCGGTGAAGTTCACTTGCTGTTCGCAAGCGATCAGGGGCAGGACCAGAAGAGGCAGCAAACAGCGCTGGAGCGGCGACATCGGGAGAGCTATCCGGGCGGGCAGGGGAACGGGGCGCCAAGATTAGCAGGCTAACGGAATTTAAATAAGATCAATTAGCGTTATCTGCCGGGGCAAAAGGTCGCGCGTCAGCGGCATGTGCCCGTCGCGGCGCGAGTGGCGCGCAAATGGGCAGGACGCCAACGCCGTGCCCACGCGGGCTCAGCTGACCCGGAAGCGATTGATCTGTTGCTGCAGGTCGCTGCCCAGGCGCGCCAGGTCGACGCTGGCGGTGGAGGTCTCCTCGGTCGCGGCGGCCGATTGCTCGGCGATATCGCGGATATTGGCGATGCTCCGGTTGATCTCCTCGGCGACCGAACTCTGCTCCTCGGAGGCCGTGGCGATCTGCTGGTTCATCTGCTGGATGCGCGACACCGCTTCGTCGATCCGTGTCAGGGCGGTACCGGCGTGGCGCGCCGCCTCCACGGTCTCGCCTGCCATGCTGCGGCTCTGCGCCATGACGCTCACTGCGCTCTCGGCGCCGTTCTGCAGCGCGGCGACCAGCTGTTCGATCTGCTGGGTGGACTCCTGCGTGCGGCGCGCCAGGGCGCGTACCTCGTCGGCGACCACGGCGAAGCCACGGCCCGCTTCGCCAGCGCGCGCGGCCTCGATGGCGGCGTTGAGTGCCAGCAGGTTGGTCTGCTCGGCGATGCTCTTGATCACGTCCAGCACCGTGCCGATGTTGGCGCTGTCGCCCTTGAGCCGGCCGATGGCCTCGGCGGAGGCTTCCACGGTGCTGGCCAGCTGTTCGATGCGGGTGATGGCCTGCTGCACCACCTTGTCGCCCTCGCGGGTCTGGTCTTCCGCGTCGCTGGCCGAGCTGGCGGCGTTCTCGGCGTTGTGCGCGACATCATGCACGGTGGCCGCCATCTGGTTCATGGCGGTGGCGACCTGGTCGGTCTCCATGCGTTGCTGGGTGACGCCGGCGCTGGTCTGCTCGGTCACCGCCGAAAGCTCTTCCGCCGCCGTGGCGAGCTGGGTGATGCCCGCGCCGAGCTGGCCGATCAGGTCCCGCAGGCTCAGGGTCATGGCCTGCATGGCCTGCATCAGCTGGCCCAGTTCGTCGCGGCGGTCGCTCTCGATATTGGTGGTCAGGTCGCCGTCGGCGACCTGCCGGGCGATGCCGACCACGCGCTGCAGCGGGGTGACGATGGCCTGGGTGATGAACAGTGCGCAGAGCACGCCGAGCACGAAGGCGATCGCGGCGGCGATCAGCAGGGTCTGTTTGGCGTGGCTGGAGTCGCTCGCCAGCAGCTCGCGCTGCAGCTTGAGCGACTGGCTCGACGCGGCCGTGACCTCGCGCGCGCGGGAGGTCATGTCTTCTTCGCTCTGGTCCAGCTCGCCCAGGTTGTTCTTCAACTGGGCGAAGTGGCTGCGGTAGGCAGCCAGTTGCTGCAACGCGGCTTCCATCTCGGCGCGCGCGGCGTCGTCCTGCAGCGTATTGAGCAGTTGCCGGCTCTTGTCGTCGAGCGACTGGAAGTGGCCATCGAGGAGCTGCGCGTACTGGTCGTCGCGGCGCAGCAGGAAGTCCTTCTCGCGACGCCGCGCTTCCAGCAGCTCGCGTGCCAGTTGGCTGGCCTGGTTGGCGCGGTCCAGGGTGTCGATGCTGCTCTGCGCGCCGCTCAGGCGGATCTGTTCGACGGCCAGCTGGCGCAGCTTGGCCTCCAGCTCGGTGAAGCGTTTGAGCGCTGCACGGGCGGACTCTTCCATGGCTTGCTGCGCCTCGCTGCTGGCCTTGCCGGCGGCCTGCAGTTGCGCCAGCTCGTCGCGGTAGCCGCTGGCGTCTTCCTGGATCTGGCGCATCAGCGCCTTGTTCTCCGGGCGCGCCAGCTCCGCTTCCTTCGCGGCGGCCTGCTCCTGTATCTGCTGCGACAGGCTCAGGGCCTGCTGCATGGCGGTTTGATCGTCGCGCAGCAGGTAGTTCTTTTCCTGCTGGCGCGCGCGCATCAGGTTGGCGTCGATCTCGCTGACGCCCAGCAGGCTGTCGATGCGATCGAGGGTGCTGTCCAGGCTGGTGTTGCCGATCCAGGCCGTGGCCAGGGTGATGAACAGGATCAGGCCGAAGCCACCGAGCAGTTTTTTACGAACACTAAGGTCAAGAAGCATGCGAGTGACAGTTTTCATGACGATTCCCTGTGCTGTGTGGCGGCTGACAACCTCGAACTGGCCTGATGGATCGGCTGTGGCGAACGGGTCGTTGCCGCCGAGGGACGCCGGCAGGGTATGGCGTGCCCCGGCGTCCATGCGGCTTGCTGCGTGTTCCTGCCAGGAAAGCAGCGCTGCCCTGTTCACAAGGCAGAATAGCAGGCGAAAGGGTGATGACAATTTGATGTCAGTTGCGCGAGACGGGGCCGCGCGGCGTTGCAGGCGGCTGCCTGAACGCCGGGGTCAGCGCCGGGGCGAGGCCCCCAGTTCGGCGGCGATCTCGTCGGCGCACTGCTGCAGGCTCTCGCGGTAGCGTTCGCGCGCCACCGGGCTGTCCATCACCGCCTCAGGGCCGGACAGGTTGATCGCCGCGACCACCTCGCCCCGGTGATTGCGCACGGCGCAGGCGATGGCGGTGGAGTAGTCGGAGCGGTGCATGACCCAGCCACGCTCGCGGTCACGCTCGATCAGTTGTTGCAGCTCGGGCAGGGTCTTCGGCGCGGGCGGCGGGTAGTCGTCGAGGCGCACGTGCTGGTAGAGCTTGTCCAGCTCCATGGGCGTCAGCGCACACAGCAGCATGCGCCCCATGGCCGTGCAGTGGCAGGGGATGCGGGTGCCGATGGGGATGTTCACCGACAGCCGCTGGGCGGCGAAGGCGCGGCCGACGTAGAGGCTGTCGGTGTGCTCGCGGATGGACAGGTGGCAGGACAGCGAGGTGCGATCGCGCAGCGCATTGAGGTGCGGCATGGCGATGTCCACCAGGTCGCGGCTGGCCAGGTAGGCGAAGCCGTCGCAGAGCACCTGCGGGCCCAGCTCGTAGCTGTTCTTGCCGAGCTTGCGCAGGTAGCCCATGTCGGTGAGCGTGATGAGGATGCGGTAGATGGCCGAGACGCTGACGCCCAGGCGCTCGGCGATGGCGTTGCTGCTCAGGCTGCGCACTTCGGCGTTGAACATCTGCAGGATGCTCAGGCCGCGTTGCAGCGCCGGCACGCGGTAGTCCAGCTCGTCTTCGTGGATGCCCATGGCGTTGGCCTCCTGGAGGATGAAGCGCCATCCACCCTGCGCTCGGTCGTGGCCGCGCAGGGTGGATCACGTGGTGTCAGGGCAGGGCGTCGATGCCCACCGGATGTCCAGCGAATTCCTGCACGGCATCGAGCAGCGCGCCCCAGAAGTAATGCGCCGAGGCGCGGTCGCAGAGGAGGTGCAGGCCAGGCAGTTCGCCCTGGGGCAGGTTGGCGACGATGACGTTGACCCGTGCCGCCGAGGTCTGCGCCACGCTGCCGGGCGGGAAGGCCTCGGCGCGCAGGTCGACGCCGCACAGCTTGGCCATCACGTCGCTGCCGTGGCGCCCGCTCAGCAGCAACCAGGCATGGCTGTCCTGGCGCGGCAGCAGGTAGTTGGGGCTGCCGTCGAACTGCCAGTCCAGCTCCTGCTGACGTACGCGCGCGCCGGCGTCGAGCAGGCTGCCCAGCAGAAGGTATTCGTTCTGCGACAGGCGCAGCACGGCACTCCCGTCGGCCTGGGTGAGCGCCTGGTTGGGCGCGCCCGGCAGGACGAAGCCCTGCGCCTGCAGGCAGGCCGCGCTGGCGACGCCGCGAAACCCGACCCGTGGCAGATTGCTCAGGTCCAGCAGTGCGCAGCGGGCGGCAATGACGCGCTCGTCCTGGTCGCCGTGCGCAGTGGCGATGCAGCTGTCGCCGATCCGGCCCAGGCGGGCCTCGGCGTGCAACCGGTAGAGCGGGCTGCGTTCGCTGAAGTGTTCGGCTTCGATGCTCATGCTCACAGCTCCTGGCGTTGGTTTTCGGGGTCGTAGAAGGGCAGCTGCACCACCGTGGCCTGGACCATCTCGCCGCCTTCGACACGGATCGGCAACAGCTGGCCGGGTGTGGCCTGCTCGGGTGCGCAGTAGGCCAGGCCGATGATCTGGCCGAGGGTCTGCGAGTATTCGCAGGAGGTGACGTTGCCGCTGATGTCCGCGCCCTTGAGCACCAGATGGCCTTCCAGCGGCTGGCTGCTGCCCTGGGGCAGGGTGAAACCGACCAGTTTGCGGATCGGCGCCTGCGCCTCGAGGATCTCCACGGCGCGCTTGCCGACGAAGAACGGCTTGCTGCGGGCGATGGCCCAGTGCATGTCGATCTCGGCCGGGCTGGTCATGCCGTCGGTGTCCTGGCCGATGATCACGTGGCCCTTTTCCAGGCGCAGCAGGCGCTGGGTCTCGACCCCGAACGGACGAATGTCATGCGCCTTGCCGGCCTCCATCAGTGCGTCCCACAACGCCTCGCCGTAGCGCGCCGGTGCGTGGATCTCGTACCCCAGCTCGCCGACGAAACCCACCCGCAGCAGGCGCACCGGAATACGTGTGCCGCAGAGGGTGAGCAGGCTGCCCTGGCGCACTGCCAGGTAGGGAAAACCCTCGGCGGACAGGTCGACGTCGTGGCACAGCCGGGCCAGCACCTGGCGTGAGTCCGGCCCGGCCAGGTTGACGGCGGCCAGGGCGGCGCTGACGTTGGTGATGTCGACGTTCAGGCGCCACTGTGCATTCCACTTGAGCATCTGCTGGTAGACACGGTCGACGCCGCTGGTGGTGGCGCTGATGTAGAAGTGCTGCTCTTTGAGGCGCGCGCAGACGCCATCGTCGATCACCACGCCCTGTTCGTTGGTCATCAGCGCGTAGCGCGAACGGCCCACCGGCTGTTTGGCGAAGGCGAAGGTGTAGAGGCGGTTGAGCAGTTCGGCGGCGTCCGGGCCACGCACGTCCAGGCCGCCGAGGGTGGACACATCGATCAGCCCGACCTTCTCGCGCACGTGGCGCGCCTCGGCCTGCATGCAGGCCTCGCGTTGCTCGGGCGCGCCGTAGTAGGCCGGGCGCTGCCAGATGCCGGCGGGCATCATCTTCGCCCCCAGCTCCAGGTGGCGGGCGTGCATGGCGGTCTGCCGATACGGGTCGAAGCCACGCCCGGCGACCTGCGCCAGGGTTTCCGGGCAGAACGGCGGGCGCGCCGTGGTCACCCCGGTTTCACTGACGCTGCGCCCGGTGGCCTGGGCCACCAGGCGTGCGGTGGGCAGCGCCGAGTGGCGCCCCTGCGAAGGGCCCATGCCGACGGTGGAGAAGCGCTTGACCAGTTGCACGTCGCGGTAGCCGTGGCGGGTGGCGTTGACGATATCGCGTACCTGCAGGTCTTCGTCGAAGTCGACGAACTCCTTGCCCTTGGGGTGGGGGAAGATCGGCCAGGGGAAGTTGACCCGCGCCTCGCCCGCCAGCTCGCGCAGGGGCTGGCCGCTTTCCAGGCCCAGCGCCTGCAGGGCACGCAGGGCGCCATTGCTGGCGTCGGCCAGCAGCGTGTCGAGGGCGTTGCGCCCGTTCACCGAGCCGACCACCTGCAGCCCGGCAGGCAGGCCGGACAGACTGAAGGCGGCGCTGGCGTCGTCGTAGGCCAGCTTGCCGCCGGCCTGGCACGGCAACTGGTATGCCGGCATGTAACCGGCGGACATGCACAACAGGTCGCAGTCGATGCGCAGGCCGCTGCTCGTGACCTCGCCCTGGGCGGTGATGCGGCGCACGTCGACGGCGCTCAGGTGGTTGTCGCCGAGCGCCTCGTACACGGTGCTGCCGACATGGCAGGCAACGCCCCGGGTCTGCAGGGCGGTGACCAGGCTGCCGTCGCTGGCGCGCTCGCGCAGGTCCACCAGGGCGGCGACCTCGACCCCGGCATCGAGCAGGTCGAGGGCGGCCAGGTAGCCGTCGTCGTTGCCGGTCAGCAGCACGGCACGGGTGCCCGGCTTGACCGCATAGAGGCGGATCAGGCGCTGGGCGGCGCTGGTCAGCATCACCCCGGGCAGGTCGTTGTTGCGGAACACCACCGGCTGCTCGAAGGCGCCGGCGGCGACGATGCACTGGCGCGCGCGTACCTTGTACAGGCGGTTGCCCTGGAGCACCGGCAGGTAGTGGTCGGTGAACCAGGCGTTGCAGGTGGCCTGCCTGAGCACGCGGATATTGGCGTGGCCCTCGACGGCGGCCAGCAGTTCGCTGCGCAGCTCGCCCGCGCGCTTGCCCTCGACGTCGAAACGGGCCCAGGCCAGTGCGCCGCCGAGGTAGCTGTGCTGCTCGATCAGCAGCACCTTGGCGCCGGCATTGGCAGCGGTCAGCGCGGCACTCAGGCCGGCAGGGCCGGCACCGATCACCGCGAGGTCGGTGAACAGGAAGGCCTTGTCGTGGTACTGCGGCTGCAACGCCAGGTTCAGCACGCCGAGGCCGGCTTTCTTGCGCACCAGCGGCTCCCAGACCTTCCACATGCCTTTCGGCTTGTAGAAGGCGCGGTAGTAGAAACCCACCGGCATGAACCTGGAGAAATGCCCGAGCAGGGCGTCGCGGTCCCTGTCCAGGCTGCCGCTGTAGTTCTGCGCGCTGACCTGGAGGTCGGCGGCCAGCGGCTGCAGGTCGGCCAGCACATTGGGCTCGTCCGGCAGCTGCACCAGGGTATTGGCGTCCTGCCCGGCCATCGACAGCGGGCCGCGTGGGCGGTGGTACTTGAACGAACGCGACAGCAGCCAGCGCCGGTTGGCCAGCAGCGCGCTGGCGATGCTGTCGCCAGCCAGGCCCTGGTAGATGCGGCCCTCGAAGTCGAAGCTGAGCGGCTGGTTGCGGTCGATCAGCAGGCCCAGCGGGGCCGGCAGGCGGACGTCGGCGCTCATGCGCTCACCTCTTCAGGCTGCTTGGCGGGGAGGGTGAAGTCGACGCGCTGGTCGAACAGTTCCTTCGGGTCGAAGGTGCGCAGGATCTCGTCGCTGACGGTGTGGCGCTCGGCGAGGAACCAGTAGCTGGAGGCGTTGTGCAGCCACCATTCGGTGACGACCCCGGCGCGGTTGTCGCAGTTGAACACGTAGTCGGCCCATTCGGCGTCCGAGCAGGTGCCTGGATCGGGCATGCGCCTGAGTTCGCCTCCGTAGGTGAATTCGTTGATGTTGCGGGGCCCGTTGAGCGGGCAGGGCATGATCTTCATTGCGCGTGACTCCTTGGCGAGCCAGGTTGAGCTGATCGTTGTAAGAACCGCGGGGGCGCCTGGCCTTGCCGGCGATCATCGCGGTCTGCCGAATGGATCGCCCGCAAGCGGACTCCTGCGGCACATGTCGTGCGTGTCTTCAGTGGCTCGCCGCCGTGGCGCCCATCTCGTTGACCTGGCGGAAGCTGGCGAAGCGCTCCAGGGCGAAGGGCTGGATCAGCGCGGGCGTCCTGCCGCCGCTGGCGACCAGCTCGGCCATGGTCCAGCCGCAGATCGGCGTGGCCTTGAAGCCCCAGGTGCCCCAGCCGGCGTCCAGGTAGTAGTTGTCCAGCGGCGAGCGACCCATGATCGGGCTGTAGTCCGGGGTCATGTCGGTGCTGCCGGTCCACTGGCGCATCAGCTTGGCGCCGGCCATGAACGGGAACATCTCGATGGCATGGGCCAGCAGGCTTTCCTTCAGGTCCAGGGTCGAGCGCGTGTTGTACAGCGGGTACGGGTCGGAGCCGCCGCCGAAGACGATCTCGCCACGGCTGGTCTGCTGCACGTAGCAGTGCAGCGCGCTGGAGCTCACCAGCGGGTCGAGGAACGGCTTGAACGGCTGGGTGACCATGGCCTGCAGCGGGTAGGTGTGGATCGGCGCCCTGATCCCCAGCTTGTTCATCAGCAGCGAGCTGGCCCCGGCCACCGCCTGTACCACGCAGCCGCAGCGCACGTCGCCGCGATTGGTGCGCAGGGTGGTGACCTTGCCGTTCTCGACGATGAAATCCTGCACCTCGGTGAGCTGGTGGATCTCCACGCCGCGCTTGGCCGCCTGCTTGGCGTAGCCCCAGGCCACGGCGTCGTGGCGCGCCGTGGCACCGTCGATGTGCCAGAGCCCGGCGAGCACGGGGAGGTGGCCGGGGTCGAGGTTGAGCATCGGCACCAGCTCGCGGATCTGCTGACGGTCGATCATCTCGGTGCGGCCACCGAAGTGCTTGTTCACTTCGGCGCGCTGGCGGAAGGCGCGTACCGTGGCGTCGGTGTGGGCCAGGGTGAGCTGGCCGCGCTCGGAATACATGATGTTGAAGTCGAACTCGTTGGACAGCGCCTTGAACATCCGCACCGACTCGGCGTAGAAGCGTACGCCCTCGCTGGTCAGGTAGTTGGAGCGGATCACCGCCGTGTTGCGCGCGGTGTTGCCGCTCCCCAGGTAGGACTTCTCCAGCACCGCGACGTTGGTCACGCCGTGGTACTTGGCCAGGTAGTAGGCGGTGGCCAGTCCATGGCCGCCACCGCCGATGATGACCACGTCATAGGCCGGCTTGAGGTCCTTTGGCGCAGGCAGGTCGACCTCCACGGGGTACTCCGAGGACAGGCCGTACTTGAGCAGGGCAAGGGGCATGGCGGTTACTCCTGGGCGCTCGGCGCATGTTGCTGGCGGGCAGCGGTGACGGTGTTGTGCATCAGCATGGCGATGGTCATCGGGCCGACCCCGCCGGGCACCGGGGTGATGGCCGAGGCCACCGGCTGCACGGCGTCGAAGTCGACGTCGCCGACCAGACGCGAGCGGCCGTCGTCCTCGATGCGGTTGATGCCGACGTCGATCACCACCGCGCCCGGCTTGATCCAGTCGGCGTCGATCATGCGCGGGCGGCCGACGGCGGCGACCACGATGTCGGCCTGACCGCAGAGGCGTTGCGGCTTGACGCTGCGCGAGTGCAGCACGGTGACGCTGCAGTCGGCGGCCAGCAGCAGCGCCGCCATCGGCTTGCCGACGATGTTCGAGCGCCCGACCACCACGGCGTGCTTGCCGGCCAGGTCGCCCAGGGTGTCGCGCAGCAGGCGCATGCAGCCCGCTGGTGTGCAGGGCGTGAGCACCGGGCGCCCCTGGCTGAGGCCGCCGACGTTCTCGCTGTGAAAGCCATCGACATCCTTGGCCGGGTCGATGGCCTGCAGCACCTGTGTCTCGCTGATGTGCGCCGGCAGCGGCAGCTGCACCAGGATGCCGTGCACAGAGGCATCGGCATTGAGCCCTTCGACCACCTCCAGCACCTCCGCCGCGCTGGCTTCGGCGCCCAGGCAGTATTCCAGCGAGCGGATGCCCACCTCACCGGCGCGCAGCACCTTGTTGCGCACGTAGACCTGGCTGGCCGGATCACTGCCGACCAGCACCACCGCCAGCGCCGGCTCGATGCCGCGCGCCTTGAGCGCGGCCACGTCGCCGGCGACTTCGGCGAGCACGCGGGCGGCGGTCGCCTTGCCGTCGATCAGTCGTGCGCTCATCGGAAGATCACCGTCTTGTCGTGGTTGAGGAACACGCGGTGTTCGAGGTGGTACTTGACCGCCTTGGACAGCGCCACCGTCTCGGTATCGCGGCCCACCGCCACCAGGGCATCGGGGGTGTAGTTGTGGTCCACGCGCTGCACTTCCTGCTCGATGATCGGGCCCTCGTCGAGGTCCGAGGTGACGTAGTGCGCGGTGGCGCCGATCAGCTTCACGCCACGGTCGAAGGCCTGGTGGTAGGGCTTGGCCCCCTTGAAACCGGGCAGGAACGAGTGGTGGATGTTGATGGCGCGGCCGGACAGCTGCTGGCACAGGTCATCGGAGAGGATCTGCATGTAGCGCGCCAGTACCACCAGTTCGGTCTGGGTCTCCTCGACGATCCTCAGCAGCTCGGCCTCCTGCTGGGCCTTGGTCTCGCGGGTCACCGGCAGGTAGATGAAGCGGATGCCCTCGCGCTCGGCCATCGGCCGCAGGTCGAGGTGGTTGGAGACGATGGCGGTGATCTGCATCTGCAGCTCGCCCTTCTGGTGGCGATAGAGCAGGTCGGCCAGGCAGTGGTCGTACTTGCTGACCATCAGCAGCACGCGCATCGGCTCGGTGCTGTCGTGCAGCTCCCAGGTCATCTCGAAGCGTTCGGCGACATCGACGAAACCGTCATGGATCTGCCGGATATCGCCGGCGAAATCACTGTTGAAACGAAACACCGCACGCATGAAGAACGCGCCGCTGATCTCGTCGTCGAACTGCGCCATCTCGCTGATGTAGCAACCATGGTCGGCGAGGTAGGAGGTCACGGCGGCGACGATGCCGGACGTGGCCGGGCAACTGATCTTGATCACGTACGGGTGCTTGGCGGGCTGCATGGCGAATCCTCTGCTGGGGGCTGCGGCAGGAAAATCTTCATGAGTGAAAGCGCTGTTCGTCTACGAATAAAATTTACTGTGACGAATCTATTTTTCGTGCTGGTGATTTTTATAAGTGAATGAACGTGCGCTGTCCATGCCTCTTGGGAATTTTTTTATCCCCAGGGGAAACATTGCGACAGAAGGCATCCGGGCGTGATGGGGCTGCATCGGGGGGCAGGGGAGCAGGCCGACACGGCCCGTCGTGAGGCACCTGCGCGCGTCAGCCTGACGGGCCTCACTGGCGGGTGGTGGGCAGTGATTGCCGGTAGGCGCGTGGCGTTTGCGCGAAGGCGCGCTTGAAGCAACGGCCGAACACGGTGGCCGAGGCGAAGCCCGCCTGCTCGGCGACCTGCTGTATCTGCAGGTCGGTGGACTGCAGCAGGCGTCGGGCGATCTTGTGTCGCTCTCGGCGGTGCTGCGCGCGAAGTGGCCCGCGCGAAGGGTTGTCCATTTGCGTCGAGAATACGTCCGCAGAGGTCGAATTTGGTCGATTTTGCCTTGCTAGAGTGAACGCCACCGGCCCGACCCGGTGCCGCGAGTCATCCACAACGGCCGCCCAGAGAGGACCGAGCATGGACAGAGCCACCGAGATTCGCCTGATCGCGCAACTGCTGGAACTCCACGCACGCGGCGAAACCCAGTACCACGAGACGACCCGGAGCCACGCCACCGAGCGCTACACCCGTGCGCAGTGGTTTGCCCGCGAGAAAGAGCGGATCTTTCGCAACCAGCCGCTGGCCATCGGTGCCGCCAACGAGGTGCCCAACCCGGGCGACTACCTGGCTCTGGACTGGCTCGACGGCGTGTCGCTGCTGATGGTGCGTGGCGAGGACGGTCAGGTGCGCGTGTTCGCCAATACCTGCCGGCACCGCAATGCACGGCTGGTGGCCAATGGCGAAAGCGGCTGCAGGAACAGGTTCGTCTGCCCCTACCACGCCTGGACCTACGACAGCCAAGGCCAACTGGCCGGCGCGCCGGATTTCGAGCGTGGTTTCGTCGGGCTGGACAAGGGCCGGCTGGGCCTGATCGAGTTCCCCAGCCGGGTCATCGGCGGCATCGTCTTCGTCCATCCGGACCGCAACCGGCAGGTACCTGCAGACCTGCTCGGCGCAGAGATGCTGTCCGGCATGCGCTACCTGGATATCGAGAACCAGCAGGTCTACAAGCGCCGCAGCTATGTGATCAAGGCCAACTGGAAGGTCCTGCTCGAGGGAGGGATCGAGGCCTATCACTTCAACGTGGCGCACAAGCACACCCTGGCGCCGTTCTTCCTGGGCAACCTGTCCACCTGGGAGAGCTGGGGCGGCCTGTACATGCGCATGATCCTGCCGAAGAAGCCGCTGCTCGAAGCGCCCGACCTGCCCGAGACGCAATGGGACATGCGCCGGATGGCCAACATCATCTACACCCTGTCGCCCACCGTGCTGTTGCTCGCCCAGCCGGACAACATCTCGCTGATCCGCATGGTGCCGCTGGCAGTCGGGGAAACCCGCATCGAAGAAGTGCTGCTGGTCGATCGCCCGCAAGACGGCGGCAGCGAGTGGTCGGCTGACGAACTGCGCAGGCACGAGACCAACCACAATCTGGTGAACAAGATCCTCATGGAGGACTGGGTACTTGGCGAAACCATCCAGGCCAACATGCAGAGCGGAGTGGTCGATGAAGTCCACTTCGGCCGCTTCGAATCGGCCCTGACCTGGCTGCACGACGAATACGAACGCGCGATGGATGTCGAGCAGATGGTCGTCGCCAGGCAGGTATGAGCGGCGAGCGATACAGTACGGAATGAGCGGTGTTCCCTGGACTTGTGTGCCCGGACGGTCGCTGAGCTACGCTCAGTACCGGAGCGCTCGCTTCTTGGGGCCAGGCATTTATCTGCAGTCATCTGGCCTCCTACGGTGTTGTAAAAGTGCGCAATACGATTCGCTATTGGCCTGGACCAGCCTTTTATAGCCGGTCGTTTGCAGCGAGAAGTGCGCAGTCATCCCGATAAATGAACCTGTCTCCCTGTTCGCTCAGCTACCCAAAAACCAGGAGGGTTTTCATGAGCAATGATCATCTCAAGTTCTATGACAAGGAAGATCGCGCTTCTGCGCTGCCGAGATTGTTTGCTGGGGCCATTGTTGGCCACACCACGACCAACACCGCTCGTATCTGGGTGCGCGCCCATACACCGGGAGATTACTACCTGATTGTCTCCGCTGATCCATTGCCAGAAAGCGGCCAACCCTACGACATACATGGCCAGCAATTACGCGTGGAGGACAGTACAGGTTTGACGACTGTGATTGGTGAGTTGCATGAAATCTCACTGAAATACAGTACCGATGTAACCGGTGTGATAGACCTCGACAACTTGAAGGCCGGGACACGCTATTACTACGGGCTTTTCAGTCTGCTCAAAAAGCGCTCTGAGCGTTGGGAGGTTGGCCGGGACGCACAACTATCCTTCTGCACGCAGCCTGCCGACGTCGAGCGCTGTGTTTTTGGCTTCTACAGTTGTCACATGCCCTTTAAGGGTGGCAATGCTTACAACATGGACATGTGGTCCATGTTTGCGGATGTCCTAGAGGACAACGACTCGGACTTTCTGATTGGCGGCGGAGACCAAGTCTATACCGATGGAGACAAGAGCATTGACATCTGGCGCTGGCTCGTCAAGCACCTCAAAGAGGTAGCTCAACTGAGTGACAGCAAACAGCGAGATGTCATGCTCTCCTGGTACCGTGACATCTATCGCTCATATTGGGGCGCTAACTCGACCAAGCAGGTGTATCGCTCCTACCCCAACTACATGATTTGGGATGATCACGAAATCATGGATGGATGGGGCTCTTACACTGATGCTGAATTAGCAGACAAGCTGGACACGATATTTCAGTGGCAGAACACAGCCACCAATCTGACCCTGGCCCGTAACATGTTTTATTGCGCGCGGCAGGTCTATTACGAGTACCAGCATTCCCACAATCCACACACGCCATTCGGTCCCAAGGCAGAAGACTGCCAGTGGGACTACACGTTTCGTTGGGGACCGCTGTCTTTCTTTGTCATGGACATGCGCGGGCATCGTCGATACGACCCGGCACAGAAAGCCAATCCTGCCTATAACCCTGTCCTTGGTGATGACCAGTGGGCACGTCTCACGAGTTGGTTAAGCGCACCTGACAATAACGAGGATGCCTTCTTCCTGGTATCACCGGTACCTGTCATTCATGCCAACGACTATATCGTCAACGTCGCTGATATCAACGCCTTGGGTCTGGCTGACGACCTTCGGGACGAGTGGGATCACTACAGCAACCAGCATGAGCGGAACCGCTTGCTGAAAGAGTGCTTCACATTGTCACAGAACACCGGAAAACCAGTGGTCTTTCTCAGTGGTGATGTCCATGTCGGCGCATCGTTCTCGCTGTTCTGTCGACAGTATCCGGGCGCACGTCTCTATCAAATCACATCGAGTGCCATAACTTATGCCAAGACACCAGGGGGGTTACTGAAGCTTATCGTCAAGAATCGCGGAAAACTTTCCAATTCGGATCTGGATATTGACTATGAGCGGCTCGGCGACGTTTTTCCGGGGCGGAATTTCAGTTTGATGAAATATCAAAAGGTCAACGGAAAATCGCAGCTATTCTGGGACCTCTATGGTAAATCTGGTGAAATTGATAATGCGGTGATCAAGCTGAAGCGAGTGCACATCCTGTATCCGTGAGAGACGGTGGCCGCCGGACCGGAAAAGGGGGCAAATTTATTTACTGTGTGGCTGTCCGCTTGTGGCCGCTTTGAGCCTGTCGCATCAGGCTGGAATCGGCCAAAAGCGGACAGTGCACCTGATAAATTAATTGCGATCAACTCTCTGTTGTCTATAACGATTCGACCATCACACAGCAGGACTGCATGATGAAAACCATCTAAGCGCTTGGTAATCGAACTTATAAATAGCTCCCGACCTGCGATCCCTCTCTCCTCAGCTTCGTCACAAGCTTCGTTGCCTGAGATTCCGCAATCGCTATAAACCGGTAAGAGCCGGTAATGTCGCTTTCGATAGGTTTCTTCAGGCCCTGAGTAGGCCTTACATCATTGTTCAACTGAAGCTTTCGGTCTTCTCACAGCGTCGCGCCATCCATAGTTATTTTTACGCGCGCGCAAAATTTCACATTTCAGTTTTTCCGCCGTGTTAAGTATTTCCGCAAGAGGCGCGGTATGGCCCTGAGTCATCTCTCTACTTGGAAAATTGTGCCCCGTACACGCTACATTAAATTTACTAAGTGCATCGAGAATCTGTTTGCCATTGAAACCTTTATAATCTCTATTCAGAGCATCAATTGCTACAGTCAGGCTAGACTTCAGTCCGAGAACATAATCAGCCTCGATCTTGAGCCGGTCGGATGCATCTTTTATCCAATATCGGCAAGCGCAATCGCTAAACTTGTCAACCAAGGCGACAAGTTGTTCCATCCGCTTTGAAAAGTCAGCTGAATAAACCGTGTATTTGGTTCTGGATATGGTAATCCATACGCCAAGCGCGGCACCAATGACACCGGTTATGAGTGGGATAAAATTAAGCTCACTCATGGGAGCTTTGTATAAGACTTAATGCTGTTGACGATTAACGATCGTTCGGTGTCTGTATCTGCAATAACGTTTAATCGTGCCATTAGTTCCTGCTCCGAGTGGCCGTGTATCCTCACCAGCCCCCCAAATACCTCCTCAAGAAAAGACTCACCCATCCCATATATGCCTGAGAAGTCCAGGGTTACTAGCCTCTCGTTTTCTAAGGCCGGCTGGAGCACATCATCACGAAACTCTTCGCCACTTCCCGAGCCATGTTGTCTGTATCGCCCACCTGGGTAGGGGCAGGTATTTTTCACCTCAATTATTTTCCCTTTCATACCGATCTAACCCATAGCGGAACGGTAAATACGACACGTGTACCCTGGGCTATCGAAAGAGGAATGGAATTAAGATTTGGTGACCCGAGTTTGACCGTACCTGCGGGACTCTGGAACATAGCGCTCGACACTCTACCCTTATCAAAGTCGCGAAATAGAGCTGAAAGTCCCATTCCACGATGTGCCAACCTTTTGATAGGAGGTTGTAGTAACTTTTCGAGCGGCAATTTGGAACCGTGACTGATCTTCAATGACTCGAATATACCAACACCGTCATCCTCGATAGCCACCTGGAAGTCATTTCCAATGACCCGGCAGTCAAAAAACCACTCCACGATATCTCCTTCACTACGTGGAGCATGCTGATAGACATTTGAAATGACTTCAGATGCGTGCGCGTAAATTTCCTTCAGTACCGATTCACCGCCATTAGCACAGACATGCCGGCAGAAGACCTGCATATCGATAGGTTCGCCAGTACTTCGTACTCTGAAATCGTATTGCTCGCGCAACATTGGAAGCGCCATTTTTTACTCCCTAAAGTGGGCGGTGCCGAAAGCTGCCGCCTATTTCGCGTGCCGTTCATGACGATAGTAGCTTTTGCTCAAGATCCGAGTGGCATCATATCAGCGGCGCTAAAAGGTGAAAAACTCAGCACCTACGCTCATTAGGCGCAGGTTGGAGAGGCTAACCTCCTCTAACCCCGACCTCTAAACAGGCGTGATTGCCAAGGGTGCCAGATCGACGACATCAACTTGGACTTTAGTGCCGTTTACACGCCATTGACAAATCCTAGTCTCGCTAAAGCAAGTGGCTCACGGATTGGGCGACTGCATACCAAGCGGCTGCTTCTGGCCGAAAGCAGCCAACCTCCTAACCACTGCAGCTACCTGAAATCCCGGCTCCGTATATCCAGCCCGGTCAGCAGCTGGGTCAGGTCGATCAGGCGGCCGGCGATGAGGTGGCGTACGCCGTCCACCGTTTCCAGGTGGCCGTCGATGCGCAGCAGTTGTGACTGCACGAGTACGCGGCGTTGGCGTTCGGCGAGGTCGTGCCAGACGACCACGTTGATCATGCCGAACTCGTCTTCGAGGGTGACGAAGATGACGCCGCTGGCGGTTTGCGGTCGTTGCCGGCCGATCACCAGGCCGGCGACGCTGACGGCGCGGCCGTGTTCGACCGCCTGCAGGTCGTGCGAGCTTTTGCAGCGCTCGGCGCGCAGCGTTTCGCGCAGCAGGGCCAGGGGATGGGGGCCGAGGGTGGTGCCGAGGGTGTCGTAGTCGGTGAGCAGGTTCTCGCCCACCGTGGGTTCGGGCAGGCTCAGCGCGCTTTCCTGAGAGGCGGCGATGCCGGCGAACAGCGGTAGTTGTTCCTCGACGCCGGCGACGGCCCAGCGGGCCTGGTAGCGGTGCCCGACCAGGCCGCTCAGGGCGCCGGCATCGGCCAGGCGTTCGCTGGCGCTGGCATCCAGGCGGGCGCGGCGGCAGAGGTCTTCCACGCCACTGAACGCGGCGGCCTGGCGGGCCGTTTCGATCCGTCGGGCTTCCTCTTCACGCATGCCGCGAATCATCCGCAGCCCCAGGCGGATGGCCGGCTGCATGCCGTCGCTGGCTTCGAGGCTGCAGTCCCAGTCGCTGTGGCGGACGTCGACCGGGCGTACCTGAATGCCGTGGCGTCGAGCATCCTGCAGTATCTGGTCGGGGCTGTAGAAGCCCATGGGCCAGCTGTTGACTAGGGCGCAGGCGTAGGCGGCGGGTTCGTGGCATTTCAGCCAGCAGCTGGCGTAGGCGAGGAGGGCGAAGCTGGCGGCGTGGGATTCGGGAAAACCATAGCTGCCGAAGCCTTCGATCTGCCTGAAGATGCGTTCGGTGAACTCCACCGTGTAGCCCTTTTCCAGCATGCGCGAGGTCAGGCGCTGGCGGTGTGGTTCGAGCCCGCCATGGCGCTTCCAGGCGGCCATGCTGCGGCGCAGTTCGTCGGCCTCGCCGGGCGTGTAGTCGGCGGCGACGATGGCCAGTTCCATCACCTGTTCCTGAAACAGCGGCACGCCCAGGGTGCGCTCGAACACCGGCTTCAATTCCGCCGAAGGGAAGTCGACGGGTTCCTCGCCATTCCGGCGGCGCAGGTAGGGATGCACCATGTCGCCCTGGATCGGCCCGGGGCGGACGATGGCGACCTGGATCACCAGGTCGTAGAAGGTCTGCGGGCGCAGGCGCGGGAGCATGGCCATCTGCGCGCGGGATTCGATCTGGAAGGCGCCGATGGTGTCCGCACGGCTGATCATGGCGTAGGTGGCCGGGTCGTTGGCGGGCAGGGTGGCCAGGGTCCAGTGCGTGCCACGGTAGCGCTCGATCAGGGCGAAGCAGCGGCGCAGGGCGCTGAGCATGCCGAGGGCGAGCACGTCGACCTTGAGCAGACCGACCAGGTCCAGGTCGTCCTTGTCCCACTGGATGACGGTGCGCTCGGCCATGCTGGCGTTCTCCACCGGCACCAGGGTGTCGAGGGCGTGTTCGGAGACCACGAAACCGCCGGGGTGCTGCGACAGGTGGCGAGGAAAGCCGATCAGCTCACCGGTCAGCACCAGCACCCGGCGCAGCAACGGGTTGTGCGGGTCGAATCCGGCCTCCTGCAGGCGCTCGGCCGAGGGTGGTTCGTTGCTCCAGCGACCGCAGCAGTCGACCAGCGCGTTGACTTGGTCGGGCGGCAGGCCTAGCGCCTTGGCGACGTCGCGCACCGCGCCGGCTCCGTGGTAGGTGTTGACCACGGCGGTCAGCGCCGCGCGGGTGCGGCCGTAGCGGCGGAACACGTACTGGATGACTTCCTCGCGGCGCTCGTGCTCGAAGTCCACGTCGATGTCCGGCGGCTCGTTGCGCTCGCGCGAGAGAAAGCGCTCGAACAGTAGCCGGTTGCAGGTGGGGTCGAGTTCGGTGATGCCGAGCACGAAGCACACTGCCGAGTTGGCCGCCGAGCCGCGCCCCTGGCAGAGGATGCTCTGCTCGCGGGCGAACTGGACGATGTCGTGGACGGTGAGGAAGTAGCTCTCGTACTGCAGCTCGGCGATCAGGCTCAGTTCGTGTTCCAGCTGGGCGCGCGCCCGTTCGGGCACGGCCTTGGGCCAGCGCCAGCAGGCACCGCGCTCGACCAGGTGGCGCAGCCAGGAGGTGGCGTCGTGGCCCGCAGGCACCAGTTCGCGGGGGTAGCGATACTGCAGTTGGCCGAGGTCGAAGCGGCAGCGTTCGGCGATGCGCAGGGTCTCGTCGAGCAGGGCGCCCGGGTACAGCTCGGCCAGTTCCTCATGCCGGCGCAGGTGGCGTTCTCCGTTGGCGAACAGGTAGGCGCCCGCGTCGGCCACGGGCAGGTGCTGGCGGATGGCGCTCATGCAGTCCTGCAGGGCGCGGCGGCCACGGGCGTGCATGTGTACGTCGCCGCAGGCCACGGCGGGCAGGGCGCAGGTACGGGCCAGGTCGAGCAGTCGCTGCAGGCGAGCGTTGTCGTCCGCGCCCCGGTGCAGTTCGACGCCGAGCCACAGGCGCTCGCGGAAGCGGCTGCGCAGCCAGGGCAGGGGCTGGGCATCCTGGGCTTCCAGCCAGATCGCCAGCAGCCCATCGAGCGGGGCCTCGAAGTCTTCGCGCAACAGGCGGTAGGTGCCTTTTGCGGCCCGCCGTCGGGCGCGGGTGATCAAGCCGCAGAGGGCCTGGTAGCCCGCCAGGTTCTCGGCCAGCAGCACCAGCTTGGGGCCGCCCTCGATCAGCACTTCACTGCCGACGATCAAGGCCACGTCCTGTTTTTTGGCCGCCTGCCAGGCGCGCACGATGCCGGCCAGGGTGCATTCGTCGGTGATCGCCAGGGCTCGGTAGCCGAGGCGGGCAGCACGCTCGAACAGCTCCTGGGCGCTGGAGGCGCCGCGCTGGAAACTGAAGTTCGACAGGCAATGCAGTTCGGCGTAGCCGTTCATGCGAACCAGCCGTGCAACTGCAGGGGGCCACTGCTGCCGACCGGGCGGAAGGCCCAGCCGCGCTGGCCGCTGCGGGTCTCCACGACGTAGTAGTCGCGGCGTATGTCGTCGCCGTCCCACCAGCCGGATTCGATGCGCTCCGGGCCGCAGAGGATGCGCAGCGATGCCTCCTGCAGCGCCTGTGGCTCGGCGAGCAGCCAGCCGGGGCGCGGCGCACTGGCGGGCAGCGCTGCGGCGATTGGTTCCTGCGTCCAGGCGCGTTCGGGGCGGTGATCGGCACGCGCGCCAAGGCCATGTACGGCCTCGTCACCGAGGCGGGCACGCAGGCGTTCGCGCAGCTGTTCCCAGGGTTGGTTCTGCTGCGGGCGTTCAGTGAACAGCTGATGATGCTGCGGGGCGAAGGCGGGCAGTTCGCGTGCGACCAGGCGCACCGCCAGGACCGGCGCGGGCAGTTGCTGGTGTTCCAGCCGGCCACGGGTCAGTTCGAAGAGCATGCCGGCGTCGCGCTCGGCGCTGAGCAGGCCGATCTGCACCCGGGTTTCGTTGCCGGTGCGGTGTTCCAGGTGCAGGGCGAAGCGTTGCACGCCACTGTCGCGGCCCGCCAGGTAGGCGGCGAGGTCAGCGGTCAGGCGGCGTAACGGGAAGAGCAGGGCCTGGTGCGACGCCACTTCGAAGTTCAGTTCGATGCGGGTGTCGAAGACATCCGGCGGTGTGTAGAACTCCAGGGCCAGGGGGCGCTGCCCGAGCAGGGTGTCGAGCTGCGCCAGCACCTCGGCCGGGAAGCGCCTGGCCACGCTGGCGCGCGGCAGTTCCCAGAGTTGCCGCAGCTGTCTCAGGCCCATGCGGTTGAAGGCGCTGCTCGCGGTGGCGCTCAGGCCGAGGCGATCCACCGGCAGCGGGGCAAGCAGCTGCTGCAGGCCCTGCGCATCACTGGCCAGCAGGCCGTCGCCGACGTTGACCAGCACGCGTGCCGCCGCCGGGTTGGGAGCGGCGGCGATGCGGTGCTGAAAACCCAGGGCGGCGAGTTCCGTGCGCAGGCGCGCCTCGAAGGATGGCCAGGGGCCGAACAGACCCAGGCTGGATTGCACCTCCAGCAGCAGGCAGCGCGGGTAGTGCAGGCTGACCTGGGCGCTGAAACCATAGGCCCAGGCCGCCAGGAATCGATGCCAGCGTTCGATCTGCCCGACGTCGTATTCGCAGGTGGCGAAGTCGTGCGTCAGAGCCTGCGCGGCGGTCAGCGACAGGCCCGGTTTCAGGCCGAGCGCACGTGCGGCCGGGTTGACGGCCTGCAGCACGCGGCGCTGAGGCGAACCGCTGAGCAGCGCCAGTGGCGTCTCGCTGTCGCTGCGCTGGCGCAGCACGCCGTCCATGGCCAGTTGCGGCAGCAGGATGCAGGCCCAGAGCATGTGCGCCTCAGTGCCAGGGGGCGGCGATGGGGCGTGCAGGGGCGAGGCCGCCACGGCACTTGAGCACGCGAATGCGCGCCGGCTGGCTCTCCACGGCCAGGCGCAGCGCCGCTGGCGAAGGGTTTGCGGCTTCCTCGAGCGGGCGATAGGCAAAGGCCAGGGTCTGCCCGGTCGCGGCGGCCACCTGCAGGCGGCGCAGCGCGCGGTCGTCGGCCTGGCGCAGCCAGCACAGCACGGCGCCGCAACTGCCCGAGCGCAGGCACTGCTCGGCGGCCCAGAGGGCATCGCGTGCCTGGGCGCGGATGATGCTCAGGTGACGCAGGTCGATGCCGGCATCCTGCCAGGCCTGGGGATAGGGCAGGTGGGGCGGAGCCACCAGCACCACGCGCTCATTCGCCTGGGTGAGGCGCGCCAGGGTCGGCCACAGCAGGCGCAGTTCGCCGATGCCGGTGGCGGCCGTCAGCACTTCGCTGAGCGCCGCAGCCGGCCAGCCGCCACCCGGGAGTGCGGCATCCAGCACGGCATGACCCGTCGACGGATTGGACGGTGAAGGGGCGGAGACGACCTGCCCACGCCAGACACGGCGGGCATCGAGCAGGCGATCGAGAGCGACCACGGATGACATGCGGGTAATGCACCAAGAATACTGTATGTATGAACAGTATTTGCTGCCGACTGGCCAGGGTCAAGTCGCGGGCGATGAAGCGTGCAGCTCGTTGCCCGGGGGCGTTACTCGCGGACTCAGGAGGGCGCCCGCTCGACCCGGTTGCGTCCGGCCGATTTGCCTTCGTAGAGCGCGGCATCCGCGCGGGCGATGCTGTGGCTGAGCGATTGCCCGGCGTGGTGCTGGCTGATGCCGATCGACAGGGTCACGCCGATGTGGCTGCCGTTGCCGTCGATCCACAGCGCCTGGACGGCCTCGCGAATGCGCTCGGCGCTGGCCGCTGCCTGCTCCAGGTCGGTGTGCGGCAGCAGCGCGAGAAATTCCTCGCCTCCCCAGCGACCGATGAAGTCCTGCTCGCGCATCGAGTCCTTGAGCACGCGGCTCACGGCCTTGAGCACCTGGTCGCCCATGTCGTGCCCGTAGGCGTCGTTGATCGCCTTGAAGTGGTCGATGTCCATCAGCATCAGGGTCATCTCGGCCGGCTGCTGCACCTTCTCGGCCAGGCTGATCAGGTGGCGGCGGTTGAACAGTCCGGTCAGCGGGTCGGTGGTGGCCATGCGTGCCAGCTTCTTGTGCGCGCGGGTCACGGTGACCACGTAGAACAGCGCCAGGTAGCTGAACATGCAGAACACCACCGTCAGGTTGAAGACATGCACGGCCAGCAGGGCGTTCGACGAGATCGGCTGCAGCGGTGGCAGGTACCACATCAGGACGTCCAGCCCCACGTAGTAGGCCCACAGGCAGATGGCGAGTATCCAGGCGCTGCGTGCCCGCATGCTGACGAACAGCGCCGGGATGAACATCAGCAGGTAGTAGTGAAAGCCACTCTCCCAGCCGACCATCAGCGTGCCCAGCCCCGCATGCACCAGCACTTCGATGCGGATCAGCATCACCGCCAGGCGGTTGCGCCGCTGCTTGAAGGCGCGATAGGCGTAGACGTACATGGCCACGCTGATCACGTTTACCCAGCCGAGGATCGGGGAGCCGAGGCCGAGGAAGATGAACAGGAAGGCGACGTCCACGCAGGCGGCCAACTGGCAGCAGCGCATGGACAGTTGCCAGAACTCGGGGCGGGCCTCGCGTTTATGAGGGTTGTCTGAGGGCATCGCTGAAGGCTTCCTGGCCGTTGCTGGAGCGCCCGGCGCACAGGCGTCGGGTCAGCGCGGCGACGCCGTCGCCGTGCCGGGCCACATTACGAGGCCGCTCGTCGTACGTCCAGTGGCATTCGGCCATGTGCGCGATGTGGCGTTCAGGCACTGACCCAGCGCTGGCGTGCCCAGCCGCTCAGCGCATCGACCGCCAGCACCAGCAGCAGCATGGCGAGAATCACCGTGGCCGCCTGGGCCTCCTGGAACAGGCTGAGGGACATGTAGAGCATCTGCCCCAGGCCGCCGGCGCCGACGAAGCCGAGCACGCTGGCCATGCGGATGTTGTTCTCCCAGCGGTACAGGCTGTAGGCCACCAGTTGCGGCCAGACCCCCGGCAGGGTGCCGTAGCAGAAGGCGAGCAGGCGGCCGCCGCCGTTCTCGCGGATGGCATCGGCGGGTTCGCGCGGGGTGTTTTCCAGCGCTTCGGCGAACAGCCGGCCAAGCACGCCGGCGGTGTGCAGGGCCAGGGCCAGGGTGCCGGCATTGGGGCCGAGGCCGGCGGCCAGCACCATCAGCGCCGCCCACACCAGCTCGGGAATGGCACGCAGGGCATTGAGCAGCAGGCGCGTGGCGTGCAGGGCAAGGCCGCCGAAGCGGCCGGCAGCCGGCAGGGCCAGGGCCAGGCCGAGCAGGGCGGCGAGCAGGGTGCCGATGGCGGACATGGCCAGGGTTTCCAGCGCGCCACGGCCAATGGCCTGCAGGTGCGCGGCGGAGAAGTCCGGATGCAGGAAGCCACTGGCGTACTGGCCCATCTGCGCCAGGCTGTCGCCGGCCACCAGCGCGCCGAGGTCGATGCCCAGGTAGACGAATGAGGCAACCACCGCGCCGAGAAGGGCGAGGAGCAGGATCAGGTTGCCGCTTCTCATGTCAGCCTCGCGCGCAGCAGGCGGCTGAGCTGGTCGGCGAGCAGCACCAGCAGCAGGAAGGTGAGCAGCATGCTGGCCACTTCGCCGCCCGCGAACATGCGCAGCGACAGGTCGATCTGCTGGCCCAGGCCGCCGGCGCCGACGAAGCCCATCACCACCGAGGCGCGAATCGCGCACTCCCAGCGGTACACGGTGTAGGAGAGCATCTCGCCAGCGGCATTGGGCAGCACGCCATAGGCGAAGGCCGCCAGGCGGCTGCTGCCGGCGCCGAGCAGGGCGCGGGCGGGGCGGGTATCGACCGACTCGAAAATTTCCGCGTAGACCTTGCCGAGCATGCCGGCGTAGGTGATGGCGATGGCCAGCACCCCGGCGGTGGGGCCGAGGCCGACGGCACGCACGAACAGCAGCGCCCAGACGATCTCCGGCACGCTGCGCAGGAAGATCAGCAAACCGCGCACCGGCCAGCGCGCCAGGCGGGCCCACCAGGCCGGGCGGCCGCCACGGTGCAGCGCCGACAGCGACAGCGCGCGGCTGGCCAGCAGCGAGGCGGGAATGGCGATCAGCAGTGCCAGGCTCATGCCGGCGGTGGCGATGGCCAGGGTTTCCAGGGTGGCGCGGCCGAGCAGGGCGAGGAACTCGGCATCATGCGCGGGCGGCCAGAACCCGGCGAGGAAGTTGCCCATGGCGCGGGTGTTGTCGCCCTCCACCAGCACGGCCAGGTTCAGTTCGCTGAGGTCGATGCCCGGCCACAGCAGGAGCAGCGCCAGTAGCGTGATCAGCAGCCGTGGCAGGGCGGCGGGGTCGCGTGGGGCGGTTGTCAGCATCGCGGGATGTGCACCGGCTGCGCCTGCACAGGCAGGCTGGGCGAGGCCTGCAGCTGCTCGTTGGCGTACAGCGCCTGCAACTGTGCGGGCTGCACGTCGGCGGCCGGCAGGTCGAAGGCGATGCGCCCGTCGCGAATGCCGATCACCCGTGGGAAGTGCGCCAGGGCCAGGTCGACGGCATGCAGGCTGGCGAGCAGGGTCATGCCGCGCTCGGCGGCCTCGCGGTTGAGCACGGCCAGGGTGTGCCCGGCCAGCACCGGGTCCATGGCCGAGACAGGCTCGTCGGCGAGGATCAGCTCCGGCGCCTGGTACAGCACGCGGGCGATGCCTACGCGCTGCAGCTGGCCACCGGAGAGCTGGTCGCAGCGCTGGTAGAGCTTGTCGGCGATGTCCAGGCGCGCCAGGGCCGCCTGGGCGCCGGAGGCATCCAGCGGGTAGAGCAGGTTGAGCAGGCCCTTGGCCAGGGGCCACTGGCCGAGCTTGCCAGCCAGCACGGCGGTGACCACGCGCTGGCGCGGTGGCAGCGGCGGCGCCTGGTGGATCAGGCCGATGCGCGCGCGCAGGCGCTGGCGCTGGCCGGCAGCCAGGCGCCAGGGGTCGTGTTGCAGCAGGTCGAGCGTGCCGCGCGTGGGTTGCAGGCTGGTGGCCAGCAGGCGCAGCAGGGTGGTCTTGCCGGCCCCGGAGGGACCGATGATGGCCACCCGCTCGCCGGGGGCGATGTGCAGATCGATGGCCTCGAGCGCGACCTTGCCGTTGGCGTGGGCCAGGCCCACGCCACGCAGCGTGACACTCACTTCAACAGGCCGGCGGCGCGAGCGGCCTCTTCGATGCCTTCGTAGTTGGCGGGCTGGGTCTCGATGAAGCGGCTGGCGGCCTGCAGGTCGAGAATCGCCTTCTGCTCCGGCTTGGCCGGGTCGAGGGCGAGGAAGGCAGCCTTGATCTTCGCCTGCAGGTCGGCGTCGAGGTTGCCGCGCACGGTCCAGTTGTAGTCGTAGTAGGTCGGGGTGGTGGCGAAGACCTTGACCTTGTCGGTGTCGACCTTGCCGGCGTCGACCAGCTTCTGCCACACCGAGGCGTTGAGCACGCCCGCGTCGGCCTTGCCGGCCTGGACCCAGGCAGCGGTGGCGTCGTGGGCGCCGGAGTAGGCCACGCGGCTGAAGAAGTCTTCCGGCTTGATGCCGTCCTGCAGCATGAAGTAGCGCGGCATCAGGCTGCCGGAGGTGGAGGACACGGAACCGAAGGCGAAGGTCTTGCCCTTGAGGTCCTGCAGCGATTTCACCGCCGGGTCGGAGGTGATGAACTTGCTGGTGAACTCGGCATCCTGTTCACGCTGTACCAGCGGCACGGCGTTCCCTGTTTTCAGGCGCGCCTGGACGAAGGTGAAGCCACCCAGCCAGGCCATGTCGATGCGGTCGGCCGCCAGCGCTTCGACCACGGCGGCGTAGTCGGCCACCGGCACGAACTCTACCTTCATGCCCAGCTCCTGCTCCAGGTAGGCACCCAGCGGCTTGAACTTGCGCAGCAGCTCGGTGGGGGCTTCGTCGGGGATGGCCGAGACCTTGAGGGCGTCGGCGGCGTGCGCGAATACTGCAGATACGGACAGGGCGATGCCGGCGGCGAGCGCCAGGGTTTGCTTGAACATGACGGATTCTCCGGTTCAATAGCGGGGAAGGCGTGCGCAGTATAGTGGCCGAACGACGCGCTTGCAGCACGCGCGCGCTGACTGCGGGGTTAAGATGCGCGCTGGATACGAACTGCCTGGAGTTGATCGATGACTGCAACGCTGCCCGCTCTGGCTTTTGCCGGCATTGGCCTGATGGGCCTGCCGATGACCCGCCGCCTGCTCGCTGCCGGCTACCCGCTGACCCTGTGGAACCGCTCGCCGGACAAATGCGCGCCGCTGCTGGAGCTGGGGGCGCATCGCGTGGAGAACCCGGCGGAGCTGTGCCGCGATGCCAGCGTGGTGATGCTCTGCCTGGCCAATACCGAGGTGGTGCGCGAGGTGGTGTTCGGCCCCGGCGGGATAGTCGAGGGCGCGCGCCCGGGCCAGTTGCTGGTGGACTTCTCCAGCCTGGACCCGGCCGCCACGCGGGAGATGGCCGCCGAGTTGGAGGCGCGCAGCGGCATGCGCTGGGTCGACGCGCCGGTGTCCGGCGGCACGCCTGGCGCCGAGGCCGGTAGCCTGGCGATCATGGCCGGCGGTCGCGACGAGGACGTGGAGCGGGTGCGGCCGATCCTGGCGCACCTGGGCCAGCGCCTGACGCGCATGGGCGACGTCGGTGCCGGGCAGGTGACCAAGGTGTGCAACCAGATGATCGTGGCCTGCAACGCGCTGGTGATCGCCGAGGTGGTGGCGCTGGCCGAACGCTCCGGGGTCGATGCCAGCCAGATCGCGCCGGCCCTGGCGGGCGGTTTCGCCGATTCCAAGCCGCTGCAGATCCTGGCGCCGCAGATGGCGGCCAGCCAGTTCGAACCGATCAAGTGGCACGTGCGCACGCTGCTCAAGGATCTCGACACGGCGGTGAAGCTGTCGCGCGAGCAGGGCGGCGCCACGCCCATGAGCGGCCTGGCGGCGCAGCTGATGCGCCTGCACGGCAGCCAGGGCTTTCTCGAGCGCGACCCGGCCACGCTGGTGGAGCTGCTGCGGGAGCAATGCCCATGAAGATCGCCGCCAACCTGTCCATGTTGTTCACCGAGTTGCCGCTGCGCGAGCGTGTGCTGGCGGCGATGCGTGAAGGGTTCGACGGCGTGGAAATCCAGTTTCCCTACGAACTGCCTGCCATCGCCCTGAAAGAGGTGCTGGCGCTCAGCGGCTTGCCGCTGCTGCTGATCAACGTTCCGGCAGGCGACCTGATGAGCGGTGGCCCGGGCCTGGCCGGCGTGCCTGCGCGCCAGGCCGAGTTCGATACCGCCCTGCAGGAGGCGCTGAGCTACGCGGCCATGGTCCGCCCGGCGTGCGTCAACGTGCTGCCGGGGCGCCTGGCCGAGGGCGTGAGCCGCGAGCAGGCGCTGGACTGCCTGGCCGCCAACCTGCGCAAGAGTGCCGAGGCATTCGCCGTGCTGGGCATCCGGGTGCTGGTGGAGGCGATCAACCCCATCGACATGCCGGGCTTCCTGATCAATACGCCGGAGCACCTGGATGAGCTGCTGCGCGCGGTGGATCACCCCAATCTGGCGGCGCAGTACGACCTCTACCACATGGCCCGGCAGGGGCTGGACGTCGCCGCCGGTGTGCGCCTGTTGGCCGGGCGTGTCGGCCATGTGCAGTTCGCCGATGTGCCGGGGCGGGGTGCGCCGGGTAGCGGGGAACTGGCCTTCCCGCCGCTGCTGAGCGCGCTGCGTGACAGCGGCTATGACGGCTGGCTGGGCGCCGAGTACAAGCCGGGAGAAGCGGGTACGCAGGCCAGCCTGGGCTGGTTGCCGGCGTTCAGGGCTTGAGGGTGAGGTGGCTGGATCGCGGCTGAAGCCGCTCCTACGACCCGCCCCGTAGCCCAGATGAAATCCGGGAGTGTAGGGTGGACGTCGCTTTTCACGTCCACCGCAACGGTGGATCGGTGAAGCGTGATCCACCCTACGTTCGCTGGCGTGAGGTGTACGTTTCGCGGCTGAAGCCGCTCCTACGGGTTGCACAGCCGCTTGTGGGAGGCGCTTCAGCGGCGAGCGTCTGCCCAGGGCGTGAGGGTTCAGGAGCCGCTCGCTACCCGCTCCAGCGGCCGATAGTGCGGCGGGAACAGCGAGATGATCTCGGCCAGCGGCACCGGTTTGCTGAACAGGTAGCCCTGCACCTGATCGCAGCCGCGTTCCTGCAGGAAGGCCAGTTGTTCGACGGTCTCCACGCCTTCGGCGACCACCTTCAGGTGCAAGGCGTGGGCCATGGCGATGATGGCATGGACTATCTCGCGGTCCGGGCTGGAGTTGACCACGTCCTGGATGAACGATCGATCGATCTTCAGCGTGTCCAGCGGCAGGCGGCGCAGGTAGGCAAGGGATGAATAGCCGGTGCCGAAGTCGTCGATGGACAGGCTCAAGCCCAGCGCCCGGATGCTTTCCAGCAGGCCGATGGCCCGGTTGATGTTGCTCAGCAGCGCGCTCTCGGTGACCTCCAGTTCCAGGCAATGGGCCGGGCAGTGAGTCGAACGCAGCAGCTGTTCGATGCGGCCAGGCAACTGGTCGGTGCCCAGGTTGAGTGCCGAGCAGTTGACCGCGATCTTCAGGCCGGAATACCCCATGTGCTCGAGGTTGTTGAGGTCCAGGCAGGCGCTGCGCAGCACCCAGTGGTCGAGCAGGTCGATGAAGCCATTGGCTTCGGCGATGGCGATGAAGCGGTCCGGCGTGAGCAGGCCGTGCTGCGGGTGGTGCCAGCGCACCAGCGCTTCCAGCTTGCTCAGCGCGCCACTGCGCAGGTCGATGATCGGCTGGTAGTAGAGCAGCAGGCCGCTGTCCTGCTGCAGGGCCAGGCGCAGGTCTTCCTCCAGTTGCAGCTCGAAGGAGGCCTTCTGCTTGAGGTGCGGGTTGAAGAAGTGCACCACGTTGCGACCGCTGCCCTTGGACTGGTACAGCGCCAGGTCGGCATGCTTGAGCAGCTCGTCGGCATTGCTGCCGTCCTGCGGGAACAGGCTGATGCCGACGCTGGTGGTCATCACGATCTTGCGCCCGGCCAGGCTGATCGGCTCTTTCATCTGCTCCAGCATGCGATTGGCCAGGGCACGCGGGTCGGCATTGCTGTCGAGGCTGGCGACCACGCAGAACTCGTCGCCGCCGAAGCGGGCGATGATGTCACGCTCGCGCAGCGCCAGGCGGATGCGCTGCGCGACCATGCGCAGCAGCTCGTCACCGGCGTCGTGGCCGAGGCTGTCGTTGATGCGCTTGAAGTGATCGACGTCGAGGAACATCACCGCCAGGCTGCGGTTGGTCACCGCATGCTCCTCAAGGGCGGCGGCGAAGACCCGGTTGAAGCCTCGGCGGTTGAGCAGCTCGGTCAGGGGGTCATAGTGCGCCACCTGTTCCAGCGAGGCCTTGGCCTGGTCGAGCTGCACCAGCAGGCTGTTCACCCGTTGCAGGTCACGGTCCTTGTCATCCAGCTTGTGCCCGATCCACGCGGCCGCCAGGCTCAGGCCCAGGATCAGCAGGGTGATCGAGGCGACGATCAGCCCCAGCTGCAGGCTGTTGTCGGCACTGCGCAACTGCAGGGGCGTGCCATCCGGCACCACGAGGTTGAGCGCCGCCATGCCGGTGTAGTGCATGGCGGCGATGGCCGCGCCCATCACCAGGGCTGCACAGCAGCGCATCCAGCGCTGTTGTCTGGGCGAGCCGACGCGCACGTAGCGGTCGATCAGCAGCGCCGCGAAGCTGGCGCTGATGGCGATGAGTATGGACAGGCTGAACAGGCCGCCATGGTAGTAGGCGTGCGCCGGCGAGCGGATGGCGGCCATGCCGCTGTAGTGCATGGCAGTGATACCCAGGCCGATGATCAGGGCCGCCAGCAACTGCCGGCCCAGGCCGGCCTGCGCCATGCTCATGCAGTAGAGCGCGAGCAGGGCGGCGGCCAGCGCCACCAGCAGCGACAGTGCGGTGGTGGCCAGGTGGTAGTGAATGACCACCGGGGCCTGGAACGCCAGCATGCCGATGAAGTGCATGGACCAGATGCCGCCCGCCAGGCACAGCCCGCCGACCAGGCCCCAGATCAGGCGCATGCTGCGCCTGTGAACCTGCTCCAGGTGCTTGGTGATGGTCAGCGTGCTGAGGCTGCCGATGGTGGCGATGACGTACGACAGCAGCATCAGCCAGGGGTCATGGCTGCAGTCCAGCAGGAGCTGCCCCTGAACGGGCAGGTCACTGAGGAACCTGATCGAGAGTCCTTCCATTACCACCCCCGCTTGCCTGCGGTATGCGTGCCCGGTTCAGTGAAGCACAGGCTCGCCGTTACGGCCTACTTGCCGTAGTCGTTGAGCGAGATCACCCGGGTCTTGCCGATGCGATGGCGGTAGATCTCGCGCAGGTACTTGATCGCCTGCTTGACGCTTTCGCGCGACAGGCGGATGTCGTTGATCGAGACGAACTTCTCGGCATCGTGGATCAGCTCGCGGTACTTCTTCTCGTACATCGGCTTGATCGCGTACCAGTTGGTGTCGAGGATCTTCGCCGGGTCCTCGTGTTCGTTGAGCATGGCGTCGAGCTGCGCCTCGTTGAAGCGCTCGGCGACGATGAAGTCGAGCATGGCGTCGTCCAGGCTGTCGTCGAAGCGGTACTGGTCGCGGGCGAAGCAGCGCTTGATGTAGGCGACGATCAGGGTCAGGAAATCGTCCGACAGGCAGGGGCTCTTGACGATCAGGGTGGTCAGAGAGAGGTTGGCCGAGGCGCCGATCACCAGCGCATAGCGCTTGAGCGTGGTGTTGGGGAAGAGGTTGTTGAGGTGGGTCTTGAGCCGGTTCAGGTCCATGTAGGACAGCTTGTAGTCCTTGGGCAGGGAGACGATGGACACCACCGACGAGCAGTTCTTGAAGAAGTGCAGGTCGCTCAGCTGCGCCGCGTCGTAGCCGCTGGCCTTGTACTGCTCGAGGGCCTGGCGGTAGCGCTTGGATTCGATCGGCAGCAGGCTGATGCCCTCGATGGCCTGGGTGACCTTGTTGAAATGCGGCAGGTCGATGGAGCGGAAGAACAGGTCGTCGATGTTCAGCCGGGGCGGGTGCTGTTCCTTGTCCAGCACGCGGAATTTCTCCGATAGCTGGGCGTGCTGCTCGGGCACCACGGATTCTGCGTAGGCCACGGCCACCGGGCCTGCCAGGCTCATGAACAGGTCGTTGGCATCGAGGCGGATGGTCTCGCCGATGTCGATGCCGGCGCGGCGGAAGTAGTTCTGGTCGTAGTCGCTGGTCACCGCCTGGGCGGTGAGGATGTTGAAGATCTGCTGCGAGATGTACTGGTTGGCGTGGCGCTCCATGGCGGTCACGTCGATGTTGTGGATGCTGCCGTCACCGCTTTCCTCGGCGTAGCGCATGATGTCGTTGGAGATCAGCATCATGGCGTTCCACGGACGGATGCGGCGCATCACGCTCTCGGCGCTGTTCTGCTCGTTGTCGAAGTTGTAGGAGAAGTCCCATTCCTCGGCCAGGTACTTGCAGAGCAGGCGCCCGGCGTTGATGTGCAGGGCCTCGGACATCTCGCTGCGCTGGTCGGAGATGTTCGGCAGGATGCAGATGCCGCTGGTGAAGATCGGCTCGAAGACGAAGCCACGATCGCGCTCCGTCTCGGCGTCCTCCGGTGCCTTGCTGTCGAAGGTCTTGCTCATGTAGGCGAACTGCTGCGCCAGGCCGAACTCCGAGGCCATGCCGGAGCCGGTGCCGCCGCCGGCGCTGAAGATATAGAAGTACAGCCGCGACTGGTTGGCCTTGATGCCGCAGGAGTCGATCAGGTAGCTGTGGATGAACTTCCAGTCTTCGTTGGAGAAGCGCTGGGTGTCCTTGTTGAGGATGATCTTGGCCAGGTACTGGCCGAGGATCGGCGCGTTGCCGGCCCCACCGGCATGCACCTCGGACAGGTCCATGATCTTCATCTTGCTGTAGTCGTCGAGAAAGCCGCTCATCTCGCCCTTGCGCGAGAAACGGATGCGCCCGGCGATGTCCTTGTCCAGGTCGCCGAGCATCACCAGCGGCTCGATCAGGAACACCGGCTTGCTGCTCTTGCTCGGCGCACGCAGCAGGTTGCTGCGAATCCAGCGGCTGGGACGGGAGGCCTGCTCGATGGCCGCCGTGGCTTCGCTGTGAAACTCCTCCAGGTAGAACTGGCGGGCGTTGTAGACCAGCGAGGCGACGTCCAGGGCGATGTTCGAGCCGCAGCGCCCCAGGCCGATCAGGCACACCGAGGGGAACTGCTGGATGCGACTCGACTCGCTGTCGTCCAGTGGCTCGCCCAGGGGGAACACCATGTTGCGCAGGCCATCGAGGTTGTCGAGGATGCGCTCGATGTCGCGTTCGGTGAAGTACAGGTACTGCTCGCCAGTGTCGCTTTGCACCGCCAGCGCGGATGGCGCCAGCAGGGTGTCGGCGAGATCGGCCAGGGTGGCTTCCTTGGCGGGGGCTACGGCGTCTTTTTTAGTTTTCATCAGCGACAGTCCGGCGAGTCAGTGGGATGTTGGCCATTGGCCATGAAATGACCAGTCCCATTGGTTCTAGCACGGAAAAAAACACTTTGCGTTGTTCGGCCGGATATTGGCGCTGGTTGGCCGTCGCTCCCATCGATCTGCATAAATCAAGCGAATGGTCGCAGACAAAGCCAGGCAAAGCCTCTAGATTGCGCATCACTCAGCGTTCGGTCGGTGCTGCCAAGGTAGGCGCCACCGCAGTAGGCCGCACGCGGACAACAACATGGAGACCTTGCCGTGCCGCCCAATCAGCAAGCCGCGAATGCCTGGCGCATTCTGTTCCTGCTCTTCCTGGCCAACCTGTTCAACTTCTTCGATCGCACCATTCCCGCCATCATCATCGAGCCGATCCGCCTGGAGTGGGGCCTGAGCGACCTGCAGCTGGGCCTGATCGGTACCGCCTTCACCATTGTCTACGCGCTGGCCGGCGTCCCGCTCGGACGCATGGCCGACACCGGCGCCCGGCGCAAGATCATGGGCTGGGGCCTGGCGGCCTGGAGCGGCCTGACGGCGCTCAACGGCATGGCCTGGAACTTCTGGAGCTTCCTGCTGATTCGCATGGGCGTCGGCATCGGCGAGGCCAGCTACGCCCCGGCGGCCAACTCGCTGATCGGCGATCTGTTCCCCGCGCACAAACGCGCACGGGCCATGGGCATCTTCATGCTCGGCCTGCCACTGGGCCTGCTGCTGGCGTTCTTCAGCATCGGCGCCATGGTGCAGGCGTTCGGCAGCTGGCGGGCGCCGTTTCTCATCGCGGCGCTGCCGGGGCTGATTCTCGCGCTGTTCCTGTTCTTCATCCGCGAGCCGGCGCGGGGCGCGGCGGAAAGCATGCCGGTCAGCAGCGCCGCGGTGCAGCAACCGCTGCGCAAGGTGCTGGCGATCCGCACCTTCTGGTGGCTGGTGCTGGCGGGGCTGGCGTTCAATTTCGCCGCCTATGCCTGCAATGCCTTCATGGTGCCGATGCTGCAGCGCTATTTCGGCCTGGGTCTGCAGCAGGCGGCGATGGCCACCGGGGTGATCGTCGGGCTGACCGGGCTGGTCGGCCTGACACTGGGCGGCTGGGTGGCGGACAAGGTGCACCAGCGCTGGGCCAATGGCCGTCTGCTGTTCGCCGCGCTGAGCATGCTGGTGGCCTGCCTCTGCAGCGCGTGGGCGCTGACTGCGGGACGCATCGATACGGCGCTGTTCGTCGCGGTGTTCAGCCTCGGCTGGCTGTTCTCCTACAACTTCTACACCTGCGTCTACACGGCGATCCAGGATGTGATCGAGCCGCGTCTGCGTGCCACGGCCATGGCGCTGTTCTTCGCCGGCCTGTACCTGCTGGGCGGGGGGCTGGGGCCACTGGCGGTGGGCTGGCTGTCGGATCACTACGCGCAGGCGGCGATGCAGGCCGCTGGCGCCAGCGAGATGACCGAGGCCTTCAAGGCCGTCGGCCTGCATGATGCGATGTTGCTGATCCCGGTGGCGCTGCTGCTGACGCTGCTGGCATTGCTGCAGGCTGCGCGCTGCTTCCAGACGGACGCCGTGCGCATGCGCGAGGGCCTGGACGGGGCGGTGCCGGCCTGAGGCAGACGCTGCGCGCAGCGCACCCGGCAGACTGGCGCATCCGAGGATGCGCCATGCAGGGCTGTCGCCGGATGCCTCAGGGCACCAGGAGGATCTTGCCGTCCCGCTCGCCGCTGGCGGCAGCGGCCACGGCATCCTTGATGTGTTCCAGGTCGTAGGTCGCCGCGACACGGGTCTTCAGCTTGCCGCTGGCGATCAGTTGCACCAGTTCGCCGAACACCTTCATCTGCTGCGCCGGGCTGGCCTGCTGGAACCACTTGGCCAGCCAGAAGCCGCGCAGCGTCACGTCACGGAACACGAACGAGGCCGGCGACACCTGGCAGGCCTGGCCGCTCATCATGCCGTAGTTCACCAGCACGCCACCGTTGGCCAGGACGGCAGCCAGGTTGTCGGTGCTGACGCCGCCGACCGCATCGATACCCAGACGCACTTCGGCACCACCGGTGGCCGCACGCACGCGCTTGGCCAGGTCCGGCCCGTCCACCAGCACCAGATCGGCGCCTTCGGCCTCCACGCCGGCGACCGCCGACTCGCGGCGTACCACGTTGATGGTCTTGAAGCCGCGCAGCTTGGCCAGCTGGATCAGGTAGCTGCCAACGCCGGAGTTGGCGGCGTTCTGGATGACCCAGTCACCCGGCTTGAGGTCGACGAACTCGCTGAGCAGCAGCGAGGCGGTCGGCGGGTTGACGGTGAGCATGGCCAACTGCAGCGGATCGGCGTCCGGCAGGGGGATCAGCTTGTCCGCCGGGGCATTCATGGCGCTGACCCAGGTGCCGCTGCCGACCGGCAGGAGCACGGTCTGGCCAACCTTGAACTGGCTGACGCCGGCACCGAGCGCCTCGACCTTGCCGACCCCTTCGTTGCCGCCGATAGCAGGCAGCGGCGGCAGCATGCCGTAGGCGCCGGTCAGCGTGAGCACGTCGGAGGGGTTGATCGGCGCCGCCAGCACCTTGACGCGCACCTGCCCGGCGGCAGGCTCCGGCAGTTGCAGGGCAACCGCGCTGATGACGTCTTGCGGCACCGGGCCGCGCTGTTGGTATTCGGCTTTGAGCATGGTCAGGGTCTCCAGAAGGCAGGCGCAGAAATGCGTGGAGCCAGTCTAGTCGCGATAGTGCACAACGGAGTGAATCGACCTGCATCCACTTTGGTGATGACTCCCGCGAGCCGTCTATGCTCAGCTGGACCGACAATGGGGACCGTGATGTTCAGATGGTGGGTAGCAGCGGCACTGGCATGCCTGAGCCTGACGGCGCCGGCAGATGTGCTGAACGTTGGCTTCGGCACGCACAAACCGCCTTACATCTACGAGGGCGAGCGGCGTGGACTGGAGTACGAGTTGATCGAGCGCGCCGCGCAGAACGCCGGCTTCGAGGTCACCGTCTACTATGCGCCGATGGAGCGCCTGCACCTGATGCTGCGCCGTGGCGAGATCGACGCGATCGCCACCTCCCACCAGCGCAGTGGCGTGAAGGCCTACTACTCGCAGACCTACATCTATTACCACAACGTGGCGGTGGCCCTGGCCAGCCGCGGCTATCGCATCGAGCACATCGCCGACCTCGGCAACTACTCGGTCAGCGCCTTCCAGCGTGCGCGGCTGCTGTTGGGCCCCGAGTTCGAGCGCATGGCCCTGAGCAACCCGCGCTACCGCGAGGAGGCCCTGCAGATCAACCGCAACCGCCTGCTCTACAGCGGCCGTGTGGACGTAGTGGTGGGCGACAAGCGCATCCTCCGCTACTTCAATCGCGAGGTGGCCGACCAGGTCGACGTGACGCAGGCGCTGTCCTGGTTCGAGATATTCCCACCCACGCCGTACCGGGTCGGCTTCCGCCTGGATCGACAGCGCCAGCGCTTCGACGAGGGCCTGCGCAAACTGCGCGAGTCGGGCGAATACCAGCGCATCGAGCAGCGCTACCTGGCGGACTGAAATCTGAGGAAACTGTTGCGCGGCTGCCGGCGGACAGGGCCTGTTGCACTATGACGCCTCGCTCGCCACCTGCATGGAGACGCCAGGATGCCGCTCAAGTCGCTCGCCACCTTCGCCTTGCTCGCCCTGTTCGGCAGCCAGCCCGGCCTTGCCGAGGAGCGCCAGCTGCCCTCCGAACTGGGGCCCGTGAATGTCGTTACCGTCGCCGAGGGCCTGCGCAATCCCTGGGCCGTCGCCGTGCTCCCGGATGGCCAGGGTTTCCTGGTCAGCGAGCGGCCGGGGATGCTGCGGCGAGTCAGCGCCACGGGGGAGTTGTCGCCGCCGCTGCGTGGGGTGCCCGGCGTGTTCGCCGTGGGCCAGGGCGGGCTGCTCGATGTGGTGCTGTCACCCGACTTCGTCGAGGATCGCCTCGTCTACCTGTCTTACGCCGAAGCCGGTGACGGTGCGGCGGGCACCGCGGTCGGGCGCGGACGGCTGTCCGCCGACAGCCGCGCGCTGGAGAACTTCACGGTGATCTTCCGCCAGCAGCCCAAGCTGTCCACTGGCACGCACTTCGGCTCGCGTCTGGTGTTCGACCAGCAGGGCCACCTGTTCATCGCCCTGGGCGACAACAACGACCGTCCCACCGCGCAGGCGCTGGACAAGCTGCAGGGCAAGCTGGTGCGCATCTACCCGGACGGACGCATCCCCGAGGACAACCCCTTCGTCGAGCGTGCCGGCGCCCGCGGCGAGATCTGGTCCTATGGCCATCGCAACCAGCAGGGGGCGGCGCTCAACCCCTGGAGTGGCCGCGTGTGGACCCACGAGCACGGCCCGCGCGGCGGCGACGAGATCAACATCCCCGAGGCCGGCAAGAACTATGGCTGGCCACTGGCGACGCATGGCATCAACTACTCGATGCTGCCGATTCCCGAGGCCCGGGGCAAAACCCTGGAAGGCACCGAACCGCCCCTGCATGTCTGGGAGAAGTCGCCGGCCATCAGTGGCATGGCGTTCTATTCGGGCGAGCGCTTCGCGGCCTGGCAACACAGCCTGTTCATTGGCGCGCTGTCCGGCCAGGCGCTGATTCGCCTGCATCTCGATGGCAACAGGGTCGTGCGCGAGGAGCGCTTGCTGGAATCACTCAACGCACGGATACGCGACGTGCGGCAAGGGCCGGACGGCTATCTCTACGTGCTGACGGATGCGCCGCAGGGGCGCTTGCTGCGCCTGGGGCTGGCGAGCGAATAAGGCGGGGGAGGGGTGTCGGGTGCGCGAGGCGCACCCGCGAACGATCACTTCTTGCTGATGGTGATCTGGCGAGTGCCGCCGTAGGTCTGACCGCTTACACCCTTGGCGATCTGCTGGATCTCGCCACCGCCCTGCAGGAAAGCGGCAATCTGCGCCTCGATGGACTCGCGGGTTTCCACTGCTGGAGCCGGCTTGCTGACTTTGCTGGCGGACGACTTGACGCGAAGGGTGGCCATGACCTTGATCTCTTTTCGATGGGCGGCCGGCCATTATGCCTCAATCAGCCCCATTCTGCTGGGTTAATCGCCAATCAGTCACCTGTGCAAGGCCCTGGCAGGCCCCTGTTCACCGCCTTTAATGGCTTGTTTTCCAGCGACTTAGGCCTCACGGTGACCGGCTGTCGAATGACTGCACGGCAGGCCCGGAGAGCCGCGAACTCGGGTAGAATGGCCGGCTGTTTTAGCGAGGTGGAACACGATGGCCGTAATCGGGCGGATGAATTCTCTACAGGTGGTCAAGCACACCGACTTCGGGCTGTACCTGGACGGTGGTGCGGATGGTGAAATCCTCCTGCCCAAGCGCTACATCCCCAAGGACACGCCGAGCGAAGTCGAGGACTGGCTCAACGTGTTCATCTACCTCGACAGCGAAGACAAGCTGATCGCCACCACCCTGAAGCCGAAGATCCAGCTCGGCCAGTTCGCCAGCCTCAAGGTGGTGGACATCAACCGGGTCGGCCTGTTCTTCGACTGGGGCCTGCCCAAGGACCTGCTGCTGCCGCACTCGGAAGAGAAGCGCCCGCTGCAGATCGGCGACTACTGCGTGATCTACCTCTATCTGGACAAGCGCACCCGCCGTCTCACCGCGACGGCGCGGCTGGACCGCCATCTGGACCAGGTGCCCGCCGACTATCAGGTGGGCCAGGAGGTCGACCTGCTGGTGGTCGAGCGCACCGACCTGGGCTTCAAGGCCATCATCGACGGCAAGCACTGGGGCCTGATCCACAAGAACGAACTGTTCAAGTTCATCCGCAGCGGCATGCGCGAGAAGGGCTACATCAAGGAACTGCGCGCCGACGGCAAGATCAGCCTGAGCCTGCAACCGATCGGCCGTGAGGCCGCCAGTGGCCTCGCCGAGCAGATCGTCGAGCGCCTGCGCGAGCAGGGCGGTGTGCTGGCGCTGGGCGACAAGAGCCCGCCCGAGCTGATCGCCGAGCAGTTTCGCGTCAGCAAGGGCAACTTCAAGAAGGCCATCGGCGGGCTCTACAAGCAGGGCCTGATCCGCATCCACGACGACCGTATCGAATTGCTCGACAATTGAGCGCGTGGCGACTTGAGCGCGGGCGCGGCAACTCGCATAATGCCGGCGTCTTGTAGCCGGTGTAGCTCAGTCGGTAGAGCAGCGCACTCGTAACGCGAAGGTCGCAGGTTCGATTCCTGTCTCCGGCACCAGTAAAATCAAGGCTTCCAGCACTTTCTGTCATGACTTCGCCTGATCTGTGACAGCAGGGTGACAGCAGGAGCTAATAGAATTTAGCCCCACTCAGGTCAGCCTGTTGGGGCTTTTTCATATTCACACCTTACGGAAGGTTCTGATGGACGCTCTACTAGAACTGGCATGGGGCACATTTAAGTCTGCAGTGCCCCCTGCCACGTTGGTTCTGGTGGTCGCCTGGCTGTGTCGAGCGTGGATTGGCGAAAGGCTGAAAGCAAGCGTAAGGCATGAATACGATCAGAGATTAGAGCTGCTAAAAGCTCAAGGGGATGCCAATCTCGCGATCCTCAAGTCGGAAATGGATCGTCAGGCAGAAAAAATGCGGATTGCCGCTGCCTCATTTTCTGAGGTTCAGAAGGCCACTATCGCTAGGAAAATTGAGGCGGTAGATGCCTTGTGGCGTGGTGTCATTGAGTTGCGGGATGCTTTTCCGTCTGATGTTTTCCTTACTGATATTTTTACAGATGAAGAGATGCAGGGCTTTTACACTGATGCGCAAATGCTCAAGTATTCAGCGGGTATGGAGCGCATCGATGAACTTGCTTTCTTTAAGGTGGGTTTCGAGGCCGTGCAACTAGTGCGACCGCATTTAGGGGAGTATACGTGGGCTCTCTATTCGACTTACAAAGCTCTGTTGGGTCGGTCGATATTCTTGATCAAGAAGGGTAAGAGTGCGCCGGATAAGCTTGCCTGGCACAACGACGCGAATATAAAGCAAATGATTGAATCAGCATTCGGCGCTGAGCGTTTTGCAGAGTTTGAGAACCTTAAAGGTGGGCGATACCGGTGGCTTAGCTACCAGTTTGATATTCTGCTTTTCCAGGCCATAGACAAGCTTCTTACTGGGAAAAGCTTCGGGGATGCTGCTCTTGAGCAGGCTCTAGAAATGGAGAAGCAGATTATGGATGGCAAACTCCAGCCTTAGTGCAGCGCTTGCTTGATTCGAAGGACGGTAGTGGTTGAGCATTCGGCGAGCCTAGCTGTTGCCCTGATGCCAAGGCCTGCCCCCAGTAGCTCCCGGATTCGACGGTGTAACGCCTCATCTACGGGGCGTCCTTTGTATTTGCCGGCATCCTTGGCCTTTTGAATGCCTTGGGCCTGGCGCTCCCTGCGTTGCTCGTAATCCTTTCTGGCAATCGCAGCCATCATCTCTACCAACATCGAATTGATGGCGCCAAGCATCCGGTCAGTGAACTCATCCCCTTTGGTGTCGCGCATCCCCTCATGGCTGGTAGGAAGATCAAGTGCAACGATGCGTAACCCTTTTGCATCGATAGCTGCCTTTAACTTGCTCCAGTCATCCATTGGGAGACGAGAGAGGCGATCAATCGACTCTACCAACAATGCATCACCTCTACGTGCATCCTTTAGCAGGCGCAGCAACTCGGGCCGTTCTGAGGTTGCACCGCTAGCATTCTCCAAGTACGTACTGGCGATGGCCCTGCCGTGTGCTGCGGCGAACTGCTCCAGGGCGGTGTGGGTGCGGCTTGCATCCTGTTCGTTTGTTGAGGCTCTGAGGTATGCGCGGATAAACATGAGGGCTGTATCAGTTAGGGTGTTCTATTAGTAGTGTTGCACTATAAGTGTCATTTATCAATAGATCCCACGGAAAAGTGGGGAGGGCGTGCGTATCAGTTGAGGTATACATATAAGGGGACTAGGTGTGACACCTTCTCCGCGACCGTAGCAATCGAATTTGGTTGGGTTTCTTCTACAAGCTACTAGTCACTTGCTTGTGTGGGGTGAGCTAAATATGTCATTTTGCCGACTGGTGCCGACCTGTGACTGCTTCGGATTTTGGCTGCACAATCTGATTTATGTAGAGCTCCAGCGGTCGCATCCTAGTAACCATGGATTCGCGCCACCAACCTGAAAGGATGATATGGAAAACGGTATGACACTCCTAGAAGCTCAGCTCGCTAACTGGCTTTCTCGTCAGACTGCACGAACTGGAGTGCGGCGAGTTGCGCACCTAGGTGCAGCTGTGGGCACCGACGTAGGATTAGTTCGCACTGAAAATCAAGATAGGGCGGTCATAGTTCAAGGTTGGGAGGCTAACGGGACTCGATTCTCTGTCGCATTAGTTGCCGATGGCATTGGGGGGATGAGAGGTGGTGGTACTTGCGCTTCACTAGCTGTAAGTGGATTCATATCCTCTATATGTGAGTCTGCAGCTTCTCACGGCTCTTCAATAGACTGGTTGAAGAATGCAGCAATTAGAGCAAACAGCGCAGTTTATGAAAAATTTTATGGAGACGGCGGGTCGACGTTAGTTGCCGCTCTAATACGCCATGGCCAGATTCCATGCTGGATGAGTGTTGGAGACAGTCGAATTTATCTTGAAGGTGAACTGAAACTAAAAAGACTCACTATTGACGATACCATTGCTGGCCAGTTAGGGAAAAATGCCGCAGAAAGCCCTGATCAAGCAAGATTGCTTCAATATGTAGGTATGGGGAGCGATTTTCAGCCTCATGTTCATGAGTTGGATGCAGTGACAGGTAGTAGGATGCTGCTAGTTACAGATGGTGTTCATTACCTCAGTAAGTTTTCTTCATGCATGGAGAAGGTTGTATCTATAGCCTCAGAGCCAGGAGTTTGCGTCAAGCGCTTAGTTGAACTGGCCAACTGGTGTGGTGGGCACGATAACGCTACTGTCGCAGTGCTACCAGTATCGATTGAAGAGGAATGTGTCAAAACAGATTCTACTGGAGTAATTGAAGTATGGGATTCCTTTGGTGAGTGCCAGTTCTTTCTCGGTAGTACGTTGTCTAATCTAAATCGTAATAATGGCAAGGGGCGTGTGCCGTCTAATAGGTCGAGAGAGGAGTCTGTTGCCTCAAAAACAGCAGTGAAGCAGCGATCCGCTGGATCTACAAAAAAAACACGACCTCAGAAAGTGGTTGGCAGAAAAGAGAAGTCGGTAGAACTTACTAAGTCAAATGAGCCGCAACTAATAATGGAATTCCCGAACAAGAAGAAGTAACAGGAAGTTTAGTATGTTGATAGATAATCGCTATGAATTCAGTGATGACTATTATTCCGGCGGTATGGGGCAGGTTTTAAACTGCTATGACTTAGTTCTTGAACGCCAGGTAGCGATAAAGTTTATGCCGGGCAATGCTAATCGCCGAAGAATTAATGACGAAGTAAGTGCTCTCTTTAGGATGCGCTCCAAGAATGTAGTCCAAGTGTACGATATTTTGGAGTTTAAAGGTGAGCTCGGAATTGTTATGGAATATATTTCTGGCGATGATCTGCTGCATAACAGTACCCAGCCCGTGTCATTGCTGGAGTATTTAAAGCTGCTGTGGCAAATAGCTTCAGGTATTGCAGATATTCATCAGGCGGGGATCATCCATAGAGATATCAAACCAAACAATATGAAGATTGATCCTGAGGGATTGGTAAAAATCTTTGATTTTGGCTTAGCCCGAGATGCTGTGGATGGTGCTGCGACCTTAGGCTTTATAGGGACTCCGTGTTTTGCTGCTCCGGAACAATATGGGTACGCCGTTCGTTTTACATCGGCAATAGATACATATGCATTTGGTGCCACGGCTTTATATATTGCCGCGAGAGACCTACCAGGTGAGCTTAGAGCAGAGCCACCGTTACAGCTGCGACAAAATTACTTTCAGAATATCTATCGGGGCTTGAGTCAGGACGTAGTTGATATTTTGTTTAGTTGTCTAGACTTTGATCCTGCGTTACGCCCTCCGATGAGCATTGTGCGAGATGTCTTGGCTAAACACTTGCTACAAGGAAGACATCGGGCGTTGGTTGTTTATAATGGTAATCCTTCTTTCCTAGATGCTTCAAATCGTTCCGTATTGTTAAGCCTTCCAGGCTTTGGATCGGTTGAGATATCTTACAATGATTTCGACTTTGTTGTTACAGCCACTTCTGGGCAAGTATTTATAAATAATAGGGCTGTTTATGTAGGCTTTATATTGCCAGGGGCATGCGTAGTTGCTTTGGGTGGGCCTGAACATGGATCTAAACGCCGCTATATTACATTTGATCTCTCTCATCCGGAGATAGTACTGTGATTGAAATGTTGCAGCCAGGCGCTCTAATAGGTGGTAGATATGAAATACAGCGATATCTAGCAGAGGGAGGGATGCAATATGTTTTTATTGCGAATGATACAGAAACCGGCCGGGTGGTTGCTCTTAAAACACCCAAAAATAAGTCAGCTGAAAAGAGATTTCAACGTAGTGCAATTGTCGCTGCTAAGGTCAATCATCCAAACGTTGCGAAAACTTTAGACTATCTTGTCTTTGAGGAACGTCAATTTTTAGTGGAGGAATTGATACTAGGGCAAGACATGCGTGCCGCTTTGCTTAATGACTCTGCATTTATAGATCCTTATCTTGCTGCTAAGGTGTTTCATCACTTGGCGAAAGGGGTTGCAGCTGCTCATCATGTAGGTGTTGTGCATCGAGATCTGAAGCCGACTAATATAATGGTTGTAGGTGACTATTCGCTAACCGAATTAAAAGTTACGGACTTCGGTATTGCTAAAATGGCCGCTGAGGAGATAGTTGCTGCGGTAGAGGGGGGAGAGGAAAGCTTAACAACGTCCCAGACAGCAGTCGGTGCACTTCCGTACATGGCTCCAGAGGCAATTGAAACACCTAGAAGTGTAGGTACACCTGCAGACATTTGGTCGCTTGGGGCAATGATGTTTCACCTGCTAACAGGAGACTATCCTTTTGGGCAGGGGCTAAATGCGGTGCCAAAAATTATAAGTGCAATACAGCCACAGTCACCTGGGTTTTTATTCAGTAATCCGCAGTTTTCCCCGCTGGCACGAGAGTTAATTAAAATCGCTAGTGCGTGCATGAGCAAAGATCCAAATAGCAGGCCTACTGCAGATCAACTCGTCGAGAGTTTTAGTGGTTTATGTTATTCGGTAGCCATTCGGTCACGTGGCACTGTAGAGAGCTTTGTTTTTAACTCTTATGGATATATATCCTCGCAATCTGGACGGGTTTTCTTTCATCGAGAGTGTGTTTATGGAGCTCTCCCTAAGGTTGGAGAGAATGTGCTATTTTCAAGTTATGATGGTGGTGGGGCGCCACGAGCATTACCTGTAGTTAAACTTAAGTGATGTTAGGCAGGCGCCTTTGGTTTATTATAAGGGCAGGCTTGATGTCCGGTTTTGGGCACCATTTCCAGCAAAGGGTTGGCTTCGGCCAACCCTTTTTCGTTGTGGCGCTGCAAAATCCCTGGCGTTGCTGTCCAAGCAGCTGTAACGATGGCTTGCGGGTGCCGGCCTGGCGCCGGGCCTGCCCTGATGGGAGTTGCTCATGTTCGCACGTTCGCTCGTCCTGATCCTGGCTGCGGCCTGCGCTGGCGTTGTGCTGGCCGACGAGCCGCAGACCATTCGCGTCATCCCCAAGAGCTACATCAGCCCGGGCGCCAGCGGCAGCGTTTCCGGCTCGGTGCGCTATGAGCAGCACAATCTCTATGGCGGGCAGCGCCTGCCGCAGGGCAGTGTGAGGCAGGAGAGCCGCTACGGCAGCCAGTCCAGTGAGACGCGCGGCGGCATTCGGCAGAGCACCGAGTACCCCGGCGGGCTGATCATCGAGCGTCAGCCAGGCAGTGGCAGCTATCAGCAGCAGCGCAGCCGCTGACGCATCAGCGGTTGGCGGCGAGCTTGTCGGGGTGGCCCGGCGCGTCGGCGATCACTGCGCGGTTGCGCCCCTCGCTCTTGGCCCGGTACAGGCATTCGTCGGCGCGCTGTAGCCAGCTTTCCCAATGCTCACCGCTGTGCAGGATGGCCCCGCCGATGGACACCGTCACGCCACCGCCGGGGGTTTCCAGCTCCTGCTGCACGCTGCGCAGCAGGTTCTGCGCGGCCGTATGCAGGCCTTCGAGGCCGGTGTTGGGTAGCAGCAGGAGGAATTCCTCGCCACCGAAGCGGAACAGGCGGTCCTCCTTGCGCGAGCAGCGCTTGATCAGCTCGACGAAGGCCACCAGTACCTGATCGCCCACGTGATGGCCGAAGCGGTCGTTGATCTGCTTGAAGTGGTCCAGGTCCATCACCAGCAGGCCGTAGCTGTCGCTGTGGCGGCGATGGCTGGCCATGGCGATCTTCAGCTCTTCGTTCATGGCGCGCCGGTTGCGCGCGCCGGTCAGCGGGTCGTGGATGGCCAGCAGCTGCAGGCGGTCGCGCTGATTGCGGGTGCGGAAGGCGAAGATGAAGCTGAGCACGCTGGCCATCATGCAGGTGACCAGGAACGAGATCATCTGGTAGTGACTCTCGAACACGCTGCCAGGCACCAGCAATGCGTAACTGACCAGGCTGACCAACACCACGCTGGTCGCCAGCAGCGCCTTGCCGGGCGTGACCATGAAGAAGTTGAAGAGAATCAGCGGGTAGATCCAGAACAGGCCGTTGACCCCCAGGTTGATGGCGATCAGCGTGGCGCCGAGGGAGAACACGCCCGCCAGGTAGATGCCGGGCTTGACCGTGTCCCGCGTGGCCCAGGCGTAGAGCACGGCGAAGAGGGTGGACAGGACGATGACCGTGTCCGCGATGCCGACCAGGTAGTTGCCGTGCAGCAGGCGATAGACGGCATACGGGGAGATGCCGATGATGCCGAACAGCCCCATCAGGGTGATGATCGAAAGCTGAAAATCATTGCGCAGGCGCTTCAGCAGGCGAGCGGTCTGGGTAGCCATAGCGTTTCTTTTCATTGTTGTGGACCAAGCATGCAGAGCTTCGACCGCTCATGGCAAGGGGCATTCCTGAGCAAAGTGCCAGTATTCCTGCCCTCGGCGAAAGGTGGCTCAGTGAGCGCGCAGCGATACTAACGGCTTGTTGCGTCGATAGCGGGCCAGCCGTTCGGCTAGTTCGGCCGGCAGCGGGTCGCAGTCGACGAATCCCTGGCGCTGATAGAAGCAGCGTAGCTGCGGATGGCAGAACAGCCAGATGGCTTCGGGATGCTGCGCCAGACAGGCGCGCAGCAGTTCGCCGGCCACGCCCTGACGCCGCAGCGCGGGCGCGACGAACAGGCCGGTCAGCCACTGTCCGGCGCTGACCGGGCGCAGGCTGAGGGCCGCGACGATGTCCCCGCTGCTCTGGGCGACCCACACCTCATCGCCTGCCTGGCCGCGCATGGGCGAGCGATGGCTGCGATAGAACTTGTTGAGCAGCGGCTGCAGCTCGGAGGGCAGGCAACGGTAGTGAGGGGTGGACATCGACCGGCACGGGTGAGGACAAGGCCTGCCATTTAACCGCAGATTTTGGTTAACGACTGCGCATTTGCGCCCTGTCGGTCCGTGACAGCTCACCGGCAGCACCGCATCATGAGCGCGCTCGTCCATCGCTCAAGGATTCCCGCGTGTCCCGACCGTCGCCCCCCACCATCGTGTTCGCCGCACAGAGTTCGGCCGGGCGGGTGCGTACGCACAACGAAGATGCGCTGGCCTGTCGGCCTGAACTCGGCCTCTGGGCCGTTGCCGACGGCATGGGCGGGCACGCCAGTGGCGAGGTGGCCAGTGCCAGGGCGCTCGATGGCCTGATCGCCGCCTTGGAGCAGGGGCAGACACTGGAGGCGGCGGTGCAGGCTGCCCACCAGGCCGTGCTGGCCGCCGCCGCGTCCAGCGATGGCGCGGCGGACATGGGCAGCACCCTGGTGGCGGTGCGCATGCAGGGCGATGCCTTCGAGCTGGCCTGGATCGGCGACAGCCGCGCCTATCGCATCGCCGCTGACCGCATCGAGCAGCTCAGCCACGATCACAGCTGGGTGCAGGTGATGATCGACGCCGGCCAGCTGAGCGTCGAGGAGGCGCGCGAGCATCCACGGCGCAACCTGATCCTGCAATGCCTCGGCCAGGGTGAGCCGGTGCTCGACGTCGGCCTGCTGCATGGTCACCTGGCGGCCGATGAACTGTTGCTGCTGTGCAGCGATGGCCTGACCTGCGAGCTGGATGACCCGGCCATCCAGCACTGCTGCGCCGAGTCGGCCACCCTGGAGGCGATGGTCGAACAGTTGCTGGGGCTGGCAAATGGCCATGGCGGTAGAGACAATATCAGCTGCATCGTCCTCGGCCTCGCTGCGCCTGCCTCGCCCTGCGAGGCGCCGGCGCGCAGCCTGCTGAGCAAACTGTTCAAATTCCGTCAATCCTGAGTGCCAGTCGAGCCGTATGAACCAGCCTTCGATCAACGTACCCGGTTACAGCATTCATGGTCGCCTGGGCAAGGGAGGCATGGCGGAGGTCTACCTGGCCACCGAGGAGGCCCTGCAGCGCCAGGTGGCGTTGAAGGTCCTGCTGCATCGCGAGGATGAGGAATTCACCCAGCGTTTCATCAAGGAAGGCCACATCGTCGCCTCCTTGCAGCATCCGTCGATCATCACCATCTACCGCATCGACCAGCTGGCCGATGGCCGCCACTTCCTCGCCATGGAGTACCTGGCCGGTGGCGACCTGGCTCAGTACAAGGGGCAGCGCCTGGAGCCCGCGCGGGCCTTGCGCATCGTCCGGCAGATCGCCAGCGCCCTGGTCGTGGTGCACGACAAGGGGCTGGTGCACCGCGACATCAAGCCCGGCAACATCCTGTTCCGCGACGACGGCACGGCGGTGCTCACCGATTTCGGCGTGGCCAAGGCGCTGCAACTCGACAGCGACCTGACCCAGTCGGGGATCGCCGTCGGCAGCCCGGCCTACAGCAGCCCGGAGCAGGCGCAGTGCCAGGCGCTGGATGCACGCAGCGACATCTACAGCCTGGGCGTGATCCTGCTGGAGATGCTCACCGGGCATAACCCCTTCCGTGGCGAGAACTACACCCAGACACTGATGAACCAGCTGCAGCTGGAGCCGCCGCAACTGCCCGAGCCGTTGCGCGAGCTGCAGTGGCTGCTCGAGCGCATGCTGGCCAAGGCGCCGGACGAACGCTTCGCCGACTGCCACGTGCTGCTGGCCAGCCTGGATGAGCTGCAGGATGCCGAGCAGGAGCTGACGCGCATGACGCCGGCAGTCAAGGCGCCGCCACGCCAGGCCCGCCGGCGCTGGTTGCCCTGGGCGCTACTGGGCGTGCTGCTGCTGGCGGGGGCGGGCGCCGCTGGCTACTACTGGCAACTGCAGCAGCGCATCGCCGGCTTGCTCGTGCTGGGCGAGGCGCGTCTGGCCGGCGGGCAGCTGCTGACCCCGGCGCAGGACAACGCCGACTACTACTTCCGCCAGGCGCTGCTGCTGGATGCCGACAACGCCCAGGCCAGCGATGGCTTGCAGCGCGTGCTGCAGGCGCGCATCCAGGGCTATCTGCAACTGGCCGAGCAGCGCCTGGCCGAGGGCCTGCTGATCCTGCCCGAGGACGACAGCGCGGTGCACTACTTCCGCCAGGTACTGGGCTGGGAACCGGACAACCTGCTGGCGCTGGCCGGGATCAACCGCGTGGCGCAGCGCTTCATCGATCAGACCGAGGCGGCCTATGCGCGGCGCGAGTACAACCTGGCGCTGGAGCAGATCAAGCAGGGGCTCGAGGCCGAACCCGACAACGAGCGCCTGCTGGCGCTGTACGACGGCCATCAGGAGCGCGTGCGCCAGGCCACGCAACCGGCTGCACGGCCGGCGCAGCGTTCCTCGCAGAACCCGATCAAGCGCCTGCTGAACAACCTTTTCGACTGAACCGAGGCATTGACGATGCTCAGACTGCAGTTCCTGGATAACCGCCAAGCGCCGGTCTGGTTGAGCGACGAGCGCCTGACCATCGGCCAGGACAGCCGCAACCAGCTGGTGCTGGGCGATGCGGGCATCACCAGTTTTCATGCCGAGATTCGCCAGCACCAGGGCTACTACTACCTGAGCGATGCCAGCCAGGGGGCCACCTGGGTCAACGAGCAGCGCATCGGCAGCCGTTTTCAGCTGCGTGACGGCGACCGCCTGCGCCTGGGCAGCGTGGAGCTGCAACTGGTCGACCCCGCCAAGGCGAACGTCAGGACGGATGCCCCGGCGCCGCGCTGGTTTCTCCAGGTCATCCAGGGCGAGCACCAGGGGCGCAAGTTCCACATCCACGGCTCGATGACCTTCGGCCGTTCGAGCAAGTGCGAGTTGTGCTTCAGCGACCTGGAGCTGTCACGCCGGCACTGCGAGTTCTTCCTCAAGGACGACGTGCTGGAGATCAAGGACCTGGCCTCGGCCAACGGTGTGCTGGTCAACCAGCAGAAGGTCAGGACCGCCATGCTGCAACCGGGGGACCAGCTGAAGATGGGCTCGGTGACGCTGCTGGTGATCGGCCCCAAGGTCGACGTCAGCGAGGAGCCCGACGAGGACGCCACCCAGTTCATGCGCGTCGCCGACCTGCCCAAGGCGCTGGCGGGCAAGGGCGCTGGCGCGGCCACGCAGGCCGCGCGCCGCCAGCCGGGCGCCGCACCCGCAGCGGCCAATCCCCTGCGCGCCGCCGCCCAGGCAAAGGCCGTTGCCGAGGCCACGCCTGCTGCGCCCGGCAGCGCTCGGCTGTGGCTGGGCGGCGCGCTGATCCTGGTGCTCGGCGTGGTCCTTGGCGCGCTGTCGATGCGTCTGCTCGGCTAGAGCTCCAGGCGCGACGATTCAGGCCGAGGCCAGGCGCCGGCGTTCGGCATGGATTTCCGGCAGGTCGCTGCGGCGCAGATAGACCCGCAGCGGCTCGCTGAGATTGACCCGGTCATCGATACGCTGCTCCTGCAGCCAGGCCAGGCGCTGGCGATCCAGGCGCATCAGCTCGCCCTCGGCTTCGTGCCAGACGTATTCGCAGGTGGGGGTGATGGTCTCGGCGGGGACATCGAGGCCGAAGCTGTCTTCGGAGAAACGCAGCAGGTACTGCTCGGTCTTGGCGTTGTAGCCGACGAAACCCTGCAACTGGTCGGCGGCCTGGCAGATCTGGGTGGACGTGATACTCATGGCAAACCTCGTTTCCTGTGGGGTTTGCAGGCAAGGCGAATGGTTCTGTTTATCGGCGCAGCCTAACCGCCGGGGCTGACGCCCGCGTTGCCGTGGATCAAGAAACCGCCGGGCGTCGAGGGTGGCCTTACCGGGTGCGCGGGTTGCCAGGCAGGCGTTGCAGGGCCGGCAGCACCTGTTCGCGCAGCAGCGGCGCGAGGTCGTCGGGCAGGGGCGCATCGAGGGCCAGCCAGCGCAGTTCTTCCAGCTCGGCAGCCGGTTGCACGGGGTGGGGCAGGCTGGCGCGGTAGATGTCCGCCTGCAGCCAGGTGTCGGCTTCGTTGGCAGCCGCCGCCTGGAACTGGCCAAGCGCGTGCAGCGCATCGGCGTCCAGGCGCAGTTCCAGCTCCTCGAACAGCTCGCGGCCGAGTGCCGCCAGCGCGTCCTCACCGGCTTCGCGCTTGCCGCCGGGCAGCATGAAGAAGCGCGTGTTGCGCTTGCGTACCAGCAGCAGGTGGCCGCGTTCGTCGAACAGGCAGGCGGCGGCGATGTGCAGGGTGGTGGTCATGAGTCAGGCAGCGGGCGTCCGGGGACGCCCGCCAGGCATCAGCCGGCGAGGCCGACGTAGACGTTCTGCACGTCGTCGTGAGCGTCGATGGCCTCGAGGAAGGCTTCGACTTCTTCCATCTGCTCCGGCGTCAGGCTGGTGACCGGGTTCTTCGGACGGTAGCCGAGCTTGGCCGAGTTGACGGTGAAACCTTGCTCCGGCAGCGCCTTGCACACCGCGTCGAGGTCGGTCGGGTCGGTGATGAACAGGGTCGCGCCCTCGTCATCGGGCACGAAGTCCTGGGCGCCGGCTTCGATGGCGGCCAGCTCCGGGTCCGCGCCGTCGTCGCTGCTGGCCTCGATCAGGCCGACATGCTCGAAATCCCAGCTCACCGAACCGGAAGCGCCGAGCTGGCCCTTGCGGAACAGCACGCGGATTTCGGCGACGGTGCGGTTGACGTTGTCGGTCAGGCACTCGACGATCAGCGGCACCTGGTGCGGCGCGAAGCCTTCGTAGAGGGTGCGCTCGTAGTTGACCACCTCACCGGACAGGCCGGCGCCTTTTTTGATGGCGCGGTCCAGGGTGTCCTTGGGCATCGAGGCCTTCTTGGCCTGGTGGATGGCAAGGCGCAGCTTGGGGTTCATGTCCGGGTCGGCGCCGTTGCGCGCAGCGATCATGATTTCCTTCACCAGCTTGCCGAAGATCTTGCCTCGGGCATTGGCGGCGGCTTCTTTGGGTTTGGCTTTCCACTGGGCGCCCATCTGGGGTCTCCTGGCCGATAGGTGAAAAGGCGTCGGCACGTAAGCGCGGCCTGACGATCGGATAGGCTGCGGATTCTAGTGCCTTGCGCGCCTCAGGGCACCTGCAATTTCGCCTGGCTGTCGTGCCGGCGTTCGCGTTGCGACGCCGTGGCGCTTGCCTGGGCCGGCATGGCGGCAGAACATGGCGGCCCCGCGCAATCGTCAGAAGGAGTTGCTCATGCCGCGTTGGAGTCCGTTCATGGCCTTGTGGGTCGCCGCCACGGCGCAGGCCGCGCCCGAACAGGTGCCGCTGTACCGCGAGATCAAGGATTGGGTGGTCGCCTGCGACAACCTGCGCGGCTGCGAGGCCATCAGCGCTGCCGACGGTTTCGACTACCGGCCCCTGAGCCTGAACCTGCAGCGCGCTGCGGGGCCCCGGGCACCGTTGCAACTGTCCTTGCACTATGCCGAAGCGGGCGGTTACGCACCGCTGCAACTCGATGGCCGGCCCCTGGCGAGTGCCGGGCGCCTGCGCCTGACGGAAGAGGACGACGGGGCCGCGTTGCTGGCCGAGGGCGCCGATGCCCAGGCCGTGCTGGCCGAGCTGCGCAACGCCAGTCAGTTGCGCATGGACGAGGAGCGCGAGTACGAGGCGGTGGTCTCGCTCAGCGGCCTTTCCGCCGTCCTGCTGCTGATGGATGCCGTGCAGGGGCGGGTGGATACCCAGGGTGCCCTGTACCGCCCGGGTTCGCGCCCGGACAGCGAGGTGCCGGCTGCGCCGCCGGCACCTGAGCTGCGCGCTCATCCCGGTGTCACGCCGCTGAGCGAACGCGAAAGCCAGGCCATCGCCGCTGCGGTGATGGCGCAAACCCGTGACCAGTGGGCCGAAGAGGACATGGGCGGCGAGCCCGAGGCCGAGGCTTACGCGCTCAACGAGCGCGAAGCCCTGGTGCTGATCCAGACCTGGTGCGCGGCCTACAACTGCGATTTCGCGGTGTACCGCGTCGACCGTCAGGCGCCGCATGCGCAGCGCGATCTGCAGCTCGACCCGCTGCCACTGGGGCATGACGGGCTGTCCGGGTGGGTCAGCTACGACAGCGACAGCGGCGAGCTGGCCTACCTGTACAAGGGTCGCGGCATTGCCGACTGCGGCGAGGCCGGCAGTTGGCGCTTCGATGGCGCGCGCTTTCAGCTGGCCTCGTTCAGCTATCTGGGGCGCTGCGCCGCGCGCAATCCCGGCGAATGGCCCGTGCTGTGGCGAGTGGCCGCGCCCGACTAGAGGTAACGCCAGATCAGCTGCACGCCCGCCAGCAGGATGCCCAGCCGGGCGATGCGGTAGAACCACAGGTGGTTGATCCGCGATTGCAGCCACAGGCCGCTCCAGACCCCCAGCGGCACGATGGGGGCGAGCATCAGGCTCAGCAGCAGGTTGTCCCGGCTGAATTGGCCCAGCGCGGCGTAGGGGAACAGCTTCGCCGCGTTGGTCAGCAGGAAGAACAGGTTGACGGTGGCGACGAAGCGCACCTTGTCCAGCTGCTGCGGCATCAGGTGCATCATCACCGGCGGGCCGCCGGCATGGGCGACGAAACTGGTGAAGCCGGCCAGCGTCGACAGCAGCGTGCCGCGACCCTTGTGCAGCGGTCGTGGGGCCGGGTGGCTGGCGATCAGGCCGAGGCCGACGAACAGGATGGCGATCACCCCGATCAGCAGGCCGATGGCGCGCTCGTCGAAGAAGCCGAAGGTCAGCGAACCGATGGCGATGCCCAGCGCCGCGCCGGGCAGCATGACCCTGAGGTTGGCCGTGTCCCACTTGCGCCAATAGGCCTTGAGGCCGACCACGTCGGCCAGGCAGAGGATCGGCAGCATGACGGCCACGGCCTGCTTCGGCGACGTCGCCAGGGCCAGCAGCGGCACGGCGAGACCGCCCAGCGCACCGCCGAAACCGCCCTTGGACAGCCCGGTGAGGAAGATCGCCGGCAGGGCGAACAGCAGGAAATCGTGCAGGGTCATGGCGGGCCACGGGCAGGAGACGAGGGCGCAGGTTAGCAGGCTGGCGAGCGACTGGCTGCGTGGCCGGCGCGAGGTCGAGGACGACGCGCCACGCACTGTGTGGTGTTTTTCGCTGCGTTCTGTGTCTGCCGGCCTGTCGCCTGCGCTGCTCTAATGGCCGCTCCCTTCATTCGAGGACTGTCTCCATGTCGCCCAAGGATCTGCTACTGGCGTTGCTGGTGATCGTCGTCTGGGGTCTGAATTTCGTGGTCATCAAGGTCGGCCTGCACGGCATGCCGCCGATGCTGATGGGGTCGCTGCGCTTCATGCTCGCCGCCTTTCCGGCGATCCTCTTCGTGCGGCGCCCGCAGGTGCCCCTGCGCTGGATGCTGGCCTATGGCATGACCATCTCGCTGGGCCAGTTCGCCTTTCTGTTCTACGCCATGTACGTCGGCATGCCGGCGGGCCTGGCGTCGCTGGTGCTGCAGTCGCAGGCCTTCTTCACCCTGTTCTTCGCCGCGCTGTTTCTCGGTGAGCGCCTGCGTGGCAGCAACCTGTTCGGTTTGCTGGTGGCGGCCAGCGGCCTGGCGCTGATCGGCCTGCAGGGCGGCCAGGCGATGACCCTGGCCGGCTTCGCCCTGACCATCGCGGCAGCGTCGATGTGGGCGCTGGGCAACGTCGTCACGCGCAGGCTGGGCAAGGTCAACCTGGTCGGCCTGGTGGTATGGGGCAGCCTGATACCGCCGCTGCCGTTCCTGGCCCTGTCGTTCTGGCTGGAAGGCCCCGAGTTGATCCTGCATTCGCTGCAGAGCATCAGCCTCGACTCGATCCTGGTGCTGGCCTACCTGGCCTTTGGCGCCACCATCCTCGGCTATGGCCTGTGGAGTCGCCTGCTGTCGCGTTACCCGGCCAGCCAGGTGGCACCGTTCTCGCTGCTGGTGCCGGTGGTGGGGATCAGCTCCTCGGCGCTGCTGCTGGGCGAGCGCCTGGGCAGCCTGCAGATGGTCGGCGCGTTGCTGGTCATGGCCGGGCTGCTGATCAACGTCTGGGGCGGGCGCCTGCTCGACAGCTGGCGCCAGCGCGCACCCGGCGCCGTCTGAACCGGCGCGCTGCCGTGGATCAGGCCTCCGGGTGCTTCTCCGGCAGGCGCTCGAGGATCTGATCCAGGCGTTGCTGGATGCGCTGGTCGATCTTCTCGTGCAGACGCATGATCTCCAGCTCGGCCCGCAGGTTCACCTCGAAATCCAGGCGCGCGGCCACGCGGTCCTTCGCCGCCTGGCGGTTCTGGCTCATCATGATGATCGGCGCCTGGATCGCGGCCAGGGTCGACAGCATCAGGTTGAGAAAGATGTAGGGGTAGGGATCGAACGCCAGGCCGAAGTGCGCCAGCACATCGCTGTTGAGCAGCATCCAGCCGAGCATGGTCAGCGAGAAGCAGACGATGAAGGTCCAGGAACCGCCCACCGAGGCGACCCGGTCCGACAGGCGTTCGCCGAAGGTCGATTCGGCATCCGAGGCATCGGCCACGTCGCGGCTGATCGGGCGGCGCTGGCGAATGGTTTCCAGGACGTGGGTTTCTTCCGGCTCGAGCTCGTGCATGGCTTTGCCGAGCAGGTGTTGGGCGAGTTGTTGCAGAGGGTGCGGGGTATTCATCGGGCGCAGCTCGCGTGAGGGGATGGCGAGATGCTGAACCGGATGCGCGCCGCTGTCACCGGGGACAGCGCGGAGAAGGGCGCGAAGGGCCGTGTCGACGGCCCTCCGCTGGCGGCGGGTCAGTCCTGGCGGCTGGTGACTTCCAGCAGGTGGTAGCCGAACTGGGTCTTCACCGGGCCCTGCACTACGCCGACCGGCGCGCTGAATACCACGGTGTCGAATTCCTTGACCATCTGGCCCGGGCCGAACGAGCCCAGGTCGCCGCCGTTGCGGCCGGACGGGCAGCTGGAGTTGTCTCTGGCCAGTTGGGCAAAGTCGGCGCCACCTTCGATGGCGGTTTTCAGTTCGTTGCACTTGTCTTCGCTGGCAACCAGGATGTGGCGGGCAGTGGCGCGGGCCATGGGATACCTCCTATGAATTGAGCGGCAGAGCCTAGCGCAATCGACCCGACAAGCAAACGGTCGGCTTCACGCTTGGCTGCGCCAGGGCGATTACAGCAGGTCCTTGTCGACGGCCTGTTGCAGGGTGCTCTGCGTCAACTGCCGGAGCAGGTTGTCGCTGCGGTCCTGGAAGGGCACGGCAAAGATCAGGAACAGGTGCATCCAGGTCGTCAGCGACTCCTGCTGCTGGGCGGTGCCGAGTTTCTCTCCATTGCCGTCGCGTACGGCCATGCTCATCGTCAGCGTGTTGTCGAAGGCGCCGGGAATCAGGAAGAAGGTCGCCCCGGTCAGTACGGCCAGTCCCATGTTGCCCGTCTCGTGGTTGTGCAGGGTGACGGTCAGGTACAGGTCGGACTCCTCCTGGGCGGTGGTCACGCGCGAAAAGCGACCGCTTTCGGAGAGCGTCTGCGAGATCACTTGTTCCAGTTTGGCGACGTCGGCCGTGCTGACGCGCGGGTTGTCATTGACCTGGTATTCGCCGAAGACCTTGAGGTAGACGCTCGGTTTCTCCTGTTCGGGCGAGGCGAGCGGCCATTGGTCGACCGTCTGCAGCGAGTGATGGGAGTAGGTCATGCAACCCTGCAGGCTGGCCGAGGCGATCAGCAGGATCAGTGCAAAGAGTTTCTTCATGGGGAAATCCTTTTCAGTGGGTCAGTTGTCGGGTGCCGTCCTGCAGCAACTGCTCGACCAGCTCGGTCAGCTGCTGTCCGCCAGACGGGAACATGTAGTCGTAGTCCCAGAGGCCGGTGTTCTTGTCCACCACCAGGTTCTTCTGCGACAGCGCCAGTTGCCGGCCCTGGTCGTCGAGGATCTGCAGCTCGGCTGCCAGGTCGTACTTGTCGACGTAGATCGGTCCGTTCACCCAGATCCAGATCGTCAGCGTCAGCAGTGCGCCAGGGAAGTAACCCGGGTGTGGCGTGCGTTTGCCTTTCAGCGAGGAAAAGTCGAACTGCAGCTGGACGTCCTGTTCATTCAGCTTGGCGGGGAAGCTGATGACGCGCTTGAAGTACTCGCCCTTCTCGATGTGCTGGCTGATCTGGGCGGTCAGCTGGTTGCCGATGTTGCGACGGGTGTTTTCATCGATACGCGTGTCCGTGACCTTGACGTCCTTGATCATCGCGCTGCCCGGCAGGGAGTGTTCGATGATCTGGCTGGGAGGGTAGATCGGACCTGCCGGGGTGAACGACATGCAGCCGGTCAGGGTCATGCCGGCAAGGCCGGCCGCGAGAAAGCGTGCTTTGAACATCGATGAAGCATCCTTGGCGTATTGCTGAAAGGGCAGGTATCCGTCGGTGGTATCTGGATTTCCGCCTGAGCGCTGTCCCTCTGCCATCCTTCGGCGCGGCGGGATATTAGCGTCAAAATGCCATCATTGGAATGGCGAGCTGCAGTGTCTTTCCGCTTCGCCTGGCAACGGATTGCCTCGCGTCGGCAACGTGCTGCCGACGCGGGCCTGGAAGCCCCGTGGATACTGGCTTTCAGAGCTGGCCCGTAATCTGCTTTATCAGAGGCTGAACGCTTTTCGCGGAGGCCCCATGACCAGTATCAACAACAGCACGCCTGCCATGCTCAGCTACTACGGCAGCCAGCTCAACAACCGTTCCAGCGCTGCCAGCGGCGACAGCGACACCTCGAGCAGCCAGGACCCGCTGGCCGATCTACGCCGTTTCGCCAAGCAGGTGGTGGCGCGCAGCGAGGGTGGCTTGCTGCGCGCGATGCAGGGTGGCACGGCGCAGGCGGCCACCGGCCTGCAGGGCCTTGGCGAGAGCAAGGCGGCATCGTCTTCGGCGATCCAGTTGCCGGATGTCGAGGACCTCGACCGCGACGATGCGGCCAAGCTGCTGGAACAGGTGCAGAAGATGGTGGATGGCGGCATGGACGGCAGTGTGCTGATCGCCGGCCGCAACGGCGAGCAGCAGACCGACTCGCTGGAAACCTACCGCCAGTGGCTGCAGGAGAAGGGCGGGCTGAGCGTCTACGCCTGATGCCGCTGGCTCAGCCGGGGACCGCGTCGATCGCGCTGGCCTCGTCTTCGTCCGCGACCACCTGATTGCGCCCGGCGCGCTTGGCGGCGTAGGTGCGCCTGTCGGCGGCCCGCATCAGTTCGTCCAGCGACTGGCCGTCGCTGCCCAGGCTGGCCACGCCCGCGCTGAGCGTCATGGGCACGGCGCTGCCGGCCACCTCGAGCGGTTTGTCCGCCAGGCGCTGGCGCAGGCTTTCCGCGATCTCCCGTGCGCGCCCCGGCGGGGTGCTGGGCAGCAGCACGGCGAATTCCTCGCCACCCATCCGGCAGAACAGGTCATTGATGCGCAACCGCTGCGTCAGCACCGTGGCGAAGTGGGCCAGGGCGCGGTCGCCGACCTCGTGACCGAAACGGTCGTTGATCTGCTTGAAGTGATCGATATCGACGAACACCAGTGACAGCGCGGTGTCGTTGCGCAGGGCGTGCGCGCGTTCGCGCTCGAACACTTCGCTCAGCTTCATGCGGTTCGCCAGGCCGGTCAGTGCGTCCGTGGTGGCCTGCTCGATCAGGCGCTTCTCGTTGAGCACCCGGCTGCGTTCGTAGATATGGGCGAAAATCATCACCGCGAGGCTGGCCAGGCCGAGGTTGGCGAGTATCACGGCGTTGACCAGCTGCTGCTCCGCCGGCAGGCGCTGGTTGAAGGTGAACAGGCCGATGCCGACGAACAGGATCGAGCCGTACAGGCCCAGGCGCAGCCCGAGTAGCATGTAGCAGATGATCGGAATGGTCTGAATCCAGGCGAACACGGCGAAGGTGGTATGTGGGCGCGACAGCGCCACGATCATGATGCTGAAGAACGGCAACAGGTAAATCGTGGTCAATAGCTGCAGATTGCGCGTTCGATCGATGATCATCAGCATGTACAGCGACACGCCGGCGTAGCCGATCTCGAGCGTGGCCAGCAGCCAGTTGTCGCGCAGCAGGTTGACCACGAAGAAGAACAGGCCGCCGACCAGGGTGATCCAGAGCAGGGCTTTGAGGACCAGGCGTCGATGTTGTTCGTTCTTGGCGAAGTGATCGGGCATTGGCTGTTCTCTGGCAGGATCGGGCAATCGTCTGGGTGGTTCGAGATGACACCTGGGGCTTATGCAGGAACCCTGCCGTCTGCGCGGCAAACCCACAATCACTGAGGGTTTCGCGCAGGTCGGCGCTGATCATGATGCTGTGCTGGAGATGGCGACAGAATCACGACGTTAGTGGAGAGAGGGCGGTATGACAACGGCAGGCAAGAGGTGGGGACGCGGATCAGGGCTGCTGGCACTGCTGATGGTGGCCGCCGTCACCTCGGTACAGGCGAGCGAAGATGTGGCATTGATCGACGCGATCAACGCCTATCGGGGCGAAATACAGCGCTGCGGCGTGCAGGCCTCGGAGCCATTGCCACCGCTGGCGGACGACCCGCGCCTGGTGCTGCCGGCCAATGGCACGGCGGACCTGCAGGACGCGCTCGGCGCCGCCGGCTATCCGCTGGTCAACGTCAAGGCCATCACGCTTTCCGGGCCGCGTGATGCGCGTTCGGCCATGCAGGCGCTGAGCGAGAGTTTCTGCCGGGTGCTGCTCGACCCGCAGTTCATCGACGTCGGGGTCAGCCAGCAGGGGCGTGACTGGCGCATCGTGCTGGCGCGGCCACTGCTCAGCGGTCGCCTGCAACCCTGGCAGGCCGAGGGCGAGAAGCTGCTGATGGCGATCAACCGGGCGCGGGCCCAGGCGCGCCATTGTGGTGCCCAGGCCTTCGGCGCAGCCGATCCGCTGGCCTGGAATGCGCCGCTGGGCAGCGCGGCCGAAAGCCACAGCCGGGCCATGGCCAACGACAACTTCTTCGCCCACCAGGGGCGCGACGGACGCACTCCGGGCGATCGCGCCGAGCTGGCCGGCTATGGCGGCGGACGCGTTGGCGAGAACATCGCTGCGGCGCTGGATACGCCGGCCAAGGTCGTTGAGGGCTGGCTGGCCAGCCCCGGACATTGCGCCAACATCATGAACCCCGAGTACAGCGAACTGGGCGCCGCCTACGCCAGCGACCCGCAGAGCGATGCCGGCATCTACTGGACGGCGCTGTTCGGCGGGCAGTGAGCCGCCGCCTCAGGCGCGGGCGAACAGCGTGGCCAGGTGCTGTTCATAGCGCGCCACGTCGCGCTCGATGTCCGGCACCTTCATCACGTCGTTGCAGATGAAGGTGGGCAGGGCGCTCATGCCAAGAAACTCGTTGGCCTTGTGGAACGGGAAGTACACCGCGTCCACGCCCTTGCCCTCGAAGAAGTCGCTGGGGTCTTCGAACGCCTGCACCGGCGCGTTCCAGGTCAGCGACAGCATGTACTGCTTGCCCTGAATCAGGCCGCCGCTGCCGTACTTCTGCGAGGCATCGGAGCGGGTGCGGCCGTCGTTGGCGTAGAGGCTGCCGTGGCCGGCGGTGAACACCTCGTCGAGGTAGCGCTTCACCGTCCAGGGCGCGCCCATCCACCAGCCGGGCATCTGGTAGATGACGACATCGGCCCAGAGGATCTTCGCGACTTCCTCGTCGACGTCGTAGCCGCCGTCGATGAAGGTGGTCTTCACGTCGCAGCCGGCGCGATCGAGGAAGGCCAGCGCCGCGTCGTGCAGGGTGCTGTTGTACTGGCCGTGGGAATGGGCGAAGGCCTTGCCGCCGTTGAGCAGGAGGATCTTTTTCATCGGGTGTCTCCAGAAAATGTGGCGGCAGGTTAACCAGCCCCGCGCGTGCGAAACACCCAGGCACGCTCAAATGATTGTTGACTGAAAGTCATGAAATTGAGCGTTTGGCATGCGCTAGCCTAGGGTTTTCCTCACCTGCCCAGGAGCCCTCATGCACGCATTCATCCTTCACGCCCACACCCGGCCCGAGCAGGCCTCAGCCTTCGAACACCTGTTCCGTGCCTACGTCGAGCCCAGCCGTGCCGAGCCGGGCTGCATCGAGTACCACATGCTGCGCGACGCGCAGGACCCGACGCTGTTCATCTTCTACGAGGTATGGGCGTCGCAGGCCGCCCTGGACGCGCACATGGCGCTGCCGCACATGCAGGCGTTCCATGCACGGCGCATGGACTACCTGCGCCGCGATCTCGAGGTTCGCCGGGTCGAGGTGCTCCTGCCCGCCGCGCTCATCGCGCAGTAGCCCGGCTTCTGCTGGCCTGCCGGCTGGCCAGGGTCATCAGGCGCTGGAAGGTGGGGCAGGCCAGGTGGTTCTCGGCCGGGCATGCCGCCGCATGGCGCAGGCCGTCGCGAATGGCGCTGAGGCGGCGGATGGTCTGGTCCAGCTGTTCGGCCTTGCGCTCCAGGCGCTCGCGGTCGATGGCCGGGCCCCCTTCGCTGGCGAGCATCCCGGCGATGTCTTCCAGCGAGAAGCCGGCGGTACGCCCCAGCGCGATCAGCGACAGGCGTTGCAGCACCGACTCGGCGAACACCCGCCTCAGGCCGTTGCGGCCGATCGAGCGGATCAGCCCCTTTTCTTCGTAGTAGCGCAGGGTCGAGGCCGGCAGCCCCGACCAGCGGGCGACGGTGCCGATATCCAGCTCTTTCATGCTTGACCTCAAGTCGACTTCAACTGGCAGCCTTCTATCACAGGCATTTCAGCAAGGTTGAATGGAGGTGGTCATGGTAGTCGAAATCATGGTGCTGGGCGTCGGCGCGACGCTGTCGATGGACCTGTGGGCGTTGCTGCGGCGGCGCTGGTTCGGCGTGGCGTCGCTGGACTATGGCTGGGTCGGGCGCTGGCTGGGGCACATGCGCCACGGCCAGTTCCGCCACGCGGCGATCGCCAAGGCGGCGCCGCTGCGGGGCGAGCGTCTGCTCGGCTGGGGCTTCCATTACCTGACCGGGCTGTTGTTCGCCGCCGCTTTCCTGGCCTGGGGCGGTCAGGCCTGGCTGCAGCGTCCGGCGCTGCTGCCCGCGCTGCTCTTCGGCGTGCTCACGGTGGCCGCGCCGCTGCTGGTGATGCAGCCGGCCTTCGGCATGGGGATGGCCGCGAGGCGCACGCCCAAACCCTGGCTGGTGCGGCAGCGCGCGTTGCTGACGCACCTGGTGTTCGGTCTGGGCCTGTACCTGAGCGGGGCGGCGCTGGCCTGGCTGGGCTGACGCCTGGCTCAGCCCTCGACCGGGATGCTGAACAGCACCGCCGCCAGGCCGACCAGGCCGAGCAGGGTGAAGCCGGCGATCTGCAGGTGACGCCGCAGGCTGGCCGGCTGCTGCGCGGCGCGTACGGCGGCCAGCAGCGACTGCACGCCGTAGTACAGGGCGAAGGCCCGCGAGGCGTGGCTGATGATCTCGAAGACATCGAACAGCCAGGTCAGCAGCAGGCCGGTGAGGGTCAGCAGTACGTAGCCGTGGCGCGCGCGCAGGCGCTGGCCGCTGAGTTCGTTGATCAGCCCGCCCGAGGCGCTGGTGTCGGCCACCGCGGCGCTGAACTGGGCGCTGAGGGCGGCGGCGATCAGCAAGGGCGGCAGCACCAGGGCGACCACGCCCATCAGGTCGATGATCGCGGTCTCGTCCAGGGTCATCGTCTGCTGGTGGAAACTCAGCGTCAGCAGGGCCGCATAGACCAGGTAGATGGCGCTGGCGAGCCACTGCGCATGGCGCATCGAGCGTACGCGCGTGGCGGCGTCGTAGTGCTGGCCGAGGTAACGCGAGGTCTCGAAGCCCTGCACGGTGACGATCAGCCCCAGCAGCAGCTGCAACGCCAGCGTGCCCTGCGTGCTGGCCGGGCTGTAGGCCAGCACGCTCGCCATGTCCTGCTGCGCGGTATGCACGGCGAGGCCGGCGAGCAGGCTGGCGATGATCGCCAGCTTCAGGCTCACGGAGAACTTCTCCAGGCGTTCCATCACGCTGAAGCCGCGCAGGTAGCCGGCGGCGAGGATGAGCAGGTAGATCAGCGTGGTGATGACCTTGGGCAGCGTGCCGCCCCGCACGTCGACGATGCGCCCGGCGAACGCACCGAAGAGGTTGAGGTAGTAGGCCACGGAGATGAAGTAGGCGAAGGCCAGCACCCAGGACGACAGCCGTTCGCCAAGGTCCTGCAGCGGCGTGCCCCGGCCCTGGGGCGAGTCGCCCAGGTAGCGGATGTTGAAGCGCATGGCGCTGCCGAAGGCATAGCCCAGGGCGCACAGGACGAGCATGGCCAGCGGCGCCCAGCTGCCGAAGTTGACCAGCATCACCGGGCCGAGGATGAGGAAGCCGCTGCCGATGATCGAGGCCAGCGGGGTCACGGTGGCGCGCCACATCGGTGCCTTGGCGACGCGCGGCCAGAACAGCAGGGCGGCCACCAGCAGCAGCGTCAGCACGATCATCGCGGTCACTCGCGGACCTCCGGCAGTCAGGGATTCGAGGGCGCCTATTCAAGCGCCATGCGCCCGGCGCTTCAAGCGCGCGGGCGCAGGCTGTGACTCAGTGCGAATAGCCCTCGGGCTTGCGGATGGTCTTGAGCAGGTCATCCGGGGTGATGTGGCCGACCACCTGGGTGGCGGCACTGCCGGGTTGTGGCAGGTCGAGGATGTGCCCCTTCATCTTGCCGATCACGTGCATCTCGCACGGCTTGCAGTCGAACTTCAGGGTCAGCACTTCGTCGCCGTGCACCAGCTGCATCGGCGCGACCTTGGTGCGCACGCCGGTCACGCCCTTGGCTTGCTTCGGGCACAGGTTGAAGGAGAAGCGCAGGCAGTGCTTGGTGATCATCACCGGCACTTCGCCTTCTTCTTCGTGGGCCTCGTAGGCCGCGTCGATCAGTTGCACGCCATGGCGGTGGTAGAAGTCGCGGGCCTTCTGGTTGTAGACGTTGTAGAGGAACGACAGGTGCGACTCGGGGTAGACCGGCGCCGGATCGCTCTCGGCCTTGCGCTGGCCGCGCGGGTGGGCGGCGACGCGGGCCTCGGTCAGCGCCTCGATGGCCTCGCGCCGCAGCGCCTTGAGCTGCGAGTTGGGCACGAAGAACGCCTGCGGCGCGTCGAGGCTGACGCCCTGGGCGTGGTAGATGGTGGTGCCGAGCTGGGTGAGCAGGTCGCGCAGGCCATCCAGCGCCTGCTCGGGCTTGTTGGCGGCGCCGAACGGGCCGGGCAGGGCGACCTCGACGCTGATGCCTTCTTCGCTGGTCGCGGTGAGCTTCAGCGCGTCTTCACGCAGCTCGACCTTCCAGTTCACGCCGATGCGGCGCTCGGCGCTGGTGCGCTGCAGCGCTTGCTGCCAGTTGTGGTCGAGGTTGCGCGAGAGCGGATGGTTGGGACGCAGGCGCAGCAGGCCATCGGGCATCTCGTTGGGTTCGACGCGGTAGCGGTAGCGCTTCTCGCCGTCCTCCTCGAACTCGCCCTTGAGCTCGGCGATGTTGGCGCGAAAGCCCACCACCTCGCGCTTGACCAGCACATTGAGACCGTCGCCGTTGGACAGCGGCGCGTGGGTGACGGCGATCAGGTCGCGCTTGTTCACCTTCTCGACATGGCCGACGGCGAGCCCGGTGAAGGTCGGCGAGTCGAAGGCGCCGATGTCCACCTTGCGTTCGGTGACGAAGTAATCGGTGCTGCCACGGTGGAAGGTCTTGTCCGGATCGGGCACGAAGAAGTGCGCGGTACGCCCGCTGGAGGCGCGGGCCAGGTCCGGGCGATCCTCGAGAATCGCGTCCAGCTCGCGGCGGTAGTGGGCGGTGATGTTCTTCACATAGGCCACGTCCTTGTAGCGGCCCTCGATCTTGAACGAGCGCACGCCAGCTTCCACCAGGGCGCGCAGGTTGGCGCTCTGGTTGTTGTCCTTCATCGACAGCAGGTGTTTCTCGTAGGCGATCACGCCGCCTTTCTCATCCTTGAGGGTGTAGGGCAGGCGGCAGGCCTGCGAGCAGTCGCCACGGTTGGCGCTGCGCCCGGTCTGCGCGTGGGAGATGTTGCACTGGCCGGAGAAGGCCACGCACAGCGCGCCATGGATGAAGAACTCGATGGCGGCATCGGTGGCATCGCTGATCGCGCGGATCTCCTGCAGGTTCAGCTCGCGCGCCAGCACCAGCTGGGAGAAACCGGCCTGGTCGAGGAACCTGGCCCGTTCCAGGGTGCGGATATCTGTCTGGGTGCTGGCGTGCAGTTCGATGGGGGGGATGTCCAGGTCCATGACGCCCATGTCCTGCACGATCAGCGCATCCACGCCCGCGTCGTAGAGCTGGTGGATCAGCGCACGGGCCGGCTCCAGTTCATCGTCATGCAGGATGGTGTTGAGGGTGGTGAACACCCGGGCGTGATAGCGGCGCGCGAACTCCACCAGCTTGGCGATCTCGCTCACCTCGTTGCAGGCGTTGTGCCGCGCGCCGAAGCTCGGGCCGCCGATGTAGATGGCATCGGCGCCATGCAGGATGGCCTCGCGGGCGATCTCGACATCACGCGCAGGGCTGAGCAGTTCCAGGTGGTTCTTGGGCAGGGACATGGTGATTTCTTTTATCAGGCTGGGCACACGGGCAAGGTGCGCATTGTAGCGGCCTGATGACCCTGCGGCACCTGGGCGTGATCAACGGCGCTCCGTGCTGCCGTCCAGGCCCAGCAACTCCGGGCGTGTGCCGAAGACCTGCATGACGTCGCCCAGCGACATCCACCAGTCGTCATGCCATTTCAGCACGCGCAGGCGTTTGTCGGCGGTGTTCAGCTGCCGGTAGCTGGGCAGCCCCACGCTGCTGAACAGGTGCGGCAGCAGGGTCTGGTACAGCCAGGTGCGCAGGCGGCGTGCGCGCGGGCTGGCGTCGTTCAGGCTGAGGCGCAGCAGGTTCTCCAGGTCGATCATGGCCTGGGGCGTTTCCTCGTTGCCGAACAGGATGCCTTCCGGGCGGCACAGGCGCAGCAGCGAGGCGTTCCAGTCATCCATCTCCAGTGCCTGGCAAACGGGGCCGGCGGCGAACCAGAAGTGTCCGTCGGGCGTGCGCTGGACCGTGAAGCGGATGTCTTCGAAGCTGGGGTGGAGTGGGCTGATCATGGCGCTCTCCTTGTGCACGAAACAGCGATCGGTGAAATGCGATGAAATCATGAATTTCATATAAAATACAACAGACTGTTCAATCTAGCGTGGGGGCGGAATTTAACGTCCGCGTCCATGACCGAGAAATCCGAATTCGCCCAGCGGCTGCGCAGCGCCATGCTCGCAGCTGGATATCCAGACCGCCCAGCCGTGCTCGAACGCGAGTTCAACTCGCGCTATTGGGGACGTTCGGTGACGTTTCAGGCTGTTTCGCGCTGGCTGCGTGGCGAGTCGATCCCCTCCCAGGACAAGCTGCAGGTCCTGGCCGAGTGGCTGCGCATCGAGCCGCAGGTGCTGCGCTTCGGTGAGCGGGCCGGGGTGACGGTGCGCGAGCAGCGCGGGCGCTGGGAGGACCCCAAGTTCTACCAGGAGCGCGAAGTCATCGAGACCTTTCTCGGCCTGCCTGCGCAGCAGCGCAAGGTGGTGCGTGAGGTGGTGATGGCCCTGGCCCTGGCGGCCAAGGCCAACGGCGAAGGCGAGCGCTGACGGGGCGGCGGCGTCACCGATAGAAGGCCGAGGGCGTCACGCCGAACTGACGGCGGAACGCGGCGGCGAAGGCGCTCTGGCTGTCGTAGCCGTGCTGCAGCGCCACCTGCAGCACGGGCAGGCCCTGCGCCAGGGCTTCCAGCGAGAGCAGCAGGCGCGCCTGCTGGCGCCAGCGGCCGAAGGTGACGCCGGTGCTGCGCTGGAAATGGCGGTGGAAGGTCTTGCTGCTCATCGCCAGTTGCGCCGCCCAGTGTTCGGCCGAGTCGTTCTGCGCCGGGTCATCCGCCAGGCTCTGGCACACCCGGGCGATGCGCGGGTCACTCGGCCAGGGCAGGTGCAGCGGCAGCACCGGCAGGCTGCTCAGTTCATCCAGCAGAAAGCGCATCAGGCGGCCATCACGGCTGTCGGCGGTGTATTGCGCCGGCACCAGGGTGGCGGCCTGGATCAGCTCGCGCAGCAGCGGGTTGACGTCGATCACGCGGTTGCCAGCCGGCAGCCCCGGGGCGGCATCGGGATTGACGAACAGGCTGCGCACGCGGGTGACGCCGCGCATGTGCAGGGCATGTTCGCAGCCGGCCTGCAGCCACACGCCCCGGTTCGGTGGCGTCACCCAGCGCCCGGCCGGGGTATCGACCACCAGCACGCCTTCGATGGCGTAGATCAGCTGTGCGCGCGGGTGGTTGTGCGACGGCACCCGGTGGCCGCTGGGGTAGTCGACGGCCACGCCGGTGACCGGCATGGCCAGCGATTCATAGGGCAGTTCGGTGTGATCGACCATGGCGGGCTTTGCGGTGGGAGGGCGAGCCAGCCTAGCGCTGTGCCGTCAGGTTGTCCATTTCGCGACAGTGATAGGCCATTTGGCGTGAGATGGTCGAGGCCGTGCGCTCTACGCTGGGCACTCATCCATGCAGGCGCCGCCATGACCTTCCTCATCCCGCTGCTACCCGCCCTGAGCCTCGGCCGGGGTCCGACTCGGTGCGTGACCGCCACGCGCCGCTGATCTCCCCCTGATCCCGGCCTCAGGCAGCCTGCAGCGCAGGCAGGGGAGATCACGCTGTTCTCCGTTCTCCATCGAGGCTTTGTCATGTTGCGTAATCCGCATAGCAAGTACCGCGCGTTCCCCCCTGTCGATCTGCCTGACCGGCGCTGGCCGCAGCAGCGCCTGCACCAGGCGCCGATCTGGCTGTCCACCGACCTGCGCGACGGTAACCAGGCGCTGTTCGAACCGATGAACCGCGAGCGCAAGCTGCGCCTGTTCGGCGAGCTGGTGCGCCTGGGATTCAAGGAAATCGAAGTGGGCTTTCCCGCTGCCTCGCGCACCGACTTCGACATCATCCGCCAGCTGATCGACGAGGGTGGCATCCCGGACGATGTCACGCCGATGGTGATGAGCCAGCTGCGCGACGACCTCATCGAGCGGACCGTGCAGGCCGTGGCCGGCGCGCGGCGGGTGATCGTGCACCTGTACAACGCCATCGCCCCGGTATGGCGCGAGGTGGTGTTCAAGCTCTCGGTGGATGAGGTGGAGGCGCTGGTGGTGCGCCATGTCCAGTCGTTCAAGGCGCTGACGCAGGCCCATCCCGAGACCGAGTGGGTGTTGCAGTATTCGCCGGAAACCTTCTGCATGGCCGAGCTGGAGGTGTCGCTGCGCATCTGCAACGCCGCCATTGCGGCCTGGGACGCCGGGCCTGGGCGCCCGATCATCATCAACCTGCCGACCACCGTCGAGGTCAGCACCGCCAATGTCTTCGCCGACCAGATCGAGTGGATGCACCGGCGCCTGGCGCGGCGCGAGCATGTGCTGCTCTCGGTCCACCCGCACAACGACCGCGGCACCGGCGTGGCCTGTGCCGAGCAGGCACTGCTGGCGGGCGCGCAGCGGGTCGAGGGCTGCCTGTTCGGCAATGGCGAGCGCAGCGGCAACCTCGATCTGGTGACCCTGGCGCTGAACCTCTACACCCAGGGCATCGACCCGGGCCTGGATTTTTCCGACATCGCCGGGGTGGCGCGGGTGGCCGAGGCCTGCACCGGGCTGCCGATCCACCCGCGCCATCCCTACGTCGGTGACCTGGTGTTCACCGCGTTCTCCGGCTCGCACCAGGACGCCATCGCCAAGGGCTTCGCCGCTCGGACGCCGGATGGGCCGTGGCAGGTGCCGTACCTGCCGATCGACCCGCAGGACCTGGGGCGAACCTATGACAGCATCGTGCGGGTCAACAGCCAGTCCGGCAAAGGTGGCATCGCCTACCTGCTGCAGCGCGACCAGGGCGTGCAGATGCCGCGCCGCCAGCAGGTGGAGTTCAGCGCCATCGTGCAGAAGCAGGCCGACAGCAGCGAGACCGAACTGTCCAGCGCCGAGCTGTGGCAGCTGTACCAGCGAACCTATCTGGCCCCCGCATGGCCGGGCGGTGCACTGGTCTATGTCGGCCATCGCCTGCAGGACGACGGCGAGCGCCAGCGGATCGAACTGGATGTCGAGGTGGCCGGTCGGCCCCTGCAGCTGCGTGGTGCAGGCAATGGCCCGCTGGCGGCGGCGGTGGCCGCCCTCGACCTGCCGCTGCGTGTCGACGATTACCAGGAGCACAGCCTGGGTGGCGGTAGCGAGGCCTGTGCGCTGGCGCTGGTGGAGGTCAGCTGGCCAGGGCAGCCCGGCTCGCGTTTCGGCGCCGGCCGCGATGGCAACCTGTTGCGTGCCTCGCTGCAGGCGTTGCTGGCCGCGGTGTCGCGCTTCGCCCCGAGCACGCAGCGGCTCGCCGAGCGCTGCCGCTGAGGAGGCCGGCAGGGCGGGCAAAGGCGGCGCAGGCGCGCCGCCGGGTCAGGCCTCAGCCCAGCAGTTCGGCAAAGGCCTTGTCCGCTTCGAGCACCTCCGGCAGCGCAGCGAACAGCGTGTCCAGCGCCACTTCCTCGAACAGCGGACCTTCCAGGCTCTGCTGCGCCTGCTCGCTGACGCCATCGAGCTCGATGGTTTCGGCGACGAGCACCGACTGCGCGACCAACCGTGCGTACTGGCTGTCGCCGGGGGCCTGGGTCGGGCGGGCCTGGTAGGCGATGGCGTGCTGGATCAGCTCCGGCAGTTGCCAGCGGCGCGCCAGCTCGGCGCCGACCTCCGGGTAGCCGAAGCCCAGTTGCAGGTTTTCCTCGGCGGCATGGGCGGCGGCTTCGCGCTTCGGGTGGCGGTTCATGCGCCGGGCGAAGTCCGGTGCGCCGGTCTGGATCAGCAGTTCGCCGATGTTGTGCATCATGCCGCAGGTGAAGGCGGCATCGGTGTCCAGCTTGCGCTGCTTGGCCAGGCAGCGGGCGATGCTGGCCACGCGGAAGCTGCGAATCCAGAAGCCCTTGAGGTCGAAGCCGGTATCGGCCTGGAACGCACCCGTCATGGCCGAAGCCAGCACCAGCGTGCGCAGGGTGTTGAAGCCCAGGCGCATGGCGGCGTCCTCGACGCTGACCGCCTCGCGCGCACCACGAAAGCGCGGGGAGTTGGCCAGGCGCAGTACCTTGGCTGCGATCACCGGGTCCCGCTCGATGTTGCGGGCCACGCTCTCCAGGCTGGAGGAGGGGTTGTCGAACTGTTGGATGAGTTCCTGCGCGACTTTCGGAATGCTGGGCAGGGTGTGCAGCTGGTCGAAGAGGCTTTCTATATCCATGGTGGCTCCGATAGATACGGGCGTGGCGCTGGCGCTCGGTGAGAAAGTGCTCTTTGAGCATAGCCGCGCCTGCGCTCGCGGCCAGTCGCGCAGCCGCTGGTTAGAGCCTTTTCGTCGTGCCGCTGGCGTCGAACAGGCACGCGGAAGCACCAGCCGGGAAGGGGGCTGGTGCTTCCGCCTACAGCCTTACTGGCGCGGCGCCGTGCTGGTCTGCGCAGCGGCGGACCACACCCGGTAACGCACCTCGACATCGGCTGGCGCGTAGATCACCAGCGGCAGCTTGCTGTTGTAGCGCACCAGTTGCGGCTCGCCGCCGACACGCACGAACGCCTGCTTGCGACTGCCGTCCGGGCAGGCCATCAGGGTGCTCATGGCCGGGCCGACCTTGCTCAGTTCGTAATAGCTGTAACCCCAGCCTTCGACGTTCTTCTCCTGCCACTGGCCGCCCAGGCGCTGCTGGTTGCAGTCCACTTCCAGGGTCTTGCCGGCGATGATCTCGACCTTGTGCTCGGCTTCGTTGGCCTGGGCCGGCAGTTCGATCACGTGGCGGTTGTAGCCGTCAGCGGCGGCAGGGTAGGGCTTGAGGGCTTCTGGCGTGGCGGCGCAGGCGCTCAGGGGCAGGGCGCAGGCGAGGGCCAGCAGGGGCAGTTTGCTTCGGGTCATGATGATTCCTTGCTGAAAGGCCTTGTGGGCCGTCCGTTATGAGGGGCCGCCAGGTCGGCGGAGCAACACTGACCATCTGAAATAGGCCAGGTTCCCCTGTTTTTCAAGCAAGGTGGGGCGAGTGGGCGGGTGCCACGCCGGGGCGCCCGCCGACAGAGGCGTGATCAGGCGAAGACGAAATATTTACGTACGGTTTCGACCACTTCCCAGGTGCCCTTCATGCCGGGCTCGACCACGAAGATGTCGCCGGCCTTGAGGTGGATCGGCTGCATGCCGTCCGGGGTGATGATGCAGTAGCCTTCCTGGAAGTGGCAGTACTCCCACTTCACGTACTCCACGCGCCACTTGCCGGGCGTGCAGATCCAGGTGCCCATGATCTTGCTGCCGTCTTCGGAGGTGTAGGCGTTGAGGTTGACGGTATGCGGGTCGCCTTCGATGCGCTCCCATTTGCAGGCGTCGACGACGGGCATCGGCTGGGTATCGCGCAGAACGGTGATCGGTTGGTTGGCCATGGAGCGCTCCGGTGAAGGATCAAAGGGGCGTTCACCATAGAGGGCGCGGGCGGCGGTCAGTTGCCTGGGGTCGACATGGGGCTGTTCATTCGCGCAGTGCAGATGCCGTTGCGGCCCGGAAAAAGCGAAGGCCGGCGTTTCGGGCCGGCCTTGCGGTGTGGCGCATAGCATCGAGTCATACGAGGTTCTCGATCCGTTCGTGGAAGGGGTTCAGACGACGCGGTTCTCGATCAGACGGTCGGAGCCACCTTCGGCGACGCGGTTCTCGATCAGACGGTCGGAGCCACCTTCGGCGACGCGGTTCTCGATCAGACGGTCGGAGCCACCTTCGGCGACGCGATTCTCGATCAGACGGTCGGAGCCACCTTCGGCGACGCGATTCTCGATCAGACGGTCGGAGCCACCTTCGGCGACGCGGTTCTCGATCAGACGGTCGGAGCCACCTTCGGCGACGCGGTTCTCGATCAGGCGGTCGGAGCCACCTTCGGCGACGCGGTTCTCGATCAGGCGGTCGGAGCCACCTTCAGCGATGCGGCTTTCGATCAGGCGGTCGGAACCCCCTTCAGCGACGGTGGGTTGCACGGAAGAGGCGGCGAATACGTTGGCGGCCAGTACGGAGAGAGCGAAGCTGAGGATGAGTTGGCGTTTCATGATGTGGTGCTCCAGGGGTGTTGTGGTTGGGTATGGAGCAGATGGTACGCATTGAAATTTTTCAGAGAACTTCATTGGCATGATGGTGAACATCGATGCCACTGATGCTTGCCGCAATGCCCGTCCCAGAGCGGTTGGAGGTGTTGCTGGCGCCGTCTGGCGAGCTCGGCTGGCGGGCCAGGCCACGGCTCTGGCGGCCGTGGCCCATGCCTCATTTGCTGAAGGTGGCACCGCGAGTGTTCACGTACAGCGAGTAGATGGAATGGCTGCTGGCCATGAACAGGCGGTTGCCCTGGGCGCCGCCGAAGCACAGGTTGGCGCAGCGTTCCGGCAGGTAGACGTGGCCGATGGCCTTGCCCTCGGTATTGAACACGCGCACGCCGTCCAGCTCTTCCGGCTTGCCCTTCGGTGAGCCGTTGCTGCCCCAGCCACACCAGAGGTTGCCGGCTTCGTCGCATTTGATGCCGTCCAGTGCGCCCGTGGCCCCGCCGTCGATGTGCTTGCGGCGCGCGCCCAGGCTGCCGTCGGCGTTCACCGCATAGGCCCAGACCAGGCGATTGGGCTTGGCGCGGCCCTCGACCACGTAGAGGGTCTTCTCGTCCGGGGAGAAGCACAGGCCGTTGGGGCCGGCGAGCTCGTCGATCACCCGGGTGACCTTCAGCGTCTGCCCGTCGATGCGGTACACGCCGTGCGGCAGCTCGATCTGCACCTTGTGCCCTTCGTATTCGTTGCCGGCCTGGAAGGGCGGGTCGCTGAACCAGACGGAGCCGTCGCGCTTGACCACGATGTCGTTGGGCGAGTTGAAGCGCTTGCCCTCGAAGTTGTCGGCCAGCACGGTGATGCTGCCGTCGTGCTCGGTCCGGGTGATGCGCCGGCCCAGGCCCTCGTTGGTCGAGCCTTCGCAGGCGATCAGGCGGCCCTGGTTGTCGCGGGTCAGGCCGTTGGAGTAGTTCGAGGATGCGCGATAGATGCCCAGGGACTGGCTGATCTCGTCCCAGCGCATGATGCGGTTGTTGGGAATGTCACTGACCAGCAGGTAGCGGCCATCGCCCACCCATACCGGGCCTTCGGCCCAGCGCAGGCCGGTGGCGATCTTTTCCACGCTGGCATTGAACAGGCGCAGGTCGAGGAAGCTGTCGTCGAGGATCTCGACTGCAGGATCTGGGTAGCGCGGGTTCAGCGGTTCCCCCGCATGGGCCAGTTGCGGCAGGAGCGTGCCCACGCCGGCGGCGGCGACCGAGTAGGCGAGGGACTGCTTGAGAAAGTGGCGGCGCGAGCCGTCCGGGCGTTGTTCGTCATTCATCGTCAGGGTCCTTGTTGTTCTTGTTGATCGCGGATGCGACTCGGCAAACTTATACGATGTATGACGACGTTGAAAATGCTGTCACTCGATTTGCGCGGTCATTCCGCGCAAATCAAGCGCTGAAAGGGGATTGTCCAGTCAGGGGAATGGGGCGGTCGAATGAGGTTATGTGATGACTGGGGCGAAATGCCGGTGCCGAGCCCGTTCACCGGCGTGCCCTTGCCTCACAACTGGGTGGCGAAGCTCTCCACCGCCTTGACCACACGTTGTGCGGCATCCTGGATTTCCTCGATCACCTGTCCGGCCTGGCTGGACAGTTCGAGGCCGCGTTCGGCCTGGGCCTTGCCGCGGTCGATGATCTCCACGGCGCGTTCGGCCAGTTGCTGGTTCTGCCCGACCACCGAGGTGATCTCCACGGTGGCGGCGCTGGTGCGCGAGGCCAGTTGCCGAACTTCGTCGGCCACCACGGCGAAACCACGCCCCTGGTCGCCCGCCCGCGCCGCCTCGATGGCCGCGTTCAGGGCCAGCAGGTTGGTCTGGTCGGCAATGCTGCTGATGTTCTTGACGATGGAGCCGATCAGCTGGGATTGCTTGTCCAGCGCCTCGATGCCCTGAACGGCCTCCTGCATGCGCTCGGCCAGGTCGTTCATCGCGTCGAGCATCTGCTGCACCACTTCGGCGCCATTGCGTGCGCTGCTGTCGGTGCCCTTGGAGGTCTCGAAGGCGATGCCGGCCGCCTGGGCCACGGCTTCCTCGCGCTGTACCTGGTCGGTGATCACCGTGGCGAACTTGACCACCTTGTACAGCCGGTCGTGGGCGTCGGTAATGGGGTTGTAGGAGGCCTCCAGCCACACGTCACGCCCGTGACTGTCCAGGCGCTTGAAACGATCGACGACGAAGTCGCCACGGCGCAGCTTGTCCCAGAACTGCGCGTACGCAGGCGAATTGACCTCGCTCGGATCACAGAAGATGCGGTGATGCTTGCCCTGGATCTGCTGCAGGCTGTAGCCCATGGCGTCGAGGAAGCGCTGGTTGGCCGTCAGGACTTCGCCGTCGAGGTTGAATTCGATCACCGCCGTGGAGCGCTGCAGGGCCTTGATCAGGTTCTCGTGCTCGCGCGAACTCTCGATGGTGCGGGTCAGGTCGCTGGCGTGGATGGAAAAGAAACGGATGCGCCCGGCACTGTCGCGCACCGGCTGCAGGATGGAGCGCAGCCAGGCTTCCTCGCCACTGCCGCGCAGCAGGCGGATGACCCCGGCGAGGTGCTCGCCACGTTCCAGCACCTGGCGCACACGGTGGTGAAAGTCGAGATTGCGCACGTGTTCGGGAATCAGCTTCAGCAACTGCTCGCCGCGCAACCGATCCGCCGTGTAGCCCATTTCCTTGAGGAAGTTCTCGTTGGCACGTTCGATACGCCCCTGGGGGTCGAGGATCAGTACCAGCATCTCCTCTTCCAGGCTGGCGCGTACCTGTTCCACGGAAGAAAGGTCTTCACGCAGTGCCTGCAACTCTTGCTTCAGTCGACCGTTGAACATGAGAGCCATCCCGCTGAACGTTGACGCCATTGTTTCGGCTGCGAATCACGGGAGTTTAGCCAGAGTTGCGCGGGTGTGAAGGCGAGTACGGGAATTGCCCTGTCCGTGGGCTGCAGGCCGCCGTTGGCGGGCGCCCGGCACGTTGCTCGGCCCTGGCGCGAACGGGGCGATATTTTCGTCGCTGCGACGGCTGCGGCGGCGACGCTTGGGATATGATGCGCGCCCCCGACATCCCGCTCCCTTCAGGTCATCATGTCCGGCAATGCCCTCTACACCGACCTGTCGGGTTATTACGACCTGATGTGCGCGGATATCGATTACGCGGCGCAGAGTCATTGCGTGCAGCGCCTGCAGCAACTGTTCGGCAACGGTGGCCGGCGCCATCTCGACCTGGCCTGTGGCACCGGTCCGCACGTGCGCCATTTTCTCGATGCCGGCTACGCCAGCAGCGGCCTGGACATCAACCAGCCGATGCTCGACCGTGCGGCCCTGCGCTGCCCCGAGGCGCGCTTCGTCCAGCAGGACATGTGCACGTTCCAGGTCGACGAGCCGCAGGACCTGATCACCTGCTTTCTCTATTCCATCCACTACAGCGCCAGCCTCGCGCGTCTCGAAGCCTGCATCGCCAGCGTGCATGCGGCCCTGGCCGAGGGTGGGGTGTTCTGTTTCAACGCCGTGGACAAGCAGCGCATCGACAACGCATCGTTCGTTTCCCACAGCGTCTGCCAGGCCGATGGCCGGTTCCGCTTCAGCTCCGGCTGGCATTACCGCGGCGAAGGCGAACAGCAGCTGCTGCGCTTGCGCATCGAACGCCAGCTGGGCGAGCAGAGCGAGGTCTGGGACGACGAGCACCCCATGGTCGCGGTGAGCTTCGCCGAGCTGCAGGCCCTGCTGGCGCCGTACTTCGAGGTGCAGGTGCTGGAGCATGACTACCAGCGGCTGCTGCCCTGGGATGGCCACGCCGGCAACGCGCTGTTCGCCTGCAGCAAGCGCTGAAGGTCACTCGGCGGGCAGGGTGTTCAGGCCGGCTCTGCGGCGCGTTCGGCCTGCAGTGAATGCTGCAGCTCGCCCACCAGCGCGTCGACCTTGTCCAGCGCCTGCGCGACCGATGCGGCCAGCAGTTCACCGCCGAATTCCTGGCCCTCGATGGCGATCTGGTGCACGCGGGTGATGCCGATGAAACCCAGTGCGGTGACCAGGTTGGGCTCCAGGTGGTTCATGTGCGCCATCTCGCCGCCCGTATCGAAACCGATGCCGCCCCTGGCGGTGAGGATCACCAGATGGCGCGGCCGGTCGGCCAGCCTGGGGATGTAGGGGTCGAGCAGGTTGCTCTCGTCGATGTCCACGGTGCGGCCGGGGCGCACCACCTGGTCGATCCAGGCCTTGAGCGCTGCCGGCATGCCGAAGTTGTACAGCGGCGTGCCGATCACCAGCACGTCCGCGGCGATCAGCTCGTCGACCAGGCGATCGCTTTCGGCCAGGGTGTCGCGCATCCAGGGCTCGCGCCTGGCCTCCGGGGTGAAGGAGGAGGCGATCCAGTCGTGGCTGATGATCGACGGCGGCGTCTGGCCGATGTCACGGTAGGTGATCGGGTCCTGCGGGCGGCGTGCACGCCACTGGCTGACGAAGCGCTGGCTGAGGTTACGGCTGTGCGAACCGTGCTCGTCCTTGCCGGCAAGGCCGGGGCGGGCACTGGCGTCGAGGTGCAGGATGGATGTCATGTCGAGTCTCCTGATCGAATTTGAATTCATCTGTGATTAACCGCAGACTCAGGCTAATTTCAGCCCTGGTTGGCGACAAACGATCATTGTTTTGCGCTACGGATGAGGAAAATTCAGCCATGAGTCGACGCCGACTGCCTTCGCTCTCTGCCCTGCGAGCGTTCGAGGCCGCTGCCCGTCACGAGAGCGCCAAGCAGGCGGCCGAAGAGCTGTCCGTCACCGCGACGGCGATCAGCCACCAGATTCGGGCGCTGGAGGAGACCCTTGGCGTCGCCCTGTTCCTGCGCAAGCCGCGCCAGCTGGAGCTGACGGCCGCCGGACGGGAGCTGCAGCAGGTGCTGGAAAGCGCCTTCGACAGCATCGGCGCCGCAGTCGAGCGGCTCAGCGCCGTGCCGAGCCGCCAGGCCATCACCCTCAGCACCACGCCCGCTGTGGCGGTGCGCTGGCTGCTGTCCTGGGTGTGCATGCTGCGCGACGCCCACCCGGACATCGACCTGCGCATCCATGCATCGCATGAGCCGGTGGCGCTGGACGGCGTCACGGCGGATATCGCCATTCGCTATGGCGACGGGCGCTGGCCGGGGCTGGTGGCCGAGAAGCTGTTCGACAACACCTTCGTCCCGGCCTGCAGCCCCTTGCTCAACCTGCACGATGCCGCCGAGCTGCCGCGGCATTCGCTGATCCACTTTCGTAACCAGCTGGCGGTGTCATCGCCCGTCGACTGGGTGGTGTGGCAGAAGCAGGCGCAGGTTCCCGGCCTGGATGTCAGCGCCGGGCTGGTCTTCTCCGACGAGACTCACGCCGTCTCCGCTGCCGTCGGCGCCCAGGGCGTGGCGCTGATGAGCCGGCAACTGATCGAGGACGAGCTGCGCGAAGGGCGCCTGGTGCAGCCCTTCGGCCCGGTGCTGGAGGGCAAGCCGTTCTTTCTGGTCTACCCGGAAAGCCGCCGCCACGACCCGGCCATCCTCGCGGTGCGGGACTGGATCATGGCGGTGCCGGGCGGGTTGTGTTCGCTGTAGCGACGGCGCTTCAGGCCGGCAGTGGCGGGCGGGTGCGCAAGGTCAAGCCGGCATGCAGCAGCAGCGTGACGAGCACCAGCGCGCCGCCGTAGAGCGTCGCGCTGGCTGGCGTTTCCTGCAGGAAGTACCAGACCCACAGCGTGCCCAGCACGCTTTCCAGCAGATAGAACAGCGCCACCTCGGCGGAAGGCAGATAGCGTGTCGCGTTGTTGATCAGCAGCGTGGCCAGCGGCATCTGCAGCAGTCCCATCAGCGCCAGTGCCCAGTAGCTCGGGGCTTCCAGGTCGAAGGGCCTGGCGTTGGGCCAGGCGATCAGCGCGGCCAGCAGCCCGCCGAGGGCGATCAGCGGCATGCGCTCCAGCGCCGGGTAGCGGCGCAGCAGCGTCAGGTTGGCGCCCACGGCCGCCGATGACAGCAGGGCATAGCCATTGCCGGCCAGGTCGCTGGTGCTGAAGGCGCCGGCAAATACCAGGACGATCCCCAGTGCCGCCACGCCGATCGCCAGCCAGGTGCGCAGCGCCACCCGTTCTCCCAGAAAGCAACGGCTGAGCAGCGCCGCGAACAGGGGCGCGGTGCAGAGGATGACCACCACGTTGGCGACCTGGGTGTGGACGATCGCCAGGACGAAGAAGATCGAGGTCAACGCCAGCAGCAGGGCCGAGCCGGCGCTCGCCAGTGGTTGCGCCAGCACGCTGCTGCGCTTTCTGGCCGACAGCGAGAACACCCCCAGCGCCAGGCACATCAGCAGCCCGCGCCAGAACGCGATGCTCCAGCCATCGGCCTGGGCCAGGCGCACCAGCAGGCCATCGAAACTGAGCAGGGCGATGCCGCTGGTGACGAGCAGCAGGCCGCGTGCTGAATCCTTCATCCGTGTGTCCTCGACGTGTCGCTGGCGGGCATTCCGTTCTTGCCTGGCGCGGCCTCGATGAGGTGCACGCCAGACGCTGCGCCGATGATGGCCTCGGTGCGCCGTCAGGACCTGTCCAGAAGCGTCTCGGGTGCTGCGTTTAGCGACCTGGCGGCAGCAACAGAGACGGACATTCGTCCATGCTGCCCGCTCGGCTACTGCGTGGGCTGGACGACGATGCCGCGCTGGCGGTTGTACGCCTGCCACTGCGCCAGCAACCAGCCGCCCTGACCGCTGAAGCGCTCGCTCGAACGTGTGCAGGCGCTGATCCGCTCCAGGCGGAAGTGCCGGAAGTCGTTGCGCAGCTCGCACCAGGCGGCGAGCATCTGAAAACCGTCGAAATAGCCCAGGGCAATCGGCCGCAAGGTGCGTCGGCTCAGCGTGCCCGCTTCGTCCGTGTAGTCGATCAGCACCTTGCATTCATCGCCAATGGCCTCACGCAGGGCGCGTGCCGTGGCGCCGTCATCGCTCGTGGAAGGGGCGGGCCCGGCAAACAGCGGGGTCTTCTCCAGCTGTGCCTGTGCCTCGGCTCCAAGCACCGCACGCAGCTTGCCCTGCACGTTCTGCGCCGCCTGGCGCAGCGCCGGGTCCGTCCGGCGCTCGACCCAGCGCAGGCCGAGCAGCAACGCCGCCAGCTCTTCCTGAGTGAACATCAGCGTTGGCAGCAGATAACCCGGCTTCAGCAGGTAGCCGATGCCCGGCTCGCCGTGAATATCGGCGCCCTGGCCCTGCAGGGTGGCGATGTCCCGGTACAGCGTGCGCAGGCTAACGCCCAGCTCACCGGCGAGCGTCTGGCCGCTGACGGGCAGGCGGTGGCTGCGCAGGATCTGCAGGAGCTTCAACAATCGTTCGGTGCGTGTCATCGCGCCATGCTGACAGGAACTGTCAGTAGGGTCGACTAACGTGACCCTCCCATTGTCAGGAGGTCCACCATGAACCGTCCCAATCTGCTTGTCCTCTACGTTGCCGACCCACTGCGCAGCAGCGCCTTCTACCGGCAACTGCTGCAACAGGCGCCCAGCAGCGAGTTTCCCAGTTACGTGTCCTTCGCGCTGAACGACCAGCTGCACCTGGGGCTGTGGTCGGAGCAGGCGGACAATTTCCAGTCATCCGGCAGCGGCCATCGCAGCGAGTTCGGCTACCTGGTCGAGCGGGAGGCGGATGTCGAAATGCTCTACGCGCGCTGGCGGGCGCTGGGCGTGGAGATCGAGCAGCCATTGGCCCGTGCGGTGTTCGGGCCGACCTTCGTCGCGCTCGACCCGGACGGCCACCGGCTGCGCGTGTGCATGCGCGATGCCAGCTGAGCGCCGCTGTCGATGGCGCTCGGCGCCTGATGCAGCCCCACGCCCGGCGTGGGGCATCGCCTCAATGCAGCGCGCGTGAAGGCAGGCGCTCGTCGACCAGTCGTTGCGCTTGCAGGGCAAGGCTGTCGAGGTGCGCATCGCGTTGTTTTTCCGCCTGCTGCATGGCGCGCTGGCCGTGCTGCTTGAGCAGGTAGGCGTGAATCTGCCTGACCTCCGTGGAGGCGAACACCGGCCCCAGGTCCGCGACCGCGACCATGCCGCCGGAGCGGTAGTCGCGGCTGTTCATCAGCACCTGTGCGCCCTGGGCGGCCAGCACCTGGAGGCCCAGGGTTTCGAACAGCGGCACCTTGTCCGCCACGCAGGCCAGCTCCAGGTGCGGACGGTGCGCCAGCACACGCTGCAGCAGCGCCCGGCCGATACCCTGGCGACGGTACTCGGTCTGCACCGCCAGATAGGCGAGGGTGCAGGCGGCAGCATCATCGGGGCTGGGCAGGTACAGGGCAAAACCCAGCACGCGGGCCGGGTCTTCATCGTCCAGCGCCAGCAGCAACTGCACCGGGCCTTCGGCCTCGCCGTTCATGGTCTGCAGGTGCAGGTGCACCTCGTAGCCGATCACGTACTGGTACAGCTGATACAGCGGGTTGCTCGGCAGCAGCGGCACCGCGCTGACATCGCCGAAGCAGTCCACCACCATCTGCAGCACCTGGCTCTTCAGGGACTCGGGCGGCGGGCTGCTGAGGTGGGAGAGGGTGAACATCGGCGCGGGGCTCCACTGGGTAATGGCGTGGGTTGGGGATTGTAACCCGCAGGCAGCATCAGCTTTACGCTTGTTCAACTTCGCGCAGAAACCCCTGCAGAATCTGCCTGCTCTGCGCAAGCTCCAGCGCTTTCTGGTCGGCTATGCGCAGCTGCTCGCGCAGGACGTCGCGCAGTTCATCGCAGGGCTCGAAGGCGAGGCCTTCGCCTCGCACGCATGGCAGAAACTTCAGGATGGTCGCCAGGGTCATGCCGGCCGCACCCAGCAGCCTGATGCGCTCGACGGTGCGCAACTCCGCCATGGCGTAGTCGCGATAGCCGCTGGCCGTGCGATCCGGTTTCAGCAGCCCTTCGGCTTCGTAGTAACGGAGCATGCGGATGCTGACTCCGGAGCGCCTGGAAAGCTCACCTATTCTCATCGTTCTTGCGCCTTGACCCTGACAGTGCTGTCAGGGCTGATGATAGAAGCTCGATCAATCGAGCACCATCAGGAGCACGTTCCATGGCGACCCTGTCCACTTCCTACCCATCGTTCATCGATGGTCAGCCTGTCTCTGTCTCGCGGCTCAGCCCTCTGGCTTTCGCAGGTTTCGCGCATTTCACGGCCATGCAGGTCAGAAACGGCAGCGTCAGGGGGCTCGATCTCCATCTCAAGCGCCTGCATGACGCCTCTCTGCAGCTCTTTGGCCGGGCACCTGCCGAGGCGTTGATACGCTCGTACATTCGCACCGCGATCGAGCTGGGCGGCAGTGATCAGTCGCTGACCGTCACCGTTTTCTCGCCTAATGGAGAGTTCACCTCTGCGAGCATGGATGTCGAGCCGGCCGTCTTCGTGCGAACGGCGCCGCCATCCTCCGGGCCCGAGGGACCGTTGCGCCTGAGCGCCATCGAGCACCAGAGGCCCCTGGCTGCAGTCAAGCATGTCGGTGAGGTCGGCAAGACCTACTTTCTGCATCAGGCCATACGCGAGGGCTTTGACGATGCAGCCTTCATCGACGGGCATGGCCATCTGAGCGAGGCCACGATCTGGAATCTGGTGTTCTGGGACGGCGACGCAGTGGTCTGGCCCAGGGCCGAGATGCTGCAGGGCAGTATGATGGGCGTCGTTCAGCGTCAGCTTGATGCGCTCGGAATAGCGCAGCGCCAGGAGTTCATCAGCCTTGAGCGGTTGCAGGATTTCCGCGCGGCGGCCGTGATGAACTCATGGACACCGGGAATTGCCGTTAGCGCCATCGGCGCACATGCATTCGCAGTGGCACGGCCCTTCATGGCGTTGTTGCACGAGGCGTATGAGGCCGAACCTGGCGTGCTTCCCTGAGCAGGGAGGGAGCCATGCAGGCGGATTCGGTCGATGGGCTGCGGCAATCGTCCCCGGCTACGGCCGCTCACGTGGCGGTGAGCGGCGTTACTCGGCGATCTGCAGCCTGTAGGTGCGCTCGGCGCGTCGGCCGGCGCACTGCGTGCCATAGGTGAGGGCGACGAGATGAACCTCGTAGCTGCCCGGGCGGGTCGGCGTGCCGCTGATCCAGCCATGGTCGTCACGCTCCTGGTGCTCGATTCGCAGGCCCGGCGGCAGGGGCTGCGAATCGTTCACGTAGATGCCAAGCACCGGCGCCGGAGCGTCGCTGACCGCGAGCCTGACGCTGTAGGCCTCGCCCATTCGACCTGCCGGCAGGCTTTCAGGGTGCAACACCGGCCTGGCATTCAGCGCACAGCCCATGCTCATGGCGCCTTGCAGCAGCGTTTCGCAGCCTGTGAGCAGCAGCGGGATGGATGCAATCAGCAATGACTTTCGCAGCATGGGAGTCCTTTCAGCCAGATTCGGCGAGTCGCTACTGCGGCTCGAGCAGATGGACGGCAACACTGCCGAAGGGGGCTGCTCATTCCCTCCTGTATCGTCGGCGCGCTGGCCGGCGACCCCTGCAACTTGCCTGGGGTGTGGCTGCCTGCCGCTACGACATCGAGCCGTCGAGGCGCGAGCATAAGTCGAAAGCGCCTGGGTGAACATGAATCCGTTTCCTTTGCGGGCAGGCCGCTCGGGTAAAATCGCGGCGCACCGACCCCGTCTGCAGAAGAGCCTTATGCCATCGCCGAAACGAAAATACTCAGCTGTGGAGCGCGAGCTGATCCGCACCCTGACCGACGCCTGCGAAACGGCGAAAAGCGAGATCCTCGGCTTCCAGTGGCTGACCCATACTGTGGACTACGCGCAGTTTCCGCAGAGCCTTGTGGTGACCTGGGTGTTCGATAGCGAGGCGAGCCGGGCACGGGCGCTGGCCAGTGCGGACAAGGCGAGAATGCAGGCGCTGACGCTGGCGGCTTTCGACGAGGTGGGCATCAGCGTATCCCGCATCGACGATCACCTAGCGTTCTCGGTCGAGCGACTGGCAAGGGGCAAGCGTGGCCAAGGACATTGAAAACCCCTGCGTGTCGCTGTGCCAGCTCAACAGCGAGTTGTGCGTCAGCTGCGGGCGCACGCGCGAAGAAATCCGCAAGTGGCGGGGCATGAAACGCCCCGAGAAGATGGCCACCGTGCAGAAGGCTGCGGCGCGGATGAAGGTGATTGCCAGGAAGAAGGGCAAAAGTCAGTAGGGTGGATGAGGTCTTCTAATCCACCAGCGGATAGCTCATTCACCATAGTTCCCCTCGACCTGCTCCGGCACAGCGCACCAATCTGCAGGGTAAATACCTTCCGCCACTGCCCGATGGAAACTCGAATAGGGCCAGTCCACCAGCCGTTGCACATGGCCGTGTTTGAGCGGGTTGTAGTGGATGTAATCGAAGTGGTGCTGGTAGTCGCGCTCGTCCCGAATCAGATGCTCCCAGTAACGTCGTTGCCAGATGCCCCGTTCGCGACGATTTTGCTGGCTGGCGTTGAGTGTTTCAGTGCTGGGCAAGCGCCTGCTGAAGGCGAACTTGATCACCTTCCAGCGCCGGGCGAAGTCGGCATCGCCTGGCGGGAGTGTCCACAGGCAATGCATGTGCTCGGGTAGCACCACCCAGGCATCGATATGAAAGGGATGGCGCGCTTTGGTGGCGCGTACCGTTTCGCGCAGCAGGTCGATTTCGCGGATCAGCAGATCGCTGCCACGATCGTGCAGGTTGACGGTGAAAAAGTAAGTGGCACCGGGAACGCGGGCGCGTCGGTAATTGGGCATGGCGGCTCATCCTTGAGCGCGGGTGATGCAAGAACCATGGTGGACAAGCTGCGCGTTGTCCACCCTACAGGTCGAACCCCGCGTTCAGACCGTAGGGTGGATGACGCTCTTTTCATCCACCATTTGCGGGGGGATCTGCTAGCTACTGGCTTGGCGACCAGCGGCAGCCGCAGAGGAAGCACTCAAGCGGCGGCTTGGGATAGGTTACGGGTACCCATCGCAAGAACCACAGGAGTGATCGACATGATTGGTAAGCTCGTTTCCACCGGGTTTCGTGTGGCCACCTTACCCGCGCGGCTGACCTTTCGCAGCGTTCGCGCTCTGGCCATGACACCGGCTGAAGCCAGCCACCTGGTGGAGAGCATGCGCGATGCCTCGGAGCAGGCGGTGCGGGAAATTCAGCAGATGCTGGCCAGTGTCGATGCCGAGATGGGCTTCAAGGCCGCGCATCTGAGCCGGGAGGAGAAGCGCGCGGCCGCCGAACTGGCTCTGTATGCCGCCGAACAGCACCTGAGCATGGCGGCGATCAATATCCTGCGCGCTGTCTGGCTGACGCTGAGTGCTGCCGAACCGCTGCTACCTGCCGAGCCTGCTGAGCGGATCGAACACCAGCCCAGGGACTGAGCCGCTCCGCCAAACCCGAGGTGTAGGCCGGCCGAGAGCATTGCTTCTCGACGTCCGTGACGGGCGATTGGGAGGGATCAGGCGTCCCTGTCGCGGTTTCTACTCGATGACATGCAACGTGTAGATTCGACGAGCGCGCAGCCCGGCGCACTGGGTGCCATAGGTACCCGCGGACAGGTGAACCTCATAGACGCCGGCCCAGGTTGGTGTTCCGACGATGAGGCCGTGGTTGTCTCTATCTTGATGTTCGATTCGCAGGCCTTCCGGCAGTGGCTGCGCGTCGCTCACGTAGATGCCATGAACCGGTGCCGGCGCATCGATGACTTCAAGGGCGACGCGGTACGGCTTACCCACCTGGCCTGTCGGCAGCGTCTCCGGCAGCAATGTCGGCGCTGTTCTCAGCGCGCAGTTTGCGGCCACGCTGCCGAGCATGGCCGTCTCGCAGCCCGCAAGGGACAGAGTAAGAAATGCGACCAGCAATGATCTTCGCAGCATATGAGTCCTTTCAATTTGGCTCAGGGGATTCGGCTAAATACCAAACCCCCGAAGATATCGGTCAGCAATTGAGAAAGCGTATAGCCGCGGCGCACCTGGTGTCCGACGTAACCCCAGGAAAACAGACTCGAGTTGCTGATTAGCTCGCTTGGGTTCGTTCCGCTGGTGATAGTTCCGCTGTGTGTCTGGGGCGCCTGCTCCCATGCGATCCAATGATTTTTGCCCACGCCCATACCGCCTTCGACCATCGTGGCACACACGAGCGAGGTGACATGACTATGCGGCCCCAAGTGATTCAGGAGCTCCATGAACTGTGCTTGGTTGATGTGCCAGCGAAATTGGATATTGTCGAAAAGGACCGTCGCACCGGCCTGGACGAACCAAGATTTGAGTTTGCTCGGAAGAGTGATACCTGCGACCTGGTCGCTCGGAGAGTCGTAATCCATAAAGGCATTTTCACTATCCCGCAGGCTGGCTAGAGATATCCAGTCAATCGCGGATATTCGGTCGCCTTCGGTGCTATCGCTGAAATTGGAAGGATTACGACAGTCATAGCTGGGCTTGATATGCAGCTGCCCAATTGTGGTTTCCCCCGTTTCCCACAGCTCGGTAATCGTTTGGGCGTAGAGGTCGGGCCTGTCCATCAATAAGGCATAGAAAAAAGCAGCGGGGCCACACAGGCTCGTGTCTTGCTGATTGGGATAGGCGGCAATTCTGCTTTGGGATGTCGGCTGCTGACCATGCGCCTTGGCTACCCGTGTTCGCAGTTGATCGGTGATTTTGCTTTTCTCGAACGGGTCGGCGGCAGTCCCTATTGGATTGGCTGGGTCGTTGAAGACGCGGGCCGTAGTTTGCTGATTTTGGAAGCTATCGAGGATGGCCGTCGCAGCGCTCAGTGGATCAGCGGGAGCTGTCGCAGGCGGTGGCGTCTGAGCGGGTGCGACAAAATGGCTGGCTAATGCGGCAGCCGGGGCAGGGGCGCTTCGACTGTTCGCCAGAAGTGCCTGCGTCGCAGCGAAGGCGAGATTGGCTGGTGTGGCAAATGCGGATTGAACCACTGCATCTCCGATGATTACCGTCCCGGAGCCGCCGACGATAACGCCGCCATGATTGGTGGTGCTCCCTATTGTCGTGGCCGGCATACCATTGATGAATACCGTGTTGGAAACAGCGCCTACAATTGAGCCACCACATGCTGTGGTGTCAGCCATTCTGGCTGCTGGAAGGCCATCGAAGATTACGTTGGGAGAGCCAGTTGCGACAGGGTTGTTGCCGTGACCTGGCAGAGGGCAAGAGGTTGGGTCAGATTGGCGAGCCGCCGGTTTTCCGCTCATGAATGTAGCTCCCTGTTGAACGGCATGATCCTAACCCGCCACCTATGTGCAATGTCTTGCACACCTCTGTCCTCACCAGCAGCAATGCGTACTGATTCACGATTATTCCGACGAGGACGGCTGAGCGCACTGGCGAACACTGGGAGTGCGCTTAGTGTCGGTCATTTGCTGCTACACGGGACGATAGTCTGTAGGGTGGATGACGCTCTTTTCATCCACCAACAGCGAGTGTTCGGCTACTCGCCAAAGCCGTACCCTTAACCAAACGTTAGGCCATTCATGTATCGACTCGGACACTTGGTAAATGGAGAATGGGTTGCCCATTCTTACGCTCCCGTCTTTAGCGCTGGTGATCGCATCGTTGCGGGAGTCCCAGGTAGCGACCCAACTATTTTTGAGCGCATGGTCGAGTGTATGGAGCCCCCGTATTACTTGCTCTATGTGCTTCATACACCGCGAGGGGAAGCGGAGGCTGGGCGCTATCAAAGCGAGGCGCTTTCTCTCGCGGAAGTTAAAGGGTTCTTGGCTCAATTCAGTGAGTTTCTCTCAGGGGATGCCCGTTTTGACATTTGGGCGCACTCCCCGAGTGACAAAGGCACTATCGTCTGGGATCGTCACGATCAACTGTTCGCCTATGGCCCGATTGAGCAGTTCTCAGCTGCGCTGCAATCACTTGGCTTCAGTAAGGGCACCACATCAGTTCCCGTTCCACATGAGCATCACTACCGAGCGGAGCTTGATCACTTTGCCCTGGACATAATTTCGTCATTCAACTGGTCATACTCGCCACTTCGACCAGAGGATGAGCAGTGAGCCTGTGGTCCGACATGGCGGTCAAGTGGACCACTACAAAAGCTGCGTTTGGGTTCCCTCCGCACTACGCGCCCCGGCCCCTTTACCTCTACGTTAGGCGTTTATGAAGAGCGTACACGTTGTACAGCACATGCACATTCTCCCCTCTGGTGAGGAAAGTGTTTTATTCATTGGTGTCTACAGTTCATACGACGCGGCAGAGACTGCGATCAAGCGCTTATCTATGCAGCCTGGTTTCTGCAAATACCCGGAAATAATCGATCCAGACATCACCGACCAAGAACAAGGCTTTTACATTGATCTATATGAACTCGACAAAGATCACTGGTCTAGCGGGTACGTAACCATGGTTGGCGACAGTGAATATAAAGCGTAGGCACGCCTAGAAATGCGCTCAACGGTCACCACTGCGTTCGCTGGACGTCCAAAATCTTCGCTTTTGGCCGCCCGTTAGTCAGTAGGGTGGATGAGGTCTTCTTATCCACCAGCGGGTAGCTCATTCACCATAGTTCTCCTCGACCTGCTCCGGCACAGCGCACCAATCTGCAGGGTAAATACCTTCCGCCACTGCCCGATGGAAACTCGAATAGGGCCAGTCCACCAGCCGTTGCACATGGCCGTGTTTGAGCGGGTTGTAGTGGATGTAATCGAAGTGGTGCTGGTAGTCGCGCTCGTCCCGAATCAGATGCTCCCAGCAACGTCGTTGCCAGATGCCCCGTTCGCGACGATTTTGCTGGCTGGCGTTGAGTGTTTCAGTGCTGGGCAAGCGCCTGCTGAAGGCGAACTTGATCACCTTCCAGCGCCGGGCGAAGTCGGCATCGCCTGGCGGGAGTGTCCACAGGCAATGCATGTGCTCGGGTAGCACCACCCAGGCATCGATATGAAAGGGATGGCGCGCTTTGGTGGCGCGTACCGTTTCGCGCAGCAGGTCGATTTCGCGGATCAGCAGATCGCTGCCACGATCGTGCAGGTTGACGGTGAAAAAGTAAGTGGCACCGGGAACGCGGGCGCGTCGGTAATTGGGCATGGCGGCTCATCCTTGAGCGCGGGTGATGCCAGAACCATGGTGGACAAGCTGCGCGTTGTCCACCCTACAGGTCGAACCCCGCGTTCAGACCGTAGGGTGGATGACGCTCTTTTCATCCACCAGCAGCGGTTGTCCGGGCTACTCCCTGCCACGTCATTGGCTGAGTTGTGTGATCAACGTGTCTGATGACATGACCTCGGCATATTCGGCGCCCAGTATGGCCAGCGTCAGCGCATGAACGGTCGAGGCATCCCAGCCGGTCCCATCTGGTCCAATGACAGGTACCGCGGTCGTGGCATCCGAAGGGAGGATGATGGTGTACCCGAGTGCTTTTCCGGCGCGGACCGTGGCATCCATGCTGTTATGGATCACAACGCCAGTTAGAACGATACGTTTTGCTTGCATTCCTTTTAAAACAGCATCCAGCCGGGTGCCTATGAATGCGCAGTTTTCATTCTTGATGATGACGGCTTCGCCCTCTGTCGGCGCGACTTCCTTTTTGATGCCATTCCAGGGGCCATGAAGGTAATAGCTGGAGGTGGGCGTCTTTTCATCGTGCTTTACGTGAAGAACTGGCCAGCCGTTCGAGCGCCAGAATTGCAGGAGGCGTTGGATGACGGACAGGTAATCGGGGTGACTTTTGTCATTCCAGACGGGCTGATCGATGGCGTCCTGAACGTCGAGGATGATCAAGGGGATTTGGCCGGGCGTGTCCTGCACTTTCGTCGTCTCCTTACGATGAGTGTTTAGTGTGCTGCAGTGTTTCTCCATCAACAACCATGGCCGCCCGATAGCTTTCAGGGCTGCGGTGTGGTGGCCCGGCTGTGACGCTCTGCGTAGTCTGCTGGCGTAGGGTGGATGACGCTCTTTTCATCCACCATCAGCGATGGTTCGGGCTACTCGCTTTGACGATGGCATGAACCTTGGTGGACAAGCTTCGCGTTGTCCACCCTACAAATTACGCGAGCAGGTATTCCTGCGTCGGGTGGATGAAGCTCTTTTCATCCGCAGTTAGGAATTGTCCGGCTACTCGCTGATATCCTATTCGAGTCCATCATTAGTTATATAGACGGTGGCTGTCTTGTCTAAATGTCTTTGGCTGGTTGTTGCGCTGCTCTTTCTAGGGTGTGCAAGAAATTACGATTCACCTCCTGCGGAGCTTGGTTATTTTAAGGGTAGTCGTGAGGGGAATACATCATTGTATGAAGTGAGCTTTTCATCGACTGTCAATTTTTTGAATGTCTTTGAACAAAACAAACGCCCTATAAGCAGCATGCTTCGCTGTTCGCTCGAGGGTGGTGAAGTTTCCATGGACCATGAAGCCGATCAATATTCAGCCAGCGGTTTGGTTCCGGTCACTCAAGCGGTGCGGCATGGCGATACCTGGGTATACAGGTCGGCATTAAGTTTCTATGAAAGCCTCAATGGCGGGCGAAGTATGCGTGCGCTGAAGGGTGATGAGTTGCGGCGTGTTCTACAGGGCAAGCAGTTCGTTCCCTGCGTGTATACAGCTACGGCTTATGGCTTCAAATCGTACCGTTCAGGCGTCCTGCAGATTCCCACTGCAGACATTCTGTATGGGCTGAATGAGTAGCTTGAACAGGGCGTGTTTCAGCGGTCTTTCGTACCTGAGGCATGGCCCCTTTCAATCATCGGTTTGATCTGCCACCTGTTGTGCACTGCATGCCTTTTGATACTCGTCATATCGAAATATCGTTGATTGGCTGGATCGTGGAATAGAAAAGCCCCGCACGAGGCGGGGCTTTCATTTTCTCTCGCTAGGCTGAACATCCATATCCAGGCAAAGCGCTTTTGAGTGTTCCTAACGGTCCAGACCCAGGAATCAATCCCAGCTCAACGCCCCACCAGTCTGATACTCGATCACTCGGGTCTCGAAGAAGTTCTTCTCCTTCTTCAGGTCCATGATCTCGCTCATCCACGGGAAGGGGTTGGTGGTGCCCGGGTACTCTTCCTTCAGGCCGATCTGGGTCAGGCGGCGGTTGGCGATGAATTTGAGGTAGTCCTCCATCATCGCCGCGTTCATGCCCAGCACGCCGCGCGGCATGGTGTCACGCGCGTATTCGATCTCCAGCTGGGTGCCCTGCAGGATCATCTGGGTCGCTTCGTCCTTCATCTGGGCATCCCACAGGTGCGGGTTCTCGATCTTGATCTGGTTGATCACGTCGATGCCGAAGTTCAGGTGCATGGATTCGTCGCGCAGGATGTACTGGAACTGCTCGGCGGTGCCGGTCATCTTGTTGCGGCGGCCCATGGACAGGATCTGGGTGAAGCCGCAGTAGAAGAAGATGCCTTCCAGTACGCAGTAGTAAGCGATCAGGTTGCGCAGGAATTGGCGGTCGGTTTCCGGGGTGCCGGTCTGGAACTTGGGATCGGAGATCGAGCGGGTGTACTTGAGGCCCCAGGAGGCTTTCTTCGCGACGCTCGGGATCTCGTGGTACATGTTGAAGATTTCGCCTTCATCCATGCCCAGCGACTCGATGCAGTACTGGTAGGCGTGGGTGTGGATCGCTTCCTCGAAGGCCTGGCGCAGGATGTACTGGCGGCACTCGGGGTTGGTGATCAGGCGGTACACGGCCAGGACCAGGTTGTTGGCAACCAGGCTGTCGGCGGTGGAGAAGAAGCCGAGGTTGCGCATGACGATGCGGCGCTCGTCTTCGCTGAGACCGTCCGTGGATTTCCACAGCGCGATGTCGGCGTTCATGTTCACTTCCTGCGGCATCCAGTGGTTGGCGCAACCATCCAGATACTTCTGCCAGGCCCAGTCGTACTTGAAGGGTACGAGCTGGTTGAGGTCGGCGCGGGCGTTGATCATCTGCTTGTCGCCGACCTGTACGCGCGCGGCGGCGCCTTCGAGGTCGTCCAGGCCTTCCTGGATGTCGAGGTCGTTCAGGGCTTTCTTGGCGCGGGCGACGGCGTCGGAGTCGTTGGCGTCAACGGCGCGTGCTTCTTCGACCGAGCCGGCAGCTTCGCTGTCGAGCTTGTCGAAGTTGGTGCTGGCGCTCTGTGCGGTGGCTTTGCTTGCGGCGACTGCTTCGGCGCCGTCTTCCTTGTCGAATTCATCCCAGCTCAGCATGGCTTGACTCCTGCGTGAGGGCCGGTGAATGTACCGGCCTGTATGGATATACAGATAATTTGAATTATGTTCCGTTGCGTGGTGCGCGCAAGGGTGATCGGGTACCGCTGGTCAGCAGGCGGTGGATTGCTGGCTGACCGTTGCCGCTCGACCCGGAGGAGGAGGGCGGGAATTGGTGGGGAGGGTTGGTTCTGCAGGAGCGGCTCCAATCGCGAGCTTCGCGGCTGAAACCGCTCCTACGGAAGAGCCTTGCCCTCTCCCTGACCCTCTCCCGCAAGCGGGAGAGGGGACTTAATGATGCTTTGCTCTAGAACTGCATCAGACCTTCGAGCGTGCAGCTGAGCGAGTAGTCGCAAGGCACCTGCTGGAGTGGAGCCCCTGAGCGTACGCATGTACGTGATGGGGGCCGCTCTAGCAGGTAACGCCGCGAATGCCGCTCAGATCCACGCGTCAGCCTTACTGACAAGCTTCGCAGTCGGGTTCGTCGATGGCGCAGGCCTTGGGTACTGGCGCCGGAGCCGGGGCGGCCTGCTGGGCAGGGGCCTGGGCCTTGGCCGAGAAGCCGTCGTCACCACCGGCGGATACCGCGTTGAGCTTGCCGGTGTTGATGGTGGACTTCTCGGTGCTGGTGGCGGCCAGGGCACGGAGGTAGTAGGTGGTTTTCAGACCACGGTACCAGGCCATGCGATAGGTCACGTCCAGCTTCTTGCCCGAAGCGCCGGCGATGTACAGGTTCAGCGACTGCGCCTGGTCGATCCACTTCTGGCGGCGGCTGGCGGCGTCGACGATCCACTTGGTTTCCACTTCGAACGCGGTGGCGTACAGGTCCTTGAGGTCCTGCGGGATGCGCTCGATCTGCTGCACGGAGCCGTCGTAGTACTTCAGGTCATTGACCATGACCGGGTCCCACAGGCCGCGGTTCTTCAGGTCGCGTACCAGGTAGGGGTTGATCACGGTGAATTCGCCGGAGAGGTTCGATTTCACGTACAGGTTCTGGTAGGTCGGCTCGATGGACTGCGACACGCCAATGATGTTGGAGATGGTCGCGGTCGGCGCGATGGCCATGATGTTCGAGTTGCGGATGCCTTTCTTCACGCGCTCGCGCACCGGCGCCCAGTCCAGCGACTCGGAGAGGTCGACGTCGATGTACTTCTGGCCACGGGCTTCGATCAGCAGTTGCTGGGAGTCCAGCGGCAGGATGCCCTTGCTCCACAGCGAACCTTCGAAGCTGCTGTAGCTGCCGCGCTCGTCGGCCAGGTCACAGGAAGCCTGGATGGCGTAGTAGCTGATGGCTTCCATCGACTTGTCGGCGAAGTCGATGGCGGCATCGGAACCGTAGGCGATGTGCTGCAGGTACAGGGCGTCCTGGAAGCCCATCAGGCCGAGGCCGACCGGACGGTGCTTGAAGTTGGAGTTACGTGCCTGGTCGACGCTGTAGTAGTTGATGTCGATGACGTTATCGAGCATGCGTACAGCGGTCTTGACGGTGCGGCCGAGTTTCTCGATGTCCAGCTTGCCGTCGACGATGTGGTTGACCAGGTTGACCGAACCCAGGTTGCAGACGGCGATCTCGTCCTTGTTGGTGTTCAGGGTGATCTCGGTGCACAGGTTGGAGCTGTGTACCACGCCGACGTGCTGCTGCGGGCTGCGCAGGTTGCACGGGTCCTTGAAGGTCAGCCACGGGTGGCCGGTCTCGAACAGCATCGAGAGCATCTTGCGCCACAGGTCCTTGGCCTGGATGGTCTTGTACAGCTTGATCTTGCCGTACTCGATCAGGGCTTCGTAGTACTCGTAGCGCTCTTCGAAGGCCTTGCCGGTCAGGTCGTGCAGGTCCGGCACTTCGCTCGGGGAGAACAGGGTCCACTTGCCGTCTTCGAAGACGCGCTTCATGAACAGGTCCGGAATCCAGTTGGCGGTGTTCATGTCGTGGGTACGACGACGGTCGTCACCGGTGTTCTTGCGCAGCTCGAGGAATTCCTCGATGTCCATGTGCCAGGTTTCCAGGTAGGCGCAGACCGCGCCCTTGCGCTTGCCACCCTGGTTGACGGCGACGGCGGTGTCGTTGACCACCTTGAGGAAGGGCACGACGCCCTGGGACTTGCCGTTGGTGCCCTTGATGTAGGAGCCCAGCGCGCGCACCGGGGTCCAGTCATTGCCCAGGCCGCCGGCGAATTTGGACAGCATGGCGTTGTCGTGGATGGCGCCGTAGATGCCCGACAGGTCGTCCGGCACGGTGGTCAGGTAGCACGAGGACAGCTGCGGACGCAGGGTGCCGGCGTTGAACAGGGTCGGGGTCGACGCCATGTAGTCGAACGAGGACAGCAGGTTGTAGAACTCGATGGCGCGCTCTTCGCGGTTCTTCGGCTCTTCGATGGCCAGGCCCATGGCCACGCGCATGAAGAACACCTGCGGCAGTTCGAAGCGGATGCCGTCCTTGTGGATGAAGTAGCGGTCGTACAGGGTCTGCAGGCCGAGGTAGGTGAACTGCTGGTCACGCTCGTGGTTCAGCGCGCGGCCCAGTTTCTCCAGGTCGTACTCTTTCAGTTTCGGGTCGAGCAGTTCGAACTCGGCGCCTTTGTCGACGTAGGCCGGCAGGGCCTTGGCGTACAGGTCGGCCATCTCGTGGTGAGTGGCGCTGGTGGTGATGTCGAGGAAGCTCAGGGCCTCGGCGCGGATGTTGTCCATCAGCAGGCGGGCGGTGACGTAGCTGTAGTTCGGCTCACGCTCGACCAGGGTACGGGCGGTCATCACCAGGGCGGTGTTGACGTCCTTCTCGGCCACGCCGTCGTACAGGTTCTTCAGGGTTTCGCGCTCGATCAGCGAACCGTCGACCTCGGCCAGGCCTTCGCAGGCTTCGCGGATGATGGTCTGCAGGCGGCCCATGTCCAGCGGCTGCAGTTCACCGCTGGCGGTGGTGATGCGGATGCTCGGGTGCGGCTGTGCGATGTCGCTGCCGGCGTTGGCGCTCTTGCGCTTGTTGGCCTGGGCTTCGCGGTAGATCACGTAGTCGCGGGCGACCTTCTGCTCGCCGGCGCGCATCAGGGCCAGTTCGACCTGGTCCTGGATCTCTTCGATGTGGATGGTGCCGCCGGACGGCATGCGGCGCTTGAAGGTGGCGGTGACCTGCTCGGTCAGGCGCGCGACGGTGTCATGGATACGCGACGAGGCGGCGGCGGTGCCACCTTCCACAGCGAGGAACGCCTTGGTGATGGCAACGGTGATCTTGTCATCGGTGTAGGGGACGACGGTGCCGTTGCGCTTGATCACGCGCAGTTGGCCGGGCGCGGTGGCTGCCAGATCCTGGGAGGAATCGGCGGCCTGCGGCGCCACGGCCTGCGGGTTCTCGCGAGTGGTGTCGGTATGCATGGAGATCTCCGTGTTCTGTAATTTTCTGGTTGGACGTCACGACAGTAGATGCCGCGCCTTGTCCGCCGTTCATTCCATTAACAACTGTTCCGCACGCGGCAGGCGAGGCCGGGCACGGGGTGTCGCAAGAGCTGGCAGGGTGGGCACGACTTGAAGTGCCGTCCTGGCGCATAAGTCTGGCGAGGCATTACGGCACCTCACCTACTACATATAGTGGTCGACAGCTGAATCTGTTCACTGTCTGACCTGCTCACGCGTATCGTCGAGCGATGCGGCGTGGCCATGACCCGGGTCAGGCCCGGGTCGTGCAAAACGTTTGAACGAAATACCTGGAAAACCCTGTGAAAAGGGCTTGCGCGATGCGTTCTTGTAGTGTCCAGTTTTTCGTTGTGACCCAACATCTGGTGGGTGTCGCGCGATGGGGATACAAGATAGTGCGCTGTTTGAGGCATTGCAAGGCGCCGGGAAAAGAACAACCTGTGGATAAGATGTGAGTGCCTTGTGGGTGTGCCGGGCCAAGCGCCCGTGTTCTCTGGCTCTGGCTGCCGATGACCGTTCGTCGCCCCTGACGGAAGGATCTGCACGCGTTGGCGAAGCTGCCCGGTGCCGCACAGACTAACACTATATGTAGTGATCTTGGCATGTGCTGTGCTAGCGCCTGGCGTGCGGCGCAGGAGCCTGGTTTGCCGCTCGCACCGAGGTGCTGACAACCCCTAGAATGGCCGCTGTGGTTGCGGCACTGGCCGGCATGCGAAAGGGGATAGGGTGTGGAACAAGAAGCGTGGCAGATTCTGATCGTCGAGGATGACCAACGCCTGGCGCAGTTGACCCGCGAGTATCTGGAAGGCAACGGCTTGCGCGTGGCCATCGAGGCCGACGGCGCCCGTGCCGCCGCGCGCATTCTCGCCGAGCAGCCGGACCTGGTGATCCTCGACCTGATGCTGCCGGGCGAAGACGGCCTGAGCATCTGCCGCAAGGTGCGTGCGGGCTACAAGGGGCCGATCCTGATGCTCACCGCCCGCACCGACGACATGGACCAGGTGCTGGGCCTGGAGATGGGCGCCGACGACTATGTGTGCAAGCCGGTGCGCCCGCGTGTGTTGCTGGCGCGCATCCGGGCGCTGCTGCGAAGGCGCGAAGGCGCGGAGGGCGAGCGCGACGAAGGCCAGCCACGACGCCTGCAGTTCGGCCCGCTGGCCATCGACAGCGCCATGCGCGAGGCCTGGCTCGGCGAGCAGGGCATCGAGCTGACCAGCGCCGAGTTCGACCTGCTCTGGCTGCTGGCGGTCAACGCCGGGCGCATCCTCTCGCGCGAGGAGATCTTCAACGCCCTGCGCGGCATCGAGTACGACGGCCAGGACCGTTCCATCGACGTGCGCATCTCGCGCATCCGCCCGAAGATCGGCGACGACCCCATGCACCCGCGTCTGATCAAGACGGTGCGCAGCAAGGGCTACCTGTTCGTCGCCGAAGCCGCCGAGGCGCTGCCGCACGGCGACGCGGCGCCCGTCGTGCGCAACTGACCGGGCGCCCATGAATTCGATCTTCCTGCGTATCTACGGCGGCATGCTCGCCGCGCTGGTGCTGGTGGCGCTGCTTGGCGTCGGCGCGCTGCACCTGGTCAACGAGGTGCGCGCCGACCAGTACCGTGAAAGCCTGGCGCGCGGCACCTTTCGCCTGATGGCGGACAACCTGCTGCCGATGAACGAGGTGGAGCGCCGGCGCGCCCTGGTCGTGTGGTCGCGGCTGCTCGGTATTCCCCTGGAGCTGCAGGCGATGAGCGACGTGGCGCTGGAGAGCCGCGAGCGCAATCGCCTGCAGCGCGGCCACGTGCTGGTGCAGCAGACCGGGCCGCACTCGGCCAGGGTCTATGGCCTGCTCGACGGCAAGCAGCCGTTGCTGCTGACCGGCGAGATCCAGCAGGTCAGCGAGCAGCTGGCGCGGGCCACCAACTACCTGCTGATCGACGAACTGGTGCGTTATCCGGTGGACGAACAGCCGCGCCGCCTGGCCGAGCTGAAGGAGGACAAGCAGTTCGGCTTCGACCTGCAACTGGTGCAGCTGGAGGATGCCAGCATCGATCTCGACCAGCGTCGGCGGATCGACGAGGGCGACACGGTGATGGCGCTGGGCAAGGGTGGTGACTCGATCTATGTCTTCTCCGGCATCGTCGACACGCCCTGGGTGCTGGAGATCGGTCCGCTGTACCAGATGAATCCCTATCCGCCGCAGCTGCTGGTGCTGATCGGCGCGCTGGGGCTGAGCCTGATCGGCCTGATCGTCTACCTGCTGGTGCGCTCCCTGGAGCAGCGCCTGCGCGGGCTCGAGGGCGCCGCCACGCGGATTGCCAGTGGCCGCCTGGATGCCCGCGTGCCGGCGCGTGGCGCCGACTCGGTGGGGCGCCTGGCGAGCAGCTTCAACGCCATGGCCGAGCACCTGCAGACTTCGCTGAGTACCCAGCGCGAGCTGGTGCGGGCGGTGTCCCACGAGCTGCGCACGCCGGTGGCGCGCCTGCGCTTCGGCCTGGAGATGATCGCCGATGCGCCGAACGAGGCGGCGCGCAGCACGTACATGGAGGGCATGGACAGCGACATCCAGGACCTCGACAAGCTGGTCGACGAGATGCTCACCTACGCGCGCCTGGAGCAGGGCTCGCCGGCGCTGAACTTCCAGCAGGTGGAGCTCAAGGCGCTGATCGACCAGGTGATTGACGAGCTGGCGCCGCTGAGCAATCGGGTGCGCGTGGAGTGCGGCGCGGTGCTCAGCGTGCAGGCGGGCGGGGTGTGCTGGGTCGAAGCCGAACCGCGCTACCTGCACCGTGCCCTGCAGAACCTGGTGAGCAACGCCATGCGTCATGCCGAGGGGCGTGTGCTGATCAGTTGCCAGGTGGGCTACAAACGCTGCCGGATCGATGTCGAGGACGATGGTCCGGGCGTGCCGGAAGAGGCCTGGGAGCGCCTGTTCAGCCCCTTCCTGCGTCTCGACGACAGTCGCACGCGGGCCTCCGGCGGGCACGGCCTCGGCCTGTCCATCGTGCGGCGGATCATCTACTGGCATGGCGGTCGGGCGCAGATCGGTTGCAGCGACAGCCTCGGCGGTGCGCGCTTCAGCCTGGTGTGGCCACGGCGTCAGGGGGAGTAGGGCGCTCAGGCTGCCACGGCGACCAGGCTGAGCAGCCTGTCGTCGAACCGGGCGAACTGGCCCTCCAGCTCGGCGCCCGTGCGCCAGTCCGGGTGCAGGTCGATCAGCAGGCGCAGGCGGGCGCTGTCGTGATCGGCTTCGAGCAGCTCGGCGTCGTGGAAATAGAAGCGCGTCAGGGTCAGCGGGTAGAGCGCCTTGAACAGGCTTTCCTTCAGCGAGAAGGTCAGGCTGATGCGCAGGGCGCGGGCCGCGTCGTCCAGAGGCTGCAGGCGCTGCAGCTCGGCCTCGGTGAGAATCTCTCCCTGCAGGCGCAGGGCGCGCTCCGTCGGCAGCAGGCGCTCCACGTCCAGGCCCAGGGCGCGCCAGCGATTGCGCGGGGCGACCAGCGCGGCGGCCCAGTTGTCACCGTGGGTGATCGAGCCGGCGACGCCTGAAGGCCACTGCGGCGCACGATCGTCACCGACGGCCGGCACCTGGGCGTTGCCGGTCACGCGGCGCAGGGCTTCGCGGGCGCAGAGGCGACCGGCCAGGTATTCGGCCTGGCGCTTGGCCACGCCGCGCACTGGCGCGATGGCGCAGCGGGGGAAGTCGTCGGCGGCCAGCTGCGTGGGGTCGAAGCGCGTGCTGATCAGCTGCGCACCGGCCAGCGGGCGGGGCAGTGGGTCGTGGTCGTCGAGCGGGCTGCAGCAGGCGGGGTGGTAGGCATTCATGGCCGCGATTGTGCCGCGCGGCGGACTGTCCAGTCATCCATCGTTTACATTTCTTTGCAGGCAGTTAACAAAGCTAAACGGACGTTGCCCCGGGCTTTTGTCAGACTGCGCCTGCATTCCTCAGGGAATGCAGGTGAGGTTGTAGTCAGTGCGAGGCGCTGACGTTTTCTCCGAGTTCGAGAACGGTAGCCCGATTGGGCTGCCGTTTTTTTTGCTCGTTTTTCGGGCCGTGCACGGATGGGGCACGCTTCAGCGATCCACCGCTCTGGTGGATGTAAAGGGCGACATCCACCCTACGGTGCTGGTGGATGTGAGAGGCGACATTCGCCCTGCGGCTCCGCGTGATCGCCAAGGCGTTCGCATTTGCGCTGTGGCTTTCTGGAGGGTATTTGCAGTCAAATGCCTGTGCGGGCAAACCAACCCCCGCGAGGACCATGGACGATGACCCAACAATCGCAATTCGCCCTGCTCGGCAAGAAGCGCTTCCTGCCGTTCTTCATGACGCAATTGCTCGGCGCCTTCAACGACAACATCTTCAAGCAGTCGCTGATTCTCGCCATCCTCTTCAAGCTCAACACAGGCGTCGACCGCGATCTGCTGGTCAATCTCTGCGCGCTGCTGTTCATCCTGCCGTTCTTTCTGTTTTCCGCGCTGGGCGGCCAGTTCGGCGAGAAGTTCGCCAAGGACGCGCTGATCCGCAAGATCAAGCTCGCCGAGATCTTCATCATGCTCGCCGGGGCTGCCGGGGTGCTGCTCGACAGCCTGCCGCTGATGCTCGGCGTGCTGTTCGCCATGGGCACGCAGTCGGCGCTGTTCGGTCCGGTGAAGTATTCGATCCTGCCGCAGCACCTGCAGGAGCAGGAGCTGGTGGGGGGCAACGCGCTGGTGGAAATGGGCACCTTCCTGGCGATCCTCGCGGGCACCATCGGTGCCGGGGTGATGATGGCCAGCAGCAGCTACGCGCCCATCGTCGCCGCTTCGGTGGTGGGGGTGGCGGTGCTCGGCTACCTGGCCAGCCAGGGCATTCCGAAGGCCTCGGCGGCCATGCCGGAGTTGCAGCTGGACTGGAATATCTTCCGCCAGTCCTGGGTGATCATGAAACTCGGCCTGGGCCAGCGCCCGGCGGTGTCGCGCTCGCTGGTGGGCAACTCCTGGTTCTGGTTTCTCGGCGCGATCTACCTGACGCAGATTCCGGCCTACTCCAAGGCGTGGCTGTACGGCGACGAGAGCGTGGTGACGCTGATCCTCACCGTGTTCTCGCTGGGCATCGGCCTGGGGTCGATGCTGTGCGAGCGCATGAGCGGGCACAAGGTGGAGATCGGCCTGGTGCCGTTCGGCTCCATCGGCCTGACCCTGTTCGGCATCCTGCTCTGGTGGTTCTCCGGCGGCTTTCCGCAGGGCGCCGCGCCGCACGACTGGCTGGCGCTGCTGGGGCATGGCCAGGCCTGGTGGATCCTCGGCTGCATCCTCGGCATCGGTCTGTTCGGCGGCTTCTACATCGTGCCGCTGTATGCGCTGATTCAGTCGCGCACGGCGGAGCACGAGCGGGCGCGGGTGATCGCCGCCAACAACATCCTCAATGCGCTGTTCATGGTGGTCTCGGCCGTCGTCGCGATTCTCTTCCTCAGCGTCGCCGGGCTGTCGATTCCGCAGCTGTTCCTGGTGGTGTCGCTGATGAACATCGCGGTCAACAGCTACATCTTCAAGATCGTCCCCGAGTTCAGCATGCGCTTTCTCATCTGGCTGCTCGGGCATTCGATGTACCGGGTCGAGCACAAGGGGCTCGAGGCGATTCCTGACGAAGGCGCTGCGGTGCTGGTGTGCAACCACGTGTCCTTCGTCGATGCGCTGCTGATCGGTGGCGCGGTGCGGCGGCCGATTCGGTTCGTCATGTACTACCGGATCTACGACCTGCCGGTGCTCAACTTCGTCTTCCGCACGGCCGGTACGGTGCCGATCGCCGGGCGCAACGAGGACCTACTGATCTACGACGCGGCGTTCAAGAAGATCGCCGAGTACCTGCGCAATGGCGAGCTGGTGTGCATCTTCCCCGAGGGCAAGCTGACCACCGATGGCGAGATCGACGAGTTCAAGGCCGGGGTCGAGCGCATTCTCGACGAGAACCCGGTGCCGGTGATCCCCATGGCCCTGCAGGGGCTGTGGGGCAGCTTCTTCAGCCGTGACCCGCACAAGGGCTTGTTCAAGCGCCTGTGGTCGCGGGTGTGCCTGGTGGCGGGCCAGCCCGTCGCCGCGCAGGACGCCAGGCGTGAGGTGCTGCAGGCGCAGGTGGCGGAGCTGCGCGGGGACTGGCGTTGATCTGAATTCAGGGGGGGAGGGGCTGCAGTCATGCAGGCGGCGCCGCGCTGCTGAAGCACCTCCCGCCGGGCTGGCCTCGGCTTGTTCAATGGCTCAGCTTGAGCCCGATCAGGCCGCAGACGATCAGCGCCACGCTGGCCAGGCGCAGCAGGGCCATCGACTCACCGAACAGAATGATGCCAGCGATCACCGTGCCCACGGCGCCGACACCGGTCCAGATGGCGTAGGCCGTGCCCAGCGGCAGTTCCTTCATGGCCAGGCCGAGCAGGCCGAGGCTGATCAGCATCGCGCAGACGGTCAGGGCGGTGGGCAGGGGGCGGGTGAAGCCGTCGGTGTATTTCAGGCCGATGGCCCAGCCGACTTCGAACAGGCCGGCGAGCAGCAGGATGATCCAGGACATGTAGCCTCCAGGGGTGACTGAAGGGGCCGTCCCCGGATGAGCCACCCTGGGCTCAGGGTGTGGAGGTCGTCCTCGCGTGCGCCATTATTGTGCATATCGGCGCGTCCGGGGCAAGGTGCCCCGGATTGGTGCGAGTGCTCGGCTCAGTCGCTGTGCGTGCCTGTGCCCTGGCCCATGCGCCGGTAGAGGGTTGCCAGCAGTGGCCCGGAGAGGTTGTGCCAGACGCTGAACAGGGCGCTGGGCACGGCGGCCAGCGGGCTGAAGTGAGCGCTGGCCAGGGCGGCGCCGAGGCCGGAGTTCTGCATGCCGACCTCGATGGACAGGGTCTTGCGTTGTGCCAGCGACATGCCGAACAGGCGCCCGGCCAGGTAGCCCAGGCCCAGGCCGATGCCGTTGTGCAGGATCACCACGGCCATGATCAGCAGGCCGGACTCGGCGATCTTGCCCTGGCTGGCGGCCACCACTGCCGCGACGATGGCGACGATGCTCACCACCGATATCAGCGGCAGCACCTCGACGGCGGTCTTCACCCGCTCACCCAGCAGGCGCTGGGCGACCAGGCCGAGCACGATGGGCAGCAGCACCATCTTGAGGATGGAAATGAACATGGCGCTGAAGGACACCGGCAGCCATTCCGAGGCCAGCAGCCAGATCAGCGCGGGCGTCACCAGCGGGGCGAGCAGGGTGGTCACGGCGGTGATCGACACCGACAGCGCCAGGTCGCCACGGGCGAACCAGGTGATGACGTTGGAGGCCGTGCCGCCCGGGCAGCAGCCCACCAGTATCACGCCGACGGCGATTTCCGCCGGCAGCGCGAAGGCCTGGCACAGCGCCCAGGCCAGCAGCGGCATGATGCTGAATTGCGCCACCACGCCAAGCAGCACCGCCAGTGGCCGGCGCGCGACTTCCTGGAAGTCGGCAGCCTTGAGGGTCAGGCCCATGCCGAACATGATCAGCCCGAGCAGCGGGACGATCCAGGCGGTCAGCGGCAGGAACCAGCTGGGCTGGAAGAAGGCCGCGATGGCGAACAGCAGCACCCAGACGGCGAAGGTGTTGCCGATGAAGCGGCTGAGGGTGATCAGGGCTTGCATGGTGTGTTTCCTGGCAGGTTCGGAAAAGTCGGCCAGCCTAGCAGAAGCGCTGCTGGCCGGGTCAGGTGCGCAGCCGCTGCGCGTAGCGCCACATACCCGGGTCGTAGGGGCCGGCTTGCCGGCGATGCTTTTTCCAGGGGGGGGCACGGATCGCGTGCCGGCACGCTCCTGCAAACGCCTTACAGCGGTTCCTCGTCCGCCGGGTAGCGGCTGGCGCTGAGGCTCTCCTTGATCTTGCGCAGGTGTGGCTGGAAGTCCACGCCACGGCGCAGGGTGACGCCGGTGGCGAGCACGTCGAGCACGGTGAGCTGGATGATGCGCGAGGTCATCGGCATGTAGATGTCGGTGTCTTCCGGCAGCGGAATGTCCAGGCTCAGGGTGCTGGCCTTGGCCAGCGGCGAGCCGGCGGCGGTGAGGCCGAGCACCGAGGCGCCGTTCTCGCGCGCCAGGCGGGCGACCTCCACCAGCTCGCGGGTGCGCCCGGTGTAGGAAATGATCACGAACAGGTCGCCGGTGTGCGCCACCGAGGCGATCATGCGTTGCATCAGCACGTCGGAGTGGGCCGACACCGCCAGGTTGAAGCGGAAGAACTTGTGCTGTGCGTCCAGCGCCACCGAGGACGAGGCGCCGAGGCCGAAGAAGTGGATCTGCCGCGCCTGGATCAGCAGGTCGACGGCGCGGCTGACGTGCTGTGCGTCGAGGCTCTGGCAGGCGGCGTCGAGCGAGGCGATGGTGCTGCCGAAGATCTTCCGGGTGTAGGCCTCGGGGCCGTCGTCGGCGGACACCGCACGGCTGACGTAGGCGGCGCCACTGGCCAGGCTCTGCGCCAGCTGCATCTTCAGTTCCGGGTAGCCGTTGGCGCCGAAGGAGCGGCAGAAGCGGTTGACCGTCGGCTCGCTGACCCCGGCAGCCTGGGCGAGAGCGGCAATGCTGAAGCGGGTGGCCTGCTGGGGGTCGTAGAGGATCACCTCGGCGACCTTGCGTTCAGCCTTGTTCAGGTCGTCCAGGCGGCTCTGGATCTTTTCCAGCAGGTTGCGCACGCGGTCCATAGGGGCTCCTAACAGGCGGTTGAACGGGGGTGGCGGCATCGCGACGGGCGGTAAGACAGCCGGCCTATCCTACTGATGACGCTCGATGGTCTCCACCGACTTCTCTGTTCTAGAAAATAATGTTGTTGCTATAACAATATTTCCCCTTGATAAAACCCTTATCAACCGGTATTTCTAACGCATCTTGATAAAAGAACAATCTCATGGCCGCAATCAAGCTTGAATCCTGTACCTTCGCCCTGTTCGGTGCCCTGGGTGATCTCGCCTTGCGCAAGCTGTTTCCCGCGCTTTATCAACTCGATCGTGCCGGTTTGCTGCACGATGGCACGCGCATCCTGGCGCTGGCCCGCGAGGCCGGGACCCCGGACAGCCACCTGGGCGCCATCGAGCAGGCGCTGCGCCTGCACGTGCCGGCCAAGGAACTGACGGACGTCGATCTCTCGCGTTTCCTGGCGCGGCTGAACTACCTGAGCATGGATTTTCTCAAGGCCGAGGACTACGCGGCGCTGCTCGAGCACGTCAGCCCGCAGGATCAGCTGATCGCCTACTTCGCCACGCCGGCCTCCGTCTATGGCGGCATCTGCAGCAACCTGGCGGCCGTCGGCCTGGCCGAGGGCACGCGGGTGGTGCTGGAGAAGCCCATCGGTCACGACCTGGCGTCCTCGCGCGCGGTCAACGATGCTGTGGCCCGGGTGTTCCCCGAGAACCGCGTCTATCGCATCGACCATTACCTGGGCAAGGAGACGGTGCAGAACCTGATCGCCCTGCGCTTCGCCAACAGCCTGTTCGAGACCCAGTGGAACCAGAACCATATCTCCCACGTGGAAATCACCGTGGCCGAGAAGGTGGGGATCGAAGGGCGCTGGGGCTACTTTGACCAGGCCGGGCAGTTGCGCGACATGATCCAGAATCACCTGCTGCAGCTGCTCTGCCTGATCGCCATGGACCCGCCCAGCGACCTCTCCGCCGACAGCATCCGTGACGAGAAGGTCAAGGTGCTCAAGGCGCTGGAGCCGATCAGCGTCGAGCAGCTCGGCCAGCGTGTGGTGCGCGGCCAGTACGTCGCCGGCAGCAGCGACGGGCGGCCGGTGCCCGGCTACCTGGAGGAAGAGAACTCCAACACGCAGAGCGACACCGAGACCTTCGTCGCCCTGCGTGCGGACATCCGCAACTGGCGCTGGGCCGGCGTGCCGTTCTACCTGCGCACCGGCAAGCGCATGCCGCAGAAGCTGTCGCAGATCGTCATCCACTTCAAGGCGCCGCCGCACTACATCTTCGCCCCGGAACAGCGCCAGCTGATCGGCAACAAGCTGATCATCCGCCTGCAGCCGGACGAGGGCATCGCCTTGCAGGTGCTGACCAAGGACCAGGGCCTGGACAAGGGCATGCAGCTGCGCAGCGGGCCGCTGCAGCTGAGCTTCTCCGATACCTATCGCAGCGCCCGCATCCCCGACGCCTACGAGCGGTTGCTGCTGGAGGTGATGCGCGGCAACCAGAACCTGTTCGTGCGCAAGGACGAGATCGAGTATGCCTGGCAGTGGTGCGATCAGCTGATCGACGGCTGGCAGCGTCTGGGCGAAGCGCCGAAACCCTACACGGCAGGCAGCTGGGGGCCGATGGCCGCGGTGGCGCTGATCACTCGCGACGGGAGGAGCTGGTATGGCGATCTCTGAGCTGCCGTTGCCGCCGGGGGTCAACGGCTGCGCGCACGGCGATGCCGGGCAACTGGCCGAGGCACTGGCGCAGCGCGTTGCCGCTGCACTGCGCCAGGCGCTTGCCGAGCGTGGCCAGGCGACCCTGGTGGTGTCCGGCGGGCGCAGCCCGGTGGCGTTCTTCGAGGCGCTGGCGCAGCAGGTGCTGCCCTGGGCGCAGGTGCTGGTGAGCCTGGCCGACGAGCGCTGGGTGCCGGTCAATCATGCGGCCAGCAACGAAGCCCTGGTGCGCCGTCATCTGTTGCGCGGGGCGGCTGCCGAGGCGCGCTTTCTCAGCCTCTATCAGGTCGCTGGCAGCCATGAGCAGGCCGCCGAGCTGGCCGATGCCGCCGTCGCCGAGATGGCAGACATCGATGTGCTGGTGCTGGGCATGGGCGACGATGGCCATACCGCCTCGCTGTTCCCCGGCAGCGCCCACCTGCGGCAGGCGCTGCAGGCGGATTGCCCGCGTCGCGTCCTGGCGATGCTCGCGCCGAGCGAGCCGACGCAACGCCTGACCCTGACCCTGCCGGTACTGGCCCGTGCGCGCCTGCCGCTGCTGGCGATCCAGGGCCAGGCGAAACTGAACACACTGAGCGCGGCGCTGCTGCCGGGTGAGATCGCCGAGCTGCCGATCCGCGCTTTCCTGCATTCCCCTCTCGAAATTCATTGGTGCCCCTGACATGACCAGCCTCGACCAAGACCAGCGCGCGCGCATGGCCGAAAAGATCGCCGAGATCGACCGCATCTGTGCCCAGGCGCGGATCATGCCGGTGATCACCATCGCCCGCGAGGCGGACATCCTGCCGCTGGCCGATGCCCTGGCGGCAGGTGGTCTGCGCGTGCTGGAAGTGACCCTGCGCTCGGAGCACGGCCTGGAGGCGATCCGTCGTCTGCGCGCCGAACGGCCCGAGCTCTGCGTCGGTGCCGGCACCGTGCTGGATGAGCAGATGCTGGAGGCGGCTACCGCCGCTGGCGCGCAGTTCATCGTCACGCCGGGGAGCACGCGCGAGCTGCTGCTGGCGGCGCTGGACAATCCCTTGCCCTTGCTGCCGGGGGTGAGCAGCGCCTCGGAGCTGATGGTCGGCTACGCCCTCGGCTACCGCCGCTTCAAGCTGTTCCCGGCGGAGCTGTGCGGCGGCGTCGCGGCGCTCAAGGCGCTGTCCGGGCCTTTCGGTGGCGTGCGCTTCTGTCCTACCGGCGGCGTCAATCCGGACAACCTGCAGCGCTACATGGAGCAGCCCAACGTCATGTGCGTGGGCGGTACCTGGATGTTCCAGCGCGAGTGGGTGGAGAACGGCGACTGGGCGCGGATCCAGCAGTGCAGCGCCGAGGCCCTGCAGCTGTTGGGCTGAAGCAGGGCGCTCGATCAATTTCCGTCCAAGGCTACTTATATGGTCATCTAGTTGAATGATGACTTAATAGTGGCGCCATGATATCGTCGACCGATCAGTCACTTCCGAGTGCCGTGGTTAGCGTGCTGGCAACAAGAACAATTCTCCAGCGGATATCCAATCCCCATTCCTTGGACGGAGAATTTCATGAGCAAATGGCTCGGCAATGTCAGTGTCACCCTCAAGCTCGCTATCAGTTTCGGCCTCGTGCTTCTGCTTACCCTGCTTCTGGCGATCACCGGCTGGGACGGTATCGGCCGCCTCATCGAGCGCGGCCAGCGGGTCATCGAGATCAATGAGGTCAACAACCTGCTCGATGACCTGAGAGTCAACCGCGTGCGTTACGTGATGAGCAACGGCGACAAGGCGCTGGGAGACGAGATGCAGCGTGCGCTCGACCTCTACCGCGCATCGCACGAGCGCATCATGGGCAACTTCAGGTCGGCCGATAACATCCGCCTGCTCAAGCAGCAGAACGGCCAGATCGCCCATTATCAGGAGGCCCTGACGACCATGCGCAGCGCCTTCGCCGACGCCGCCGCGACGCGTCAGGAGATGGGCCGCCTGGCCCGTGAAGTCTTCGCCGAGATCGAGGCCCTCGACGCGGTGATCGCGCGCATGCCGGAGTACGACCCGCAGCGGCAGGTGCGCTACCGGGCCATGCGTGATGCCAAGGAAGGCATCCAGCTGATGCGCTACGAGGTGCGTGGCTACACCGCCAAGGTCAATGCCGACAGCGAAGCCGCGGTGGTTCGCCAGGTGCAGCGAACCGCCGACAGCCTGGCTCAGCTCGAGGTGTCGATGGGCAGCGAGAGTGCGGCGCAGGTCGAGGCCATTCAGCGTGGCTTCGACAGCTACCGGGCGGTGGTGACGGCCTTCCAGCAGGCCAACACGGCGGCGATCGCGGCGCGTGACGAACTGGACCGGACCGGCAACGAAATCGTCAAACTGAGCGATCAGCTCATCCACAACCAGGTGCTGCAGCGTGACAGCGACACGGCCGCCGCCAAGTCCATGCAGCTGATCACCACGCTGGTGGCACTGGCCATCGGCATCGGTTCGGCGATCCTGATCACCCGGCAGATCACCCGACCGCTGGGCGACACGCTGGCGGTGGTGGAGCGCATCGCCTCCGGCGACCTCACCGATCTGCCGCCGAGCACCCGCCGCGACGAGATCGGCGTGCTGCAGCAAGGCGTCCAGCGCATGGGCCAGTCCCTGCGCGAGCTCATTGGTGGCATTCGTGACAGCGTGAGCCAGATCGCCAGTGCCGCCGAAGAACTGTCGGCGGTGACCGAGCAGACCAGCGCCGGGGTCAACAGCCAGAAGCAGGAGACCGATCAGGTCGCGACCGCCATGCAGGAGATGTCCGCGACGGTGAACGAGGTGGCGCGCAATGCCGAGCAGGCGTCGCTCGCGGCCGCCGATGCCGACGCCGAGGCGCACCAGGGCGACCAGGTGGTGAACGAGGCGATCGAACAGATCGAGGTGCTGGCCGGCGAGATGGTGCGCTCTACCGATGCGATGAACCTGCTGCAGAAGGAAAGCGAGAAGATCGGCAGCGTGATGGACGTGATCAAGGCCGTTGCCGACCAGACCAACCTGCTGGCGCTCAACGCCGCCATCGAAGCCGCCCGCGCCGGCGAGGCCGGGCGCGGTTTCGCCGTGGTGGCCGACGAGGTGCGCGGCCTGGCGCGGCGCACGCAGCAGTCCACCGAGGAGATCGAGGCGCTGATCGGGGCCTTGCAGCGTGGTACCCAGCAGGTGGCGGGCGTGCTGGCGGAAAGCCGTGGCCTGACCGAAGGTAGCGTCGAGCTGGCGCGCAAGGCCGGCTCGGCGCTGGGGGTGATCAACCAGAAGGTCTCCAACATCCAGTCGATGAACCAGCAGATCGCTGCGGCTGCCGAGCAGCAGGGCGCGGTTGCCGAGGAGATCGGCCGCAGCGTGCTCAACGTGCGCGACGTCGCCGAACAGACCGCCGCTGCCAGCGAGGAAACGGCGGCCAGCTCGGTGGAACTGGCGCGACTGGGCAACCATCTGCAGGTGCTGGTCAGCCGCTTCCGCGTCTGAGCCGAGCCGGTGTCGGTGCGCCGGGCGCACCCTCGTTCATCGATCCCTCCCGTACGGCGCCCGGCAATTGGGCGCCCAATCGCTCGACCCTGTACTAGAGTGGCCTGGGTCCGGTGTGCAGCGCGTGCTGTCGCCGGGCGTTCATTCAGTGGGGTGGGCGGCGACGCCGGTTCGCAGCGTCGAACGTGCGCTGAAATTTTTTTCCGGCGCCTGTCGATTCTTCCGTTGCCCGTTCGACTACTGCATAGAACCCCGCCCAGGGTTCACTGTCAGCCGTAGGGAGACGCCCTGCGCGCGATTCGACTCGAACAAGGAGAAAGGCGATGCGTTTCATGGTGATTGTCAAAGCAACCGCAGATTCCGAGGCCGGCATGATGCCCAGCGAGGAGCTGCTGACGGCCATGGGTCAGTACAACGAGGAACTGGCGGCGGCCGGTGTGATCCAGGCCGCCGAAGGCCTGCACCCCAGCTCGAAGGGCGCGCGGGTGCGGTTTTCCGGCGCGCAGCGCACGGTGATCGATGGCCCGTTCATGGAAACCAAGGAGCTGGTGGCCGGTTTCTGGATCTTCCAGGTCGAGTCGCTGCAGGCCTGCATCGACTGGGTCAAGCGTTGCCCCAATCCCATGCCTGGCGAGTCCGACATCGAGATTCGGCAGATCTTCGATGCCGAGGATTTCGGCGCCGAGTTCACCCCCGAATTGCGTGAGCAGGAAGAACGCATTCGCGCACGCATGTGCGCTGAAGACTGAGGAGAGAATCGATGAAAATCCATGCCTATCTGATCTTCGACGGCCAGTGCGAAGCGGCCTTCAACTTCTACGCCGAGCTGCTGGGCGGCAAGCTGGAGCTGATGCGCTTCGCTGACAGCCCGGAGGCCGGCGAGGTGCCGGCACAGTTCCATGACCGGGTGATGCACGTGTGCCTGACGGCGGGCGACCAGGTGCTGATGGCATCCGACACCATTCCGCAGTACCCGCACGAGGGCATCAAGGGCTGCTCGATTTCCCTGCAGGTGGACAACGTGCCCGAGGCCGAGCGCCTGTACGCGGCACTCTCGGAGGGTGGCGAGGTGCAGATGGCGCTGCAGGCCACCTTCTGGGCGACCCGCTTCGCCATGCTCACCGACCGTTTCGGTGTGCCGTGGATGATCAACTGCGTGGTCGATAGCCAGCAGGGCTGACGGCGACAGGGTGCAATCCGGGAACGCGGGATTGCATCCTGCGCGGCATTGCGCTTCAGCCGCGAAAGACTGAAGCGGTTCCTGCACGAGCAGCTATCCGACGGTGCTCGGTGGGAGGGGCTTCAGCCGCGATCAGTCGAGAGGCTCGCCGCTGAAGCGCCTGCCACAAGGCGCGGCCTCCACCCGTTGGTGCTGCTAGCTCACCAGCGTCAGCGGCTCGGGCTCCTGCTGGAGCTGCACGCCGGCGAGGAATTCCTCGCCCCAGCGGCGGATGTCGTTGTAGCAGACGATATCGAACAGCTCGCGCAGGCGCGCCTGCGCCTCGCTCTTCGGCAGGTTGAGGGCCAGGTAGCAGGTCTGCGCCAGGTCGGCCGGGTCATGCGGGTTGGTCAGCAGCGCCCCCTTGAGTTCGGCTGCCGCACCGGCGAACTCCGACAGCACCAGCACGCCACGTCCGTCGAGCAGGCCCTGGGCGGCGACGAACTCCTTGGCCACCAGGTTGAGGCCGTCTCGCAGCGGGGTGATCCACATCACGTCGGCCATGGCGTACCAGGCGCTGACTTCCTCGAACGGCAGGCTGCGGAAGAAGAACTGCAGCGGCGTCCAGCCGATCCGTGCGAAGCGGCCGTTGATGCGCCCCACGGCCTGTTCGATCTGCGTCTGCAGCTCGTCGTAGATGGTCATTTCCTTGGCTGCCGGTACGCACACGGTGACCAGGGTGACCTTGCCGATCAGTTCGGGATTGTCCGCAAGCAGACGCTCGTAGGCATTGAGCTTTTCCAGGATGCCCTTGGTGTAGTCGAGGCGTTCCACCGAGAGGATCAGCTTGACGCCTTTCATCTCCTCACGCAGCTGGCCCATCAGCTCCTTGATCTTCGGCGCCTCCAGGGCGCTGCGCACGCGGTCGATGTCCAGCCCGACCGGATGGGCGCCGAGCTTGACCTGGCGGGTGCCGGTGTCGAGGGCGGTGGTCATGCGCTCCAGGCCCACGGCGCAACCGTAGGTGATGAAGCGCGGCGCGCAGTTCTGCCGTTCCAGGGTCTTGAGCGGGAACACGCCACGGGCGACGTCGACGAAGTTCTCCACCTGGCGCGGAATGTGGAAGCCGATGTAGTCGCACTGCAGCAGGCTGCCGACGATCTGCCGGCGCCAGGGCAGCACGTTGAACACGTCCGCCGAGGGGAAGTAGGTATGGTGGAAGAAGGCGATGCGCAGGTCCGGGCGCAGCTCGCGCAGGTAGGCCGGGACCATCCACAGGTTGTAGTCGTGCAGCCAGACGATGGCGCCTTCGGCGGCTTCCAGCGCGGTGCGCTCGGCGAAGGCGCGGTTGACCTTGAGGAAGATCTGCCAGTCGTCCTCGTTGAAGGTGGCGCGCTCCCAGAAGGTGTGCAGGGTCGGCCAGAAGGCCTCCTTGGAGAAGCGCTTGTAGAAGATGTCGACCTCTTCCTTGCTCAGCTTGACCCGCGCTGCGGTGAGCTTGGGATAGCGCTCGGCATCCACCGTGGTGTGGCTGTCGAACGGCTCGTCGTCGTCCTCGTGCACGGCCCAGGCGACCCAGGAGCCGGGGCGGCCGTCGCCGAAGAAGCTCAGCAGGGTCGGGATGATGCCGTTGGGCGAGGTGGGACGGCGACGCTGCAGCTTGCCGGCGGCGTTGCGGTATTCCTCGTAGGGCAGGCGGTGATAGACCATCACCAGCTCGGACTTGCCAGGTTGTGCTGCCTGGCGACGTTCGGCGGCGATGCCGTGCTCGCCGAGGAAGCCGAAGTGGGCGAAGGCCTCGAGGATGCCGCCACAGCCGGGGCGGTTGGCGTGCAGGGTCCGCGAATGATGACGGGTGGCTTCCAGCAGCGCGCCCTCGGACTGGCCGACGCACACGCCATGGAAGCTGGCGCTGAGCATGGACAGGTCGTTGAGCGTGTCGCCCGCCGCCAGCACCTGGTCATGGTTCAGCTCCAGCCAGTCGGCCAGGGCCTTGAGGCTGCTGCCCTTGTTCACGCCCCGGGGCAGGAAGTCCAGGTACAGCTCGGCGGAGTACAGCAGGTCGCAGCCCAGCTGCTCCGCTGCTTCGCGCAGCGCCGGGTTGGCCGCCTGCTCGGGCGTGCAGAAGTAGGAACAGCGGCGCGCCTGCGGCACGTCCTGGCGTTCCAGGCCGAAGGATTCGATGGCGCTGGCGACCTGGCTCTCACCGGGCCAGTGGGCATCGACCAGGCTCTGCAACGGCTGGATCGGCTGCAGGCTGTCGCCGTGCACCAGGGTCGCCCCGACGTCGGCGATGATGTAGTCCGGCTGCGGCAGCGTCGGGTCGGCCAGCAGCGGCAGCACCGCCTCCAGGCTGCGCCCGGTGACGTAGGCGAGCTTGATCTCGGGGTGAGCGGCGATGGTCTGATAGAGGCTCAGACGATCCTCGGGATCGCCGGCGAGAAAGGTTCCATCTAGGTCGGTGGCTAATAGCATCGTTGTTTCTCCAGAAGTGGCCAGTGCGGCGCGGCTCGTGCGAGCGGCCGGCAGGCCGGGTTCTGGCTGCTTGGGATAGGCTCGGGGCCTTGCCGAAACAGCCGGTTGACGTCTTCAGGACACGGGGTTCGGGGTGTCCTCCATGGGTTCGTGTTCATGTGGCGGCGCATCGGGCATCAGCTCCAGCACCGTGGGGCTGGTGCGCAGCATGGGCACGAAGTGGGCGGCGTCGCCGCTGACCAGATCGCTGACATGGCGCAGCCGGTAGAGGGTGTAGGCGGCCAGCAGGCCGAGGGTGCTGGCGAAGTACAGCGGCAGTGCCGTGGCGCCCAGCTGCTCCATCAACACGCCGGCCAAAAGCGGCCCGCAGACCGAGCCGATGCCATTGACCATCAGCAGGCTGGCGGAGCCGGAAAGGATCTCGTCGCTGTGCAACTGGTCGATCAGCTGCGCCACGGCGATGGGGTAGATGGCGAAGGCCAGGCCACCCCAGATGAAGATGGCGCCGAGCAGCAGCGGTCCGGCGGGCAGCAGGCTCATGACCAGCGCCAGGCCGACGGCCAGCAGCACGACCCAGAGCAGCACCTGGCGGCGGTCGTGACGGTCCGAGTAGATGCCGATCGGCCATTGCAGCAGGGCGCCGCCGAGAATGGTCGCGGTCATCAGCAGGCCGACGCCGGGGGTATCGAAGCCGGCCAGGCTGGCGTATACCGGCGCCATGCCCCAGAAGGCACCGAGGGCCAGGCCGGACAGGCCGGCGGCGACGATGGCCAGCGGCGCGATGCTCCACAGCTGGCGCAGGTTGCTCGGTGGCGTTTCCGGCAGGCTCGGTTGCGCCTGGCGGGTCAGGGTGATGGGCATCAGCGCGGCGCTGATCAGAATCGCGGCGATGGCGAACAGGGTGAACTGCACCGGGTCGGCCAGGTGCAGCAGTTGCTGGGCCAGGGCCAGGGCACCGAGGTTGACCGCCATATACACGGCGAACACCTGGCCGCGTTTCTCGTTCGCCGCCTGGGCGTTGAGCCAGCTTTCGATGACCATGTACAGCGTCACCAGGGCCAGGCCGTAGAGCACGCGCAGGCCCAGCCAGATCCACGGGTCGATCAGCAGCAGGTGGAGCAGGGCGGCGATGGCGGCCAGCGCCGCGCAACAGGCGAATGCACGGATATGCCCGATGCGCCGGACCAGCGGAGTCGCCAGCCAGGTGCCGAGGAGGAACCCGACGAAGTACCCGGACATGATCAGTCCGAGCATCGTCGTGGAGTAGCCTTCGGCGACGCCACGCAGGGTCAGTAGGGTGTTGAGCAGGCCATTGCCGAGCAGGAGTAACGCGACCCCGCTCAGCAACGAACTGATGGGGGCAATCAGGGACCACATGCGAACTACCCTAGGGAACTGTGCCCTCGATGGCAAGCATGAAGCACGCCATGGTTTTCCTGATGTGTTTCCAACCTATTGATATATATGAAGTATTTTTACTGATAAACGGTCGATCAATTTTTCGATGGTGCCTGGTGCCCCGTCATGGGGCGTCGCTGGCATCCGGCAGGGGCAGCAGCGGGCGCTGTTCCGCAGGCAGCGTGCGGTTCAGGCGCGCGATGAACGCGTTGATTTCCTCGCGCTCGCGACGCTCGAGCAGGTGGCGCTCGGCGGTGTCCCGCACGCTGCGCGCATGGCACAGCAGCACCTCACGCTGCGCCGGGCTGCAGGGGCGGTGCAGCAGGTTCTTGAACGCCTGCAGCAGGCTGCTCAGCACGCTGACGTCCGCCGCGCCGTAGGCCCGAATCGGCCCCAGCAGTTGCAGCAGCAACTGGTCCAGCGAGAGTTCGTGGTAGGACAGTCGTGGCGGTTCGTCGGGCAGCGGCACGAAGTCGCGGTCGCCGAGTGCCAGGCGTCTGCTCAGCAGCACGCTGAGCAGGTCGACGGTCTTGATCGCGGTACCCGGATCGTTGATGCCGGGGCTGAGCGCCTTCACGGCGATCTCCGCCATCTGCCGGCAGCCGAAGAAGTAGTGGGTGCTGGCGTACTCCTCGATGAAGAAGTCGAAGCAGTCGAGCAGTTGCTGGCAGACGTCTTCGTCCAGCGGGCGCTCCAGGCGCAGCAGTGGATGGCCTTCGGTGACGAAGAAACCGCGGTGGGCGAGGACCGTCATGCGCACCTGGTGGCGGCGCAGCAGGGCGTTGGCTTCGCTGACGTTGAGGGCCTTGAAGTAGCCGTTGCGCTGCGCATTGATCGTCACCCAGGCGCTGTCGTCCGGCCACTCGGGTTGCTGCTCCCGGTCGGCCAGGTTCGCCTGGCAGGCGTCGAGCTTTTCCAGGCTGGCGCCGTAGAGATTGCTGAGAATGTGCTCGACCTGGATGGACTGCGAGATGGAGCGGATGAAGTGCACGAACAGGCCCAGGCAGGTGATGCCCAGGGCCAGGGTGATCAGCACGCCGAGGCTCGGCACCCGCTCGCTGTCGCCCTGTTCGATGGTGGTGATCAGCAGCAGCGCATAGAGGATGCTGCCCAGGTAGATGCCGAGGGTCTTCTGGTGCCCCTTGCTGCTGATCAGGCCCGGAATCACCCGTGGCGAGAGCGAGGCCGCAGCGTTGTTGAGCACCACCATGACCATCGAGAAGCTGAACACCATCAGCGAGAGGATGCCGGCCACCAGGGTGCCGAGGATCAGCCTGGCGTTGTCCGCGTTGCGCACCAGGCCGATGTCGAAATTCTCCTTGAGCGCCATCATCCAGGGGCGATATTCGATGGCCATGGTCAGCACGCACAGCAGGAAGAAGCCGATGGCGATCAGCGTCGGGTAGAAGGCCAGGCTGTGGATGATGCGCTGGTAGGCGCGAAAGAGGATGTTGCTGGGTACGGCCATTGGCGAATCCGTCGTGGATGGCGTTGACCGCACTATAGCCGTGAAGCGGGCAGGCGGCAGGCCATAGTGACCGCCGCCCGCCGACTCAGTTCACGCAGACCCGGGCGATGGCGCTGGCCAGCTGCTCCAGGCGCGTGGCATCCAGTCCGGCGACGTTGGCACGGCCGCTGCCGACCATGTACACGCTGAACTCCTCGCGCAGGCGTTGCACCTGCACCGCTGTCAGGCCGGTGTAGGAGAACATGCCGCGCTGCTTGGCGATGTGCGCGAAGCGCTCGCTCAGACCGTGCGGTGCCAGGGCTTCGACCAGGCCGCGGCGCAGGCTGGCGACGCGCTGACGCATACCTTCCAGTTCGTCCAGCCACAGGCGCTTGAGCGCCTCGTCGCCCAGCACCTGCGCGACCACGGCGGCGCCATGGGCGGGTGGTGTCGACCACAGGTTGCGTGCGATGGACGCCAGCTGGCTGCGGATGTCGAGCAGCTTCTCGGCATCGGCGGCGCAGACGATCAGGGCACCGGTGCGCTCGCGATAGAGGCCGAAGTTCTTCGAGCAGGAGCTGGTGATCAGCAGTTCGGGCAGCTCGGCGGCGAACAGGCGCACTGCCCAGGCATCGTCCTCCAGGCCATCGCCGAAGCCCTGGTAGGCGAAGTCGATCAGCGGCAGCAGTTCGCGAGCCTTGACCACTTCCAGCACGCGCTTCCAGTCACGCGGAGCGAGGTCGAAGCCGGTGGGGTTGTGGCAGCAGGCATGCAGCAGGACCACATCGCCCTTGGGCAGGTGGGTGAGTGCCGCGATCATGGCCTCCACGTCGAGGCGATTGTCGGCGCCGACGTAAGGGTAGTGGCCGACCTTGAGACCGGCCTCGGCGAACAGCGTCTCGTGGATCGGCCAGGTCGGGTCGCTCAGCCAGATGCCGCGTCCCGGCAGGCAGTGGCGGATGAAGTCGCCGGCCAGGCGCAGGGCGCCGGTGCCGCCGGGGGTCTGCGTCGCCCCGGCACGCTGCTCGGCGAGCAGGGCGGAACCCGCGCCCAGGACCAGCTCGCTGAGCAGGGCGCCGAACGCCGCATCACCGTGGCCACCGACGTAGGTCTTGGTGCGCTCGCTGTCGATCAGCTGCTGCTCGGCCAGCTTCACCGCACGCGGGATCGGCGTCAGGCCCTGGGCATCCTTGTACACGCCGACCCCCAGGTCCAGGCGCGCCGGGTTGCTGTCCAGGCGATACGCCTCCATCAGGCTGAGGATCGGGTCGCCGGGCACGCGGGCGACAGCGGCGAAATGGCTCACTTGCGGCCCTCGGCACTGGCGGCGAGTACATCGGTGCGGGCCGCCATGATGAAGTCGTTGCGGTGCAGGCCGCGCATCTCGTGGCTCCACCAGGTGACGGTGACCTTGCCCCATTCGGTGAGCAGGGCAGGGTGGTGACCGACTTCCTCGGCGATGGCACCGACGGCGTTGGTGAAGGCCAGGGCGTGGCGGAAGTTCCTGAACAGGTAGACGCGCTCCAGCTCCATGTGGTCGCCGCGCACCTCGATGTTCCAGTCGGGAATCTCGCGGATCAGCTCGGCCAGCTCCTCATCGGACACTTTCGGCGCATCGGCGCGGCAGGCTTCGCACTGGGCTTGGGCAAGACTCATTGGGGTTCTCCTGATTGTTCGTAGCCCGGATGAAATCCGGGGCGATGTCTGAGGGCCATCCCGGATTTCATCCGGGCTACTGCTATAGCGATGGTGGACAAGCCTGGCGGCATGTCCACCCTACGCGGCTTTCGGCGGAAACTTCGGGGCATGCAGGCCCAGGCTCATGGCCTGTTGCACCAGCGCCATGATGTCCTGCTGGGCCAGCTCGAACAGGCGCTTGAGCTCCGGCAGGACGAAGTACACCGGTTGCAGGATATCGATGCGATACGGCGTGCGCATCGCTTCCAGCGGATCGAAGGCCTGGTGCTCGGGTACGTCGGACAGGGCGTAGAGGGTTTCCTTCGGCGAGGACAGGATGCCGCCGCCGTAGATGCGTCGGCCTGCCGGGGTGTCGAGCAGGCCGAACTCGATGGTCAGCCAGTACAGGCGCGCCAGGTAGACGCGTTGCTCTTTCGTGGCCTGCAGGCCGAGCTTGCCGTAGGTGTGGGTGAATTCGGCGAACCAGGGGTTGGTCAGCAGCGGGCAGTGGCCGAAGATCTCGTGGAAGATGTCCGGCTCCTGCAGGTAGTCCAGTTCTTCGGGCGTGCGGATGAAGGTGGCGACGGGAAACTGCTTGCTGGCCAGCAGCTCGAAGAAGGTCTGGAACGGAATCAGCGCCGGCACCCGTGCCACGCGCCAGCCGGTGCTGGCTTCGAGCACCCGGTTGATCTCGCCCAGCTGCGGGATGCGCTCCAGCGGCAGGCCGAGCTGTTCGATGCCGTCCAGGTATTCCTGGCAGGCACGGTTCTCGATCACCTTCAGTTGGCGGGTGATCAGGGTGTTCCACACCTGATGCTCGGCCTCGGGGTAGTGGATAAAGCCACTGTCGTCCGGTTCTCGGGCCAGGTACTGCGTGCTCTTCATCGCTGCCTCCTTCAGGGGGCTGTTGTTCTTGTCTTGACCAGAGCATGCCTGCGATCGCTCCGCCGAACAGGGGGCAGGCCAGACGGGATACGCGCGGATGGGGGGTTAAATCGTAAAGTTTTGATTACGACTTTGGTGGGGTGGCCGGCTTTCAGCTTGCTGTCACGCGAAACTGTCACATATTCTTGACGGAAAATATGCCGTCGCGGCGAATTTCCAGGCGTGACGGCCCATAACAAGACCCACAAGAGCCTGCGCCATGCGTATCAAGGTCCATTGCCAGAACCGTGTCGGCATCCTGCGTGACATCCTCAACCTGCTGGTCGACTACGGCATCAACGTTGCCCGTGGTGAAGTCGGCGGCGAGCAGGGCAACGCCATCTACCTGCACTGCCCGAACCTGATCAACCTGCAATTCCAGTCGCTGCGCCCCAAGTTCGAGGCGATTCCCGGCGTGTTCGGCGTCAAGCGCGTCGGCCTGATGCCCAGCGAGCGGCGCCATCTGGAACTCAACGCACTGCTCGGCGCTCTGGATTTTCCGGTGCTGTCGATCGACATGGGCGGCAGCATCGTCGCCGCCAACCGCAGTGCCGCGCAGTTGCTCGGCGTGCGGGTGGACGAGGTGCCCGGCATGGCGCTGTCGCGTTACGCCGAGGACTTCGACCTGCCCGAGCTGGTGCGCGCCAACAAGACGCGGATCAACGGCCTGCGCGTGAAGATCAGGGGGGACGTGTTCCTCGCCGACATCGCGCCGCTGCAGAACGAGCATGACGACAGTGAGGCGCTGGCCGGCGCCGTGCTGACCCTGCACCGCGCCGATCGCGTCGGCGAGCGCATCTACCATGTGCGCAAGCAGGAGCTGCGCGGGTTCGACTCGATCTTCCAGAGCTCGAAGGTGATGGCGGCGGTGGTCAAGGAGGCGCGGCGCATGGCGCCACTGGATGCGCCGCTGCTGATCGAGGGCGAGACCGGCACCGGCAAGGAACTGCTGGCACGCGCCTGCCACCTGGCCAGCCCGCGCGGCCAGTCGCCGTTCATGGCCCTCAACTGCGCCGGCCTGCCCGAATCCATGGCCGAGACCGAGCTGTTCGGTTATGGCCCCGGCGCCTTCGAGGGCGCGCGGCCGGAAGGCAAGCTCGGTCTGCTGGAACTGACGGCCGGCGGTACGCTGTTTCTCGATGGTGTCGGCGAGATGAGCCCGCGCTTGCAGGCCAAGTTGCTGCGCTTTCTCCAGGATGGCTGTTTCCGCCGGGTCGGCAGCGACGAGGAGGTGTACCTGGATGTGCGGGTGATCTGCGCCACCCAGGTCGATCTCTCCGAGCTGTGCGCGCGTGGCGAGTTTCGCCAGGACCTCTACCACCGCCTCAACGTGCTCAGCCTGCACATCCCGCCGCTGCGCGAATGCCTCGATGGCCTGGCGCCGCTGGTGGAGCACTTCCTCGATTCGGCCAGCCGGCAGATCGGTTGCGCGCTGCCCAGGCTGGCGCCGCCGGCCCTCGAACGCATGGCGCACTACCACTGGCCGGGCAACGTGCGGCAGCTGGAGAACGTGCTGTTCCAGGCGGTATCGCTGTGCGACGGTGGCACGGTGAAGGCCGAGCACATCCGCCTGCCGGACTATGGCGCGCCGCAGCCGCTGGGCGAGTTCTCGGTGGACGGCAGCCTCGAGGACATTCTCGGTCGCTTCGAGAAGGCGGTGCTGGAGCGTCTGTTCCGCGATCACCCGAGCAGTCGGCAACTGGGCAAGCGCCTCGGGGTGTCCCACACCACCATCGCCAACAAGCTGCGCCAGCATGGCCTGGGCAAGGACTAGGCAGTGCTCATGGCTGGCCGCGCCAGGCCCGGGCCACCCGTTGGCGCAGCGCCTGGCGGTTCTGCAGGCGATGAATCGCCAGTTCGGACAGCTCGGTCCAGTAGGGCGCGACCTCGGCCTGGGCCACTGACAGGCGTGAGGCCAGGCTTTCCCAGACAGGCGGCAGCTGGCCGTGGCCCACGGCGAAGCCACCGTCCTGGTCACGCGCCAGGTAGCGCACGCGCGGTATGCCGGCGAGCAGGATGCGGCCGTAGCACATCAGGCAGGGTTCCAGGCTGACGTAGAGCGTCAGGCCGTCGCGGTCGACCTCGGGGTGCAGGCGTTCGAGCTGGTCGATGACCTTCATCTCGGCATGGGCGGCGCTGTCGAAGCCGTTGGCGAACACCTGGTTGCGGCCGCTGCACAGCAGCTCCTGGCGCTCGTTGACCAGCACCGCGCCGACGGCGTAGCAACCCTCCTCCAGCGCCAGCAGGGCCTGCTCGCAACACATCCGGCCCCAGATGTCCTCGGTGTTGTTGCTGGCCGGTGCCTGTTGCAGGAGGGCGAGATGCTCGGGGCTCATGAAGGTGTCCTCATCCACCACTACGGATTGCCAACAGTATGGCTCGCGCCTACGAGTTCGCCTGCATACGACCATGGTGCAATAGGCAGGCGGGTGGGTGAGGGCGACACTGGGCCCGTACCGATCATCCTGCGTGATTTGGGTGCAAGCGTTTCCGCATTCCTTTTCAGGAATGCCTTGAATGGGCGGGCGACCTGATGGTCGCCCTTTTTTTGCCTGCCGTTCCTGCCGGCGCCGCCCGGCGTCAGACGCCCTGGGTCAGCCTGTCGATCAATGCACGGACGCTGCCCGGCAGCGCATCCAGCTCGCGTACCAGCATGCTGCGCTCGCGTACCGCCCAGTCCTCGTCCAGCTGCAGGACGGCCAGTTGCATGGTGCGGCTGTGCCGGCGTGCGGCGGACTCGGGAATGATGCCGATGCCCACGCCGCCCTCGATCATCCGGCAGATGGCCTCGAAGCTCGACACCTGGATGCGCAGGGCGAGCGTGCCGCCGAGCTTCTCCACCTGTTCGCGCAGAAAGCTCAGCAGGGTGCTGCCCTCGTGCAGGCCGATGTGCTGATAGGCGAGGGTGTCGCTGAAACTGACCGACTGCCGTTGCGCCAGGGCATGGCCCAGGGGCACCGCCAGCACTAGGCGGTCGGTGCTGAAGTGCAGCACCTGCAAGCCCGTTGCCTGCACCGGGCCGGCGATGATGCCGAGGTCGGCGGCACCATCCAGCACCCCGCGCACGATGTCGCGGCTCAGGCGCTCCTGCAGATCGACGGTGACCCCGGGGCGCTCGGCGAGGAAGCCGGCCAGCACCTCGGGGAGGAATTCGGTGACCGCCGTGGTGTTGGCGAAGATGCGGATGTGCCCGGCGGCGTCGGTGCCGTATTCGGTGAACTCGCTTTTCAGGTAGTCCACCTGGCGCATGATCAGCCGCGCGTGCTGCAGCAGGCGCTGGCCCGCCGGGGTCAGCTCGACGCCACGGCTGTCGCGGTACAGCAGGCGGCTGCCCAGCTGGCCCTCCAGAGCCTTGATCCGTGCGCTGGCTGCCGCCGGCGAGAGAAAGGCCCGGCGCGCGCCCTGGGTCAGGCTGGGCGACTCGGCGATATGGATGAACAGGCGCAGGTCGGCTAGGTCGAAATGCATGGTGGCCTCGGTGACGGCGCAAAGGTCCGCTGGGAGCGATCGGCCGGGGATCGCGGCTAGAAGTCGCCCCTGCGTGGTGAAGGCGTTAAGCATATCCGAACGCTGGATTAAATAAATGGAGATTCTCTGAACGCAGGCCGGGTTGCATGCTCTGCTCCACACAAGAACGAGCCGGAACCCTGCACCATGAGCGACTCTGCTTTCTCTGCCTGGATTGGTCGTAGCGAAGAAGTCCACGACCAGATCAGCCGTAACCTGGTCAAGCGCATCGCCGCCACCCTGGGCGACGCCACGCCTGCCCACGGCGAGGCACTTCCCCCTCTCTGGCACTGGGCGTTCTTCCAGGAGCCCGTGGCCGAGAACGGCCTGGGTACGGATGGCCATCCGGCGCGCGGTGGCTTCCTGCCGCCGGCTGACGACCGCAACCGCATGTGGGCCGGTGGCCGCATCGAGTTCTTCCAGGCGCTGCGTGTCGGCGGCGAGGCCAGTCGTGTGTCGACCATCACGCACATCGAGGAAAAGCACGGCCGCACCGGCGCGCTGCTGTTCGTCACCGTGCAGCACGACTACCTGCAGGACGGCCAGCTGGCCATCCGCGAAGAACAGGACATCGTCTACCGCGAGCCCAGTCCACCCAAGGCCAGCAGTGGCGAGCCACTGGTCGCCGGGGACTGGCGCGAGGCGGTGACGCCGAGCAGCACGCTGCTGTTTCGCTACAGCGCGGTGACCTTCAACGGCCATCGCATCCACTACGACTGGCCCTATGTCACCGAAACCGAAGGCTACAGCGGCCTGGTCGTGCACGGCCCGCTGATCGCCACGCTGAGCCTGCGCGCCTTCTGCCGCGCCAACCCGCAGGCGCGTCTGCGCCGCATCGCCTACCGCGGCCTGCGTCCGCTGATCGCACCGCAGCCCTTCGAAGTCGGCGGGCGTATCAGCGAGGTCGGCCATGCCGAACTGTGGGCGGGCAACGAGGCCGGCCTGGCGCAGCGCGCCGAGGTGCAATTCGACTGATTGTTCGTAGCCCGGATGCAATCCGGGAAATCGCCCCGGATTGCATCCGGGCTACGGCTCACTGAGGAACTGTGATGAACGCCAGCAACAACGAAGAACTCAATGCCATCCGCGAAGGCGTGCGCGCCCTGTGTGCGGAGTTTCCCGCCGAATACTGGCGCAAGATCGACGAGGAGAAGGGCTTCCCGGAAGCCTTCGTCAGCGCCATGACCGAGGCCGGCTGGCTGTCGGCGATGATCCCGGAAGAGTACGGCGGCTCGGGCCTGGGCCTGGCCGAGGCGTCGGTGATCCTCGAGGAGGTCAACCGCTGCGGCGGCAACTCCGGGACCATCCACGGGCAGATGTACAACATGTTCACCCTGCTGCGTAACGGCAGTGACGAGCAGAAGCGCTACTACCTGCCGAAACTGGCCAGTGGCGAGCTGCGCCTGCAGTCGATGGGCGTGACCGAGCCGACCACCGGCACCGACACCACCAAGATCAAGACCACCGCCGTGCGCAAGGGCGACACGTACGTGATCAACGGGCAGAAGGTGTGGATCTCGCGCATCCAGCACTCCGACCTGATGATCCTGCTGGCGCGCACCACGCCGCTGGCCGAGGTGCAGCGCAAGTCCGAAGGCATGTCGATCTTCCTGGTCGACCTGCGCGAAGCCATCGGCAATGGCCTGACCGTGCAGCCGATCGCCAACATGGTCAACCACGAGACCAACGAGCTGTTCTTCGACAACCTGGAGATTCCCGCCAGCAGTCTGATCGGCGAGGAGGGCAAGGGTTTTCGCTACATCCTCGACGGCCTCAATGCCGAGCGTACGCTGATCGCCGCCGAGTGCATCGGCGATGGCCGCTGGTTCATCGAGAAGGCCAGCCAGTATGCACGCGACCGCGTGGTGTTCGGTCGCCCCATTGGCCAGAACCAGGGCGTGCAGTTCCCCATCGCCAAGGCGCATATCGAAGTGGAGGCGGCCGACCTGATGCGCTGGCGCGCCTGCGAGCAGTACGACCGTGGCGAGAACGCCGGGGCCAGCGCCAACATGGCCAAGTACCTGGCGGCGGAAGCGTCCTGGGCGGCGGCCAACGCCTGCCTGCAGACCCACGGCGGTTTCGGCTTCGCCAACGAATACGACGTCGAGCGCAAGTTCCGCGAGACCCGTCTGTACCAGGTGGCGCCGATCTCCACCAACCTGATCATGTCCTATGTGGCCGAGCACCTGCTCGAGCTGCCACGCAGTTTCTGAGGAACCGACCATGAGCACGGACACCCAGAAGCTCGCCGCCTTCCTCGCCGAGCTGCGTTACGACGACCTGCCCGAGCATGTGCTGGAGCGCACCGAGGACCTGCTGCTCGACTGGCTGGGCTCGGCCCTGGCCAGCGAAGGTGCGCGACCGATTCCGCTGTTCGAGGCCTACGCGCAGAAGATGGGTCCGGCCGAGGGCCCGGCGCGCATCCTGGTCAACGGCCGGGGCACCTCGGCGTACTTCGCCGCCCTGGTCAATGCCGCGTCCTCGCACCTGGTGGAGCAGGACGACCTGCACAACAGCTCGGTGCTGCATCCGGCTACTGTGGTCTTCCCGGCTGCGCTGGCAGCGGCGCAGGACCTCGGCAAGTCCGGCCGCGAACTGCTGCTGGCCTCGGTGGCCGGCTACGAGGCGGGCATCCGCATTGGCGAGTTCCTCGGCCGTTCGCACTACCGCATCTTCCATACCACGGCCACCGTCGGCACCCTGGCGGCCGCCGTGGCCGTGGGCAAGCTGCTGGATTTCGACCAGCGGCAGTTCATCCATCTGCTGGGCAACGCCGGCACCCAGGCCGCCGGTCTCTGGGAGTTCCTGCGCGACGCTGCCGATTCCAAGCAGCTGCACACGGCCAAGGCAGCGGCCGATGGCCTGCTCGCCGCCTACCTCACCGAGCAGGGCTTGACCGGCGCGCAGAACATCCTCGAAGGCGAGCAGGGCATGGCGGCGGGAATGTCCCGTGATGCCGACCCGCGCAAGCTGTCCGATCGCCTCGGGCGGCGCTGGGCGCTGGTGGAGACCTCGTTCAAGTTCCACGCCTCCTGCCGGCATACCCATCCGGCTGCCGATGCCCTGCTGGCGCTGATGCAGCGCGAACGCCTGCGTCACGAGGACATCCAGCGGGTGACGGCCCGCGTGCACCAGGGCGCGATCGACGTGCTCGGCCGCGTGAAGGTGCCGCAGAGCGTACACCAGGCCAAGTTCTCCATGGGCACCGTGCTGGGCCTGATCGCCGTGCATGGCAAGGCGCAGCTCACCGAGTTCGCCGAGCTGGCGCTGCAGGACCCGGCCGTGGCGGCGTTTCGCGACAAGGTGCAGATGCGCCTGGACCCCGAGGTGGACATCGCCTATCCGCAGCGCTGGCTGGGTCGCGTCGAAGTGCTCACCCGCGATGGCCGCACGCTGTTCAGCGCCATCGACGAGCCCAAGGGCGACCCCGGCAACACCCTCAGCCGCGCCGAGCTGGAAGACAAGTTCCGCCGCCTGCTGGCCTTCGCCGGCAAGCGCAGTGGCGATGAGGCCGGCGTGCTGATCGAGCGGGTCTGGGGCCTGCGCGACAGCGCTGACCTGAGCAACCTGGCCTGACGGCTCACTTCGAATTTCCGGTGGATCGGTGAAGCGCGATCCACCCTACGGATCAGGGAACCGCACATGAACAACGCACAACAACCCCGGCCACTGGATGGCATCACCGTGGTCAGCCTGGAACATGCCATCGCCGCGCCGTTCTGCACCCGCCAGCTCGCCGACCTCGGCGCGCGGGTGATCAAGGTGGAGCGTCCGGGCAGTGGCGATTTCGCCCGTGGCTACGACGAGCGCGTCAGCGGCCTGGCCTCGCACTTCGTCTGGACCAACCGCTCCAAGGAAAGCCTGACCCTCGACCTCAAGCAGGACGATGCCTCTCAGGTGCTCGACAGCCTGCTGGCCAAGGCCGACGTGCTGGTACAGAACCTCGCGCCCGGCGCCGCCGCGCGCATGGGCCTGTCGTTCGAGGCCCTGCACGAACGCTTCCCCAGGCTGATCGTCTGCGACATTTCCGGTTACGGCGAGGGCGGCCCCTATGAGCAGAAGAAGGCCTACGACCTGCTGATCCAGAGCGAGGGCGGCTTTCTCTCCGTCACCGGCGGGCCGGGCGAGGAGGAGATGGCCAAGGCCGGTTGCTCCATCGCCGACATCGCGGCCGGCATGTATGCCTACACCGGCGTGCTCTCGGCGCTGATGCTGCGTGGCCGCACCGGCGTCGGCAGCCGCGTCGACGTGTCGATGCTGGAGAGCCTGGTGGAGTGGATGGGGTACCCGCTGTACTACGCCTACGAGGGGGCCACGCCGCCGCCACGCGCGGGCGCAGCGCACTCGACCATCTACCCCTATGGCCCGTTCCCGGCCGGCGATGGCGGCACGGTGATGCTCGGCCTGCAGAACGAGCGCGAATGGGCGGCGTTCTGCGACAAGGTGCTGGAGCAGCCCGCGCTGGCCGGCGACGAGCGCTTCAGCGCCAACTCGCGGCGCTCGGCCAACCGCAGCGAGCTGCGCGCGATCATCCTCGAGGCCTTTGCACGCATGACTGCGGCGCAGGTGATCGAGCGCCTGGAGCAGGCGCAGATCGCCAACGCCCAGGTCAACGACATGGCCGGCGTCTGGGCCCATCCGCAACTGCAGGCGCGGCAGCGCTGGCGTCAGGTCGACAGCCCCAGCGGCAGCCTGCCGGCCCTGCTGCCGCCGGGGCGCAACAGCGCCTTCGAGCCACGCATGGACGCCATCCCCGCGCTGGGCCAGCACACCGACGCGCTGCTCGCCGAGCTGGGCTATGCCGCCGGCGATATCCAGCGCCTGCACCAGCAGGGGGCCGTATGACCGACAAGCGCCTCCCGGCCGAGTGCCGCCATTCATTGCGCAGGATGGCCGACGCACGTTGCGTCCAGCACACGCCTGCCAACCGCACAGAGGTGCGAGCATGAACACGCCAATCATCCGCAGCGCCCTGTTCGTGCCGGCCAGCCGTCCCGAGCGTATCCCCAAGGCACTCGCCGTCGGCGCCGATGCCGTGATCGTCGATCTGGAAGACGCCGTGCAGGAGAGCCTGAAGGTCGAGGCCCGGGCCAATCTCGATGCCTTCCTCAGCGCCAGCCCCGAGGCGCGCCTGCTGGTGCGCATCAATGCCCCCGAGCATGCCGGGCATGCGGCCGACATCGCCCTGTGCGCCCGGCATGCCGGGGTGGTCGGCGTGTTGCTGCCCAAGGTGGAGTCTGCCGCCCATGTCTCACGTGTCGCGGCCTGCGCCAAGCCGGTCTGGCCGATCATCGAGAGCGCGGCGGGGCTGCTGGCGCTGGCGGACATCGCCCATGCCGACGGTGTCGAGCGCCTGTCCTTCGGCGCGCTCGACCTGGGCCTGGACCTGGGCCTGAGCAGCGGTTCTGCCGCCGCCGAACGCATCCTCGACCAGGCCCGCTATGCCTTGCTCCTGCAGTCGCGCGTGGCCGGTCTGGGGGCGCCGCTGGACAGCGTCTTCCCGGCCATCGAAGACCGTGAAGGGCTCGCCCGCACGGCGCGTGATGCACGCGACATGGGCTTCGACGGACTGCTGTGCATCCACCCCACCCAGGTCGAGATCGTGCACCGCGCGCTGTGCCCGGCCGACGAGGAACTGGCCTGGGCGCGGCGGGTGATGGCCGCTGCCAGCAGTGGTGCAGGGGTGTTCGTGGTCGACGGGCAGATGGTCGACGCCCCCGTGCTCGGCCGCGCCCGGCGCCTGCTGCAACGGGCAGGGGAGGCCTGCGACTGACAGGCCTGCCGTGTTGCTCTGCCCCTGAGAGGAACCTGAGGTTTTCCAGTGATGTAACCGCACGGTTGCCCCGAGGCAGCCGGCTCTTTCCACGTACCAAGCAAACAACAACAACGAGGTAACGTCATGTTCAGATTCACCGCCAAGGCACTCGCCTGTGCCGCGATCCTTTCCTGTGCCGGCCTGGTCCAGGCTGCCGAGGAGCCCATCATCATCAAGTTCGCCCACGTGGTGGCGGACAACACGCCCAAGGGACAGGGTGCGCTGCTGTTCAAGAAGCTGGCCGAGGAGCGTCTGCCCGGGCGGGTGAAGGTAGAGGTCTATCCCAACTCCTCGCTGTTCGGCGATGGTAAGGAAATGGAGGCGCTGCTGCTCGGCGACGTGCAGATGCTGGCGCCGTCGCTGGCCAAGTTCGAGCAGTACGCCAAGCCGGTGCAGCTGTTCGACCTGCCGTTCCTGTTCGATGACATGGCGGCGGTGGACCGCTTCCAGGCCAGCCCGCAGGGGCGTGCGCTGCTGACCTCCATGGAGAGCAAGAACATCACCGGCCTGGCCTACTGGCACAACGGCCTGAAGGTGATGTCCGCCAACAAGCCGCTACGTGACCCGGCCGACGCCCGTGGCCTGAAGTTCCGCGTGCAGGCTTCCGCCGTACTGGAAGAGCAGTTCAAGGCCGTGCGCGCCAACCCGCGCAAGATGAGCTTCGCCGAGGTCTACCAGGGCCTGCAGACCGGCGTGGTCAACGGCACCGAGAACACCTGGTCGAACTACTACAGCCAGAAGGTGCACGAGGTGCAGAAGTACATGACCGAGTCCGATCACGGCCTGATCGACTACATGGTGATCACCAACACCCAGTTCTGGAAAGGGCTGCCGGCCGATGTGCGCAGCGAGCTGGAGAAGGTCATGGCCGAAGTGTCCGTCGAGGTGAACAAGCAGGCCGATGCGCTCAACCAGAGTGCCAAGCAGGACATCGCCAAGGCCGGCACCACCGAGATCATCGAGCTGACCCCGCAGCAGCGCGCCGAATGGCGTGAAGCGATGCGCCCGGTGTGGAAGAAGTTCGAGAAGGAGATCGGTGCCGAGCTGATCGAGGCGGCGGAGAAATCCAACCAGGGTTGATGCTGCGCTGCACATGAAAACGCCCGGTGCTTGCACCGGGCGTTTTCGTGTTGGAGCAGAAGGTCGCGGCTAAAGCCCCAGGCACATTGTTCAGAGCCCGGCTTCCTGCATCCACTTCGGCTTGGGATAGCGGCGGTCCGACTTGCCTGCCTTGAGGATGGCGCCGGGTACGTCGTGGCCGATCAGGTCGGGCAGGGTGGCGGCGGCTTCGAGCAGTACGTCGAGATTCACGCCGGTGTCCAGGCCCATGCGCTGGAACATGTGCACCAGGTCCTCGGTGCAGATGTTGCCGCTGGCGCCCGGTGCGTAAGGGCAGCCGCCGAGGCCGCCGAGCGAGGCGTCGAAGCGGTCGATGCCGGCGTTCAGCGCTGCCAGTGCGTTGGCCAGGCCCATGCCTCGGGTGTTGTGGAAGTGCGCGGTGAACACGGCCTCGGGCCAGCGTTGCAGTGCCGCGCGGCAGATGCGCTCGACCTGCGCCGGGTCGGCCATGCCGGTGGTGTCGCACAGGGTCACGCCCTGCACGCCGATGTCCAGCAGGCGCTGGATCAGCGTCTGCACGCGGCTCTCCGCCACCTCGCCTTCGAACGGGCAACCGAAGGTGGTCGACAGCGAGGCGTTGATGAACACGCCGCTGCCACGGGTGACTTCGATGATTTCGGCGAACTGTTGCAGCGATTGTTCCGGCGTCATGCGCAGGTTGGCCAGGCCGTGGGTGTCGCTGGCCGACATGACCAGGTTGATCTCGTCCACCGCGCACGACAGCGCGCGTTCGCAGCCCTTCACGTTGGGCACCAGCACGGTGTATTCGACACCGGCCACGCGCTGGATGCCGCGCATCACTTCTTCGGCGTCGCGCAGGTTGGGAATGGCCTTGGGCGAGGTGAAGGAGGTGACTTCGACCTTGGCCAGGCCGGTGTGGGAGAGGCGGTCGATCAGGGCGATCTTGTCTTCGGTCGGGACGAAGGAGGCTTCGATCTGGAAGCCGTCACGGGTGGCGACGTCCTGGATGTAGAGGCGTTTGCTCATGGGTAGATCCTTGCGGTATTGGCTGGCTGGGAGGCGCGCTTTCCATCCATTGCGGCGCTGACCGGCGGTGTCGTGGTTCTGGCGGACAAGCTTCGCGTTGTCCACCCTACGGGGCTTCGTCATTGCAATGAGCCGCGCCTGCGTAGGGTGGATGGCGCTTCTTCCATCCACCACTGCGGTGTCCGGTGTTGGCGTGGGTTTGTGTGGACAAGCTTCGCGTTGTCCACCCTACGGGTGCCGTGATCGCGGCTTTTGGGTGCTCAGATGATTCCGCGTTCGCGCAGGCCGGCGACCTGGGCCTCGCTGAGGCCGAGGCCGGCGAGGACGTCATCGGTGTGCTCGCCCAGCTGTGGGCCACCGTTGCCGATGCGCCCTGGCGTGCGGCTGAGCTTGGGCAGCACCCCCGGCACCCGCAGCGGGCCGGCGCTGGTCTGCACCTGCTCGATCATCTGCCGCGCCAGGTAGTGCGGGTCCTGCACGATGTCGGCGGCGGTGTAGGGGTAGCCGGCCGGTACGCGGGCCCCCTTGAGCGCTTCGATCACTTCGTCACGGCCACGCCGGGCGGTCCATTCGGCGATGGCGTTGTCGATCAGTTCGGCGTGCTGGCTGCGCCCATCGTTCTGCGCCAGGCGCGGGTCGTTGCCCAGGTCGTCGCGGCCGATCAGGCTCATCAGGCGCTTGTAGATGCTGTCGCCGTTGCCGGCGATCAGCACGTAGCTGCCGTCGTTGCACGGGTAGGAGTTGGACGGCGTGATGCCGGGCAGGGCGCTGCCGGCCGGCTCGCGGATGTAGCCGAAGGCGTCGTATTCGGGGATCAGGCTTTCCATCATGGCGAACACCGATTCGTACAGCGCCACGTCGATCTCCTGGCCCTGGCCGCTGCGCGCACGCTCCTGCAGGGCCAGCAGCACGCCGATCACGCCGTACAGCGAGGACAGCGAATCGCCGATGCTGATGCCGACGCGCACGGGCGCCTGGCCGGGATAGCCGGAAAGGTGGCGCAGGCCGCCCATGGCCTCGCCGATCACGCCGAAGCCGGGCAGGTCGCGGTAGGGCCCGGTCTGCCCGTAGCCGGAAATGCGCAGCATGATCAGTTTCGGGTTGATGGCCTTCAGTGCGTCGTAGCCCAGGCCCCAGCCTTCCAGCGTGCCGGGGCGGAAGTTCTCCACCAGCACATCGGCTTCACTCACCAGTTGGCGGACGATGTCCTGTGCTTCGGCTTCCTTCAGGTTCAGCGTCAGCGAGCGCTTGTTGCGCGACTGCACGTGCCACCAGAGCGAGGTGCCATCCTTGATCTTGCGCCACTTGCGCAGCGGGTCACCGATGCCTGGCGGCTCGATCTTGATCACGTCGGCGCCGAATTCGCCGAGCAGCTTGCTGGCGAAGGGACCGGCGATGAGCTGGCCCATCTCGATCACCTTGAGCCCCTGCAGGGCCATGTTGCCGTTGTTGCTTTGAGTCATGGCTGCACCTGATTTGCCTGTGCGTTTCTTGTGGTGCGCAGAATGGCGCAGTGAGGCGACTCGGACAATTGCTCAATGGCCAAGCTAGGCTTCGCGGCTGACGAAGTGTCATGCTGTAAACCGGCTTTGCCATGGCGATATGGCCTGGCTGCTTCGCCAGGCACGAAACGGAGAATCCTCATGCGGCGTATCGATTTCGTCACCCTCAAGCTGTTCGTGGCCATCGCCGACGAACGCAGCCTGACCCGTGCCGCCGAGCGCGAGCACCTGGCGCTGGCGGCGGTGAGCAAGCGCGTCAGCGACCTGGAGAGCCAGCTCGGCATCGCGCTGCTCTATCGCCAGCCCAAGGGCGTCGAGCTGACGCCGGCCGGCCACGCCCTGCTGCACCACGCACGCAACATGATGGACAACCTCGAGCAGCTCAACGCCGACCTCAGCGAGTTCAGCGAGGGGGTGAAGGGCCACGTGCGCATCCACGCCAATACCTCGGCGGTGATCGAGTTCCTGCCCGAGGACCTGGCCAGCTTCAGTCGTCGCCACCCGCAGGTGAAGATCGACCTGGAGGAGCGGGTCAGCAGCGAGACCCTGCGTGCGGTGCGCGAGGGCCTCACCGATATCGGCATCTTCGCCGGGCATGTACCGGCCGATGACCTGCAGGTGTTCACCTATCGCCACGACCAGCTGGTGCTGGTCACCCCGCGCGATCATCCGCTGGCCGGGCGTGACGGCATCCATCTGCGCGAAGCGGTGGGCTACGATTTCATCGGCCTGCAGCAGGACGCCTCGCTGCACAGCCTGCTGCAGCACTCGGCGCACAACCAGGGCATGGCATTGCGCCTGCGCATCCAGGTTCGCAGCTTCGAGGCCATCTGCCGGATGATCCACACCGGCATGGGCGTTGGCGTCCTGCCGGACCTGGCGGTACGCACCTATCTGCCGGCGCTCGATGTGCGGGTGATCCCGCTGCACGATCCCTGGGCCAGGCGTGAGCTGAAGGTGGCCGTACGCAATCAGGACAACCTTTCGCTGACCGCGAAGCAGATGCTCGACCACCTGCGCAACAGTGGATCGGCAGGGGATGATCTCGCGTTGCCTTCGTGAATGCCGAAGGCTCGGTTGTTCAAATGTGAATTTCAGCGCGGAGGAGGGCGGGGTAGAGTCCGGGCCAATCGAAGGGTTTTCGCCCTCGACGCTCAGACAAAAACAACAGGAGCTTTCCATGAAGTTTTCATTCGTTCGTCGTGGCCTGGCTGGCGTACTCGCCGGCTGTGCCCTGCTTGGCGCACTGTCGGCCCAGGCTGCCGATCCGATCTTGATCAAGTTCTCCCACATCACTGCCGACAGCACGCCGAAGGGGCAGGGCGCGCTGCTGTTCAAGAAGCTGGTGGACGAGCGCCTGGCCGGCAAGGTCAAGGTCGAGGTCTACGCCAACTCCTCGCTCTATGGCGACGGCAAGGAGATGGAAGCCCTGTTGCTCAACGAAGTGCAGATGCTGGCGCCGGCACCGTCCAAGCTGGAGCAGTACACCAAGCAACTGCAGCTGTTCGATCTGATGTTCCTGTTCGACGACGTGGCAGCGGCGCAGCGCTTCCAGGCTTCGGACAAGGGCAAGGCGCTGCTCAAGTCGATGGAAGACAAGGGCATCACCGGCCTCGCCTACTGGCTCAACGGCATGCGCCAGCTGACCGCCAACAAGCCGCTGGTCGAGCCTGCTGACGCCCGTGGGCAGAAGTTCCGCGTGCAGCCGTCCGACCTGCAGGCGGCGCAGTACAGCGCCCTGCGCGCAGTGCCGCGCAAGATGGCCTTCGCCGAGATCTACCAGGGCCTGCAGACCGGCGTGGTCAATGCCCAGGACAACCCCTGGTCGAACATCTACTCGCAGAAGTACTTCGAGGTGCAGAAGTACATGACCGAGTCCAACCATGCGATCGGCAACTACGTACTGATCACCAACACCAAGTTCTGGAACGGTCTGCCGGCGGATATCCGCGGCGAGCTGGAGGCGATCGTCGACGAGGTCACCGTCGAGGTGAACAAGCAGGCCGAGGCGCTCAATGCCAAGGCGCGCCAGGGCATCCTGGACACCGGCAAGAGCGAGATCATCACCCTGACCCCCGAGCAGCGTGCCCAATGGCGTGACGCCGTGCGCCCGGCGTGGAAGAAGTTCGAAGCCGACATCGGTGTGGACGTGATCGAGGCCGCGCAGGCCGCCAACCAGTAATTTCCCCCCAGAGCCACCCCGGGCCCACGCACCCGGGGTGGTTCGCCATTCAGCACCGCCTAAGGCGGTGTTTGCCAATGACGAATATCCCGCGGGCGCCCGGCTCGGTTAGATTCGTCCGACTCCTGACAATCACAACAACCTCGCGGAGATGCCATGAACGCCTTGCGGCGCGCCTGGGAGCACTTCGAGGAAGGCTTCATCGCCTTTCTTCTCGCTGCCATGACCCTGATCACCTTCGTCTACGTGATCCTCAACAACTTCTACACCCTGTTCTACTG
>NZ_SBHZ01000012.1 GCF_004521985.1 Ectopseudomonas khazarica
GGGGGAATTCGGCGATCACCGAGCCGTCGACCGGGCTGGTGTTGCTGAAGTACTGGCCGCTGAGCGGGGCGACGAATTCACCACCGATGTAGTTGCCGTAGCGCGGCTTGAGGGTGACGACGGCGCCTGCTGTACCCGGTTTCGCGTAAATCATAGTGCGGTCCTCTCTTATTGTTGGCCGGCCGTGAACGGTCGGGACGGGCGGTATCGGGACTAGCTGCAGATATCTGCCCCATAACGCGCTGCCCGGGTGGGCAGCGCTGTCGCACGCCCTAGGGGCTGCCCCAGGGCGCGTATTTCAGGCACTTTGTGGGGTTTCTCCGCGAGCCAGGCGGGCGTTGATATCGTCGATCACGGCTGGCAGCTCGGCAATGGTGTCAATTAGGTAGTGCGGGCGCGAGCCTTCGAACATCTGGCCGATACGCTTGCGCTCCTGCTCCAGTTTGTCCTGCGGCAGCGCCTTGTATTGGTCAAAGGTCAGGCCGAGGGCGTTGCCGGAGCAGGTCAGCGCCACGGTCCACATGCCGGCGCTGCGACCTTCGAGGATGCCTGGCCAGGTGTCGTCGACCTTCACGCAGGCGGCCACATCGCTGATGCCGAGGGCGATCACGTTGGCCAGTGATTGCGCCGGGTAGGGGCGGCCATTGGGCACTTCGTCGGTGGCGACGACGTGGTCCGGGACATAGCCGTTGTCGCGCGCCAGGTCGACCACCTTGGCCATCACCACGGCCGGGTAGCCGGAGCAGGTGCCGATCTTCAGGCCTTTGTCACGTAAGGTGGCAATGGCCTCGAGTGCACCGGGAATGAGCGCCGAGTGGTCGGCGATCTTCTCGATTTGCAGCGGCATGAAGCGCTCGTAGATAGCGGTTACGTCATCGTCGGTCGGCGGATGACCAAACGCGGCACGGTAACGCTCGGCAATTTCCGGGACGTTGCACAGAGTGCGAATATGATCCCACTTGCCCATGCCCATTGGGCCGCGAGCTTCATCCAGGCTGACCTGGACGCCGAACTCGGCAAAGGCTTCGACGAAGATCTGCGTAGGAGCAAAGGAGCCAAAGTCGACGACGGTGCCGGCCCAGTCGAGGATGACGGCTTGCAGGTGGGTAGGTTGCTGGTAGTTCATGGTGTTTCTCCGTTTCGAGGGCGATGAGGTGCTAACCGTCCTATGGGGCGGCTGTGGGTTAACGATGCAGTCATGTTGTTGGAGGTGGGCCGTTGGCTAACAGCTCGGCGATCATTGGCCGGTTCTTGCGGATGGCCAGGCAGCACAGGTGATAGTCGATGTGGAACGGGTGGTCGACGAAGGTAACCGGCCTGGTTCCAGGTGTTTCGGCGTACTCGACTGCAGAGACAAAACCGATACCGATGCCTTGGGCGATGGCGTGGACGATGGCTTCGCGGCTGTTGAGCTGCATCACGCAGTCGAGTTCAATGTCGAGTTGTTGAGCTCCATCCTCGACCAACTGCCGGGTGCGTGATGCACGCTCGCGCAGAACCAGTCGCTCGCCGCGAAGCTGTTCGACACGTACCTGCTCCTGAGTGGCCCAGGGATGGTCGTCGCGCACCACGGCGATGATCGGATAGCGGCGATACAGGCGGGTGTGCAGGCGTTGATCCAGTCCGGATAGTGCCAGAATGGCCACGTCGATATCGAAGTTGTACAGCCGCTCCAGGGTGTCGACTTCGGAGGAGAACGAGGTCTCCAGTTCGACGTCCGGGTACTGTTGCATCAACTCGTAGGTCAGGTTCATGGCGATAGGTGGTGAAACGGCCCCCAGGCGCAGCATCCCTGCCTTGCGCTGGCGGAAGCTTTGTAACAGTTGCACGGCTTCGTCTTCCTGGCCGAACAGGCCCTGAGTGATCGCGTACAGCTGATGCCCGGCGTCACTCATCTCGATGTAGCGACCGCGGCGGTGGAACAGCTCGACGGAGAACATGTTCTCAAGCGCGCTAACCTGCTCGCTGACGGTCGGCTGGCCGACGCTCAGGTACTCGGCAGCCTGAGTGAAGCTGCCGGTACGCGCGACCGCGTGAAAGGAGCGAAGCCATTTGTGGTACTGGTACATAGTGTTTCTCGATCTTGATTCTGGGCCGTTTCAGCCTAGGTCAACGACGCACGAACAGGGCGACCAGCGCACTGCATGCACAAGCCGAAGCCACGACCACGAAGATCAACGAGGTGTTGCCGGTGCTGTCGAGCATGCTGCCGATCAGCGGCTCTGCCAGACCGGCGAACAGGTAGGACGAGAAGTTCATCACCCCGGTTGCCGTACCCGCTCGTTTGGCGCCCACGAGGTCCGGACACAGTGCCCAGAAGCTCGACGCCGGGCCGTAGACGAAGAAGCCGCAAAGAAACAGGGCGATAAGGCCGATGGCGCTGTGTGCTGGCAGGCTCCACATCCACAGGCTGGTGGCGGCGCCGAGAATCATGTACAGCATGATCGCCTTGTAGCGCTTGGAGCCGAACAGCTTGTCGGACACCCAGCCATTGCTCAGGGCGCCGACCGCCATACCAACGGGCAAGGCGATGGTGATCCACTTCGGATCGATCCAGGCGTCAGCGCCGCCACTTTTCCAGTCGGCACCTAGGAAGTGCACCGGTACCCAGACTATCAGGCCGTAGCGCGCCGCATTCTGGAAGCCCAGTGAGACCGCAGCAATGATCAGGCGGAAGTTCTTCAGTACGGCCTTGTAGCGCTGGGCCGAGGTTTCTACTTCACCGGAGGCCGCTTCCTGACCCTTGTCCTCAGCATTGGCCACGCCCGTGTCGGCCAGCGGCTCGAAGCCGAGGTCCTGCGGGCGCTCCCGAGCGACAAAGAAGAACATGATTCCACCCGCGAGCATCAGCAGTACCGGCAGACGGAAAATCCAGCGCCATTCGAGCTGCAGGACCTCGAGGACTACCACCGAGGTGACGTAGGAGAGGATCGACGCGCAGCCGGCAGCGAAGACATAGAAGCCGTACACCTTGCCGCGTTCGTGCACGCCCCACCAGTTGGACAGCACGCGACTGCCAGGTGCCCAGCCCAGCGCTTGCAAATAGCCGTTGAGGCCCCAGGGCAGGATCAGGCTGAAGAAACCGGTGGCGAAGCTGGTAACCCAGTTGGCGCCACAGGACAACACTGCGCCCAGGCTCATGATGCGTCGGCCCCCGAACTTGTCAGCGAGGTTGCCGTTGATGGCCTGGCCGATTGCGTAACACCACAGCATGGCGGCGGAGATCCAACCGAGGGTTTCCTTGCTCAGGCCGAACTCGGCCTGCATGCCCGGAATGGCGAAACCGAAAGTTTGCCGGCCGGTGTAGAAGAACAGGTAACAGAACATCGCCGCCAATAGCATGCGCCATTGGGCGAAACGAAAAGACGGTGTAGCAGGTAAAGCAATACCAGACAGGGATTGGGAACGGCTCATGATCTTTTCCTTCTTGTTACGCTCCCTCCGGACACTTAGCCGGAAGGACGGCACTCTTTTCTGGTGCTACAGGAAACAGGCGTCCGCAAGTGGGCGCCCAGCATTGGAAGCGGCTTTCAGGCGGCTTGCGAACCGATGAAGTTCTTGCCGCGAGCACCCTGCATGGCGTAGAGGATCATCTCCTGTGCCTCACTCTCCGTCACCCCGTAATCCGTGAACTCGGTCTTGACGTCGAGGCTATGCAGGAACTCTCGCAGGCGCTTCTGGGCCAGGCCCAGATCGGTACCGAAGACTCGTTGCAGCGTCTGATCCCGCGTGGCATCGCGTCCCCAGGCCAGGCCCAGTACATAGGGCAGGGTGAAGGAACAGGCGATGCCGTGGGGCAGGCCGTGGCGCAGGGTCATCTCATAGGAGATGGAGTGCGCCAGTGCGGTCTTGGTGTTGGAAAAGGCCATCCCCGCCTTCAATGCGGCCAATGCCATGCGCGAGCGAAGGTCACGGCTCGACAGGTCCTGGCGCAGTCGGGGTAGGCATTCGAGGATGTCCTCGATGGCAGAGATGGCGAAAGTGTCGGAAATCGGGTTGGCGTTGACGTTCCAGATCGCTTCCAGTGCGTGCGACAGGGCGTCCAGGCCGGTAGACACGGTGACGCCGGCCGGTACCGTCAGCATCAGCTCCGGGTCGACGATGGCGGCAGTCGGCCAGGTGCAGGACAGGTGTAAGGAGTACTTCTTCTGCTGGGCGGCATCCCAGATGGTCGCCCAGGGCGTCACTTCGCTGCCGGTGCCGGCGGTGGTCGGTACGGCGATCAGCGACTTGCAGCGCGGCGGGGTGAACTGTTTGCCGCTGGCCAGCAGGCTCAGCAACTCTCTGAAACTGCCGGAGGTGGTGCCGACCATCAGCGCCTTGGCGGTGTCGATGGCGCTGCCGCCGCCGACCGCGAGCACGGTCTCGCAGCCTGCTGCCTGCTGCCAGAAGCGCTCATAGGTCGTGCATAGCTGGGCGACATCGGGGTTGGGTTGCACATCTTCGACGATATGCACCAGGCGATCGCCCAACAGAGCCTGGATCTTGTCGACCAGGCCCAGGCCACGGGCTTCGGGGAAGATCACCAAGGCCACGGTCTGGCCTTCGGTAAGGGTGGTGATCTGGCTCAGGCTGCCGCCGCCAAAATAGGTAGCGACCGGGTTATGGAACTGGGCAGGCATGGCACTTCCTTTATTGTTGTTTGAACGTGGGGCCATAGTCTCTGCCACCATAGCGACGCTCAAATCGATTGATTCAAGGTATGGATCGGCGGGGCCGATAGATGAGGGCGCAGCGATATCGTGGGTCACCGTTCGGGTACTCCAGAAATTCGGGGATGCCTGAGGCGGTAGCCGGTACAGAGCCTCGGCTGGCCTCAGCTAAGGGAAGAGCTTGTATCGGCGGCGGGCTCAGTGCCTGCCGCCTTGCTGGATACTGCTGCGCAAGCGGCTGGACAGCATGTCGGCGGCTATCACCATCAGGGTAATGACGATGATGCAGGTGGCGGTTTCCTGGTACTTGAACAGCTTCAGGCTGCTGACCAGTTCGAAGCCCAGACCGCCGGCGCCGACCATTCCCAATACGGTGGCCGAGCGCAGGTTGACCTCGAAGCGGTAGAGGATCACCGCGATCCAGGCAGTGATCACCTGCGGCAGCACGCCGAACACGATCACTTGCAACGGTCTGGCGCCGGTAGCGCGCAGCGCCTCGATCGGCCCCTGATCGATCTCCTCGATACTCTCGGCGAAGAACTTGCCCAGCATGCCGACACCATGTACTGCGAGCGCCAGTACGCCAGGGAACGGGCCAAGGCCGACGGCGGAGACGAAAATCAGCGCCAGGATCAGTTCGTTGATGCTGCGGATCACGTTCAGCGTCTGCCGGGTGCCCTGGTAGAGCCAGCGATTGCTGTGCAGGTTGCGTGCGGCGAGAAAGGCCAGTGGCACGGCGAAAATGATGCCCAGCAGGGTGCCCCAGATGGCAATCTGGATAGTCTCCAGCGCTGGAGCAACCAGCCTGGAAAGGATGTCCAGGTCCGGAGGCACCGAACGTGAGAGGAAGTCACCGATCTGCGGCAAGCCGGCGGCCAGCTCACCCCAGCTCAGCTGTGCGCCGCCAGCGCTCCAGTGGAGCATGGTGATCAGGGCCAAGATCAGAGCGGAGCTGGCGAGCCAGCCGCGCAGGTTTTCGGGCGTATTCACCATCCAGCGATAGTTGTGTGCACGCATGTCAGCCTCCCAGACCATTGGCGTAGTGTGGATGTGGTACACAGGCTTCAGACGCCGCGTCGGGACACTCTTCGGGGGCGGGGTAGATACGCTGCAAGACTGGTTCGTCCAGACCATCGGCACTGCCGTCGTAGACCAGACGGCCGTGAGCCAGACCGATGATTCGATCGCCAAACTCACGGGCCAAGTCCACCTGATGGAGGTTACATACCACCGTGATGCCCAACTCGCGGCTGGCATCACGCAGGTACTGCATGACCAGGCGTGCGGTCTTCGGGTCGAGACTGGCCACGGGCTCGTCGGCGAGAATTACTCTGGGTTGTTGAGCAAGTGCGCGGGCAATGCCCACACGCTGCATCTGCCCGCCCGACAGGGAGTCCGTACGGGCACCGGCCTTGTGTAGCAGATCTACTCGGCGCAGGCACTCGCGTGCTAGTTCGACATCGTGGTTGCTGAACAGCTGAAGCACAGAGGTCAAGGTCGAGACAGACCCCAGTCGCCCGCTGAGCACGTTCTTCAGTACCGAGAGGCGCCGAACCACATTGTGGTGCTGGAAGATCATAGCGACCTGTCTATGCAGATCGCGTTCGTCACGTACCTGCATCGCATCGATACCTGCCACCTCTAGTTCGCCTCCATCGGCTTGGGCCAGGCGATTCATGCAGCGCAGCAAGGTGGACTTGCCTGCACCGGACTGGCCGAGCACGACAACGAACTCGCCAGCGCCGACATGCAGGTCGATACCGCAGAGGACGGGGTTGTCACCGTAGTGCTTGGTGAGTTGGCGGACCTTGATCATTTCATCTTGCTCAGGTCGAGATCGAGCACCTTGGCGGTGTCACGTACCACGTTGTAGGCGTTGTCGGTGGTTGGCTGGAAGCCGTCGAGCATTCCCTGATCACCCCAGGGCACGTTTTTGACGTTGGCCAGGGCAGTGACCAGTTTCTGCTTCAATGCCGGATCTAGATCCTTGCGCCAGACCATTGGTGACTCAGGGATGTCGTTCGAGCTCCAGACAATCTTCAGGTCGTCCTGCTTGACCTGCCCCGAGCTGATGGCGGAGTTGAGAATGCGGTCTGCCACGGCGGCGGCGTCGACCTTGCGGTTGATCACGGCCAGAATGCTGGCGTCATGCGAGCCGGAGAAGATCACGCGGGAGAACAGCTTGTCCGGGGCGTATCCAGCCTGCTCGATACCAGCCTTGGGAAACAGATGACCGGAGGTGGAGCTGGGATCGACGAAGGCAAAGGTGTGGCCGTTGAGGTCGGCCAGCGAATGGATGCCGCTGTCGGCACGGGCCACGATCAGGCTGCGGTAGGCACTCTTGCCAGTCTTCTTGGTGACCGCAACGGCAAAGGCCTCTGCATCGGCGATCTGGTTTGCCAGCACATAGGAGAATGGACCCAGATAGGCGACATCCAGTTTCTTTGAACGCAGTGCTTCGATCACGCCGTTGTAGTCGGTGGCCACGAACGGTTTGACGGGCATGCCCAACTGCGACTGCAACTGATCGAGCACGAGCTGACTGCTCTCGATCATCGACTGGGAGTCCTCGGACGGAATCAGGCCGATGCTGAGAGCCGTCTCGGCCTGCAGGTGGGGACTGGCAAACAGCGGCAGAGACACGCTGGCGACACATAACAGTTGGCGAAGAGTCTTCATGGCATTCCCGGTTTCGTTGGTTGGAATGCCGCTTAAGCTAGGCCTGTAATGTGACGGTCACACTATCGATTCAATATGGCCTTCGACTGAAAAGTATTGAGTAATTCTATAGATGGCCAACAGCAAGCTTCGCGCCTTTCTCGCCGTCGCTCGGCATGGCAGTTTCAGTGCGGGGGCACGTTCCCTCGGGCTCAGTCAGCCGACCGTCACCACCCAGGTACAAGCCCTGGAGCGGCAGCACAACCTTGAACTCTTCCACCGCCGTGGTCGCCGCGCCGAACTCTCCAGCGTGGGGCGCCAGCTACTGCCCATCGCCCAGCAGTTGCTGGCTCTGGAAAGTGAAGCCGATGGTCTGTTGCGCGATTGTGGAACGCTGGTACGTGGCCAGTTGCGCCTCGGGGCCGTTGGGCCATTTCATGTCATCGAGATGGTCGACACCTTCAGTCGCAGCTACCCACAGATCGACTTGTCGATCCGTGTCGGTAACTCCGCCTCAGTGCTGGCCGATCTGGACAATTATGTAATCGATGTCGGTGTGCTGGCTGGCTTGCATGACGACCATGCTTACCACGCAACGCTCTATGCCAGGCACCCGGTGATCGTCTTTGCCCGCCACGACCATCCCTTGGCAGATCGTGAGTGCATTCCGATTCAGGCCCTGCAGGGCCAACGGATGCTGCGTAGAGAGCAGGGTTCTACAACGCGACTGGCCTTCGAGAAAGTCATCGCAGAGCATGACGTGACCCCGCGCATGGTGATGACGATCGGTAGCCGCGAAGCCCTGCGCGAAGCAGTTGTTCGAGGTATTGGCCTGGGTGTGGTATCAGAGGCAGAGTTTATTCCTGGAGAGGAATTACGGGCTATACGCATCGAGGGCGATCCGGTTTACACCGAGACTTACCTCTATTGTCTAGCCGAGCGCCGCAGCAGTCAGTTGGTGGACGCTTTCCTGACCTGTGCTGATGAAGCTCGGCAACGACGTAGAGGGGCAGCAAGCTACTAGAGGTCCCGGGGCTGTCCCGCGAGTCCGGCGCGATCATTGATGTTTGCGGTGATCGTTGGCATGCAGGTCGTCAGGTCGTCCTTGGCCTCGGCAGCCATCAACTTCGTTTAACGCTTCGACGCATCTTCGACACTAAAAGAAAACCCCTGGCTTTCTCTAGGAAAATCAGGGGTTTATTTGGTGGAGCCGGGGGGATTTGAACCCCCGTCCGCCAGCTCTCCGCTATCGGTTCTACATGCTTAGCCATCTCTACTGAGTTAACTCCGCGCCGCCCGAGTGGCAGGGTGCTTGGAGCGAGCTGCATGAGTTTTAGCCGTTACGTCTGCAGCGAACTTGGCGGCGATCCTGTTCTATATGACTGACCAGATCTTCGGGTTTACAGGCATCCCCTAGGGTCAGCTGGCGCCCTTAGGCGGCCAGGGCGTAGTTGTCGTCGTTGGCAACTATCAAATTGTGGCAGCGGATTTACGAGAACTGTCACCTACTCGGCATGCCCCTCAAGTTTCGCTACCGGCGTCGAATCCTAATCGGCCCCAAAACCTTCGTGGTTACATCTACGACGCGGAGTGTACGGTAAAGGTTCCTCGGCGTCGACTGCGGATTCCATCTCAGGACGCTATGATGGCCTCCCGCATCCGCCTGCCTGCCCATGGAAAGGAGCCGCAATGCCGAGTTCTAGCCGCCACCCTCTGCGTCAGTGGATCTGGCGAGCGTTCGTGCAAAGCGCGCTGATCCCGCTGATTCTGGTGGAGTCGGTGCTGATTGCGGTGTACCTGCTGAGCAATCAGGCCATTCGTGATGCGCAGATCAGCCACCTGCAGGAAACGGCGGTCAAGGACCTGGCCAGCGCCGCGTTGCGCGAAGGGCAGATCATCGATGGTCGCCTGCGCTCCATCGAGTCGCTGCTGCAGGTCTATCGCGATGCGACGCATGATGCGCTGCTCGATAGCCGTTTCCAGGCCGATGACCTCGAACGGGCGCGCCATGCGCTGACCGACTCCGGGGTGTTCTATACCCGCAGTGACGATGGTCGGGCTGCTTCGTTCTACGCCAACAGCACGCCGTTGGCGCAACAGGACCACGCCAAGGTCATGCGTCTGTCGCAGGTGGACCCGCTGATGCGTTCGATCCGGCACGCCAACCCGCTGGTGGCGGCGCTGTATTTCAACAGCTGGGACAGCTACAACCGTATCTATCCCTGGTTCGACACGCCGGCGCAGTATCCCCACGACATGGTGATACCCGATTACAACTTCTATTACCTTGCCGACGCCAAGCACAACCCCGAGCGCAAGGTGGTATGGACCGACGTGTACCTGGACCCGGCGGGCCTGGGCTGGACGATGTCGGTCATCGCCCCGGTCTACCGCGAGAGCTTTCTCGAAGGTGTCGTAGGGCTGGATGTCACGGTCGGCCAGGTGCTGAGCGAGATCGCCGAGCTCAACGTGCCCTGGCGGGGCTATGCGATGCTGGTCAGCCATGACTACAACATCATGGCGCTCCCCGAGGCGGGTGAGCTGGACTTCGGCCTGCGCGAGCTGACCCAGTACTCCTACGAGGAGGCGGTGCGCCGCGAGGTGCTCAAGCCCGAGGATTTCAACCTGGTCAAGCGTGAGGGCATGGCGCCGCTGCTGGAGGCGATGAGCGAGGGCCCAGGTGGCGTGCAGGAGGTCTTGCTGGGCGGGCGCAACCAGCTGGTGGCCTGGAGCGAGATTCCGCAGACCGGCTGGCGCCTGTTACTGGTGGTGGACGAGGAGCAGGTGTTTCACGATACCAACCAGTTGTCCGAGCGTTACATGCAGATCGGCTACCTGCTGATCGCCGGGCTGCTGGCCTTCTATCTGTTGTTCTTCGCACTGATGTGGCTGCGTTCGCGGCATCTGAGCGATCAGTTGGCCAAGCCCATCTCCGGCATCGTCGACATGGCGACCCGCCTGGGTGAGGGCAGGGATCTGCCCGTCGCGCCGGACAGCCACATCCATGAAGTGCGGCGCCTCGCCGATGCCATGCAGCGGGCCGGCAAGCAGCTCAAGGCCAGCGAGCAGGAGCGGCTCGAAGCCCAGAGCATCCTGCAGCTGGTGCTCGACAGCACCACGGAAAGCCTCTGGGAAATCGATAGCCGGGCCCTGACCATCGAGCTCAGCGAGCGCTTCGTTCGCCGCTTCGGCCTGGGTGGCACGCACCTGACGCTGAGCGAGTTCAACCAGCGTGTGCACCCGGATGACCTCGAGCGCCTGCGGCACTTGCGCAAGCAGTTCGCCGACAATGGCGATGAGCATTTCGATGCCGAATACCGCTACCTGGACTGCCGTGGCGAATACCTCTGGCTGCTCAGCCGGGGCAAGGTCCTGGCCCGGGACGAGAGCGGCTGGCCGCTGCGCATCGCGGGTACGCACGTCGATATCACCCGGCTCAAGCAGGTTCAGGAGGAGTTGCGGCATGCCAGCCTGGAGGCGCTTGCGGCCAGCCAGGCCAAGAGTCGCTTCCTGTCGAGCATGAGCCATGAGCTGCGCACGCCGCTCAACGCCATCCACGGTTTTGCCCAACTGATCGAGATGGAGGCGCAGGACAAGGCGGATGCCCGCCTGGAGACCGACTATTCGCGGGAAATCGTCAGCGCCAGTCGCCATCTCACCTCGCTGGTCGACGACATTCTCGACCTGTCCAGTATCGAGAGCCGGCGTCAGCAGCTGCAGCTGCAGGCGATCGACATCGGTACGCTGCTCAGTGGCTGTGCCGAGCTGGTGCAGCCGGAGGTGCAGCAGAAACAGCTGCACCTGCAGGTCATGGAACCGGCGGACCCGCCCCTGTTCGTGCAGGGCGACCCGCGGCGCGTACGGCAGATTCTGCTCAACCTGCTCTCCAATGCGATCAAGTACAACAGCCCGCGCGGGATGATTCGCATGGGGTACGAGGTGCGCGCCGACTGCGTGCGGCTGTGGGTCGATGACACCGGCCCGGGGTTGTCGAGCGAACAGCAGGCGCAACTGTTCCAGCCGTTCCAGCGACTGGGGCGTGAGAGCTCGAACATTCCCGGTACCGGTATCGGGCTGGTGCTCTGCCGCGAGCTGGCCACCCTGATGGATGGCGAGATCGGCCTGCGCAGCGAGCCGGGCGTCGGCAGCTGCTTCTGGCTCGACCTGCCCAGCGCGGCCAGCCCGGACGCGCTGGGCGACGAGAGCCATGAGGCCGCGCCTCAGACCGTGCAGAGTCTGGTTCAGGTGTTGTGCGTCGAAGATCACCCGGCCTGCATGCGGATTCTGCAGGCCTCGTTGCGGGAGTTCGCCGAGGTTCGCGGCGTCAGCTCCTGCAAGAGTGCGTTGGCCGTATTGCAGGAGAGCGAGCCGGCGCTGCTGCTGCTGGATATCGACCTGCCGGACGGCAGTGGCCTGGACGTGCTGGATGCCATGCGCCTGGAACCGAGGTTGCGCAACATACCGGTGATCGTGATCAGTGCGGTGGCCGATGAGCGGCTGTTCGAGGACGCCCGGGCGCGTGGCGCCGCGGCCTGCCTGAGCAAACCGGTGGACCTGCAGGAAGTGCGTCAGTTGGCGTTGAGCCTGCTATACAGCGGTTTCTAGCAGGCTCAAGCATCGCGCCCAGGGGTGTCACTCGCTGGCGGACAGCAGGTCCAGCGCTTCGCCCAGCACCTTGACCGACTCGGCGTGATCACCCGCCTTGTGCAGGGCTTCGCCCTCGGCGCGCAACTCCTTCACCTTGGCCAGTACCTCGGGGTCGGTCGGCGGTTCGCTTTGCAACAGGGCATCGATCTTGGCCATGTCCTGAGGGCAGTGCATGGCCCAGAGCGGCAGGCTGATCAGTGCAGCGACGAGAAACATGAGCGTACGGCGCATGATGGCTCTCCTGGAAGGGGGCGGGAATCTCAGTATAGGAGAGCCTGGGCCAGTGGCTGATTGTCGACGCAACGCGGTCAGCGTCGTAGCACCTGTACTTGCACGTTGCGCTCCGACTTGCAGCAGCGGATATCGATATCCAGGAAGCGCTGGATGACCTCGATGTTGCTGCTCAGGTGTTCGCTGACGTGTGGCGTGGTGAAACTGCCGGCACCTGCCATGGCCAGTGGCAGCAACAACTGGTCGGCCAGGTGCTCCTCGACGGCGGCGCCGCTGCCGAGCCAGGTGCGCGCCTGTTCGATGGCCTGGTCGGCCACCTGTTCGGCGCGCACGCTGGTCTGTCCGACGCTGCTGAACACGGCGGTGACATCACTGCAGGTGACCTCCAGCAGCAGTATGTTGCCGGGGCCGATGTCTCGCTCCAGCCACACCCCCTTGAGGTCTTCGGCCGGCCATTTCAGGCGCTTGCCGACCCGCGCCAGTTCGCGCTCGGCCACATGTCCCGGCACGTCGGCCAGCAGTGCCCGTGCCTGCTGGCCGAGGCGTTCGCCGGGGCCGCTCAGGTGCAGCGGTTGCAGGGTGCCAGGGGTGATCTGCAGGGCCAGTTCACCGCCGCCGGCCGGCACGAAGCCATGACGCAGCAGCTGCATTTCGACCTGTGCACCCATGCGCTGCAGCAGCGGCAGCCAGCTGTGCGCGAGAAATTCGAAAGGCGGTGCCAGCGGGTTGTGCGTGCCGCCGCTGAGGTGGATGCGGCTCGGTGCGTCGGCCTGCAGCAGGGCGGGCAGCAGCGTCTGCAGCACCAGGCTGCAGCTGCCGGCAGTGCCGATGGCGAAACGGTAATCGCCACCGCGAATCGGCCCCGGTACGAAGCTCAGGCTCTGCGAGCCAAGTTCGACACCGCAGGTGTTGGCCGAGCAGATCTGCGCGGCGGCATTCACTGCGGTCAGATGCTGGCGCAGCAAGCCCGGCCGGCTGCGCTTGGCGCGGATGTTGTGGATGCGAAACGGCTGGCCGGTGAGCATCGACAGGCTCAGCGCGCTGCGCAGAATCTGGCCGCCACCGATGGCGCCGTCCAGTTCGAGGAAATCCGTGTTCATTATTCTTCTCTGTTGCTTACAGGTGGCCACTCTTTGGCCCAGTCTGGCGGCGGGAGAGGCTGCGGTTTGTTATGGGCAAAATTTGCCAGCTCGCGCCATTGCAGTTCCGGCTCGGTTGGTGAGTCACAAACCATCAGGCGGCCATCTGTGCTGAGAATCAGTCTGCCTCGGGTGTCGAAGTCCACTAAATCGACTTCACCCAGATCCCACTGGTTATGTACATTGCTGACGGTGAAACGTTTGTGCAGCTTCCAATGTTTGCCTTGACGGACGCTACGGGTGATGCGCACCGCGCCCTGACCAATTTCCTTACCCAGGTGCGTATTCAATTGCCAGTGGTAGTCGTTAAGGCTTTCCGGCGATTGGTTCAGTGGCTGCCAGCCTTCTTGCAAGGCGATTTGCAGGGACAGCGGCTGGTGTAGGTGTTCCTGTGTACCAGTGACTTTCAAGCGGTCCTGCGTAAATGAGTTCTGGGCCTTGGGAAAGGGCAGGCCGAGTTTCACGGAGCGCAGCTCGTTGAACAGGCCACCTCCATCCCAGCAGCCATTGGGCCATAGGCCCAAGGCTGTGAAGTACGGTGGGCGGCTGATAGCTGTCCAGGTATCACCTACGCCATCCGCTCGGAATAGCGTCCAAGCGTTGGTTTTCCTGGCGGAATAGAGCAGCAACTCTCCGTCGGGCGAGAGGTTGCTCAACTCCGCGTAGATGCGCCCTTTGAACCATTGGCCCTCGGTAAAACTGTCGGTACGCAGATCCCAGCGGATCATCTGTACCCAACCCGTAGGTCCACGACGCAGCAGCACGGCGATGGGCGCGTTTCTGGCGATTTTGAGCGACAGGCTGCACTTGGAGCGTTGTCGTCTGGAGTGACTGCCATTATTTCGAGCGTTCATCTCGAGGCATAGCTCCATACGCAGTCGCGCAAGAAATCATCCAGGCACCCAGAGTCGGTGTGTGTTCGTGGCAACGACGGCACCGGTCCTTCCAGCTGCGCTTCGATAAACGCATGCAGGGCCGGGCGACGTGGGCCATAGGCCGACTCGTCAGCACTGCGCTTGAGCGCCAGCAACTCGTCGACTTCCGCCAGCAGGGCGCGGTCGTCCACCGTCTGCAGCAGGTCGGCGAAGGTCATCGGCGGGCGGCCGCGGCCCTGGTCGATCCAGCGTACGGCAAGCAGCGGGCGCAGCACGTAGAAGTACTTCTTGAAGCGCACCGTCTCGTCCTGCAGGTAGCCGCGGAAATTCTTCCTGGCCATCGACAGGTAGTGATGACGCGCCGCCGGCGGGTTGTAGAACAGCTCGGCCAGTTCGCGCAGGCGCGCCGTGGCGTCGTCTTCCTGGCGATACACCAGCGGTGAGTCGAGCCATTCCAGCAGCGTCGGGTTGGATTTGCGCAGCAGGCCGAGGGTCTTGCGCAGCTCCCAGCCGCTGACGTCCAACTCGTCGTCCAGCGGCCGCTCGATCACATCGCGCGGTGTGTCGACCTGGACGAACCAGTCCGGTTTTTCCACGTAGACGAAGCGTACGTCGTAGTCGCTGTCGGGCGAGGCGAAGCCCCAGGCGCGGCTGCCCGACTCGCAGGCATACAGCACCTTGACGTTGCGCTCGCGTTCTATGCGCTCAAGTTCTTCCAGCACCCGCGCGCGCATGGTGTCGCTGAGCGGATGGCGCTGTTGCAGGTTCATTTCTTTCATCCTTCTGTCCTTCATGCCAGGCGTGCGTAGCAACCTGGCGGCAGCTGGCCGTGCTGTTCCAGTGTTTGCAATCGCTCCAGCAGTTGCATGCGTTCCTCTCGGCCTGTGCTCGGGTCGACCATCAGCCCTTGCCGCTGGCACCACTGGGCGATCTGCTCCAGCCAGTGCTGGTCAGCCTCGCGGCTGTCCAGGCGGCGCAGCAGGTAAGCCAGTTGCTGCCAGCGCGGGCGCAGGTGCATCAGCGCACTGTGGCGCGCGGGCGATAGCTGCTGGCGGTCGAGGCGGGCATCCAGTGCCTCGGCCATCGCTGACCAGGGCTGCTGGCTGAGTCTGCGCACGGCCATGGCGAAGACCTTGTCTGCCGGGTCATCGAGAGCGGCCAGTTGCTCGTTCAACTGTGTGTCGCCGAGGGCGCTGACGGCGGCCAGGCGCACGCTGCTTTGCGGGGCGCGCAGAGCGGCTTGCAGCCAGTCGTCCGCCAGGCGCGTATCCAGGTCGGCGGCCAGGCCGAGGACCATGAGCCACTCGCGCTTGCTCTCTGGCAGCGCTTGTTGCAGACGGCCGCTCAGTACCTGGCGGGCGTCCAGTTGCCAGCGCGGCGCCGCCCAGAGCGCCAGACTGCGCATGGCGGGCGAGGCATCGAGCAGTGCACGACGCAGCAGTTCGCGTGGGTCGTCGAGGCGCTGCAGCAGGGCATGCATGGCCTTTACCCGTACGCTGGCGCCAGGTGTGTGCAGGGCTTCTTGCAACAGTGCGACGGCCTGTTCATCCGGCAGAGCCTGGCAGGCCAGCACCGCTTGCTGGCGCACGGTCATTTCGCGGTGTGCCAGGGCTCGCTCCAGCAGCCGGGCAGGGTTGTCGCTGACTTCGAGCAGCAGCGCGAAGAGAAAACGCGCCGCCTGCCCCTGGCTGCTGGCGAAGGCGGCTTCCACCTGGCTGCGCACCGAGTCGGCCTGCAGTGCCAGGCGGGCGGCGGCCAGGGTCGGAGCATGGTCGTCACGCTGGCGCCCGGCCAGTGCCATCAGCTGGGGCAGGGCGTACAGCAACTCGGCGGCGTGCCCGCTGGTGAGGTAGCACTGCAGCGCCGCCTTGGCCAGGGTACGTATCTGCGGCACCCAGTCGTTGAGGCGTTCGAGCAGCGCCGTCAACGCCTCGGGCGAGGGTTGCTCGCCGAGTTCGCGTACGGCGGCCTCGCGCACCAGGCCATTGCGGTGGCAGCTCAGTCTTGCCCAGTCGCCCTCTGCGTGGCCCTGGCCCTGGCGCAGGGCGCTCTGCGCTTCCTGCAGGCGCCAGTTCTCCCCGTAATCTGCGGCCGGGGCGCGGCTTTTCAGCCGCTCCAGCCAGTCGTTCAGGTACTTCATTTTCCTATCCTTTCACGCATACCACCTGTCGCAGGGTATGCATCACTTCCACCAGCTCGCGCTGGGCGTCCATTACCTGGTCGATGTCCTTGTAGGCCATCGGGATTTCGTCGATCACGTCGGCGTCCTTTCGGCATTCGACGTGAGCCGTGGCCTTGATCTGGTCGTCCACGGTGAACAGCTTCTTCGCCTTGGTACGGCTCATGGTTCGGCCGGCGCCGTGGCTGCAGGAGCAGAACGCTTCCTCGTTCCCCAGGCCGCGCACGATGAAGCTCTTGGCCCCCATGGAGCCGGGGATGATCCCCAGCTCACCCTTCTTCGCCGACACCGCACCTTTTCGCGTTACCAGCACCTCTTCACCGAAGTGGCGCTCCTTCTGCACGTAGTTGTGGTGGCAGTTCACCGCTTCCAGCGCCACATCGAACGGCTTGCTGATCACGCCTCGTGCCGCCGCGATCACCGCGTGCATCATCAGTGCGCGGTTCTGCTTGGCGAAGTCCTGCGCCCAGCCCACGGCTTCCACGTAGTCGTTGAAGTGCTGGCTGCCTTCTTCGAAGTAGGCCAGGTCGCGGTGCGGCAGGTTGGCGATGTGCTGACGCATATCGGCCTGGGCCAGTTCGATGAACAGGTTACCGATGGCGTTACCTACGCCGCGTGATCCGCTGTGCAACATGAACCACACGCGGTTGGCTTCATCCAGGCAGACCTCGATGAAGTGGTTGCCGGTTCCCAGGGTTCCCAGGTGTTTGCGGTTGTTGGTCTTCTCCAGCTTCGGGTGCTTGTCGGTGATCAGCTTGAAGCGCTCGCTCAGCGCCGACCAGGCGTGGTCGGTCAGCTCCGGCACGTTCTCCCAGGCACCTTTATCGCGGGCGCCGCGCCCGGAAGTACGGCCGTGCGGCACGGCCTTCTCGATGGCAGCGCGCAGGCCGGCCAGGTTATCCGGCAGGTCGTGGGCCATCAGCGTGGTGCGCGCGGCGATCATGCCGCAACCGATATCCACACCAACGGCCGCCGGGATGATCGCGCCGACCGTGGGGATCACGCTGCCGATGGTCGAGCCCTTACCCAGGTGCACATCCGGCATCACCGCCAGGTGCTTGAAGATGAACGGCATCTTCGCCGTATTCATCAACTGCTGCTTGGCGTCCTCCTCGACCGGGACGCCTTGCGTCCACAGCTTGATCGGCTTGCCGTTGGCCACTTCCAGCAGGTTGTAAGTCTTGGTTTGCATCGTCATTCACTCGTCATTCGTGCCGGTCATCCGGCGTGTGTGCAGTGCGGCGACTAGAGGTGGTGAAACATGCGCGCTGCTCTATCCCATTGAGCTACCCGTTGCCGGGGCGGGAGTCGAACCCGCAACCTTCACGTTCTGTAGTTCCACCGGCATTCGCCGGGTCAGTCAAAAAAGTGGAGGCCGGGCCTCCGCGCAGCGACGAGATAACGGGCACATTTGCTCTACCGGCTGAGCTACAGCCTTGCGGCTGGCGGGATTCGAACCCGCGACCCAATGTAGTACCCGTGGCATTCGCTGCCGGCCCGCCGTGGCGGGCCAAAAAAGATGCGACGACAAGGTGTGGTGAAACGTTTTCGTGTTCTGCCATTGAACTACGACCCCGCAGTGATGGAGTCGACGGGATTCGAACCCGCATCTCGACCGTGGAAGGGTGTAGTTCCACCGGCATTCGTCGCAAAACTCTGAATCAGGTGGCACGACAAGATGAGTGACTGTTCCGTGTTGCCACGGGCCGGTATCGAACCCGGCATAACCAATGTACAGCCACTGGCATTCGTGCCTTCGTGCGCAGTCGACAAGGGTGTGATGAGACGTCTTGGATGTAGTCCCATCGGCATTCGAATGCGCTCGAAATCGTTGATCTGTGTGCCCGGCCGCAATGGGCCGGGCGCGTTGTCATAACTCCATCTGCTCGATGGCGTCGACCCAGTGGCCGGCGCCGAAGCGGCCGCTGGCGAACTGTGCCAGCACATCGAACACCGCGTCGCTGAAGCCGCCGACATTCAGGATGTCCTTGCGGTCCGCCGCCTGCGTGGTGCCGTAGGGCTGCAGATCGATGCAGATCAGCCGCGCTTGCGGGTTGATGTGCTTGATCCGTTCCCACTGCCGCAGGGTTTCGGTGGCACCATGGCGGCGGGCGTCGATCCAGGATTCGTTGTCGGAAACCAGAACCAGTGTGTCCACCTTGGCCTTGGCGTCGGCCAGTTGCTTGAGCGGCGCGGAGCAGCTGGTGCCGCCACCGCCGACCGCCGCCAGCTTCTGCGCGTTGCTCATCACGCTGTCACGCGGGTTGAGCGCCACCTTCACCACCTTGTTCTCGAACGGCAGTACCTGAGCACGCGGTTGCTTGCGCAGGATGGCCGCGGCCACCAGCGCCGCGACATCGATGCAGCGCACCGCTGTGGTCGCGCCCTGGCGGTAGCCGGTCACGGGGCTGTGCATCGAGCCGGACACGTCCGGGCACACCACCACATGGCCGCTCAGCGCCGGCACGTTGGCCAGCGACAGCTCCAGGGCATCCTGCAGCGCCTCGCGCACGGCCAGCGGCACACCGTCGCCGGTCATGCGGTAGGCGGCCAGCAGCTGGTACGGGTAAACCCGTGCCTTGGCCACGGCTTCGGTGTCAGCCAGGCGCTTTGCGACCCGCTCTGCGCAACCCTCGACCGCCAGTGCGCCATGGCGCAGCAGGGTGTTGAGGTTCATGCGCAGAGCCTGCCAGCCCATGCGTCCGGCCAGCTCAGCCCATTGCTCGGCGTTCAGCGTCTCGTTGCCGAGCAGCTGGAACGGCACGTCCGGCAGCTCGCTGCTGGCGCCGCTGCGGAAGGCCAGCAGGGCACGGGTCAGCGGCGGCAGGGCGGCGGCATCGGCCGGCTTGCCGATCAGCCAGGCGAAGAAGGCTTCGCGCCAGGCTTCGCTCGGCTTGGGGTGAACCATCTTCACCACGTCCGCCAGTGACGGCTGGTTGCCGATCGCCGCCTGCAGCAGCTGGCGTTCGCTGGCCGCGTTCAGCCAGTTCTGCACCAGGCGCTTGGGCTGCGAGCCGAGCGATTTGCGTCCGGTCACGCCGCTGCGCAGGATCTGCACGAAGGTGCTCAGCATCTTGCCGTTGTCCACCACCTGCTCGAACAGCGCCGGCACCAGGCTCGAGCGCTGGGCGGCCAGGGCTGCCAGCAGCAGGGCCGGCATGTCTTTCATGTGGCCTTTCTTGCGGGCGTACAGTGCGGCCTTGGCCACGTAGCGGGCGTCGAGTTCGGCGACCAGCTTCAGCACTTCGGCCAGCTGCGTTTCAGCATCGGCGTAGAAGGTCTGGTTCAGGCAGCCGGTGACGGCGAGCTGAGCCAGCTTGTGCTTGGGCGTGTAGGCATAAGCCGGTGCCTGCTGCTGATTCAGGGTGTCGCTGGCCGGCAGTTGCGCGGCCCGGGTGTTGAACAGATTGAAGTTGGCCATCGTGGCGTCTCGCTGTGTTTATCCGTTGTGCCAGGACTATTGCAGCGGCTGTGCCAGGTTTTGTTGGTTGGCTGTGATTAATTTTCAACTAATTGATTTATAAAGATTTAATTTTATTTTATTGCCCGTAAGGGAAAAGCTTTCGACAGCGCGTTCTGCAATTTTCATATCTGATGATATCGTTGTTTATCTTTTTGGATAGTTTCTGGGACGGCGGATATGAATGGCAAGCGCACGGTCGCCATCGGTTTCATCGGCGCGACCCTGGATCGGGTCGGCAAGGGCGCCAACCGCTGGAACAAGTGGCGGCCGAGCATCGGTCTGTGTCAGCAGGCCGATCTGCTGATCGATCGCCTGGAGCTGATTCACGGTACCGATGCACGCGACCTCAGCCTGGCCGAGCGTATCCGCGCCGACATCCAGCAGATTTCCCCGGAGACCGAGGTGCGTCTGCAGCCGATGCACCTGCGCAACCCCTGGGATTTCGAGGAGGTGTATGGCGCACTGCATGACTTCACCAGTGGTTATGCCTTCGATACCGAGCACGAGGACTACCTGGTGCACATCACCACCGGTACCCACGTGGCCCAGATCTGCTGGTTCCTGCTGACCGAGGCGCGTTATCTGCCGGCGCGCCTGGTGCAGACCTCACCGGCGCGCAAGCGTGATGAGGCGGCGCAGGTCACCGGCACCCATGCACTGATCGACCTCGACCTGTCGCGCTATGACCGCATCGCCTCGCGCTTTCAGAGCAAACGCCTGGAAAGCCTGGCCTTCCTCAAGTCCGGCATCGCCACGCGCAATGACGCCTTCAACCGCAGCATCGAGCAGATCGAACGGGTCGCGTTGCGCTCATCGGCGCCGATGCTGCTGATCGGCCCGACCGGTGCCGGCAAGTCGTTCCTCGCTCGCCGCGTGTACGAGCTCAAGCGCAGTCGCCATCTGGTCGAGGGCCGCTTCGTCGAGGTCAACTGCGCCACCTTGCGCGGCGACGGCGCGATGTCGGCGCTGTTCGGCCATATCAAGGGCGCCTTCACCGGTGCGCAGAATGCCCGCGATGGCCTGCTGCGCGCGGCCGATGGCGGCATGCTGTTCCTCGACGAGATCGGCGAGCTGGGTCTCGACGAGCAGGCCATGCTGCTCAAGGCCATCGAGGAAAAACGCTTCTTCCCGATGGGCTCGGACAAGGAGGTAAGCAGCGACTTTCTGCTGATCGCCGGCACGCACCGCGACCTGCGTACGCGGGTCGCCGAGGGCCTGTTCCGTGAGGACCTCTACGCCCGCATCAACCTGTGGACCTTCGAGCTGCCGGGCCTGGCCGGGCGGCGTGAGGACATCGAACCGAACATCGACTTCGAGCTGGAGCGTCATGCTCGCGAGCAGGGGCGCATGGTGCGCTTCAACCTGGAGGCACGGCGCCGCTACCTGGCGTTTGCCAGCTCGGGCGAGGCGGCCTGGCAGGGCAACTTCCGCGAGCTGTCGGCCTCGATCACGCGCATGGCCACCCTGGCCGACAGCGGGCGTATCGACGAGGCGCAGGTCGAGGAGGAAATCACGCGGCTGCGGCGGGCCTGGGGGCTGGCCCAGCAGCAGGACGCGCTGGGCGACCTGCTCGGGGAGCAGGCTGCCGGCCTCGATCTGTTCGACCGTCTGCAGCTGCAGGCGGTGATCGAGGTGTGCCGCCAGGCCGACAGCCTGTCGGAAGCGGGCAGACGCCTGTATCAGGTATCACGCCTGGCCAAGGCGCAACCCAACGATGCCGACCGTCTGCGCAAGTACCTGGCGCGCTTCGGCCTGGATTGGCAGGCGCTGCGTCAGTAGTGATACCAGCGCAGCTCCAGCTGCACCTCGTTGACCGGGCTGGCGAGTTGGCTGAACTCACGCTGGGCGCTCAGGCGCAGGCCGAGGTTGCGCGAGACTTCCCACTGCTGGTTGAGTGACAGGCGGCGGCGCACCTCTCCGTTGTGGAAGTAGTCGCCAGCCGCCTCCAGGGTCAGGTTGCCCATGGGGTTGCGCCAGAGCAGGCCGGTGTTGAAGCCCAGCGCGGGGGCGATGACGGCGGCGAAGTCCTCGTTGTATTCCAGGCGCGCGGTGCCGAGGGCGAAGCCGAGCAGGTCGTCGTGCAGTTGCCAGCTGGCGCCTGCACCGCCACTGAGATGACCGACCAGCGGAGTATCGCCATCTTCACCCAGTACCCGCTCCAGCCCGCCTCCGACCTGCCAGGAGAGCGGTTGCAGCAAGGCGTTGCGCGGGGTCAGCGAGCGGATGTTGGCCAGGTCCAGGCGCTGCAGCTGCCAGTGGTTGTTCTCGTACTGACGCAGCTTGAGCTGGAGAATCTCGATCTGTGCGCCGAGCGGGAAACCGTCGAGGTTGTCGTTCAGGTCGTGGTAGGCCATGCGCAGGCCGTACTCGGCGAAGGCGCGATCGTCACGGCTGCCGCCGGCCAGTTGCCAGGTCCGCGATTCGTGGCCTTCCTCGGGCAGCGGTGGGCGCTCGACGTCCAGTGCCGGCGGCGGATTGCGGCTGATGGCGCCGAGCAGCTGGAAGCTGCGCTGGGCGTTGCTGCTGCGCTCTTCGTCGTTGGCGTGGTAGCGCACCAGGCGGAAGGCTGCGTCCTGCATCAAGGCGCGGCGCTCGGCGGGCAGGGCGGTAAAGGCGGCGTCGTCCAGTTGCGCCGGGTCCTGGCTCAGGCGCAGTACCCAGGCCTGCTCGTCGGCGTCCAGCGGGGCGGCACGCTCCAGCAGCTCGCGCTCACGCGACGGGCGATAGTCGATGCGCTCGATCAGCCCGGCGTCCTTGACCGCGCGCACGGTGTCGGTGGGGATGGCGGTGAGCGGGAAGTGCTCGGTCAGCTCGATGCCGGGGCGGGCGATTTCCAGCAGTTCCAGCAGGCGGTAGGAGCAGTTCTCGTCGAAGAAGAAGTAGTCGAAGCGGATCTGCTTGAGTTCCCAGACGTGCTCGACCATGCGCGTGGTTTCCTCCGGCGTCAGGTTGAGCCGGTACTCCCACAGGTCACGGTTCTCCAGGCGGTTGTACTCGCTGAGTTTCTCGCGGTACGGCACCAGGGCGAACAGGCCGGGGTAACCCCCCATCAGCCCGCGCCAGGCATAGAGGATGCTGTTGTCGTTGCCTTCGATGAAGGCCCCGAAGTTTAGCGCGTAGCTGAGCAAGGCGGTGTTGTGGCTGTCGATGTCGGGCTGGTCGATGCGCAGCAGGGTATGACCGAACATCGACGACGGGCTGTTCAGGTAGGCCGCCGGGAACACCAGCACCGTGCTGTGTGGGTTCACGTCGGCGATCCACGTGCGGTACTCGGCGCAGTCCGGGGTGGGCAGGTCGTTCAGTTGCAGCTGCGCCTTGAGCCAGCGCGTACGCGCCGGGTAGACGCACTGCGGGTGGCGGTCGCCCAGCTCGGCGGGCTGGTACAGCGCCTTGACGGTCGCCTGGAGCTCGGCTGCCGGGTCGCTGGCGCCGTGTTCCGCGAGAAAGAAATCGTCGTCGTCGACGTAGCTGCGCCAGCCACCGAGTTTGCCGGTTTCGTAGTGGCCCAGGGCGATCCAGTAGGGATCGTCAGCCAGTCGTTCGAGGCTGGCGGCATGCAAGGGCAGGCTGAGACTCAGGGCGATGACGGCGAATATCCGTTTCAAGGGCACTGTTCTTCTGCTTATGAGGATGGCCGAGCTTTGGTCAGCCATGCGCTGGGTGTCAAGGCAGTCGATGAACGCATTTCGCGCAAGTGCTGATCGGCGTCAGTCTTGCGCCGTGCGCGGCGGATCACACTGGTGATTCCTCACTCCCAAGGAGACAGGGCTCATGGCTCATCGAGATGTGCTGGACGCGCTGCAGCGCGACTATACGACCCGCGCCGAGGCGATTCGCCGAGATCTGGGGCGCACCCATTCGGCCGATTTCGCCGAGCAGGCGCAGCAACGGCAGAACGATGAAGTGCTGGAGGCCCTGCTGGCCGAGGCCGAGCAGGGCTTGGTGCGGGTGCGCCAGGCGCAGCAGCGGCTGGCCGAAGGGCGCTATGGCGAATGCCTGTGCTGTGGCGAGCCGATCGATGCGGCGCGCCTGGCCGCCATGCCGGTCGCCGAGTACTGCCTGCACTGCGCCGAGTTCAACTGAGCGGCGCTTCGACCTCCTGCAGCAGACGGCGGGCGGCCGAGTCGGCGGCGTCGATGTAGGGTTGCAGGACGCTGGCCGCGCCGGCGCGATTGAAGGCTTCCAGGTCGCCTTCGCGGAAGGCGCTGAGGGTCACGCTGCCGCGAAAGCCGGCACTGCGCGCGGCGCGCAGCAGCAATGCGTTGACCTCGCGCTGGGGGATGGTGCTGACCAGCGCGCGGGCCTGCTGCAGGGGCAGGTGGGCGATGAAGTCGGCGTCCTCGGCATCGCCGTAGCACACGGCCAGGCCGGCCTGGCGGGCGCTGGCCAGCGCCTGTGGGTCGAAGTCCACGCCCAGCACGCGCAGGCCACCCTCCTGCAGGCGGTGCGCCAGCTCGCGCCCGTAGCGACCGAGGCCGTAGACGATGACTTCCGGCTGTGCCTGGGCGGGGGCGTTGTCCTCGGCATTCTCGCGGTGGGCGACTTTTCGCTCGAACATCCCGAGCCAGGGGGACAGGCGTTCGAACAGCGGTTGCGAGTAGAGAATCATGTAGGTGGACAGGGTGATGGTGATGATTCCCACCAGGGTCGTCAGTCCCAGTGCCGCTCCGCCCACGTGGCCGAGGCTGATGCCCATGGCGACGAAGATGATGGAGAACTCGCTGATCTGCGCCACCGTCAGGCCGGCCATGAAACCGGTGCGCTTGCGGTAGCCCATGGCGCCCATGATGGCCATGACGATCAGGGGGTTGCCGATCAGCACGAACAGCGACAGCAGCACGGCGCTGCCGATCTGCTGGTGCAGGTAGGAAAAGTCCAGCTGGATGCCCAGGTGCAGGAAGAAGAACAGCAGGAGGAAGTCGCGCAGGCTGGTCAGGCGGCTGGCGATCGCCTCGCGCAGCGGCGTGGAGGCCAGGCAGAAACCGGCGATGAACGCGCCCAGCTCCTTGGACAGGCCAAGTGCCTCGGCACCGCCCGCCAGCAGCGTGCCCCAGGCGATCGCCACCAGCATCAGCAGCTCGGGGGAGCGGGCCATGGGGGTCAGCAGGCGGGGTAGGGCGAAGCGCATCAGCAGGTAGAGCACCAGCAGGCTGGCCAGCAGCGCGCCGATCAGGGCCAGCGGTGACAGGCCCGTGTGCTCGCCACTGGCCGGCTGGTACAGGCTGATCACCAGCATCGCCAGCACCACGGCGATGTCCTGCACGATGAGGAAACCCATGGCGATGCGCCCGTGCAGCGAGTCGATCTCGCCTTTGTCCGACAGCAGCTTGACGATGATGATGGTGCTGGAGAAGGTCAGCGCGACGGCGACGTAGCCGGCGCTCGTCCAGTCCAGGCCCAGCAGGCGGCACAGGGCCAGGCCGGCGAGGATGGTGAAGGCCAGCTGCCCCAGGCCCGTGGCCAGGGCCACCGCACCCAGGGTGCGTACCAGGTGCATGTCCAGCTTGAGACCGACGACGAACAGCAGCACGGTGATGCCGATTTCCGACAGCAGGCTGATGGAACTGTGATCGCCCGACAGGTTCATCACCGCCGGGCCGGCGAGAATGCCGACCAGGATGTAGGCGATGATCAGCGGCTGGCGCAGCTTCACGGCGAGCATGCCGAGCAGCGCGGACAGGCTGAGCAGGGCGGCGATTTCCTGAAAGGCACTCATAGGCAAGGTTCCTTGTGGTGGGGCTGCCTGTCGATGGTGCAGGCTTGGTGGGGCAATGCGTGGCAGCTTATCGCAGCACCGTTTTTGCGCATTGCCTTGAATCAAGCCTTGATCCTCTTCGCGCCACAGGCCCAGAATCACCCCATGTTTTGCGGAAGACTCCGCCCGCTATAAGGATCGCCAATGTCCAAGCGTAGCCTCGATGCTTTGCGCCTTGCCCCCGAATCACTGACCCGCCCCTTCGCCCCCGAGCAGTTCAATTTCGACAGTACCGATGATCTCGAACCCTTCCGCGGCGTGCTGGGCCAGGCGCGCGCGGTCGAGGCCCTGCAGTTCGGCGTGGCCATGCCGCGCCCGGGCTACAACGTGTTCGTCATGGGCGAGCCGGGTACCGGGCGCTTCTCCTTCGTCCAGCGCTACCTCAAGGCGGAAGCCAAGCGCATGGACACCCCGGCCGACCGCGTCTACGTCAACCACTTCGACGAGCCACGCGAACCGCGCGCCCTGGAGCTGCCTGCCGGCACTGCCGGCGATTTCATCGCCGATATCAATCAGCTGATCGACAACCTGCTGGCCACCTTCCCGGCGGTGTTCGAGACGCCGACCTACCAGCAGAAGAAGAGCGCCATCGACCGTGGCTTCAACAAGCGCTACGACCAGGCGCTGGACGTGATCGAACGTCTGGCGCTGGAGAAGGGCGTGGCGCTGTACCGCGACAGCAGCAACATCGCCTTCACCCCGATGGCGGACGGCAAGGCGCTGGACGAAGCCGAGTTCGCCCAGTTGCCGGAGGCCGACCGCGAGCGCTTCCATGCCGATATCGCCGAGCTGGAAGAGCGCCTGAACGAAGAACTGGCGAGCCTGCCGCAATGGAAGCGCGAATCGAGCAACCTGCTGCGCCAGCTCAACGAAGAGACCATCACCGTGGCCCTGCAGCCGCTGCTGGCGCCGCTGTCGGAGAAGTACGCGGAGAACGCCGGTGTCTGCGCCTACCTGCAGGCCATGCAGGTCAACCTGCTGAAGACCGCGGTCGAGCAGCTGGTGGATGTGGACAAGGCCGACCCGCAGCTGCGCAAGCTGCTGGAGGAGATGTACTGCCCGAGCCTGGTGGTCGGCCATCACGCCAATGGCGGCGCGCCGGTGGTGTTCGAGTCGCACCCGACCTACGACAACCTGTTCGGCCGTATCGAATACAGCTCCGACCAGGGGGCGCTGTACACCAGCTACCGGCAGCTGCGTCCCGGCGCCCTGCACCGGGCCAACGGCGGCTACCTGGTGGTCGAGGCGGAGAAGCTGCTCGGCGAGCCCTTCGTCTGGGAGGCGTTGAAGCGTGCCTTGCATTCGCGCCAGCTGAAGATGGAGTCGCCGCTGGGCGACCTGGGCCGCATTGCCACCGTGACCCTCAACCCGCAGGTCATCCCGCTGCAGCTCAAGGTGGTGATCATCGGCTCGCGCCAGCTCTATTACGCGCTGCAGGATCACGATCCGGACTTCCAGGAGATGTTCCGCGTGCTGGTCGACTTCGACGAGGACATCCCGCTGGCCGAGGACAGCCTGGAGCAGTTCGCCCAGTTGATGAAGACCCGCACCTCGGAAGAGGGCATGGCGCCGCTCACCGGCGCGGCCGTGGCACGCCTGGCCACCTACAGTGCGCGTCTGGCCGAGCACCAGGGGCGCCTGTCGGCGCGGATCGGCGATCTGTTCCAGCTGGTCAGCGAGGCCGACTTCATCCGTCAGCTGGCCGGTGAAAGCATCACCGAGGTCGGCCATATCGAGCGCGCGCTGAAGGCCAAGGCGACCCGCACCGGCCGGGTCTCGGCGCGGATCATCGATGACATGCTGGCCGGTATCATCCTCATCGACACCAGTGGCGCTGCCGTGGGCAAGTGCAACGGCCTTACCGTGCTGGCCGTCGGCGACTCGGACTTCGGCGTGCCGGCGCGTATTTCCGCCACCGTCTATCCCGGCGGCAGTGGCATCGTCGATATCGAACGCGAGGTGAGCCTCGGCCAGTCGATCCACTCCAAGGGGGTGATGATCCTCACCGGCTTCCTCGGCAGTCGCTATGCCCAGGAATTCCCGCTGGAGATTTCCGCGAGCATCGCCCTGGAGCAGTCCTATGGCTACGTCGATGGTGACAGCGCTTCGCTGGGCGAGGTGTGCACGCTGATCTCCGCGCTGTCGCGCACGCCGCTCAAGCAGTGCTTCGCCATCACCGGTTCGATCAACCAGTTCGGCGAAGTGCAGGCGGTCGGCGGGGTCAACGAGAAGATCGAGGGCTTCTTCCGGCTCTGCGAGGCGCGTGGCCTGACGGGCGAGCAGGGGGTGATCATCCCGCATTCCAACGTCGCCAACCTGATGCTCGACGAGCGCGTGCTGCAGGCGGTGCGCGCCGGCCAGTTCAACGTCTACGCCGTGCGCCATGTCGACGAGGCCCTGAGCCTGCTGGTCGGCGAGCCGGCCGGGCACCCCGACGAGAAGGGCCGTTTCCCCAAGGGCAGCGTCAACGCCCGGGTGGTCGAGCGTCTGCGCGATATCGCCGAGATCGGCCTGGAAGAAGAGAGCAAGCCGGTCGAGGCCGAGAAAACCAAGGTCGAGAAGGCCAAGGCCGAGGCCGCCAAACCGGCCAAGGCACCCCGACGCAAGAAGGGCGAGGAGGGCGGCGCCAGCTGATCGAATCTTGCACGACTGTCCCGGATCGCCTGAGGTAGCTGCCCCAGGCATCTTGCTCACCCGTCATGCACAGAGTTATCCATAGATTGCGTGAATAACTTTGGCTTCACAGTGCAAGCGTTCGGGGTGTAGGCTGAGGTCTGGATTCTGCGAGGGTCGTCGTCATGTCGCGCAGCCTCTGCCTTACCCGCCAATGCCTGGGCCTGGTGACCCGCATCGAATGCATCATCAGACCACTGGCAGGAGACAACGGACGTTGGACGTTGCTCTGCGCTGCCGGGATGTCGGGGGCGCAACCTTCTGCGATCCGGGCCCAGGGCCCGTTCCATGGGCCTTTCGTCGCCGAGGACGTGCTCGAGGCGATCGCCGAGAGTCTGTTCGTGCAGGGATATGTCGAGTGCAGCGAACCGCCGATCTGGCGCGTGCACCTGCAGGCCGAGCTGCGTCGCGTCAACGGTGAGCGCTACAGCCTGCCAGGGGCCTTCCAGCGTCATCCCGAGACCGACGGGCAGAGCTGAGCGGCAGCGCCCCCCAGGGCTGCCAGGCCCCGGTCCAGAGGGTTATCCACAATTTCACCGATGCTTCTGCTGCGGCCGGCTGCTGGTTATACTCGCCGCCGTTTTTCTTTTCCTTCTGTGAGCCACACATGGAACGCTTACTCGAAAACGCGATGTATGCCTCGCGCTGGTTGCTGGCGCCTATCTACTTCGGCCTGTCGCTCGCGCTGCTGGCCCTGTCGCTGAAGTTCTTCCAGGAAATCTTCCACATCCTTCCGCACGTGTTCGAGAAGAGCGAGTCGGAGCTCATCCTGGTGCTGCTGTCGCTGATCGACATGGCGCTGGTCGGCGGCCTGCTGGTGATGGTGATGATCTCCGGCTACGAGAACTTCGTCTCGCAGCTGGACATCGATGAAGGCAAGGAGAAACTCGACTGGCTGGGCAAGATGGACTCCAGCTCGCTGAAGATGAAGGTTGCCGCCTCCATCGTGGCGATCTCCTCGATTCACCTGTTGCGCATGTTCATGGATGCCCAGCAGATCGAGAACGAGAAGCTGAAGTGGTACGTGATCATTCACATGACGTTCGTCGCATCCGCCTTCGCCATGGGCTATCTGGACAAGCTGACCAAGCCCAAGCACGACTGACTCGCACGCCACCGACCGCCCGTCCGAACATGACGGGCGGTCTGCTTTTCAGGTTTGAGTTTTTCCTGTGTTGTACAAGAATCAATTTTGTATAGGTTCTTGTATAGTTTAACCAGGAGGCCGACCTGATGAATCTGCATGACCTGTCTATCCACGCCCAGGCCGGGCGTATCGATGAACTGAACCTGATTTCCCTGGAAGGCGGTATCTATCTGCTCGAAGCGCAGATGGACGGCCGCAGCCATCCGATTCTCGACCCGCGCGGCAGCACGCTGAACCTGCGCTCGGTCGAACACGCACGGGACGTCCTGCAGGAAATGCCGGCGCTGCCCTTCTTCCTGGTGCACAGTTCGGTGCACGACGAGATGTGCGGCATGCCGTCGGCTGACAACAGCCTGCGCGTGCCCATCGCCTTCCGTTCCAGTTGGTGACTGCCTCGTTCACGCGCGCGCCGGGTGTGCGCCGGCTGGTGCTGATCCTGGGGGACCAGCTGACGCCGGGCCTCGGTGCGTTGCAGGACATCGACCCGCAGCGCGATCACCTGCTGCTGGCCGAGGTGATGGAGGAGGCCAGCCATGTGCCGCACCACCCGCAGAAGATCGCCCTGATCTTCAGCGCCATGCGCCATTTCGCCGAGCAGTTGCGCGAGCAGGGGCTGCAGGTGCACTACGTGGCCCTGGACGATGTGGACAACAGTGGCTCGCTGCCGGGCGAACTGCTGCGCTGGACGCAGCAGCTCGATCCTGCCGAAGTGCACCTGACCGAATGCGGCGACTGGCGCCTGGAGCAGGCGCTGCGCCACTGCGGCGTGCCGATCCACTGGCATGTCGACTCGCGCTTTCTCTGCAGCCGGGAGGCCTTCGCCGACTGGGCGCAGGGACGCAAGCAGCTGCGCATGGAGTACTTCTACCGTGAGATGCGTCGCCGCAATGGCCTGCTGCTCAACCCCGACGGCACGCCCGAGGGCGGCGCCTGGAACTTCGACGCAGACAACCGCAAGGCGTTGCCGCGCGAGGTGCAGCCGCCCGCGCCGTTACGGATCGAGCCGGACGCCATCAGCCGTGAGGTGCTGGCGCTGGTGGCGCAGCGCTTCCCCGACCATTACGGCAGCCTGGACGGCTTCGACTATCCGGTGACGGCAGAACAGGCCGAGCGTCTCTGGCAGCACTTCCTCGTCCGGGGCCTCGCCGACTTCGGCGATTACCAGGACGCCATGGCCGACGACCAGCCGTTTCTCTTTCACTCGCGCATCAGTGCCGCATTGAACATCGGCCTGCTCGACCTGCGACGGATCTGCGCCGAGGTCGAGGCGGCCTACCGCGCAGGGGATGTGCCGCTGAACGCGGCCGAGGGCTTCATTCGCCAGCTGATCGGCTGGCGCGAGTACGTGCGCGGCATCTACTGGCTGCGCATGCCCGACTATGCCGAAGGCAATGCATTCGGCAACTCGCGTGCGTTGCCGGCGTTCTACTGGACCGGCGAGACGCGCATGAACTGCATGCGTCAGGCGATCGGCCAGACCCTGCGGCACGCCTATGCACACCACATCCAGCGGCTGATGCTCACCGGCAACTTCGCCCTGCTCGCCGGCATCGCGCCCAAGGCCATCTGTGACTGGTACCTGGCGGTGTACATGGACGCCTTCGACTGGGTCGAGTTGCCCAATACCCTGGGCATGGTGATGCACGCCGATGGCGGCTACCTCGGCTCCAAGCCCTACTGCGCCAGTGGTCAGTACATCAAGCGCATGTCCGATCACTGCCAGGGTTGCAGTTACAAGGTGAGCGAGAGCACCGGTGAGTCGGCCTGTCCGTTCAATGCGCTGTACTGGCACTTCCTCATGCGTCACCGCGACCCCCTGCAGCGCAACCCGCGAATGGGCATGGTCTACCGTAACCTGGCGCGCATGGACGACGCCCGGCAACAGGCGCTCTGGGACTGGGGGGAACGCCTGCTGGCGCGGCTGGATGCCGGAGAAATGCTGTGAAGAAGGGCGAGCTGCCGGTGAAGATGTGCGCGTGCTGCGGCCTGCCCTTCACCTGGCGCAAGAAGTGGGCGCGCTGCTGGGACGAGGTGCGCTACTGCTCCGAGCGCTGCCGCCGTGTACGCCGCTCTGCGGTTCAGACCTGAAAACGCGCGACCATGCCCTGCATGTCGGCCGCCAGGTTCGACAGGGCGCGGCTGGCGGTGCTGGTCTGCTCCGAGCCGGCCGAGTTCTGCAGCGACAGGTCGCGGATGTTGACCAGGTTGCGGTCCACCTCGCGGGCGACGTGGGCCTGCTCTTCGGTCGCGCTGGCGATCACCAGGCTGCGCTCGCCGATCTCGGCGATCGACTGGATGATCTGCTGCAGCGCGCTGCCGGCGCCCTGGGCGATATCGAGAGTGTGCTGGGCCAGGCCGTTGCTCGACTCCATGGCATGCAGCGCACGCTCGGTATCGTTCTGCACGGTGCCGATCATGGTTTCGATTTCCCGCGTCGACTGGCCGGTCTTGTGCGCCAGCGCGCGGACCTCGTCGGCGACCACGGCGAAGCCACGGCCCGCCTCACCGGCACGCGCGGCCTCGATGGCGGCGTTGAGGGCGAGCAGGTTGGTCTGTTCGGCGATGCCGCGAATCACATCCAGCACCTTGCTGATGCCGCGAATCTTGTCGGCCAGTTCACCGAAGTCGCTCGAGGTGCCATCCACATTGCTGGCCAGCTGGCTGATCGACGACAGCGTCTGGGCGATGCGTTCGCTGCCCTGCTGGGCGACCTGGCCCGACGCGTTGGCGCTTGCCGAGGCACTGGCGGCGTTGCGCGCCACCTCGTCCACCGCCGTGCTCATCTCGGTGACGGCCGTGGCGGCCTGGTCGATCTCCTGGCTCTGCTGGTGCAGGTTGAGCGCCGTGTTCTCGGTCACGGCGCTGAGTTGTTCGGCGGCGGAGGCCAGCTGGTCGGAGGCATCGGCGATCTGTTCGATGGTGCCGCGCAGGTTGCCTTGCATGCTCTTCAGGGCCAGCAGCAGCCTGGCCGGTTCGTCGTTGCCCCGGGTGTCGAAGCTCAGGGTCAGATTGCCGCCCGCCACCGAGTCGGCCACCTGCACGGCCTCGGCCAACGGCCTGACGATGCTGCGCGTCAGCAGCGTCGCGAGGATCGCCGTGGCGATGGCCGCCAGGGCCATGGCCAGCACGGTGCCGCGCAGGGCATGGCTGTACACGGCGCCGGAGGATTGTGCCGCCGCTGACGCGCCCTGGCGGTTCAGCGCGATCAGGGCGTTGAGGGCAGCGACCATGGCGTCGGACTGCTCGTTGAAACTGCCGCCAAGCACGCTGTGAGCCTTCTGCCGGTCACCTTGGCGCAGGTCCTCGACGAGTTGCTTGCGCAGGGCGAGATAACTGGCTTCCGCGGCCTTGAAGCGATCGAACTGGGCGCGCTCCTCGCTCGAGCTGATCAGCGTTTCGTAGCGTTGCTGGGCCTGCTCCAGGTCGGCGAGCAACTCGTCGGCCAGCGGCATGCTCGCCTGCAACTGCTGGGCGTCTTCGCTCAACGCCATGCGCAGGGTCAGTGCACGCAGGCGCAGGACGTCCTGGGTGACGTCGCCGAGGGTATTGAGGCTGGGTATCCAGTTGTCCTCGACCTCGCTGGAGTGGGCATGCATGCTGCGCATCTGCTGCAGGGCGAAGCCCCCCAGCGCGAACACCAGTAACGCAATCAAGCCAAACCCTATTGCGGCGCGTGGGGCGATGGAGATGGATCTGAAGTTCATGCTGGCGGTACCCGAGTTGTGATGGCGGTGGCCAGGCCTTGCCTGGCCTGGTCCGCGAAGGTCATTTCGCCTGTGGCGCGTCGCTGAGGTCCTGCTGCAGGGCCTCTATCTGCTCGTACAGCCCCTCGACGATGGCGACCAGGGCCGGGTCGAAGTGCTTGCCCGACTGTTCGCGGATGAAGGCCTGCGCCTTCTCCCGTGGCCAGGGAGCCTTGTAGGGGCGCGCCATGCGCAGGGCGTCGTAGACGTCGCAGATGGCGACGATGCGCCCGGAGAGTGGTATCGCCTCGCCTTTCAGACCTTCAGGATAGCCGCTGCCGTCCCATTTCTCGTGGTGGCTCAGGGCGATCTCCGCTGCCAGGGCGGTCAGTTCCGAGGCGTGCTGGTCGGAAAGAATGGCGTGGCCGATCTGCGGGTGCTGCTGCATCAGCTGCCGTTCGTCATCGTTGAGCCTGCCGGGCTTGAGCAGGATCTCGTCGGCTATGCCGATCTTGCCGACGTCGTGCATGGGTGCCGCCTGGCGGATCAGCTCGACCCAGTGCGGGTCCATGCCGTGGGCCTGGGCGATCAGCGCGGCGGACTCGCCGATGCGCATGATGTGGTTGCCGGTCTCGTTGTCACGGTAGGCCGCTGCGCGCGACAGGGTACGCACCACCGCGCCGTAGCTCTGGCTCAGTTGCGCGGTGCGCTCGCGCACGCGTTGTTCCAGGGTGCGGTTGGCTTCGTGCAGGGCCAGGGTCGCCTGGTTCATCTGCAGGCTGTTGTGCACGCGCAGGATCATCTCGGGCAGGTCGACCGGCTTGCTCAGGTAGTCGTTGGCGCCCAGCTCCAGGCCGGTACGCCGGCTGGCCGCGTCGCTGAGGGCGGTGATGATGATGATCGGATTGGTGCTGCGGTCGCGGCCGGACAAGGCGCGCAGGATATCGAAGCCGTTGGGGGCGGGCATGTCCAGGTCGAGCAGCAGCAGGCTCCAGGGGTTGTGCCGCAGCCATTCCAGCGCAGCGGCGGAGTCCGAGAAGCTGATGGTGTCGCGCAGGCCGAAGGCCTTCAGGCTGGATTCGAGCAGGCGGCTGTTGGCGACCACATCGTCGACGATGACCACCCGTGATTGCTGGAAGTCCTTAGAGAGCATGCGGTGCCTCCTGGCCAGTCAGGTCTCGGACCAGCTGGTAAAGCTCGTTGGGGTCGATGGGTACGGCGAGCAGGGCACTGATGCCGAGCCCCACCAGCTCCTCGAGCTGGTCCTCACGGCTCAGCAGCACGACTGGCAGGTCTGCCAGCTCGGGGCTCTGGTGCAGCGTGCGCAGCAGTTCGCGCCCGTCCAGGCCGTGCATGTCCACGCTCAACAGCAGCACGTCGGGGCGCTGGGCGCGCAATGCCGTCAGCAGTTCGCGGCCATCGTCGAACTGCAGCAGGTCGGAGTCCGACAGCGCCAGGCTGACGAGTTCGCGGTTACGCTCATCCAGGTCGCCGTGATAGACGCGGGCCCTGGCCTTGCGCGGCAGCTCCGTGGCGCTGCGCTCGGACTCCCTGTAGCGGGGCAGGCTGATCCAGAAGCGGCTGCCCTGCTCGGGCTGGCTTTCCAGGCCCATCTCGCCGTTCATCAGGGCGGCGTACTCCTTGCACAGCGAGAGGCCGATTCCGGTGCCCTGGATGGCGCCGTTCTCCTGACCGAGGCGCTGGAACGGTTCGAACAGCAGCGGTTGCAGCTCGCTGGCGATGCCCATGCCGGTGTCGCTGACCATCAGTCGGACCTGTTCATCCCGGGCCTGGCAGCTCAGGGTGATGCTTCCGGCGGGGGTGTACTTGATCGCATTGGAGAGCAGGTTCAACAGCACCTGGCGCAGGCGCCGCTGATCGGCCAGCACCGGCAGGGGCTCGCTCGGCAGTGACACCTGCAGGCTCAGGCCGCGTGCTTCGACTTCCGGGGCGACCAGGTCCGCGCACTCGTGCATCAGCTCGACGGCGTCGACCTTCCGCAACTCCAGGCGCGGTTGATCGCTCTGCAGGCTGGACCAGTCGAGAATGTCCCCGACCAGCTGGTTGAGGTGACGGCTGGCCAGCAGAATCTCTTCCAGGTAGTCGGTCTCCTGGACGTCTTGCGGTGCCTGTTGCATGCGCATCAGCTGGGCGAAGCCCTGAATGGCATTGAGCGGGGTGCGCAGCTCATGGCTCATGCTGGAGATGAACTGGCTCTTGGCCAGGCTGGCCTCCTGCGCTTCATGGGTGGCGCGCTGCAGCTGGGTGGCATTGCGCTCCAGTTGCTGGCCCATGGATTCGACGTCGTCGATGATGGTTTCCAGCTCGGCGATGGTGGTCGCCGGGCGCTTCGGCTTCCAGTTGCCCTGGCCTATTTCACGGAGCATGGTGACGATGCCGCCGATGGGCTGGCGCAGCCGCTCGGTCAGCTTGCGGGCGCGGCCCCACATGAAGGCGAAGAACACCAAGTAGAACAGCACCAGGCCGGCGATCAGCAGGTAGCCGATGTCGCGGTAGTGGCTGGCCAGGGCATTGGTCTGGCTGAACACCACGCTCTCGTCGACGATCGCCAGCAGGTGCCAGCCCGTCGCCGGAATACTGGCCCAGGCCACCAGCTTGGGCTGGCCATCAAGCGACATGGCGAGGACGCCATTGCTGCGCTCGCCGATGCGTTTCGCCAGGGCCATGGTGTCGGTGCGCTTCAGCAGGTTGAAATCTTCCGGCTTGAACAGCTCCGAGCTGATGGCGTCATCGTAGGAATGCGTGGTCAGCTCGCTGAGGCCAAAGTCCGTTTCACCGGCCGGAGGCAAGGCCATGATGTTCATCTCGTTGCTGACGATCACTGCGTAGCCGCCCCAGGGCACGTCCAGGCCCTGGATATGTTCGAGCAGCTTGCTCACGGTGACGTCCAGGCCGACCACTCCCTCGAGGAAGTCGCCCCGAAACACCGGGGCGATGGCGGAGAGCATCCAGCCCTGGCCTGCCGGGTCGAGATAGATGTCGGTCAGCTCGACCTTGCGCTCGGGGTTGTGCGCGGCGTCCGCCAGGTAATAGAAGTTGAAGTCCGGGATGACCATGTCGTGAGGGTACTGCTGCGACGTGTCGAACCAGGGGTAGATGCGGTTGTAGCTGTCCCAGCTGTTGAAGTAGATGCTGGCGACCAGCGGATTCTGCCGCACCGTTTCGCGCATCAGCGGGTCGAGCTGGGCGAGCCGGGCGACCTTGCTCAGGTCCTGCTGCTGCAGCGGCGTGACGTTGGAGTAGAAGGACGCCGAGCCGCCGTCATCCTCGGCGCTGTAGCGCACGCCACTGGACGTGACGGCCAGTTCGGCCGGGGCGACAGGTCGCTGGTCGTGCAGGGTCTGCTGGGTCAGCGCCGCGTAGGTGGATGTCAGCCGCGAGATATGGCCCAGTTCGCTTTCGAACAGATGGGCTTCCTGTTCGGCCGCGCTTTGCAGGTCGTTGAGTGCGGTCTCGCGCAGGTGGGACATCTGCGCATCACGAATGGAGACGTTGCTGATCAGATAGACGCTGATGAGTACGGTTTCCACCAGGATCAGCGGGATCAGGGCCGTTTGAGCGAAAGCACGCCATATCCATGTCCGAAGACTGACGCGAGAGCTATCTTGCATGACGCACTCTCCTGCGCGGGGAAGCGAACGAATGATATCAATATGATATCTATCCTTTTCTTAAGTGAGGCTTAGCTAAAGGTAGTAGCAAATGCGTGGCACCGAGGGCGAGCTGGCCATTTGCATTCGGCAGGTTGGCGCGGCGTCCGGTCGAATCCTGTTCTGTGCTAGGCTGGCCGACCTTTTTGTAGCCCCAAGCGGAGCCTTTTCATGTCCGAATTCACCTTCAGCCCCGATCTGTCCTCCGACGAGGGCCGCGTCAGTTACGGCATCGGTCGTCAACTCGGTGGTCAGCTGCGCGACAACCCGCCGCCGGGCGTCGACCTGCACGCCATCCTCGCCGGTCTGACCGATGCCTTCTCCGGCCAGGCCAGTCGCGTTTCCGAGGCCGAGCTGGGGGCCAGCTTCAAGGTCATCCGCGAGATCATGCAGGCCGAAGCCGCTGCCAAGGCCGAAGCGGCTGCTGGCGAAGGCCGTGCCTACCTGACCGAAAATGCCAAGCGTGACGGCGTGACCGTATTGCCGTCCGGCCTGCAGTACGAAGTGCTGGTGGCGGGCGAGGGCGCCAAGCCGTCGGCCGAGGACCAGGTGCGTACCCATTACCACGGCACGCTGATCGACGGCACCGTGTTCGACAGCTCCTACGAGCGTGGCCAGCCGGCTGAATTCCCGGTGGGCGGCGTGATTCCGGGCTGGGTCGAGGCCCTGCAACTGATGGGTACCGGCAGCAAGTGGCGCCTGCACGTGCCGAGCGAGCTGGCCTATGGCGCCCAGGGCGTTGGCAGCATCCCGCCGCACAGCGTGCTGGTGTTCGACGTCGAGCTGCTCGACATCCTGTAAGCGCCATCCGCAGGCGGGTCACTGGCGTTACCCTTGCATCGTGATCACGGTGCAAGGGTGAAGCGTCGCCCATCCTGCGCGGCTGCAACGAAACGGGGCGCCCTGGTGACAGGGCGCCCCGTTTGCGTTTTGGCGCCAGGGCTGGCGCTCGACGTGTCGCTCAGGGTCGCAAGGCCCTGGCATAGCAGAACAGGAACAGGCTGCGCACCAGCTCCTTGAGCACGATGGGCTCGCTCGAACTCAGTTCATGCAGGTCCAGGTCACCCTGGTCACGCAGCTCGTCCAGCGCATCTTCTTCCAGCACGGCGCAGACTTCGCCGGTCTGGCGGTTGAGGATACGCAGGTAGGGATGTGGCCGATCCAGCCAGGCATCGATCAGGTAGGTCATGGCAGTTCTCCTTGGCCGTCTTTACGCAACTGAGAATAATTCCTATTACGCAAATAGCAAGGATTAATTGCGACCTTCTGTCGGTTGGGTGAATCAGCCGCTGGCTGGCAGGGGGGCGACGGGAAGGCTCTGGCCGCGACAGGCGCCGCCAGAGCCCTCCCACGGGCGATCAGTGAGCGGGCGAGGCCTCGGCCTGCGCCTGTGGCTGCGCGTCCGGCTTGGCCAGCAGGCTGTAGACGCAGGGCAGGACGAACAGGGTGAACAGGGTGCCGACGCTCATGCCGGTGGCGATCACCAGGCCGATGTCGAAGCGGCTCACCGCACCGGCACCGGTGGCGAAGATCAGCGGCAGCATGCCGAACACCATCGCGGCGGTGGTCATCAGGACCGGGCGCAGGCGGATCGCCGCGGCCTCCTCGATGGCCTCGCGCAGGGGCAGGCCCTTCTCGTGGCGCAGCTGGTTGGCGAACTCGACGATGAGGATGCCGTGCTTGCTGATCAGGCCGATCAGCGTCACCAGGCCCACCTGGGTGTAGATGTTCATCGTCGAGAAACCGAGGAAGATCGGGATCAGCGCGCCGCAGATCGACAGCGGCACGGTCACCAGAATCACCAGCGGGTCACGGAAGCTCTCGAACTGCGCCGCCAGCACCAGGAAGATGATCGCCAGCGCCAGGGCGAAGGTGACGAACAGCGCGCTGCCTTCCTGGATGTACTGACGCGAGGCACCGGCGTAGTCGAAGCTGTAGCCGCGTGGCGCTTCTTCCCGGGCGATGGCGGTGATGGTGTCGATGGCATCGCCCTGGCTGACGATGGCCACGCCCTCGATGATTGCCGAGTTGAGCTGCTGGAACTGCTTGAGCTTGGTCGGTCGGGCGCGATCGCTGAGGGTGATCAGCGTACCCAGCGGGACCATGCTGCCGCTCTCGCTGCGCACGTAGTAGTTGTCCAGCCAGCCCGGATTCTCGCGGTAGGCGCGCTCGACCTGGGCGATCACCTTGTAGCTGCGACCGTCGATGGTGAAGCGGTTGATCTCGCCTTCGCCGAGCAGGCTGGCCAGGGTGCTGCCGAGGTCCTCCATGGACACGCCCATCTGCGCGGCCTTCTCGCGGTCGATGTCGACCACGATCTCCGGCTTGTCGAAGGCCAGGTCGATGTTGAGGAAGGCGAACTTGCCCGACTCCTGCGCACGCGCCTTGACCCGCTCGGCCACCTGCAGCAGCGACTCGTAGTCGTTCGGCGTGTTGATCACGAACTGGAACGGCAGGCCTTCACCGGTACCTGGCAGCGACGGCAGGTTGAAACCGAAGATCTGCAGGCCGGGGATATGGTTCAGCTTGGCCTGCACCTCGGGAAGAATCTCCATCTGCGTGCGGTCGCGCTCGTCCCAGGGCGTCAGCAGGAAGCCGCCGATGCCCGACTGCACACCGTCGAAGCCGTTGATCTGGAACGACGAGTAGTACTCGGGGAAGGTCTTGAAGATCTCCACGAACTGGTTGGTGTAGGCGTTGACGTAGTCGAGGTTGGTCGGCTGCGGTGCGTTGGCGAAGAGGAACACGATGCCCTGATCTTCCTCGGGCGCCAGTTCGCTCTGGGTGAAGCTGAGCAGCACCGGGATCAGCGCCATGACGATCAGGCCGAACACCACCACCACCGGACGGGTGTTGAGGGTGCCGTGCAGCATCTTCTGGTAACGCTGCTTGAGCTTGTCGAAGATCATGTCCAGGCGATGGGCCAGGCCCGAGGGGTTTTCCTCGTGGCGCAGCAGCTTGGCGCACATCATCGGCGACAGGGTCAGGGCGACGATGCCGGAGATGATCACCGCACCGGCCAGGGTCAGGGCGAATTCCTTGAACAGCGCCCCCGTCAGGCCTTCGAGGAAGCCGATCGGCGCATACACGGCGGCCAGGGTGATGGTCATCGAGATCACCGGCACGGCGATCTCGCGGGCGCCCTCGATGGCGGCATCGAAGGGGGTCTTGCCTTCCTCGATGTGGCGGTGGATGTTCTCCACCACGACGATGGCGTCGTCCACCACCAGGCCGATGGCCAGCACCATGGCCAGCAGGGTGAGCAGGTTGATGGAGTAGCCCATCAGCTGCATGAAGAACAGCACGCCGATCATCGACAGCGGAATGGTCACCACCGGGATCAGGACCGAACGGAAGGCGCCGAGGAACAGGAACACCACGACGATGACGATCAGCACGGCCTCGGCCAGGGTCTTCACCACTTCGTCGATGGAGGCCTGGATGAACTGGGTGGCGTCGTAGGCGATGGCCACCTTGAGGTTCGGCGGTAGCTGCGCTTCCAGCTCGGGCAGGGCCTTGCGCACTTCCTTGATCACGTCCAGCGGGTTGGCGCTGGGGGTGCCCTTGATGGCGATGTACACCGAGGGGATGCCATCGAAGGAGCTGATCGAGTCGTAGTTGGCCGCGCCCATCTCCACGCGGGCGATGTCACGCACCAGCACGCGGGTGTCGCCAACCGTCTTCACCGGGATGGCACCGAAGGCGTCGACCGACTTCAGGTCGGTGCTGGCGTTGATGCTGGTGACCACGTACTGGCCCTTCACCTCGCCGGCGGCGGAGAGGAAGTTGTACTTGCGCACCGCGCTGTTGAGGTCGCCGGCGGTAACGCCATAGGCGGCCATCTTCACCGGGTCCAGCCACAGGCGCATGGCGAATACCTGGTTGCCGAGGATCTGCGCCTCGGCCATGCCGGGCAGGGTGGCCAGCTTGGGCTGGATCACGCGCGACAGGTAGTCGGTGATCTGCGGGTTGGACAGCTCGTCGCTGTAGAAGCTGACGTACATCAGCGCCGAGGCGTCGGCGGCCTCCTTCGACAGCACCGGGTCCTCGGCATCCTGCGGCAGCTGGTTCTTCACCTCGTTGGCCTTGGCCAGCAGTTCGGTGAACAGGCGGTCGCTGTTGGCGCCGATACGCGCGTAGATGGAGATCGTGGACAGGTTCTGCTGGCTCGACGAGGTCATGTAGTCGATGCCTTCGGCGCTGGCCAGGCTCTGCTGCAGGGGCTGGGTGATGTAGCCCTGGATGGTCTCGGCGTTGGCTCCGGGGTAGGAGGTGGTCACCGTGATCAGGGCATTCTCCATCTGCGGGTACTGGCGGATGACCAGCTTGCTGAACGCCTGGAAACCGAGCAGGACGATCAGCAGGCTGACCACGGTGGCCAGCACCGGGCGGCGGATGAAGGGATCGGTAAAAGCCATAAGGGTTTCCTTGGCCGCCCCGCGGCGGCCTGTCTATCAACAGTTGCGCACGTTCTGCGCCGCTCCCCGTTTGGGGGCGGGGCCGGGGTGCGGGAGCATCGTGGCGCTACCCGGTTCCCCTCGCCGGGTCCCTCCGCGGAGGGGCCCGGTGCGACGCACGCTCAATCGAACAGCATTACAACGGAGACGAAGTCACTGCGCGGTGGCGTCAGCCGGCTCGTCTGTCCCGAGCTGCTGCGCCTGGTCGTCGACGATGGCCACGTGGGCACCGTTGTCCAGCTTGAGCTGGCCGGAGGTGACCACCTGCTCGCCGGCCTGCAGGCCCTTGCTGACCACCACGCGACCGTCACGGCGCTCGCCGGTCTCGACGAAGCGGCGTTCGACGGCCAGTTGCGTGGTGCCGTCGGCATCCTTGACCGGTTCGCCGTCCTCGCCCTTCTTCTCGGCGATGACGTACACCGAGTTGCCGTACAGGGTGTAGGTGATGGCGGTTTCCGGGACCACGACGCGCGGCTGGTCATCCGGCAGCAGCACTTCCAGGTTGGCGAACATGCCCGGCAGCAGTTTCTCGTCCGGGTTGTTCAGCGTGGCACGCACCTGCAGGTTGCGCGTCTCGTTCTCCACCTTGGGGTTGATCGCGCTGATGCGACCGTCGAAGGACTGCCCCGGATAGGCGGCGACGCTCAGCTTGACCGGCTGACCGACCTGCAGCTGCGGCGCACGCTGCTCCGGGAGGAAGAAGTCGACATGCAGGCGTGACAGATCCTGCAGGGTGGCGATGGTGGCGCCTGGCGAGAGGTAGTCGCCGGTGTCGACCTGACGGATGCCGATGGTGCCGGCGAATGGCGCACTGATGCGCTTCTTCTCCAGCTGCGCCTTGAACTGGGCGACGCTGGCGCTGGCCTTCTGCAGGGTCGAGGACAGGCGGTCGAACTCGCTCTTGGAGATGTTCTGCCGGCTGACCAGGCTGCGTCCGCGCTCGAACTCGACCTGCGCCAGGCTGCGTTCGGCCTCGGCGGTGGCCAGGCTGGCGCGCTCCACTTCGCTGTCGAGCTGGATCAGCGGCTGGCCCTGGGTCACTTTCTGCCCGGACTCGAACATCACGTCGCGCACGATGCCTTCCACTTCTGCGGCAAGGTCGACGCCCTGGAATGCCTTGAGGGTGCCGATGGCGGGCAGGCGGCCTTGCCACGGCTGCTCTTCGGCATGCGCTGCGGACACGCTGATGGCCGGCTGCGGGGCCGAGAACATCTGGATCTGCTGGTAGATGGAGAAGCCTTTGTAGGCGGCGAGGGCGAGTACCACGAGCAGTACGACGCCGAGCATGATGAGCATGCGACGGAGCAACATATTCCGTTTCCTTGGCGAGCAGGGGGAGGCCTGGGAATAGGCAAGAAGGGGACCTTAGTGCCAGATACCGCCGCTGTCAAAGCGTCTCGTCAAGTTTGCTCGAGCAGTTGGCCGACGCATCCCTGCGCCGGCACGCGGGAAGGGCTCAGGAGCCCAGGCGGCGGGTGACGTCGCCCAGTTCCCCGGACATTTCGCGCAGGTTGTGACTGGCCATCTGCGTGCGCTCGACGTTGTCCTGGTTGGCGCTGGCGATGGCGGTCAGCTCGGTGAGGTTGCGCGAGATGTCCTCGGCCACCGAGGTCTGCTCCTCGGCGGCGGTGGCGATCTGATGGTTCATGTCACGGATTGCCTCCACCGCGTCGGTGATGCGCTGCAGCATGGCACCGGCCTCGGTGACCTGGGTCACCCCCTGTTCGCTGCGCTGCTGGCCGCTCTCGATGGCGCGCACCGCATTCAGCGCCCCGGTCTGCACGGTGTCGATGATCTGGTTGATCTCCGCCGTGGACTCGGCCGTGCGCTGGGCCAGGTGACGCACCTCGTCGGCGACCACCGCGAAGCCGCGACCCTGCTCGCCGGCACGGGCGGCCTCGATGGCGGCGTTGAGGGCCAGCAGGTTGGTCTGTTCGGCAATCCCACGGATCACTTCGAGCACCTTGCCGATACGGCCGCTGTCGTTCTCCAGGCGGCGGATCACCTCGGCGGTACTGGCGATTTCGCCACGGATGTCGGTGATGGTGGCGATGGTCGATTGCATCACCGCGCCGCCCTGGCGTGCGGAGTCGTCGGCATCGTTGGCCGCATGGGCGGCGTCGGCAGCGTGGCGGGCCACCTCCTGCGCGGTAGCGGACATCTCGTGCATCGCCGTGGCGACCTGATCGGTGCGCTCGAACTGCTCGCTGACGCCTTCGGTCATGCGCGAGGCGATGGCGTTCAACTCGCTGCTGGCGTTGTCGAGGTTCTGCGTGCTGTGGTGCAGGCGCTCAGTGGTGCTGGCGAGGAAATCACGCAACTTGTTGGCGGCACGTGCGAGCAGGCCCAGTTCGTCCTGGCGGGTGCTCTCCACACGTTGTCCGAACTGGCCGTGGCTGAGCTGGTCGACGTGACCGATCAGATGGCGAATGGGGATGATCAGGTTGCGGTTCACCAGCCACAGGCTGAACACCGCGATGACCAGGGCGGCGCCGAGCATCACGATGGTGCCGCTGAGAATGGTGCGAGTGGCGCTGCTGTTGATCTGTTCGGCCTGGCTCAGGCTGTTCTGCCGCAGTTGCTCGACCAGCGCGGTCATCTGGTCGCTGGCATCGCGGTCGATGCCCTTGACCGCCGCGTCGCCGGCCTTGGCGTCGGCACCGGCAGCGACGAAGGCATCACGGCCCTTGCGGTAGTTGGCGCCGAGTGCCTGGTGCTCGCTGCGCAGGCGTTCGACCTGCTGTTTCAGGGCCGGGTCGGCAGCGGCTACCTGAACCAGTTTGCCGAGGATGTCCTGCACCTTGCGCTCCTGTTCTTCGAACTGGCTCCAGTAGCGTTGCAGGTTGGCGCTGTCCTGACCACGCAGGAGCACGTTCTTCCATTCCTGCACCTGGATCTTGAACTCGACGTTGGCGGAGTCGATCAGGCGCGAGGACTCCACCGGGCCATCGAGCAGGCCACGGTAGGAATGAATGCCGTTGGAGAGAAAGCTGAAACAGGCCAGGGCAGTGATGAGGATCAGCGCCAGGCTGCCGCCGAGCAGGGCGAGAATCTGCGCGCGCAGAGATTTTTGCAGAAACATGGTGGCATGCCTCGGAGGTCTAGCGTTGGGGTTTGCCAGCCTGACGGTCGCAGATGTCAGTCTTATGGATATCCCTCTCTCCTGGCGTCGTACCGGCCTGAGGGAGGCCGATGGCTGGAGTATAGACAGGTCATTTTGAGATGGCACTTTGCTTTCATCGGATTGTTGCGTCGACCCGGATCAGAGCAGGCCGTCAGGAGCTGCTCTGACGGGTGCTTGAATGATTGCGCAATCATCATAATCTGGCTCGGGTTGCCCATTTTCTGGCGGCCCATCCGGGGCGCCGGGGTCCAGCACGAGGAACACGCAATGACCGAACGCTCCATTCCACATGCCGACGACGACCGCATCACCTGGCTGAACCTGCGCTCCGTGGCGCTGCCGCTGGCCAACCCGATCAGCGATGCCAAGGTGCTCACCGGACGGCAGAAGCCGATGACCGAGATCGCCATCCTGATCGCCGAGATCGAAACCCGTGACGGTCATCGCGGCTTGGGTTTCAGCTACTCCAAGCGCGCCGGTGGTCCCGGCCAGTTCGCCCACGCCCTGGAAGTGGCGCCGAACCTGATCGGCGAGAATCCCAGTGATATCGCCAGGCTCTGGGACAAACTCTGCTGGGCCGGCGCCTCGGTCGGCCGCAGCGGGCTGGCGACGCAGGCCATCGGCGCCTTCGACGTTGCCCTGTGGGACCTCAAGGCGCGTCGCGCCGGCCTGTCGCTGGCGCGTCTGCTGGGCGCTCAGCGTGACTCGGTGCGCTGCTACAACACCTCCGGCGGCTTCCTGCATACGCCGCTCGAGCAGTTGCTGAAGAACACCGAGCTCTCCCGCGAGAAGGGCATCGGCGGCATCAAGCTCAAGGTCGGCCAGCCCGACTGGGCGCTGGACATCCACCGCGTCAGCACGGTGCGCGAGCACCTGGGCGAGAGCTTCCCGCTGATGGTCGATGCCAACCAGCAGTGGGACCGGCCGCTGGCCCGTCGCATGTGCCGCCGCCTCGAACCCTTCGACCTGATCTGGATCGAGGAACCGCTGGATTGCTACGACGCCGAAGGCCATGCCGAGCTGGTGCGTCAGTTCGATACGCCGATCGCCACCGGCGAGATGCTCACCAGCCCGGCCGAGCACTGGGAGTTCATCCGCCAGCGTGGCGCTGACTTCCTCATGCCCGATGCGCCGCGCGTCGGCGGCATCACCCCCTACCTGCGCATACAGACGCTGGCCGAGCAGGCCGGCATGAGCCTGGCGCCGCACTTCGCCATGGAACTGCACGTGCACCTGGCGGCCACCCATGTCCGCGAGCCCTGGGTCGAGCACTTCGAGTGGCTGGAGCCGCTGTTCAACGAGCGCCTGGAGATTCAGGACGGGCGCATGCGGGTGCCGAGCCGTCCGGGGCTGGGGCTGAGCCTCAGCGAGCAGGTCGCGGGCTGGACGGTGCAGCAGGCCGAGGTCGGCCAGCGCGCCTGAGACTCAGGTTTGCGGATGGAGGTCGCGCGCCGCCTGGCGCACGGCCTCGAGCACGGCGGGCAGCGCGGGGTTGTCATTGTCGTCGCGCCAGGCCAGGTGCAGTTCGCCGCAGATTCCGGCGGGCAGCGCCAGGTCGCGAAAACGCACCTGTTCGAAGCGAATGGCGCTGGCGCTGCGCGGCACCAGTGCCAGCCCCATGCCAGCGTTGACCAGCGACAGGATGGCCAGGGTCGAGCCCAGCGACTGGACGAACTGCGGCTGGATACCGCTGGCCCGGAACAGGCCGGTATGCAGTTCGTTGAACGGCTGCCACGCGGTATGGGCATAAAGAATGAACGGCTGCTCATGCAGCATCTGCACCTTCGGTTGTCGTGCGTGGGCCAGGGGATGGTCGGCCGGCACGGCCAGGACGAAGGGTTCGCGCAGCAGGCATTCGCTGTTCAGGCCGGGCTGTTGCAGGGGCGCCCGCACGATGGCCAGGTCGACGCGGCGGGCGCGCAGGGCCTGCACCTGCTCGAAGGTGCTCATCTCCAGCAAGGCGATTTCCACGCCGGGGCGCTCGTGCCTGGCGCAACTCACGGCGTGCGGCAGCAGGTCGTAGACCGCACTGGCGACGAAGCTGATGTTCAGCGAACCGCTTTCGCCGATAGCCGCCAGGCGGGCGCTCTGTGCCGCACGGTGGGCCTGGTCGAGCAGGGCCTGGGCTTCGACGAAGAAGGCCCGGCCAGCCGCCGTCAGCGCCACCGAGCGCGTGCTGCGGGTGAACAGGCTGACGCCGAGCTGATGCTCGAGCAGCTGGATCTGCCGGCTCAGCGGTGGTTGGGTCATGTGCAGGCGTTCGGCAGCGCGGCGGAAGTTCAGTTCCGCCGCCAGGGTGGTGAAGCAGCGCAGCTGGGACAGGTCGAACATTGATCTAATTCGGGTATCAATGGAGTGGTTAAGTAGATTAGACCTGTATCAATTCTCGCGTCCATCATCGACCGGCCGGCGCTGCCTTGCCGGCCCTGATCGAGGAGAAGAGGATGAGTATCGAGCGTTACAACCCCGACCCCGTGCGCTGGGTCGGTCTGCGTTCCGTCGAGCTGCCGCTGGCGCGGGCCGTGAGCGATGCCAAGGTGTCCACCGGGCGCCAGTTGCCGCTGGCGGCTGTCAGCCTGCTGTTCGTCGAGCTGCAGACGGAACAGGGCCAGCACGGCCTGGGGTTCACCTACACCCTGCGTACCGGCGGCCCGGCGCAGTACGCACAGGCGCTGGAGCTGGCGCCGCTGCTGATCGGCGAGGACCCCAACGATATCGCCCGGCTGTGGAGCAAGCTGAGCTGGGCCAGTGCCTCCATCGGTCGCAGCGGCCTGGCGGTGCAGACCATCGCGGCGTTCGACAGCGCGCTGTGGGATCTCAAGGCGCGCCGTGCGGGGCTGCCGCTGGCCAAGCTGCTCGGCGCCCAGCGCGAGGCGGTGCCTTGCTACAACACCTCCGGAGGCTACCTGCAGGCCCCCATCGAGGAGGTCATCGAGCGTGCCGGCCAGTCGCTGGCGCGCGGCATCGGTGGGGTCAAGCTCAAGGTCGGCCAGCCGGACCAGGCCGCAGACCTGCGCCGCGTGCAGGCCTTGCGCCGGGCGCTGGGCGATGACGTCGCGCTGATGGTCGACGTCAACCAGCAGTGGGACCGCACCACGGCGCTGCGCATGGGCAAGGCGCTGGAGGAGCTGAACCTGGTGTGGATCGAGGAGCCGCTGGACGCCCACGATCTGGCGGGGCATGCCGCGCTGTCGGCGCAGCTGGTCACGCCGGTTGGCAGCGGCGAGATGCTCAGCAGCGCGGCCGAGGCCTGTGCCTACATCGAGCAGGGCGCGGTGGACGTGATCATGCACGACGCCCCGCGTGTCGGTGGGATCACGCCATTCCTGCAGGTGGCCGAGGCGGCGCGCCGGCGCGGCATGGTCATGGCGCCGCATTTCGTCATGGAGATCCATATCCACCTGGCGGCCGCCTACGAGCACGCCACCTGGGTCGAGCACTTCGAATGGCTGGAGCCGCTGTTCGAGGAGCGTCTGCAGATCGCCGATGGCTGCATGCAGGTGCCGATGCGCCCAGGGCTGGGGCTGACGCTCAGTGAGCGGGTCGCCGGCTGGACGCTGGCGCAACAGGCTTTCGGGCAGCGCCGCTGAACGACAGAAGGGGTCGCCAACCCGCGTCGGCGACCCCTTCCGCGCCCCTCGCAGGCGTCAGGTGCGGAGGATCTCGTTGATCGCGCTGGGCTTCGGGCGCAGCGCGCTGAACACCTGCCAGAGCACGAATGCCAGGGCCAGGCCGAGGAAGGTGCCGGCGATGGGGTTGGTGAAGAAGTCGGCGAAGTTGCCGTCCGACAGCATCAGGCCCCGGCGCAGGTTGGTCTCCGCCATCGGCCCGAGGATGAAGCCGATGATGAACGGCGCCGCCGGCATGCCGGCCTTGACGAAGCCGTAGCCGAGCAGGCCGAACAGCAGGATCGACCAGACATCGAACAGGCGGCTGGACAGGCCGAAGGCACCGACCACGCAGAGCACCAGGATGATCGGCAGGAGGATGTGCTTGGGCACGTCGAGCAGCTTGATGAACAGGCGCAGGCCGTAGAACTCCATGAACAGCATCATGCAGGTGGCGACGATCAGCGCGGCGAAGATGGTGTACACCAGCGGCCCCTGGCTGATGAACAGCAGCGGACCGGGCTGGATGCCGTGGATGAGGAAGCCGCCGAGCATGATCGCGGTCACGGTGTCGCCGGGTATGCCCAGGGTCATCAGCGGCATCATGGCGCCACCGACCCCGGCATTGTTGGCCGTTTCGCTGGCCACCACGCCGCCGATGTTGCCCTTGCCGTAGGTATCACCATCCTTGGCGCGCTTCTTGGCGATGATGTAGGACACCAGGTTGGAGGTGCCGGCGCCGATGCCGGGGAGGATGCCGATGCCCAGGCCGATCGCTCCGGAGCGGGCGGCGTTGGGCAGTTGCTCGCGGAACTCCTTGAGCGAGAAACCGAAGCCCTTGATGTTCTTCATGCTCACCGACCTGGCCTTGCCCTGCACCGCATGGCGACCGCTCTCGGCAAGCTTGATGATCTCGGCCACGGCGAACATGCCGATCATCACGGTGAGCATGGAAAAGCCACCGTTGAGTTCATTGATGCCGAAGGTGAAGCGGCGGATGGCCTCCACGGGGGCAATGCCGACCGTGGAGACGGCGATCCCCAGGGCGCCGGCGAACAGGCCCTTGACCATGGAACCGGCCGACAGGGTGGCGATCAGGGTCAGGGAGAATACGGCGATGGCGAAGTATTCGTGCGGGCCGAAACTCAGCGCCACCTTGGCCAGCTGCGGCGCGATGAACATCAGCGCGACGATGCTGAAGATGGTGCCGAGAAAGGAGAAGACGATGCCGACACCGAGTGCCTTGACCCCTTCGCCTTTCTCCATCAGCGGGCCGCCGTCGAACACCGTGGCGATGGAGGAGGGCGTTCCGGGAATCTTCAGCAGGATCGCCGAAATCAGGCCGCCCGAGGTCGCCCCGATGAACAGCGCCACCAGCAGCGAAAGGCCCGCCTGCGGTCCCATGGTGAAGGTCAGCGGCAGGCACAGCGCCACCGCCATGGTGGCGGACAGCCCTGGTACGGCGCCGAAGACGATGCCCATGGCCACGCCAACGGCCATCAGCATCAGGATATGGATGGAGAAGACGGCACCGAAGCCTTGCTGGAGTAATTCGAGCATGGTCGATCCTCAGAGGAAGTTGTTCAGCAGGCCAGCGGGCAGCATCAGGTCGAAGGCCTCGCGGAACAGCAGGAAAATGGCGGCGGAGCTGACCACGGCAATCAGCAGGTAGCTCAGGTGGCGAATCTTCTGGTTCACCGGAGTCAGCACGATGAACTGCAGGTAGAGGTAGACCACGGTCATCAGCGGAAAGCCCACGGGGCCGAGCAGGGCGATGTAGCCCAGGATCAGCAGCAGGGTCTTGATGACGGTCTTCGGTTCGATGATGCCGGGTGCCGGCTCTTCGTTCTTGCCCGCAGGCTGGCTTGGCGTTTCGCCTGCCACACGGGGTTTGCTGGAAAAGGCGCTGATCAGTTGCATGACGCCCAGCAGCGACAGGAATCCGGCCAGGAGGGTGGGAACGGTGGCGGCGTCCACACCTTCATGGCCTGGCAGCTGTTTGGCCATCACCAGATAGGCCAGGCTGGCGCCGAGCATGGCGACGCCAATGAGCAGTTCTTTCTTGTTCAGGGTGTTCATCGCGTACCTCGATGTTCTGAGGTGCAACACCGGCCGGATCGACACGGGCCGGTGTTGCGTTAGGGCTTACTTGGCCTTGCGCAGGTCATCCTTGAACTGCATGAAGTCTTCGCGGGTCTTGGCCAGGATCGCTTTCGCATCCTCGGTGGCGAAGTAGGATACCGGCTGTTTGAACTTCTTCAGGTCCTCGGCGTACGCGGGCACTTCGGTGATCTGCTTCATCAGGTCGGACATCTTCTTGACGATGGCCGGGTCGGTGCCTTTCGGGAAGGCGACCACATAGGGCTTGTCCATGGTGATGTCGAGGCCCTGCTCCTTGAGGGTCGGCACCTCGCCCAGCATGGCGTTGCGCTCGGCGTTGGGCTGGCCCAGGGCGACCATCTGGCCACCTTTGACGTAGTCCTGCACCGAACCGTAGGTGATCGCGCCCATGTCCAGGCGGCCGCCGAGCATACCGACCACGCGGTCGGACACGGTGCCGCCGTCGACCATCTTCAGCTTGGCGCCGGTCAGTTTCTCCAGCATCAGGCCCTGGATGTGCGAGAAGCTGCCCATCTCGGTGCCATAGGTGATGCTGCCGGGGTTGGCTTTCGACTTGTCGACCAGGTCCTGCATGCTGGTCACGCCGGACTGCTTGGAGGCGACGAACACGGTGCTCTTGTCGACGCCGGCGATGCAGGCGATATCGAAGGTCTCGTAGCTGTCTTCGGTGAGCCCGGCCACTTCGTTGACGATCAGTTGGCCCGGGTGGGTGAAGAGAATGGTGTTGCCATCCGCTGCGGCGCCCTTGACCTGTTCGGCGGCCAGGGTGCCACCACCTCCGGCGACGTTGGTCACGACCATGGTCTTGCCGGTGATCTGGTTGAAGTACTTGGCCATGGTGCGGGCATTGAAGTCGGTGTCGCCGCCGGGGTTGGCGATGACCACCACCTGGATCGGACGAGTCGGCCAGTTGACCTCATCGGCGAACGTCGCGGCGTGGGTGACCAGGGCACCGATGCCGACCAGGGCAGAAAGGAGGGAGGCGCGGAATGTTTTTTTCATTGGAATACTCCGGTGTGGATGAAAGCCGCTTGAGTCAGTTGCGGCCGAGGCTGGGACGTTTCGGGTCGTATTGCCAACCCGGAACCAGGTACTGCATGGCCATGGCGTCGTCACGCGCGCCATTGGCCACTTTCTTGTAAAGCTCGTGGGCGGCCATGATCCGCTCCATGTCCGGCTCGATGCCGAGGCCGGGCTTGTCGGGGACCTCCACCTGACCCGCGACGATCTGCAAGGGTTCACGGGTCAGGCGCTCGCTGCCTTCCTGCCAGATCCAGTGCGTGTCGATGGCGGTGACGCGGCCCGGTACGGCGGCTGCCGCATGGGTGAACATGGCCAGGGAAATGTCGAAATGGTTGTTGGAGTGCGAGCCCCAGGTCAGGCCGAATTCCTCGCACACCTGGCCGAGGCGCACGGCGCCCTGCATGGTCCAGAAGTGCGGGTCGGCCAGCGGGATGTCGACGGCTTCGAGGCGCAGCGAGTGGCCCATCTGGCGCCAGTCGGTGGCGACCATGTTGGTGGCGGTGGGAATGCCGGTGGCGCGCTTGAACTCGGCCATCACTTCGCGGCCCGAGTAACCGTTCTCCGGCCCGCAGGGGTCTTCGGCATAGGCCAGCACATGACCCTGGCCCTGGCACAGGGCGATGGCTTGCTCCAGCGACCAGGCGCCATTGGGGTCGAGGGTCACGCGCGCATCCGGGAAGCGCGCCTTGATCGCGCGGATGGCGTCCATCTCTTCGGCGCCGTGCATCACGCCGCCCTTGAGCTTGAAGTCGTTGAAGCCATAGCGGGCATGCGCGGCTTCGGCCAGGCGGGCGATCGCCTCGGGCGTCAGCGCGGCCTGGTGGCGCAGGTGGTACCAGTCATCGCTCGAACCCTGGCCGCTGAGGTAGGGCAGGTCGGTACGCTGGCGCTCGCCTATGTAGAAGAGGTACGCCAGCATCGGCACGCGGTCGCGCTGCTGACCGCTGCCGAGCAGCTCGGCGACGGGGACGTCGAGATGCTGGCCGAGCAGGTCGAGCAGGGCCGCCTCGACGGCGGTGATCACGTTGTCCAGGCGCAGGTTGATTTCGTGGGGCTGCTTCAGCACCCGTGCTTCGGATTCCGAGGTGACCTGGTGCTGGGTGGTCTGCGGCCCTTTGCCCGGCCCGGCGATCGCCTGGCGCAGGCGATTGAGCACGCGGTTGTAGCGCCCGACCGGCTGGCCGATCACCAGCTCGCGGCAGCGCTCCAGCGCCTGGCGGATACCTTCGCCGCCAGGGACTTCACCACAACCGACACGGCCTGCATTGTCCCTGAGCAGCACCAGGTTGCGCGTGAAATAGGGGGCGTGAGCGCCGCACAGGTTGAGCAGCATGCTGTCATGGCCGGCAACAGGAATGACCTGCATCTCGATGACATGTGGCGTGCTGGTGGAGGAGGCTTCGTACATCTTGGCAGGGGCTCCGAACTGGGCGCGGCCCTCGGCCGCTATGGCAAGGGGGCGGTTCAGTCGAGCAGCACGGCCGGCAGGGGCGCGGGGCTGCAAGGCGTGAGAGCAGGGGCGAAGATGGCCGCGAAGCCGGCTTGGGGCGTACGCTGCGGGCAATCGCTGGCTGCAGCGCGGGCGCTGGCGCAGGGGAGGTGAGCGGCAGTGACGGTCGATGACATGACCCGGGCCTCGCTTGTTTTTATTGGAATGTCATAGGTTGTCGTATGACTTGGTGAAATTAGTACCAGCCTGTTCCTGGCCTGTCAACGCTCCTCATGCGTCTCGATGATTGCGTTGCCATCTGCCTTGACCTCTTGGTCGGGACCTGTTTACGTCTGGCTTTGCCGTCTAGGGCAGGTTTTTCCGGGGATGAGGGAAATGGCGCCGGGATGGGCGACGAACGGAGGGTATAAAAACTGGTGTTTTTTTTGTTGTTGTACGATAACGTATCTCTACAGCTGCGGCTGACGTCATTCCTCACAACTCGCTTTACAGGGTGTTCGCATAATGAATCCACAAGAACTTAAGTCCATCCTCTCCTCCGGTCTGCTGTCTTTCCCCGTGACCGACTTCGATGCTGCCGGTGATTTCCATCAGGCGGGCTACGTGCGCCGCCTGGAGTGGCTGGCACCCTACGGTGCATCCGCCCTGTTCGCTGCCGGTGGCACCGGCGAGTTCTTTTCCCTGGCGCCGAGCGAGTACAGCGCCGTGATCAAGACGGCCGTGGATACCTGCGAGAAGAGCGTGCCGATCCTCGCCGGCGTGGGTGGCCCGACCCGCGTGGCCATCCAGATGGCTCAGGAAGCCGAGCGCCTGGGCGCCAAGGGGCTGCTGCTGCTGCCGCACTACCTGACCGAAGCCTCTCAGGAGGGCGTCGCCGCTCATGTCGAGCAGGTGTGCAAGTCGGTGAACATCGGCGTGGTGGTCTACAACCGTAACGTCTGCCGCCTCAATGCCAGCCTGCTGGAGCAGGTCGCCGAGCGCTGCCCGAACCTGATCGGCTACAAGGATGGCCTGGGTGACATCGAGCTGATGGTGTCGATCCGTCGCCGCCTGGGCGAGCGTCTGACCTACCTCGGCGGCCTGCCGACAGCCGAAGTCTATGCCGCTGCCTACAAGGCCCTGGGTGTGCCGGTCTATTCCTCGGCGGTGTTCAACTTCATCCCGAAAACCGCGATGGCCTTCTACAAGGCGATTGCCGCCGATGACCACGCCACTGTCGGCAAGCTGATCGATGACTTCTTCCTGCCGTACCTGGATATCCGCAACCGCCGTGCCGGTTACGCCGTGAGTATCGTCAAGGCCGGTGCCAAGATCGTCGGCTACGATGCCGGCCCGGTGCGTGCGCCGCTGACCGACCTGCTGCCGGAAGAATACGAAGCGCTGGCCAAGCTGATCGAAGCGCAAGGCGCGCAGTAAGCGCCACGGGTGCCCTAGGGCCCCCGCATGCCGTTGTCCCCTCGACGGGGCAACGGCCCGCTGTTCGTCGAACCCCATAAGAACAACAGGGTAACCTTGATGAATTCACAGACGCCTGCCGCCATCGGCACCCCGCTGATCACCGAGCTGCAAGTCGTACCGGTCGCCGGTCAGGACAGCATGCTGCTCAACCTGAGCGGTGCCCATGGTCCGTATTTCACCCGCAACATCCTCATTCTCAAGGACAGCGCCGGTCACGTCGGTGTCGGCGAAGTCCCCGGCGGCGAGGGCATTCGCAAGACCCTCGAAGACGCCCGCGCGCTTCTCGTCGGCCAGCCGGTCGGCAACTACAACGCGTTGCTCAACCAGGTGCGCCGTGCCTTCGCCGACCGCGACAGCGGTGGCCGTGGCCTGCAGACCTTCGACCTGCGCATCACCATCCATGCGGTCACCGCGCTGGAGTCGGCGTTGCTCGACCTGCTCGGCCAGCACCTCGGCGTGCCGGTGGCGGCGCTGCTCGGCGAGGGCCAGCAGCGCGACGCGGTGGAGATGCTCGGCTACCTGTTCTTCGTCGGCGACAAGGGCAAGACCGATCTCGGCTACCGCGACGAGGCCGAGGCCGATGACGAATGGTTCCGTGTGCGCAACCAGACCGCGCTGACCCCGGAGACCATCGTCCGTCAGGCCGAGGCCGCGCACGCCCGCTATGGCTTCAACGATTTCAAGCTCAAGGGCGGCGTGCTCCATGGCGAGGCCGAGGTCGAGGCGATTCGTGCCCTGGCGGCGCGCTTCCCGGAGGCGCGTGTGACCCTCGACCCCAACGGCGGCTGGTCGCTGGACGAAGCCATTGCCCTGTGCCGCGACCTGCATGGTGTGCTGGCCTATGCCGAGGACCCCTGTGGCGCCGAGAACGGCTACAGCGGACGGGAGGTGATGGCCGAGTTCCGTCGTGCCACCGGCCTGCCGACCGCGACCAACATGATCGCCACCGACTGGCGGCAGATGGGCCACACCATCTCCCTGCAATCGGTGGACATCCCCCTGGCCGACCCGCATTTCTGGACCATGGCCGGCTCCGTGCGCGTGGCGCAGATGTGCAACGACTGGGGACTGACCTGGGGCTCGCACTCCAACAACCACTTCGACATCTCCCTGGCCATGTTCACCCACGTCGCCGCTGCGGCGCCGGGACGCGTCACGGCCATCGACACCCACTGGATCTGGCAGGACGGCCAGCACCTGACGCGCAACCCGCTGCGCATCGAAGGTGGCCTGGTACAGGTGCCATCGAGCCCTGGCCTGGGCGTTGAGCTGGACTGGGATGCGCTGGCGCAGGCGCACGAGCTGTACAAGGCCAGGGGCCTGGGCTCGCGCGACGACGCCAGCGCCATGCAGTACCTGATTCCGGGCTGGAGCTTCAACAACAAGAAGCCCTGCCTGGTGCGTTGAATCGGCAGGCCCGGCCCCGAGGCCGGGCTTTGCCAGCCTGCCGCGAGTCGTCCAGATGCAAGCCGCCCAATCCGGCCGGGTGCGTTACCGCATCCTGCTGATGCTGTTCCTGGTGACCACGGTCACCTTTGCCGACCGCTCCAGCCTGTCCATTGCCGGTACTGCCCTGCAGGCCGGCCTGGGTATCGATGCGGTAGCCCTCGGCTATATCTTCTCGGCGTTCGGCTGGGCCTATGTGATCGGACAGATTCCCGGTGGCTGGCTGTTCGACCGTTTCGGCACCAAGCCGGTCTACACCCTGGCACTGTTCGCCTGGTCGCTGCTGACCCTGCTGCAGGGTTTCGTCGGCTGGTTGCCGACCACCTGGGCCGTCAGCAGTCTGTTCCTCCTGCGCCTGCTGGTGGGGTTCGCTGGCGCGCCGTGCTTTCCGGGCAACGCCCGGGTCACGGCGTCCTGGTTCCCTTCGGCCGAGCGCGCCACCGCCACGGCCATCGCCGGTTCGGCGCAGTACGCCGCCACGGCCCTGTTCGCGCCGCTGATGGGCTGGGTGGTGCAGGCCCTCGGCTGGCAATTCGTCTTCATCATTCTCGGCTGCCTGGGCCTGGCGCTGTCGCTGCTGTGGCTGAAGAACCTCTACGTCCCGCGCGAGCATCCGCTGCTGGGCGCGGCGGAGCTGCAGCTGCTGGAGCAGGGCGGGGCGCTGGTCGACCTCGACCAGCGCAGTGGCGCCGGGGGGCCGCAGTGGCGTCACCTGCGCCTGCTGCTGACCCAGCGCACCCTGCTCGGCATCTACCTGGGGCAGTACTGCAACAACGCCATCACCTATTTCTTCCTCACCTGGTTTCCGGTGTACCTGATCCAGGCTCGCGGCATGAGCATCGTCGGTGCCGGTTTCGCCGCCGCGGTGCCGGCCATCAGTGGCTGCATCGGCGGTGTGCTCGGCGGGCTGCTGTCCGACGGCCTGCTGCGCCGTGGCCATTCGCTGACCCTGGCGCGCAAGCTGCCCAGCGTGTTCGGCCTGCTCCTGTCGTGCAGCCTGGTGCTGTGTATCTTCGTCGAGAGCGACGCCGCGGTGGTGGCGCTGATGACCCTGGCCTTCTTCGGCAAGGGCCTGGGCTCGCTGGGCTGGACGCTGGTCGCCGACACCGCGCCCCGGCAGATCCTCGGCCTGTGCGGCGGGCTGTTCAACACCTTCGGCAACCTGGCGGCGATCACCACGCCGATCATCATCGGCTACCTGGTCAGCCTCACCGGCTCGTTCGACGGCGCGCTGCTGTACGTCGGCGCCAATGCCCTGCTCGCGGTTGTCGGCTTTACCCTTATCGTCGGTCGTATTCACAGGCTCGAGCTGCCGGCCGATGGCCGCAGCGCGGCGGCCTGAGCGCAAAACAGGAGAACCCATCCATGCAGTTGATTCCCCATCAGGATTCGCCCCGTTACATCCGCCTGCACCCGAGCGACAACGTCGGCGTGGTGGTCAACGACCAGGGTGTGGCCGCCGGCGGCCGCTTCGACGATGGCCTGACGGCCACCTGCGGCATTCCGCAGAGCCACAAGGTGGCGCTGCAGGACATCGCCGAAGGCGGCGAGGTGGTGCGCTACGGCGAGGTCATCGGCTATGCCCTCGAGCCCATTGCCGCTGGCAGCTGGGTCACCGAGCAGGTGCTGCGCATGCCCGAGCCGCCGCTGCTCGACAACCTGCCCAAGGCGACCATCAAGGCCGCACCCGGCGAGCCGCTGGAAGGCTACACCTTCGAGGGCTTCCGTAACCCGGACGGCAGTGTCGGCACCCGCAACATCCTCGGTGTGACCACCACCGTGCAGTGCGTGGTCGGCGTGCTCGACCACGTGGTCGAGCGGGTGCGCCGGGAACTCTTGCCCAGGTACCCCAACGTCGATGATGTGGTGGCGCTGTCGCACAGCTACGGCTGCGGCGTGGCGATCAATGCGCCGGATGCCGTGGTGCCGATCCGCACCCTGTACAACATCAGCCGCAATCCCAACTTCGCTGGCCAGGCGCTGGTGATCAGCCTCGGCTGCGAGAAACTGCAGGCCAGCCAGCTGATGGATGGCGACCTGCTGACCAACGGCATGGACGAGGAGGACTGGCTGTTCCGTCTGCAGGACTCCGGCAGCGGCTTCGCCGGCATGGTCGAGCAGATCATGGGCATGATCGAGGCGCGCTTGCAGGTCCTCGACCTGCGCCGCCGCGAAACGGTGCCCGCGAGCGAGCTGGTGGTGGGCATGCAGTGCGGCGGCAGCGACGCCTTCTCCGGCATCACCGCCAACCCGGCCCTGGGCGTGGCCGCCGACCTGCTGGTGCGCGCCGGTGCCACGGTGATGTTCAGCGAGAACACCGAGGTGCGTGACGGTATCCATCTGCTCACTCCGCGTGCCGCCAGCGTCGAGGTGGCCGATGCGCTGATCCGCGAGATGGACTGGTACGACCGCTACCTGCAGCGCGGCATGGCCGACCGCAGTGCCAACACCACGCCGGGCAACAAGAAGGGCGGGCTGAACAACATCGTCGAGAAGGCCATGGGCTCGATCGCCAAGTCCGGCAACAGCCCGATCGCCGGGGTGGTCGCGCCGGGCGAGCGCATTCGCGGCAAGGGCCTGTGGTTCTGCGCCACGCCGGCCAGCGACTTCATCTGCGGCACGCTGCAGCTGGCGGCGGGGATGAACCTGCATATCTTCACCACCGGGCGCGGCACGCCCTACGGGCTGTCCATGGTGCCGGTGATCAAGGTGGCCACGCGCACCCAGCTGGCCGAGCGCTGGCCCGACCTGATCGACGTCGACGCCGGGCAGATCCTCTCCGGACGCATGACCCTGGAACAGATGGGCTGGCACATCTTCCAGCTCTACCTGGACATCGCCAGTGGCCGCAAGCAGGCCTGTGCCGAGCGCCTGCGCCTGCACAATGACCTGGTGCTCTTCAACCCGGCGCCGGTGACCTGAGATGACACGACTTCCCGAAGACCTGCTCCCGGCCCTGCACGACGCACTGGGCGAGGCCGGCCTGATCACCGATGCCGAGCGCATGCAGAGCTACCTCAGCGACTGGCGCAACGCCTACCGTGGCCAGGCTGCGGCGGTGTTGCGCCCGGGCACGACCGAGGAGGTCGCGGCGGCGGTTCGCCTGTGCGCGCAGGCCGGCGTCGCGCTGGTGCCGCAGGGCGGCAATACCGGCCTGTGTGGCGGCTCGATTCCGGATGCGTCGGGTGCGCAGATGGTGCTGTCGCTGACCCGCCTGAAGCGCATTCGCGAGGTGGATGTGGCCAACGCCACCATCACCGTCGAGGCCGGGGTGATCCTGCAGCAGCTGCAGGACGCGGCAGCCGAGGTCGGTCGTCTGTTCCCGCTGTCGCTGGGCGCCGAAGGCAGCTGCACGGTCGGCGGCAACCTGGCGACCAACGCCGGCGGCACGGCCGTGCTGCGCTACGGCAACATGCGCGACCTGGCGCTCGGCCTGGAGGTGGTACTGCCTGACGGGCGCATCTGGGATGGCCTGCGCGGCCTGCGCAAGGACAACACCGGCTACGACCTCAAGCAGCTGTTCATCGGCAGCGAAGGCACGCTCGGCATCATCACGGCTGCCGTGCTCAAGCTGTTCCCGGCGCTGCGCAGCCTGACCACCGCCTGGGTTGCGCTGCCCAGTCCGCAGGCAGCCGTGACGTTGCTCGGGCAGATGCGCGGGCTGTGCGGCGACCGCCTGACCGGCTTCGAGCTGATGTCACGGCAAAGCCTGGAGTTCGTCCTGCGCCATGTCGTGGGCTCCAGCGATCCCTTCGCCGAGGGGCATCCCTGGTACGTCCTGATCGAGCTGAGCGACACCCAGCCCGATGCCGCGTTGAACGACCTGCTGGAGCAGGGCCTGGGCGAAGCCTTCGAACAGGCGCTGGTGCTCGACGCCGTGGTCGCTGGCAGCCAGGCCCAGGTCGAGGCCCTGTGGGCGCTGCGCGAAGGCATTTCCGAGGCGCAGAACCACGAGGGGCCGAGCCTCAAGCACGACATCAGCGTGCCGGTCAGCCGCATCCCCGACTTCATCGCGCGTACCGACCGGGCGCTGCAGCAGGCCTTTCCCGGCGTGCGCATCGTGGCCTACGGTCACGTCGGCGACGGCAACCTGCATTACAACATCAGCAAGCCGCCCGGCAGCGACGATGCGCCCTTCAAGGCCCAGGCCGAGGCGATCATGCGGGTGATCTACGACTCGACCCTGGAGGATGACGGCAGCATCAGTGCCGAGCATGGCCTGGGGCAATCCAAGCGTGCGGCGGCGCAGCACTACAAGGCGCCGCTGGAACTGGAGCTGATGCGCAGCATCAAGCAGGCACTCGATCCCGCCGGGCTGATGAACCCGGGCAAGCTGTTGTGAACCCGACCGATATCCACGCCGCTGACGGCGTCCACAGACCGACGAGAGAGGAGGCATCATGAGCAAGGTCCGAGTGTTGCAAGTCGCGCCGCTGAGCGAGCGTTTCAATCGTGAGCTGGCCGAGCGGTACGAGGTCAGCGCCCTGTGGCAGCAGGCCGATCCGCTGGCCTTCCTGCGTGAGCAGGGCGAGCGGTTTCGCTACCTGGTGTCGTCGGCGCGCTTCGGTTGCAGCGCCGAGCAGCTGGCGCTGCTGCCCAATCTCGAGGTGATCAGCAGTTTCGGCGTTGGCTACGACCCCTATCCGCTGGAGCTGCTGCGTGATCGCGGCATCGCCATCAGCACCACCCCGGATGTGCTCAACGACTGTGTCGCCGACCTGGCCTTCGGCCTGATGCTCGACAGCGCCCGGCGTCTGAGCGAGTCCGACCGTTTTACCCGCAGCGGTGCCTGGAACGGTGCGGCGTTCCCGCTGGGGCGGCGGGTCAGTGGCAAGCGTCTGGGCATCGTCGGCATGGGGCGCATCGGCGAGGCGGTGGCCTTGCGGGCGTCGGGCTTCTCCATGTCGGTGCGCTACCACAACCGGCGCCCGGTCGCGGGCAGCAGCTACCAGCACGAGCCGGATCTGCTGACGCTGGCGCGCTGGGCGGACTTCCTGGTACTGACCTGCCCCGGTGGCAAGGCGACCCATCACCTGATCGACGCGGCGGTGCTCGCGGCGCTGGGCAGCGAGGGTTTCCTGATCAACGTGGCGCGTGGTTCGGTGGTGGACGAACCGGCGCTGATCGACGCCTTGCAGAACAATGTGATCGCCGGGGCCGGTCTGGACGTCTACGAGCAGGAACCCCAGGTGCCGGCGGCGCTGCGCGAGCTGGACAACGTGGTGCTGCTGCCGCACGTCGGCAGTGCCAGTGTCGAGACACGCCAGCAGATGGCCGACCTGGTGCTGGACAACCTGCGTGCTTATATCGACACCGGCACGCTGCTGACTCCGCTGTAGGGCGGCTGCAACCCGCCAACCAGGGCGCTGGGTTTCACCCGCCCTGCGGTTCTGAATACGCCGGGTTGGCAATCGCTGCCTGGCCTATCGTTGCCGCGCCACAAGCGCGGCGATCGTTTCTTTCCTCTCCTGCTGCATTCCGGCGCACCACAAGTGCGCCGTTTTTCATGCCGCGCGATGATCGGGCCGCACAAGCCCTGTAGACTGCGGTGTTTTCCGCAGGCAAGGGATCAGTCACCGTGCAGTCGGTCATTACCATCGAACAATTGAACAAGACCTATGCATCGGGCCACCCGGCCCTGCAGGGTATCGACCTGGACATCCGCCAGGGCGAGATCTTCGCCTTGCTCGGCCCCAACGGTGCCGGCAAGACCACCCTGATCAGCATCATCTGCGGCATCGTCAACCCCGGCGAGGGCAGGGTGCTGGTCGGCGGCAAGGACATCGTCCGCGACTACCGTGCGGCCCGCTCGCAGATCGGCCTGGTGCCGCAGGAGCTGGTCAGCGACGTGTTCGAAACCGTGTGGGCCACGGTCAAGTTCAGCCGTGGCCTGTTCGGCAAGAAGCCCGATCCGGCCTACCTGGAGCAGCTGCTCAAGGACCTCTCGCTGTGGGACAAGCGCAACGCCAAGATCATGGAGCTGTCCGGCGGCATGAAGCGCCGGGTGATGATCGCCAAGGCGCTCTCCCATGAGCCGCAGATCCTCTTTCTCGACGAGCCCACCGCCGGCGTCGACGTCGAGTTGCGCCGCGACATGTGGAACATGGTGCGGCGCCTGCGCGAACGCGGCGTGACCATCATCCTGACCACCCACTACATCGAGGAGGCCGAGGAAATGGCCGATCGCATCGGGGTGATCAGCGCCGGAAGGATCGTGCTGGTGGAGGACAAGCAGGTGCTGATGCACAAGCTGGGCAAGAAGCAGCTGACCCTGCAACTGCAGCAGCCGCTGTCCTGCGTGCCGGCGGAGCTGGCGCGCTACGGCCTGGAACTGGCGGACCAGGGCCATGCGCTGGTGTACACCTTCGATGCCCAGCACGAAAACACCGGCATCGCCGAACTGCTGCGTGATCTGGCGCAGCACGGCATCGATTTCAAGGACCTGCAGTCGAGCCAGAGCTCGCTGGAGGAGATCTTCGTCGGTCTGATCAAGGAGGCGCGCGCATGAGCCTGTATGCCATCAAGGCCATCTACCTGTTCGAGCTGGCGCGCACCTGGCGCACCCTGCTGCAGAGCATCGCCACCCCGGTGATCAGCACGTCGCTGTACTTCGTGGTGTTCGGCTCGGCCATCGGCTCGAGCATGACCCAGGTGCAGGGGGTGAGCTACGGCGCCTTCATCATTCCCGGGCTGATCATGCTGGCGCTGCTGACCGAGAGCATCTCCAACGCCTCGTTCGGCATCTACATGCCCAAGTACTCGGGGAGCATCTACGAGATTCTCTCGGCGCCCGTCTCCTACCTGGAGATTCTCATCGGCTACGTCGGTGCGGCGGCGACCAAGTCGGTGATCCTCGGCGTGGTGATCCTGATCACGGCGCGGCTGTTCGTCGACTTCGAGATCCAGCACCCGCTGTGGATGGTGGCGTTTCTGCTGCTCACGGCGCTGACCTTCAGCCTGTTCGGCTTCATCATCGGCGTCTGGGCCGATGGCTGGGAGAAGCTGCAGATCGTGCCCGCGCTGATCGTCACGCCACTGACCTTCCTGGGCGGCGCCTTCTACTCCATCAGCATGTTGCCGCCGACCTGGCAGACAGTGACCCTGTTCAATCCGGTGGTGTACCTGATCAGTGCGTTCCGCTGGAGCTTCTACGGGGTGTCCGACGTCAACGTCGGCGTCAGCCTGGCGATGGTGCTGGGCTTCCTGCTGCTGTGCATCGCCCTGGTGGGCTGGATCTTCAAGAGCGGTTACCGCCTCAAGAGCTGATGCCGCGCCTGTGCTCGGCTAACGTCGTGCGAGCCTCAAACTGTAGGAGCGGCTGCAGCCGCGAAACGAGGGCGCGAGGGCATCATGCCCTGCCCATGTTCAGCCGGTAGGGCGGCTGAAACCCGCCATGAATAGGTGGCGGGTTGCACCCGCCCTGCGAGTCGTCGCGGCTGAAGCCCTCTCACAGACGGCGTAGGCTGGATGTCGCTTTTCACATCCACCACCCGGCTGGATCGACAAGGCGCGATCCAGCCTGAGCAGTCGTCTGTCTCACTTCACCCGCAGTTCGCAGTCGAAGGTATCCGCGGGCGGTACGCTCGGCTCCCAGGGCTGCTGGTAGGTCAGCAGCAGGCGTCCCTCGCCCGGCTCACGGGCGCTGAAGCGCCAGGTGGAGATACCGCCTGCGCCCACCAGACCGGCATCCTCCGGGTTGGTGTAAACCTCCGGGCCAAGGCTTTGCAGCACGTTCGTCGCCGTGTCGCGCAGCATCCAGCGGAAGCCGGTGGTGGGGTTGCTGGGCAGGCTGAGAATCAGCAACTGGCCCTTGGTCAGCGTCAGTGGGCACTGCCGATCCTTCTTCAGCTCCAGCGTGCCGGACTGATGGGCGCAGGCCGTGAGCAGTGCCAGGGCGGACAGGGTGAGCAGGCGCAAGGGGGCGTGCATGATGAACTCCAATCGATGAAACCTGGCTCAGCATAGCCGCACGAGCAAGCCTCAAGCTACAGGTTGCACGCGACAAGCCGAAGCGCGCGCCGCTCTTTCCTGCAGCTTGAAGCTGGCCGTCAGCGGCTATTCGAAAAGCACCTTGGCCACGTCGCCAAAGCGTCTGGCGAAGTGCACCGTCAGGCCTTCCTTGAGGTAGTCGGGCAGCTCTTCGTAGCTGCCGCGGTTGGCTTCCGGCAGGATCAGCTCATGCAGCTTCTGCCGGCGCGCCGCGATGACCTTCTCGCGCACACCGCCGATCGGCAGGACCTGGCCGGTGAGGGTCAGTTCACCGGTCATGGCCACGCCTTTCTTCGGCGCCTGGTTGCGTGCCAGGGAGAGCAGGGCGCTGGCCATGGTGATCCCCGCGCTGGGACCGTCCTTGGGCGTGGCGCCTTCCGGCACGTGCAGGTGGACGAAGGCCTGGTCGAAGAAGCTCGGGTCGCCGCCGAACTGCTTCAGGTGCGAGCTGACGTAGCTGTAGGCGATCTCCGCCGACTCCTTCATGACGTCGCCGAGCTGCCCGGTGAGCTTGAAGCCGCGATTGAGGGTGTGGATGCGCGTCGCCTCGATCGGCAGGGTGGCGCCACCCATGCTGGTCCAGGCCAGGCCGGTGATCACCCCGGTGCCGGCGAGTACCCGCTCGTTGCGGAACACCGGCATGCCGAGGGCCTCTTCCAGGTCCTTGGCACCGATGCGGATCTTCGCCTCGGGGTCGTCCAGCAGTTTCACCACGGATTTGCGCACCAGCTTGCCCAGCTGCTTCTCCAGCTGGCGCACGCCGGCTTCACGGGCGTAGCCCTCGATCACCGCGCGCAGGGCGGCATCGCTGATGCCCAGGCGTGATTTCGGTACGCCGGCCTTTTCCAGCTGCTTCGGCCACAGGTGGCGCTTGGCGATGGCCAGCTTTTCCTCGGTGATGTAGCCGGACAGGCGGATCACCTCCATGCGGTCGAGCAGCGGCCCGGGAATCGAGTCGAGGGTGTTGGCGGTGCAGACGAACAGCACCTTGGACAGGTCCAGGCGCAGGTCCAGGTAGTGATCGAGGAATTCGACGTTCTGCTCCGGGTCCAGCGTTTCCAGCAATGCCGAGGCCGGGTCGCCCTGGTAGCTGGTGCCCATCTTGTCGATCTCGTCGAGCATGATCACCGGGTTCATCACCTCGGCTTCCTTGAGGGCCTGGACGAGCTTGCCGGGCATGGCGCCGATGTAGGTGCGGCGGTGGCCCTTGATCTCGGCCTCGTCGCGCATGCCGCCCAGCGAGAAGCGGTAGAACGGCCGGCCGAGGGATTCGGCGATCGACTTGCCGATGCTGGTCTTGCCCACGCCGGGCGGGCCGACCAGCAGCACGATGGAGCCGGCGATTTCGCCCTTGAAGGCGCCGACCGCGAGAAACTCGGTGATGCGCTGCTTGATGTCGTCCATGCCGGCGTGGTGCTTGTCCAGCACCTTGCGCGCGTGGCCGAGGTCGAGCTTGTCCTGGCCCTGGACGCCCCAGGGCAGGGCGGTGGCCCAGTCGAGGTAGTTGCGCGTGACGGCATACTCCGGAGAGCCGGCCTCCAGGATCGACAGCTTGTTCAGTTCTTCGTCGATGCGCTTCTGCGCGGCGGCCGTCAGGGTCTTGCCTTCCAGGCGGGCGAGAAACTCTTCGCGGTCGGCGCTCTTGTCGTCCTTGCTGATGCCCAGCTCCTGCTGGATCAGCTTCAGCTGTTCCTTGAGGAAGAATTCGCGCTGGCGCTCGCCGATCTGCTTGTTGACCTCGGCCGACAGCTCCTTCTGCAGGCGGCCGACCTCGACCTCCTTGCGCAGCAGCGGCAGCACCTTCTCCATGCGCTTGAGCATGGGCACGGTGTCCAGCACCTCCTGCAGCTCATGGCCGGAGGCGGTGGTCAGGGCGGCGGCGAAGTCGGTGAGCGGCGACGGCTCGTTGGGGCTGAAGCGATTGAGGTAGTTCTTCAGCTCTTCGCTGTACAGCGGGTTGAGCGGCAGCAGTTCCTTGATCGCGTTGATCAGCGCCATGGCGTACGCCTTGACCTCGTCGCGCGGATCGGCAGGCGCCTGCGGGTACTCCACCTCGGCCAGGTACGGGCCACGGCGGCTGAGCCAGCCCCGAATGCGCACGCGGGTCAGGCCCTGGGCGACGAACTGCAGCTTGCCGCCTTCCTCGCTGACATGGTGCAGGCGCACCAGCGTGCCGTGCTCCGGCAGGCTGTCGAGGTCGAACTCGCCGTGCTCGTCGGGCGGCGTGTCGACGTAGAACACCGCCAGGGATTTGTGCTCGGTATTCTCCACGCGCTTGAGCGTGCGTCCCCATGGGTGCTCGTTGACCATCACCGGCAGGACCTGCGCCGGGAAGAACGGGCGGTTGTTGATGGGGATGATGTAGAGCTTGTCCGGCAGTCGCTGCGCGGGCAGAACCAGACCGGTCGCGCCAGGCTGTACGGTTTCGTCGACTGCTTCGGGGTGGATGTCCTGATCGTTCATGGAGCACCTTTGCTTGCACGTTGCTTGCTACATGGGGCGGCAGCGCCAGGTTTTCAACGCTTCAATCCAGGCCCAGGCGAATACCCTGCAGGCGTTGTTCGATCAACGGCGTGAGCAGGGCGAAGCAGTCATCCGGGCTCAGTTGCACCTGAGAGGACTCGATCAGCTCGGTCTGCAGGCGCTCGATCAGGGCCTGCAACGGCGGCGCTTGCTGCTGGCTCAGCAGGCGCTCGCAGAGAAAGCGCAGCTGCATCTGCAGCCCCGGCGGACAGCGCTCGTAGCTCGCTGCGCGAACCGCCAGGCCGCGCAGGCGAGAGAGGTCCTCGAGCGAGCGGCAGGCTTCGCCCAGGCCGCGGATGGCAGGGTGGTCGTGGCGATAGAGGCGGTCTTCGAGCTGTTCGATCACCGCCAGCAGGGCTTCTATCAGGCGGCAATGCGCGTCGAAGTCGCCGGGCTTGCGCCGTAGCTGCGGCCAGTCCTGCTGCAGGGCTGGCAGCTGCAGGCTGGCGCCGGGCCAGTTCAGCCACAGGTCGTCGAGCTGCCGGGCCACTCGCGTGCGCTGCTCGAGTTTCCCGGCACCCTGCATGGCTCCCAGCCCGCGATGCAGCTGCAGTGCCTGGAGCAGGTCCAGGCAGCGCTGCGCGACCTGCCTGTGCTGCTGCAGGCGTGCCGACTGCTGGCGGGACTCCTGGCGCTTAGTCAGCCAGAAGCTCAATGCCAGCAGGGTGATCAGCAGGGTGACGGCGAAGAGGGTGGCATGACTCATGGAGGCTCGTGGGGGGCGGCGTGCAGGTTCATCCTTCGATGAAGCAACTCCCCTGCCAGCCGCAGAGGGGGCGGATTCCGGCCGTACGCGCCTGTCGCACTGCACGGAAATGGAGCAGGCGACCGCGCCGGGGTGCCTGATGGTGCCTGGGTTGCTAAAGGTGCAACCTTGTTGCTGATGGGTGGTTGCGGCGTTTTCTTGCGGAAAAGAGTAAAGTGCAACCCTTGTTTCGTGCTGTCAGTCTGCCGTTATGTTGCAAGCCCGTGTGATCCGCCTGGATGAACAGGCCCATGAACATGCCCATGATCATCATCAACTGGTGATGTCCCTGGTCGGTCGCGCCGAGTTCGAGGTCGGTGGCCGTGGTGGGGAGGTCTGCCGCATGCGTGCCTGCCTGGTGCCCGGGGATGCGGCTCACCAGTTCGCCGGCATGGGCGAGAATCGCATGCTGATTCTCGACCTGGACGAGCAGGACACGCCCAGCGAGGACCTCGAACTGCTTCACCGCCTGTTCGAGAAACCCTGCTACCCGGCGCTCGATGTCGACTTCCAGAACCTGCTCAATTACGCCGGCTCCGAGCTGGAGCGCTACGGCAGCGACTCGATCCTGGCGCGTTCGATCGGCGGCGTGCTGCTGCGTGCGCTGCACCTGCGGCTGTTCGGCGAGCAGCGTCGTCCGGCACAGGGCGCGCTGGACCTGCAGCGCCTCGATCACTACATCGGCGAGCACCTGGCGCGGCGCATCAGCGTTGCCGAGCTGGCCCAGGTGATGTGCCTGAGTCCGAGCCACTTCCATGCGCAGTTCAAGGACAGCGTCGGCCTCACCCCGCACCAGTACCTGCTCAAGACCCGTCTCGACCGGGCTGCCCGCCTGCTGCGCGAGAGCAACCTGCCGCTGGTACGGGTCGCCGAAGAGTGCGGCTTCTCCAGCCAGAGCGCCCTGACCACCGCGATGCGCCGCTACCTGGGGTTGACGCCCAAGCGGGTACGTGCCGCCTGAAGTCACCTCACCTTCTGCGCTCCGCGTCCTGTGTGCAGTAGCGTACCCGGTGCGCCTCGGTCGGTAGCGGTACTTCCCATTTGAACAGCATGCGCCGCAGCGCTTCATTGCTCAGGCTGGTATCGCGCTGCCTGTTGCGCTGGAAGATGGTCGCTTCGGGCATCTCCAGATAGACGATCTCGACCTGAGCCTGGTAGGCGTAAAGCAGGTCGAGTGTCTTCTTGCGCATCTGTGCCGACAAGTGGGTGGAGTTCCATACGAACGGGCGTTGTTCGCGCAGGAGCGCCTTGGCCTGTTCGATCGCATGGTGCGCTGCGGCGCCTTCGTTCTCGCCGTGGCGCAGGCCCAGCTGCTGGCGTGCGTCATCGAAGGACACCACCGGCAGCTGCGGATGCTGCTGCTCGACCCAGGTATTCTTTCCGCTGGCGGGCATGCCGGACAGCATGATCACCTGCGAGCCCGAGGGCTCATGCAGGGCGTAGTCCGGATGCACGCGGGCGCCACGCAGGTACTGCACGCGGGTGTAGTCGTCGGCATAGGCACGCGGGCCGTGCAGGCAGCCTTCCTCGGCGGCGAGCTGGCGAAACAGTTCGATGTCGTCGAGTACGGCGGCCTTGCCGATGTAGTCGCGGCCCTGCATGTCGGCCTCGGCCACTGCGCAGAGCATCCACACCGGTAACTCCCACGACAGCTTGTGAAGGATGAACTCGGCGCTGTGACCGCTACGCGAATCGCCCAGGGCGAAGAACGGCAACTGGTGCACAGCGATGATCCGACAGATCTGCTCGCGCCACTCGAATGGTACGCCCGCGCGCCAGAGCAGCAGGCGCGTGTCCACTGCGCCGCGCCGCGAGTGGCCGGGTTGGCCGATGCGTCCGCTTTCGCTGTCGATCACCGTGGTATCCGGTTTGGCGATGTCGTGCAGCAGGGCGGCGAAGAACAGCACGAAGCGTTGCGCGTCAGTCGCTTGCTGGTACGCGCGCTGCTCGAGCAGCGCCTCGACCACCATGCAGGTGTGAATCCAGACATTGCCCTCGGCATGGTAATGGGCGTCCTGCGGGGTTTCGGCCAGCCGGCCGAGGGCCGGAATGGCCGCGAGGCAGGCTGCCGGGTCGAAGCGCTGGCCCGCGTCGGGCACCAGGCGCTGCAAGTGTTGAATGTCCATCTCAGTAACTCCCTGAGTAACCCTCACGCGGGCCGTTCCAGTCCAGGGCCAGGCGAGGGGAATAAAGATCGGCCAGCGTGGCCAGCTGGTTGGCGATGAAAGGCTGGCTGGCGTGGTGCTGGTCGGCGTCGACGATCGCCTGAACGAAGTCCTGGCGAACCCATTTGAGGCGAGAACGGGTGCAGTGCTCGTCTTCCACCTTGAGGTACAGTCCTTCCATCAGGCTTGAGCGATCGCATTGACGCCAGGCACGAGGCAGGTCCAGTCCTTCACGCGCCACCGCTGCCTCGAAGGTTTCCTGCCAGATTGCGGACTTGGCCAGCGAGTGGCCGACCAGCTCCAGCAGGTCTTCCAGGCGCCTGGGCGCCGGCCCTTCATGCAGTACCGGTACCGACAGCACCGGGCCGTCCTGCAGCAGGTAGCGCCTTGCTGCGGTGGAGAGGTACAGCCCCTGGGCGCGGTCCCAGATGTCGAACTCACAGAAATAGTGCGGCAGCTGGTCGTAGAACACCGAGTGCTTCTTGTGCAGCCATTCGCCGAACAGCACGTAACGGTCTTCCAGGCGTTCCAGTAACCAGCGTTCGTGGGCCACGGCCCACTGCTTGAACAGATTGAACTGCCGCTCGCGACCGCCGCCGGTAAGGTAATGGCCGCGCGATTGCAGCAATAGCTCTCCGGCGCTGGAAAAGCTGATGCCGGCGTTGGCGCCATCGAGTTTTTCCTCGACCACCAGCCACTGGCCATGCAGTTCGTGGTAACGCACCTGGTCGGCGTTGCTGTCGCCAGGCTGCAGTCGCGAGCCTTGCAAATGCGGTGTGCGTGGGTACTTGTGCAGTTCGAGGTTGTGCAGATTGCACGATGAATCCATGTTCATGGGTTTTCTCCTTGGGTATCAGGGAAAACCGACGACAGGACTCGAGCAGCAGGGCGTGGGAAGCGTCCGCGCAGGTGCGCGGGCAGCCATCAGGCGCGATGGACCGTCGTCGGTATCAGGCGAGTTGGCAGGTGCAGGGCACGTCGTTCACCACTTGGGAGATAGGTTGAATAGCGAAGGGCGCGCATTCAAACGCCAACCTGGCCGGTTGTCAAGCACGGCCAGGGGCGAGAAGGGCGTTTCAGGCGTAGTTCTGCGGGCTCAGCTTGCGTTCGATCAGCTCGATGAGGATGTGCAGCACCTTGATGTGCAGTTCCTGCACACGGTCGGCGAAGTCGCCGCCGGGGGCGCAGATGCACACGTCGGCCAGGCCTTCCAGCAGCGAGCCGGGCTTGCCGGTCAGGGCGATCACCTTCACGCCGAGCGCCTTGGCGGCTTCGGCGGCCTTGACCACGTTGGGGCTCTTGCCGCTGGTGCTGATGGCGATCAGCACGTCGCCTTCGCGGCCGTGCGACTCGATGTAGCGCGAGAAGATGAAGTCGTAGCCGAAGTCATTGGCCACGCAGCTGATGTGGCTGGGGTCGCTGATCGACACGGCGGCGATGCCGGGGCGGTTCCTGCGGTAGCGTCCGGTCAGCTCCTCGGCGAAGTGCATGGCGTCGCACATCGAGCCGCCATTGCCGCAGGAGAAGGCCTTGCCCTTGTGCTCGAAGCTCTCGACCAGCAGCTCGGCAGCACGCTGGATGTTGGCCAGGGTCTGTTCGTTGCCGAGGAAGGCTTCCAGCGCGCGCTGGGCTTCCTGCAGGCTGTTGCGGATATGTTCGATCATGGCTGGTCTTGGAACCTCTTTGGCAGTTTCGCGAGCCAGAGCCATGCAAGGCGAAAGCTGGCGAGAAAGCGGAGTTTACGCGTTGTAAATGGGCATTTCGACCGGGCTGGCGCTTCAGCCGGTGCAACACGGCAGGGCTGAAGCGCAGCGGATTTCAACAGGTTTCAGGGCAGCTCGGGGCTCGAATAGAACGCGGTCAGGACCTTCACCAGGTGATCCAGGTCATGGCTGCCGGCGAGTTCGCGAACCGAGTGCATGGCGAAGGTGGGCAGGCCGATATCGACCGTACGCACGCCCAGCTGGCTGGCGGTGATCGGGCCGATGGTCGAGCCGCAGCCCATGTCGCTGCGCACCACGAAACTCTGCACCGGTACTTCGTTCTCCAGGCACAGGTGGCGGAAGAAACCGGCAGTCTCGCTGTTGGTGGCGTAGCGCTGGTTGCTGTTGATCTTGATCACCGGGCCGGCGTTGAGCTTCGGGCCGTGGTTGCCGTCGTGCTTGTCGGCGTAGTTCGGGTGTACGCCATGGGCGTTGTCGGCCGAGACCAGCAGCGAGCGCTGGATGGTGCGGACGAAGCCCTCGCCTGTCGGCAGGACGCGGCGCAGTACCTGTTCGAGGAAGGGGCCGTCGGCGCCACAGGCCGAGCAGGAGCCGACCTCTTCGTGATCGGTGCACACCAGTACGCAGGTTTCTTCGTCGCTGGAGTCGATCAGCGCCTGCAGACCGGCGTAGCACGACAGCAGGTTGTCCAGGCGCGCACTGGCGATGAAGTCCTGGTTGAGGCCGACGACGGCGGCGCTCTGGGTGTCGTAGAAGCTCAGCTCGTAGTCGAGCACCGCGTCCGGGTTGAAGTCATGCTCCATGGCCAGCTGTTCGGCGAGCAGGGCGCGGAAGTCGGCGGTCTCGCTGCTGGCGAGCTGGGCGAGAATCGGTGGCAGCTCGGTCTGCGGGTTGATCGCCCAACCCTGGTTGGCCTCGCGGTTGAGGTGGATGGCCAGGTTGGGGATCACGGCGATCGGCTGGTAGAAGTCGATCAGCTGGCTTTCCACCTTGCCGTCGCGCCGGTAGGTGACGCGGCCGGCCAGCGACAGGTCGCGGTCGAACCAGGGTGCGAGCAGGGCGCCGCCGTAGACCTCCACGCCGAGCTGGAAGTAGCCCTGGCGCTGTAGCTCCGGGCTGGGTTTCACCCGCAGGCAGGGGCTGTCGGTGTGGGCGCCGACCAGGCGCAGGCCGCCTTCGAGGGCCGGGCGCTTGCCCAGCTTGAAGGCGATGAGCGACGAGTCGTTGCGGGTCACGTAGTAGCGGCCGCCGGTCTCGAGATGCCAGGTCGCGCGTTCGTCCAGGTGGCGATAACCGGCCGCTTCCAGGCGCATGGCCAGGCTGGTGGTCGCGTGGAAAGGCGTGGGAGAGGCGTTGAGAAAGTCGATCAGCCCGATATTGAGTTCTTCGCGCATGCATGGCTCCAGACAGCGATGGCGCAGTTTAACCGTTTTACCCCGGCTTGGCAGAGACGTAACCGGCAGCTCAGAACGGCGCCGGGCACTCGAAGCGCATGCGCTCACCGCTTTGCGGGTGGGTAAGGGCGAGCATGCTGGCGTGCAGGCACAGGCGCTCGTGGGCGGCGAGGGCCTGTTCGTGCGCATAGAGGCGGTCGCCGAGCAGCGGGTGGCCGATGGACAGCATGTGCACGCGCAGCTGGTGCGAGCGCCCGGTGATCGGCGTCAGCTCCACCCGGCACCAGTCGCCACAGCGCTCGAGAATGCGCCAGTGGGTCAGGGCGTGCTTGCCCAGTTCGTGGTCGACGACATGGCGCGGCTTGGTCGGTGGGTCGTAGCGCAGGGGCAGGTCGATGCTGCCACTGTCGGCCGTGGGCTGGCCCCAGCACAGCGCGGTATAGGCCTTCTCGGTCTCGCGGTCGTGGAACTGCCGCGACAGTTCGCGGTGGCTGTCGGCGTCGCGCGCTAGCACGATGATCCCGGAGGTTTCCCAGTCCAGCCGATGGACGATGCGTGCCTCGGGGTAGCCATTTTCCTGCAGGCGGGTGACCAGGCAGTCCTTGTTGTCCTCGGCTCGGCCAGGCACCGACAGCAGCAGGGTGGGCTTGTTGATCACCAGCAGGGCGGCGTCCTGGTGAATGATTTCGATCTGGCTTAGCGGCATGGGCTGTGGCTGGTGTCGGAGCGAACGGATTCGCGATGTGTCTGGCCTGCGCAAGCGACGCAGATGATGCGCTCGTGCAGGTGCGTGTTGCTACAAATGAACACGGCGGCCGAAGCCGCCGTGAGCGCCGCCGGTGTCGATCAACGATCCGGCAGGGTGATGTTCAGTTCCAGGATCGAGCAGCTACCCTGGTCTTCCAGAGCGACTTGCACGTCCTTCTGGTCGATGTTGACGTACTTGCGGATCACCGCGACCAGCTCCTGCTGCAGGGCAGGCAGGTAGTCGGGCTGGCTGCGCTGGCCACGTTCGTGAGCCACGATGATCTGCAGGCGTTCCTTGGCGATGGATGCTGTGGTTTCCTTCTTGCGCGAACGCAAGAAGTCGAAAATATTCATTCTCGACCTCCAAATAGGCGCTGCAGGAAGCCCTGCTTCTTCACATCGAGGAAGCGATGCGGCATGTCCTTGCCCAGCAGGCGGTCGACAGCGTCGCTGTAAGCCTGGCCGGCATCGCTCTGGTCGTCGAGGATGACCGGGATACCCTGGTTGGAAGCCTTGAGCACGGCCTGCGACTCGGGAATGACGCCGAGCAGGCGGATGGCGAGGATTTCCTCGACGTCCTCGACGCCGAGCATTTCGCCCTTGGTCACGCGCTCGGGGTTGTAGCGGGTCAGCAGCAGGTGCTCCTTGATCGGCTCCTCGCCTTTCTCGGCGCGGCGCGACTTGCTCGCCAGCAGGCCGAGCATGCGGTCGGAGTCACGCACCGAGGACACTTCCGGGTTGGTCACGACGATGGCTTCGTCGGCGAAGTACATCGCCAGGTGCGCGCCTTTCTCGATACCGGCTGGCGAGTCGCAGACCACGTATTCGAAGTTCTCCGACAGCTCGGCGATGACCTTCTCGACGCCTTCCTGGGTCAGCGCGTCCTTGTCACGGGTCTGGCTGGCGGCCAGCACGTAGAGGTTTTCCAGGCGCTTGTCCTTGATCAGGGCCTGGGTGAGGGTGGCTTCGCCGTTGACGACGTTGACGAAGTCGTACACCACGCGGCGTTCGCAGCCCATGATCAGGTCGAGGTTACGCAGACCGACGTCGAAGTCGACGATGACGGTCTTGTGCCCGCGCAGGGCGAGGCCGGTACCGATGGCAGCGCTGGTGGTGGTTTTACCGACGCCACCCTTGCCGGAAGTGACTACGAGGATCTTGGCCAAGGTGATTCACCCCAAAAAAAGAAGATAACGCGGGAATCCGTGGCCATTTAAGGCTTCCAGATGCCCTTTCTGTGTCCCTGAAAAATGGCCGCAGTATCCGTTAAAGGCGGGTGATGTTCAACACGTCACCCGACAGGCTGACCTGGACGGCATCCCCCCACAGCGGGTCACGTCGCAGGTCTTCGGCGACCTTGTAATGGCCGGCGATCGACAGCATTTCGGCGCCCATCTGTTGACAGAATATGCGTGCCTTGGCGTTGCCCTTTATACCTGCCAGGGCGCGGCCGCGCATGGGCGCGTAAACATGGATGTTGCCATCGGCGAGAAGTTCCGCCCCGGCGCTGACCGGGGCGAGGACGATCAGGTCCGCACCCTGGGCATAGATCTGCTGCCCGCCACGCACCGGTGTGGTGACGATGCGGCTGGGCTTGTGCTCGGGTTCGGCGGGTTTCTCTTCCACCTTCTTCGGCGCCGGGTCGAGCGGGCGTTCGCGCGCGCCGGACGGCGGCAGCACCGGCAGGTCCAGGGCTTCGGCGGCGGCCACGTCGCTCTCGCGGCAGGCGCGGATGGCCAGGGTGCGCAGGCCATGGCGACGGCACACGGCCATCAGTTCGGCCAGGTCCAGCTGCCCTTCGCCTTCCGGGAGCTTGTCCAGCGCCAGGACCAGCGGGGTGTTGCTGAAGAACGCCGGGGCCTGGGCGACCTTTTCCGTCAGCTGGGCGTCGAGGCGTTCAAGGTCGTTGTGGGCCAGCTCCATCACGGTGATGGCCAGCATGCTGCCCTTGAGCTGGAATACGGGGTCTTGGGCGAGGAGATCGGCTTGGCTCATGGTCGAAAGAGGAGACTTCTGCAGCACTACGAAAGGTTGCCGGACTTATAGCGGTATCGACTGCGCACCGCAACTCGAAGGCCGGTTGCAGGACATTGACCGGCAAACCCTGACAGCGTTCGCATGGCGTGCGGCTGGTTGGCGAGTCAGGCCGGCAAAGTGGGGTAGAATGCGCGGCCCTGCCTGTGACCGGACCCGCTACATGGAACGCCCCCGCTTTCGCGCCTACTTTCTGCACCCGCGCTTCTGGCCACTGTGGCTGGGTTTCGGCGTGCTGTGGCTGGTGGTGCAGTTGCCCTATCGCCTGCAACTGCAGCTCGGGCGTCTGCTGGGCTGGCTGATGTTCCGCCTGGCCGGCCCGCGCCGGCAGATCGCCGAGCGCAACCTGCAGCTGTGTTTCCCGGGCAAGAGCGCGGCCGAACGCGAGCGGCTGCTGCGTGAGAATTTCGCCTCCACCGGCATCGCCTTCTTCGAGATGGCCATGAGCTGGTGGTGGCCCCGATCGCGCCTGGCCCGCCTGGCACATGTCGAGGGGCTGGAGCACCTGCAGCAGGCGCAGGCCGCCGGGCAGGGCGTGATCCTCATGGCGGTGCACTTCACCACCCTGGAGATCGGTGCGGCGCTGCTGGGCCAGCAGCACACCATCGACGGCATGTACCGCGAGCACGACAACCCGCTGTTCGATTTCATCCAGCGCCGTGGACGTGAGCGGCACAACCGCGACGCCACGGCCATCGAGCGCGAGGACATTCGCGCCATGCTCAAGGTGCTGCGTGCCGGTCGGGCCATCTGGTACGCGCCGGACCAGGACTACGGGCGCAAGCAGAGCATCTTCGTGCCGCTGTTCGGCATACCGGCCGCCACGGTCACGGCCACCACCAAGTTCGCGCGTCTGGGCAAGGCACGCGTGGTGCCCTTCACTCAGCAGCGCCTGGCCGATGGCAGCGGTTATCGCCTGGTGATCCACCCGCCGCTGGCCGATTTCCCCGGGGACAGCGAAGAGGCCGATTGCCTGCGCATCAACCAGTGGATCGAGCAGGTCGTCAGTGCCTGCCCCGAGCAGTACCTGTGGGCGCACCGACGCTTCAAGACGCGTCCCGAGGGCGAACCGAAGCTGTACGGGACGCGCAAGTAGCCCATCTATACTGCAACGAAAAACAGGACCGCCCGATGACCGTCATTGCCCACCCTCACGAGCCCGTTACCGGGCTGATTCTTTCCGGTGGCGGGGCGCGGGCGGCCTATCAGGTGGGTGTGCTGTCGGCCATTGCCGATCTGCTGCCGGACGCCTCGCACAACCCCTTTCCGGTCATCGTCGGCACCTCGGCGGGGGCGATCAATGCGGTCAGCCTGGCCTGCGGTGCGTTGCAGTTCGGTGAGGCGGTGCGCCGTCTCACCTCGGTCTGGCAGGGCTTTCATACGCGGATGGTGTACCGCAGCGACTGGCCGGGCGTGCTGCGCCAGGCTGCGCGCTTCGTGGGGCACAGCCTGCTGGGTATCGGGCGCGACATCCCGGTGGCGCTGCTCGACAGCTCCCCGTTGCGCGAGTTGCTGGCCCGTGAGCTGGATTTCTCCGGCATCGCCGCAGCGGTGCGCCATCGCCGCTTGCGGGCGATCGCCGTCACGGCATTCGGCTACGAAAGTGGCCAGGCGGTGACCTTCTACCAGGGGCGGGCGACCATCGACCCCTGGTTTCGCCATCGCCGTGTCGGCATTCCCACCCGCCTGAACCTCGAGCATCTGCTGGCCAGTGCGTCGATCCCGCTGATCTTCCCGCCGGTGAGAATCCACCGTGAGTACTTCGGCGACGGCGCTGTGCGGCAGGCGGCGCCCATCAGCCCGGCATTGCACCTAGGTGCCAGCCGGGTGCTGGTGATCGGTGTCAGCGGCAATACCCAGGGCGAATCGGAGGCGCCGGCACCACGGGTCTCCAGCAACCGGCCACCGAGCCTGGCGCAGATCGGCGGGCACATGCTCAACAGCACCTTCATCGACAACCTGGAAACCGATATCGAGCTGCTCGAACGGCTCAACCAGATGAGCGAACTGGTGCCGCCCGAGCTTCGGCCCAGGGGCCTGGGGCTGAACCCGGTGGACGTGCTGGTGATCGCCCCGAGCCAGCCACTGGATCAGATCGCGGCGCGCCACCAGCGTGAGCTGCCCCGCGCGCTGCGCCTGTTCCTGCGTGGTCCGGGGGCGACCAAGACCAGCGGCGCCGGGGTGCTCAGCTACCTGTTGTTCGAGCCCGGCTACTGCAGCGAACTGATCGAACTGGGTTACCAGGACGCCATGGCGCGCAAGGCCGAGCTGAGTCGCTTCCTCGGCCTCACCGAGCTGACACAGCCCGCCTGACGCGCGTTACGCCAGCACGCCGTCCCGGAAGTCGCGCAACGCCTGTTCGATCTCTTCGCGACTGTTCATCACGAACGGACCGTACTGCACGATGGGCTCGTTCAGTGGCGTGCCCGCGATCAGCAACACCCCCGCACCCTGGGCACTGGCCAGTTGCAGCTGGCCTTCGTCGGACAGTCGTACCAGGCGACCGGCGCCGACCGTCTGCGCGCTGGCAGCGGCGAGCTGCAGTTGACCCTCGTAGACGTACAGCATCACCCGTTGGCCATCGGCCAGACGCGGTGCGACCTGGCTGCCGGGCGCCAGGCGCAGGTCGAACAGCTGGGGCTGGGTATGCGGGCGCTGCACGGCGCCGACCTGGCGCTGTTCGCCGTCGTCGAACTCGCCCGCGATCACCACCACCTCCACGCCGGTGCGGGTGACGAGGCGTGGAATGTCGGCGGCCGGAATGTCGCGGTAGCCGGCTTCGCCCAGCTTGTCCCTGGCTGGCAGGTTGAGCCACAGCTGGAAGCCGCGCATGGCGCCGGACTCCTGCTCGGGCATTTCGCTGTGGATGATGCCGCGAGCAGCGGTCATCCATTGCACGCCACCGCTGCCCAGCAGGCCGACGTTGCCGAGGTGGTCCTCATGGCGCATGCGCCCCTCGAGCATGTAGGTGATGGTCTCGAAGCCACGGTGCGGATGAGGCGGGAAGCCGGCGATGTAGTCGTCGGGATTGTCGGTGGCGAATTCGTCGAGCATGAGGAACGGGTCGAAGCGCTCCAGGCCCGGTCCGCCGATCACGCGGTTGAGGCGCACGCCGGCGCCGTCGGAGGCCGGCTGGCCTGGCTGGATGCTGATGATGCGGCGCTGTTGGGTCATGGCAATGGGCTCCGTTCGAGGCGAGGAATGAGCCCATGCTATGCCGATCATGTCGATCGATGGTCGCAATTTTCCCGCGCTAAATATCGAACTGATCGATGTTTGGCGCGGGTATCTCAGTCGGCAATCTTGAGTTTGCGCGACTCATGGTAGAAGTAGCGGATCTTCTCGTACTCGAATGGCGAGTTGAGCTGGCCGTAGCGGAAGCTGGTGTTGGCCCTCTCATCGACGGCGCGTATCGCGATGGGCAGCGCCTCGCTCAGGCTGGCATCGACCACGCCGAGATAGTTGACCGTGCTCGCCAGGCTGTAGTCCACCGTCAGCCCGGCGGTGTCACGCAGGTTGGAGGGGCCCAGCAGTGGCAGCATCAGGTAGGGGCCCGCGGGTACCCCGTAGTGGCCCAGCGTCTGGCCAAAGTCTTCTTCCTGGCGCGGCAGCCCCATCATCGTGGCCGGATCCCAGATGCCACCCACGCCGATGATGGTGTTGAACAGCAGCCGTGCCGTGCTGTTCATCGCCCGCTGCCCCTTCAGCTGCAGCAGGCTGTTGGCCAGGGTCGGGATCTCCCCCAGGTTGCTGAAGAAGTTGTGCACGCCGCTCTGCACCAGGTTCGGGGTGACGTAGCGGTAGCCTTTGACGACCGGCAGGAACACCCACTGATCGAAACGGTAGTTGAAGTGGTAGACGCGGCGGTTCCAGGGTTCCAGCGGGTCATAGACCCGCAGTGCGTCGCTGGAGGCGCGTTCGAACTCCTGCTGGTCCAGTCCGGGGTTGAATTTCAGGTCCTGCAGCGGGTTGGTGAAGCCGTCGGCGTCGACCTCGCCGGCCCAGGCGTGTGCACTGGCCAGCAGCAGGGCGATGATCAGGGTGCTGTGCTTAGCCACGGAAGAACTCCAGCATGGCGTCGCTGTTGACGCGGTAATTGAGGTTGCCGCAGTGCCCGCCATGCGGGTACAGGGTCAGGCGCTCGCCGAAGGTGCGCCGCAGGAAACCGATGTCGCCCTTGCCGAGAATCAGGTCGTCGGCGTTGTGCATCACGGCGATCTTGTCGCTGCCGCTGAGGTAGTCCTCGAGGGCGTAGAGGCTGCTCTGTTCGATCAGCTGGTTGAGGCTGCCGCCGTCGTAGCGGGCACGCCACATGGGCATCAGTTGTTCGGCGATGTAGCAATCGAAGTCGCAGCGCAGCGCCAGCTGGAAGAACGGGGTGAGGCTGGTGCTCTCGGTGATGCGGTAGTCGCGCGGGGTGATCAGCCCGCGCCGGTTGAGCAGGTCCGAGGTGAAGACGATATCGGCGGAGGAGAAGCGGAACGAGGTGCCGATGAGCATGGCCATCTGCTCGTCGGAGAGCTTTTCCTTGGATTGCTGGAAGTCGTAGAGCATCGCCTCGTTGATATCGAGGTAGCCCTTGTCGTTGAAGTAGCGGGTCAGCTTGCCCAGCACCAGCTCATAGAAGTTGGTGCTGTTGTCGATGCCCTGCACCCGGGTCTGCACCAGCTTGTCGAGGTTGCTCACCGAGGTGTAGAGGTTCACCGGCGGGTTGAGCAACAGCACGCGCTTGAAGTTGAAGGCGCGGCGGGTTTCGTCGATCTGGCTGACGAAGGCGGCATGCAGCGCACCGAGGCTGTAGCCGGTGAGCAGGTATTCGCTGACTTGCAGCTTCGGGTGCTGGGCGCGCACCGCCTGCATCGCCCGGTACAGGTCGTCGGCATCGTCCGGGCTGTAGCCTGGCGTGGCGAAGCGCGAGGCGGCGGCCATGAAGTCGTAGCTGGTTGGCGAGGACAGCTGCACGACATGGAAGCCGGCACCGTAGAACAGCTTCTTCAGGTATTCGGTGATGCTGCTGGCGTAGCTGGCGCCGGTGCCGGAGATGATGAAGATCAGCGGCGCGCTGCCCTTCTGCTCGGCCAGGCGGTATTGCAGCTTGGTCACCGGCCAGAAGTTGTCCAGCAGTTCGAACTCCCGGTCCGGGCGCAGGCGAACCGAGTAGTCGCTCTGGTCGATGTCACGGTCATCCGGCAGGGCAGGGCGCAGTTCGGGCGGTGTGGTGGCGATGGTCGCCTCGAACGGGTTGGCCAGCGGATAGCCGTAGCTTTGCGCGTCCACATCGGCGGCCGTCGCGGAGACACAGAAGACCAGGCCGCCGAGCAGGGCGGCGAGTCGGGCAAGGCTGGGCATGTGGTAAGACCCTTTTAATAAGCGAACATCGGGATTGAAGCGCTCGCTTATGACAGCAGCAAGTCGGGCAAAGTGCCACGTTGCCGTCAACAAGATACATCGAGTCGGTCTGTCCAGCGTCCTTTTCGTCGCCTGCGGGTGTCGCCCTCGGGATAGGCGGATGCCGGCGTCACGCGTGGTGATGCAACCAGGCGTGCTTGGGAATCAAGTCCTCGCGCTTGCGCTGCTCCAGGCGTGCCCAGACTTTCTCGTGGAAGTAGAAACCGACCGAGTTGCACAGCGGCTCCACTGCAGCCACCAGGCCGCTGACCGCGATGCTACCGGTCAACAGGTAGGCCACGCCGAAGGCGATGCAGAAGTGCATGATGGTGAAGGTCAGGGTCTTGAGCATGGCGCACCTCGATGAGAATCATTTACCGATGAGGCTCAGGTTAGTACGCCGCGGGTGCCCGGTGAAATGCGCTGTGTCCATGGCCTCGATAGCCTGCGCACATGAAAGCTTCTCGTGTGAAAGCGGCCGTCTATTCACTTCTCCCGCTTGCCTGCGGCGCGCTAGAGTGCCGCTCTTCATCACAGGGAGTCCCGGTTCATGCACATCCGCGATATCGCCTTCGGCATCACCGACTGGTCCGCCGTCACGCCAACCGAGCACCCGGGCGAAACCGGTCTCGCGCGCTGGAGAACCTGCCAGTTTGGCGAGGTACGGGTGCGCATGGTCGAGTACTCGCCGGGCTATCTGGCCGACCACTGGTGCCGCAAGGGCCATGTGCTGCTGTGCCTGGAGGGCGAGCTGCACACCGAGCTGGAGGACGGCCGCGTCTTCGTGCTGCGTCCGGGGATGAGCTACCAGGTGGCTGACGACGCCGAAGCGCACCGTTCCTTCACCGAACAGGGCGCACGGCTGTTCGTGGTCGACTGAACCCTCGCCCGCCGTGGCAATTTGCCTTGCCTATTCATGAGTCTGATGGAGGGCGGTGTCCCCGGTCTTCCTCGCTACACTCTCTGGCATTCCCACAGGACATGTAAGGCAGGTTCGCTATGCAAAACCGCATGATGATCACGGGGGCCGGTTCCGGCCTGGGGCGCGAGATTGCCTTGCGCTGGGCTCGCGATGGCTGGCGCCTGGCGCTGGCGGACGTCAACGAGGCTGGCCTGGCGGAAACCCTCAAGCTGGTGCGCGAGGCCGGCGGCGACGGCTTCACGCGCCGCTGCGACGTGCGTGACTACAGCCAACTGACGGCACTGGCGCAGGCCTGCGACGAGCAGTTCGGCGGCATCGACATCATCGTCAACAATGCGGGGGTGGCTTCCGGTGGCTTCTTCAGCGAGCTGTCGCTGGAGGACTGGGACTGGCAGATCTCGATCAACCTGATGGGCGTGGTCAAGGGCTGCAAGGCGTTTCTGCCGCTGCTGGAGAAGAGCAAGGGCAAGATCGTCAACATCGCCTCGATGGCGGCACTGATGCAGGGGCCGGCGATGAGCAACTACAACGTGGCCAAGGCCGGCGTGGTGGCGCTGTCGGAGAGCCTGCTGGTGGAGTTGCGGCAGCAGGAGATCGGCGTGCATGTGGTCTGCCCGTCGTTCTTCCAGACCAACCTGCTGGATTCCTTCCGTGGCCCGACCCCGGCAATGAAGGCCCAGGTCGGCAAGCTGCTGGAAAGCTCGCCGATCAGCGCGGCGGACATCGCCGGCTACATCCATGACGAGCTGGCCAAGGGCAGCTTCATGATCCTGCCGCACGAGATGGGGCGCATGGCCTGGGCGTTGAAGCAGAAGAACCCGCAGGCGCTCTACGACGAGATGGCCGGCATGGCCGAGAAGATGCGCGGCAAGGCCCGATCCGTCAGCTGACCAACAGGTCAGTTATTTGCCCCTGCAGGCTTGCCTGGCAAGGCCTGCGGGGGTAGGGTGACGGCCCCGGCCTGCCTGCCGCCCTGACCTTGGATACTCCGTGAAACCAGCCTCTCGGGCCCTGTTGTTGATGGCCCTGGTGCTGGCGGCGATCAATTTGCGCCCCGGCATCACCTCCCTCGCGCCTCTCATCGAACGCATCGCCGACGAACTGTCGCTCAGTCGCGGTTTCATCAGCCTGACCACGGCACTGCCGGTGCTGTGCATGGGCCTGTTGGCTCCTCTGGCGCCCCGTCTGGCCGTGCGTTGGGGGCTGGAGCGCACGATCATGCTCTGCCTGGCCCTGATCGGCCTGGCCCTGCTGGCCCGTCTGGCCGCGCACCAGAGCGCCGTGCTGATCGGCAGTGCCATTGCCCTGGGCGCCGCCATTGCGGTCGCCGGGCCCTTGCTGTCCGGTTTCATCAAGCGCCATTTCGCCGGTCAGATGAGCCGTGTGGTGGGCTGGTACTCGCTGGGCATGGCCATCGGCGGCGCCGGTGGTGCCGTGCTGACTGCGCCGGCGACGCAGCTGTTCGGTGACGCCTGGCACCTGGGGCTGGCCATATGGGCGCTGCCGGCGCTGCTTGGGGTGATGCTCTGGCTGTGCCTGCCCAACCAGAGCGGCAGCACGGAGGAACGCGAAGGCGGCGGGCTGCCCTGGCGCCAGCCGCGCGCCTGGCTGATCAGCGGCTTCTTCGCGATTCAGGCCGGTCTGTTCTACGCCATCGCGACCTGGGCCGTGGCGCGCTACCACGAAGCGGGCCTGAGCATGCTGCACAGCAACTCGCTGCTGAGCTTCATCATGCTGATGGGCCTGCCCAGCTCCTTCCTGCTGCCCTGGCTGGCGCAGCGCTACGACGCACGCTATCAGCTGTTGCTGGCCTGCGGCGTGATCACCTGCAGCTGTCTGGCGATGATCACCTTCCTGCCACGCGTGGTGCCGGAACTGTGGGCGGTGATCATGGGCTTCTCCCTGGGCGGCTCCTTCGCCCTGTCGCTGGTGTTGCCGCTGTACGAGGCAGGCTCGCCGCTGGCGGTCAGCCGCTGGACCGCGATGATGCTCTTCACCGGGTATGGTCTCGGCTGCCTGACGCCGATTCTCACCGGTCTGGCGCGGGACCTGTCCGGCAGCTACCAGTTGCCGTTCATGGTGCTCACGGCCCTGGCCCTGGTGATGATCCTGATGGCCTGGCTGCTGGGGCGCGGTCGACGCCGGCAACGCTAGAATTCGCGCCAGTTCCTTTCTTGCCCTGGCAGGCTGTGTTAGAAGGCTTTCTGCTTATCCAGGAGTGCCGGTGTGGAGTCAGAATCCATCGTCTATGGCTGTATCCGCGACTGGCCCTCGGATGATCCCGAGCTACGTCGCTTGCGTCGTGAAACCAACCACGGTGTGCTCGCCGAACTGCCGGCCGGTGAACTCTGGCCGTTTCTCGGTCGCGAGATGTTCTCCTTCTGCGAACTGCCGGGGGCGGGGCTCTATCAGACCCAGGTGATCCACTTCGGCGCCAGCTACGGCGCGGTGGAATACGAATGGAACCTGTGGATCGAGGCCTTCGAGGCGCTGCTCAAGCGTCTGTACTGGGCCAGCGCGGTGGTCCATCTGGAAACCGAGCTCAACGGTATGCACACCTTCCGTTGGGAGTCCGACAGTGGCTTTCACAGCCCGCAGGAGGGTTCCCTGCGCGTGCGTTGTGCCTGGGAGCGCGAAGGCGCCTTGCGCGGCTAGGCTGGGGCGATGATCAATTACCTGTGGTTCCTGCTCGCGGCCGCGTTCGAGATCGCGGGCTGCTACGCCTTCTGGATGTGGCTGCGGCTCGACCGCAGTGCCTGGTGGATAGTGCCGGGGCTGCTCAGCCTGGCACTGTTCGGCCTTTTGCTGACCCGTGTCGAAGCCGCCTTCGCCGGGCGCGCCTATGCGGCCTATGGCGGCGTGTACATCGTCGCCTCGCTGGCGTGGCTGGCACTGGTCGAGAAGAGTCGGCCGCTACTCAGCGACTGGCTGGGGGCGGCGCTGTGCCTGGCGGGTGCCGCGATCATCCTGCTCGGGCCGCGCATCCAGGGCCCCTGATCCGCTTATAAGCAGTGGAAGTAAAAAAGTTCCGCTGTAATCAAATCTTTATATATCGGCAACTGAGCTGAAATAACCCCCCGCCAAGATTCCCCCCAACACGAACGAGCCCATCGCTCGGGTGTTTTCAACACTTAAAGTTCAACAGGGGAATCCTCGATGATCCGTAAGCACTTCGCCGGTTTCGCAGCCAGCGCTCTGGCTCTGGCCGTCTCCGCCCAGGCTTTCGCCGGTACTGTTACCACTGACGGCGCCGACCTCGTGATCAAGACCAAAGGTGGCCTGGAAGTCGCTACCACCGACAAGGCGTTCAGCTTCAAGCTGAGCGGCAAGCTGCAGTGGGATGCCACCAACTTCGATGGTCTGATGGCTGCCGATCAGAACCAGCCGTTCGACGATACCTTCAACACCTTCATCCGTCGTGGTGAGTTCGGTCTGGAAGGCACTGCCTACAGCGACTGGGACTGGGGTCTGCGTGTCAGCTATGACGAGTACGACGACACCAGCGTCGACCGTGCTTTCATCGCGTACAAGGGCCTGGACTTCGCCAAGATCACCGTTGGCCGCTTCGGTGTGGACTACGGTCTGGAAAACACCACCAGTTCGTCCTGGATTACCGCCATCGAGCGTCCGTTCATGTACGACTACCTGAACGGTGACGAGGACACTCAGTTCGGTGTGAACATCAAGCACTCCGGCGATAACTACGGTCTGATGGCTCAGGTCGCCACCTACGAAGACAAGTACGAGAGCGACGACAACAACGAGCTCTACGGTTACACCCTGCGTGCCCACTGGGCGCCGTACCTCAACGGCACCGATGTCATCCACCTGGCGGCCAACTACCACAACTCCGAAGCCGATGACGAACGTGCACGCGCACGTACCCGCATGGGCATCCGCAGCGACAATGACTTCCGCCTGACCCTGGGTGACGTCACCGTTGCAGACAAAGACAACGAGTGGGTTCTGGAGTCCGGCGCGCAGTTCGGTGCTTTCCGTGCCCAGGCCGAGTACTTCCAGCGCCAGATCAGCGGTGAAACCGCTGGTGGTGCCAACTCCGACGTCGATATCAGCGGCTACTACGGTCAGGTTTCCTACATGTTCAACGGCGTGCGTCAGTACAAGGCTGCCGATGGCAAGTGGGACAAGCCGGACAACATGAACGGCTCCTGGGAAATCTTCGCCCGTTACGAAAGCTCCACCGTCGACTCTGACGCCAATGCTATCCCCGCCAACCTGGGTATCGCTGGTCTGGTGGCTGATGACGCCAGCAAGGAGTTCGAAACCAAGGCCATGGTGCTGGGTGTGAACTACTTCGTGAACCCGGCGGTGCGCGTGAGCCTGAACTACGTCGACTATGAGGTCGACAACCTGGATACCTCCAGCCAAGTCAACGGCGAAGATGTACAGGACGACGGTAAGGCCATCGTAGGTCGCCTGCAGTACGTCTTCTAAGCTTCACTCCCTTGAAGTGTTGCTCCTGATTCGAGCCCCGCGTTTCGCGGGGCTTTTTTATTCCTTTGTATTGATGGAAAAGCGCTATGCGTAAGACTACCGCTCTGCTGCTATCGATCGGTTTCAGCGCCATTGCCCTGGCGCAGGATTACAGTGCGGCCAAACCGGGCGAATTGCTCCAGGTGCCGCTGACGTCCTTGCATCCGACTCAGGCAGCAGTGGGCTATGACCAGATTTTCTATAAGCTCGGGCGCTTCGCCAATGAGCGCAACAAGCTGTTCGATGAGTACTGCGAGGCCAACGGCCAGGGCGAGAGCGCCAGGGTGCCTGGCGATGCAGACCTGCACAAACCGGACAGCTTCAGCTGCCAGAACGCGGTTGGCACTCGCAGCAGCGAGATGAAAACCGTCGTGATCGGTCCGCAGGGCAAACTGTTCCTGACCGATGGCCATCACACCTTCACCGTGCTGCTGGAGCATCCCGATGCTGGCGCCGACCTGAACATGTGGGTGCGCGTTACCGACAACTTCAGCGACAGTGCCGACATGGCCAGCTTCTGGCAGCGCATGGCGCAGGCACGCAAGGTATGGCTCAAGGATGGCAATGGGCGAAGCATCGACCCGCAGCAGATACCTGCCCAGCTGGGGCTTCAGCACTTGGCCGACGACCCTTATCGTGCGCTGGTGTACTTCACCCGCGAGGTCGCTTATGACAAGCCGCGCTCCGGAGAGGTGGCCCCTGAGTTTCTCGAGTTCTACTGGGGTAACTGGCTGCGCTCGGTGATGCCGCTGGAAGGTTATGACCTGAGTGATCGTGGCGATTACCGGGACGCCGTCGAGGCCGCCGCGAAGAAGATGGTGGCCCTGGCCCCGGACGAGATCGTCGGTGACAGCGGCTTCAAGGCGCGCGAACTGGGCGGTTACTCGTCCATCGACCGCAAGGAGCTGAACAAGGTCGCTGGACGCAAACTGAACTATGCCACCCGTTACAAGAAGGCGCTGGCCGAGGGAAGCTGAGGCCTGTAACGAAAAAGCCCGGCGCTGGGCCGGGCTTTCTTCTGCGCTTGCTCGGCTCAGTTCTGCTTCTTGTAGTTGTCCAGCGCTGTCTGGATCATCTGCCGCGCTTCGGCGGCATTGCCATAGCCATTCAGCTCGACTTTCTTGCGGCCTTCCGGCAACTGCTTGTAGACGCGGAAGAACGCCTCGATGCGCTGGCGCTCGATGGCCGGCAGGTCGCCGATGTCCTTGATGCTGTCGTAGGTCGGGTCGATATCGCTGCTGGGGACGCCGATGATCTTCTCGTCGTGCTCGCCGCCGTCGATCATCTTCAGGTAGCCGATGGGGCGGAACTTGATCAGCACGCCCGGGTGCAACGGCTCACGAGTCAGTACCAGGCCATCCAGCGGGTCATTGTCGCCACCCAGGGTACGAGACAGAGAGCCATAGTTGGCTGGGTAGACGACCGGCATCGACTGGAAGCGGTCGACGAACACCAGGCCTTCCTCGTTGATCTCATACTTGGTGAAGCTGCCCGCGGGAATTTCCACCGCCATGTGAACGTTGTTCGGAGCATCCTTCGCCTGGCTCGCGTGAAACGGGTGGGTGATCGACTGCTGCGCGAGTGCGGCACCGCTACCGAGAAGCATGGCGACGCCAAGGGCGAGAAGGGACTTTTGCATGGATGACTCCTTTGCAGAGCTGAAGGTTATAAAGGTTGGCCTTCTCATATTGCGGGCGCATTGTTAGAGATATATTGCAACCTCGCTTCTGGGATTCGTTGTCATGCCCGTCACCACCCTCGATTCACTTCACGCGCTCTCCGCCGATACCTGGGACGCCCTGCTGCCCGGTGCTCAGCCGTTTCTGCGGCATGCATTTCACAGCGCTCTCGAAGACAGCGGCAGTGTCGGGGGCGACACTGGCTGGCAGCCGTCGCATCGTCTCTGGTGCGATGACCAGGGGCAGGTGAGGGCGGCGTTGCCGGCCTATCTGAAGCGGCATTCCTATGGCGAGTACGTGTTCGACCACGCCTGGGCCGATGCCTGTCGGCGCGCCGGGATCGCCTATTACCCGAAGTTGCTGGGCGCCGTGCCGTTCTCGCCGGTTGCCGGTGCGCGGCTGCTGGGGGAGCCCCGCTGTGCGGGCGCGATGCTCGATGAGCTGACGGCCGAGCTGGAGGCGCAGGGGTTGTCGAGCCTGCACATCAACTTCACCAGCCCGGCATGCGATGCGTTGCTGAACGGCCGTGACGGCTGGCTGGAACGCCTGGGTTGCCAGTTCCACTGGAACAATCGCGGTTACCGTGACTTTCAGGACTTTCTCGACGCGCTCAGCTCGCGCAAGCGCAAGCAACTGCGCAAGGAGCGTGAGCAGGTCGCGGGGCAGGGCATCGAGTTCGAGCGACGCCTGGGCCATGAGCTGAGCGAGCAGGAGTGGGACTTCGTCTACCACTGCTACGCCAACACCTATCACGTTCGGGGGCAGGCACCCTATCTGACGCGGGCCTTCTTCAGCCTGCTGGCCGAGCGCATGCCGGAGATGATTCGCCTGGTGTTCGCGCAGTTGCGCGGTCGGCCGGTGGCCATGGCATTCAGCCTGGTGGACGGGGATACCTTCTATGGCCGCTACTGGGGCTGCCTGGCCGAGTTCGACCGGCTGCATTTCGAAACCTGCTTCTACCAGGGCATGGAGCTGGCCATCGCCGAAGGCTTGCGGCGCTTCGATGCCGGCGCGCAAGGGGAGCACAAGCTGATCCGTGGTTTCGAACCGGTCATCACGCGTTCCTGGCACTATCTCTGCCATCCGGGGCTGCGTGCTGCCGTCACCGACTTCCTCGTGCAGGAGCGTTCCGGCGTGCTGTCCTACGCGGAAGAAGCACGCAGCTACCTGCCGTTTCGCCATGCTGGCGAGAGTTGACCAGTCGCTCAGGTAGTGCCGGCGGGCATGCAGCTGCCGTTCGCCGGAAGTTCCCCGGGGCGTAGGTTTCTGCAAAAACTCCAGAGTTTTCGGCAAGAAGCCCGTTCGGTTCTGCCACTAAATTCCGCCCTTCACTTTCGTTACGACCGTTTTTACCCTTATGTATTGGTCAGACCAGCGTTGCTGGGCTAGACCCTTAGCCAGGGCATTGCGTGATTGCAGTACGGTCGTGACGCGATTCGGTGGCCGCAGGCGTCAGCCTGGGAGATCGGGAAGGATGCTTCCTGGTCGTGCTCACCCGGCATCGGTGTGACGAGGAAAAGAGACCGAAGCCCGCATCCGCACAGGTGGATGCAGCATGCCTTCAGGGTTCGGTGCCCGAGAACAACAAACGAGAGGGGAGCCCCCCAATGACAGCTAGTACTCCAATGCTCGTCACCTTCGTGGTGTACATCGCAGCCATGGTACTGATCGGCCTGATCGCCTATCTGCGTACCAAGAACCTTTCCGATTACATCCTGGGTGGTCGCAGCCTCGGCAGCTTCGTGACCGCGCTGTCCGCAGGTGCCTCCGACATGAGCGGCTGGCTGCTCATGGGCCTGCCGGGCGCGATCTTCGTTGCCGGTATTTCCGAAAGCTGGATTGCCATCGGCCTGGTCATCGGTGCCTACCTCAACTGGCTGTTCGTCGCCGGTCGCCTGCGCGTGCAGACCGAGCACAATGGCAACGCCCTGACCCTGCCGGACTACTTCACCAATCGCTTCGAAGACAACAGCCGCATCCTGCGCATCTTCTCGGCAGTGGTCATCCTGGTGTTCTTCACCATCTACTGCGCCTCCGGCGTGGTGGCTGGCGCCCGTCTGTTCGAAAGCACCTTCGGCATGAGCTACGAAACCGCCCTGTGGGCCGGTGCCGCAGCGACCATCGCCTACACCTTCATCGGTGGCTTCCTGGCGGTGAGCTGGACCGACACCGTGCAGGCCACCCTGATGATCTTCGCCCTGATCCTGACCCCGGTATTCGTGCTGATCGGCACCGGTGGCTTCGATCCGGCGATGACCGCCATCGAGGCGGTCGACCCGAGCCACTTCGACATGCTCAAGGGCGCCACCTTCATCGGCGTGATCTCGCTGATGGCCTGGGGCCTGGGCTACTTCGGCCAGCCGCACATCCTGGCGCGCTTCATGGCCGCCGACTCGGTCAAGTCGATCCCGGCTGCCCGTCGCATCTCCATGACCTGGATGATCCTGACCCTGGCCGGTGCCGTGGCCGTCGGTTTCTTCGGCATCGCCTACTTCTCCGCGCATCCTGAACTGGCCGGCCCGGTCGGCGAGAACCCGGAGCGCGTCTTCATCGAGCTGTCCAAGCTGCTGTTCAACCCCTGGATCGCCGGTATCCTGCTGTCCGCCATCCTGGCAGCGGTGATGAGCACCCTGAGTTGCCAGCTGCTGGTGTGCTCCAGTGCGCTGACCGAGGACTTCTACAAGGCATTCCTGCGCAAGGGCGCTTCGCAGTCCGAGCTGGTCTGGGTCGGCCGCGGCATGGTGCTGCTGGTCGCGCTGGTCGCCATCGCTCTGGCGGCCAACCCGGAAAACCGCGTACTTGGCCTGGTGTCCTACGCCTGGGCCGGCTTCGGTGCCGCTTTCGGTCCGGTGGTGATCCTCTCGCTGCTGTGGAAAGGCATGACGCGCAATGGCGCGCTGGCCGGCATGCTGGTTGGTGCCACCACCGTGATCGTGTGGAAGAACTGGATTGGCATGGGGCTGTACGAGATCATCCCGGGCTTCATCCTCGCCACCCTGGCGATCGTGATCTTCAGCCGCATCGGTCAGGCCCCGAGCCAGTCGATGCTCAGCCGCTTCGATGAGGCCGAGAAGGAATACAAGTCGGCGTAAGTGCGCTGGCTGTAGCCGAAGGCGATGACTGGCAGACAGTCATCGCCTTTTTCTTTGCGCTGGCGTTAAGGTAGGCGCCTGCCATTTCGCAACGGATGTCCGCATGACCAGCAACGATCCTCTCCACGGCCTGACCCTGCAGGCGATTCTCGGCGCATTGGTGGAACGCCTGGGCTGGGATGGCCTGGCGCGGCAGATCGATGTGCGCTGTTTCAAGCATGAGCCCAGCATCAAGTCGAGCCTGGCCTTCCTGCGCAAGACGCCCTGGGCCCGTGCCAAGGTCGAGCAGCTCTACCTCCAGCAGTTCAAGTCCTGAGTCCGCTCAGTTGGGCGACAGGCCAAGCGTCTGCAGCGCCTGACGGTAGTTCGCACCGGCCATGCGCAGGCCGTTGTTGTGGTTGGCGCCGTCGATCAGCAGCAGTTGCTTGGGTTCACTGGCCGCGGCGAACAGCTCCTCGCTGAAGCGCGACGGCACGTAGCGATCATCACGACCGTGGGCGATCAGCACCGGCACACCGACTGCGCCAATCTTGCCGAGCGAGTCGAAATCCTGCGACAGCAGCCAGCGCACGGGCAGCGAGGTATGGGTGACTGCAGCGGCAATGTCGCCCAGGTTGGTGAAGCTGGATTCGACGATCAGCCCGCCGGCTTGTGCGCTGCTGTGTTCACTGGCCAGTTCATGGGCCAGGTTGACGGCCACGGCGCCACCGAGGGAGTGGCCGTAGATGAAGCGCTTGCCCGGCTCGGGTTGCAGGCGAGCCAGGTGCTGCCAGGCGATCGCGGCGTCCTGGTAGACGCTACGCTCGGAGGGCAGCGCGCCACGACTCTGACCGAAACCGCGGTAGTCCACGGCCAGCACCGAGAATCCCATGGCATGCAGCTGCTCGATGCGAAACAGCTGGCCTGTCAGGTTCCAGCGAGAGCCGTGCAGATAGAGCAGGGCTGGCGCGTCCTGCCGGCTGGCGGGCCACCACCAGGCATGCAGGCTTTCCTCGGCCGTCAGCTCGGGGGATTGCAGTTGCACGTCCTCGAGCCCGGCCGGCAGGCCATTGAACCAGCGGGCGGTGCCCGGCTCGATACGGAACACCAGTTCGCGCTCGGTCTGCTCCAGTTTGGCGCAGCCTATCGGCAGCAATGCCAGCAGGCACGCGAGGATGATCAGGCTCAGGCGACGACGGCGCAGCAGGGCCAGCCAGGACAGGGGCATGGGCGACACTCACGAAAGAAAAACGCTGGTGCTGCCATGGACTGCACAGGCGCTGCCGGGTTTCCTGCGCCTGCCCCCGCGCTGGTTACCAGGTGTTACCGCCAACTGATCTGAGGGGCGCTCAGGGGCGCCTGGCATCCGGTCGCGCTGCCTGGTTCCAGATAGGGCGCGAGTATCGGCGCCATGCCCTTGAGCACCTGCACCGGCAGCGCCGAGGTGAAGGTGAAGCGCTCGGCTTCGCGCCCCGGCACGAAGGCGGTGAGCGTGCCGTAATGGCGCGGGCCGAGGAAGAACACGAAGGTGGCCGTGCGGTTCATCGCCCGTGAGCTGATCACCCGGCCGCCGGCGCCAACGCTCTCGACACGGTTGTCGCCGGTGCCGGTCTTGCCGCCGAGCGTCAGGCTGTGGCCATCCTGCAACTGGAAGCTGCCTTGCAGCCGGCGTGCGGTGCCTCCCTCCACCACCTGGGACAGGGCGTCACGCAACGCGGCGGCGACTTCGGAGGCCATCACCCGCCTGCCGCCCTGGGTGTCGCGCTCGACGCGGGTTTCGTAGGGCGTGTCGGCGGCGAAGTGCAGCGCATCGATGCGCAGGACGGGCTGGCGAATGCCGTCGTTGAGGATGATGCCCATCAGCTCTGCCAGCGCTGCCGGCCGATCCCCGGAACTGCCCAGCGCGGTGGCCAGCGACGGCACCAGATGCTGGAAGGGGTAGCCCAGGTTCTGCCAGCGGCGATGGATGTCGGAGAAGGCTTCGACTTCCAGCATGATGCGGATGCGACTGTCGCGCGCGCTCTTGTGGCGGCTGCGCAGCAGCCAGCCGTAGACCTCCTGGCGCTCGTCGACGCTGGCGGCGACGGCGTCGTTGAAACTGGCCTGCGGGTGGTCGATCAGGTAGCCCAGCAGCCACAGCTCCAGCGGGTGCACACGGGCGATGTAGCCCTGGTCGGGGAGGCTGTAGGCGCCAGGCCCGTAGTCCTGGTAGAGGCGCGTGATGCGCTGCTCGCTGAGCCGTTCCTGCGGCAGCTGGGCGCGCAGGAACGCGGCGAAGCTGGCCTCGTCGGCGTGCGGCAGCAGATAGCGGTGCACGGCGGCGAGGCGCACCGAGGTCTGGCGCAGGCCGCTGATGAAGGTCTCCAGGCGCTGTTGCTCGGGCTGGCCCTGGTACTTGCGCCAGAAGCGCAGGAGAAAGGTGCGTCCTTCGCGGTCGGCGAAGCGCTGCAGGTATTTCAGGCGGCGCGGGTCCTTGTCGTCCTTGAGCAGCTCGGCGCTGTTCTGGTAGGTGCTGTAGCGCACCAGATCGCGCATCAGGCGCACGAAGGGCAGGTTGATCGACTCGCGCAGGGCCTCGCGCAGGGTCGGGTTGCGGGCATTGTCCTCGCGGCGGAAGTTGCCGAAGCTGTGCAGGCCGCCTCCGGTGAAGAAGCGTTCGTTGGGATTGGCCGAGTAGCGCCGCTCCAGCGCCGCCTGCAGCATGCCGGCCAGGTCCGCCTGCGGGTTGGCCTGCAGGTAGTCGACCGCCCAGCGGCTCAGGTGATCCTGGCGGGCGATGTCCACCTCACGCAACTCGGCCGGGGTCTTGCCTGCGTGCTGCCGATGCAGTTCGGCGATGATCTCCAGGTAGGTGGCCAGCACGCGCAGCTTGGCGGTCGAGCCCAGTTCGAGCTTGCTGCCCTCGTTGATATCGAACGGCTGGTCGGTACTGTCGGTCTGCACCCGCACCCGACTGCCAGTCGCGGTGCGCTCGAACAGGGTGAAGCTGTAGCGCACCTCTGCAGTCTTTTCCGGGGACAGCAGGCGCTCGCCGAACAGGCCGATCTGCCCGGCGAACTGCGGTTCGGCCAGCTGCTGCAGGTAGTGGCTGACCTGCTGCTGCAGGTCGTACTGCAGGGTGCTGCTGGCGGCGAGGTCGAGGCGGTCGAGGTCGTAGAACGGCATGCCCAGCAGGTTGGAGAGACGCGAACGGGCGACGCTGATGCCTTTGTCGTTCTCCTGCACGCGCAGGTTGGGCTCCAGTTGCCAGTCCCGATAGACCAGGCGCTGGCCCAGGGCGGCGTCCAGCAGGTCATGGTCGATCAGCCCGCCACTGGCCAGCAGGCGGATGTGGCTCTCGGTCAGGTCCTCCAGGTCGTGCCGGCCCTGGGCCAGGTAATAGGAGGGGCGGCGCTGGGCGATCATCAGCGACAACACCTGGCGCAGCGCCAGGCCACGTTCGGCGAGGCTGGCCTCGGTCGAGCGGGCGGGGTCGAGCAGCGCATTGATGCGTTCGAAGTCCGCGCCGTACCAGATGCGCAAGCCGTCCGCCAGGCCGTGCACCTCGCCATGGCCTGGCGCGGCGGAGAGCGGCACGCTGTTGAGGTAGTCGCGCACGATGCGCTGGCGCGTCTCCAGCGTCTGCGGGCCCTGCTGGTAGGCGCGCACGCTGGCGGAAATCATCTGCCGCAGCTTTTCCCCGGCAGACAGGGTCAGCCCGTCCGGGGAGTGACGGTACTTCTCCAGCTGGGTTGCCAGCGTACTGCCGCCGGCCGACTGGTCCTGAAGGTCGAGCACCTTGCCCACCTGGGACAGCGCGGCAATGGCGAAGCGTGGCCAGTCCACCGCTGGGTTGGCCAGCGGTTGTGCGTGGTCGAGCAGGTGACGGTTCTCGATGAACAGCAGGCTGTTCACCACCAGGGGCGGAATGCTGGCGAAATCGGCATAGCCCTGGCGTGGATAGAGAAATGTGTAGAAGGGGCTGCCACGGCAGTCGCTGATGCTCAGGCCACTTTGGCTCTTCTCGGCGAACGGCGGGAAGAGGCCGCGGCGGGTGTAGGCCAGCAGTGCGTCGGAGAAGCGCGACTGCGTGCTGATCAGGTAGTCGCGCTGCTGCAGGCGCTCCAGCATCAGCGGCAGGTAGGCATAGCCCTGGCGCTTGTCGAACGGCCCATCGGACGGGTAGACGATGCGTTCGCTGGGGCCGGGTTCGACCTGGTAGCCGAGGCTGGCCGCATAGCGGCTCAGCTCGCGTGACTGGAAGTGCGCGCTGCGCGACTCGTATACCAGCAGCGCCGTGCCGAGCAGCACCAGCAAGGTCAGCAGGAGATAGAGGTAGGTGCGCCAGCGACGCTTGCTGGTCGGCGCACCAGGCGAGTCCTGCAGGTCGGGCGAGCGGACCAGGACACCGTGCTGCGGGTTGGATTGCCATGATGCGCCCATATACCACCGGCCCGGCCTGTCGGCCCCATGTGAACTGCACCAGTGCTCGCGTGCCGGCAGCACTGCGTTCGTCGCCACTCATGCCCTACAGCTTAGTCGATGGCGCCTGCGGTATTGCTCCGCCAACAGGGCTGCTAGACTCGCTGCAACGCAAGATGCAGGGGGCCCCGCATGCAGCGCGACCATCGAGAACAGCTTCAGCAGAGCTGGCAGGCCAACGCCGATGCCTGGGCTGCCGCCGTGCGCGAGCAGCGCATCGAGAGCCGTCGCCTGGTCACCGATGCCGCCATCATCCAGGCGGTGCTGGCGCTGCAGCCCAGGCGTGTGCTGGACATCGGTTGCGGCGAGGGTTGGCTGTGCCGGGGGCTGGCCGAACATGGCATCGAGCCGGTCGGCGTGGATGCTTCGGCACCCCTGATCGAAGCCGCTCGTGCCGCCTGCGACGGGCGCAGCCAGTACCGTGTCTGTGGCTATGCCGAGCTGGATCAGCATGCCGAGCAGCTCGGGCGTTTCGAGGTGCTGGTGTGCAATTTCGCCTTGCTGGAGGAGCCCCTGCAGCCGGTGTTGCAGAGCCTGCATGCCCTGCTCGCACCCGGCGGTAGCCTGCTGATTCAGACCTTGCACCCCTGGCGCGCCAGCCATGGCGAACCCTACCAGGATGGTTGGCGGGTGGAGGACTTCGCCGGTTTTGGCGAGGGCTTCCAGGCGCCCATGCCCTGGTTCTTCCGCACCTTGCAATCCTGGCTGACGCTCTTCGGCGAGACCGGCTGGCGCCTGGAATGGCTGCAGGAGCCGTTGCACCCCGAAAGCGTCCAGCCGGTTTCCCTGCTGCTTCTGCTCAAGCCACTCTGAACCGGCCACGTTCGTCGGCCATGGCGCGGCAGTGAGCCGCGCTCAATCACTCGAGGATCTGTCGATGCGCAAGATTGAACTGGCTGGTAGCCAGGTACCGGTGATCGGGCAGGGCACCTGGCGCATGGGGGAAGACCGGCAGCAGCGCGCGCGCGAGGTCGCGTCGCTGCGTGAGGGGCTGGATCTGGGCATGACGCTGATCGACAGCGCCGAGATGTATGGCGAGGGTGGTGCCGAGCAGGTGGTGGGAGAAGCCATTGCCGGGCGTCGTGACGAGGTGTTCCTGGTCAGCAAGGTGTACCCGCACAATGCCAGCCTGGACGGTGTGCAGGCGGCCTGCGAGCGCAGCCTCAAGCGCCTTGGCTGCGAACGTATCGACCTGTATCTGCTGCACTGGCGCGGCCGTTATCCGCTGGCGGAAACCGTGGCAGGCTTCGAGCGCTTGCGCGAACAGGGCAAGATCGGCGCCTGGGGTGTTTCCAACTTCGACCTGGACGATCTGCTGGAGCTGGATCAGCCGGGCTGCAGCACCAATCAGGTGCTGTACAACCTCGAGGCACGTGGCATCGAATATGACCTGCTGCCCTGGCAGCAGCGTGCCGCGATGCCGTTGATGGCCTACTGCCCGCTCAGCCAGGCGGGGGCGTTGCTGCAGGCGCCGGCGTTGCGCGCGGTCGCCGAGCGGCATGGGGTTACGCCGGCCCAGCTGGCGCTGGCCTGGACACTCAGGCAGGACGGGGTGATCGCCATTCCCAAGGCGGTTGGCAGCGCGCACCTGCGCGACAACGCGGCGGCGGCTGCCATTGTCCTCGATACGCACGACCTGGAGTCGCTGGATGCGGCCTTCGCGCCGCCGCAGCGCAAGCGTCCGCTGGAGATGGTCTAGCGCCCCGGAGCGGGGCAGACCGGTGCTCAGTTGGCCGGGTCGGCGGCCAGACGCCCGGCATCCTTGAGCAGAGCCTTGAGGAAGGCATCCTGCAGCTCGGGGTCGTTGCGGGTCAGTTCGATCAGGCTCTGCTCCAGCTCGCTGGCTTCTTCCTCCAGGCCCAGATCGGAAAGGCGTTTGACCCGGTGCACCCACTGGGCGACATCATCGCCTTCGAGGTCGTCGAAGATCAGGTCGTGCGCCTCGCGCAGCTTGCCGCGCAGGGTGTGGCTGACCATCAGGGTCGTTTCGGCGCGGGCCAGGTCGTCGCCCAGCCGTTCCTCGACGCTCAGCTGCAACAGGTTCAGTCGCGTGATGTCCTGCTCGGTGAACGGGCTGTCCAGCAGATTGAGACGCAGCACGCCGGTGCTGTCGGTAAGCAGCTCGAAGCGTTGCTCCCCGGCCTGGACCTGTACCGCTCTCTCGGCCCAGGGCAGGTTGGTGTACTCCATGCGCCGATCGCGCTGCAGCTCCTCGATGCTCGCCAGGTTCTGCTCGGCACGGCCGTTGGATTCCACGTTCATGAACGGATTCAGGCCCGCCATGCCGTAGCTGACCCAGTCGCGGGTCGCGGTTTCCGGCAGGCTGCCGAGCAGCACCACGTTGAGCACGTTGGCGCCGACGCCGGCCACGACCGCGACGGCCCCCACCGGCACCTCGTAAAGCTCGCGCCAGGGCTGATAGGGCGTATAGCGGTCGTAACGGCGCGTGACCTCGAATGCGGTCACTTCGTAGCTCTTCTGGTCATGCACGCGGATACGCCGTTGCGGCAGCTCCAGCACCTTGGGCTCGCCCGTATCGATCTGCAACTGGTGATCCAGCAGTTTGCGCTCGATACGCTCCTCATGCTCGCTGCGCTGGGGGAGCTGGTTGGCGCAGCCGCTGAGAAAGAGGGAGCCGCACAGTGCGGCGCCAGTCAGGCGAAGGTTGTTGCTCGTGTGCATGATGTCTCGGTGCTACGTGATCAGCGGCTGATACGGGCTTGCAGGAAGGACAGGATTTCCGCCAGCGGTACAGCTTGCGGCTCGGTTTCGGCGCGGCTCTTGTACTCGAGGTTGCCCTCTGCCAGGCCGCGATCGCTGACCACCACGCGATGCGGGATGCCGATCAGCTCCATGTCGGCGAACTTGATGCCGGGGCTGGTCTTCTTGTCGCGATCGTCGAGCAGCACCTCGAAGCCCGCTGCGGTCAGTTGCGCATACAGCTTGTCGGTGGCTTCGCGCACCTGCTCGGTTTCGTAGCGCAGCGGTACCAGGGCGATGTGGAAGGGCGCCAGGGCGTCGTTCCAGCGGATGCCGCGCTCGTCGAAGTTCTGCTCGATGGCGGCGGCCACGACACGCGATACGCCAATGCCGTAGCAGCCCATGCTCAGGGTCACCGGCTTGCCGTTCTCGCCGAGCACCTGGCAGTTCATCGCTTCGCTGTACTTGGTACCCAGCTGGAAGATGTGCCCGACCTCGATGCCGCGTTTGATCTCCAGGGTGCCCTGGCCGTCCGGGCTGGGGTCGCCCGAGAGGACATTGCGCAGGTCGGCGACGGCGGGCAGGGGCAGGTCGCGCTCCCAGTTGACGCCGAAGTAGTGCTTGTCCTCGATGTTGGCGCCCGAGGCGAAGTCGCTCATCAGGGCGACACTGCGGTCGATCACGCAGGGAATCGGCAGATTGACCGGGCCCAGCGAGCCGGGGCCGGCGCCGATGGCGGCACGAATCTCGGCCTCGCTGGCCATCTGCAGGGGGCTGGCAACGAGTTCCAGGTTGGCGGCCTTGATCTCGTTCAGCTCGTGGTCACCACGTACCACCAGCGCGATCAGCTTGCCTTCCTCGGCGGCGTGCACCACCAGGGTCTTGATGGTCTTTTCGATGGCCAGGCCGAAACCGTTGACCAGCGCCTCGATGGTCTTGGTGTCCGGGGTGTCGACCAGGCGCATTTCCTCGGTCGCGGCGCCGCGCGCGCTTTCACGCGGCACGGCCTCGGCCTTCTCGATGTTGGCGGCATAGTCGGAGACGGTGCTGAACGCGATGTCGTCCTCACCGGATTCGGCCAGTACGTGGAACTCGTGCGAGCCGGTGCCGCCGATGGAGCCGGTGTCGGCCTGCACCGGACGGTAGTCCAGGCCCAGGCGGCTGAACACGTTGCAGTACGCCTGGTGCATGCGGTCGTAGGTTTCCTGCAGCGACGCCTGGTCGGCATGGAAGGAGTAGGCGTCCTTCATGATGAACTCGCGACCGCGCATCAGGCCGAAGCGCGGACGAATCTCGTCACGGAACTTGGTCTGGATCTGGTAGAAGTTGATCGGCAGCTGCTTGTAGCTGTTCAGCTCGTTGCGCGCCAGATCGGTGATCACTTCCTCGTGGGTCGGACCGACGCAGAACTCGCGGTCATGACGGTCATGAACCCGCAGCAGCTCGGGGCCGTACTGCACCCAGCGACCGGATTCCTGCCACAGTTCGGCGGGCTGGATGGCCGGCATCAGCACTTCCAGCGCGCCGGCGGCATTCATTTCCTCGCGCACCACGTTCTCAACCTTGCGCAGCACGCGCAGGCCCATCGGCAGCCAGGTGTACAGGCCGGAGGCCAGTTTGCGGATCATGCCGGCACGCAGCATCAGCTGGTGGCTGATCACCACGGCGTCGGAGGGAGTTTCTTTCAGGGTCGAGAGCAGGAACTGACTGGTACGCATGTTTGGCCGTTCTGTCGGTTGCTAGGGCTTGGAGTAGGCCGGCATTGTACGGTGCCTGTACAGTGGCGTACAGGACGGTTGCAGGTACTGCGACCGGCATTGGGCGCGGCGCTGCGTTAATCCAGGAGGGCGATGCTGTGGGACTGACTGCGCGTGAGGTTCAGACATTGATTCGGGCCGGGTTGCCCATGGCCGAGGACATCGACCTGCGTATCGACCGGCTCGACGAGGCGGGGGTGCTGGCGCGGGTTCCCTTTCATGCCAAATTGGTGCGTCCGGGCGGCACCTTGTCGGGGCCGACCATCATGGCGCTGGGCGATGCGGCGATGTACGCCGTGGTATTGGGGCGTCTGGGGCGCGTGGAGATGGCGGTGACCTCCAATCTCAACATCAACTTCCTGGTCAAACCTCAGCCGGTGGACCTGCTGGCCGAGGCGAGCATCCTGCGCTTGAGTCGGCGCCAGGCCGTCTGTGAGGTTTCGCTGTATTCGGCGGGGAACGAGGCTGAGCTGGTGGCCCACGTGACCGGGACATACGCCTTGCCAATCTGACCCGGCGTCCTGCCTATAAAAAGAAACCCGGCCTAGGCCGGGTTTCTTTGTTGTCGAATCACGCAGTCGTTACAGAACGCTCAGCGGGTATTCGACGATCAGGCGGAAGTCATTGACGTCGCCCTGGGTGTTGTTGCGGTAGAAGGCGTTACGAATGCGGAAGGACAGGTCCTTGGCCGCGCCTTCCTGGATCACGTACTTGGCTTCGAGGTCCAGTTCGCGCTCGGTGAAGCTGTCAGCACCGGTACCACGGATGTAGCGGCTCATGAAGCTCAGGCCCGGAACGCCGTAGGACGCCATGTTGATGTCGTAGCGAGCTTGCCAGGAGTTCTCGTCTTCGGCGTTGAAGTCGGAGTACTGAACCGAGTTGGCCAGCCAGATGGTGCCGCCGCCGTCTACGCCGTAGTCGTAGCCACGGTCGCCGGAGGAGCGCTGGTGAGCCAGGGTGAAGGTGTGGGCACCCATCGAGTAGGCAGCCGCGAGGCTCCAGATGGTGTTGTCTTCATCGCTGGTAGTGTTGGTGTACTGCTTGTCGTAGTCGGTCTTGTAGATGTTGAAGTCGAAGTTCAGAGCTTGTTCTTCAGCCAGCGCCAAGTTGTAGTTGACGTTGCCGTAGTACTTCTTCCAGTAGTCTTCTACATCCGACGCGTGGAAAGCCGCGCTCAGATCGTCGGTGAAGGAGTAGGAGGCGCCCACGATGTTTGCGTACTTCAGGCCAGACTCGCCTTTGCCGTTGATGTCATCGCGGCTGGAGCCGGTTTGGCTGCTCATGGCAGTGAAACGACCAGCGCTCAGCTCGAGGCCTTTGATTTCGTTGCTGACCAGGTAAGTACCGGTGGCAACTTCAGGCAGGATACGGCTGTCGTCGGTGGAGAACACCGGGCTGGCCACGAACTGGCTGCCATATTTCAGAACGGTATCGGAGATACGGAACTTGATGGCGCCGCCAACTTCGGTCTGGGTGTCGTCTGCGCGACCATCGTCGGTTGTGGCGAACAGGCCGTTTCCAACGCGGCCACGACCGCTGTCAATTTTGATACTGCTCAGGGAGTGAGCGTCAAAGCCGACGCCTACGGTGCCTTGGGTGAAGCCGGACTCATACAGCAGGCGGATGCCCAGACCTGTCTCTTCACGGTAACCGGCCCGGTTGGCGGAAGAGCTATTGCTGTTCGGGCCATTACGGAAGTCACGGTTCATGTACAGGGCACGGTTGAAGATGTTGAAGCTGCTATCTTCGATGAAACCGTTCGACTCGGACTGGCTGGATGCCACTGCCATCTGGGAAGTGCCCGCGGCGACTGCCAGGGCGATTACGCTCCACTTCATCACTTGCATCGTGATTGCTCCTTTGGTTTAGAAGAGTTGCGCTGCCCACTATTTTATTGTATGGGCGGCTCTTTCTTTTTGTGTCGGCGGTAACTTATAGCACGCAGCCAATTATGGCGATAGTTGCAGTCTATTCATTGCGGGTTCGTTCAGAACGGTGTCGCATGGCGTAATGAAGGATGTCGCAAATCTGTAGATCTTCACTTGCGTTGCGTTATGCCGACGCTCTCGCGGTTCTGGGTTGCCTGGTACCGCTGTTATTGATCGACTGCACGGCGTGCCGGGCATTGCTCTGACAGTTAGCAAAAGTCGTGCTCAAAACGCCAGGGATTCTGCAAAAACGTGATTTCCCGGTGCGAACCCCACGCGCGGCTGCGTGGGCGTTGCATTCTGTGGGCTTGCCTGTCGCCTGCGTGGGCGGTTGCGGCGTTTTCTCCCGGTGCGAAGGGTGCACTGTGGTGAGGCGTCGCGGTAACGCTTGAGGCGAGGTATTACGGGAGGAAACAAAATGGTGCACGCCGACGGTGCGGGTGCCTGTGACGTGCCTTGTACTGGTGCGACGCTTGCGGGTGAATTGTCGCGCGACCCTGCGTATGCTGCGCGCCATCGCGCCGGGTGTGGCTGGCGCTAAGCTTGATAGGGTCGGGTAAAGGAGGAAAACATCATGTTCACCCTGGATTCACGTCTTCAGCAGGACTGCCTGCTGGTCGGAGACTTTCCTCTCTGTCGCTTGCTGTTGATGAACGACGCCAGCTACCCCTGGTTCATTCTGGTGCCCCGGCGTGAAGAGGTCAGCGAGATCTTTCAGCTTGATGGCGCCGATCAGCGTCAGTTGTGGCAGGAGACTTCGTTGCTGGCCGAGACCCTCAAGGATACCTTCGCCGCCGACAAGATGAATGTGGCGACGCTGGGTAACGTGGTCAGCCAGTTGCACATGCACGTCATCGTGCGGCGACGTGATGACGCGGCGTGGCCGGCACCCGTCTGGGGGCGGCAGCCGGCCAGGCCTTACGGGGACGCGCAGATACGCCAGATCATCGACAAGTTGCGTCTGGTGTTGACCGAGGACTTCCAGTTTGCCGGAGGCCTGGCATGAGCCTGGAAGCCAGAATCATGGAGCTGGAAAGTCGTTTGGCCTTCCAGGACGACACCATCCAGGCGCTGAGCGACGAGTTGGTCGAGCAGAACAGGCGCATCGAGCGCATGCAGCTGCAACTGACAGCGCTGGCGCGTCGCCAGGAGGAGTTGAACGGCCAGGTCGGCATTGCCGAGGACGAAGCACCGCCACCGCACTACTGATATGAAAAAGCCCGGTTTCCCGGGCTTTTTCTTGTCGTCTTCAGCGCCGTGAGGGCGCGGCAGCGATCACATCTTCTGCCTGCAGGCCTTTGTCGCGCTGCATTACCGAGAACTCCACGCGCTGGCCTTCGATCAGGACGCGGTGGCCTTCACCGCGAATGGCGCGAAAGTGCACGAAGATATCCTCACCCGAGTCGCGGGAGATGAAGCCGAAGCCCTTGGAGGTGTTGAACCACTTCACCGTGCCGGTCTCGCGGTCTTCCTGGCTGGCGCTGTGCTGTGCGACGGCGCGTGGCTGGCTGTCACGCGGTTGCGGATTCAGCTGGGCGGTCAGTTGGAAGGCTACCGCGATACCGATGGTCAGTAGTGGCAGCCAGATCGCCGGCTGGCCGCCGATGTTGGGTAGCGGGGCGAGCAGGATCAGGCTCTGCACCACGGCCGCCAGGATCAGCAGTGCCGATGACAGGTTGGCCAGTTGCTGGCGCGGGGCAGGCGTGTTCTGTTGCGCTGCGGCAAGCAGGTTGAGCAGGCCGATCAGGGTCAGATAGATGGCATCGGGTGTGGCGAGGAACGCACTGGAAAAACCGGGAACGGCAGACAGCAGCAGGGCGGCAAACCCTGTCACGAAATGGGCAATCTTCAACATGTTGGACGAACTCACTGATTGAATGATGACTCAAGGTGTTGCGGAGGGAGCGCACGCTGTGGATGGCCAGTCGAACGGTCATCCTGGGCGCCTGTGGAGCAAGGTCGGCGCCGCCGCAGGGTGATAATGCGGCGTGCCGTCCTATTTAACAGCAAAGGCGGGGGCTTCTCAAATCAAGCGCTTAGCATTGTTTCGCTCTTGGCGGGGTGGACCTGGTTGCGGCCGCTGCGCTTGGCTTGATAGAGCGCATCGTCCGCTCGGGTCAGCAGCGACTCGAAGTCGTCTTCCGCCTCGGCCATCGCGCAGCCGAACGACGCGGTGATGCTGTCCAGGACCTGGTCGGTGCGCCTGACCTTGATGCGCAGCGACTGGATCTTGTTGCGCAGCTGTTCGGCGAACTCGATCACTTCGCTGAAACCCTTGCGGTCGCGCAGTACCACGCAGAACTCCTCGCCACCGTAGCGCGCCGCAAAGGCGCCGGGAGGCAGCAGGTCGCGCAGGAGTTGGCCGACATGCTGCAACACCCGGTCGCCGAGCGGGTGGCCGTACTGGTCGTTGAACTGCTTGAAGTGATCGATATCCAGGATCACCAGCGCCAGGCCCTGCTGGGACTCCGCGAGGGCGCGCTCCAGCAGGCGGGTGAAGGCGTGGCGGTTGAAGACGCGTGTCAGGCTGTCCAGCGTCGCGGCCATGTGCGCGCGCTCCAGCTGGCCACGCAGATGGGTGATCTCCTGTTGCGCGGCGCGCAGGCGATAGAGGAATTTCTCCTGCTGATCCTGCATCAGCTGGGTGCTTTCCTGCAGGTCGTTGAGGACGCTGGGCAGGTCGTCGATGATCGGTTCCTGCAGGGCGCTGAGGCCCTGGCTCAGGCTCTGCTGGTAGTGCTGGCTGCCGATGACGCTGTGCGAGACGTCGTCTTCGATGTCGTCGACCAGTTCGATCACCTGCTGCTGGCCGGCACGTGCCTCTTCCAGCTCGCCGCGGATGATGTAGTCGCGGAACAGCCGGCTTGCGGTCTCCGTCGGGAAGACATCGAAGTCTTCCACCGCCTTGTCCATGCGCCGATTGAGTTCCGGTTCGCTGCCCCGGCTGTAGGTGTACCACAGCGCGTAGTGCACCGGGTTCGGCGGTATGTCGTGGCGCATCATCAGGGGTACGGCCTGCTTCAGCAGCGAAGCCGCCTTGCGGGTTTCCTCCGGATACAGCTCGATGATGCTTGGCGGTCTGCTTGGTTGACTCATGGGGCGCGGGAACTCATTGGCGATTGGCCAGAGCATAGATCAGAGCGAGGCGGCGTGCCTAATGAAAAGGCCCGGATTACCGGGCCTCAGGGATGTTCAGGCAGCCAGCAGGCTACGCAGCATCCAGGCGGTTTTCTCGTGCACCTGCATGCGCTGGGTCAGCAGGTCGGCGGTGGGTTCGTCGCTGACCTTGTCCAGCAGCGGGAAGATGTTGCGCGCGGTGCGCACGACGGCTTCCTGACCCTGTACCAGCAGCTTGATCATCTCTTGCGCGCTGGGAACGCCTTCCTCTTCCTTGATCGAGGAGAGGCGGGCGTAGGCGGCATAGGTGCCAGGGGCCGGGAAGCCCAGTGCGCGAATACGCTCGGCGATCGCATCCACTGCCAGGGCCAGTTCGGTGTACTGCCCCTCGAACATCAGGTGCAGGGTGTTGAACATCGGGCCTGTGACGTTCCAGTGAAAGTTGTGGGTCTTCAGGTACAGAGTGTAGGTGTCGGCCAGCAGGCGCGAGAGGCCTTCGGCGATGGCGGCGCGATCCTGTTCAGCGATTCCGATGTTGATTTCCATGATCTTTCTCCTTTCAGGTGGGCCTGGGGAAGTCTGTTCCGCAATGTTGGGACGAGCCTAACATGCAGGATCCGAGAATAATCTTGGCTTCTGTCAATGAAAGCGATGTTTAGAAGCTATCGAGCGCGCACAGTTCATTTCTTATGACCAAATGGCCTGGTTCTGCGCCTGATGCTGTTCATTTTGGGCTCCCCTCGCCCATTCATGGGGGAGGGGCTGGGGGAGAGGGCTGAAACTGCCGCAAAACGGCCGGTTTCCCCCTCTCCCCAAGGGGGGCGTGGGGGCTGATCGCGTCCGACCACTTCCCATGTGAACAGCACTATGGCTCTGCCCCGGCGATCAGGGGTGCGCCAGGCCGGGGCGCTGTTGCAGCGTGCGATTGAACACCTCCACCCAGTGACGGCTGAACTGCTGGCCGGCGAGGTTGTTGATCTCGAGAATGGCGCGCAGTAGCGGGCGCTTGCTCAGGGTCTGGTGCGCGCGTTCGTGGGTGCGTGCATCGAAGGTGTCGACGATATGCAGGATCAGTGCGCCTGGGGTGATCTCCATTTCCCGCAGCCCCTTGGGGTAGCCGCTGCCGTCCGCATGTTCCTGGTGCTGCAGAACGATCTCCATGGCCGCAGCCCAGTCGGGCATGCGCTTGAGCAGTTCGCTGGCCAGGCGCGGGTGGCCTTGCATCAGGCGGCGCTCCTCGCGGCTGAAGTGGCTTTGCTTGTGCAGCAGATCCAGGGGCAGGAAGGCCATGCCGAGGTCATGCAGGCACACGGCCGCTGCCAGTTGCTCGGGGCGTTCCGCGTTGGCGCCGGCCGCGTTCATGCTGAGTGCCAGTTCGAGCAGGCGCAGGTTGCGTCCTTGCCAGTAGCTGGAACGTTGCTCGGCGGCCTCGGTGAGGGCGCAGAAGAACTGCAGGTCGGGGTGGATGGCGATGCCGTGGCGAACCAGCAGCGCTTCGGTCTGGCTGGGTTCGGCTGACGGGGGCGCTTGCAGGCGGGTGCTCGGGTCCATGTGCAGCAACAGCTCGCGGCGCACCTCGGTCTGTTGCCCGGCGGGCGCCATGGCCAGGGCGTGCAGGGCCTGACACAGCGTATCGAGCTGGGCCGCGCTCAGGGGCGCGTCCGCTCCGTCGAGTGCCTGGTCCACCAGGGCGCGCAGGTGATCGAGGCAGAGCAGGAGGATGTCGCCCAGCAGGCTGTCGAAGCTCAGGCGCCCCGAACGCAGGGCGTCGAGCACGTCTTCCATCGCCTGCGGCAATGGCATCAGCTGGTTGAGGTCGACGTAACCGAGATTGCCCTTGAGCGTATGTATCAGGCGAAACAGCTCGCGCAGCCGCTCCGTGCTCCTCGGTGCCTGCTCCAGCTCGATCAGCAGCTGCTCGCAACGCGGGAACTGCTCCGCAGCGTCGAGCCGGAAGTCTTCCAGCAGGTCGCTGGACAAATCGGTGTGGTGGGGCGTGGCCATGGCGATTCTCCACGGTGGCGGCCCCGTTCATTATAGAAGGCTCTTGCCGGGCGGCTGCGTCTCGGCGATTTACGCTATATAATCCCGCTCTTTATCGAAGCGCGGCGTGGACGTTCGCCGCGATGTGGCTCCTGCCCAAGGCGTTGGGGGCTGCCTGACCTATCCCAGACCTTAGAGAAGCGAAACACGATCATGATGCGCAGCCACTATTGCGGCCAGTTGAACGAGAGCCTGGATGGCCAGGAAATCACCCTTTGCGGCTGGGTACACCGTCGTCGCGACCATGGCGGGGTGATCTTCCTCGATATCCGTGACCGTGAAGGCCTGGCCCAGGTGGTGTTCGATCCGGATCGTGCCGAGACCTTCGCCAAGGCCGACCGCGTGCGCAGCGAATACGTGGTGAAGATCACCGGCAAGGTGCGTCTGCGTCCGGAAGGCGCGCGCAACGCCAACATGGCCAGTGGCGCCATCGAGGTGCTGGGTTACGAACTGGAGGTCCTCAACGAAGCGGAAACCCCGCCGTTCCCGCTCAACGAGTACACCGACGTGGGCGAGGAAACCCGCCTGCGCTACCGCTTCATCGACCTGCGTCGTCCGGAAATGGCCGAGAAGCTCAAGCTGCGTTCGCGCATCACCTCGAGCATCCGTCGTTACCTCGATGACAACGGCTTCCTCGACGTGGAAACGCCGATCCTGACCCGCGCCACGCCGGAAGGCGCTCGCGACTACCTGGTGCCGAGCCGCACCCACGCCGGCAGCTTCTTCGCCCTGCCGCAGTCGCCGCAGCTGTTCAAGCAGCTGCTGATGGTCGCTGGCTTCGACCGTTACTACCAGATCGCCAAGTGCTTCCGCGACGAAGACCTGCGTGCCGACCGTCAGCCGGAATTCACCCAGATCGACATCGAGACCAGCTTCCTCGATGAAAAAGACATCATGGACATCACCGAGACCATGGTGCGCAACCTGTTCAAGGAAGTGCTGGACGTCGAGTTCGACACGCTGCCGCACATGACCCTGGCCGAGGCCATGCGTCGCTTCGGTTCGGACAAGCCGGACCTGCGCATCCCGATGGAGCTGGTGGATGTCGAGGACCAGCTCAAGGACGTCGAATTCAAGGTCTTCGCCGGCCCGGCCAACGATCCGAAGTGCCGCGTCACCGCGCTGCGCGTACCGGGCGGGGCGAGCATGCCGCGCAAGCAGATCGACGACTACACCAAGTTCGTCGGCATCTACGGCGCCAAGGGCCTGGCCTACATCAAGGTCAACGAGCGTGCCGCCGGTGTCGAAGGCCTGCAGTCGCCGATCGTCAAGAACATCCCGCTGGACAACATCAACGTGATCCTCGATCGCGTCGGTGCCGTCGACGGCGATATCGTGTTCTTCGGCGCCGACAAGGCCAAGATCGTCTCCGAGGCGTTGGGCGCGCTGCGCATCAAGCTGGGTCACGACCTGAACCTGCTGACCTGCGAGTGGGCGCCGCTGTGGGTCGTCGACTTCCCGATGTTCGAGGAAAACGACGATGGCAGCCTGACCGCCATGCACCACCCGTTCACCTCGCCCAAGTGCAGCCCGGAAGAGCTCAAGGCCAACCCGGGCGCCGCGCTGTCGCGCGCCTATGACATGGTGCTCAACGGTACCGAGCTGGGTGGCGGTTCGATCCGTATCCACGACAAGAAGATGCAGCAGGCCGTCTTCGAGGTGCTGGGCATCAGCGAAGCGGAGCAGGAAGAGAAGTTCGGCTTCCTCCTCGATGCGCTGAAGTTCGGTGCGCCGCCCCACGGTGGCCTGGCCTTCGGCCTGGATCGCCTGGTGATGCTGATGACCGGTGCACAGTCGATCCGCGAAGTGATCGCCTTCCCGAAAACCCAGAGCGCGGCCTGCGTCATGACCCAGGCGCCAGGGCTGGTGGACGCCAAGTCGCTGCGCGAGCTACACATCCGCCTGCGCGAGCAACCCAAAGCCGAGTGATAACCTGCTGCGCTTGGTCATGCTGCGTTGGAAAGAGGTTCGAAATGCTCATTTGCTTCAGCAAACTGCGCTTTCTCACCTCTTCCCGCCTTGCCTGACCTGCGCTCGCGACGGCTCTCATCTCGGCTTGTGCCGGTTGTAGTTTGTTTTGAAAAAGATGGAGTGAGTTATGGCTGGTCATTCCAAATGGGCCAACATCAAGCACCGCAAGGGGCGTCAGGACGCCAAGCGCGGCAAGATCTTCACCAAGCTGATTCGCGAGCTGACCGTGGCCGCCAAGCACGGTGGCCCGATTCCTGCCGATAACCCGCGTCTGCGCCTGGCCGTGGACAAGGCGCTGACCAACAACATGTCGCGTGATGTCATCGACCGTGCCATCGCCCGTGGTGCCGGCAACAACGAAGCCGACAACGTCGTCGAGTTCAGCTACGAGGGCTACGCGCCCAGTGGCGTGGCGATCATCGTCGAGGTGATGACCGACAACCGCAACCGGACCGCCGCCGAAGTCCGTCATGCCTTCAGCAAGTGCGGTGGCAACCTCGGCACCGACGGGTCCGTGGCCTACATGTTCGAGCGCAAGGGCCAGATCAGCTTCGCTACGGGTGTGGACGAGGATGAACTGATGGAAGCCGCGCTCGAGGCCGGCGCCGATGACGTGGAAATGGGCGAGGAGGGCGCCGCGCTGGTGTCGACCAGCTTCAGCGAGTTCCATGCCGTGATCGAGGCGCTGGGGGCGGCGGGCTTCAAGGGTGAAGAGGCGGAAATCGCCATGATTCCCTCGATCAGCGCGCCGATCGATGACCTGGAGACCGCGCAGAAGGTCTTCAAGCTGATCGACATGCTCGAAGACCTGGACGATGTGCAGAACGTCTACCACAACGCCGAGGTCGCGGACGAGATCATGGAGCAGCTTGGCTGAACTGCCCGTTCGTGCTGGTCAGAAAGCCGGAAGCGTGCACAGCGTTTCCGGCTTTTTTGTCGGGCCATCGGCTTTTCACGGGGCCGGCGGATGACGGCGCCGGGGTCGCGCCGTATACTCGCGAACTGGATAAATAGACAGTTGCTGACATGACCCTGATCCTTGGCATCGACCCCGGCTCGCGCATCACCGGCTATGGCGTGATACGCGACACCGGACGGGGGTGCGAATACGTGGCTTCCGGCTGCATCCGTACCGGCAACGGGGCGCTGGCCGAGCGCCTGCAGATCGTCTTTCGTGGCGTCAGCGAGGTCATCGCCACTTACGGGCCCATGACCATGGGCATCGAGCAGGTGTTCATGGCGCGTAACGCCGACTCGGCGCTCAAGCTCGGCCAGGCGCGCGGTGCGGCCATCGTCGCGGCCGCCGAAGCGGGGCTGGAAATCAGCGAGTACACCGCCACCCAGGTCAAGCAGGCCGTGGTCGGCACCGGGGCTGCCGACAAGCAGCAGGTGCAGATGATGGTCATGCACCTGCTCAAACTGGTGCAGAAACCGCAGATCGACGCCTCCGATGCCCTGGGCATTGCCTTGTGCCATGCCCACCACCGGCAAAGTCTCATTCCCCATGGGCTGGCCAGCGCCAAGCGGCGCGGCGGTCGTCTTCGTTTATAACCTGTTAAGGAATCTCTGGTGATCGGACGTTTGCGCGGCACCCTGGCGGAGAAACAGCCGCCGCATTTGCTTCTGGATGTGAATGGCGTCGGTTACGAACTGGAAGTACCGATGACGACCCTTTATCGTCTGCCGGCGCAGGGTGAGACGGTGACCCTGCACACGCATCTGGTGGTGCGTGAGGATGCGCATCTGCTCTACGGTTTCTATGAAAAGCGTGATCGCGAGCTGTTCCGCGAGTTGATCCGCCTCAATGGCGTCGGGCCCAAGCTGGCGCTGGCGCTGATGTCGGGGCTGGAGGTCGACGAGTTGGTGCGCTGTGTGCAAGCGCAGGACACGGCGGCGTTGACCAAGGTTCCCGGCGTTGGCAAGAAGACTGCCGAGCGCCTGCTGGTGGAGCTCAAGGATCGCTTCAAGGCCTGGGAGTCGATCCCTGCCATTGCGCCCCTGGTGGTGGAACCTCAACTGGCCCAGGCAGTCTCAAGCGCGGAGAACGATGCGGTCAGCGCGCTGATTTCCCTCGGTTACAAGCCGCAGGAAGCCAGTCGAGCGGTTGCCGCCGTCAAGGAGGATGGCATGAGCAGCGAAGATTTGATCCGACGCGCACTGCGCGGCATGGCGTAGGCTGGATGACGCCGTTTTCATCCACCGGTTTTCCGGTGGAAAACGCTGCACCGCAATTCAATGGACTCTTAGTGGAACACCTCGATGATCGAAGCCGATCGCCTGATCACCTCCAGCCCGCGCGAGCGTGAAGAACAGCAGGACCGCGCCATTCGGCCGCTGCGGCTGGCCGACTACACCGGGCAGCCCGTCGTGCGCGAGCAGATGGCCTTGTTCATCCAGGCCGCGCGGGGGCGGGCGGAAGCGCTCGACCATACCCTGATCTTCGGTCCGCCCGGCCTGGGCAAGACCACCCTGGCCAACATCATCGCTCAGGAGATGGGCAGTTCGATCAAGAGCACCTCGGGCCCGGTGCTGGAGCGTCCGGGTGATCTGGCGGCGCTGCTGACCAACCTGGAAAGCGGCGATGTGCTGTTCATCGACGAGATCCATCGTCTTTCCCCGGTGGTCGAGGAAGTGCTGTACCCGGCCATGGAGGATTTCCAGCTCGACATCATGATCGGCGAGGGTCCGGCCGCACGTTCGATCAAGCTGGATCTGCCGCCGTTCACCCTGGTCGGCGCCACGACCCGTGCCGGCATGCTGACCAACCCGTTGCGTGACCGTTTCGGTATCGTCCAGCGCCTGGAGTTCTACGGTGTCGACGACCTGGCCACCATCGTCTCGCGCTCCGCCGGCATTCTGGGGCTGCCCATCGAAGCCAAGGGAGCCTACGAGATTGCCCGCCGCGCCCGGGGTACGCCGCGTATCGCCAACCGCCTGCTGCGCCGGGTGCGTGACTTCGCCGAAGTGCGCGGCTCCGGGCAGATCTCCCAGCTGATCGCCGACCAGGCGCTGAACCTGCTGGATGTCGACGAACGTGGCTTCGATCACTCCGACCGTCGCCTGCTGCTGGCGATGATCGAGAAGTTCGACGGTGGCCCGGTCGGGCTCGACAGCCTGGCGGCAGCCATCGGCGAGGAGCGCCACACCATCGAGGATGTGCTCGAGCCCTATCTCATCCAGCAGGGCTACATGATGCGTACCCCGCGTGGGCGTGTAGTGACTCGGCATGCCTACCAGCACTTCGGTCTTAACACGCCGTCACGCCAGGCCGAGCCGCCTGCCACCGACCTGTTCGCGGCGGGCGACGAATGACGAAAAAATTGTTACCAGGCCGGATTGGCAAGCGAAAGGCCGAGGAATAGAGTATGCGCGCGCCAAACGGAGTCCAGCCGTTCAGCCACCGCTGTCGGGTCTATTACGAAGACACCGACGCCGGCGGTATCGTCTACTACGTCAACTACCTCAAATTCATGGAGCGGGCTCGCACCGAGCGCCTGCGTGAGCTGGGTTATGCCCAGTCGACGCTGGCCGGTGAGGGCCTGTTGTTCGTCGTGCATTCGGCCGAAGCGCGTTACCACGCCCCGGCCCGCCTGGATGACGAGCTGCTGATCAGCGCCGATGTGATCGAATTGAACCGTGCCAGCCTGCGTTTTCGTCAACAGGTCAGGCGGGCTACGGATGATGCGCTGCTCTGCGAAGGGCAGTTCCTGGTGGCCTGTGTGCGCGCCGACAACTTGAAACCCCGGGCCATCCCCGAAACCCTGCGACATGCGTTCGCCGGGACGCAGGCGCGGACTTAAATTGCAGCAGGAGAGTAAGCGTGGAAGCTAACGCCGTTGACCATATGTCGATGTGGAGTCTGATCAGCAATGCCAGCCTGGTGGTCCAGCTGGTGATGCTTACCCTGGTGGCCGCGTCGGTCATTTCCTGGGTCATGATCTTCCAGCGCAGCAGTGCCCTGCGTGCCGCCAAGCGTGCGCTGGACAACTTCGAGGACCGCTTCTGGTCCGGCATCGACCTGTCCAAGCTCTATCGCCAGGCGGGCAGCAATCCGGACCCGGACTCGGGCCTGGAGCAGATCTTCCGCGCCGGCTTCAAGGAGTTCTCGCGCCTGCGTCAGCAGCAGGGTGTCGACCCGGACGCCGTGATGGATGGTGTTTCGCGCGCCATGCGCGTGGCCATCTCGCGTGAGGAGGAGAAGCTGGAAACCGCGCTGCCGTTCCTCGCCACCGTCGGTTCCACCAGCCCCTACATCGGCCTGTTCGGTACCGTATGGGGCATCATGAACTCCTTCCGTGGCCTGGCCCAGGTGCAGCAGGCCACCCTGGCCACCGTCGCTCCGGGTATCGCCGAGGCACTGATCGCCACGGCCATCGGCCTGTTCGCCGCGATCCCTGCGGTCATCGCCTACAACCGTTTCTCGGCGCGCGGCGAGATGCTGATCGGCCGCTACTACACCTTCGCCGACGAGTTCCAGGCCATCCTGCACCGCAAAGTGCACACCTCGGAAGACTAAGGGCAGGTTTCAGCCATGGCGAGAATTCGCAACAGACGCAAACCGGTCGCCGAGATGAACGTGGTGCCCTACATCGACGTGATGTTGGTGCTGCTGGTCATCTTCATGGTGACTGCACCGATGCTCAACCAGGGTGTCAAGGTCGACCTGCCGAAGGTCAGCAGCGAAGTGCTGCCGCAGGACAACGACGCCCAGGTGCTGACCATCTCCATCAAGGCCGACAAGACCTACTACTGGAACATGGGTAGCGAAGTGGACGTCGACACCGAGCAGGAGCGCGCCTCCACGCTCGAGCAGATGACCCAGGCCGTCACGGCGATCATTGCCGAGAACCGTCGCCAGGGTAAGCAGGTGCAGGTCTTCGTGCGCGGTGACAAGGCGGTGGACTACGGCACCGTGATGGCGGCCATGGGCGGTCTGCAACAGGCCGACGTCGGTAACGTCGGATTGATTACCGAGGCCCCCTGATGCAGCAAACCGAGCGTTCGCAATCGGAAAGCTACTTCTGGCCCATCGTCTGGGCCGTGGGTCTGCACGTCCTGATGTTCGCCATGCTGTTCGTCAGCTTCGCCTTCAGCCCGGAGCTGCCGCCGGCGCGTCCGGTGGTGCAGGCTACGCTGTATCAGCTGAAGTCGCAGAGCCAGGCCACCACCCAGACCACGCAGAAGGTGGCGGGCGAGGCGCAGAAGACCTCGGCGCCGCAGTTCGAGACGGAGCGTCTGGAGCAGAAGAAAGCCGAGGAGCAGAAAGTCGCCGCAGCCAAGAAGGCTGAGGAACAAAAGCAGGCCGAGCAGGCCAAAGCTGAGGCGGCCAAGGCCGAAGCTGCGAAGAAGGCCGAGGCCGAGAAAGCCGCCGAGCAGAAGCGCCAGGCGGATATCGCCAAGAAACGCGCCGAGGAAGAAGCGAAGAAGAAGGCGGCTGAAGAGGCCAAGAAAAAAGCGGCAGAGGAGGCCAAGAAGAAGGCCGCTGCTGCCGAGGCAGCGAAGAAGAAGGCAGCCGAGGACGCGAAGAAGAAAGCGGCCGAGGATGCCAAGCGCAAGGCGGCGGAGGAGCAGAAGGCAGCGGCGCTGGCCGAGCTGCTTTCCGACAACGTGCAGAACCAGCAGGCGCTGGCCGAAACCCATGGTGACCAGGTCGCGGGCAACCTCGACGATCTGATCATCAAGCTGATTACCGAGAACTGGCAGCGTCCGATGTCGGCGCGTCGCGGTATGAGTGTCGAACTGCTGATCCAGATGCTGCCCGATGGCACCGTCACCAATGCCAGCGTATCGCGCTCCAGCGGCGATGCCGCCTTCGACAGTTCGGCGGTGGCCGCCGTGCGTAACGTTGGTCGTATTCCCGAGATGCAACAATTGGATCGCGCTACCTTCGATCGTCTGTACAGGCAGCGCCGCGTCATTTTCAAACCGGAGGATTGAGCTCTGTGAATACCCTGATTCGTATCGCCCTGCTGGGGCTGGTCATGCTGGTCGGCAGCGTCCAGGCAGCCGACCCGCTGGTGATCTCGCATGGCGCCGACCGCGCCACGCCGATCGCCGTCGTCCCGTTCGGTTGGCAGGGCGGCAACGTGCTGCCCCAGGACATGGCCGAGATCATCGGCAACGACCTGCGCAACTCCGGCTACTTCGAGCCGATTCCGCGGCAGAACATGATCAGCCTGCCGACCCAGGCCAGCGAAGTCATCTATCGCGACTGGAAGGCCCTTGGCGCGCAGTACGTGCTGGTCGGCAACATCGTGCCCAACGGTGGTCGCCTGCAGGTGCAGTACGCGCTGTTCAACGTCAACACCGAACAACAGGTGGTGACCGGCAACGTCGGCGGTGGCACAGATCAGCTGCGCGACATGGCGCACTACATCGCCGATCAGTCGTTCGAGAAACTCACCGGCGTCAAGGGTGCGTTCTCGACTCGTCTGCTCTACGTCACTGCCGAGCGCATGGGCACCAACAACACCCGCTACACCCTGCAGCGCTCCGACTATGACGGTGCGCGCGCGGTGACCCTGCTGCAATCGCGTGAGCCGATCCTGTCGCCGTCCTTCGCCCCCGATGGCCGCCGTATCGCCTATGTGTCCTTCGAACAGCGTCGTCCGCGCATCTTCGTACAGCACATCGATACCGGTCGCCGCGAGCAGATCACCAACTTCGAAGGCCTCAATGGTGCTCCGGCCTGGTCGCCGGACGGTGCGCGCCTGGCGTTCGTGCTGTCCAAGGATGGCAACCCGGAAATCTACGTGATGGACATGGGCAGCCGGCAGATTCGCCGCGTGACGAATCATTATGCCATCGATACCGAACCTTTCTGGGGCAAGGACGGTCAGACCCTGTACTTCACCTCGGATCGTGCGGGTAAGCCGCAGATCTATAAAACCAACATCAATTCCGGTGCGGTAGAACGAGTCACCTTCGTCGGTAACTACAACGCCAACCCGAAATTGTCGGCTGACGAGAAGACGCTGGTCATGATTCATCGCCAAGACGGTTTCACCGTGTTCAAGGTCGCCGCCCAGGACCTTGAAACCAACCGTCTGCGCATACTCTCCGACACAAGTTTGGATGAGTCGCCCACTGTTGCGCCAAATGGCGCCATGCTAATCTACGCCACCCGCCAGCAGGGCCGGGGAGTCTTGATGTTGGCGTCCACCAATGGACGCGTGAGGCTCCCTCTTCCTACCGCTCAAGGCGAAGTTCGAGAGCCTTCTTGGTCCCCTTACCTGAACTGATGCGGCGCTTCACCAATCTTGCTTAACACAACTGGGGTTCATTAGGAGTTACATGATGGAAATGCTGAAATTCGGTAAGTTCGCTGCGCTGTCCCTGGCTCTCGCCGTTGCTGTAGGTTGCTCCTCCAAAGGCGGTGACGCTGCTGGCGAAGGCGCAGTAGACCCGAACGCCGGCTACGGCGCCAACACCGGTGCTGTCGACGGCAGCCTGAGCGAAGAAGCGGCCCTGCGCGCTATCACCACCTTCTACTTCGAGTACGACAGCTCCGACCTGAAAGCCGAAGCCATGCGCGCTCTGGACGTACACGCCAAGGACCTGAAAGCCAACGGCAACCGCGTCGTTCTGGAAGGCCACGCTGACGAGCGCGGTACCCGCGAGTACAACATGGCTCTGGGCGAGCGTCGCGCCAAGGCCGTTCAGCGCTACCTGGTTCTGCAGGGCGTTTCCCCGGCTCAGCTGGAGCTGGTTTCCTACGGTGAAGAGCGTCCGGTTGCCACTGGCAACGACGAGCAATCCTGGGCTCAGAACCGTCGCGTAGAGCTGCGCAAGTAATTTGCCATGCTTAAGTGCCGCCGTACTCTGACCGTTCTGACGCTCGCCTTGCCACTCGTGGCAATGGCGGAAGTTCCCGTGCTGGAAAGCAGCTCCATGCAAGGCAGCAGCTATCCTCCGGCGGGTTATGGTACGGCCGGCGCCTCCGCCGGTACCGGGGCAGGTGCCCAGGTATCGGCGCAGGGCATGCTGTTCAATCAGCTGCAGCAGATGCAGCAGGAGATCGCCCAGCTGCGTGGCATGCTGGAAGAACAGCAGAATGAAATCCAGCGCCTCAAACGGGAAGGCCTGGAGCGTTACCAGGATCTGGATCAACGCCTTTCCTCCGGCGCCGCTGCCGGTGGTACTCCCGCACAGAATTCTGCCGATGGCGCGGTGAACGCCAACGACACCCCGACGCCGCCTGCCGCTCAGCAGCAGGGCAGCGCCGAGGCGGCCGATCCGGCCAAGGAAAAGCTCTACTACGACGCCGCCTTCGACCTGATCAAGGCCAAGGACTTCGACAAGGCGTCTCAGGCATTCACTGCGTTCCTCAATCGTTACCCCAACAGCCAGTACGCCGGCAACGCGCAGTACTGGCTGGGTGAAGTGAACCTGGCCAAGGGTGACCTGCAGGCTGCCGGCAAGGCCTTCGCCAAGGTCAGCCAGGCCTACCCCAGCCATTCCAAGGTGCCGGATTCGCTGTTCAAGCTGGCCGATGTCGAGCGTCGCCTGGGTAACAACGACAAGGCGCGGGGCATTCTCCAGCAGGTGATTGCCCAGTATCCGGGCAGCTCTGCCGCACAACTGGCGCAGCGCGACCTGCAGCGTCTGTAAGGCGCACCATCGCTTGGCCACGAACCCGCGCTTGTCGCGGGTTTTGCTTATCTGCGCGAGCGACTTCCTTTAGAATGCGCGGCGCGTCGCACGCGGGGTTTCAGCTCGGCTGATGTTCCTGCGCTGGCGCCATTGCCGGATCGGGCTTTACTGCCTGTATCCATCGTCTTTCCCGCAACGGAGGCGGATGGCCTGTTTCGTCATCACGCCCGTGGCTATTTATGCAAGCAACCCTGCGCATCACCGAGATTTTCTACTCGCTGCAGGGCGAGACGCGTACCGCCGGCCTGCCGACGGTATTCGTACGCCTGACCGGCTGCCCCCTGCGCTGTCAGTACTGCGACACCGTCTATGCCTTCAGTGGCGGCGAAGTCGTCAGCCTGGACAGCATCCTGGCCCAGGTCGCGGCCTACAAACCGCGTTATGTCTGCGTCACCGGGGGTGAACCGCTGGCCCAGCCCAACTGCCTGCCGCTGCTGCAGCAACTCTGTGACGCCGGCTACGAGGTGTCGCTGGAAACCAGCGGCGCGCTCGATGTCTCGGCCGTCGATCCACGGGTGAGCAAGGTGCTCGACCTGAAGACCCCGGGTTCGGCCGAGGTGCAGCGCAATCGCTACGAGAACATCGAATGGCTGACGCGCAACGACCAGGTCAAGTTCGTCATCTGCTCGCGCGAGGACTACGACTGGGCGGTATCCAGGCTGATCCAGCACGACCTGGCTGCACGTGCCGGCGAGGTGCTGTTCTCGCCCAGCCACAAGCAGGTCGATGCGCGTGCGCTGGCTGACTGGATAGTGACGGACAACCTGCCGGTACGCCTGCAGCTGCAGCTGCACAAGATTCTCTGGAACGACGAGCCGGGACATTGAGCATGAGTGACAAGAAAGCGGTAATTCTTCTCTCCGGCGGCCTGGATTCGGCCACGGTGGTGGCCATGGCCAAGGCCGAGGGCTACAGCTGCTACAGCATGAGTTTCGACTATGGGCAACGCCATCGCGCCGAGCTGCAGGCGGCCGAGCGCGTGGCGCAGCAGCTGGGCGTCGTCGAGCACAAGGTCATCGGCCTCAATCTCAACGGCATCGGCGGTTCGGCCCTGACGGACAGCAGCATCGCCGTGCCCGAATCACCGACCGAGGGCATCCCGGCGACCTACGTGCCGGCGCGCAACACGGTGTTCCTGGCGCTCGCCCTGGGCTGGGCCGAGGTGCTCGGAGCACGCGACATCTTCATCGGCGTCAACGCCGTGGACTATTCCGGCTATCCCGATTGCCGGCCCGAGTTCGTCGAGGCCTTCGAGCGCATGGCCAACCTGGCCACCAAGGCCGGCGTAGAGGGGCAGGGCTTCAGCATTCGCGCTCCGCTGCAGCAGATGAGCAAGGGCGAAATCATCCAGGCCGGCATGCGCCTGGGTGTGGATTATGCGCTGACCGTGTCCTGTTACCAGGCCGATGACGACGGCCGCGCCTGCGGCAAGTGCGACAGCTGCCGGCTGCGTGCGGCCGGTTTCGTTGCGGCCGGTGTGCCCGACGCTACCCGCTATTTCTGAAAAATTTTTCGCAGAGTGTTGATTTCCTGAATTAAATCAGTATCATGCGCCTCGCGTTGGGTCGTTAGCTCAGTTGGTAGAGCAGTTGGCTTTTAACCAATTGGTCGTAGGTTCGAATCCTACACGACCCACCAAATCGCAAAAGCCAGTCGCAAGACTGGCTTTTTTTTGCCCTGAAAAAGCCCCCGGCCAGGTCCGTGTCCTGAGTGTGGCAGTAGCTGCGCAGAGCAGGGTGTATACTCGCGGCTCGCGTACGAGCGCCACAGGTTTGAGATATGTCGCAGATTTCCGAACGCCTTCTGGTTCAGGCCCACCTCGATGCCAAGCAGCCCAAGCCGCTGACGGCCGAAGAGGAGGCCTTCTATCGCCGTGAGATCGCCGCCGAGCTGAAGAAGCAGAACGCCGTACTGGTGGCGCACTACTACTGCGACCCGGTGATCCAGGCGCTGGCCGAGGAGACCGGGGGCTGCGTCTCCGACTCGCTGGAGATGGCCCGTTTCGGCAATCAGCATCCGGCGCAGACCGTGGTGGTGGCCGGGGTCAAGTTCATGGGCGAGACGGCGAAGATCCTCAATCCGGAAAAACGCGTGCTGATGCCGACGCTGGAGGCGACCTGCTCGCTCGACCTGGGTTGCCCGGTAGACGAGTTCAGCGCGTTCTGCGACCAGCACCCGGAGCGCACCGTGGTGGTCTACGCCAACACGTCGGCGGCGGTGAAGGCGCGTGCCGACTGGGTGGTGACCTCCAGCTGCGCGCTGGAAATCGTCGAGAGCCTGATGGACAACGGCGAGACCATCATCTGGGCGCCGGACAAGCACCTGGGCAACTACATCCAGCGCGAAACCGGCGCCGACATGCTGCTCTGGGACGGTGCCTGTATCGTCCACGAGGAATTCAAGTCCAAGCAGTTGCTGGACATGAAGGCGCTGTACCCGGATGCCGCCATCCTGGTGCACCCCGAATCGCCGCAGAACGTGGTCGAGCTGGCCGATGCGGTGGGTTCCACCAGTCAGCTGATCAAGGCCGCGCAGACCCTGCCGAACTCCACCTTCATCGTCGCCACCGACCGTGGCATCTTCTACAAGATGCAGCAGCTGTGCCCCGACAAGACCTTCATCGAGGCGCCCACGGCCGGCAATGGCGCGGCCTGCCGCAGCTGCGCGCATTGTCCGTGGATGGCGATGAACACCCTGGAGCGTGTGCTGACCGGGCTGCGCGAAGGCTCCGGGGAGATTCAGGTCGACCCGGCGCTGATTCCCAAGGCGATCAAGCCGCTCAAGCGCATGCTCGATTTCACCCAGGCGGCGCGCATGAAGGTGGCAGGCAACGCCTGAGCCTGTGCTGCCAACGAAAAAGCCCAGCCAGTGCTGGGCTTTTTGCTGTGTGTCACCCGGATTGCATCCGGGCTACGGGCGTGATGCCCAGTTCGCCGGCTCGTTGACGAAGTCCAGCAGCGCACGCAAGCGGCCGTAGTCCCGGCCGTTGAAGGCGAAGGCCAGACGAGTCAGGTGGCAGAGTTCCGGCTCGTCGCGCTCCTGCTCGCAGTACGGCTGCTGGACGAAGCCGCCTTCCTTGTACAGCCCGGCGAAACTGTCGTGCAGCTGCGCCAGTGCCGCGTCACTCAGCGGGTGGTTGAGGCGAATCACGAAGCGCTCCTTCAGCCAGCGGCTGGAGTGGAAGTTGCGGTAGAACCGCGCGATCTCATCCACCGCTTCCTCGGCGCTGTGGACTAGGTGCAGCAGGTTCAGATCCGTGGGCAGGATGTAGCCGTTGCCTTCGAGCTGGCGGCGAATGAAGCCCAGCGCGTCTTTCCAGTAGCTGCCCCCCGGCTGGTCGAGCAGCACCACGGGGACCAGTGGGCTCTTGCCGGTCTGGATCAGCGTCAGCACTTCCAGGGCTTCGTCGAGCGTGCCGAAGCCGCCCGGGCAGAGGACCAGGCCGTCCGCCTCCTTGACGAAGAACAGCTTGCGCAGGAAGAAGAAGTGGAACGACAGCAACTGGTGGCTGCCGCGCACCGTGGCATTGGCCGTCTGCTCGAAGGGCAGGGTGATGTTGAAGCCCAGGCTGTTCTCGCTACCGGCACCTTCGTGGGCCGCCGCCATGATGCCGCCACCGGCGCCAGTGATCACCATCAGGTCGCGTCGCGCCAGCAAGGCGCCCAGTTCGCGAGCCTGCTGATACAGCGGATGATCGGCAGGAGTGCGTGCCGAGCCGAATACCGTGACCTTGCGGCGCCTCTTCAGTTGCTCCAGCACGCCGAAGGCATGCTCCATCTCGCGCAGCGTCTGCAGCATGATCTTGGCGTCCCAGCGGTTGCGATCCGCCTGGGCCATGTGGATCACGGTAGTGAACATTTCCCGGTACAGCGGCAGGTTGGGGCTGTTGCCTGGCGCTGCCAGTGCCACCAGTTCGTCGACCCTGCTGCTCAGGTCGACTTCGCTGGTCTGCACGTGACGCGACAGATAGTCATCCGGTTCATAGGGCATGCGCGTTCTCCTCTGGTCCGGCGGGTTCCCGGTTCACATGCCCACAGCTTGCCACAGCCAGGTTGGCGTTTCGCTGTCGGTGCTACAGGGCGATCTGCTCGCTGGGTTCGGGAATGTTGGCGATCCAGTTCAGCCGTTCGCGCAGGGCTTGCTGCAGCGCCTGCATCTTCTCCAGTTCACCGTGCACCAGGTACAGCTCCGGGTGGTGTTCGAACCGGCTGGCCCAGTCGAGCAGCTGCGACTGCCCGGCATGGGCGGAGAAGCCGCCGAGGGTATGTACTTTGGCTTTCACCGCGATGCGCTGGTGCAGCACCTTGACCGTCTCGGCGCCCTCCACGATCAGGCGGCCGAGCGTGCCCTTGGCCTGGAAGCCGGGGAAGATCAGGTGACAGTTCTCGCGCCAGAGGTTGTGCTTGAAGTGATGGACGATGCGCCCGCCATTGCACATGCCGGCGCCGGCGATGATGATCGCGCCGCTCTTGATCCGGTTGATCGCCATCGATTCCTCGGCCGTCGGCGTGCAGCGCAGCACGGGCAGCCAGTCCTCGATGCGTTTCACCCCCTTGGCCGCCAGTGCCGCCCGGTCCGGGGCGGCGAACTGGTCGTGGAAGCGGCTGTAGATGGCGTTGGCGCGAATGGCCATGGGGCTGTCGAGGAACACCGCCTGCTGCGGCAGGCGGCCCTCCTGGTAGAAGCGTCCGAGGTAGTAGATCAGGTCCTGGGTGCGGCCGACCGCGAACGACGGAATCAGCACGTTACCCCCTTCGTTGTGTGCCTGCTGCAGGATCGCGGCCAGCTCTTCCAGGGTGTCCTCGCTGCAGCGGTGGTCACGGTCGCCGTAGGTCGACTCCATCAGCAGCACGTCCGCCCGGTTCAGGTGCGCAGGTGCCTGCATCAGTGGCGAGCAGGTGTTGCCCAGGTCGCCGGAGAACACCAGGTGGCGCTGCAGGTGATGATCCTCCACCTGCATCTCGACGATCGCCGAGCCGAGAATGTGGCCGGCATTGTGAAAGGTCACCGTTATGCCCTTGGCGACCTCGACCGCTTCGCCGTAGGCATGCGGCCGTCGCTGGCTGAGCGCCTGCTCCGCGTTGGCCTGAGTGTATAGCGGTTGAACGGCAGGCTTGCCCTGGCGCGCCCGCCAGCGGTTCTCCCACTCGGCGTCCTTTTCCTGGAGGAAGGCGGAGTCCAGCAGCATCAGCTCGAGCAGCTCGCAGCTGGCTTCGGTGGCGTGGATCGGGCCGCGGTAACCCTCCGCCACCAGGCGCGGAAGCAGGCCGCTGTGATCGAGGTGGGCGTGGGAGATGACCACGGCATCCAGGCTGCCCGGGTCGAACGGAAAGCGGCTGTGGTTCTGTTCCTGCTCCTGGCGGCGGCCCTGATGCATGCCGCATTCGAGCAGTACCCTGGCGCCGTCGCGGCTTTCCACGAGGTAGCAGGAGCCGGTGACTTGCTGGATCGCGCCGATGAAGGTGAGCAGGGCCATGGTTCTATCCTTGTCGTGGTGATGGCTCGAGTCTGCCGGCTCTGCGCGTGGTGAGGCTTGACGCAGATCAGCCGACGTCCGGGCGTGCAGCGCTACCTTCACTCAGCATAGTCATCCCGCAGCGCTGCCGTTCGTCCGAGTGGCCGGGCTGTGTTCGGTCGTCTGATTTACTTGTTGGATGCGGGGCCGATTCATCTGTGCGGCTGCTGCGCAGGGACGCCCGCGCCGGGTGCGGGCGACTCCGCCCGGCGTGTCCTGGCGACTACAGGCGCGCCATCTGCAAGCGACCAGGGCAGGGAAGGGGAACCTCGCTGTCGGCGTCGAGTCTGCTGTGAGGTAAACAGGAAGGGAGGGGCAGGTATGCCCAGTTTGATTCTGCAGGTCGAGGCGGAGCTCTACGACATGCTGCAACAGGCAGCACGCACCAACCAGCTGAGCCTCGAGGACGAATGCTTGCGACGTCTGGAGGGCGGTGTGCGCCGCTCGCGCTACATGGAGGCACTGCTCGCCGAGCTGCGCGCGGATGACGCGCAGCGCCGAGCGGAGAGGGGCTGAGCGAGGCGTTCGCTCAGATACCGCAGTCGCTCTTGTCGAAGACCTCGACGGTCACAGGGCGGTTGCTGCGGTATTCGCTGAACTGGTAGCGCAGCTGCGCGCCATCGGCCAGCAGCTTGCGATAGCCCGGGTTGCGGCAGACGCTCGCCGCCAGTTGCGAGCGAACGGTGTCCGGGTTGCCACGCATCTGCGCGGCATGCGCCGGACGCACGCTGAGATGGTTGATCAGCGTGTGCCCTTCCACCGTATAGCCCTGGTCGAGAATGTCCTCGTTGATCGCGCGTGGCGTGCCTTCGCTGCTCTGTCGGGCGACCTGTTCCAGTGTCCGAGTCAATTCCATTTCCTTCAGCGAAGCGGCCTGGGCGGTCGGCAGCATCAGGCTGAGCGCGAGAGCGGGAAGGATGTAACGCAACATGGGGTGTGACTCCTGAAAGCTTGGACGAGGGTTGGACAGGGCCCCCGCACGAATGTTCGCGAAATGGCCACTGGCCCCTTTGCCAGCGGTGTTACCGACGGCCACATGCTGGCCAAACGCTGTCTTCCGCCATCACGACCAAAGGCCGGGGATCATCGGCCAAACCTGCACGTCTCAACCTTGAGCCGCGTTGCAGTCGGACGCCGCCTGCGCAGACCTGCCTGAAGTCTGTCGCGAATGAGGCGTTGGCTGCTGGGTGTTCAAGCAGCGTGCAGGAGAATAACAATGACAAGACTCTATCGGCGTTGGCCATCGCATGTGATGGTCGGCAGTCTACTGGTTTCGCCCGTTACGCAGGTACAGGCATCCGGTTATCACTTTGGTTCGCAGTCGGTGGCGGCGCAGGGTTCCGCGCATGCCAATGGCGCCGAGGCGGCCGATCCTTCGACCATTTTCTACAACCCGGCGGGCCTGACCCGACTCAAGGGTACGCAGGTGACGTCCGGCCTGACCATCCTGCTGCCCGATGGTGACTACGAGGACAAGGGCAGCACGGACGTGTTCGGCAATCCGCTATCGGGGGATGCGGGCGAGTTTCTCCCGGATGCCGCCGCCGCGCCCAATTTCTACATCTCTCACGAGATCAATGACCGGGTCACGATCGGCCTGGGCATCTTCACGCCGTTCGGCGCCAAGCTGGACTACAAGGAGGACTGGGCCGGGCGCTACGCCATCCAGTCGGCCAGCCTGGAAACGGTGACGTTCAACCCGAGCATCGGCTTTCGCTTCAACGAGCATCACAGCATCGGCTTCGGCGTGTCGGCGCAGTACATCAAGTCGGTCCAGCGCGGTGCGGCGGACGTCAAGGGGGCGTCGAGGCAACTGGCGGGGCAGTTCGTCGACGCCAACTACCAGGACACCCGTAATGCCGCCAGCCCCATTCTGGGGCCTATAGTCGGAGGCATCGCCGGTGTTCCCGTCCCCGAGGAAATCCGCTCGTGCAACGGCGTGGCCGATCGGGATGGTTTCGTCGATTGCGTGGCCAGCAACTTTGCCGACAACGTCCAGGGCGATGGCTACTTCCGCGTCAAGGGCGACGACTGGGGCTTCGGCTGGAACATCGGCTACCTGTGGGAGCCCACCGAGTCGACGCGCTTCGGGGTGTCCTATCGCTCGCGTATCAAGCACACCCTCGAGGGCGAGAGCAAATGGAGCTTTGCCGATGTGCAGGGGGGCGTGCCCTCCCCGGACATATCCCTCAAGGGGGGCAGGAGAATCCTGGGTATCTACGTGCCGCCCGCCAGTGCGCTGCAGCAACTGTTCGACGAAGACAACTGGGTGAACCCCGGCGACTTCGCGGCGACGAGGCTGCACCCGAACTCCAGGGCTAAGACGGCCGTCGACACCCCGGAAATGCTCTCCTTCAACGTCTTCCATCAGCTCAACAACAGGGTGGCGTTGATGGCGGACCTGACCTTTACCCGTCATTCGCGACTGGACGAGGTGCGCATCGGCATCGATCAGGTGGCCGGCTATCCCTATTTCAATGGCGTCACCGAGGGGGATCTGAACGTCGAGCAGGACTGGAAGGACACCTACAAGATCTCCCTGGGCATGAACTACCAGTACAGCGACGACCTGCTCCTGCGCAGCGGGGTCGCCTACGACCGTTCGCCCGTCAACTCGCCGCAGCTGCGCCACCCGGCGTTCCCCGATGCGGATCGCTACTGGCTGTCGCTCGGTGCCAACTACAGGATGACCCCCGATACCTCGGTGGACCTGGCCTACAGCTACGTGCAGTTCTCCAGCGGCAAGATGGATTACCAGGACGGCTGCTCCCCGGCCGGCTGGGCACCGGGGGTCGGAGGTCTGTATCAGGACAGCGGAGTGCGCTGCACCGGCAACGGCGGCAACTTCCGTGGCGAGTACGAAACGCGCATCCACTTCATCGGCCTGGCGTTGAACCACCGCTTCTGAGGCGCCTGGGCGGCGGATGGGGGTGCTAGACTTGCGCCCCCTTTCGCCGTTGTCGCCTTCATGAGCCATCCCGCCCCACATGCCGTTGCCCGTCTGCGTGCAGAACGCCTGGCACGCAGCCTGAAACCCTTCGTCGCGCGCGGTTCCCGTGCCGAGCGTTGCCCGCATTGCCGCGTGCAGCCGGACTACTGCCTGTGCGCCTGGCGTCCGCAGGTGCAGGCGAATGCCGCCATGTGCCTGGTGATGCATGACATCGAGGCGCTCAAACCGAGCAACACGGGCTGGCTGATCGCCGACGTGGTGCCCGAAACCCATGCCTTCGGCTGGACGCGCACGGCGGTGGAACCGGCGCTGCTCGCGCTGCTGGCCGACCCGCAATGGCAGCCTTACCTGGTCTTTCCCGGCGAGTACGTGGCGCCGCAGCGCGTGGTGGAGGAGGTGCAGCTGACGCCCGGCAAGCGGCCGTTGTTCGTGCTGCTCGATGCCACCTGGACCGAAGCCCGCAAGATGTTTCGCAAGAGCCCCTACCTGGACGCGTTGCCGGTGCTCAGCCTGACCCCGGCGCAGCTGTCACGCTATCGCCTGCGTCGCTCCACGCGCGGCGAGCACCTGTGCACCGCCGAAGTGGCGGCCATGTGCCTGGAGCTGGCAGGCGACTCGCGCGCGGGCGAGGCCCTGGACGATTACCTGGATGCCTTCAGTCAGCACTACCTGGCAGCCAAGCGGCGCTTGCCGCTCGACCTCAACGACGCGTTGCATCAGCGCCTGCAGGGCTATCGCTGAGCGCGGCCGGCAGCGGCTTCGGCCACAACTGGGCCAGCAGCATGCCGCCGAACATCAGGGCACACCCCAGGTAACCGCGTGGCGCCAGCATCTCGCCCAGCAGCAGGGCGCCGGCGATGGCGGCGAACACCGCCTCGAGGGACAGGATGATCGCCGCATGCGAGGCGATCGCATGTTGCTGCGCGACCACCTGCAAGGTGAAGCCCACTGCGACGCCGAACAAGCCGCCATAGACGATCGCCGGGGCGGCCGCGAGGATGCCGTCCAGCGTGGCTGTCTCGAACACCAGGGCCAGCAGCAGGCTGATCACCGCGCAGGTGATGAACTGGATCAGCGCCAGGCGCAACGGGTCATGGCGGCTGGCGAAGAAGCCCACCAGCAGCACGTGAATACCCCAGACGAAGGCGCCGGCCAGTTGCAGCCAGTCGCCGGAGGCCACGGTGAAGCCCTCGCCGACGCTGAGCAGGAACATGCCGACCACGGCGAGGCTGGCGCCCAGCCAGATACCGGCGCTGCTGCGCTGGCCGATCAGCAGACCGAGAATCGGCACCACGATCACGTAGAGCCCGGTGATGAAGCCGGAGTTGGTCACCGTGGTGAACAGCAGGCCGACCTGCTGCAGGTTGATGCCCAGCGACAGGGCCAGGCCCATGACGATGCCCCCCAGCAGCAGGTTGCGATTCAAGGGGGCGGCGGGGCGCTTCTGGCGGCGTTGCAGCAGCATCAGTACCGGGAGCAGCGCCAGGCAGGCGAGGGCGAAGCGCAGGCCGGTATAAAGGAAGGGGCCGATGTTATCCATGCCCAGACGCTGGGCGACGAAGGCGCTGCCCCAGATCATCGCGGTAATCAGCATCAACAGGTCGGCGCGCAGGGCTTGGCTTCGCATCGGAGCTTCTCGGCAGGAAAGCTGCGCATCCTGCCGCAAAGCATTGAACTTGACCACCCCGTCACAGCTCGGCATGCTGGGCGCCGCCGTCGGTCCGAGTGGGGAGTCTGTCGTGATGGATGAACAGTCTTGAGCGGGTCGTCAGCCAATAAGCACTGTCATACTCACCTCAGTGCCACTCATAACAAGAGCAGGATCTGCCGATGGCCGCCTATGAAATCCTGATTGCCGATGACCACCCGCTGTTTCGCAGCGCGCTGCAACAAGCACTGACCCTGGGGCTGGGGCCGGATGTGCGCCTGGTGGAGGCTGCCAGCATCGCTGAGCTGGAGGCCTGCCTGGCCGACAAGAGTGATTGGGATCTGGTTCTGCTCGACCTCAACATGCCGGGTGCCTACGGTTTCTCCGGCCTGGTCCTGCTGCGCGGGCAATACCCGCAGATTCCGGTGGTGATGATCTCCGCACAGGAGGAAGCCTCGGTGGTCAACCGCTCCCGCGAGTTCGGTGCCAGCGGTTTCATTCCCAAGTCCAGCCCGCTGGAGACCCTGCAGCTGGCCGTGCGCCAGGTGCTCGACGGCGATACCTGGTGGCCGCCGATGGCCGAGGAGAGCGCCCCGGTTTCCGAGGAAGCCAAGGCCGCCAGCGCCGGGCTCGCCAGCCTGACCCCGCAACAGTTCAGGGTCCTGACCATGGTCTGCGAAGGCCTGCTGAACAAGCAGATCGCCTACGAGCTGAACGTCTCCGAGGCGACGGTCAAGGCGCATGTCACGGCGATCTTCCGCAAGCTCGGCGTGCGCACGCGCACGCAGGCGGCGCTGCTGCTGCAGCAGATGGAGTCGATTCCAGGCTGACGGGCCCCTGGCTCAGACGATGGCCGGCAGCACGATCTGGTCGCTGCGGGCCACCCCGGCGGTCAGCGCGCGGCACTGCTCGAGAAAGTCACGCATGGCGGCCGTCTGATACTTCTGCTTGTGCCAGATGAAATAGAACTGCCGGCGCAGATCGAGCTCGGGTGTTTCCACCGGCATCAGGCTGCCGCGCCGAAAGGCGTCACGCAGGGCCAGACGTGAGATGCAGCCGATGCCCAGGCCGGACTCCACGGCGCGCTTGATCGCCTCGGTGTGCTCCAGCTCCAGGCGGATATTCAGCTTGCGCGGGTGATGGCGCATGGCCTGATCGAAGGTCAGCCGGGTGCCCGAGCCCTGCTCGCGCAGAATCCACGCCTCGCAGGTCAGTTCCTCCAGGCTCGCCGTGCCACGTGCCGCCAGCGGGTGCTGCGGTGCGCAGAACACCACCAGTTCATCCTCGACCCAGGGCTGCACCTCGATATCCGGGTGCTGGCAGTGGCCTTCGATCAGGCCCAGGTCCAGCTCGTAGTGGGCGATCTGCTGTACCACGTGGGCGGTGTTGTGCACCTGCAGCTTCACCCGGCACTCCGGGTGCTGCTGCATGAAGCTGCCGATCAGCAGGGTGGCCAGGTAGTTGCCCACGGTCAGCGTGGCGCCGACGTTGAGCGAGCCGTAGCCGCTCTTGCCGCCCAGCAGGCGTTCGATCTCGCGTGCCTGTTCGAGCAGCGCCACCGCCTGGGGCAGCAGCTGGCGCCCCAGGGCATTGAGCGCCAGGCGCTTGCCGGCGCGGTCGAACAGCTGGCAGTCGGACTGGCGTTCGAGCTCGGTCAGTGAGGTGCTGGTGGCGGACTGCGAGAGCGCCAGCGACTGCGCCGCGCGCGAGACGCTCTCCTGCTGGGCGACCGCGACGAATACCTGGAGTTGTCTGAGAGTAAATCGCATATCGATATAACCGATTACCTATATCTTGATAATCCACTTAACAGATATTGTTGCCGCGAATAAAATGCCGCGCAATCGCGCCGAAGGCGCTGTGCTTCCCGAGGAAAGATCATCATGAGCAATATGAACGTCGAGCGCGTGCTCAGCGTCCACCACTGGAACGATACGCTGTTCAGCTTCAAGTGCACCCGCGATCCGGGCCTGCGCTTCGAAAATGGCCAGTTCGTGATGATCGGCCTGCAGCAGGACAATGGTCGCCCGCTGATGCGTGCCTACTCCATCGCCAGCCCGAACTGGGAAGAGCACCTGGAGTTCTTCAGCATCAAGGTGCCCGACGGCCCGCTGACCTCGCAGCTGCAGCACCTCAAGGAAGGCGACGAGATCATCATCAGCAAGAAGCCTACCGGCACGCTGGTGCTCGATGACCTGAACCCCGGCAAGCACCTGTACCTGCTCAGCACCGGCACGGGCCTGGCGCCGTTCATGAGCGTGATCCAGGACCCGGAAACCTACGAGCGCTTCGAGAAGGTGATCCTGGTGCACGGCGTGCGCTACGTGAACGAAGTGGCGTATCGCGAGTTCATCACCGAGCACCTGCCGCAGAACGAATTCTTCGGCGAGGCCCTGCGTGACAAGCTGATCTATTACCCCACCGTCACCCGCGAGCCGTTCGAGAACCAGGGCCGCCTGACCGACCTGATGCGCAGTGGCAAGCTGTTCGCCGACATCGGCTTGCCGCCGATCAACCCGCAGGACGACCGCGCCATGATCTGTGGCAGCCCTAGCATGCTCGACGAGACCGCCGAAGTGCTCGACAGCTTCGGCCTGAAGATCTCCCCGCGCATGCGTGAGCCGGGTGACTACCTGATCGAGCGCGCCTTCGTCGAGAAGTAAGCGCCTCTGGTAAACGAAAAAGCCGCCCATCGGGCGGCTTTTTCGTTGGTGCGCGGCTTACAGGCGCTTGGCGTCGATGATCAGCACCGGCTCGCGGGGGACGTTCTGGTGCATGCCGCGGTTGCCGGTCGGCACCTGGGCGATCTTGTCGACCACCTCCATGCCACGGGTCACCTTGCCGAACACGGCATAGCCGAAGTCACGCGAGCCGTGGTCGAGGAAGGCGTTGTCCTTGTGGTTGATGAAGAACTGGCTGGTGGCCGAGTCGCGTACCTGGGTGCGGGCCATCGCCAGGGTGCCGCGCACGTTGTGCAGGCCGTTGTCGGCCTCGTTCTTGATCGGTGCGTCGGTGTCCTTCTGGCGCAGCTCGGCATCGAAGCCGCCGCCCTGGATCATGAAGCCGGGAATCACGCGATGGAACTGGGTGCCGTTGTAGTAGCCGCTGTCCACGTACTTGAGAAAGTTCTGCGTGCTGATCGGCGCCTTGTCGGCGGCCAGTTCCACTTCGATTTCGCCCATGCTGGTGGTCAGCAGTACCTTGGGGTTTTCCGCAGCCAGCAGGCTGGTCGACAGCAGCAGGGCGCCGGCGGCGATAACGAGTTGCTTGAGCATGATGGTCAGTTTTCCTTGTTGGCAGTGGTGTCTGCTTCACCGAGAAAGGCGAGCAGGGCGCTATTGAAGCGTTCAGGTTGATCCAGTGGTGTGGCGTGGCGCGAATTTTCGATCACCAGCAGGCGCGCGTCAGGCATTTCTGCCACGTATTCGCGCTTGCGTTCAACCGGGGTGTAGTCGCGGTCCGCGGTGATGACCAGCGTAGGACAGGTGATGCGTGCGAGGCGTTCCCGCACGCCCCAGCCGATGATCGCGTCGAGACTGGCGAGGTAGGCGCGCTTGTCGTTCTGTGGCCAGCGTTCCTCCACCTTGCGCCGCAGGTCGGCCTGCTCCGGTCTGGGGAACAGCAGCCTGGCGAGGGCCTTGGCGATGCTGTCCAGGCTGAGCAGGCGGGACAGCGTCCAGCGTTTGCCGACCTCCAGCCAGTCACGCGCGCTCCTGGCCTTCACCTCGGGGGCGCTGTTGACGATGGTCAGGCTGCGCAGCAGCTCGGGGCGGTCGACGCCGAGCTGGAAGCCGATCATGCCGCCCATGGAAATGCCCACCAGGTGCACGGCGGGCAGCTGCAGGTGTTCGATCAGCGCGGCCACGTCGTCGGCGAAGTCGGCGATCTTATAGGCCTCGCGCGGCTTGTCCGAACGGCCATGTCCGCGCACGTCGAGGGCGATGACCCGGTAGTGCGGGCTGAGGGCGGGAATCTGGTACTCCCAGTCGCGCGTACTCGAACCCAGGCCGTGCACCAGCAGCAGCGGCGTACCGTGACCGTAGTCCTCGTAGTGCAGCTGGCAGCCATCGTTGTCGAAGTAGGGCATGGGGCGGCTCTCAGTGGCTGGACTGCGGCGCGGCGAACGGAGCGTCCAGCGGCGCGGCGTCGAAGTTCTTGATCAGTTCGATGAGAATCTGCGTGGCCGGGCCCAGGACCCGGTCCTTGTTGCTGTAGAGAAAGAAGCGAGGCTTGCGCAGGCCGCCCTGGGCCAGCGGCAGGGGCTTGAGCAGGCCCTCCTGCAGTTCACGCGCGATCAGGTGGCGCGGCAGCCAGGCGAAGCCCAGGCCGCTGCTGACGAAGGTCCGCGCGGTCGGCAGGCTGCCCACTGTCCAGCGTTGTTCCGCGCCGAGCCAGCCGGCGTCGCGTGGCTGCAGGCGACCGCTGTCGCGGGTCACTACCTGCATCTGGCCCTCGAGGTCCTGGAAGCTCAGTTCCCGTTGCAGGCGATGCAGGGGGTGCTCGGGGTTGGCCACGGCGACGAATTCCACTTCGCCGAGTTCGATGCCCAGGTGGCCGGTGATGTTCAGGGCGCTGATGGCCAGGTCGGCGGTGCCTTCCAGCAGCACTTCCTCGACCCCGGACAGCACTTCCTCGCGCAGGCGTACGCGGCAGCCACGGCTCTGCGGCATGAAGGCGGTCAGCGCGCGGACGATGTTCGCCGTCGGATACGCGGCGTCGACCACCAGGCGCACCTCGGCCTCCCAGCCCTGTTCCATGTGGTGGGCCAGGTCTTCCAGCTGGCTGGCCTGCTTGACCAGCTGCCGCGAGCGGCGCAGCAGGACGTCGCCGGCCTCGGTCAGCACCGCCTTGCGCCCGTCGATGCGCAGCAACGGCACGCCGAGCTGCTCCTGCATGCGCGCCACGGTATAGCTCACCGACGATTGCGAGCGATGCAGCACCTCGGCGGCCTGGGCGAAACCGCCCTGGTCGACCACCGCCTGCAAGGTACGCCACTGGTCCAGGGTTACACGGGGAGCTTTCATGACACTGTCCTGTTACCGGCTGTCATCGCCGGCGATCTCGACCTACACTGGCGCTCCGATGATGGAGAGCACCGATGAAAAAAATCTTCTGCCTGTTGTTCGCCCTGCTGCCCCTGGCTGCCCACGCCTATCCGATCGATGTGGAGAAACAGCTGAACGGCGCCGAGGTATCGGCCACCACTCAGGAAATCGATCACAACATGGCAGCGCTGGTGCTCTACAACTACGGCGAGAGTGAAGCAGAATGCAGCGCCGTGTTCCGCAACGGCCCGGAAGCGCCACGTACGCGGCGAGCCGTGCTGACACCGGGGGCCAGCAACAACATGACGGTGAAGTTCAGCCGCAGCGTGATTCGCCTGCGGGTCGACCTGACCTGTGGCCTGAAGTAACCAGAGCCTAGACCCGGCCCATCCATAAATCAACTTTGTCGATATATGTAAGCGGATATTTGCGCTTTTTAATCGAATGTTGTGGACCTAGTCTGTGCTCCATCGATTCCTACCCACCTCGATGGAGCCTCAGGTATGTCCCGTATTCTCGTGATCGAAAGCAGCGCCCGCCAACAAGGCTCGGTCTCCCGTGAGCTGACCCAGCAATTCATCGGCAACTGGCAGGCCGCTCACCCGGCCGACCAGATCCAGGTTCGCGACCTGGCCGTCGACCCGGTGCCGCACCTCGACGCCACGCTGCTGGGCGGCTGGATGACGCCGAGCGAGCAGCAGAGCGAGGCGGAGAAGGCCGCCCTGGCGCGCTCCAATCTGCTCACCGACGAAGTGCTGGCAGCCGATGTGCTGGTGCTGGCGGCGCCGATGTACAACTTCGCCATCCCCAGCACCCTGAAAGCCTGGCTGGACCACGTGCTGCGCGCCGGCGTCACCTTCAAGTACACCGAGACCGGCCCGCAGGGCCTGCTGACCGGCAAGCGCGCCTTCGTGCTGACTGCCCGTGGCGGTATCTACGCCGGCAGTGCGCTGGATCACCAGGAGCCCTACCTGCGCCAGGCGCTGGCCTTCATCGGTATCCACGATGTGCAGTTCATCCACGCCGAAGGCCTGAACCTGGGGGCCGAGTTCAGCGAAAAGGGCCTGGCCCAGGCCAGGGCCAAGGTGGCCGAGGTCGCCTGATCCCACTCTCTCTCCTGAGCGCCCGTCCACGGGCGTGTTGCGCCGGTCGCTTCGCTACGAGGTGGCCGGCTTTTTTGCATGGCCGGCCGCTCGCTGGCCGGGCATGCATTGTCCGCTGCCGGCGAACGCGCTAAGGTCGCCGCCTTCCTTCGGAGGTGGCTGTGCGATATCTGCTGATAGTGACCCTGCTGTGGGCCTTTTCCTTCAGTCTGATCGGCGAGTACCTGGCCGGTCGGGTCGACAGCTATTTCGCGGTGCTGACGCGCATCGTCATCGCCGGCCTGCTGTTCCTGCCGCTGACCCGCTGGCGCGGTCACGCCCCGGCCTTCGTGCGCGGCATGCTGGTGATCGGTGCGCTGCAGTTCGGCATCACCTACGTCTGCCTGTACCTCAGTTTCTCGGTGCTGACGGTGCCGGAGGTGCTGCTGTTCACCATCCTCACGCCGTTGCATGTGACGCTGATCGAGGATGCGCTCAACCGCCGCTTCAACCCCTGGGCGCTGCTCGCCGCTCTGGTGGCCGTGCTGGGCGCCGGGATCATCCGCTATGACGGGATCAGCAGCAGTTTCCTGCTGGGCTTCCTGCTGCTGCAGGTGGCCAATTTCACCTTCGCCGCCGGCCAGGTGCTGTACAAGCACCTGCTGCTGAAGTTTCCCTCGAGCGAGCCGCAGTACCGGCGTTTCGGCTTCTTCTACCTCGGCGCCTTGCTGATCGCGTTGCCGGCCTTCCTGCTGCTGGGCAATGGCGAGCGGCTGCCGAGCAGCGCCTTGCAATGGGGCGTGCTCGGCTGGCTCGGCGTGGTCGCCTCCGGCCTGGGTCTGTACTGGTGGAACAAGGGCGCCAGCCTGGTCGACGGCGGCACCCTGGCGGTGATGAACAACGCCCTGGTGCCGGCCGGCCTGCTGGTCAACCTGCTGATCTGGAACCATGACGCCGATCTGCTGCGCCTGGCCATCGGTGGCGCGGTCATCGCCCTGTCACTGCCGGTGGCGGGTCTGGGGCGCAAGCCCGCGAGGATTGGCTGATGCAGCTTTCCGGGCGCGGTGTGGCGCTGTCCGTCGGCGCCTCGGTGCTGTTCTCCGTGCTGCCCGGCTACGTGCAATGGCTGACGCCGCTGGACGGCATACAGGTGTTCGCGCAGCGCGTGCTCTGGTCCATTCCGCTGGTGTTGCTGCTGGTGCTGCTGGCCCGGCAGACCGCGCTGCTGCGCGAGACGTTCGTGCGTCTGCGCCGCGAGCCGCTGCTGCTCGTTGCCTGCCCCGTGGCGGCGGCCCTGATCGGCGTGCAGTGGGGGCTGTTCGTCTGGGCGCCGTTGGCGGGGCACATGCTGGAAGTGTCCATGGGCTACTTCCTGCTGCCGCTTGCCCTGGTGCTGACCGGGCGGGTGTTCTACGGCGAGCGCCTGCGCCCGTTGCAGCGACTGGCGGTGACCTGCGCCGTGCTTGGCGTGCTGCATGAGCTCTGGCGCACCCAGGCGTTTTCCTGGCTGACGCTGGTGACTGCGCTCGGCTACCCGCCCTACATGATGTTGCGCCGCTGGATGCGTTTCGATGCGCTGTCCGGCTTCGTGCTCGAGATGTTGCTGCTGGCGCCGCTGGCGATCTGGCTGATCGTCGCCCATGGCCCCGTGGATGCCTTTGCCAATCGGCCTGCGCTGTGGTTGCTGGTACCGGGCATGGCGCTGATCGGCACCCTGGCCTTCGCCGCGATGATGGCGGCGAGCCGGCTGTTGCCGCTGGGGCTGTTCGGCATTCTCAGCTATGTCGAGCCGGTGCTGCTGTTCGCCGTTGCACTGCTGGTGCTGGGGGAGACCTTCGATGCCGGGCAATGGCTGACCTACCTGCCGATCTGGGCAGCCGTATTGCTGGTCGGTTGGGACAGCGCGCGTCTGCTGCGCAAAACGCCAGCCTGAGGTGATCAGGCCGCGTTGATGCGCGAGGGCGATTGCTGCGAGGCGGGGTTCTGCACCTTGTAGTGCACCTGCAGGGTGCCGCTGTTGAAGCGGCGCTGGTCGCTGAGCGTGAGGCTGCGCTCCATGCCCGTCGCCAGCAGCGGGATGCCGGCGCCGAGGAGGTGGGGCACCAGGTTGATCACCACTTCGTCGATCAGCCCGGCGGTGTAGCAACTGCCCGCCAGCAGGCTGCCACCGACCAGCCAGACACGCTGGAAGCCGGCTTCCCCCAGGGCGGCGACCGCCTGAGCGGGAGTGCAGTGGGTCAGTTGCACCTCGTCCGAGGCGCGCGGCAGGGGCAGGCGGGTGAGCACCACGCAGGGCTTGCCGGGGTAGGGCCAGGCGCCGCCGCGCTTGAGCAGCGCCTCATAGGTGCCGCGGCCCATCAGCAACGCATCGATGCCGGAGTAGAAGTACTGGAAGCTGTACTCCTCATCGGCCTGGCGCAGCGAAGCGAACCAGTCGATGTGGCCATCGGGGCGGGCGATGTAGCCGTCCAGGCTGGAGGTGACGTGATAGATCAGTGACGGGCTCATGGGGCGTTCTCGGCTGGCCATCTGACGATTTGAGCGATGCCGTGGAGACAAGTTCGTCAGTGGCCATACCGCTTGTCGGCAGACCGTCGGAAGACCACTCAGTCCAGCACGTTACGCAGGATTTCGTAGACGATGCCCGTCGCGACCGCCACCAGCACCACGTCGGTACCGATCTGCTTCCATTCGTAGCCATCGTAGTGCGGCAGGCGCGCGTTCAGGCGGCTGTCGAAGTTCTTGGCGATGCCCGGCGGCAGCGGCTTGCCGCGAGCCAGGTTCTTGGCGATGCCGGGTGGCAGGGACGAGGTCGGGCCGATCAACTGGCGGTTGTCGCCGAGGACGATACGCACCCGGCCGATATCGACGCTCGGGCCGCGCAGGTCGATCCGCACGTCTTCCTGCTGACCCTGCTGACCCTGCTGGCCTTGGTGACCCTGCTTGCCCTTGCCCGGTGGCGGGCTGGCGAGGACCGGGGAGGCCGCCAGCAGCGCGCAGAGGCTCAAGGCTACCGCTGAGTGAGGCTTCATGAACATGAGAGAGACTCCTCTGGAGTGATATCAATCTGACTCCCGGCGGGGCGCTCGGTTCCACCCGCCGGTAGGAAAGCGTAGCGGCGAACGCATCGACTATCGTTGGCCGAGTGCAAAGAAATTCGGCCCGGACGCCGGAAACCGTTAGGCTATGCACCGTTTTGTCGATTTCTCGAGGTAGTGCCCCCGTGTTTGCCCAATTCGCCCTGCATGAACGCCTGCTGAAAGCCGTGGCCGAGCTTAAATTCGTCGAGCCGACGCCGGTACAGGCCGCAGCGATTCCTCCTGCGCTGGAGGGCAAGGACCTGCGAGTGATCGCCCAGACCGGCAGCGGCAAGACCGCCGCTTTCGTCCTGCCGCTGCTCAACCGCCTGCTCGGCGACGGCAACTCCAAGCAGCGCCTGAGCATTCGCGCGCTGATCCTGCTGCCGACCCGCGAGCTGGCGCAGCAGACGCTCAAGGAAGTTGAGCGCTTCGCCCAGTTCACCTTCCTCAAGGCCGGACTGGTTACCGGCGGCGAGGACTTCAAGGTGCAGGCCGCACTGATGCGCAAGATCGACATCCTCATCGGCACGCCTGGCCGTCTGATCGAACATGCCAATGCCGGCAACCTGCCGCTGGATGAGGTCGAGGTGCTGGTGTTCGATGAAGCCGACCGCATGCTCGACATGGGCTTCGCCGAGGACGCCCAGCGTCTGGCCGAGTCCTGCGGGCCGCACCAGACCCTGCTGTTCTCCGCCACCACCGGTGGCAACGGGCTGCGGGAGATGGTCGCCAAGGTGCTCAAGCAGCCGCAGCACCTGATGCTCAACAGCGTCAGTCAGCTCAACGAAGGCACCCGTCAGCAGATCATCACCGCCGACCACAACTACCACAAGGAGCAGCTCGTCGACTGGCTGCTGGCCAACGAGACCTATGACAAGGCCATCGTCTTCACCAATACCCGGGTGCAGGCCGATCGCCTCTACGGCAAGCTGGTGGCGGCCGGGGTCAAGGCCTTCGTGCTGCATGGCGAGAAGGACCAGAAGGACCGCAAGCTGGCCATCGAGCGCCTGCGCCAGGGCGCGGTCAAGGTCCTGGTCGCCACCGACGTGGCGGCACGCGGTCTGGACGTCGATGGCCTGGACCTGGTGATCAACTTCGACATGCCGCGTTCCGGTGACGAGTACGTGCACCGCATCGGCCGCACCGGCCGTGCCGGTGGCGAGGGCCTGGCGGTGTCGCTGATCTGCCACAACGACTGGAACCTGATGTCGAGCATCGAGCGCTACCTCAAGCAGCGTTTCGAGCGCCGCACCGTCAAGGAACTCAAGGGCGTCTACCAGGGGCCGAAGAACCTCAAGGCCTCGGGCAAGGCCGCCGGCAGCAAGAAGAAAAAGGCCGAGAAGAAAGAGCCAAAGAAAGCCGCCGCGCCCAAGCGCAAGAGCGGCCCGCGCCCGGCCGGCAAACCCTCCGCGCTGGTCAGCGCCGACGGCAGCGCACCGCTCAAGCGCAAGAAGCCAGCCGCGGAGTGATTCCGTAGGGTGGACGACGCTTCACCCGTCCACCGGGCGGTGAGTGCAATGGTGGATGAAAAGAGCGTCATCCACCCTACGTTTGTGTCGTGCGCAGCAGCCGGCGGCGGGGGATTCCGTAGGGTGGACGACGCTTCATCCGTCCACCGAGCGGTGAGCGCAATGGTGGATGAAAAGAGCGTCATCCACCCTACGGTTGCGCCAGTCGCAGCAGCCGGCGCCGAGGTGATTCCGTAGGGTGGACGACGCTTCACCCGTCCACCGCGCTGTGAACGCAATGGTGGATGAAAAGAGCGTCATCCACCCTGCGGCCTGTCCTCGTGTTTATTCGACGCCGACGAAACCGCCGGTCTGATGCTGCCACAGGCGCGCATACAGGCCGCCATGGGCGATCAGCTCGGCGTGGCTGCCGGTTTCGATGACCTGCCCCTTGTCGATCACCACCAGGCGGTCCATGCGCGCGATGGTCGACAGGCGGTGGGCGATGGCGATCACCGTCTTGCCCTGCATCAGGCTGTCCAGGCTTTCCTGGATGGCCGCCTCCACTTCCGAATCGAGCGCCGAGGTGGCTTCGTCCAGCACCAGGATCGGTGCGTCCTTGAGCAGCACGCGGGCAATGGCGATGCGCTGGCGCTGGCCGCCCGAGAGCTTGACGCCGCGCTCGCCCACCTGGGCGTCCATGCCGCGCCCGCCCTGGCTGTCGTCGAGCGTCGGGATGAAGCTGTCGGCGCGTGCCTTGCGTACTGCCTCCCAGAGCTCATCGTCAGCGGCATCGGGCTTGCCGTAGCGCAGGTTGTCGCGGATCGAGCGGTGCAGCAGGGAGGTGTCCTGGGTCACGACGCCGATATGCGCGCGCAGGCTTTCCTGGGTCACCGTGCCGATGTCCTGGCCGTCGATCAGGATGCGTCCGCTCTCCAGGTCGTAGAGGCGCAGCAGTAGATTGACCAGGGTCGACTTGCCGGCCCCCGACGGGCCGACCAGGCCGATCTTTTCGCCGGGGCGGATGTCGATGTCCAGGCCGCTGATCACGCCGCCGCGCTTGCCGTAGTGAAAGTGGATGTTCTCGAAGCGCACGCCGCCGTGCGGCACCTGAATCGGCGTAGCATCCTCGCGGTCGGCGACCTGGCGCGGCTGGACGATGGTCTGCATGCCGTCCTGCACGGTACCGACGTTCTCGAAGATGCCGTTGACCACCCACATGATCCATTCGGCCATGTTGTTGATGCGGATCACCAGGCCGAGCGCCAGGGCGATGGCGCCGGTGCTGATCAGCGCCTGGCTCCACAGCCACAGCGCCAGGGCACCGGTGCCGACGATCAGCACGCCGTTGAGGCAGGTGATGAGAAAGTCCAGGGCGGTGATGGTGCGCGACTGCAGGCGGAACTTGTCGAGCAGGTCCTGCATGGCTTCGCGTGCGTAGCTTTCCTCTTCCTGCGAGTGGGCGAACAGCTTGAGCGTGGCGATGTTGCTGTAGCCATCGACCACGCGGCCCATCACCTTGGAGCGCGCGGCCGAGGCGGCGGCCGAGCGTGCCTTGATGCGTGGCACGAAGTACCACAGCGCGGCGCTGTAGCCGACGATCCACAGGGCCAGCGGCAGCACCAGGCGCAGGTCGGCGGCGGCGAACAGGTACAGCGCGCTGCCGGCGTAGACCACCACGTGCCACAGCGCGTCGATCACCTGCATGGCCGAGTCGCGCAGCGACGGGCCGGTCTGCATCACGCGCTGGGCGACGCGACCGGCGAAGTCGTTCTGGAAGAAGCTCAGGCTCTGCTTGAGTACGTAGCGGTGGTTCTGCCAGCGGATCAGGTTGGTCAGCCCGGGGTTGACCGCCTGATGCGTGAGCAGGTTGTGCAGGCCGAACACCAGGGGGCGGATGACCAGCGCCACCAGCAGCATCCACAGCAGTGCGTCGCGGTGTTCGGCGAAGAAGCTGCCGGCATCCGTGCTGGCCTGCGCCATGTCGATCAGCTGGCCGAGGAAGCTGAACAGCGCCACCTCGATCACGGCGGCGAAGAAGCCCACGATCAGCACCGCGACCATCAGCGGCCACACCTGTTTCAGGTAGTGGCCGTAGAAGCGCAGCATACCCGGCGGTGGCGCGATGTCCGGGCTGGGTTTGAAGACGTCGATCAACGACTCGAAGCGGCGAAACAACATTGCAGGCATCCTGCCTCGGCATGGAGGGACGCCGATAGTACGCCCTTAGTGCGAGCGAGTCTCAGTCAAAAGTGGTTTCTGCAGTTCGCTGGCCCAGGCCAGCAGCGGCACGTCCAGCTCGGGCTGCCAGATGCGCTTGAGCAGCAGGTTCAGGTGCTCCATCTCCCCGCGTTCGAAGGGCAGGCGTGCGATGTGTTCCTGTAGCTGCCAGCGACCGTCGCGCAGGTGGGCGAAATCGAAGCGGAACGGATGGAACCCGGTCATGCCCAGGCGCAGGTCGGTGACGATCAGGTGATCGCCGACCTGGTCATAGCGCAGCACGCCACCGGTGAACCAGTCCAGGCGCTCGTGCATGGCCGAGCCCGCGAGCTGTTCGCGCAGCTGCGTACCGCGTGGCAGGCGCTGCAGGTGCGGCGTGTCGTCGTCGAGCCAGCCGACCAGGGCCTCGTGGTAGTCCTCGCCGTCGAGCACGATCACCCGCCAGAGGAGGGTGTTGAAGGGCGTCGGGGTGACGAACAGGCGTTCTGCCTGGATGCCCTGACGCGCCAGTTCCTGCTCCACGCGCTGTTCGGCCATGAACTTGCCGGCCAGGCTGAAACCGATGTACAGCGTCGACAGGGCCAGGGCGACGGCGGGTACGCGCCAGCTCTGCTCGCGTAGCCCGCTGAACAGGCTGATGACTACGGCCGCGATCAGCGGCACGGTATACAGCGGGTCGATGATGAACAGGCTGGACCAGGCCGTGGGTGTCGGCGTCAGCGGCCAGAACAGCTGTGTGCCATAACTGGTGAAGGCATCCAGCAGCGGGTGAGTGACGAGCACCAGCCACAGGGTCAGCAGCAGGCGCTGGGCCGAGTAGCCGGGATGAGGCCGAAAGCGCCTGGCCAGCCAGGTCAGCAGCAGGGCGAAGCCGCTGAGCACGAACAGCGAGTGGCTGAAACCTCGGTGGTAGGTCATGTTGGCCACCGCGTCGCCGTACTCCATGATCACGTCCAGATCGGGTACGGTGGCGAGCATGGCGCCGTAGAGCAGAGCCTTGCGTCCCTGCCAGCGGCCGAGCAGTGCGCCCTGGATGCTGGCGCCGAGTACCGCCTGGGTTATGGAGTCCATCGTGTGCTTCCGCAAGAGTAGAGGCCGCTACGTTAGCCGAGGTGCTGCCGGCGTGGCGTGGGGAAATTTCAAGCAAAGATTACAGACCGCGGAGGTATCCTGATGCGCATGTTCATCCAGAAACCCTGCTCATGCTGATCCTGTCCAACAGCGTCCACCTCCCGCTCGATGAAATCGAGCTGACCGCCATTCGCGCCCAGGGCGCCGGCGGGCAGAACGTCAACAAGGTGTCCAGTGCCGTGCACCTGCGCTTCGACAGTCAGGCTTCGTCGCTGCCGCCGTTCTACAAGGAACGCCTGCTGGGGCTTGCTGACAGCCGCGTCACCGCAGACGGCGTGGTGATCATCAAGGCGCAGCAGTACCGCACCCAGGAGCAGAACCGCGCCGATGCGCTGGAGCGACTGCTCGAACTCATCCGCAGTGCGGTCAAGGTGGACAAGAAGCGCCGCCCGACCAAGCCGACGCTGGGGTCGAAGAAGCGCCGCCTCGATGGCAAGAGCAAGCGTGGGGCGATCAAGGCGGGGCGCGGCAAGGTGGATTTCTAGCGCGTTGCTCAGCTGCGTCCGGCCAGATAGGTCTGATAGTCGGGAATGCGGTAGCTGTGCTCGCGCTCCATCAGGCTGCTGCTGAGCAGGTAGTCGGCGCTGCTCTCGTTGCACGCCACCGGAATGTTCCACACCGCAGCGACGCGCAACAGGGCCTTGATGTCGGGGTCGTGCGGCTGCGGTTCGAACGGGTCCCAGAAGAACACCAGCATGTCCACACGCTGCTCGGCGATGCGTGCGCCGATCTGCTGGTCACCGCCCAGCGGGCCGCTGATCATGCTTTCCACCGGCAGCTCCAGGCGCTGGCCCAGCAGCAGGCCCGTGGTGCCGGTCGCCAGCAGCTGGTGCTGGCGCAGCCGCTCGCGCTGGCGCTCGCACCAGTCGAGAAGGAAGCTCTTGCAGTGGTCGTGGGCGACCAGGGCGATGCGCTTGCGAGCGGGCAAGGTCGCCTGGGTGAAGCTGATGCGGCTCATCGGACCTCCTCTTTCAGTTCATGCGCGCCAGGAGCAGGCAGTTGTCCAGCATGCGGTTGGAGAAGCCCCACTCGTTGTCATACCAGGCCATGACCTTGAGCAGCCGGCCGCTGACCTTGGTGTGGTTGGCATCGAAGATCGACGACAGCGGATTGTGGTTGAAGTCGCAGGACACCAGCGGCAGCGCGTTGTAGCCGAGCACTGGCGAGCGTTCGCTGGCCGCCTTGAGCAGGGCGTTGACCTCGCTCGCGTCGGTGTCGCGTTTGACCTGCAGGGTCAGGTCGACCAGCGAGACGTTGATCACCGGCACCCGCACCGCCATGCCGGTGAGCTTGCCCGCCAGCTCCGGCAGGACCAGGCCGACGGCCTCGGCGGCGCCGGTCTTGGTCGGGATCATCGACTGGGTGGCCGAGCGCGCGCGATAGGGGTCGCTGTGATAGACGTCGGAAAGGTTCTGGTCGTTGGTGTAGGCGTGAATGGTGGTCATCAGGCCCTGTTCGATGCCCAGCTCGCGTTGCAGCACCTGAGCCACGGGCGCCAGGCAGTTGGTGGTGCAGGAGGCGTTGGAGATGATCTGCATGGCCGGCGTCAGGACTTCGTCGTTGACCCCGTAGACCAGCGTCGCATCGGCCCCTTTGGCCGGAGCCGAGATCAGCACCTTGCGCGCACCCGCGGCCAGGTGTGCGGCGGCCTTGTCGCGTTCGGTGAACAGCCCGGTGCATTCGAGCACCACGTCGACCTGGTGTGCCCGCCACGGCAGGTCGGCGGGGTTGCGGATGGCGCTGACGGCGATGCGGTCACCCTTGATCCACAGGCATTCGCCATCGACCCGCACCTCTTCGGGGAAATGCCCGTGTACGCTGTCATAGTGCAGCAGGTGGGCGTTGATCGCGCTGTCCCCCAGGTCGTTGATCGCCACGACCTGCAACTGCTGGCGGTAGTTCTGGGTATAGAGTGCTCGCAGCACGTTGCGACCGATGCGGCCAAAACCGTTGATGGCGATTCGTAGCGTCATGGTGAGGGTCTCGTAATTTTGTTGTTAGAATTACAAGATTATTCCCGTTGTCGTGGAAATCAAGCCCAATGAGTGGCAGAATTTTGTTGTAAATATAAATATGCGCTAGCTGTTAACCTGGAGATTCCTCATGCATCCCCGTGTTGTCGAAGTGACCGACCGTCTTATCCAGCGCAGCCGAGCCACGCGCCAGCGCTACCTCGAGATGATTCGCACGGCGGCCAGCGAAGGGCCGCAGCGTGGCAAGCTGCAGTGCGCCAACTTCGCCCATGGTGTTGCCGGTTGCAGCGGGCACGACAAGCAGACGCTGCGCCTGATGGATGCGGCCAACGTCGCCATCGTGTCCGCCTACAACGACATGCTGTCGGCGCATCAGCCGTATGAGCAGTTCCCCGAGCAGATCAAGCAGGCCCTGCGCGAGCTGGGTTCGGTCGGGCAGTTCGCCGGTGGCGTGCCGGCCATGTGCGACGGCGTCACGCAGGGCGAGCCGGGCATGGAACTGGGTATCGCCAGTCGTGAAGTGATCGCCATGGCCAGCGCGGTGGCGCTGTCGCACAACATGTTCGATGCCGCGCTGTACCTGGGGGTATGCGACAAGATCGTTCCGGGCCTGCTGATGGGCGCGCTGCGCTTCGGTCACCTGCCGTCGCTGTTCGTCCCGGCAGGGCCGATGACCTCGGGCCTGTCCAACAAGGAAAAGGCCGACGTGCGGCAGCGCTACGCCGAGGGCAAGGCGAGCCGCGACGAGCTGCTCGCGGCGGAGATGGCCGCCTACCACGGGCCGGGCACCTGCACCTTCTACGGCACCGCCAACACCAACCAGTTGTTGATGGAGGTGATGGGACTGCATCTGCCGGGCGCCTCCTTCATCAATCCGGGCACGCCGCTGCGTGATGCCCTGACCCGCGAGGCCGCGCAGCAGGTCACGCGCCTGACCCGGCAGAGCGGCCAGTTCATGCCCATTGGCGAGATCGTCGACGAGCGCTGCCTGGTCAACTCGATCGTCGCCCTGCACGCGACGGGCGGCTCGACCAATCACACCCTGCACATGCCGGCCATCGCCCGTGCCGCCGGGATTCTGCTGACCTGGCAGGACATGGCCGACCTGTCCGAGGTGGTACCGACCCTGGCGCACGTCTATCCCAACGGCAAGGCCGACATCAACCACTTCCAGGCCGCCGGCGGCATGGCCTTTCTCATCCGTGAACTGCTGGATGCCGGCCTGCTGCATGAAGAGGTCAATACCGTGGCCGGGCGTGGCTTGTCGCGTTACACCCGCGAACCCTTCCTCGAAGCCGGCAAGCTGGTATGGCGTGACGGGCCGGATGCGAGCCTCGAGGAAAGCGTGTTGCGTCCGGTGGCCCGGCCCTTCTCGGCCGAGGGTGGCCTGCGCCTGATGCAGGGCAACCTGGGGCGTGGGGTGATGAAGGTGTCTGCGGTGGCGCCGGAGCACCAGGTGGTCGAAGCGCCGGCGCTGGTCTTCGAGGACCAGCTGGAGCTGGTGGAAGCCTTCAAGGCCGGCAGGCTGGAGCGCGATTTCGTTGCTGTGGTGCGCTTCCAGGGGCCGCGCAGCAACGGCATGCCGGAGCTGCACAAGATGACGCCTTACCTTGGTGTGTTGCAGGACCGAGGCTTCAAGGTGGCGCTGGTGACGGACGGGCGCATGTCCGGCGCCTCCGGCAAGATCCCGGCGGCCATTCATGTGTGTCCGGAAGCGTTCGACGGCGGGCCGCTGGCGCGGGTGCGCGATGGCGACGTGCTGCGTGTCGATGGTCGCAGCGGTGAACTGCTCCTGAGAGTCGCAGACGCCGAGCTGGCTTCCCGTGAACTGGCGGCCAGACCGGCGCCGGCCAGTGGCTGCGGGCGCGAGCTGTTCGCCTTCATGCGTCACAACTTCAGCACGGCGGAGCAGGGCGCCAGCGCCTTCACCGAGAGCCTCGAATCCTTGACCTGAACAGGGGCGGTGGGCAACGCGAAGCGTGTCCACCGCCTGTCCGGATGGTGGATGAAAGACGCGTCATCCACCCGGCGGGTTATCAGATGCCTTGCGGAATCTCTTCGCCGCCCAGTGCGGTGAACAGCTCCGGGAGGAACTCCACCAGGGTCATCATCATCAGCACGAAGCTGGCATCCTGCTGGGCTAGGGCGTCATCGCCACCGTCCTGCTCGGCCTGCTCCTGCAGGACGTCCTCGAAGCGCAGGCGCTTGATGGTCAGCTTGTCGTCGAGCACGAACGACAGCTTGTCCTGCCAGGCCAGCGACAGCTGGGTGACCTGCTTGCCGGTGGACAGGTGCAGCTGGATTTCCTCGCTGGTCAGGTCCTGGCGCTTGCAGCGCACCACGCCACCGTCTTCATGGGTGTCGCGCAGCTCGCACTCGTCGAGCACGAAGAAGCCTTCGGCGGCACTCTGGTTCTTCAGCCAGTCGGTCAGGGTGGCGGTCGGTGCTATCTTCACCGACAGCGGGCGTACCGGCAGCGAGCCGATGGCCTCGCGCAGGGTGGAGAGCAGGTCCTCGGCTTTCTTGGCGCTGGCGCTGTCGACCAGGATCAGGCCCTGCTTCGGCGCGATGGCTGCGAAGGTGCCGGACTTGCGGATGAAGGCGCGAGGCAGGAAGGCCTGGACGATCTCGTCTTTGATCTGATCGCGCTCCTTCTTGTACACCTTGCGCATCTGGGTGTTCTCGATCTCGTCGACCTTCTCCTTCAGCGCGTCACGCACCACCGAGCCCGGCAGGATGCGCTCTTCCTTGCGCGCGCCGATCAGCAGGAAGTCACCGCTGACATGCACCAGCGGGGCATCGGCACCCTTGCCGAAGGGCGCGGTGAAGCCATAGGTGGTCAGCTCCTGGCTGGCGCAGGGACGGGCCTGTTTGCCGGACAGTGCGGCTTCCAGCGCGTCGGCGTCGAACGGGATGTCCTGAGTGAGGCGGTAGACCAGCAGGTTACGAAACCACATGAGCAGGTGACTCTCCATTGGTGTTGAGGTCGCGGGGTGGCGCCATCCATGAACCTTTCCCGCATGAGAAAGGAGGCGCACCGCGACGGATGAAGGTGATGGACAGGGATTCGTCCACTCGGCACAGAGCGCGCATTATTCTCCGCTGGCGGGCTCAGGCCAACCCTGACCACGGTGCGTCGAGAAAATTCGCTGGTCTCACCTAAGTTCTTGCTGGGCCGGTAAATTTTTTTGCAAAGAGGGCTTGCCAAGGTGCGGATCGCTCTCTAGAATGCGCCCCACTTCGAGAGCGAATGGGTGGTTAGCTCAGCCGGGAGAGCATCTGCCTTACAAGCAGAGGGTCGGCGGTTCGATCCCGTCACCACCCACCAATCTCGCAGTTACGCGCAGCGGTAGTTCAGTCGGTTAGAATACCGGCCTGTCACGCCGGGGGTCGCGGGTTCGAGTCCCGTCCGCTGCGCCATTCTTCTCCTCGCTTCATCCCCTCCTGTGACAATGCTTCGGCGCCCGCCGAATCTCTTCGAAAAAATCCTTTGTTTGCTTGAACTTATGCGCATTGCACGGCTCCTATGCCGTAGCCAGTGATCGCGGCGTACTGCTAAGCTCGCGCTTTCACACGACGGCCTTCGGGCGCATCTACAAGGAACAAGCATGAAACAGCATCGTTTGGCGGCAGCGGTTGCCCTGGTGGGCCTGGTGCTTGCCGGTTGCGATTCGCAAACCAGCGAAGTCGAACTCAAGAGCCCCGCGCAGAAAGCCTCCTACGGCATCGGCCTGAACATGGGTCGCAGTCTGTCCGAGGAAGGCATGGACGATCTGGATTCCAAGGCCGTCGCCCAGGGCATCGAAGACGCGCTGGCGAAGAAGGAGCCGCGCATCAAGGACGAGGACATGATCGAGGCCTTCTCCTTCCTGCAGAACCGTGCGCAGGAGCGCATGACCGCGCTGAACAAGGAAGCGGCCGAAGCCGGCAAGAAATTCCTCGAAGAGAACGGCAAGCGTGAAGGTGTCGTGACCACGCCGTCCGGCCTGCAATACGAAGTGATCAAGAAGACCGACGGCGCGCAGCCGAAGGAAAGCGACGTGGTGACCGTTCACTACGAGGGCAAGCTGACCGATGGCAGCGTCTTCGACAGCTCCGTCGCACGTGGCAGCCCCATCGACCTGCCGGTCGGCGGCGTGATCCCGGGTTGGGTCGAAGGTCTGCAGCTGATGCACGTGGGTGAGAAGTACAAACTGTACATCCCCAGCGAGCTGGCCTATGGCGAGCAGAGCCCGTCCCCGGCCATTCCGGCCAACGCGGTGCTGGTGTTCGACCTGGAGCTGATCGGTATCAAGGATCAGGCGGCAGAACCGGCTGAGCCAGCCGAGCCGGCAGCGCAGTAACACTGCATGGCTTCATGACAACGCCCCGTCTTGACGGGGCGTTGTCGTTTCCGGGCCTTGGCTGGCACCTGCAGTGTTACGCTTATGCACATTGTGGGAAAGGTTCCTAACAAGCGTGCGCTACCCTTGCAAGCTGCTCATGTCAATCGGCAACTCGTTGATTTTCATGGGTTTTATGGGCTGTATAAAAAATGCCCGATCTGAGCCCAGGCCCCATGCCACGGGGCTTTGATAAGCTTGTCGAAAGTCTTTGCACAGATTTATCCACAGCTTCGGTGGATAAGCGAAGCAAGCCCAGGCAGCGCCTGGCTTGCCGAGGAGGTCCGATGAAAACCCCGTGGAAACTGACGCGTTACCTGCCGCTGGCGGCCCGTTTTCTTCGTGAGGGGCGGCTGCCTGAGTTGCTGCGCGCGCTGGGTGACAAGCGCACCCCGCAGGGCCAGCGCTTCGCCGCGCTGAAGGATGACCTGCAGCTGTTGCGCGCGCTGAGCCTGGCCTGGTTCAAGGGGGAATACCGGCAGATCAGCCGCCAGGCGTTGCTGATGGTGGTCGCCGCGCTGCTGTATTTCATCACCCCGCTGGACGCCATTCCCGACTGGCTGGTAGGGGTGGGTTTCGTCGATGACCTGGCCGTGCTGGCCTGGGTGATGCGCACCTGGCAGGGGGAACTCGAGGCATTCAAGGCCTGGCGTGCCAGGCAGGCCCCGGAGAAGCTGGCGCTCATCGAGCACCTGCCGGCCGAGCCGTTGCATTCCTGATCGCGGGCGCTTGTGCGGCGAGACGCGGCGCGCTGCGTGGAGTGCCTGCACGGATCACGCCCCAGGCGGCTTGGCCCTGTTAAGATGGCCGCTTGCAAGGAAAGGATCGAGGCCATCGGTCCTGCTTTCCAACGGAGAGACTCATGAGTGTGCAAATCATTGCCCGCGATGGTGAGCCGGAGTACGCGGTACTGCCCTGGGCCGATTATCAGGCCCTGCTGCAGGCCGCAGGACACCAGCCTGCCGTCGAATCTGGTCGCGAACAGCCTGATCCGCAGGCCGTGAGACCCGGGCTCGATCAACTGCGGGCACTGCGTGAAGGCAAGGGACTGACGGCCGAGGCGCTGGCGCGCAGTGTCGGTATCAGCCCGCACTATCTGGCGATGATCGAGCGTGGCGAGCGTCAACCGGATGCGGCCATCCTGCGCTCCCTGGCATGGTTGCTGGGGTTGGAGGGCTGGTCTTGAGCGTACGTATCAGTCGCCAACACTGGCAGGCGTTGCTTGACGAACTCGATGATGCGCGCCGGCAGCGCCATCTGCTTACCTACCGGGCGCTGATCGAGCGCCTCGACCTGCCGACACCGGCCATGCAGACCCTGACCGCAGCACTGGAGCATCTGGCGGCGCTGGATGCCCGTGCCGAACGGCCACTGCGCAGCGCGCTGGTCATCAGCCAGGGGGCCAGCCGTCTGCCGCGTACCGGCTTCTTCGACTGCGTGATGCGCCTGGGGCGCTTCAGCGGAGCCTCCGATGGTGTGGCGGCCGCATCCTGGCATGCCGCAGAGGTGGTCCGGGTGTTCGAATTCGACTATCCCGTCGATGTCTAGGCTGCTCTGGCAGGTGCGCGCGCGCCTGGGCTACTGGTTGGCCCGGCGCCTGTTTCACTGGTCGTGGACGTTGCGCCAGCCGCGTCTTTGGCAGTGGATGCAGGGCCAGTACGGGCGCATGGCCAACCTGGGCGATACCCCGGCGCAAAGCTTCTACGGGCATATCCTGCTGTTTCGCGGTCAGGGCCTCGGTGCGCGCGAGGAGGGGCTGAGGCTGTTGCGCCTGGCTGCCAGCGGCGGCGACGGCAAGGCCGCTTATCAGCTGGGTGTACAGGCGTTGCAGGGTGACACGCGACAGGCGCCGGACGGTGTGCAGGCGGTGCGCTGGTGGGAGATGGCGCTGGCGGCTGGCCATCCGCTGGCGGCGCGGCGCCTGAGCCAGGTGTATCTCGACGGCGCACCGGGCGTCACGCCTGATCGGGCCCTGGCCGAGCACCATGCCGCGCTGGCGCAGGAGACGCAGGCTTCAGCTGGCTGAACCGGCGAGGATGTGCAGGCTGTAGCCGGGCACAGCCTTGGCGTGGCGCTTGGCTTCGGAGGCGAGTTCCGCCAGGCGCGAGGCGTCGAGCTGCAGGCAGTCTTCCTTGCTCACGTGCACCACGCCGATGGACAGCGACAGCAGGGCGTATTCCTGGCGCTGGCCGTGACGGTTGTGGGCGACGAAACAGCCGGCCTGCAGGTGTTCTTCGCGGTAGAAGCGGCGGCACTGGCTCTGGAAGTCCTCGATCAGGCGACCGAGCTTTTCGCGCCAGTCGGTCGAGCCGAGCACCAGCATGAAATCATCGCCCCCGATATGACCGACGAAATCGCGCGCCGGGTCCACCCGCTCGTTCAGGCACTGTGCCAGGCACAGCAGGACCTCGTCGCCCTTGGCGTAGCCGTAGAGGTCGTTGAAGGGCTTGAAGCTGTCGATGTCGACATAGCACACCGCCGCTTCCCGCTGTTGTTGCAGCAGCCGGCTCAGGCACTGCTGGATGGGCACGTTGCCCGGTAGCAGGGTCAGCGGGTTGGCATGACGCGCCTGCTGCAGCTTCTGTTCGGTGATCAGCTTGAGCACGTCGATCACCCGCCCCAGGCCGAGGTAGCGGCCGCCCTGGATGATGATGAAGTCCTCTTCGATGCGCTGCCGCGCGCGGCTGGTGAGCAGGCGGCTGACCTTCTGCAGCGATTGCTTCAGTTCCACCGCGAGAAAGTCCTGGCTCATCAGGCGGCTGATCGGTTTGCGCGCGAACAGGTCGGTCGCGAACGGCTTCAGCAGCGCTTCGGAGAGCGAATGGCGGTGCACGATACCTACCGGCTGTTGCTGCTCGTCGAGCACCGCCAGTGAGTTCAGATTGGCCTGGGCACGAAACAGATCCAGCACCTCGGCGATGGCGGTGCGCTGGTCGACGGCGGGCTGCTCGTTGAGCAGGGCGCTGAGGTCATGGTTGTCCTCGTTGAGGCTGCTGTGCTGAGTGCTCTGCAGCTGTGGCAGCAACTGGCGGGCGTCCCGTGGCGGTTTTTCCTGCGGCCTGCTCAGCAGGTAGCCCTGCACCAGATCCACCCCCATCTCGGCCAGTACGGTCAGCTCTTCGGTCAGCTCGATGCCCTCGGCGATGACCTGTGCGCGCGAGGCCTCGGCCATCTTCAGGATCGAGCCGACGAACTCGCGCTTCACCGCGTCCTGGTGGATGCCGTCGATGAAGTGGCGGTCGATCTTCACGTAGTCCGGGCGCAGCTCGGACCACAGGCGCAGGCTGGAATAGCCGGCGCCAAGGTCGTCCAGGGCGATGGAGAAGCCCATGGCGCGGTAGTGGTGCAGGGCATTGTCGAGCAGCGCGAAGTCTTCGGTCGGCGACTGCTCGGTGAGTTCGATCACCACCTGGCTGGGCGGTATGCCGAAGGTCTGCAGCAGCTTCAGGGTACGCCCGGGCTGGTGGCTGGGGTCGAGCAGCGATTCGGGAGACACGTTGAGGAACAGCTTGCCCTCCAGCCCCAGCGCGCTGAAACCCCGGCACGCGCTCTTGCGACAGGCCATTTCCAGCTCGCTCAGACGGCCGGCATGGCGGGCGACGGCGAACAGGGTCAGGGGCGAGTGCAGCGGGCTGTTGGACGGGCCACGGGTCAGCGCCTCGTAGCCGAGGATGCGCTGCTCGGAAAGCGAGACGATGGGCTGGAACAGGCTACTGAGGTCGCCGTGAGCGAGGATGTTCCCCAAGGCGCTCAACTGCTCGGTGACGGTCATGGTGTTCTCGATCTGCCGGAAACGAAGAGGCCGGCTTTTTAGCCGGCCCCTGCATTTCACGACAGTTCGATGACAATTTGATGACGTTCCCTAATCCCTGATCAATGGATGGCCAGGGACGGGTTCAGGCTCAGGTAGTCGATGAGGATGTGGCCGGACTCGGACAGATAGGCGTCGTCTTCCGGCTTGCTGCCCTTGTCTTCAACGGGCAGGGCGTCTTCGTCTTCCTTGGCCAGTTCCGCGAGAGGCTTCTCACCCTTGGCCACGCGACGATCGTTCTCCAGCTTGAGCTGCTTGGCCTCGATGGCGGCCTGCTGTGCACGGCGTTTGACTTCGTTGAGGCTGACGGTGGTTTCGGCCATCAGCTGCTTCGACAGGTCGATGCTGGCGCGGGTGAAGAGGAAGTCCGGGTCCTGCGCGGTGCGCTGGTCGTGCTTGCTCTGCAGCTGGGTGAGGAACGGTTTGATCGGGTCCAGCTCCGGCTTGATCGCCGGGCGGATGCTGTCCCAGGGCATGGCGGCGGGCAGGGCGCTCTCACCGATGTCCTTGGTGTGCATCACATCGGGGTAGGCGATGTCCGGCAGTACACCCTGGTGCTGGGTGCTCTGCCCCGATACACGGTAGAACTTGGCCAGGGTCAGCTTCAGTTCGCCGTGATTGAGCGGCTGGATGGTCTGCACCGTGCCCTTGCCGAAGGTCTGGCCGCCGAGGATCAGTGCGCGGTGATAATCCTGCATGGCACCGGCGAAGATCTCCGAGGCAGAGGCGGAGAGGCGATTGACCAGTACGGCCAGGGGGCCGTTGTAGTAGATGCCCTTGTTCTCGTCCGCCAGCACGTCGACGCGGCCATCGGCGTTGCGTACCAGTACGGTCGGGCCCTGCTCGATGAACAGGCTGGTCAGCTCGGTGGCTTCCTGCAGGGAACCACCACCGTTGTTGCGCAGGTCGATGACCAGGCCGTCGACCTTCTCGGCACGCAGCTCGTCGATCAGCTGTTTCACGTCACGCGTGGTGCTCTTGTAGTTGGGGTCGCCCGCGCGGAAGGCCTTGAAGTCGAGGTAGAAGGCCGGCAGTTCGATCACCCCGAGCTTGTAGTCGCGGCCATCCTGCTTGAGGTGCAGGACCTTCTTCTTCGCCGCCTGCTCTTCGAGCTTCACCGCCTCGCGGGTGATGGTGACCACCTTGCTGGTCTGGTCGGTCGGCGGGTTGCTGGCCGGAATGACTTCCAGGCGCACCGTGGAGCCTTTCGGGCCACGAATCAGCTTGACCACTTCGTCCAGGCGCCAGCCGATCACGTCGACCATCTCGTCGTTGCCCTGGGCGACGCCGACGATCTTGTCGGCCGGTGCGATCTGCTTGCTCTTCTCCGCCGGGCCGGCGGGCACCAGGCGCACCACCTTGACGTGCTCGTTGTCGCTCTGCAGCACGGCGCCGATACCTTCGAGCGAGAGACTCATGTTGATATCGAAGTTTTCCGCGTTGTCCGGCGACAGGTACGTGGTGTGCGGGTCGTAGGTGGTGGCGAAGGCGTTGATGTAGGCCTGGAACACATCCTCGCCACGGGTCTGCTCGAGGCGCTTGAGCTGGTTCTTGTAGCGCTTGGTCAGCAGCTCCTGGATATCCTTGGTTTCCTTGCCGGCGATCTTCAGTCGCAGCACTTCATCCTTGACGCGCTTGCGCCACAGGTCGTCGAGCTCGGCACGGTCCTTCGCCCAGGGCGCTTTCTCACGGTCGACCTGCAGGTCCTCGTCGACGCTGAAGTCGATCTTGTCGACACCCTTGGTCAGCTCGGCCAGGGCGAAGTCGAGGCGCTCCTGCAGGCGCGTCAGGTGCCGGCGGTAGATGGCGAAGCCCGGTTCGAGGTTGCCGCTCTTGAGCAGGTCATCGAACTGGTTGCGCCACTGGTTGAATTCGGCGATGTCCGACGCCATGAAGTAGCTGCGCGATGGATCGAGCAACTTCAGGTAGTTGTCGTAGATCTTGATCGAGCGCTCGTCGTTGAGCGGCGGTTTGTTGTAGTGGTGGCGCTTGAGCAGCTCCACGACGTTGAGACTGGCAATCACCTGATCGCGGTCCGGCTGCAGGTAGTCCCAGCTGGTCGCTGGAGTGGTCTTGGCCGCCAGCGGCAGGGCACTGAAGCCGAGTACTAGGGCGAGGGCGGTACTTGCTAGAGAGCGTTTCATGCGGATTCGACGTAGTGGCAGGTGATAACGCATATTAGGCCGTATCTGAGGGCGCCAGGTTCCGTTGGCGCTAGACGAAAGCCTCGCGCAAGGCGCGAGGCTCGTTTCACTTGCACTATGGAGGCAGCATGAAGGCATTGCAAGGCGTCGAAGGGCGTGCGGAGTGGTTGGAACAACCCACCCAGGCCTGCGACGCGGGGCAGATTCGAGTGAAGGTCGCCGCCGCAGGGCTCAATCGGGCCGATCTGCTGCAGCGCGCGGGGCTCTACCCGCCACCGCCGGGGGCCAGCCAGGCTCTGGGCCTGGAGTGCTCCGGCGTGGTCACCGAAGTAGGCGCCGGCAGCGCCTGGCAGGTGGGTGATCGGGTCTGCTGCCTGCTGGCGGGCGGCGGTATGGCCGAAGAGGTGGTGGTCGATGCACGCCATGCCATGTCGGTGCCCGAGGGCCTCAGCCTGGTCGAGGCCGCCGTGGTCCCCGAGGTGTATGCCACGGCCTGGCTCAACCTGTTTCAGCTCGGCGCGCTGCATCCTGGCGAGAAGGTTCTGCTGCATGCCGGTGCCAGTGGTGTGGGCTCGGCGGCGATCCAGCTGTGCAAGGCGTTCGGCAACCCCTGCTGGGTCAGCGTCGGCTCCGCCGAGCGGCTGGCCTACTGCGAAGGGCTCGGCGCCCAGGGCGGCGCGCTGCGTGGCGAAGATCTCCAGGCGCTCAGCGATTTCGGGCCGTTCGACGTGATCCTCGACCCGGTCGGTGGCCAGTACGCGGCCCTCAACCTGGAGCTGCTGGCGCGTGACGGGCGCTGGATCAACATCGGTCTGATGGGCGGGCGCGAGGCCAAGCTGGACCTGGCGCAGGTGCTGGGCAAGCGCATCCAGCTGATCGGTTCGACCCTGCGCAACCGCGACGATCAGTTCAAGGCGGATCTGTTGCATGACCTGCAGCAGCAGGTCTGGCCGCTGTTCGCCGAAGGCCGATTGCAGCCGCAACTGGAGCGCACTTTTGCGATCGAAGACAGCGAAGTGGCGTTCGAGACACTCGCTGGTAACCAAGTCGCAGGTAAACTGGCGCTATTGATCGATCCCGACCTGGCCTGAGCCAGGGCTGCAGCCCGCGTCTGGCGCGGGCTTCGTTATCGATTGGTGCAATCAATCGATATCATGGCCGTAATCAATAAGCTTTTTTCCGTTAGGTAGCTAAGATAGCAACCGTAAATTTTCAACCCTCACAGAAACCTCAGAAGGAGTCAGAGATGTCCCTCATCAATACTCAAGTTCAACCGTTCAAGGTCAACGCTTTCCACGCTGGTGAGTTCGTCGAAGTGACCGAGCAGTCCCTGCAGGGCAAGTGGTCCGTGCTGATCTTCATGCCGGCTGCCTTCACCTTCAACTGCCCGACCGAGATCGAAGACGCCGCCAACAACTACGCCGAGTTCCAGAAGGCGGGTGCCGAGGTTTACATCGTGACCACCGACACTCACTTCTCGCACAAGGTCTGGCACGAAACTTCGCCGGCCGTTGGCAAGGCTCAGTTCCCGCTGATCGGTGACCCGACCCACCAGCTGACCAACGCCTTCGGCGTGCACATTCCGGAAGAAGGCCTGGCGCTGCGCGGCACCTTCATCATCAACCCGGAAGGCCAGATCAAGACCCTGGAAATCCACTCCAACGAAATCGCCCGTGACGTGTCCGAGACCCTGCGCAAGCTGAAGGCCGCTCAGTACACCGCCGCCAACCCGGGTCAGGTTTGCCCGGCCAAGTGGAAAGAAGGCGAAGCCACTCTGGCTCCTTCGCTGGACCTGGTCGGCAAGATCTAAGAACGGCTTCAGAGCTGCTGCGCTCGGCCAGGCAGCGGGGTAATCGGACTCGGGCTTGTCATGTACGTCGGTACATTCCGCGCCGTCATCGGATTACGCCTTGCCTGGCCGTCGCTCGCGACGCTCTGAAACCCGTTTTGCACTTGCTACCTGCGCTGTTTGGGCCATCACCGGCCCTTGTGGTGCCCGATGCCCGGGCGCGATCCGTCCGGGCATTTTATTGCCCGAATTTTTTGTTTCTGAGGACTGTTCGCCATGTTGGACGCCAATCTTAAAGCCCAGTTGAAGGCCTACCTGGAAAAGGTCACCCAGCCGTTCGAGATCGTCGCGTCCCTCGATGACAGCGCGAAATCCCAGGAGCTGCTTGGCCTGCTCAACGACATCGTCGGCCTGACCGACAAGATCACCCTGAAGACCGATGGCAGCGATGCCCGTCGTCCTTCGTTCGCCCTGAATCGTCCGGGCGAAGACACCGGCGTCGCCTTCGCCGGCATCCCCATGGGCCATGAGTTCACCTCGCTGGTGCTGGCGCTGCTGCAGGTCGGTGGCCACCCGTCGAAGCTGGACGCCGATACCATCGCCCAGATCAAGGCCATCGAAGGCCGCTTCGAGTTCGAGACCTATTTCTCGCTGAGCTGCCAGAACTGCCCGGACGTGGTCCAGGCGCTGAACCTGATGGCAGTGCTGAACCCCAATATCCGCAACGTCTCCATCGACGGTGCGCTGTTCCAGGAAGAAGTCGAGCGTCGCCAGGTCATGGCCGTGCCGAGCATCTACCTGAACGGCGAGGTATTCGCTTCCGGCCGCATGGAAGTGAAGGAGATTCTCGCCAAGATCGACACCAAGGCCGGTAGCCGCGACGCCGAGAAGATGAGCGCCAAGGAAGCCTTCGATGTGCTGGTGGTCGGCGGTGGCCCGGCTGGCGCCTCGGCGGCCATCTACGCTGCGCGCAAAGGTATCCGCACGGCCATCGCTGCCGAGCGTTTCGGTGGCCAGGTGCTCGATACCATGGCGATCGAGAACTTCATTTCGGTGAAGGAAACCGAAGGGCCGAAGCTGGTGCGCGCCCTGGAAGAACACGTCAAGGAATACGAAGTCGACGTGATGAACCTGCAGCGCGCCTCCGCGCTGGTGCCGGCCAATGGCGAAGGCGGCCTGCACGAGGTGCAGTTCGAGAACGGCGCCTCGCTCAAGGCCAAGACCGTGATCCTCTCCACCGGCGCACGCTGGCGCGAGATGGGGGTGCCCGGCGAGCAGGAGTACAAGGCCAAGGGCGTGTGCTTCTGCCCGCACTGCGACGGCCCGCTGTTCAAGGGCAAGCGCGTGGCGGTGATCGGTGGCGGCAACTCCGGCGTCGAGGCGGCCATCGACCTGGCCGGGATCGTCGCCCATGTGACCCTGCTGGAGTTCGCCGACACCCTGCGTGCCGACGCCGTGCTGCAGAAGAAGCTGTACAGCCTGGCGAACGTGACCGTGATCAAGAGTGCGCAGACCACCGAGGTCAAGGGCGATGGCCAGAAGGTCAACGCGCTGGTCTACAAGGACCGCACCAGCGAAACGCTGCACACGGTCGAACTGGAAGGCATCTTCGTGCAGATCGGCCTGCTGCCCAACAGCGACTGGCTCAAGGGCACTCTCGAGCTCAACCGCTTCGGCGAGATCGTGGTCGATGCCAAGGGCCAGACCAGCGTGCCGGGCGTCTTCGCTGCCGGTGACGTCACCACTGTGCCGTACAAGCAGATCGTCATCGCCGTGGGTGAGGGTGCCAAGGCCTCGCTGAGCGCCTTCGATCACCTGATCCGCCACAGCTGATCAGCGCGCTGGAACGACAAAGGCCACCTTCGGGTGGCCTTTGTCGTCATGGGCGTATTGCGGTGACTGCTTCGCGGCTGAAGCTGCAGGTGTTCATGCTGCATGCCGCGGATTTCCTCCGGGCTACGGTTGTGTAGCCCGGATGCAATCCGGGGCGGCTCGTCAGCCCGCGGCTAGAGCCACGCCTGCACTCAGCGCTTGAGGCCGCCCAGGGTCAGCGGCATCTGGCGGTTCACATCCTTGTACAGCAGGTAGCGGAAGCGACTCGGGCCACCGGCGTAGCAGGCCTGTGGACAGAAGGCGCGCAGCCACATGAAGTCACCGGCTTCGACTTCGACCCAGTCCTGGTTGAGGCGATACACCGCCTTGCCTTCCAGCACGTACAGGCCGTGTTCCATGACGTGGGTCTCGGCGAAGGGGATCACGCCGCCCGGCTCGAAGTTGACGATGTTGACGTGCATGTCATGGCGCATGTCGCTGATTTCGACGAAGCGCGTGGTGCTCCAGCGACCTTCGGTGCCCGGCATGACGATCGGCTCGATGTCCTGCTCGTGGGTCACGAAGGCTTCCGGGTAGGGCACGCCTTCGACGGGCTGGTAGGCCTTGCGCAGCCAGTGGAAGCGCACCGCTTCGCTGCCGTTGTTGCGCAGTGACCAGTCGCTCTGCGGCGGGATGAAGGCGTAGCTGCCCGGACGCAGGGCATGCCGGGTGCCGTTCAGGGTCAGGTTGCACTCGCCTTCGACGACGAAGATCACGCCTTCGGCGCTCGGGTCGAGCTCGGGCTTGTCGCTGCCGCCGTTGGGGGCGACTTCGACGATGTACTGCGAGAAGGTTTCGGCGAAACCGGTCAGCGGGCGGGCGATGACCCACATGCGCATGTTGTCCCAGAACGGCAGGTGGCTGGTGACGATGTCACGCATCACGCCTTTGGGGATCACGGCGTAGGCTTCGGTGAACATGGCGCGATCGGTCAGCAGTTGCTCCTGACCGGGATGGCCGCCATGCGGGGCGTAGTAGTAGGGCGATTTGCTCATCGAGAGATTGCCTCGGCGGGTGAAAGGCACCGGGATCGACCCGGCGCGGAAAACGGTCTCCCATGCACTATAGGAATTTGCGCCTGGATTCGGAAATTAAATAGTAGAATCCCTGTCAGTGGGTTTCATGATAGGTGTCGATATGCTCGATCCCGTGCTGTTGCGCAGCTTTCTCGCCGTGGTCCAGACCGGTGGCTTCACCCGTGCCGCGGCCAGCCTGCACCTGACCCAGTCCACGGTCAGCCAGCAGGTGCGGCGCCTGGAGGAGCAGATCGGCGCCGAGCTGCTCGACCGCAGCGGCCGCTACGTGGTGACCACCACCGAAGGTGAACGCCTGCTCGGTTATGCCAATCGCATCGTTGCGCTGATGGACGAAGCGCTGCTCGCGCTGGGCCAGAGTGCGGTGGAGGGCGAGGTGCGGCTTGGCGTGCCGGACGATTTCGCGGCCAACAGCCTGACCCCTTACCTGGCGGATTTCGCCGACGCGCACCCTGGCATCCGCCTGGAGATCACCAGCGGCCTCAGTCACGACGTGTGGCGTGCGTTCAACGCCGGCGAGCTGGATCTGGCGCTGATCAAGCAGCGCGCCGGCAGCGCCAAGGGGCTGGCCAGCTGGGCCGAGCCCCTGGCCTGGCTGGACAGCCGCGCACGGCCGGTGCTGGCGCGCAACCCGGTGCCGCTGGCGGTGTTCCCGCCCAACGGCCTGTATCGCCTGGAGATGACCCACGCCCTGGATGCCATGGGCAAGCCCTGGCGCATCGCCTATGTCAGCAGCAGCCTGCCGGGCGTCAGCGCGGCGGCCGAAGGCGGTCTGGGCCTGACTCTGCTGCCGCGCCGCCTGATCACCGCGGCGCACCGCGAACTGGGGGCCGCCGAAGGCTTTGCCGCCGTGGCACCGGTGGAGGTGGCCCTGCACGCGCGCAACCAGTTGCCCGGTTATGCGCGTGAGTTGGCGGCGGCGTTGATCGAGGCGTGCGAAGGGATCATGCAGGCCCCGGCTGGCGCGCTCAGCGCCAGTTGAGGATGGGCCAGCCCGCCTGTTCGGCGTGGGCGCGCAGGACCGGGTCCGGGTTGACGGTGAAGGGCTTTTCCACCAGTTTCAGCAGCGGCAGGTCGTTGCGCGAGTCGGAGTAGAAGGCGGCCCCGGCCAGGCTCTCGCCCTGTTCGCTGAGCCAGGCATGCAGGCGCGTCACCTTGCCTTCGCGATAGGTCAGCACGCCTTCGGTGCGTCCGGTGTAGAAGCCCCGCTGTTGTTCCAGGTCGATGGCCAGCACTTCGCCGATGCCGAAGCGTTCGGCAATCGCGCTGACCAGGAAGTGCGCCGAGGCGGAGATCACCAGCAGGCGGTCGCCGGCTTCGCGGTGCCGGGCCAGGCAGCGGCTGGCGTCGCTGTAGAAGATCGGCTCGATCACGTCCTCGACGAAGGGCTCGACCACGTGGGCGACTTCCTCGGGCGTGCGCCCGACCAGCGGCGACAGGGTGAAGGCCATGTAGTCCTCCATGGCCAGGGTCCCGCTGGCGTACTGGCGCATCAGCTCCTGCTCGTGGCTGATGAAGGAATCGCCATCGGCCCAGCCGATCTTCACCATTTCCTCGGTCCACAGGGTGGAGCAGTCGCCGTGGATCAGGGTTTCGTCCAGATCGAATATGACCAGGGCCATCACGCCACCTCCCGGATTGCGCCGACATCGATCTGCAGGCTGACCTGCTGGCCGCAGCTGTAGAGTTCATCCGCCGAGCGATTGAGCACGTCGACGAACAGCTCCACACCGCGGGCGTCGATGCGGTAGCGCACGACGTTGCCCAGCAGGCTGTGGCTGACGATTTTCGCGCCGATGCCATGCTCGGCGAAGGCGATGGCTTCCGGACGAATCGCCACGCGCGAACTCACCTTCTGCTCCAGCAGGCGGCTGGCGGCATCGGCCTCGAGCAGGTTGTAGTTGCCGATGAAACCGGCGGCGAAGGCGTCCACGGGGGCGGTGTAGAGGGTCTCGGCGTCGCCGCTCTGGACGATCTTGCCGGCGTTCATGAGGAAGATGCGGTCGCTCATGGTCAGCGCCTCTTCCTGGTCGTGGGTGACGAAGATGGTGGTCAGGTTCAGTTCCTGCTGGATGGCGCGGATCTGCTCGCGCAGGTGTTTGCGAATGCGTGCGTCGAGGGCCGACAGCGGCTCGTCGAGCAGCAGCAGGCGCGGGCGGGTGACCAGCGAGCGGGCCAGGGCCACGCGCTGGCACTGGCCGCCGGAAAGCTGGTGCGGGTAGCGTGTGGCGAACTCGCCCAGCTCGACCATGTCCAGGGCTTCCTGCACGCGCTTGTCGCTCTCGGCCCTGGCCACTTTCTGCATGCGCAGGCCGAAGGCGACGTTCTGCGCCACGGTCATGTTGGGGAACAGCGCATAGCTCTGGAACACCATGCCGATGCCACGTTTCTGCGGCGTCAGCGGCACCAGGTCCTGGTCGCCGAGGATGATCTGCCCGCCATCGACGCCGGTCAGCCCGGCGATGCAGCGCAGCAGGGTGGACTTGCCGCAGCCGGAGGGGCCGAGCAGGGTGACGAACTCGCCCTGGGCGATCTCGCAGTTGATGTCGCTGAAGATGCGGGTGTCGCCGTAGCTTTTATGCAGGTTTTGGATGCTCAGGAAGCTCATGCCTTGTCCCTGTTCAAACGGTTGGCCGCCCAGGTGAAGACCAGGACGAAGAAGAAATAGGAGATCACCAGCGCGCTGTTGAAGTGGCCGCTGCTGTTGCGCATGTTGTTCAGGTACACCTGCAGCGTTTCATAGCGGGTGCCGACCAGCATGTTGGCGAAGACGAACTCGCCGAACAGGAAGCTGAAGGAGAGGAACAACGACACCATCAGGCCCTTGCGCAGATTCGGCAGCACCACCAGGAAGGCCGCCTTCCAGGTGCTGGCGCCGAGCAGGTGGGCGGCGTCCATCAGGTCGCGCAGGTTGATCGCCTGCAGGTTGTTGCTGATGGCGCGGTACATGAACGGCAGGGCGATGGTGAAGTAGCAGCCGAACAGGATCCACGGCGTGCCGGTCATCGCCAGCGGGCCGGAGCCATAGAGCTGCAGCAGGCCCACCGAGGACACCACCGGCGGTACCGCGAACGGCAGCAGGATCAGCACGTTCATCAGCGTGTCGAGCCTGGGGAAGTGGTAGTGCACCACGAACATCAGCGGCAGGATCAGCACCACCGACAGCGCCAGGGCGCCGACGCAGACCAGCAGCGACTGGGCGAAGGCGCGCAGGAAGCGCTCGTCGCTCCACAGGGCGGCGTACCACTTCAGTGTCAGGCCATCCGGCAGGATGGTCGCCGACCAGCTGGTGGACAGCGAGTAGAGCAGGGTGCCGGCCAGCGGCAGGAGCAGGATGAGGAACAGCAGCCAGACCACGACGCGGTGGTAGAGGCTGGCGGCAGGGGCGTCAGCGCGTGACATGGTTGCTCCTTTTCAGCAGCAGCTGGTGAACGATGGTGATCAGCACCATCAGCCCGACCAGGATCATCGACAGGGCGCTGGCCAGGTTCGGGTTCAGCGAGATGTCACCGGAGACCATCGCCGCGATGCGGATCGGCAGCACGTTGAAGTTGCCCGTGGTCAGGTAGTACACCGTGGCGTAGGCGCCCAGGGCATTGGCCAGGAGGATGACGAAGGTGCCGAGCAGGGCCGGGGTCAGCACCGGCAGGCCGATGTGGCGCCAGAAGTCCCAGGTGCCGGCGCCGAGCAGCGCCGCCGACTCGCGCCAGTCCTGGCGCAGGGCGTCGAAGGCGGGGTAGAGCAGCAGCACGCCCAGGGGAATCTGGAAGTAGGTGTAGAGGACGATCAGGCCGTTCTTCGAGTAGAGGTTGAAACCGTCGATCAGCCCGGCCTGGATCAGCAGCAGGGTCAGCGCACCGTTGAAGCCGAGCAGGATGATGAAGGCGAAGGCCAGCGGCACGCCGGCGAAGTTGCTGGTCATGTTGGAGAAGGCGATGACGAAGTCGCGCAGCTTCGAGTCCACCTGGCGCAGCGAGTAGCTGCCGAGGATGGCGATGGCCATGCCGAACAGGCTCGACCAGAAGGCGATCTGCAGGCTGTGCTTGATCGCCTGCAGGTAGAACTTGGAGGCGAAGATCTTCTCGAAATTGCCCAGGCCCCAGCCATCGGGGCCGTTCAGGCTGTTGACCGCCACCCACACCAGCGGCGCGACCTGGAACACCAGGAAGAACACGGCGAAAGGCAGCAGGCACAGCAGCGGTAACCAGCGTCGCAGGGAAGACGGCGCGCTCATTTCAACAGCTCCGCGCAGTAGGGTTTGTCATGGGGCACACCGAGCAGTTGGCAGATGCTGCCGCACAGTTCGACCTGCCGTGGGCGGGCGGCCGCGTCGAGGCTGAAGGCGTCGCCGATGACGAACAGCGGCACCTGGCGCTCCTCCGGCAACAGGCCGTTGTGCGAGCGGTCGACGTTCATGCCGTGGTCGGCGGTGACCAGCACCTGGTAGCCGGCATCGACCCAGTTCTGCAGGTGGTCGGCCAGCAGCACGTCGGCCATGCGTGCCGCGTTGCGGTACTGCGGGCTGTCCAGGCCGTGCTTGTGCCCGGCGTCGTCGATGTTCATCGGGTGCACCAGCAGCAGGTCCGGCTCGTGCTGCAGGCGCAGGCTCTCGGCGTCGACGAACAGGTGCGAGTCCGGGTAGTGGTCGGCGTAGTAGAAATGGCCGTGCTGGATCGGCAGGCCCGGATCGCTGCTGTGGCGATCGCGCACGGCGACGAAGGGCGAGCGGTTGTACAGCTCGCTGACCCAGTGATAGGCCGCGGCGGCGGTCGTCAGGCCGGCATCGCGCGCGTAATGAAACAGGCTGTGCTCACGCGACAGGCGCGAGACGTCGTTGTGCACCACGCCGCTGTCGATCGGGCGTACGCCGGTAAGGATGCATTCGTAGAGTGGGCGCGACAGCGCCGGCAGCTCGCAGTCCAGGCGGTAGTAGGCCGCCCGCCCGGCTTGGCACCAGGCATGCAGATGGCCCATGGCGTGTTGTGCGACCGAATGGCTGAGGCCGTCGAGCACGACGAGGATGACCTTGGAAGGCATGGGGGAAATCCTGAAAACGATGGAAGCGCTTAGCGGCTGAAGCCGCTCCCACAGGTACTGCCTGAGGGAGCGGCGTTTGTCGTGCGCAGGGTGGATGACACTCTTTTCATCCACCATCCGCGGTATCGAATGGTGGACGGGTGGAGCGTCAGCTACGCGCCCCGGTCCCCCCTGCGCCTCAACCTATCACTCCATGTTGATGATGACGTGCTCCTGCCACAGCTGCGGCAGCGCCTTGGACGTGGCTTCCCAGGCCGCAGCGTCCTTGATCGGCTGGACCTTGGCGTACTGCTCGTTGGGCAGCAGCTTGGCCTGCACGTCGGCCGGCAGGGTCAGGTGCTCGGCGCGGATCGGCCGGGCGTTACCCTTGGCCAGGTTGATCTGGCCGGCGTCGGAAAGGATGTACTCACGCGCCAGCTTGGCCGCGTTCGGGTTCTTGGCGTACTTGTTGATGATGGTGCTGTAGCCGGAGATGACCGAGCCATCGGACGGAATCAGCACTTCGAAGCGGCTGGGGTCGATCTGGTCGCGGTAGGACAGGCCGTTGAAGTCCCACACCACGCCGACTTCCACTTCGCCCTTCTCCAGGGTCTGGATGGTCGGGTTGGACAGCGACAGGCGGCCCTGTTCGGCGATGCTGGCGAAGAAGTCCAGGCCCGGCTGGATGTTCTTCTCGTCGCCGCCGTTGGCGATGGCTGCAGCCAGTACGCCGTTGACGGCCTGGGCGGCGGCACTGACGTCACCGATGGCGACGCGGTACTTGCCGTTCTTCAGGTCGGCCCAGGACTTCGGTACGTCCTTGACCAGTTGCTTGTTGACGATGAACGCGATGGAGCCGGTGTAGGCCAGCATCCAGTGGCCGTCGGCGTCCTTGGCCCAGCTCGGGATCTGTTCCCAGGTGCTCGGCTTGTAGGGCTGGGTCACGCCCTGCTGCACGGCGATGGGACCGAAGGCGGCGCCTACGTCGCCGATGTCGGCGGTGGCGTTGTCCTTCTCGGCGGCGAACTTGGCGATCTCCTGGGCCGAGCTCATGTCGGTGTCGGAGTGCGTGAGACCGTACTTGCTATTCAGGTCGTTCCAGGTGTCCTTCCAGTTGGCCCAGCTGTCGGGCATACCCACGCTATTGACCGCGCCTTCGGTGCGAGCGGCTTTTTCCAGCGCTTGCAGGTCGGTGCCTGCAGCCATGGCGGAAGTGGCGAGGGCAATCGCCGAACCCATCAGAGAAGCCAGCAGCAGTTGTTTCATCGGAAACTCCTTTGCGGTGTGTGTGTTGGTCTAGATCAGCAATACCCGAGCCAATCTAAGCGCCTTCGATGACAGTTTTATGTCCGTTTGCCAGCTGCAGATGTCTAGGCCTGTACGGATGGCGCGCTCAGCAAGCGTAGACCATGGATAAGTAACTGATTTAACGGGTTGTGCACGAAGGTCGTAGTGGCATGCGGCATGCTTGCAGCATAGCTGTCATCTATCAGTCATCTAGACTGCCTAGTCTTGTCACCCATTCGAGCGAATGACGTGTGCCCCGTGTTGGGGCTGGACTAGTCCAAAAGGGGAGAAATTGATGCGCGATGAAGCGCCGCGAGCGGTCACCATCATCTGCCGCGCATTGCAGGAGCAGATCGACCGGGGCCTGTTGCCGTCCGGCAGCAAGTTGCCGGCCGAGCGCAAGCTCAGCGAACTGTTCGACACCACCCGCATCACCCTGCGTGAGGCCCTGGGGCAACTGGAGGCTCAGGGGCTGGTGTACCGCGAGGAACGCCGTGGCTGGTTCGTTTCTCCGCAGCGGGTGTCTTACAACCCGCTGGTCCGCACCCACTTCCATGCGATGGTCGCCGAACAGGGGCGGGTGCCCGCCACCGAGGTGCTCAGCGCGAGGCTGATGCCGGCCAGTGCGCAGGTCTGCCAGCTGCTGGAGCTGCCGGCGCTGTCCAGCGTCTACCAGGTGTGCCGGGCGCGGCGCATCGACGGGCGCCTGGTGCTGTACGTCGAGCATTACCTGAACCCGGCCTACTTCCCCGGCATTCTCGAGTTCGACCTGACGCGCTCGCTGACCGACCTGTATGCCAGCGAGTACGGCATTCATTACGGTCGGGTGCGCTTCGACATGGTGCCCACCGCGTTGCACGCCGAGGCAGCGGCCAGCCTGCGGGTGGCGCCAGGCAGCCCGGCACTGCGGGTCACCCGGGTCAATCGCGACCAGCATGGGCGCATCATCGACTGCGACCTGGAGTTCTGGCGCCACGACGCGATCCACGTCAGCGTCGAGGTGCCGCAGTAGTTCGCGCCTGACCGTTCGTCGGCTTAGACGCTGTTTTTTCGGCCATTGTCGAAACGGCGTCGTCGCGTTCGACTATCCAGTACCCACCGCCAAGGAACTGGAGCGCGACATGAAATACCTCTGCCTCGTCTATGCCAATGAGCAGGAGCTGCACAGCTCCCCCGACAGCCCCCATGACAGTGAGTGCCACGCCTACGCCCAGCAGGTGCAGGGCAGCGGGCGCATGCTCGCGGCGGAGGCGCTGCAGCCGGTGCAGACCGCCACCACGGTGCGTATGCGCGCTGGCCGGCTGACGATCACCGATGGGCCGTTCGCGGAAACCAAGGAGCAGTTGGCCGGCTTCTATCTGATCGAGGCGCGCGATCTCAACGAGGCGCTTCAGCTCGCCGGCCACATTCCCGCTGCCCGTGTCGGTTGCGTCGAGGTGCGACCGGTACGTGACCTGGATATCGACCCCGCCGCGCAGCACTGAGTCGCTGTCGTTCAGCCACAGGAGAACCGTCATGGATCGTCACCCTGTCCCCGAGGTCGCCACGCGTGAGCAATGGCTGGCCGCCCGCAAGGCATTGCTGGAGCAGGAAAAGGCACTGACCCGCCAGCGTGATGCGCTCAACCGTGCCCGTCGCGCCCTGCCCATGGTGCGGGTGGAGGAGAACTACCGTTTCCAGGGGCCGCAAGGCGAGGTCGGGCTGGAGGCGTTGTTCGACGGCCACAGCCAGTTGATCGTCTACCACTTCATGTATCACATGGACCGTGGCAAGGGCTGCGCCGGGTGTTCCAGCCTGGTGGACAACATCGGCCATCAGTCCCACCTGCATCAGCGCGACACCAACCTGGTGCTGGTCTCGCGCGCGCCGCTGGCCGATCTCGAAGCCTTCAGGCAACGCATGGGCTGGTCGCTGCCCTGGTACAGCTCCCATGGCAGCCGCTTCAACTACGACTACCACGCCACCACCGACGAGCAGGTCGCGCCGGTGCAGTACAACTACCGCGACAAGGAGGAGTTGCTGCGCCTGGGGCAGGGCTACCACGTCCAGGGCGAGCAGCACGGGCTGAGCGTGTTCCTGCGCGACGGCGGGCAGATCTATCACACCTATTCCTGTTATGGCCGGGGCGTGGAGATGCTGATGGGCAGCTTCCATTTCCTCGACCTCACGCCTTTTGGTCGCGGCGAGGGTTGGGACGGCATGCCGGATCTGGATGGCAAGGGCCTCGACTGGACCCGTTTGCACGACGAATACGAGCAGCGTGCGCCTGCGCACGACTGCTGCGCCCACAAGGCCAGAACCTGAGCGAAGGAGCAACGTCATGAGTCAGTCCGAACTGCAAGACGCACTGAATAGCTGGACCGAAGCCTGCCGCAGCAAGGATGTGGCGCGCATCATGAGTCACTACGTGGAGGATGTGGTCGCCTATGACGCCGTGGGCCCGTTGCGCTTCCAGGGGCGCCCGGCGTATCAGGCGCATTGGCAGGCCTGCATGGAAATGTGCAGCGGCGAGGGGCGCTTCGATCCGCATGAGCCGAGCTTCAACGTCAGCGCTGATCTCGCGGTCAGCCATTACTTGCTGCACTGCGGTGGCAGCAATGACAAGGGGGAGCTGGAAACCTGCTGGATGCGCGTGACCCAGTGCCTGCGGCGCGAGGCTGGCCGCTGGCTGATCTTCCACGAGCACTTCTCCGCACCCTGCGACATGGAGAGCGGCAAGGCGCTGTTCGATCTGCAGCCCTGAGCCCGCATGCGGGCTCAGGCGCGGTCACCGTGGCGACACCCGCTGGCGAAGCGTAGAGCAGATGGTTGCGCGGTGACGCCTCACTGCCGGCCCAGCGCCGCGCAGGAGGCCTGGTAGTCCTGCGCGCAGGCGCTCTGGTACAGGCGCAGGGCCTGGTCGGGATCACGCGGTACACCGCCTTCGCCACGCCGATAGAGGTTGCCGAGCACGTGCTGGGCCATGGGGTTGCCGGCCGCCGCCGACTGGTTGAGGTACTTGAGCATGTCGCGCTGGTTGGCGAACTCCGGCGCGTCGCGCCCGGTGTAGAGATAGGCGAGGCTCACCGCCGCCATCGCATGGCCCTTGTCGGCAGCCCGCTTCCACCAGTACTCGGCCTGCTTGAGGTTCTTTTCCGGCTGGCCGACGAAATAGCTGCTGCCGAGCTGGAACTGGCTGTCCAGGTCGCCACGCTCGGCCTGCTGGCGCAGCTGCTCCTGCTGCGTCTGGGCGGCGGGCTGGCCGGTCTGCGAGTCCTTTGGGGCGGTGCCGGAGTCCGGGCTGCGCCCTGCACAGCCGGCCAGCAGCGCCAGGGCGAGCAGGGCGACGGCGGCGCGACGAAAGGGGGGCAAGATGGGCATGGCGGCGGACTCCTTGTTTGATGTGTGATGGCGTTAGGCCCGAGCCGTTCACCATAGTTCGCTTCGCACCGTTCATGCACTGACGACTTCACACCTGAGCGACTAGCTGCAATCCTGATGGCCGGTTTCGTCGGTGAGGCAGTCATGAAGATCAGTGCGGATTTCGACAGTGGCAATATCCAGGTCATCGATTCCAGTGACCCGCAGCGAGTATTGCTGGCCATGCGGCCAGATCTCAACAGCCATCATTTTCAGTGGTTCCACTTTCAGGTCGACGGCCTGCAGGTCGGCCAGCGTCATGGCTTCTGCCTGACCAACGCCGGGCAGTCGGCCTACAACCAGGCCTGGGACGGCTACCAGGCCGTGGCCAGCTACGATCAGCAGCACTGGTTTCGCGTACCCACGCGCTTCGCCGACGGGCAGCTGCACTTCGAGTTGCAGGCCGAGGGCGAGCAGGCCTGGTTCGCCTACTTCGAACCCTATCCGCGGGCACGCCATGAGCGCCTGGTCGGTGCGGCGCTGGAGCGTGGTGCCGAGCTGGTGGCCTGCGGTCGCAGCCTGGAGGGGCGCGATATCCAGTTGCTGCGTATCGGCGGTCAGGCAGCAGCGCCGCGCAAGCTGTGGATCATTGCCCAGCAGCATCCCGGCGAGCACATGGCCGAGTGGTTCATGGAGGGGCTGATCGAGCGCCTGCAGGACCCCGATGACGCCGAGATCGCCGCGCTGCTGGCCGAGGCCGAGCTGTACCTGGTGCCGAACATGAATCCGGATGGCGCCTACCGGGGGCATCTGCGCACCAACTACGCCGGGCAGGACCTCAACCGCGCCTGGCAGTCGGCCAGCTCCGAGCACAGCCCGGAGGTGTTGTTCGTGCTGCAGCACATGCAGCGCATTGGCGTCGACCTGTTCCTGGATATCCATGGCGACGAGGAAATTCCCCACGTGTTCACGGCCGGCTGCGAGGGCAACCCGAGTTACACGCCGCGCCTGGCCGCCCTGGAGGAGGATTTCCGCAGCCGTCTGGTCGGCATCGGCGCCGAATTCCAGACCCGTTTCGGCTACCCGCGCAGCCAGCCCGGCCAGGCCAACCTGACCCTGGCCTGCAACGCCGTGGGCGAGGCGTTCGACTGCCTGTCGTTCACCATCGAGATGCCGTTCAAGGATCACGATGACAGCCCGCAGGCGCGTACCGGCTGGAACGGCGCCCGTTCGAAGAGGCTGGGGCGGGATGTGTTGACGGTGCTGGCGCAGATGGTCGAACGCTTGCGCTGAAGGAGAGCCGGCGAACGGCACGGGCGGCGCCGCTGCAGCGCCTGAAATGAATGAAAAAAAGCCCGTCACGAGGACGGGCGCAAAGTGCCGTAAACACACAGGAGTCGATAGGACGCAGTGAGGCGTCGGAAATTACAGGATCGACAGCGGGTAGTTGATGATCAGGCGGTTCTCGTGCAGGTCCTGGCCAACGTCGCGGCGGACGTTGGAGTTACGCCAGCGCACGTTCAGGTTCTTCAGCGTGCCTTCCTGGATGGTGTAGGCCAGCTCGGTCTCGCGGCTCCATTCCTCGGCGTCGGTACGGCCGCCGGTGTGGATGTTGGAACCACTGGTGTAACGGTTCATCAGGGTCAGGCCGGGAATGCCGAGGCCGGCGAAGTTGTAGTCGTGACGCAGCTGCCAGGAGCGCTCCTGCGGGTTGTCGAAGGCCGACAGGTAGCCATCGTTGACCAGCGAGCCACCGCTGGCGCCGTCGATGCGCAGGAACTTGGTGTCACCGCTCAGACGCTGGTAGGTGACCTGGAAAGTGTTGTTGCCTTTCTTCGCCGACAGCGCGCCCTGGTAGACCTTGTTGTCCAGGTCGCCGGCCTTCGATGCGCCTTCGTCCTTGCCGTTGAAGTAGCCGAGGTTGGCGCCCAGCACCCAGTCACCCACCGGCTGGCTGTGGGTCAGCTGCAGGAAGCTCTGCTGGTAGACGTCTTCCAGGCGCGCATGCCAGGCGCCGACCATGGTGCGGTTGTCATTGAAGCGGAACTCACCGCCGCCGAAGTTGAAGTCGTCGCCTTTCACCCCGCCGAAGGACATGTCTTCGCGGCTGGCGTCATGACGCTGGCTGTTCTTCCAGAACTGGCCGCCGTACAGGGTCAGACCGTCGATCTCGCTGGAGGTCAGCTGGGCACCCTGGAAGGTCTGCGGCAGCGAGCGACCGTCGTCCGCGCGCAGGATCGGCAGTACGGCGAACCATTCGCCGACCTTCAGCTCGGTCTTGGAGATCTTGGCCTTGGCGGCCACGGCGGTGCGGCCGAACTGGTCAGCGGCTTCGCCATCGTCATGGATGGGCATCAGGTTGGTGTTGGCGGCGCCACGGTTGCCATCGAGCTTGAAGCTGTACAGGCCGAGCACATCGAGGCCGAAGCCGACGGTGCCTTCGGTATAGCCGGAGCGGGCATCGAGGATGAAGCTCTGGGTCCAGCCTTCGGCCTGGCCCTGGCGTTCGCCCTGGATCCGCGGATCGGTGCCGTTCAGGTAGTTGCGGTTGAAGTAGTAGTTGCGCAGGTTCAGCGAGACCTTGGCGTCCTCGATGAAACCGGCGGCATGCGTCGTGGCAGGCAGGATCAGCGCCAGTGCGGTGCTGCCGAGCAGCGCCAGGGGAAGGGTGTTGCGTGCAGTCATTGTTGTTGTGCTCCCAGTTTTTGAACGAACCGTCCCCTGCTGGCTGGTGGCAGCCTGCATGTCGGGTTGGTGGTTGAAGTGCCCCGCAGGGCAGGCCGGCCTGAAGCGACCGGTCATTGCCGGTGGCTGGGGTCAGCCTCCGGCGAATCCGCTTCTGTGGCGTGTGGTGGCGATGGCTGCCGAGCAGGTGAGGCGCTGCTGTGCTGGGGAAGAGGCGAGAGTGGTCATGTCCTGGCCCTGATTCTTGTTGTTATTGTTTGTCATATGTCGTCATACAACTGATCGGATTATCGACAGCCTTTTTGTCGCTTGTCAACGCATGGCTAGACGAAAGTCTGAGGGGCTTTCTCCCCTTATCTTGCGGTTTGTCTGCGCTATCCAGGTACGGGCGGGCCTTTCCAGGGGGCTCGGGCAACCTGCTGGTATCGATGTCGTTGTGTGATAACGTATGACGACTTCCCATATGTCGAGCGCTTGCCCATGCCCCACTGCCTGATCGAAGCGGCCCGCGAGGTGGCTGAGCTGATTGCGCCAGAGGCGCTGTTGCAACTGGTGCATGAGCAGGCGGCCGCCAGTGGCCTGTTCCGTCCGGACGAGATCAAGGTGCGCCTGAGCCTCCACGAGCATCATTGCGTCGGGGGCGAGCCGGGGCCTTTCGTGCACCTGATCTTCTACCTGCTGTCCGGGCGCAGCGATGAGGACAAGCGGGCCCTGTCGCGCCGCATCGTGCGTGCGCTGGTGCAGCGCTTGCCCCAGGTTCCGGCGATTTCCCTGGACATGCGCGAGATGCAGCGCGAGCTGTTCAGCAACCGGCGCAACTGCCAGGACGACTAGTGCACTCGAGCGAGGCCGTCAGTCGACTTCCAGCAGGCGTGCGCCCGTGCCTTGCTGGCCCAGGGTGTCCTGGGGATTGCGCAGCGGGCAGTCCTGCATCGACAGGCAACCGCAGCCGATACAGCCGGTGAGCTGGTCGCGCAGTCGTGTCAGCTGCCTGATGCGCGCGTCGAGGTCGTTGCGCCATTGCGCCGACAGCCGCTGCCAGTCGGCGGCCGTGGGCAGGTGGTCGCTGGGCAGGCTGTCCAGTGCCGTGCCGATGTCGGCCAGTGGCACACCAAGGCGTTGCGCCACCTTGATGATCGCCACGCGGCGCAGCACATCGCGTCGGTAACGCCGCTGGTTGCCGGCGTTGCGCTGGCTCTGGATCAGTCCCTTGGACTCGTAGAAGTGCAGGGCAGATACCGTCACGCCGCTGCGTTCGGCGACCTCGCCGACGCTGAGCGGGCGTTCGTGGATGCAGCGTGGCGCTGTCATGAAAGAATCCTGTTGACCTCATGTTAAGTTGAGGTTTTACCCTTGCTGGCCTGGATAGACAACACCGAGGGTATTCCCATGCAGGACCGCATTCGTCTGGTACTGATCTACGGCAGTGTGCGTGAGGAGCGCTTCTGCGACCAGGTGGTGGCCTGGGCGCGCGAGCAGATCGAACAACGCAGCGAGTTCGAGCTGAGTCTGGTCGATCCGGCCGTGATGTTCCGCCAGCCCGATGAGGCGCCGGCCACCGCACAGCAGCGTCATCAGTCGCTGCAGCAGTTGTTGCGGGCAGATGCCTTTCTCATCGTCACGCCGGAGTACAACCACGGCTATCCGTCGGCGCTCAAGCAGTTCATCGATGAAGTGCCGGCGTCCTGGGATGCGCGGCCGGTGGGCTTCGTCAGCTACGGCGGGGTGTCCGGAGGGCTGCGTGCCGTGGAGCAGTTGCGCCAGGTGTTGGCGGAGTTGCACGCGATGACGGTACGCGGCTCGGTGAGCTTCACCAATGCCTGGGAACAGTTCGATGAGCGCGGCGCGCTGCGCGAACCCCGGCATGCCAATTCGGCGCTGGCACACACCCTGGTGCAGCTGAACTGGTGGGCGCAAACGCTGCGCGCGGGGCGCGAACGGGTGCCCTATGAGCGGATCAGGGGGTAGGGCGGGTGAAACCCGCCACATGCACCTGGCGGGCTCTCCCTTTCTGCGACTGGCCCTCTGCCGGATACGGAAGAGGGCGCAGGACGCGAATCAGCCGCGGTAGTAGCGCTGCGCCACGAACGGGGTCTTGGCGACTTTCATGGCCACGCGCTTGCCGCGCACCACGGCCCAGACGTCGCTGTCGATGGCGACATGGCTGGCGTCTACGTAGCCCATGGCCACCGGTGCGCCGAGGGTCGGGCCGAAGCCGCCGCTGCAGACCTGGCCAATCACCTTGCCGTCCGCATCGACGATTTCCGCGCCTTCACGCACCGGCACGCGCTCCTGCGGCAGCAGGCCCACGCGCTTGCGCGCCACGCCTTGCTGTTGCTGGGCGAACACGCGTTCGGCGCCCGGGAAGTTGCCGGCGCGCTCGCCACCTTCGCGGCGGACCTTGGACATGGCCCACAGCAGGCTGGCTTCGATCGGCGTGGTCGCGCTGCTCATGTCGTGGCCGTACAGGCACAGGCCGGCTTCCAGACGCAGCGAGTCGCGTGCGCCCAGGCCGATGGCCTCGACTTCCACTTCGGCCAGCAGGCTGCGCGCCAGGGCTTCGGCCTGTTCGACGGCAACGGAGATCTCGAAGCCGTCTTCGCCGGTGTAGCCGCTGCGACTGACGATGCAGTCGCTGCCCAGCAGGCGTACGCGGGCGACCTGCATGAAGGTCATCTTGCTCACTTCCGGTGCCAGGCGGGCCAGCACGTCGACCGCTTTCGGGCCTTGCAGGGCGAGCAGGGCGCGCTCCTCGAACAGGCACTCGATCTGGCACTGGTCGCCGATGTGTTGCTGCAGGTGGGCCAGGTCCTGATCCTTGCAGGCCGCGTTGACCACCACGTACAGGGTGTCGTCACCCAGGTTGGCGACCATCAGGTCGTCGAGGATGCCGCCGTTGGCATCGGTGAACATGGCGTAGCGCTGCATGCCGGCCGGCAGGTCGATGATGTCGACCGGGACCAGGGTTTCCAGGGCGCGCGCGGCGTTCTCGCCACGCAGCAGGATCTGCCCCATGTGCGACACGTCGAACAGGCCGGCGGCATCACGGGTGTGCAGGTGTTCCTTCATCACGCCCAGCGGATATTGCACGGGCATGTCGTAGCCGGCGAAGGGCACCATGCGCGCGCCGAGTTCGATATGCAGGGCGTGCAGCGGAGTCTTGGCGAGAGTTTCAGTGGTCATGTCGAGTTCCTGTTGGGTGCGCCGAGCGCACCGGTAGGGGCCGCAGCGCGGCCCGTTGTTCGTCGGTTATCAGTCAGCGTAGACCGGGAAGGTGGCGCACAGCTCGGCCACCTGGCCACGGACGCGCTCGATCACGGCCGGGTTTTCCAGGTCATCGAGGATGTCGCAGATCCAGCCGGCCAGGGTGCGGCATTCGCCTTCCTTGAAGCCACGGGTGGTCACCGCCGGGGTGCCGATACGGATGCCGGAAGTGACGAACGGCGACTGCGGGTCGTTCGGCACGGCGTTCTTGTTCACGGTGATGTGGGCAGCGCCCAGCGCCGCGTCGGCCGCCTTGCCGGTCAGGCCCTGCTTGACCAGGCTGATCAGCATCAGGTGGTTGTCGGTACCGCCGGAAACCACGTCATAGCCACGCTCGACGAACACCGCCGCCATGGCGCGGGCGTTGTCGATCACCTGCTGCTGGTAGGCCTTGAAGCCAGGCTCCAGCGCTTCCTTGAAGCACACTGCCTTGGCCGCGATGACGTGCATCAGCGGGCCACCCTGGGCGCCGGGGAACACGGCGGAGTTGAGCTTCTTCTCGATCTCCTCGTTGGCCTTGGCCAGGATCAGGCCGCCACGCGGGCCGCGCAGGGTCTTGTGCGTGGTGGTGGTGACCACGTCGGCGAAGGGCACCGGGTTCGGGTACAGACCGGCGGCGACCAGGCCGGCGACGTGAGCCATGTCGACGAACAGCAGCGCACCGACCTGGTCGGCGATGGCGCGGAAACGGGCGAAGTCCAGCACGCGCGAATAAGCCGAGAAGCCGGCGACGATCATCTTCGGCTTGTGCTCCAGCGCCAGGCGCTCGACCTCGTCGTAGTCGATCAGGCCGTTCTCGTCGATGCCGTACTGCACCGCGTTGTACAGCTTGCCCGAGGACGACACCTTGGCGCCGTGGGTCAGGTGGCCGCCGTGGGCCAGGCTCATGCCGAGGATGGTGTCACCGGCATTGAGCAGCGCCAGGTAGACGGCGCTGTTGGCCGAGGAACCGGAATGCGGCTGGACGTTGGCGTAGTCGGCACCGAACAGCTGCCTGGCGCGCTCGATGGCCAGCGCCTCGACCTTGTCCACATGCTCGCAGCCACCGTAGTAGCGCTTGCCCGGATAGCCCTCGGCGTACTTGTTGGTCAGGCCGCTGCCTTGCGCCTGCATGACGCGCTGGCTGCAGTAGTTCTCCGAGGCGATCAGCTCGATGTGGTCTTCCTGGCGCTGTTCTTCGGCCTGGATCGCCGCGAGCAGGGCATCGTCATAACCCTGCAGTTGGTCGTGCTTGCTGAACATGGTGAGGCCCTCTTTATCGTTTTTCTCGGGATGCATCCGGCCCGCCCCGGTGAGGGGAGCCGAAAAATAGGGGAGGCTGGCATTGAACCGTCCCCTCTCCCCTTGAGAGAGGGGCAGGGAGAGGGGGCAGCGTAGACAACCGCTTTACCCTCTTCCCCGGCCCCTCTCCCGCAAGCGGGAGAGGGGAGGTTCATTACGCGTCCTGGTACGCCTCGATGGACGGGCAGGCGCAGACCAGATTGCGGTCGCCGTAGACGTTGTCCACGCGGCCGACCGGCGGCCAGTACTTGGCCTCGATCAGGCTCGCCAGCGGGTACACGGCCTGCTCGCGGCTGTAGGCGTGGTGCCAGTCGCCGACCAGCTCCAGAGCCGTGTGCGGGGCGTTCTTCAGCGGGTTGTCGTCCTTGTCCAGACGGCCTTGTTCGACCGCGCGGATTTCCTCGCGGATGGCGATCATGGCGTCACAGAAGCGATCCAGCTCTTCCTTGGACTCGCTCTCGGTCGGCTCGATCATCAGGGTGCCGGCTACCGGGAAGGACATGGTCGGGGCATGGAAGCCGAAGTCGATCAGGCGCTTGGCCACGTCGTCGACGGTGATGCCGCTGGTGTCCTTGAGCGGACGGATGTCGAGGATGCACTCGTGCGCCACCAGGCCGCCTTCACCGGAGTACAGCACCGGGTAGTGCTCTTCCAGGCGACGGGCGATGTAGTTGGCGTTGAGGATCGCCATCTGCGAGGCACGCTTGAGGCCATTGCCGCCCATCATGGTGATGTACATCCAGGTGATCGGCAGGATGCTGGCGCTGCCGAACGGCGCGGCGCTGACCGCACCTTCCTTGCGCGCCATGTTGGCGTGGCCGGGCAGGAAGGGGGCGAGGTGCGACCTGACGCCGATCGGGCCGACGCCCGGGCCGCCGCCGCCGTGCGGGATGCAGAAGGTCTTGTGCAGGTTCAGGTGCGAGACGTCGCCGCCGAACTGGCCCGGGGCGCAGAGGCCGACCATGGCGTTCATGTTGGCGCCGTCGATGTACACTTGGCCGCCGTTGTCATGAATGATCTGGCAGATCTCGCGGATGCCTTCCTCGAACACACCGTGGGTGGACGGGTAGGTGATCATGATCGCGGCGAGACGATCCTTGTGCTCCTCGGCCTTGGCCTTGAGGTCGGCGATGTCGACGTTGCCGCGTGCGTCACAGGCCGTCACCACCACGCGCATGCCGGCCATGGAGGCGGTTGCCGGGTTGGTGCCGTGGGCCGATTGCGGGATCAGGCAGATGTCGCGCTGATCGTCGCCACGGCTCAGGTGATAGGCGCGGATGGCCAGCAGGCCGGCGTACTCACCCTGGGAACCCGCGTTGGGTTGCAGCGACACGGCATCGTAGCCGGTGGCAGCGCAGAGCATGGCTTCCAGTTCGCTGGTCAGCTGGCTGTAACCGGCTGCCTGCTCGACCGGAGCGAAGGGGTGCAGGTTGCCGAACTCCGGCCAGGTCACCGGGATCATCTCGCTGGCGGCGTTGAGCTTCATGGTGCAGGAGCCCAGCGGGATCATGCTGCGGTCCAGCGCCAGGTCCTTGTCGGCCAGCTTGCGCAGGTAGCGCATCAGCTCGGTTTCGCTGTGGTAGCGGTTGAACACCTCGTGGGCAAGGATCGCCGACTGGCGCAGCAGGCCTTCCGGCAGGCGGCTGGCGATCTGTGCGGCCAGGTCGCTGACGGCCGGGGCGGCCTGCTCACCGGCGAACAGCGCCAGCAGCGCCTCGACGGCGGCCTGGTCGGTGGTTTCGTCCAGCGACAGACCGAGACGCTCGGCGTCGATCTCGCGCAGGTTGATGCCGGCAGCACGGGCCTTGGCATGCAGCTCGGCGGTCTTGGCGCCGGTCTTGATGCTCAGGGTGTCGAAGAAGTGCTGCTGCTCGACACTGTGGCCCAGCTTGGTCAGGCCCAGGGCGAGGATGGCGGTGAAGCTGTGAACGCGCTGGGCGATCTCGGTCAGGCCTTTCGGGCCGTGGTACACGGCGTACATGCTGGCGATGTTGGCCAGCAGCACCTGGGCAGTACAGATGTTGCTGGTGGCCTTCTCGCGGCGGATGTGCTGCTCGCGGGTCTGCATGGCCAGGCGCAGGGCCGGCTTGCCGAAGCGATCGACCGACATGCCGACCAGGCGGCCCGGCATGTCGCGCTTGAATGCATCGCGGGTGGCGAAGTAGGCGGCGTGCGGGCCACCGAAGCCCAGCGGGACACCGAAGCGCTGGGCGCTGCCCAGGGCGACGTCGGCACCGAACTCGCCCGGCGGGGTGAGCAGGGTCAGGGCCAGCAGGTCGGCGGCCACGGCCACCAGGGCGCCGGCGGCGTGGAAGCGCTCGACCAGGGCGCGGTAGTCGAAGATGTCACCGTTGCTGGCCGGGTACTGCAGCAGCGCGCCGAAGTAGGCGCTGGCGTCGCTGATGGCGGCTTCGTCGCCGACTTCCACTTCGATACCCAGCGGCTCGGCACGGGTGCGCAGCACGTCGAGGGTCTGCGGGTGGCAGTGCTGGGAGGCGAAGAAGGTGTTGCTGGCCTTGTTCTTCGACAGACGCTTGCAGAAGGTCATGGCCTCGGCGGCTGCGGTGGCCTCATCCAGCAGGGACGCGTTGGCGATCTGCATGCCGGTGAGGTCGCTGATCAGGGTCTGGAAGTTCAGCAGCGCTTCCAGGCGGCCCTGGGAAATCTCCGGCTGGTACGGGGTGTAGGCGGTGTACCAGGCCGGGTTTTCCAGCAGGTTGCGCAGGATCGGGCTCGGCGTATGGGTGCCGTAGTAGCCCTGGCCGATGAAGTTCTTGAACTGCTGGTTGCGTGCGGCGATGGCCTTGATCTTGGCCAGGGCGTCGGCTTCCGACAGGCCCGGCTGTTCGCCGAGGATGCTGGTGCCCTTGATGCTCTCGGGGATCACGCTGTCGGTCAGCGCGTCGACCGAGTCATAGCCGAGCAGCTGCAGCATGGCAGCCGTATCGGCATCGCGCGGGCCGATGTGGCGGGCGATGAATTCGTTCTGGGTATCGAGCTTGGTCATGGCGGTCACTCAGGCGTCGGCGTTGGCATTCAACAGACGATCATAGCCGGCCTGGTCGAGGAGGTCGGCGAGAACGGCGTTGTCGGCCATGCGCATACGGAAGAACCAGGCCTTGTCCAGGGGCGATTCGTTGACCAGCTCGGGGCTGCCTTCCAGGTCGCCGTTGAGTTCGACGATCTCGCCGTCCAGCGGCATGACGATGTTGCTGGCAGCCTTGACCGACTCCAGTACCGCCACTTCCTCGCCCTGGGCGTAGGACTTGGCTTCCGGCAGTTGCACATAGACCACATCGCCGAGCGCATCCTGGGCGTAATGGGTGATGCCGACGGTTACCAGACCATCGTTGTCCAGACGCAGCCATTCGTGATCGGCGGTGAAACGCAACTCGCTCATGTCAACTCCTCAAAGGGTAAAGGTGTCCGCTTCTAGGTGGCGGGCAGGTGGTGGAGTGTTAGCAATGCCAGTGCCAGTATTAAAAATATCAATAAAATCAAAGGCTTAAATTGTTTTCTGGTGCTTTGCGCAAAATGGTCCAGGCTGTTATGGAACGTTATCGATACGGATTGTCGCGTCGTAAATGGAAAAGTTTGCGTCGCGCCAGGCGCACTGCGGCTTCTACCTGTTCGTTGCGAATTCGTTACGGTGGAATGATTTCGATACGTTGCTTGTCCGGAACCGCTGATCCCCTCGGCAGGTCCCTATGCAGACCGTTAATCGACAAGGAGCTCGAACCCTCATGAAACCTCTGATTCCCCTGGCCTTCGCACTGCTCGGTGCCGCCTCCGTACAGGCCAGCGAGACCATCACCGTGACCCTGCAACAGGCGACCGAGAAGGGACCGGGTGCGGCGGTGGGCACCGTGACCATCAGCGAGTCCGCTCACGGCCTGGTCTTCACCCCGAACCTCAAGGGCCTGGAGCCGGGCATCCATGGTTTCCATGTGCATGCCAAGGCCAGCTGCGACGCGGTGGAGGCGGACGGCAAGCTGACACCGGCCGGAGCCGCAGGCGGTCACTGGGACCCGAACGAGGCAGGGCGCCATGGCTTCCCCTGGGAAGATGACGCTCACCTCGGCGACCTGCCTGCTCTGTACGTCGGGGCGGATGGCAGTGCCAGCCAGCCGGTGCTGGCACCGCGACTCGAGCATCTGGAGGCATTGCGCGATCATGCGCTGATGATCCACGCCGGCTCCGACAACCACGCGGACCACCCGCAGCCGCTGGGCGGTGGCGGTGCACGCGTTGCCTGCGGGGTGATCAAGGCACCGGCCAGCTGACCGCACTCGGGCGGTTTCAGGCTGGGTCAGCGGCGCCAGTCGGTGCGCGGCCAGGCGGCGCGCCCGCCGTGCGCCGCATGATCCAGTAGAAGGCAGTGTTCAAGGCAGGCGGCTGATTCGCCCAGCGAGGCGCTGCGCTTGCCGGGCGTGGGCTCAGTGCTTGCCGGGTATGCCGTACTTGCGCAGGCGCTTGGCGATGGCGGTGTGCGAGGTGCCCAGGCGTGCGGCCAGTTGCCGGCTGGAGGGATGGCTGGCGTAGAGTTTCTCCAGCAGCGCGCGTTCGTAGTCGTCCATCGCCTGTTCCAGGCTGCCGACTTCCCCGTCGACCCTGGGCGCCACTTCGGTGCCGGCGATATCCAGGTCGTCCATCTCCACCCAGTTGCTGTCGCAGATGGCCGCCGCGCGGAAGATCACGTTCTGCAACTGGCGCACGTTGCCCGGCCAGCGCCCGGCCAGCAGCGCGGCGAAGGTAGCCGGCGCCAGGCGGCAGGGCAGGCGCTGGATCTGCGCGCAGGCCTGGGCCATGAAGTGCTGGGCCAGCAGCAGGATGTCCTGGCCCCGCTCGCGCAGTGGCGGCACTTCCAGGTTGAGCACGTTGAGGCGGTAGAACAGGTCTTCGCGGAAGCTGCCCTCGGTGACCATCTGCTCCAGGTCGCGGTGGGTGGCGCTGAGGATGCGCACGTCCACTTTCACTTCGCGATCGCCACCGACGCGGCGGAAACTGCCGTCACTGAGGAAGCGCAGCAGCTTGGCTTGCAGGTAGGGCGACATTTCGCCGATCTCATCGAGAAACACCGTGCCCTGGTTGGCCAGCTCCAGCAGCCCCGGTTTGCCGCCGCGCTGGGCGCCCGTGAAGGCGCCGGGGGCATAGCCGAACAGCTCGCTCTCGGCCAGGTTCTCCGGCAGGGCGGCGCAGTTCAGTGCCAGGAAGGGCGCACTGCGACGCACGCTGACGGTGTGGCAGGCGCGCGCCACCAGCTCCTTGCCGGTGCCGGTTTCGCCGTGGATCAGCAGTGGCGCGTCGAGCGAAGCGACACGCAGAGCGCGGGCCTTGAGCGCACGGATCGGCGCCGACTCACCGAGCAGCGAATCGAACCCTTCCGCGTGGTCGTGATGCAGGGCTGCCAGACGTTCACCCATGCGGCTGGGAGCATAGAGGGTGAGCAGGCCACCGGTGAGGCGGCCGTCCTCGGTGATCGGTTGGGCATCGAGCAGCAGGGGCTGGCCGGCGAAGTGCACCTCGCGCAGCGGCTGGTGGAAGCCGGCGCCGAGCAGCGATTGCTGCAGCGCCTCGTCACTGAACAACGCGGCGATGCTCTGCCCCTCGGGGGCGCGACCGCACAGGTCGACCAGCGCCGGGTTGGCCAGCAGCACGGTGGCGCGATCGTCCACTGCCAGCACCGGGTCGGGCATGGCGGCGAGCAGGGCGTCCAGCTGCAGGCGGCGGCGCTGTCCCGGAAGGATGTCCACTACTTCCACGCTGCGCACGCCATGCACCTGCAACAGGGCGCCCTGCAGTTCCTGCAGCACCTCGGCGCTCAACGTCGGCGCGTCGATATAGACGTTCGGCGGTACCATTTCCACCGCATCGAGGTTCAGATTGCGCCCGCCAAGCAGCGCCAGGACTTCCTGGGTGATGCCGACGCGGTCGATGAAGCTGACGTGGATGCGCATTGATGAGGGTCGAAATGGGCGAACAGGCGGCGATTATGCCTGCTCCACCCGTGCAGAGGAAAAGGACAACAGAGTGATGACAGAAAAACCAGGCCGCGCTGATTACCACCGTGAGCATCAGGCCCGCGCCGAAGCCGAGGCTCGGCGCCTGCTGGCGCGCAAGGCCGAACTGCAGGGGCACTGGCTGTCCTGGGTAGCGCAGGAGCTGTACCAGCTCAGTCCCCCGGAGTTCGCCAGCATGGTGCGGCGCGAGTTGCAGCGCTTGGCGGAGTAGAACCTGGCCCGGATGTAATCCGGGAAGCGACGCCAGGCGGTGTTCCTGGGGGGCACCTGGGCTACCGAGGCGTAGATGCGTGGGAGTGCTTCAGCCGCGACCTCCAGGAGGCGCGCTTATTTCAGGACCTAGGTACGCTTGCGCGCGCAGCGGCTCATGTCCACTTGGCTCACATGGGAATTGCCCCAACCCATGACACAGGCCACCCGCTGATTGCGCTGGCGCTCCCAGGGTTCTACCGGGTAGGCCTTGTTCCACGCCTGGTAGAGCTGTCGATCCTGCTTCGACAGGCGCAGCTTGTAGCGGTCGGCCATGTAGAAGTAGGTGCGCGCGATCATTCCGCGAATCGCCGGGCGTGGCATCACCTTGCGCGCCTTGAAGTCCACCACCGTCTGGCAGCGGCCATACTGGTGCGGTTTCTGCGGCAGCCAGGCGAAACTGTAGTTGCTGCGGTCGCCGTTCACCTCGCCGATGCTCGGCACCAGGTTGTGCAGGTCGGCCTCGGCCTTGCGGAACTGGGTATCGTTGGCGGCGCAGTTCTTGCGCCCACCTTTCTGCCAGCATTGGCGCTGATGGCCGATTACCCAGGCCGGGACGATGTGTTCCCACTCGATACGCCGAGCGCGATTGGCGTTCTTGCGCGGCGTGTAGCCGCAGGAATGCAGGTCCACGCGATTGCCACTGTATTTGCAGCCGCAATAGAACTCGGTCGACTGCTTGGCGTACAGCGGCCAGGCCAGGCGCTTGGCCTCGGCAAAGGTGGCAGGTGCGGCGTGGAGGGAGAGGCTGGCGAAACAGCAGAGCAGGGGGAGTAGGCGTCGAATCATGGGGCGGCAGATTAGCCGCCGACATGTCTCGTGTGAAGATTAAAAGCGATGTTTTTCAATAGCTTATGTAGTGGCAAAGGGCCCCTCCATACAGTGAGAGGCCCTGCGTTCTTCAGGCGTTGCTCGAGGCTGCCGCTGTGATGCCTTGCACGCTCTCGCCGCGATCACGGCTGAACTGCGGTATCAGCGAACCCACCACCATCCCCAGCAGGCTGAGCAGCAGCCCCGCCAGTTGCGGCGGCCAGAAGTCGGTTTCCTGGTAGGTCAGTTCCAGGATGATCCAGCTCGCCAGGCCCAGGCCGATGGCAAACAACGCGCCCTGGGTCGTCGCACGCTTCCAGAACAGACCGGCGAACAGTGGCACCACCGCGGCCACCAGGGTCACCTTGTAGGCATTGCCGACCATCTCGTAGATGCTCGCCGTGGAGTTCAGGGCGAACACCGAAGTGGCGATGGTCATGGCCACCACGCTGATACGCATGGCCAGCAGGAACTGGCGGTCGCTCATCGCTGGCACGAAGTTCTTCAGGATGTTCTCGGTGAAGGTCACCGACGGTGCCAGCAAGGTGCCCGAGGCGGTGGACATGATTGCCGACAGCAGGGCACCGAAGAACATCACCTGAGCGAACAGCGGCGTGCGCTCCATGATCAGGTGCGGCAGGATCATCTGCGCATCCTCGGCCAGCCAGCGCTGCACCATCGCCGGGTCGATCAGCGAAGCGGCGTAGGTGAGGAAGATCGGCAGCATGCAGAACGACAGGTAGAACACCGCGCCGGCCATGGAGGCGCGGGCGGCGATGTTCTCGGTCTTGGCCGACATGACGCGGGCGTACACGTCCTGCTGCGGGATCGAGCCGAGCATGAGCGTCACCGCTGCCGCGATGAAGGCAACGATATCCCGTGGCTCGAAGGCATGCATGAAGGTGAACTTGCCTTCGGCCGCTGCGTGGCTGATCACCACATCGGCGCCACCCGCCATGTCGCCGATCAGCCAGGTCAGGTAGACCAGCCCCAGGACGATGATGATCATCTGCATGAAGTCGGTCAGTGCCACCGACCACATGCCGCCGAACAGGGTGTAGAGCAGCACGATGCCGGTGCCGATCAGCATCCCCTGCGTGGTGCTGATGGACCCGTCGGAAAGCACGTTGAACACCACGCCCAGGGCGGTCAGCTGCGCTGCCACCCAGCCCAGGTACGAGCCGATGATCACCAGGCTGGTGAAGATCTCCACGTGCGGGCCGTAGCGCTTGCGAAAGAAGTCGCCGATGGTCAGCAGGTTCATGCGGTATAGCGGGCGGGCGAAGATCAGGCCGACCAGCATCAGGCAACCGAAGGAGCCGAACGGGTCCTCGACGATGCCGGCGAAACCGTCTTCGATGAAGGTGGCGGGAATGCCCAGCAGGGCTTCGGAGCCGAACCAGGTGGCGAACACCATGGCCGCGACCAGGGGAAAGGACATGCTCCTGCCGCCGGCGGCAAAGTCCTTGGCGTTCTTGACACGGGTGGATGCATAGAAGCCGACACCGACGGTGAACAGCAGGTAGATCGCAACAAACCAGATCAGCATGGGGTGGATACCAGTGGCTCGCCCGTCGTCCGGCGTGGGCAGTGCCCGCTAGGCCGCCTGGACCGACAGAATTGTTGTTTTCATGGCGTGTCACGGCTGGCGAGCGAAACCGCCACGGCAGATGCCGCTGCGGGTTCGCGGCCACTTGCCGCAATGGGCGGGCAGTCTGCCAAAAACGTAAAATATGTCAAACAGATAAAAGCCTGCTGGGCAGAAAATCGACAAACGATGAGCCCCAAGAGCGGGCAATACAGGCAATCAGGGGCACACATCGGTGCTGCCGGGCAGGCGTTGTTGATATTTTACGAAGCCGCCCAGTCGCCGTCACCGAAGGCTCGGGCAGGCGTGGCGGCCCCCCTTGACTGGCGCGCCCACCCCGTGTCATCAGTTGGGCCGTTGTCCGCACTGCCTAGCTGAACCGGGGCAGCCGCTGATCGTCGCGGGGCTCACCGTTGTCGACCTGCTGCGGCATGCCGGCGACCTTGATCACTGGTGTGCGTTCGCCCACCAGGCGCAGGTCGCGACGGGGCAGGGCGAAGCGCACGTCCAGGTCGCGCAAGGCATCGAGCAGTTGCAGGTTGATCTCCTGCTGGATGTCCATGTACTGGTTGTAGTCCGAGGTCAGGACGATGTAGACCACTTCGAAGGTCAGCTGGCTTTCGTCGAAACCGAGGAAATGCGCGCGGTCGAACCTGGCCTTGGGCGTGGCCCGGACGATATCGCCGACCGCCTCGGCCACCTGGCGGACCTTGTCGCTCGGCGTGTCGTAGTTGATACCGAACTTGAAGACGATGCGGCGTGTGTCCATGCGCTTGTAGTTGTGCACCACCTGGCGCAGCAGATCGGCGTTGGCACAGACCACCTGCTCACCGCTGAGGGAGCGGATGCGCGTGGTCTTCAGGCCGATGTGCTCGATGGTCCCGGCCACCTCGCCGAAGACCACGAAATCGCCGATCTCGAACGGCTTGTCGACGCCGATCGACAGCGAGGCGAACACATCGCTGAGGACCGTCTGCACCGCCAGTGCCACGGCGATACCGCCGACGCCCAGGCTGGCCACCAGCGCCGTGATATCCACCCCCAGGTTGGCCAGGATCGACAGCAGCATCACCGACCACACCACGATCAGGACCATGATGCTGATGATGGTGGTCATCACCGGGTTGTAGTGGCCGCCGTTCTTGCTCATCAGCAGACTGCGCGACCACAGGCGCACGCCGCTATCGACCCACAGCGCCACCTGCAGGGCCAGGGCGACGAACCAGGTATGACTCAGCGCGCTCTGCCAGCCGTCGGGCAGCTCCGGCAGGCGCAACGCCAGCAGCAAGGAAAAGGCCAGCAGCAACGAGCGGCTGGTGCGGCCGATCACCGCCGCCAGGAAGTTCGGCCAACTGCCGTCCTGCCCCTTCGACCAGGCCTTGAGTCGTTTGTGCAGCGTGCTGACCAGGGTACGCAACACGCTGTAGATCAGCGCGGTGGCAACCACGACGATCGCCACGTTGAGCCAGAACTCTTGGTCCAGCCAGATATTCCATTGCTCCATCGCCAGGGGCCTCCAGAAAAAGACACATAGTTTTCTGTAGGCCCTGGGGGGCAGAAGTTCCCATGAATGGGGAGGGCAGTCGCTTCTCAGCAGCCCTGGCGACATGGCAGATGGCAGGAACGCCTCGGACGTACTCCGCGAATCTATCGCTGCTCCGGTGATGAAGTGGATTTCTGCAGGCTATTGGTCAGTGGTTCAAGCGACCAGAAAAACAGCAGCATGATCATCGCTGCGAGATTGCTCCGCGCCGCAGAGTACTCATTGTGCCAGAGCTCGATGAGCACCTCGCATCCGCTGTAGATGGCCAGGGTCAGCAGGATCAGACGGCACAGGTGGATGCTGCGTCTGGTGAGGAACTGGCGATCGTTCATGAGGGAATTCCATTTCTCGGCATGCGGTAACAGCCGCCATCATATCGAAACAGCAGTGACGACTGGCAACGTCGAATATCCTCCAGGCCCCTGGTCGTCACCTGTACGTGAGGCTTCACACGCCTTGCGCGATCAGTGCGGAATCTTCCTTGCCCTTCGCCATTTTTGACACGGGGTGGCTAGACATGTCTGGCTGCCGTGGCTAGCGTCGCTTGCTGGGATGGGCTGAAGCCTGCCCCTTGAGCAGGCGTTGCCATTCGAATACTTCACCCGCTTTTGGCTTGATGTGCTCGGGCATACCAGCATCTAGCTGCTTGCTGGGTGATCGCTATGTCGCGTTAGGGCAGGCTTCGATTAGTTTTGTTGTCTGCTGAGCTGCCTATAAACAGTTTTATCCCTTTTCCCTTGCATCTCGGACGTCAGACCACATGAACGACTCCAAGCTTTTGATGAGAACAGCCGTCTCAGTGGCCATTGGGTTGCTGGTCTCGTTTCTGACGTTGTGGTGGGTCACGAACCATCTGGATTTCATCTCACGTATTGCCTGTAGCGATGCCTTCACTCTGCCGGCGCTCGCCTGCCGTTTCGGTGGGGTTGGGGTCACGCTCTTGCTGGTACCTCTTTCAGGCGCCGTAGCATTCATTACTGCAAAGTGCCTTCTCCCAAAGTAGGTTAACGCTTGGCCGTACACAGGCCCGGGGCGGCCTAGCAATTCATCCAGGTCGACGCCACTGGGGCGTGTGTTAGGGCACATCGGCGTCTAGCTACTTCCTGCTGGCCGCAGGGGGATGAAGGTAGGTTTTCGTCAGTGCGTCGAGGGGCATCCGGGAAAAAAGAAGGCGATTTGTCCTCTGGCTGACCTTAATGCCGGCATCTTTTCTAGCCTGAGTGCTTGAGCTCAGGCTGGCCAAACACAAAAAACGAAAAAGCCCCGTCAGTGATGACGGGGCTTTTCTTGACTGTCTGGAGCGGGTGATGGGAATCGAACCCACGGCTCTAGCTTGGGAAGCTAGGGTATTACCATTATACGACACCCGCAGCGGGTGCCTTTATACCGGAACTCGGCACAGAAATGAAGCGCGAAGCGTTGCGACAGATGCAGCCGCTCCGCGCTTGCGGGCCGTCATACCGCGACGGCCTGGAGGTCGCGCAGGTCGCCTTTGGCCGGCAGTTGCAGGCGTTTGCTGGGGGCGTTGAAGAAGTCCAGCAGTACGCGTTGGCACTGCAGCCAGGCAGCCTTGTGCTCCATGTCGAGGAAGTGCCCGGCATCGTCGATCACCGCGAACTGGGCGTTGTCGATGTGCTGGGCGAACAGGCAGGCATCTTCCACCGAGGTGTATTCGTCGCGGTCGCCGTTGACGAACAGCAGCGGGATGTCGATGGCCTGCAGGCACTCCATGCTGCAGTGCGCCTCCATGTTCAGCACCTGCTTGATGTGTGCGTACATCTGCCGGTACTCGTGTTCGTCCAGGGTGCTGACGTGCTTGTGGTTGAAGCGCTTGAACAGCGACGGCAGGTGCTTGCCGATGGTGCTGTTGACCAGCAGGGCGATGTTGTCGCGGTCCACGGCATTGAGAAAGCGCAGGCCCTTCTGCAGGTAGTCGAGCATCGGCACGTTGAGGATCGGTGAGAAGGAGCAGATGGCGGCCTTCTCCAGCGTGGCAGGGCGCTGGGCCAGGGCGAGCATGGAGGCGACGCCGCCCCAGGAGAAGGACATCAGATACTGGGCGCGGTAGTGGTCGATCAGCCTGAGCAGGATATCTGCTTCATCCTCCTTGCTGATCGGCGTGAAGTCGCTGTTGTACGGCTTCGACTGCCCGGCGTAGGGCAGGTCGAAGGCCACCACGTTGAACTGGCGCTGCAGGTATTTGACGGTTTGCGTGAACGAGGCCGTGGTCGCCAGAGAGCCATTGACCAGAATGACGGTCTTGCTTGCTGCCGGATTGCCGTAGAACTCCGTATGAACCTTGTGCTTCCTGTTGATCTCGACGACTGCGGTTTCTGGCCTCATGTCGTTTCCTCCTGGCGCAAATGGGTCAAGGCGAGCGGGCGGCCGTTCGCATTTGATTGAGCAGTCAGAAAAGCGCCTGAGCGTGACAGCTTGATGTCAGGCGGGAGATTTTTATAAGTCTAGGAATTTCAATCAGTTAGGATCGAAACAGGCGAGCGCTCCAAGCCTTTTCGAGGCTGGGAGAGAGCGGTGTTACCAGGCAGGAATCCAGTCGGCGCAGCGCGCCAATAACTGAAAAAAACACGGCTTGTCTCGTCGTGACCGGTTGGTCATCTAGAGACTTATGGTGCGATTCAAGCAGTTGCCTTGCAGCGATGCAAGGGCGAGTCACATCTTTATCGCCCGTTGTGGGCACCGTTGGTCGGGTAGTCAGGTTTCGCGGCTGCGTTGCGATCAGACGCTGGCGATTTCCGTGGCGGTGAGGGCGCGGTACTGGCCGGGTGCGAGCTGCGGATCGAGGACGATCTCGCCCATGCTTTCGCGGTGCAATGCGACGACGCGATTGCGAAAGTGACCGAACATGCGCTTGACCTGATGGTAGCGCCCCTCGAACAGGGTCAGGCGGGCGCGGTGGCTGTCCAGCAGTTCGAGCTGGGCGGGCAGGGTGGTGAGGTCTTCGAAGGCGAAGTACAGCCCGCGAGCGAAGACCTTGGCGTATTCGTCGGTGATCGGCTGTTCGGTGGTGACGTGGTAGACCTTCGGCTTGCGCTGCTGCGGCTGGGTGATGCGGCGTGACCAGCGGCCATCGTTGGTGATCAGCAGCAGGCCGCTGGTGCCCAGGTCGAGGCGGCCGGCCAGGTGCAGGTCGTGCTTGTCCGGCTCGTCGAGCAGATCGAGCACGGTACGGTGTTCGTCGTGCTCGGTCGCGCTGACCACGCCGACCGGTTTGTGCAGCATCCAGTAGCGCGCGCTGCGGCCGGCCTGCAGCAGTTCGTCGTCCAGCTCCACGCGCTGGAAGTCACGGACTTCGCTACGCGGGTCGCGCACCACTGCGCCATCCACCCGCACTCGTCCGGCGCTGACCAGCAGGCGGCTGTCCTGGCGGCTGAAGCGCGGGAAGTTGCTGAGGAAACGGTCCAGGCGCATGGCTCAGTCCCGCTCAGTGCGCTGCGCGGCGTCCACTGCGCCGGCGCAGGCCGGGCACAGGCAGGCCGTGTCGCGCTGCTCGGGCGTCAGGCGTTCGAGTGCGGCGGGATCGATCTGCGCCCCGAAGCACCAGCAGGGTTCGTCGCTGCGCCCCGCGGCGATGCTGCAATCATTGGCCTTGCCGCACAGCGGGCAGCGCTGGGTATCCATCACTGTTCGACGCAGACGCGGTCGCGCCCGGATTGCTTGGCGCGGTACAGCGCGCGGTCGGTGCGACCGAGCAGGCTATGCAGGCTCTCGCCCGGTTGCCATTGGCTGAGACCGAGGCTGGCGGTGACCTGCAGTGTCTGGCCGGCGATGGCGTAGCGCTGTTCCGCGCATTGCTGGCGCAGCTTTTCGGCCAGGTCATGGGCGGCCTGGCGGTCGGTGTTCTTCAGCAGCAGGATGAACTCCTCGCCACCCCAGCGGCAGAGGATGTCGGACTGGCGCAGCTTGTCACGCAGTTGCCGGGCGAAACGCTGCAGGACTTCGTCGCCAGCGAGGTGGCCATGCTCGTCGTTGATCAGCTTGAAGTTGTCGAGGTCGAGCAGCACCGCGCAGAGCGGGCTCTGCTCGCGCTTGGCTTCCTGCAGGGCCTGCTCGGCGAGGATGTCGAAGCCGCGGCGGTTGGGCAGCTCGGTGAGCACATCGGTGGTGGCCAGGGCGGCGATACGCTGCTGGTAACGGCGGATCGCCAGGCTTACCAGTGTCAGCACGATGGCGGTGACCAGCAGGCACAGCAGCAGGTTGATGTAGAGCCCCTGGCGGATACCGGCCAGGGCCTTGTCGTGCTTGTCGACGAACAGGTACCACTCCAGCTCGGGAATGTAGCGCACGTTGAGGAAGTGCTCGCGGCCATGCTCCTGGTACTCGAAGCGGCCGCTCTGCGGACTGGGCAGCTTCTCCAGCATGTCGCTCAGGCCGGGGATGTCGGCCAGCGAATCACCGACCTTCGCCCCCTGCGGCCCGCCCTGCGCACCGGTAAGGGTGATGCGTCCGGTGGTGTCGACGAAGTAGACGCTGCGCTCGTAGCGTTGCTGGTAGTCGTCGATCAGTTTGACCACCGCATCGACGGCCAGGCCGACGCCGGTGGCCCCGATGAAGTTGCCGTCGTAGTCGACCACCTTGTAGTTGATGAAGATGGTCAGGCGGTCGGCGTTGGCCATGTCGACGTCGACATTGATCTCGTAGGGCTCCGGCTGCATGCGCACGCGGTAGTACCAGACGTCGCGTGGTTCATCCGGTTTGACCCGTTTGAGCACGCCCTTGGACTGGTAGTAGGTGCTGCTCCTGTCGGAGACGAAGAAGCTGGTGAAGGCGCCATAGTGTTCCTGGACTTCGCGCAGGTAGCGCGTCATCTGCGCGGTGTCCTGCTCGCCGGCCAGTACCCAGTCACGCAGGAAGGTGTCGCGGGCCATCATCGAGGAGATGAGGATGGGGCGCACCAGGTCCTTCTGGATCTCCGAGTAGACGGTGTCGGAGGTCAGCGGTAGCTCGGTGTTGATGATGCTGTCGCGAATCGAGTCGCGCGAGGCGTAGTAGCTCAGCAGCGAAGTGGTGAGAAAGCCGCTGCCGAGCAGGAACAGGAGCAACAACACCAACGAGGCTTGCGTGTGCCGTGTGGGAGGCAGTGACATGGGTAATCCGGGGCTATCTGATGGCGTGATGCTAGCTTGCCGGGCGGGGGGAGCGCCAGTTGTGATCGGTGGCGATGAGCGTTGTGTGGTGTGGGTGAAACCTGGAAGTTGCGGGCATTTCGCTTCTGGATCGCGTTCGGGGCGGGGACTGCGAGAGTGGATGCGATGGCGGTGGAGATGATGGTGTTGATTGCCAGGAGGCGGTCGCGGCTGAAGCCCCTCCCACGGTGGCTCGTGTTGCGGGCTAGGAGAGGAATCGCGGCTGAAGCCGCTCCTACGGGAGGGGGGAGGTTGTGGCTGGAGCTCCTTTCATGGGTATTCGTG
>NZ_SBHZ01000013.1 GCF_004521985.1 Ectopseudomonas khazarica
AGCTGGGTATCGACCCGATCCACCTGGGCATCATCATGGTGGTGAACATGGAGATCGGCCTGATCACCCCGCCGGTGGGGCTGAACCTGTTCGTCACCTCGGCGGTGACCGGCATGCCGCTGACCGCAGTGATCCGCGCCGCGCTGCCGTGGCTGATGATGCTGATCAGCTTCCTGCTGGTGATCACCTACATCCCGGCCGTGTCCATGGCCCTGCCGAACTGGCTGGGCATGAACTAGGACCACCGACGATACCGCGTCTACCTCTGCGCCCGGCCCTGTGCCGGGCTTTTTTTCGGCGGGCGTGCAGTGCGCAAGGGCAACGCTCGGTGGACCCGCCGGCGCGGGGGCATGCGCCTGACGAAACGCGAGGAACGCTGTCGATACGCGTCGTGTCGAACGGTGCATGACGCTGCCGCATGGGCTCGACACCTGCAGGGCAGGGCCTCGAGACCATGGTCTTAGAGCGGTAAGACCATGGTCGAATGGCCTCACGAAGGGTCGGGAGATACAAAAGGCAGCATACAAAAACAACTACCCACCGAGGTGATTCCATGAGTGCTGCGTCTCTTTACCCTGTGCGCCCCGAAGTGGCCGCGCGGACACTGACCGACGAGGCCACCTACAAGGCCATGTACCAACAGTCGGTGGTCAACCCCGAGGGTTTCTGGCGCGAGCAGGGCCAGCGCATCGACTGGATCAAGCCCTACACCAAGGTCAAGCAGACCTCTTTCGACGACCACCATGTCGATATCAAGTGGTACGCCGATGGCACCCTGAACGTGTCCTACAACTGCCTCGACCGTCACCTGGAAGAGCGCGGCGACCAGATCGCGATCATCTGGGAAGGCGACGACCCGTCCGAGCACAAGGAAATCACCTACCGCGAGCTGCACGAGCAGGTGTGCAAGCTGGCCAACGCCCTGCGCGGCCAGGATATCCACCGCGGCGACGTGGTGACCATCTACATGCCGATGATCCCGGAAGCCGTGGTGGCCATGCTGGCGTGCGCCCGTATTGGTGCCATCCACTCCGTGGTGTTCGGTGGTTTCTCGCCCGAGGCGCTGGCCGGTCGCATCATCGACTGCAAGTCCAAGGTGGTGATCACCGCCGACGAGGGCGTGCGCGGCGGCAAGAAAGTGCCGCTGAAGGCCAACGTCGATGACGCGCTGACCAACCCGGAAACCAACAGCGTGCAGAAGATCATCGTGGTCAACCGCACCGGTGGCAGCATCAAGTGGAACCAGCACCGCGACATCTGGTACGAAGACCTGATGAAGGTTGCCGGCAGCGTCTGCGCGCCGAAGGAAATGGGCGCCGAGGAAGCGCTGTTCATCCTCTACACATCCGGTTCCACCGGCAAGCCCAAGGGCGTGCTGCACACCACCGGCGGATACCTGGTGTACGCCTCGCTGACCCACGAACGCGTGTTCGACTACCGTCCGGGCGAGGTCTTCTGGTGCACCGCCGACATCGGCTGGGTCACCGGCCACAGCTACCTGGTCTACGGACCGCTGGCCAATGGCGCCACCACCGTGATGTTCGAGGGCATCCCGAACTACCCGGACGTGACCCGTGTCGCCAAGATCGTCGACAAGCACAAGGTCAACATCCTCTACACCGCGCCGACCGCCATCCGCGCCATGATGGCCGAGGGCAAGGCTGCCGTGGAAGGCGCCGACGGTTCCAGCCTGCGCCTGCTCGGTTCGGTCGGTGAGCCGATCAACCCGGAAGCCTGGCAGTGGTACTACGAGAACGTCGGCCAGAGCCGTTGCCCGATCGTCGACACCTGGTGGCAGACCGAAACCGGCGCCTGCCTGATGACGCCGCTGCCGGGCGCTCACGCCATGAAGCCAGGTTCCGCCGCGCGTCCGTTCTTCGGCGTGCAGCCGGCGCTGGTGGACAACCTGGGCAACATCATCGACGGGCCGGCCGAAGGCAACCTGGTGATCATCGACTCCTGGCCGGGCCAGGCGCGTACCCTGTTCGGTGACCACGACCGCTTCGTCGACACCTACTTCAAGACCTTCAAGGGCATGTACTTCACCGGCGACGGCGCCCGTCGCGACGAGGATGGCTACTGGTGGATCACCGGGCGTGTCGACGACGTGCTCAACGTCTCCGGCCACCGCATGGGCACCGCCGAGATCGAGAGCGCCATGGTCGCCCACAACAAGGTGGCCGAGGCCGCGGTGGTCGGCGTACCGCACGACATCAAGGGCCAGGGCATCTACGTCTACGTGACCCTGAACGCGGGCGAGGAACCGTCCGAGCAGCTGCGTCAGGAACTGAAGAACTGGGTGCGCAAGGAAATCGGCCCGATCGCCACGCCGGATGTCATCCAGTGGGCGCCAGGTCTGCCGAAGACCCGCTCGGGCAAGATCATGCGCCGTATCCTGCGCAAGATCGCTACCGCCGAATACGCTGCACTCGGCGACATCTCCACGCTGGCCGATCCTGGCGTGGTGCAGCACCTCATCGATACGCATCGCCAGATGCAAGCCGCCTGCGCCTGACCGGCAACGGCAAACGAAAGCCCCGCCCGGCCACAAGCCCGGCGGGGCTTTTTCATGGCGCTCAGCGTGGTTGCGAGGTCGTGGCCAGCCACAGGGCAAAGCCGACCAGCAAGGTGCCGAACAGTTGCTCGATGCGCTGCCGCATTGCCAGCAGGCGCAGCCGCACGGCCTGCGCCGACAGGCCCAGGGCGACCAAGGCGAACCAGGCGACATGGGCGATGGCGATGAATGCGCCATAACCCAACTGGCTGGCCAGCGAGGTCTGCGGGCTGACCACGCCCATGAACAGGCTGACGATGAACAGCGATGTCTTGGGGTTCAGTGCATTGCCGAGGAAGCCCATGCGCAGGGCGGCGAAGGCGTCGACGGCCAGCGCCGGGCTGTTCGTCTCCTGTTCCTCGGGGCGGCTACGAAGCATGCGCAGCCCCAGGTAGAGCAGGTAGCCGGCGCCTGCGAACTTGCACAGGGTGAACAGCCAGGCGGACTGCTGCAGCAGCAGGCCGAGGCCGAGCAGGGTGTAGGCCACGTGCACGAGCACGCCCAGACCGATGCCGACAGCGGTGAACAGGCCGGCGCGCCGGGACAGCATCAGCGATTGCCGGCAGACTAGCGCGAAGTCCGGGCCGGGACTGATGCAGGCGAGTAGGGTGATGGTGATTACAACTATCCATTCGCTCATGAGGTATGGTGTCTCTCGGTTAGTTAACGCCTATATTTTCCTCGTTTGCTGCATGGGTCTGTAACGATGATTTCTGATGCATATCGTGAGCTTGAGTCGTCATCTTCTGGCGTCCGCCTGCCCTCGCTGACGGCCCTGCGCTGCTTTGCGGCAGCGGCGCGCGAGGAGCACTTCGCCCGTGCGGCCGAGGCGTTGCACGTGACCCCCGGTGCCATCAGCCGCGCGGTGCGCCTGCTCGAGGCCGAGCTGGAGGTGACGCTGTTCGAGCGGCGTCGGCAGCGTGTGTTTCTCACCGACGAGGGGCGGCAGCTGGCCCGGTCCGTGGAGGAGGGGCTGGCGGTGATGGCACAGGCGGTCGCTGAACTGCGCGCCAGGGCCCGGCGCGGGCGCCAACTGGTGATCTCCTGCGAGCCGACCCTGCTGATGCGCTGGCTGATCCCGCGCTGGAGCGAGTTCCAGGCGCGCCATCCGCAGTTGCCCATGCATCTGGTGGCGGGCGGCGGTGGTTTTTCCTTCGAGCAGGGGATCGACCTGGCCATTCGCCGCGACGATTTTCCCTGCCCGGCGCATTACCACCGCGAACCGCTGTTCGAGGAGCAGGTGGCGGCGGTGTGCCGCGCGGACAGGGTCGAGCAATGGTTCACCGCCGATGGCCGGTTGCGCCCGTCGGCGCCGCTGCTGCATACGCGCACCCGGCCCACGGCCTGGAGCGCCTGGGCGCAGGCTGCCGGACAGTCCGTCAAGGCGCAGGGCGGGCAGGTGTTCGAGCACTTCTACTTCAGCCTGCAGGCGGCGGTCGCCGGGCTGGGGGTCGCCATCGGCCCCTGGCACCTGGTGCAGGATGACATTCGCAGTGGCGTTCTGGCGGCGCCGTCGGGGTTCTTCGGCGATGGCTCGCGCTACTGTCTGTACCTGCCGGCCGCCCCGGCAGAGGACTCACTGGCGAGCGAGCTGCTCGTCTGGCTGCGCGCCGTGGGCTGAGGGCCTGCGACGTCCCGTTGCGGGGCGTCGCAGGCGCCGGGTTGGCTCAGAGCGCGCCGAAGACCTTCTTCGCCAGGCTGGTGGCGGCGGCGGCCGGGTTTTCGCGGATGCTGGCTTCCTGCTTGGCGATCATCTCGAACAAGCCATCGAGCGCCTGTTCGGTGACGTAGCCTTCCACCGTGCTGCTCTTGGCGTCGACCACGCCGAAGCTGGCGGCCTGGCCGGCAAAGGCGTTGTACTGCTGGGCCAGGCCGACCTGGTCGGTGGCCTGCTTGACGATGGGCAGGAACTTGGCGCGAATCTGTTCGCGGCTGCTCTTGTTCAGGTACTGCGTGGCCGAGTCCTGCGGGCCGCTGAGGATCGCCTTGGCGTCGGCCACGGTCATCTTCTTCACGGCATCGACCAGCAGCGCCTGGGCTTGCGGCACGGCGGCCTCGGCGGCCTTGTTCATGCTGCTTTCCAGCTGTTCGACCTGGGCACCCATGCCCATCATCTTCATGGTCTTGGCGGCTTTGCCGAGCTTGCCCGGCAGTTCGATACGCACGTCGGGATTGTTGCTGAAGCCACCGGGCGTGCCCAGTTGCTTGACCGCCACCTGGGCGCCCTGGATCAGGGCGTCCTTCAGGCCGCCGCTGGCGTCCTGCTGGCTCAGGTCGGAGAGGGACAGGGCGAAGACGTTGGCCGAGAGCAGCAGGCCAGCGGCGAACGTGGTGAAGCGCAACATGGTGTTCATCCTTGCATCGAGGGGGAATGCTGTGAGCTTAACGAAGTCTGCCACGCTGGCAAGCCGGCCGATGGGCGTGGATGGGCAGCGCGCCTGGCTATGGCTATGATCAGGGGCATGAATTCACCCCTGCCTCTGCGTAACCCCTGTCCGCCGGGTGCCTGTGACTGTCAGCGCGATGAGCTGCTGGCGTTGCCGGGCGCCGATACGCGTGTGCTGCTGCTGACCCGGCAGGAGGAGCAGCGCCTGCTCGAGCGCCTGGAGAGCCTGCAGAGTCTGGAGGACCTGCAGCGCATGCAGCAGCGCATGTACGAACAGCTGGGCATTCGCCTGCAGATCGAGCCCAGCCATGGCGAGGTGCGCAGCATGCGTGGCATCCACATGCACTTCGAGGCGCATCCGGGGCTGTGCCGCAAGACCCGGCAGAGCATCCCCGCCGCGATTCGCCGGGCCATGGAAAAGACGCCGGAAATCGCCTGGCGCCTGCTCGACTCCTTCGATCTGTTCGGTGGCTCGTAGCTCGCCCTACCAGGGCAGCGGCTGACCATCGTAGGCATGGAAGCTGCCGCTGTGCTCCGCTCCCAGGCTGTCGATCACCCGCAGCAGCTCCCTGGCGGCCTGCTCGGCCGGGCGAGCCGCCAGCGCGCCACGGAAGGGCTGCGACAGAGGGGAGATCACCGTACCGGGATGCAGGCTGAGCAGGCGCGCCCTGGGTTTGCTGCGCGCCAGTTCGATGGCCGCGGTCTTGATCAGCATGTTCAGCGCCGCCTTGGACGAACGGTAGGCATACCAGCCGCCCAGGCGGTTGTCGCCGATGCTGCCGACCTTGGCCGAGAGCATGGCCATGGCGCCCTGCGCGTCGAGCAGCGGCAGAAAGTGCCGCAGCACCAGCGCGGGCCCCAGGGCGTTGACCTGGAACACCGCCTGCAACGCCTCGGCCTCGATGGCTGCCAGGCTCTTTTCCGGGGCGATGCCGGCGCGATGCAGGAGCCCGGCTGTATGCACGATCAGCTGATAGGGCCCTTCATCGGCCAGCGCAGCGGCGGCCTCGGCGATGCTGGACGGGGCTTCCAGGTCCAGCGCCGGTGAGCTGCCACGGCTCAGCTCGCGCACGCTGGCGCAGTGGGCGTCGGCGCGCAGCAGCTGGCAGAAGGCCTGGCCGAGGGTGCCGCTGGCGCCTATGACCAGCGCCTTGTAGCGCGTCCCCAGGCTGCCGAGCAGTGGCGTGTTCATGGTGTGGCCGCCGCGCGGCGGAAGAACAGCGTGACCTGGCCCAGCTCGATGCCGAACTTGCTCATGCTGGAACGGTTGATCAGGGTGTCGTCATCCATCAGGTACATCCAGTCGTCGAAGTAGACGACGTAGGTGCTGTCATCCACCGGCAGACTTAGGTGATACCGCCAGCGCAGGGCGTTGCCGGCGACTTCGCCGACGGCCTGGCCGACCACGTCGTCGGCGCTGCCGAGCCAGCGCCCGGCGCCGTCCGGCGTGAGGGTCCAGACCCGGCGCTGGCGCGTGCCGTCGCTGTACAGGAAGCGCTCGTCGAGAATCAGCCTGTCGCCGTCGCGGCGACTGTCGATGTCGACGTGAAAGCGCTTGATCACTTCGCCGGAACGATCCTGGAACATGCCCCAGGCCTGTACCGGACCGCTGAAGAAGGTGGGCAGGTCCAGTACGGGGCGTTGGTCGGCGTAGCGCTCGACGGGAACCTGGCCGCAGCTGACCAGCAGCAGGCAGGCGAGCAGGATGGCAGGCGTTCTCATGGCACTCCTCATCGGTTGAGGCCGAGCAGCGCGGCACGCAGTTTCGGGCTGCGGGTCTGCGGGTCGAGCCAGATGGCGAAGAAGGCGCGGGCGAACTCGTCATCCTCGATGACGTGCTGCAGCTGGCCATTGACGTAGAAGCGACAGCCCCGGCCGGGGAGGAACACGCCGGTGATGCGCGTGCCGTCCTCGACGTCGACGAAGGCCTGCTGCATCTGCCGGACCCAGTCTGCCTGCTGCTCGCGATCGAGCGGCTCGCCGTTGAGGCGGCGGATTTCGTCGAGGCTGGTGTCCACCAGGGTGTCGCGGCTGATGCGGCGCCGGTAGGTCAGCTCCAGGGCGAAGGGCTGCGAGAAGTCCACCTGCGCCACCGGGCTCCACAGCTTGGCGTTGTATACCGAGAAACCGAACCAGCTGAAGTCGCCGCTGCCGATCAGGGTCGCCTGTGGCACCTGGGCACGCCAGCTGCCCTGGGCGCAGGCCGGCGCGGTGACGCAGGCCAGCAGGAGCAGCGCCAGGAGGGCTGCTGGCAGCGGTCGAAGCGAGGTCGCCATGGGCGCTTCCTCCTGGGCTGGTGGTGGCCGCGTCCAGCCGTGCAGCGAGTGGCCCGGCGGCGACGGGCGATGAATAAAAAAATCCGGCAACCAAGAAAGGGGGGAGAAGAGGGTTGCCGGATTGCGCAGCGTGTCGAGTTCGAGCGTTCACGGGCGCCCGGTACGGCGTCCATGAGGCATGTTGCTATTCAATATATGTACAAAATCTAGTTTTGTAAAAGAATTGTATAGCTGTGTGCGAATGCAGTGAGGTTGTGCGGGCGGCGGGGCGGGAGCGTCGAAGACCCTGTGCCTCGTTCGGGCGAGGCACGGGCAGGCGTGTGGCGGGGCGTCACCAGGGCAGTGACTGGCCCTGATGATCGAGGAAGGCGCACTGGCGACGCCCGAGTTGATCGAGGATCACCTGGCGCAGGTCACTGGCGCTCTGCTCCACGCTCAGCGGGGCGGCCTCACCGCCCATGTCGGTGCGCACCCAGCCGGGGTGCAGCGCCAGCAGGCTCCAGGGCAGGCGTGGCAGTTGCGCCTGCCAGCTGCGCAGCAGGCTGTTCAGCGCGGCCTTGCTGGCGCCGTACAGCGGCATGTCGGCGGCACGTGCCAGCGTCAGGCTGGCCATCTGCGAGCTCATGAAGGCGATCACGCCACCGTCGGCCACCTGCTCGGCCAGGCACTGGGCCAGGCGGATCGGGGCCACCGCGTTGGCCAGAAACAGCTGACCGACATCGTCGAACAGGGCCTGGCGCGGGTCCTGGTGGCCCGGGCCATAGACCCCCGCATTGAACAGTGCGCAGTCGAGGCGCCTGCCATGCAGGGCGGCTTCGAGGGTGCTGGCCGCGTCGAGGCGAGCGAGGTCGCAGGCGATCACCTGCAGCGCCTGTGGGTGGCGGGTGCGCAGGGCATCCAGCGGGCTGGCCGGACGCAGTTCGCGCACCACCGCCAGCACCTCCCAGCCCGCCTCGACGAACGCGCGGACCAGGCCGAGGCCCAGTCCGCGCGAGGCGCCACAGATCAGGATGCGGCCACTCATGGCCACTGCATTTCGCCCTTGAGCACCTTGGCGCTCAGCTCCAGGCTGCTGTCATCCTGCAGCTGGGGATAACGCGCCTGCATGGCGGCGATCAGCGCCTGGCTGTCCTTGGCCTTGGGCAGTTGCTGCTCCAGCGTCAGCAGGTATTCGCGGGTGAAACGCAGGTCGTCGAGGCCCATCGCCGGCTTGCCGAGGTAGTGCCCGGGCACCAGGGTGGTCGGCTGCAGCGCTTCGAGTTCATCCAGGGATTTCAGCCAGCGCTGGCGCGCCTCGGCGCTCTGCGCATCGGCCACCCAGAGGTGGATATTGGCACTGGTCAGCACGCCGCCGACCACGGCCTTGATGGCGGGAATCCACAGGCTGGTGTGCTGTGGGTCGTGACCGACCACTTCGATGCGCTGCCCTTCGAGTTCCAGCGCATTGCCTTGCAGGGGCTCGGGCACCTGGGTGCGGGCCGGGGCGCTGTCCTTCAGGATCGGGCCCCAGTAGGCCAGTTTGGGCGCGCGGGTCTTCTCGATGTAGGCGACGGTGGCCGGGGTGGCCAGTACCTTGGCGTCGGGGTAGGCGCGGGTCAGGGTATCGAGGCCGAAGTAGAAATCGGGATCGCCATGGCTGATGAAGATGGTGGTCAGGCGCTTGCCGCTGGCGCGGATGCGTTCGACCAGGGCCTGGGCCTCGGTGTTGGAGAACTGCGCGTCCACCAGGATGGCGTCCTTCTCACCGCTGATCAGGGTCGAGCTGACCGGGAACACGGCATTCTCGCGCGGGTTGTAGATGTCCAGGGTCAGGGGCTGGGCGAGGGCGCCAGCCGCCACGGCGAGCAGGCCGAGGCCGGCGAAGAAACGGGAAGTGAGGGACATGGTGGTCTCCAGGCAGGTGAGGGGCGCATCTTATGCGCTACCTGGCGAGCGAAAAGCCCCGTAAGCTGGTCATGTTTGTTGCATGAATCGAGCGAATTATGGATCGACTGACAGCGGCACGGGTTTTCGTCGAGGTACTGGAGCGCGGCAGCCAGACGGCTGCGGCCGAGGCGCTGGACATGTCGCGGGCCATGGTCTCGCGCTACCTGGCCGAGCTGGAAGGCTGGGCCGGAGTGCGCCTGTTGCACCGCAGCACGCGCAAGCTGAGCCTGACGGCGGCCGGCGAGCAGATGTTGCCGCAGTGCCGCGAGATGCTGGCACTGGCCGAGCGCATGCAGGCCCTGGGGCAGGGCGTGGACGCCGTGCCGCGCGGCACGCTGCGCATCACCAGCAGCCAGTCCTTCGCCCAGGCCTGGCTGGTGCATGCGTTGCACGACTTCACCAGCCGCTACCCGCAGGTCAACATCGACCTGCTGATCGGCAGCGAGGCCGTCAACCTGGTCGAGGCGCGCATCGACCTGGCGCTGCGCATCACCAACCAGCTCGACCCCAACCTGATCGCCCGGCACCTGGCGGTATGTCGTTCGGTAGTGTGTGCCGCCCCGGCGTACCTGGCGCGCCAGGGCACGCCGCAGCATCCGCAGGACCTGACCCGGCACAACTGCCTGGCCTACGCCTATTTCGGCCGCAGCCTGTGGGAGTTCGCGCACCAGGGCGAGGCGACTGCGGTGTCGGTCTCCGGCAGCCTCAGCGCCAACGAGTCGATGGTGCTGCTGGAGGCGACGCTGGCCGGCGCTGGCGTCAGCCTGCAGCCGCTGTATTCGGTGGAGGCGCTGCTGCGCGAGGGCCGGCTGGTGCAGCTGCTGCCCGACTATCGCTCGCCGGAACTGGGCATCCATGCGCTCTACGGCAGTCGCCGGCAGATGCTGCCGGCCATGCGTCTGCTGCTGGATTTTCTCGCCGAACGCCTGGCCAGCAAGGCGCACTGGCGCTACTGAAGCGGTGCCGAAACTTGCATTCGGCCCAGCAGCTTCAAGAATGAGAGTGATCGCTCAAGGACTTTCCCATGCCATCACTCTCGATCTTCGGCAAACGTGTCCGCCAGCTCTGGCATGGCGCGGACCTGGCGCTGGTCGGTCAGCGCCGCGAGCGGCGCATGCGCATGCTGGCCAGCCTGGTCATGGTCGGGATGGGTGTGCTCTGGGGGCTGTTCTTTCTCTCGCACGGCTACACGGCCATCGCCCTGATGGACCTGGCGATCATTCTCAGTGGCGTGGCGGTCTTCCTCCTGACCCTGCGCAACCGGGCGCTCAGCGCCAACCTGGTGCTGTTCGGCGCACTGCTGGTGGTCGTGGTCGCCTCGACCCTGCTGCTCGACCCGCCCACGCTCGCCGCGCCGCGCGCCACTCACCTGTACCTGCTGCCGATGGCCGTGGCGGCGCTGATGGCGTTTCGCGACGAGCCCATGGGCTTGCGCTACGGCATCTCCCTGTTCTGCCTGCTGCTGTTCGTCGCGCTGGCGGCCTCCACCTGGCGGCCGACCGACCTGCATGCGCTGCCGGACGAGGTGCGCGTGGTCGGCTCCTGGGTGCAGGCGCTGGTGGCCATGCTGATGTTCTTCTTCCTGTTGCACATCCTGCAGACCGACACCGCCGAGCGCTCCGAGCTGGACCGGGACCTGCGCGCGGCTGTGCGCGAGCGCCAGTTCGTCCTGCACTACCAGCCGCAACTGAACGGCGCCAACCGGGTGATCGGCGCCGAGGTGCTGATTCGCTGGCTGCATCCGCAGCGCGGCCTGCTGGCGCCGGGGGAGTTCATCGACCACGCCGAGCACACCGCGCTGATCATCCCCATCGGCCACTGGGTGCTGGAACAGACCGCCGAGCAGCTGCACCAGTGGCAGGACGAGCCGCTGTACCGCGACATCGACCTGGCGGTGAACATCAGCCAGAAGCAGTTCTCGCAGAACAGCTTCGTCGCCGAGATCGCCGGGCTGATCGAGCGGCATCGGATCGACGCGCAGCGCCTGGAACTGGAGCTGACCGAGACGCTGATCGTGCATGACATGGAGGACCTCACGCGCAAGATGACGGCGCTGGTGGAGCGTGGCGTGCGCTTCTCGCTGGATGACTTCGGCACCGGCTTCTCCTCTCTCAGTCATCTCAAGCGCTTGCCGCTGAGCAAGCTGAAGATCGACCGCTCGTTCATCTGCGACGTGCTCAGCGATGCCAACAGCGAGGCCATCGTGCGCAGCGTCATCGCCCTCGGCCAGAGCATGGGCATGACGGTGATCGCCGAAGGCGTGGAAACCGAGGCGCAGCGCCACTTTCTGGCGAGCAACGGCTGCAACCAGTTCCAGGGATACCTGCTCGGGCGGCCGATGCCGCTGGCGGATTTTCGCGCCTTCGTCCAGCGCCACAATGGTTGAAGCGCTGCTGCGTCCATCGTTCATCGTCAGCGGCGAGTGAACTCGAAGCCGTCCGCCAATGTCTGTCTGCTGTCGGCCCGAACGGGGAGGGGTAGATGGCTAATTGCCGCTAGTGTGGCGTCTTCGTCGCAGATTCTGCTCGTATCGTGTTGCAGCGCGTTTGCCGTGCTCGCCGTCATCGCCCATCCCGCTCGCCGGGTTCGTCTGACTGCCACGTGAAGATCCTCCCATGCTTTTATCCCGTCATTTCTCCTGTCGCATCGCTCCGCTCCACACCCGTGCCCTGGGCGCCTGCCTGCTGCTCGGGGGGCTGCTCGGCAGTACCCTGCTGCACGCCGAAGAGACCGCCGGCAATCAGCGCTGGGTCAGCGACAGCCTCAACACCTATGTGCGCAGTGGCCCCACCGACGGCTACCGCATCGTCGGCACGCTGACGTCCGGGGAGAAGGTGGAGCTGCTGCGTACCCAGGGCGACTACAGCCAGGTGCGCGGCGCCAGCGGCAATGCGGTGTGGATTCCCAGTCGTGACCTGCAGTCGGTGCCCGGCCAGGCCGAGCGCCTGCCGCAGCTGGAGCAGAAGGTCGCCGACCTGAGCGCCGAGCTCAAGGGCATCGACGATGCCTGGAAGGCGCGCGTGCAGGGCATGCAGGAGACCCTCGACTCGCGCAAGAAGCTCATCGAGGAACTGCAGGCCGCGCGCAGCGCGCTGGATGCCGAGCTGACCACCACGCGCTCGCAACTGCGCGATGCCCAGGCGCAACTGGGCAACGAACAGCAGCAGGCGTTGATGCGCTACATGGCCTACGGCGGCAGCATCGCCGGTGCCGGGCTGCTGCTCGGCCTGATCCTGCCGACCATGCTGCGCGTGCGCCGCAAGCGCAACGATCAGTGGGTCTGAGGCGCTACAACAGGCGCTCCCCGAGGTGCTCGCAACGTCCGTCGCAGGCCCCCGGGCAGGCGCAGCCGCTGGTGCTGCGCCCGGTGTCGCGTTCCACCCGGCGCGCCACTTCGGGGTCGTCGACGAAGGGCAGCATGGTCGCTTCGTCGAGCTCGCGCTGCGTCGCTCGGCCGAGGCTGATCTGCACGCCGAGGTAGAACAGCAGCAGCGCGAGTATCCCCCAGGCCTCAGCGGGCATGAGCGACCTCCGGCGCAGGCTGCGTGGCCCGTTCGCCGGCGCGCAGGGTCAGCCAGGTGTTGAAGGCCATCAGCAGCATGCCGCTGAGGAAGCACAGGCCGCCGACCAGGCGCACCACGAAGCCGGGGTGGCTGGCCTCCAGCGCTTCGACGAAGGAGTAGGTGAGGGTGCCGTCCTCGTTGACCGCGCGCCACATCAGGCCCTGGGTGATGCCGTTGACCCACATCGAGGCGATGTACAGCACGGTGCCGATGGTGGCCAGCCAGAAGTGCGCGTTGATCAGGCCGATGCTGTACATGCGCTCGCGGTCGAAGACCTTCGGGATCAGGTGGTAGAGCGAGCCGAAGGTGATCATCGCCACCCAGCCGAGGGCCCCGGCGTGCACGTGGCCGATGGTCCAGTCGGTGTAGTGGGACAGGGCGTTGACGGTCTTGATGGCCATCATCGGGCCTTCGAAGGTGCTCATGCCGTAGAAGGCCAGGGACACCACCAGGAAGCGCAGGATCGGGTCGGTGCGCAGCAGGTGCCAGGCGCCGGACAGCGTCATCATGCCGTTGACCATGCCGCCCCAGCTCGGCGCCAGGAGGATGATCGACATCACCATGCCCAGGCTCTGCGCCCAGTCCGGCAGGGCGGTGTAGTGCAGGTGGTGCGGGCCGGCCCAGATGTACAGGGTGATCAGCGCCCAGAAGTGCACGATGGACAGGCGGTACGAGTACACCGGCCGGTTCACCTGCTTGGGCACGAAGTAATACATCATGCCGAGGAAGCCGGTGGTGAGGAAGAAGCCCACGGCGTTGTGCCCGTACCACCACTGCACCATGGCGTCGGTGGCGCCGGAATACACCGAATAGGACTTGAACCAGCTCACCGGGATCGACAGGTGGTTGACCACGTGGAGGATGGCGATGACCAGGATGAAGGCACCGAAGAACCAGTTGCCGACATAGATGTGAGGCGTCCTGCGGCGGGTCAGGGTGGTGAAGAACACGATGCCGTAGGCGACCCAGACCACAGCCATCCACAGCGCGCCGGTGAACTCGATCTCGGCGTATTCCTTGGTGGTGGTCAGGCCCATGGGCAGCGTCACCAGCATGATCAGGATGGTCAGCTGCCAGCCCCAGAAGGTGAAGGCGGCGAGGCCGTCGGAGAACAGGCGCGTCTGGCAGGTGCGTTGCAGCGCGTAGTAGCTGGCGGCGAACTGTGCGCTACCGGCGAAGCCGAAGATCACCAGGCTGGTGTGCAGGGGGCGCAGGCGGCCGAAGCTGAGCCAGGGGGTGTCGAAGTTGAGTTCCGGCCACACCAGTTGGGCGGCGATGAGCACGCCGGTGCACATGCCCACGACACCCCAGACGATGGTCATCAGGGTGAACTGGCGGACGACCTTGTAGTTGTAGGCCGGGTGGGAAGCAGCAGATTGCATCGCGGTAACCTTCCATACAGTAATGCGCGCGCAGCCGCGCGAATGGCGAAACTGTAGGGAGGCCGGGTAAAACAAAACAGACTCAGAAAGTGCTGTCTGATGCGTATCAGATGAGCCGGTCGAGGGCGCGCCGGGTGCGCCGCGCCCGCGGGGCGGCTCAGGCGCGGGCCGTGAGATGGCGGGCGATGCCCTTCTTCAGTGGCAGCAGGCCCTCGGCCATGCGCAGGCCGGCACCGCGCAGCAGGCGGGCGGGCAGATGGTCGTTGGTGTACAGCTCCACCAGCAGGTTGGTGGCCTGGTACAGCGGCCAGGTGGCCAGGCGCAGCTGGCGCTCGTAACGGCTCAGCGTGGCTGGTGCAGCGATGTCCTGGTGCCTGGCGTGGGCCGCCAGCAGGGCCTCGCTCAGCAACTGCACGCCGATCAGGCCGAAGTTGAAACCATGCGCGGTGACCGGGTGCATGCCCACCGCGGCATCGCCGAGCAGCGCGCAGCGCTTGCCGACCATGCGCCGCGCGTAGGCCCCCACCAGCGGGTAGGCATGGCGGCTGCCGAGCAGTTGCATGGCGCCCAGGCGGCGGTCGAAGCGCTGCTCCATCTCGCGGGCGAAGGTGGACTCGTCGAGCGCCAGCAGGCGTTCGATCTCGCGTGGCGGCAAGGTCAGCACCGTCGACGATTGCCGCCCGTTGAGCGGCAGCAGGGCGAGGGTCTGGCCGTAGCCGAACCACTCCCAGGCCACCTGCTGGTGCTCCAGCTCGTGCTGCATGCGGCACACCAGCATGCTCTTGCCGAAGTCCTTGAGCTGCGCCCCGATGCCGAGCTGGCGCCGGGTGTCCGAGAAGCGGCTGTCGGCGGCGACCAGCAGGCGCGGCTGCAGCACCTGGCCGTCCTGCAGGACCAGCTTGATCTCGTGTTCGCCCGACTGGATGGCGCGCACCTGGGTGTCGCACAGCAGGTGCACGTCGCTGCATGCACGGACGGCCTCATAGGCGGCGCGGCGAATGGCCTGGTTGGCCACCAGGTGGCCGAGCCGTTCGGCGCCGGCCTGTTCGGCGCGGATCTTCAGGGCGAACAGCGAAGGGCCGTTGAACACCTGGGCATCGCGCAGCACGGCGACATCCTCGGCGGGCAGCCGCGACCACAACCCCAGACGCTCGAGCAGTGCCTGCGAGCCATGGGTGAGGGCAATCTCGCGGCCGTCGAAAGCGGGGTCGGCCAGGGCTTGCTCGGCCTGGCGCTCCAGCAGCATGATCGACAGACCGTGCCCGGACAGGGCCCTGGCCAGGCACAGGCCGGCTGGGCCGGCGCCGACGATGACGATATCGGGTGACATGTTGCTTCTCCGTGCGGATTACCGGAAGGGCGGCGGATCGCGCCCGCCGTGCGCCCATGGACAGTGCGAGTCTAGGGGGCGGCCATGCCGCGGATATTGTCCGGGGTCATGCCGAGGCGTGAATGCGGCGGCGCCCCGTCCGTTGCCGCAGGGGCTCGGGACGTGCGTCACGTGTTCTGTGAAATATTGTTGTTATCACTACTTTAATCCGATTGAAGGGCATGATTTTCCGGTTTACTGTGTCGTGCGTTGTCTGAACTACAAAAATAATTCCGGTTTGGAGTCGAAAGCATGCCCCCTCATGCCCCTGAGGTAGCCCTTCTGTGCAGCGCCCTGTTGCGGGAGTTGCGCCCGTGAAGCTGGCGCTGGTCGGTGATATCGGCGGCACCAACGCACGCTTCGCCCTGTGGCGTGACGAGCAACTGCAGGCGGTGCAGGTCCTGGCCACCGCCGATTTTCCTGGGCCCGAGCAGGCCATTGCCGCCTACCTGCATGCCCAGGGCCTGCCCCTGGGCGCCGTGGATGCCGTGTGCCTGGCCTGTGCCGGGCCGGTCAGCGGTGATCTGTTCCGCTTCACCAACAATCACTGGCGCATCGAGCGAGCCGCCTTCTGCGCGGCGCTGCAGATCGAGCACCTGCTGATGATCAACGATTTCTCCGCCATGGCCCTGGGCATGACCCGCCTGCGTGACGGCGAGCGCCTCCAGGTCTGCCCTGGCGAAGCCCAGGCCGGACGTCCGGCGCTGGTGATCGGCGCTGGCACCGGGCTTGGCGTCGGCACCCTGCTGGGGCTGGAGGACGGTCGCTGGCTGGTGTTGCCGGGGGAGGGCGGCCATGTCGACCTGCCCATCGGCAGCCCGCGCGAGGCCGAGCTGTGGCAGGTCCTGCACCAGCAGCTGGGCCACGTGCGCGCCGAGGACGTGCTCAGCGGCAACGGCCTGCTGGCGCTGTACCGGGCGATCTGCACGCTGGACGGGCAGCCGCAGGTGCATTCGACGCCTGCCGCGATCAGCGCCGCCGGTCTGGCGGGCGAGCCGCTCGCCGGCCAGGTGCTGGAGCAGTTCAGCCGCTGGCTGGGACGGGTTGCCGGCAACAACGTGCTGACCCTTGGCGCGCGTGGCGGCGTGTACATCGTCGGCGGCGTCGTGCCGCGTTTCGCCGAGCGTTTTCTCGCCAGTGGATTTGCCAAGAGTTTCAGCGACAAGGGCTGCATGAGCCATTACCTTGACGGCATTCCGGTGTGGCTGGTGACGGCCGAGTACCCGGGGCTGACCGGTGCCGGCGTGGCCTTGCAGCAGGCGTACGGCGCCGACTAGTGCGGCGCGTGGCGGCATGAATACAACAAGGAGGGTGGACCATGAGCCAGCCCGGCAAGTCGATACTGCTGGTCGATGACGACCAGGAAATTCGCGAACTGCTCGAAACCTACCTGAGCCGTGTCGGCTTCGCGGTGCGCGCCGTGCCCGATGGCAGCGCATTCCGCCAGAGCCTGTGCGCGCAGCCGGCCGACCTGGTCATCTTCGACGTGATGCTGCCCGACGAGGACGGCTTCAGCCTGTGTCGCTGGGTGCGTGGCCACCAGCGCTTCGCCCAGGTGCCGATCATCATGCTGACCGCCAGCTCCGACGAGGCCGACCGCGTGATCGGCCTCGAACTGGGGGCGGACGACTACCTCGGCAAGCCGTTCAGCCCGCGCGAGCTGCTGGCGCGGATCAAGGCGCTGCTGCGTCGCGCGCAGTTCACCCAGGAGCGCAGCGGCGAGGTGCTGGCATTCGAGGACTGGCGCCTGGACATGGTCAGCCACCGGCTGTTCCACCGCGACGGCGAGGAGGTGATCCTCTCCGGTGCCGATTTCGCCCTGCTCAAGCTGTTCCTCGATCACCCGCAGCAGATTCTCGACCGCGACACCATCGGCAACGCCACCCGTGGCCGTGAGGTGATGCCGCTGGAGCGCATCGTCGACATGGCCGTCAGCCGCCTGCGTCAGCGCCTGCGTGATACCGACAAGCCGCCACGGCTGATCCGCACCGTGCGCGGCAGCGGCTATCAGCTGGCGGCGATGGTCAGCGTGCAGGCCGGCGATGGGCGCTGAGCCACGGCGCTGGTTGCCGCTGCCACGCTCGCTGCTGGGGCGCATGCTGCTGCTCACGCTGCTGGCGATACTCGCGGCGCAGACCTTGTCCAGCGTCATCTGGCTGTCGCAGTTGCGCGCCACCCAGCTCGAAGGGCTGGTCACCACGGCCCGCAGCCTGGGCCACTCGATGTCCGCCAGCGTGCGCTACTTCCGCTCGTTGCCGGTCGCCTACCGGCCACTGGTTCTCGACCAGCTGCGCAGCATGGGCGGCACGCGCTTCGTGGTCAGCCTCAACGACCGCCCCTTGCAGATGAAGCTGCTGCCGAACACGCCACGCACGCAGGCGGTGACCGAGGCGGTGACCGCGGTGCTGCACAAGTCCCTGGGTAGCAGCGCAGACATCTCGGTGACCTTCGTCAGCCCGGAGGACCTGCGCATCTTCAATGGCGGCCTGAAGCTCGACGAACTGCCGCGCTCCTGGGCGCACTACGCCCTGACCCTGGAACCGGTCAATCCGCCGGTGCTGGTGACACAGATCCAGCTGGCGCCGGGCGAGTGGCTGTACATCGCCTCGCTGCTGCCCGAGCCCTACACCAGCCTGGAGGAACCCATCCTGCCCGCGCAGCAGCTGTGGTTCATCCTGCTGACCAGCGTCTTCCTGCTGCTGTTCATCGGCTTGCTGGTGCACCTGCAGAGTCGCCCGCTCAAGCGCCTGGCCCGCACCGCGCGGCACATGTCGCTGGGCGCGGAGGTGGAGCCGGTGGCCGAAGGCGGTGGGCGCGAGGTGGTGGAAGTGGCCCGTGCGTTCAATGCCATGCGCGAGCGCATCAGCCGTTACCTGACCGAACGCAGCCAGCTGTTCAGCGCCATTTCCCATGACCTGCGCACGCCGATCACGCGCCTGCGCCTGCGTGTCGAACTGCTCGACGACGAAGGCCTGCAGACCAAGTTCGGCCGCGACCTGGACGACCTGGAGCTGCTGGTCAAAGGCGCGCTGCAATGCGTGAAGGACACCGACATTCACGAGAACATCGAGCCGGTGGATCTCAACCACCTGCTGCACTGCCTGGTGGAGCCCTACCTGGCGCCAGCGGGCAACGGCAGCGTGACCCTCGATGGCCAGGCCAGCAGCGCCTATCCGGGCAAGCCTCTGGCGCTGCGGCGCTGCATCGGCAACCTGATCGACAATGCCCGCAAGTACGGCAGCAATGCCCACCTGCACATCGAGGACGACGGCGTGGCCTTTGTCCTGCATGTCGATGACGAAGGGCCGGGGGTGCCCGAGCAGCGCCTGGAGCAGGTGTTCGAACCGCACTTCCGCCTGGCCGGCCAGCAGCAGGGCTATGGCCTGGGCCTGGGTATCGCCCGCAACATCGCCCATAGCCATGGCGGCGAAGTGAGCCTGCGCAACCTGCGGGAGGGCGGCCTGCGCGTCACCCTGCGCCTGCCGCGCACGCCGGACTGAATGTCACCGTTCGGTGACAAAGGCAGACCCGTTCGTTACCTGGCGCTGATGGGGCGCTCGTTAGAATCCGCTGCGGGGACGAGTGGCTGCTGGGCGTTTCGCAGCGCACCTTTCTGCTGGATGGGTGAAGCGGCATCCGGCTTTTCATCCAGCCGGGGCCGCGCGGGCCGAATGCGCCGTCGTCTGTCCTGTCTCGTCGCCGTTGCCGCGCTGCTGTGCGGCGCTCGGCCCCAACTGCAGGGAACCAGAACAATGAGCGGAGCCGCATTGAATCCAGACAGCTGGCTGCGCCAGCCCGCCCACCTCACCTGGCTGGCCGACGAAGGCCTGCGCCTGTTGCCGTTCGCGCGGCGGGCGCAGGTCGAGCAGGGCTTCGCCGCGCTCGATGCCGAGGGGCGCGTCGCCGAGGGGGCGGTGGCCGAACTGATCCACACCACGCGCATGACCCACTGTTTCGCCCTGGCTCACATCCAGGGCCTGCCTGGTTACGCTGCGCTGGTCGACCATGGCCTCGCCGCGTTGCGCGGTGCGCTGTGGGACGAGACGCATGGCGGCTGGTTCAGCGATGCGACGCGCAGCGGCGGCAAGTCCGCGTACCTGCATGCCTTCGTCGCGTTGGCGGCCAGCTCCGCCAGGGTCGCGGGGCGTCCCGCCGCGCAGGCGCTGCTCAATGACGCCATCGGGATCATCGAACGGCACTTCTGGAGCGAAGAGGAGGGCGCACTGCGCGAAAGCTTCAGTGCTGACTGGCGTGACGAGGAGGCCTACCGCGGGGCGAACAGCAACATGCACGCCACCGAGGCCTTTCTCGCCCTGGCCGATGTCAGCGGCGATACGCGCTGGTTGCAGCGTGCGCTGCGCATCGCCGAACGCCTGATCCATCGGCACGCCGCCGCGCGCGGGCATGTGGTGCTCGAGCATTTCGATGCGCAGTGGCAGGCGCTGCCGGAGTACAACGCCGAGCGCCGCGCCGACCCGTTTCGCCCCTACGGCAGTACGCCTGGCCACGCCTTCGAGTGGGCGCGCCTGCTGCTGCATCTGCAGGCCGCGCTGACACAGGCCGGGTGCGCCGCCCCGGACTGGCTGCTGGCCGACGCCCGGGGTCTGTTCGCCCGCGCCTGCGCGCAGGCCTGGCAGGCCGACGGCGCGCCGGGGCTGGTCTACAGCCTCGACTGGAGGCAGCAGCCGGTGGTTCGCGCACGCCTGCACTGGGTGCACGCCGAGGCCGTCGCGGCAGCGGCGGCACTGTTGCAGCGCACCGGCGAGGCGCTCTACGAACAGTGGTACCGGCAGTTCTGGGCCTTCATCGGCGCGCACTTCATCGACCTGCGCGGTGGCAGCTGGCACCACGAACTCGACAGCGACAACCGGCCGGCTGCCAGCATCTGGCCGGGCAAACCCGACCTCTACCACGCCTACCAGGCGCTGCTGCTGCCGCGTCTGGCGCTGGCTCCGAGCCTGGCCACGGCGCTCGCCGCCGATGTAACGAGGCAGTGACATTCATGCATCCTTTCGTTACCCGAGCCGCCGGCGACCCTGAGTACACTCCCTGACAACGCAAGCACCACGACTTGCCCGATAACAACAAGAAAGGTATTCCGATGAACGCTATTACTCGCATCGCCACTGCCGTCTCTCTCGCGTCCCTGTTCCCTTTCGCCGCCCTGGCCGCCGACTCCAAAGGTACGGTGGAAGTGGTGCACTGGTGGACGTCCGGTGGCGAGGCCGCCGCGGTGAAGGTCCTGCGTGACCTGGTCGAGAAGGATGGTTTCACCTGGAAGGACGGCGCAGTGGCCGGGGGCGCCGGCTCCGCCGCGATGACCGTGCTGAAGACCCGCGTGGTCTCCGGCAACCCGCCGGGTGCGGCGCAGATCAAGGGGCCCGACCTGCAGGAGTGGGGGGCGCTGGACCTGCTCGCGCCGCTGGACGAGGTGGCCAAGGCCAACGACTGGGATGGCCTGCTGTCGAAGACCGTTGCCAACACCATGCAGTACGACGGCCACTACGTCGCGGTGCCGGTGAACATCCACCGGGTCAACTGGCTGTGGATCAACCCGCAGGTATTCGCCAAGGCCGGCATCGACAAGGCGCCGACCACCCTCGACGAACTCTACGCCGCCGGTGACAAGCTCAAGGCCGCCGGTTTCGTCGCCCTGGCCCACGGTGGCCAGCCCTGGCAGGACAGCACCGTGTTCGAAGGCCTGGTGCTGAGCATCATGGGCGCCGACGGTTTCCACAAGGCGTTCGTCGAGAACGACGAGGCGACCCTGACCAGCCCGCAGATGACCGAGGTGTTCACCGCGCTGAAGAAGCTCTCCACCTACATGGACGAGAACCGCGCCGGACGTGACTGGAACCTGGCCACCGCCGAGGTGATCGACGGCAAGGCCGGCATGCAGATCATGGGCGACTGGGCCAAGAGCGAGTGGACCGCCGCCGGCAAGGTGGCGGGCAAGGACTACCAGTGCGTGCCGATGCCCGGCACGGCCGGCAGCTACACCTACAACATCGACTCCATGGCCATGTTCCGGCTCAAGGACGCAGGCGACATCGCTGCCCAGCACGCCCTGGCGCGCATCGCCCTGGAGCCCGAGTTCCAGTACGTGTTCAACCAGAACAAGGGCTCGATCCCGGTGCGCGCCGACCTGGACATGAGCCAGTTCGACAGCTGTGCCCAGGCCTCGATGAAGGATTTCCTCGACGCGGACAAGCAGGGCAAGCTGGAGCCGAGCATGGCCCACAGCATGGCCACCAACCTCGCCGTGCAGGGCGCCATCTTCGATGTGGTGACCAACTTCATGAGCGAGAAGGACGCCGACCCGAGCAAGGCCGGCGCGCAGATCTACGCGGCGATCAAGGCCGCCCAGTAGCACCAGCGGGCCGGCACGCCCGGCCCCTCTCCTGAACCCTGCCTCGCACGACCGGGCCCTGGCCTGGTCGGGGCAGCGTTCGGCCCGAATTTCACTGCGCTGACTGGTACTGCCCGATGAGTCTCACCCCGGTAATGACCAAGGCCTCGCCCCTCGACATGCTGCAACGCTGGCTGCCCAAGCTGGTGCTGGCGCCCAGCATGCTGGTGGTGCTGGTCGGTTTCTACGGCTACATCCTCTGGACCCTGGTGTTGTCGTTCAGCAACTCCAGCTTCATGCCCAGCTACAAGTGGGTCGGGCTGCAGCAGTACATGCGCCTGATGGACAACGACCGCTGGTGGGTGGCGAGCCAGAACCTGCTGGTGTTCGGTGGCCTGTTCATCGGCATCAGCCTGCTGATCGGCGTGTTCCTCGCGGTGCTGCTGGACCAGCGCATCCGCCGCGAAGGCTTCATCCGCACCATCTACCTGTATCCCATGGCGCTGTCGATGATCGTCACCGGCACCGCCTGGAAGTGGCTGCTCAACCCCGGTCTGGGCCTGGACAAGATGCTGCGTGACTGGGGCTGGGAAGGCTTTCGCCTGGACTGGCTGGTGGATCAGGACCGGGTCATCTACTGCCTGGTGATCGCCGCCGTATGGCAGGCCTCGGGCTTCGTCATGGCGCTGTTCCTGGCCGGCCTGCGCAGCGTCGACCAGTCGATCATCCGCGCTGCCCAGGTGGACGGCGCGGGATTGCCGACCATCTACCTGCGCATCGTCCTGCCGAGCCTGCGCCCGGTGTTCTTCAGCGCGGTGATGATCCTCGCGCACATCGCCATCAAGAGTTTCGACCTGGTGGCGGCGATGACCGCGGGCGGGCCGGGCTACTCCTCCGATCTGCCGGCGATGTTCATGTACTCCTTCACCTTCAGCCGCGGCCAGATGGGCATCGGTTCGGCCAGCGCGATGCTGATGCTGGCCGCGATCCTCTCGCTGCTGGTGCCCTATCTCTATTCCGAACTGCGGGGCAAACGCCATGACTGATGCGAGCGTCGCGCCGCGACCCACCACTAATGACCGCCTGGGGACGAAGCGCCGGACGCGGGCGCTCAGCCCCAGCCGTCTGGCCATCCACGCCACCCTGCTGTTCGCCGCCGCGCTGTACCTGGTGCCGCTGGTGGTGATGCTGCTGACCAGCCTCAAGACGCCCGAGGACATCCGCAGCGGCAACCTGCTGTCCTGGCCCGAGACCCTGACGTTCATCGGCTGGGTCAAGGCCTGGGGCGTGGTCGACGGTTACTTCTGGAATTCGGTGAAGATCGCCGTGCCAGGCGTGCTGATCTCCACCGCGATCGGTGCGCTGAACGGCTACGTGCTGTCGATGTGGCGCTTCCGTGGCTCGCAGCTGTTCTTCGGCCTGCTGCTGTTCGGTTGCTTCCTGCCGTTCCAGACCGTGCTGCTGCCGGCCTCGTTCACCCTCGGCAAGCTGGGCCTGGCCAACACCACCGCGGGCCTGGTGCTGGTCCACGTGGTCTACGGCATCGCCTTCACCACGCTGTTCTTCCGCAACTACTACGTCACCGTGCCCGACGCCCTGGTGCGTGCGGCGCGGCTCGATGGCGCCGGCTTCTTCACCATCTTCGGGCGCATCCTGCTGCCCATGTCGGTGCCGATCATCATGGTCTGCATGATCTGGCAGTTCACCCAGATCTGGAACGACTTCCTCTTCGGCGTGGTGTTCGCCAGCGGTGACGCGCAGCCGATCACCGTGGCCCTCAACAACCTGGTCAACACCAGTACGGGCGCCAAGGAATACAACGTCGACATGGCCGCGGCAATGATCGCCGGGCTGCCGACGCTGCTGGTTTACATCGTGGCCGGAAAGTATTTCCTGCGCGGCCTGACGGCCGGCGCGGTGAAGGGCTGACGCCTCGGCGATTGGAGAAATGAAATGGCTACCCTCGAACTGCGCAACGTCAACAAGTCATACGGCAGCGGTCTGCCGGACACCCTGAGGAACATCGAGCTGTCGATCGACTCCGGTGAGTTCCTGATCCTGGTCGGCCCGTCCGGCTGCGGCAAATCCACCCTGATGAACTGCATCGCCGGGCTGGAGGACATCAGCGGCGGCGCTATCGAGGTCGATGGCGCCGATATCAGCGGCATGAGCCCGAAGGATCGCGACATCGCCATGGTGTTCCAGTCCTACGCGCTGTACCCGACCATGAGCGTGCGCGACAACATCGCCTTCGGTCTGAAGATGCGCAAGCTGGCGCCGGCCGCCATCGACGAGGAGGTGGCCCGGGTGGCCCGGCTGCTGCAGATCGAACATCTGCTGCAGCGCAAGCCCGGCCAGCTTTCCGGCGGGCAGCAGCAGCGCGTGGCCATGGGCCGGGCGCTGGCGCGAAGGCCGAAGATCTACCTGTTCGACGAGCCGCTGTCGAACCTCGACGCCAAGCTGCGCGTCGAGATGCGCACCGAAATCAAGCTGATGCACCAGCGTCTGAAGACCACCACGGTGTACGTCACCCATGACCAGATCGAGGCCATGACCCTGGGTGACAAGGTGGCGGTGATGAAGGACGGCATCATCCAGCAGTTCGGCACGCCGCAGCAGATCTACAACGACCCGGCCAACCTGTTCGTCGCCAGCTTCATCGGCTCGCCGCCGATGAACTTCATCCCCGTGCGCCTGCAACGCCGTGATGGCCAGTGCTGGGCCGCACTCGACTCGGCGCTCGGGGTCGCCGGCCAGGCGCGTTGCGAACTGCCGCTGGGGGATCTGGCACCGGGCCTGGAGAACCGCGACCTGATCCTCGGCATTCGCCCCGAGCAGATCCAGCTGGCCGCTGACGGCGCCGCCGAGGCACCGAGCATCTGCGCCGAGGTGGAGGTGACCGAGCCCACCGGGCCGGACACCCTGGTGTTCGTCAACCTCAACCAGACCAAGGTCTGCTGCCGCCTCGCGCCGGACCAGGTGCCGCAGGTCGGCGCCAGCCTGGCGCTGCGCTTCGAGCCGAGCCGGGTGCTGCTGTTCGACGCGCAGAGCGGCGAGCGCCTGCTGGCAAAGAAGCGCCAGGCCGGTGACGGCAAGGTCGCGCACTTGAAGAGAGGTTGATCGTCCAGCCCGGATGCAATCCGGGGCTGCCCAGCCGCCCGGGAGTGCATCCGGGCCACGCTGCAGCAGGGCAACGAAACCGCCGCTGCGGCGGTAATCCGCAGCATCGCTCAATAACAACAATCAGGAGCAACGATGAAGACCACACAGCAACGCCTCACCTGTTCACTCGGCGTCCCCTGCGTGCTGGCGCTGGCCATGACCACGCCGCAGGTACAGGCCGTCGAATTCAGCGGTTACGTGCGCAGCGGCATCGGTGGCGCGGATACCGGCGGCACCCAGCAATGCTTCCAGCTGCCGGGGGCGCAATCGAAGTACCGCCTGGGCAACGAGTGCGAGCAGTACGCCGAGCTGGACCTGCGCCAGGACCTGCTGCGACTCGATGATGGTTCGGTGATCAGCGTCGAGGGCATGGCGCAGCTCTACAACCAGTACGGGCACACGCCCAAGTTCACCGGTGACTACGGCTTCGCGCGGATGAACCAGATGTACGCGGAATGGAGCAACATGCCGGCCCTCAATGGCGGTTCGCTGTGGGCCGGGCGACGTTTCTACAAGCGTAACGACATCCACATCTCCGACTTCTACTACTGGAACCAGAGTGCCACCGGCTTCGGTATCGACGAGATGGTCATCGGTGATCTCAAGTACAGCTACGTGTTCTCGCGCAAGGACAACTACGATCAGGAGCCCTACATCAACCGCCACGACTTCAACGTCGGTGGTTTCAAGGTCAATCCGGGTGGCGAGCTGGAAGTCGGCGTCAGCTACATCGACAAGCCGGACAGCACCGACGGCCACAGTGGCTGGGCGGTGACCGCGCAGCACAAGCAGCAGGACGTCCTCGGCGGCGTCAATACCTTCGCCCTGCAGTACGGGCGTGGGCCGGGCACCGGCCTGGGATACACCGGCGACCCGACCCTGGACAACAGCAGTAGCAGCTGGCGGCTGGTGGAGTTCTTCGACTTCCAGCTGACCCCGCGTCTCGGTGGCCAGGTGCAGCTGGTGTATCAGAAGGACAAGCGCCCGGATGGCGCGGACCAGAACTGGCTGTCCGTCGGTGGCCGTACCAGCTATGCCTTCACCGAGCAGTTCAAGCTGGTGGGCGAGCTCGGCCGCGATCAGGTCGAGGCTCCCGGTGGTACGCGCAAACTGACCAAGTTCACCATCGCGCCGACCTGGTCGCCGGCCGGCCCGGGCTTCTGGCAGCGCCCGGAAATTCGCCTGTACTACACCTACGCCAGCTGGAACAAGGCGGCGCAACGGGCCGCCAACCTGCTGGCCGACGGCTCGGCACTGTCCGAGAACGGCGCCTTCGGCAGCGCCCGCAACGGCTCCAACTTCGGGGTGCAGGTGGAGTACTGGTGGAAGTAGGGCCGCCCCCTGGTTGCATGGGTGGTGGATGAAAAAGGCGTCATCCACCCTACGGGCATGGATGGATGGATGGGTGGATGGCGAGGCGTAGGGTGGATCACGCTTCACCGATCCACCGTGGTTGCCTGGGTGGTGGATGAAAAGAGCGTCATCCACCCTACGGGTACGGATGGGGCTGGATGGCGAGGCGTAGGGTGGATCGCGTTTCATCGATCCACCGTGGCTGCCTGTGTGGTGGATGAAAAGAGCGTCATCCACCCTACGGGGTATGGATGGGTGGATGGTGAGGCGTAGGGTGGATCGCGCTTCACCGATCCACCGTGGTGGCCCGGGTGGTGGATGAAAAGAGCGTCATCCACCCTACGGGGTATGGATGGGTGGATGGCGAGGCGTAGGGTGGATCACGCTTCACCGATCCACCGTGGTGGCCTGTGTGGTGGATGAAAAAGCGTCATCCACCCTACGAGGGCACGTGCGCGGCGTCAGAGCAGCCCCGCCACCAGCCGTCCGAGCACTTCCATGGCCTGCTCGCTGCGTGCGTTCCAGGCATGGCCGTAATTCAGCCGCGCACAGTGGCGGAAGCCCTGGCTGGCGGAGAAGATCGGTCCCGGCGCCAGGCTGATGCCCTGGGCCAGGGCCAGGCGCAGCAGCTGCAGCGAATCCAGCCGTTCGGGAAACTCGAACCAGAGGAAGTAGCCACCGGCCGGGCGGGTGACTCGTGTGCTGGCGGGAAAGTGCCGGGCGGCCGAGGCGAGCATCGCGCTCTGCTGCATCTCCAGGGCATGGCGCAGCTTACGCAGGTGGCGGTCGTAACCACCGTGCTGCAGGTAGTCGGCCAGCGCCGCCTGGGCCGGCACCGAGGGCGAGATGGTGGTCATCAGCTTGAGTCGGGCGATCTGTTCGGCATAGCGTCCGCCGGCGACCCAGCCGATGCGGTAACCCGGCGCCAGGCTTTTGGAGAAGGAGCTGCAGTGCATCACCAGGCCCTCGCGGTCGAAGCTCTTCACCGGCTTGGGCGGGTGGCTGCCGAAATACAGCTCGGCGTACACATCGTCCTCGATCAGCGGCACCTGGTGCTTGACCAGCAGTTCGTACAGCGCCTGCTTCTTGGCTTCGCTCATGCTGGCGCCGAGCGGGTTCTGCAGGCTGCTCATGAACCAGCAGGCCTTGATCGGCAACTGCTCCAGGCTCTGTTCGAGGGCGCTCAGGTCGATGCCTTCGCGCGGGTGCACGGGAATCTCCACGGCCTTGAGTTGCAGCCGTTCCAGCACCTGCAGGCAGGCGTAGAAGGTCGGCGATTCGATGGCCACCAGATCGCCGGGCTGGGTCACGCACTGCAGGCAGAGGTTGAGCGCCTCCATGGCGCCGTTGCCGATCACCAGTTCCTCCATCGGCAGCATCACGCCGCTGACCATGTAGCGCAGGGCGATCTGCCGGCGCAGGTCGGCGTTGCCGGCGGTCATGTCGGCGATGATCTCGTGCGGCGAGAGCATGCGCAGGGCATGCGCCATGCTCTTGGCCAGGCGCGGCAGGGGGAACAGGTCGGGGCTGGGGAAGGCCGAGCCGAAGGGCACGGTGTGCGGGTCCTTCAGCGAGGCCAGCACGGAGAACACCAGCTCGCTGACGTCCACGTCGGTGGTGTGGGCCGCGTGGCTGGTCAGCTCGGGTTCGTGCAGGGGGCGCTTGGCGTGTTCGCGAACGAAGTAGCCGGAGCGCGCCCGCGCCTGGATCAGGCCGCGATCCTCCAGCAGGTAGTAGGCCTGGAACACAGTCGACGGGCTGACCCCGTAGGTCCGGCTGGCGTGGCGCACCGAGGGCACCTTCTCGCCGGGGCCGAGCACGCCGGTGCGGATCAGTTCGGCGATCTCGTCGGCGAATTTTTCGTAGCGCTTCATCCTGTCCTGGTTCACCGCAGCAAAGGGTATGGGCGAACACTTTACGGGGTGAGCGGCAGACATGGCAGTGCCTCGTGAATCGGTGAAGAGGGGGCGCGGGTGCGAGCGTGCTGTCGCCACCCGGCGATGGAGCAAGGTGAGGCGTGCCTGCACCCTCTCCCCGTGGGGAGAGAGGGGCGCTCCGGTTGAGGAGGCAGCACGCCGTGCCAGGCCTCAACGCAGCGGCGCGAGGAAGGTGCTCTGGGTGCTGACGCGACTGTCCGGGTTGGCCTGGTCGCGGACCTCGAACTCCAGGGTGCGTGTGCTGGCAGCGTTTTCGGCGGAGGTGAGTGCCACGTTCAGCGGCAGGTCACGAATTTCCCCCGGTGCCAGGTTCAGCGTGCGCGGGCCGTGCAGTTCGAAGTCGCCGGGTTCGACCAGGGCGATGGCATAGCTGCGCGGTTGCTGGGTCTTGTTGATGATCTTCAGGCTGTAGATGTTCTCGATCTGGCCCAGGGCGTTCTCGCGGAACAGCCCCCGGTCGCGGGTCACGTCCAGGGAGATCAGCGGCCGCTCGTTCAGCGCCCAGACGAAGGCGCCGATCATCACCGCCAGCATCGCCGCGTAGCCGACCAGGCGCGGGCGCAGCCAGTGGGTCTTGCCGCCGGCCAGTTCGTGTTCGGAGCTGTAGCGCACCAGGCCACGGGCATAGCCGAGCTTGTCCATCACACTGTCGCAGGCGTCGATGCAGGCGCCGCAGCCGATGCATTCCAGCTGCAGGCCATCGCGGATGTCGATGCCGGTGGGGCAGACCTGCACGCACATCGTGCAGTCGATGCAATCGCCCAGGCCTTCGGCCTTGTAGTCGGCGTCCTTGCGGCGCGGGCCGCGGTTCTCGCCACGGGCGGCGTCGTAGGAGATGACCAGCGTATCGCTGTCGAACATCACGCTCTGGAAGCGCGAGTAGGGGCACATGTCGCGGCACACCTTCTCGCGCAGCCAGCCGGCGTTGATGTAGGTGGCGGCGGTGAAGAACAGCACCCAGAACGCGGTGGTGGCGCCGACCTGCAGCGTCGCCAGCTCCAGGGTCAGCGTGCGGATCGGCGTGAAGTAGCCGATGAAGGCCAGCGCGGTGACCAGGCTCACCGCCAGCCACAGGGCGTGCTTGGCGCCACGGCGTGCCAGCTTCTGCAGCGACCAGGGCGCGGCGTCGAGCTTGATGCGCTGGCCGCGATCGCCCTCGGTGATCTGTTCCACGCGCATGAAGATCCAGGTCCACACGCTTTGCGGGCAGGCATAGCCGCACCAGACGCGGCCGGCCAGCACGGTGATGAAGAACAGGCCGAAGGCGGCGATGATCAGGATGGCCGAGAGGAGGATGAAATCCTGCGGCCAGAAGGTCGCGCCGAAGATGTGGAACTGGCGGTTGTCCAGGTCCCAGAGCACGGCCTGGCGGCCGTTCCAGTTGATCCAGGCGGTACCGAAGAACAGCAGGAACAGCAGCCCGGCACCGAGCAGGCGCAGGTTGCGGTAGCGCCCGCTGAAACTGCGGGTGTGAATCGGGCCGCCGGCCTGGGCCGGGGTCAGGCGGATGGGTTTGGCGGTGTCGAGGTTCCGCGCGGGAATCAGGTCGGTCATGTGCGTTGCCCTCATCAGGCGTTTATCAGGCTGGCGCCATGATCCGAGCGGGGCTGTTCGCAAAACAGGCTCAGGTTTTCGTTAAAAAAGCAGATCAGATGCCCCCGGTCGGCGCTCCGGAAACGCCTTCGGCTGGCTGCAGGTCGCGTCGATCAAGGCGTCCAGCGTTGCGGTCAGGCGCCCAGTGGCGCGCCCCCTGCGACATCGCGCCGCGCTGATCAGAGCCGGTTGCCGGTCGTTCCCCGGTCCGTCTGATCCGGTTTTTTTAGGCTTTTCTGGCGCTGTTTTCGGTGCACGGCCGGCAGGCATAGTCGACACCCCGTGATCAGGAGGCAGCCGGCATGTACCAATACGACGACTACGACCGCGCGCTGGTGCGCGAGCGCGTCGCCCAGTTCCGCGACCAGATTCAGCGGCGCCTGAGTGGCGAGCTGAGCGAGGAGGAGTTCCTGCCGCTGCGCCTGCAGAATGGCCTGTACCTGCAGAAGCATGCCTACATGCTGCGCGTGGCGATTCCCTACGGCACCCTGTCGGCACGGCAGATGCGCGCCCTGGCGCATATCGCCCGCGAATACGACCGGGGCTACGGGCACTTCACCACGCGGCAGAACATCCAGTTCAACTGGATCGAGCTGGAGCGCGTGGCGGACATCCTCGACTGGCTGGCCGAGCACGACATGCACGCCATCCAGACCTCCGGCAACTGCGTGCGCAATATCACCACCGAGGCCTTCGCCGGGGTCGCCGCCGACGAGTACCTCGACCCGCGCCCGCTGGCCGAAATCCTGCGCCAGTGGTCGACGGTCAACCCGGAATTCCTGTTCCTGCCGCGCAAGTTCAAGATCGCCCTGTGCGCTGCCGAGGAGGATCGCGCGGCGGTGCAGGTGCATGACATCGGCCTGCAGCTCTACCGCGACGAGGCAGAGGAGCTGCGCCTGCGCGTACTGGTCGGCGGAGGCCTGGGACGTACGCCGATCATCGCCCGGATGCTGCGCGAGGGCCTGGCCTGGCGTGACCTGCTGTCCTACGTCGAGGCCATCCTGCGCGTGTACAACCGCCATGGCCGGCGCGACAACAAGTACAAGGCGCGCATCAAGATCCTGGTCAAGGCGCTGGGCATCGAGGCGTTCGCCGCCGAGGTGGAGCGCGAATGGCAGATGATCAAGGATGGCCCGGCGCAGCTCACCGACGACGAGTACCAGCGCGTTGCGGCCTCCTTCTGCAAGCCGGCCTACGTGCCGCTGGATGCCATCGATCTCGACTTCGGCACCTATCTGGCACACGACGAGGCCTTCGCCCGCTGGGTCTCGCGCAATGTCATGGCGCATCAGGTTCCCGGCTACGTCAGCGTGCTGCTGTCGACCAAACCCGGCATCAGCGCCCCGCCCGGCGATGTCAGCGCCGAGCAGATGGAGGCGCTGGCCGACTGGAGCGAACGCTACGGTTTCGGCGAGATCCGCGTCGCCCATGAGCAGAATCTGGTGCTGCCCGACGTGCGCAAGGCCGACCTCCACGCGCTGTGGACGCAGGCCATGGCCGCCGGCCTGGGGACCGCCAACGCCGGCCTGCTCACCGACATCATCGCCTGTCCGGGGGGCGACTTCTGCGCGCTGGCCAATGCCAAGTCGATTCCCGTTGCACAGGCCATCCAGCAGCGCTTCGACGACCTCGACTACCTGCATGATCTGGGTGAGATCAGCCTGAACATCTCCGGCTGCATGAACGCCTGCGGTCACCACCATATCGGCAACATCGGCATCCTCGGCGTCGATAAGAACGGCAGCGAGTGGTACCAGCTCACCCTCGGCGGCAGCCAGGGCCGGCAGGCGGCGCTGGGCAAGGTGATCGGCCCGTCCTTCGCCGCCGAACAGGTGCCCGAGGTGATCGAGCGCATCGTGCGCACCTACGTGGACTACCGCGAGGTCAACGAAGGCTTTCTCGACACCTTCCAGCGCATTGGCCTGGAGCCCTTCAAGGAGCGCGTGTACAGCCGGGAGGTGGCGGCATGAACAACCTGATCCGCCTGGTCGGGGGCCAGGCCCGTATCGTCGATGACGATCCCTGGCAGCTGCACGACGGCGACGACGCCCCGTCGGCGCCGCTGATCCTGCCGCTGGCGGCCTGGCGCGCACGGCAGCCTGTGGCGGTGCTGGAGGGCAGGGCGATGAGCGCCGATGGCCTGTTGCTGCAGGTGGATGACGAGCCGGAAGCGCTGCAGCCGTTGCTCGCCAGCCTGACGCTGATCGCCATCGACTTTCCCAGCTTCCGCGATGGCCGTGGCTACAGCCAGGCCTACCTGTTGCGCACGCGCCTGGGTTGGCGTGGGGAGCTGCGGGCCGTGGGCGACGTGCTGCGCGATCAGTTGGCGCACATGCGCCAGTGTGGTTTCGATGCCTTCGCCGTGCGTGCCGACAAGTCGGTGGCCGATGCACTCAAGGGCCTCGACGGGCTCAGTGTGTTGTATGGTCGCTCGGTCATTGAGCCGCGCCCGCTGTTCCGTCGTGGGCGCCATAAGGAGGAATCGAGATCATGATGGTGCGTGGCCTGTTCTGGCTGGTCCTGCTGCAACTGTTTGGCGTGGCCCTCAACCACTGGCTGTTGCCGATGCTGCCGGCGTCCATCATCGGCCTGCTGCTGCTCTCGGTCTGGCTGATGTGGCGCGGCGCCGTGCCCGAGCCCCTGCAACAGGCCGCCGGCGGCCTGCTGCCCTACCTGCCGCTGCTGCTCGCGGTACCGGCCTCGGGGATCATGACCAGCACTGACCTGCTGCTCGGCGAGCTGCCGGTGATCGCCACGGCGCTGGTGCTGTCGCTGCTGGTCACGGTGCCATTCTGCGGCTGGTTGCTGCAGACGCTGATTCGCCGCCAGGAGCGCAAGGGATGACGCTGCTGACTCACCACCCGCTGTTTGCCATCGCCCTGACGCTCGCCGCTTTCCTGATCGCTGCCTGGCTGTATCGCCGCAGTGGCTGGCTGGTGTTGCAGCCGGTACTGGTCTCGGTGACGCTGATCGTCACCACCCTGCTGCTGTGCGGGGTGGACTACGCGACCTACCGCGCCGGTGCGGAGCCGGTGGCCTGGCTGCTCGGTCCGGCCACCGTGGCGCTGGCGGTCCCCCTGCAACACAACATCAAGCGCATCCGCCAGCTGTTCTGGCCGATCATGATCACCCTGTTCGCCGGGGGCGTGCTCTCGGTCAGCCTGACCCTGGCCATCGGCTGGGCCCTGGGCGCCGACTGGAGCGTGGTGATGAGCCTGGCGCCGAAGTCGGTGACCATGCCGATCGCCATGCCGGTGGCCGAGCAGATCGGCGGGGTCGCGTCGCTGGCCGCGGTCATGGTGATGCTCACCGGGGTGATCGGCACGGCGCTGGGGCCGTTGCTGTTGCGCTGGGCCGGTGTCGATCATCCGGCGGCGCGCGGCCTGAGCTATGGCATCAACGCCCACGCCATCGGCACCGCCCATGCCTTGCAGGAGGGCGAGGAGTGCGGCGCGTTCGCCGCCCTGGGCATGAGCCTGCTGGGTATCGGCACCGCGTTGCTCCTGCCGCTGCTGCTGGCCTGAGGCCGCCGCGCGCTGCGGCGAAGCGCTCGCGGCTGAAGCCGCTCCTACGGGGCGGGTGATTCGGTCAGCGTTAACAGGATATCGGCATACCAGGTGCAGTTGAGGCCCAGGGCTTCGTCCTGATCCTCGTCGCGGTTGCCGAGCAGGCGCGTGGAGTGGATGCCGAGCAGGCGCCAGGGCAGTTCGCTGTCCAGCTCGGCGCGCTTGACCACCGGTGCGCCGCTGATGCCGCGATGGGTGCGGCCATCGGTGAGGAAGTAGCCGAGCCCCTGAAAGCGCAGGCCGAACGAGGAGGCCAGGCCGGCATGCCGGGCGACCGGCATGCGGTGCAGGCTGTCCTGGAAGCCGAGCGGGAAGCCCACCACCAGCAGCGTCGAGCCGATCTCGACATCTTCGTCAGGCTGCAGCAGGTGTTGCGGGGTGAAGGCGTGATAGGCGCCGTCATGGGGAAGGGCTGCCTGATCCAGTTCGATCACCGCCACATCGATCTCGCCGGCGCTGTCCATGCCTTGCCGCCACAGATGCTGCTCGCCGTCATACAACGGGATGGAGAAACTGACGGTGCTGGCCAGGTTGCTGGCGTCGGTATGCAGTTCGATCTGCAGGCTGTCGGGTTGATGGCCACTGGGTTCGTCGAGCACGACGTGGCGGCTGGTGACGAGAAACAGCCGCTGCTCGCGGCGGAAGAAGAAACCACTGGCGTTGGTCAGTATCTGCCCGGCCGCCAGGGTGGTGATGCGTGCAGCGCTCAACATCAGGGAGTCGATCATGGCCGGGCCTCCTGCCGGTGTGTGGCTTGACGACTGACTGCCAGACGCCTGCCAGGTTCGCTTTGGTTCACGCCTGGCGTATCGAGCCATGCGGGTGGATGGGGAAAACGACATCCACCCGGTGCGGCAGCGGCGTCAGACGCTGGCCGGCTCGTCCTCGTTGCGGTCCAGCGCCACCTGGCGGATCGACAGGCGAATCTCGGCCGGCAGCACGCGCTTGGCGGCGCCTTCGGCCAGCTCGCTGAGCAGCGGGTGGTGGCTGAGCTTGCCGGCCTCGTCCTGGCGCAGCACGCCCTGGTCCAGCAGGCTCTGGATGAAGTGGCGGAACAGGCTCTTGTCGAAGAACTCCGGCGCATTCAGGCCGTGCAGGATCGACAGGCGCTGGGCCATCACCGTGCACAGGTCCTCCAGCTCCTCGGCGCTGATCGCGTTCTGCCCGGCATTGAGCAGCAGGGCGATGGCCATGTAGAAGCGTTGCAGGGTCTGCGCCACCGAGCGCGACAGCAGCGTCAGCAGGACGAACTGGCGGGAGCTGGGTGCCGGACGCACGTAGACGTCGCCCTCGACCTTGAGCAGGCCCTGCTCGACGAACGCGGCCAGCCACTGGTCGACCACGCCTTCCAGTTCGCTCTGCTCCCAGCGGATGAACAGTTCGGACTGCAGGTAGGGATAGAGTGCGCCGGTGAAGCGCAGGATCTGCTCGCGGCTGATGCGTGCGCTGCTCTGGAAGAAGCTCGCCAGCAGTGCCGGCAGGGCGAAGATGTGCAGCACGTTGTTGCGGTAGTAGGTCATCAGGACGGCGTTCTGCTCGTCCAGGTAGAGAATCTTGCCCAGGGCATCCTTCTGCTCGGCCAGCAGGTCCATGCCCTTGGCGTGCTCGATCAGCGCCGCGCCGTCGCCTTCCGGCAGGGTGGTGTGGGGCGAGTAGGGCACGGCCCGCAGCAGCGCCAGGTACAGGTCGAGCACGCGCGCCAGGGCGCGGTCGTCCAGCGCCAGCTTGCTGGTGGAGAGCAGTGCCAGGGCGACGAGGTTGACCGGGTTGATCGCCGCCGCCTCGTTGAGGTGGCGCGCCACGTGTTCGCCCAGGCGGTTGGTGGTTTCGTTGAGCCAGCTCGGCCGGTATTGCGGGCCCAGCTCCTGCTGGCGCCAGCCGGGTTGCTGCTGGTCGAGGAATTCGCCGAGCTTGATCGGCTCGCCGAAGTTGACCGACACCTGGCCGAAACGCTGCTTGAGCGCGCCGAGCACCTTGAACAGGTCGAAGATCGATTCCTTCTTCTTGCTCGCGCCGCGCAGCTCGCCCAGGTAGGTGCGGCCTTCGAGCACGCGCTCGTAGCCGATGTACACCGGCACGAAGACGATGGGCAGGCGATGCGAACGGAGGAAACTGCGCAGGGTGATGGCCAGCATGCCGGTCTTCGGTCGCAGCATGCGCCCGGTACGCGAACGGCCGCCCTCGACGAAGTACTCCACCGGGAAGCCCTTGCTGAACAGGGTGTGCAGGTACTCGTTGAACACTGCGGTGTACAGCGGGTTGCCCTTGAAGGTGCGGCGCATGAAGAAGGCGCCGCCACGGCGCAGCAGGCCGCCGATCACCGGCATGTTGAGGTTGATGCCGGCTGCGATGTGCGGCGGCGTCAGGCCGTTGCGGAACAGCAGGTAGGAGAGCAGCAGGTAGTCGATGTGGCTGCGGTGGCAGGGCACGTAGATCACCTCGTGGCCCTGGGCGATGTCACGCACGCCCTCGATGTTGTGCACCTTGATGCCGTCGTAGATCTTGTTCCAGAACCAGGACAGCACCAGCTCGAGGAAGCGGATCACCGTATAGGTGTAGTCCGAGGCGATCTCGTTGCCGTAGCGCAGCGCCTGGGCTTCGGCCTTTTCCAGGCTGATCTTCTCGCGCTCGGCCTCGTCGACGATGGCCTGGCGTACCAGCGGGTCGTGGACCAGGCCCTTGACCAGGTTGCGCCGGTGCGACACGTCCGGGCCGATCACGGCGGCCTTCTGGTTGCGGAAGTGCACGCGCAGGATGCGGTGCACCATGCGCAGGGTGCGCTCCTGGCCCTTGTCCTGCTCGACCAGTTCGCGCAGGTGGATCGGTGTGGAGAACTGCACGCGGGTCTTGCGCCCGAGGATCAGGATGCTGACCAGGCGGCGCAGGCGGCCGGTAACGGCCCAGCTGTCGGCGAACAGCAGTTTCCAGGCGCTGGTCTCGCGATCCGGCGACTGCCCCCAGAACACGCTGACCGGGACGATCTGCGCGTCATCCACGGCATGCTGGCCGAGGGCGCTGACGACGCGATCCAGGGTGGGCGAAATCCCGCGTTTGTCCTGGCGGCCGAACCAGTCCGGTTCCGGCGTCAGGTAGAAGAAGGCCGCCGGCTCGACATGTTCCCCGACGGCCACCGGCAGCACCGGGCGCGGCAGGCCGGCCTTGGTGCACTCGCGGTCGACCACGGCCAGGTCGCTCACCGAGGGCTGCTGCAGCACGTAGAACACCGGCTTGCTGCGATCGAGCTTGAGGGTGAAGGCGGACTGGTTGATGGTTTCCGAGCGTACCCAGAGGTACAGCAGGCGGCGCAGCGCGCTGAAGGCCATGCGGCGCAAGGGAGAACGGGTCATACGGACTCTTGAGCAGATAAACGAGCGGATGCTCGGGAAGGGCGCTAGTGTGCCGCAAGCCTGCCTGGCGGGCAAAAAACTTCCGGGACCAGCCGCTGGCGCCGCGGCCTGACGGGGCTGCCACGGCCGACAGGGCTGGCACCACGTGGGTGTCCGTGCAGTCAGCCTGGCCAGCATGCCGCCGGCACATGACGGAAAAACGGTCGACGCCTCGGCCCCCGTTGTTCAACAGAACCACAAAGGCGGCTTCGGGTTCCCGAGCGGAATGCCGGGTCAGCCTCTGCAGCGTGCCGCGCGAGGGGTATCGGCCATGTCGGTCCTCGAATCGGCTACGCCAGCTTCATCAGCACCACGCCGAGCGCGATCACCCCGCACGCCAGCAGCCGGATCGGTCGCATGGGTTCCTTGAGCAACAGCACCCCGAGCAGCACGGCAAACACCACGCTGGTTTCGCGCAGCGCCGACACCAGGGCCACCGGTGCCTGGGTCATGGCCCAGATGACGATGGTGTAGGCCGCCATCGACATCGCCCCGCCGGCCAGCCCGCCGCGCCAGTGCGGGCCCAGCTGGAGAAAGGCGCGCGGCCCGCGGCTGACGGCGAGCACCGCCGCCATCACCGCGCCGTTGACGCTGAACAACCACAGCGAATAACTCAGCGCATCGCCGTTGGCGCGGGCGCCCATGGCATCGCTGAGGGTGTAGCCGGCGATGAACAGGGCCGTCATCAGGGCGCAGAACAGCATCGCCCGCTGCGGGGCCTGGTGGTGGCCGCCGCGCAGCGCCATCAACCAGATGCCGATCACCAGCACCAGCAGGCCCAGCAGCTGCTGGGTGCCCAGCCCGTCATGCAACAGCAGCAGCGAGAGCAGGGCGACCATCAGCGGCGAGCTGCCGCGCGCGATGGGGTAGACCTGGCCCAGGTCGCCGTACTGGTAGGCGCGGGCCAGGAAGAAGTTGTAGCCGATGTGCAGCACGGCCGACAGCGCGATCCAGGGCCAGGCTGCGGCCTGCGGTACGGCGACCAGCGGCAGTGCGCAGAGCGCCACCAGGCCGGCGCCGACCTGGATCAGGGTGGCGGTCAGGAAGCGGTCGAGACCGATCTTGAGCAGGGCGTTCCAGCCGGCATGCAGGGCAGCGGCGGCGATGACGGCGAGAAAGACCGTGGTGTCCAAGACGTGCCTCGAGGGTAGCGATTGTCGAAGAAAATCAGCAGGATCGGCGCCGATGTCGCTCGGCTTGCCATGATGGGTCAAGCAGGGGTGTCAGTCTGCCGCATGCCGCATTATCGGGCAAAATCCGTTGCAGACTGATGGCAGCACAGTGGCGCGGCAGTGCCTATGATTCAACGCAAGGCGCTGGATCAAGCCCCGTGACGCTGAACGATAGCGGGTTTCAGGGGCGTGCTCCTCGCCCAACGACTAGCAGGATACAGCCCGTGGATGCCCTGGAGAACAAGGCGATGACCCCGCCCAGACAGCCGAGTGACGCACCTGAACGCGTCGCCAGAGGCCCCCGAACCGCAACGCCCCTGAACCTGCTGGTGGTACTGGCGAGCGTCTTCATCCTGGTTGTCTGGCTGATCACCCTGCAGCGCATCGCCTTCGAGCGTGAGCAGGCACTGGCGGCGGAAATGAAGGCCAATGCCAGTCTGGCCATCGCCTTCGAGCAGCAGGTGTCCCGCGCGCTGAAGGCGGCCGAGCAGGTGGCGGCGTTCGTGCGCGAGCAGTACCGTCTGCAGGGCAGGGAGATCGACCTGCGGCGCTGGGTCGAGGAGGGGGTGATCCGCGAGGAGATGTTCACCATCATCAGCGTGGTGGACGAGCATGGCGACATCGTCAGCAGCAGCCGGAGCACCGGCCCGGTCAACTACGCCGATCGCGAATTCTTCACTGCGCAACGCGCTGCGCGCATCGACCATCTGTTCATCAGCCAGCCGGTCTTCGGGCGTGTGTCCAAGCGCTGGCTGATCCCCATGTCGCTGCGTATCGAGCACGCGGACGGCCGTTTCGCCGGGGTGGTGGTGATGGCCATCAGTCCGCAGGACGTCACGCACTTCTTTCAACAGGTCGACCTGGGCGCGCAGGGGCTGCTCGAACTCGGCGGTCTGGATGGCGTGGTGCGCGCGCGCAAGATCGGCGCACGTAGCGAGTTCGGCCTGAGCGGCGAGGTGCTGGCCTGGTTTCAGCGGCAGAAACAGCGCCGTACCGACGACTTCTACGACAGCGGCCAGGGGCTCGATGGCGTCGCCCGTATCGTCAGCTACCGCAGCATGGCCGACTATCCGCTGATGGTCACCGTGGCCACGGCCTACGACGAGGAAATGGCCACGACCCTGCAGCGCCGCACCACCTATCTGCTGGCGGCTGTCGGTGTCTCCCTGGTGGTGATGCTGTTCGTCGGCGTGCTGGCGCTGATGCTGGTCCGCCAGCGCGCGGCGACCGATGCCCTGCAAGGCAGCGAAGCGCTGTTTCGTGCGACCTTCCACCAGGCGGCCATGGGCATTGCCCATATCAGCCCCGAAGGCCGGATCCTGCGTGTCAACGAGACCTTCTCGCGCATGCTCGGACGCCCGCCCGAGCGCTTGCAGGGCGGCAACATCTTCGACCTGAGCGACCCCGAGGTGGCCAGCGCCGCCCGGACTTTCCTGCGCGAGCAGCTGGCCAGCGACGGCGGCGCGCTTTCCCCGGAGATCGAGAAGACCTACCGCCGCGAGGATGGCTCGCTGCTCTGGGTGTGCGAGGCCGTGAGCGTCGTGCGCAAGCGCCAGGGCCACCCGGCGTTCCTGGTGCTGGTCGCGCAGGACGTCACCGAGCGCAAGCGCCTGGAGGCACGTCTGTCCCACGAGGCGCAGCACGATGCGCTGACCGGCCTGGCCAACCGGGTCCGCTTCCGCCAGCGGCTCGACCAGGCGCTCGACGCGGTACGCGGTCAGGAGCAGCTGTGCGCCGTGCTGTATATCGATCTGGACGGCTTCAAGGCGATCAACGACCGCCACGGTCATACGGCAGGCGACTGCCTGTTGCAGATGGCCGCCAGGCGCCTGGAAGGCTGTGTGCGCAGCAGCGATATGGTCGCGCGCTTCGGCGGTGACGAATTCGGCATCCTGCTCGCCAGCCTGCACAGCCGCCAGGATTGCGCGGCGGTGGCGCTCAAGGTGCTGGATGTCCTGGCGCAGCCGTTCGACCTGGACGGCCATCCGGCACGCATATCGGCGAGCGTGGGCGCCGCCCTGTATCCGCTGCAGGCCGACAATGGCGCGGACCTGCTGAAACAGGCGGACCAGGCCATGTACGTGGCCAAGCACGCCGGCAAGAACCGCTTTCACTGCGCGCCGGAGTAGGGCGCTACTGCCCGGCGCTGGACGACGTCGAGGGCCTCGGTTCTAACGCCGCAGCGCAAGAAGCGCTGCGCCGAAGGCAATGAACACGCTGCCGAATACCCGGTTCACCCAGGTCACGAACGAGGGGCGCTGCAATGCCTGCCTGGCCCGTGCCGCCAGCGAGGCATAGGCGACCAGGGTGATGAACGACAGCAGCATGAAGATACCGGTGAGGATGAAGAACTGCGGCAGCAACGGCTCACGGGTGTCGACGAACTGTGGAAACAGCGCCGTGAAGAACAGGATCGGCTTGGGGTTGAACGCGGCGATGAACAGCGCCTCGCGATAGAGCCGAAAGGGCCTGTAGGCGCGGCGTTCGGCGGCTTGGCTGGCCTCCACCTGGAGCAGCGAGGCACGCCCCAGCAGATGGCGCAGGCCGATGTAGAACAGGTACATGGCACCCAGCACCTTGACGACACTGAACAGCAGGGCCGAGGACTTGAGCAGCAGCCCCAGGCCCAGCATCGCCGCGGCGGACAGGCAGAACAGGCCCATGATGTTGCCCAGCGACGACCACACCACCGCCCGCACGCCGAAGCTCAGCCCATTGCGTAACGCCAGCAGGATCGCCGGTCCGGGGCTGACGACTGCGATGCCGGCCACGGCGGAAAAGGCAACGGCTGTTTCGAGATTCATGGAGTGCCTGCTGATTGGCTGGAACGTGGCTGTCTACGCGGCCGCCCGGCGAATCCGCAGAGGCTCTGCCAGGGCCGCGAGCAGCCACATTAGAGCGCCGGATCAGGAAATGGAAGCAGGTCCTGGGAGACGCTTGGCTGAGCCTGCCATGCGTCGTCGATCTTGTAGAAGTCCGCTTGTGATTCCGAGCTGCCTGCACCGACTTTCAGGGCGAAGGTGCAGGCGATCTGCCCAGGGTGTTGCGCCTCGAGTGCAGGCACGCAGGTGCCGAGCGTCACGGTCATCTCCGCACGCATCTGCTCGAGGCCGGTCAGCGCCGCGATCACATCCGCGGCCTCCTCGGCATTGGGTCTGAGCAGCCCGTCAGGCGGGTTCGAGTCGTCAGCATGGGCCAGGGGTGTCGCCAGGCCGAGCAGTACCGCAGTGGCTAGGGGGATGAACATGTTCAGGGTCTCGATCGTCGACGCGCGCAGAGGCGCTTCAGACATGCTGGAGGATGTTGATCAGGTTGCCGAGCGGGTCCCTGACGTAGAAGCGGCGAACGCCCCAGGGCTCATGCGACGGCCCGTACTCGATGGGAATCCGCTGTTTCGCGACACGCCGCAACGCCTCGTCGAGATCATCCACCTCGATGGACAGGTCGGGCACTGGCGTGTCCGAGCCGCCCTCGCTGGCGAAGCTGACCTGCACCGCCATCCTCTCGGAACCGGCATAGGTGCGAATCCAGCCATGGTCCATGACCAGTTCGAGGCCCAGGATCAGCCGATAGAACTCATCCACTTCCGCTGGTTGCGCTGCGTGAAGATTGGCAATGATCCGTTTGACGTTCATGTGGCTTCCTTGGGGGTAAGCGAGCGTGCGCTATCGAGGTTAGGCCAAGTCACCGGGTTGAGCGAGTGCGCCTGCACCGACGTCAGCGGCCGACGCCACTGCCTGCATGTCTGCAGAACTGCTCCTTCAGCCCGATTTTCAGGCACAGGCCGCCGCCGGAGGCAATGGCCAGTTTGTCCATCTGCTTGCGCTTGCGGCGCAGCGCCGAAGGCTTCTCGAAGTAGCCGAACCGCCGCTTGTACCAGCGGCGGCCCAGTTCGGTGCTTACCTGGCGGTTCAATCTTGCGAGTGCTACTTCCAGTGAGTCAGCGGATGTCACGTCGACGGTTACGGGCATGTCTGGCGTTTTACGGACTGACGCCTGTCCATTCAGTAGCGCTGATGCGCTGGAAGGGAGTTGCCTTGCCGGGTTCCGGCGCGGCGGGTGATTCCGGTCGTGCTCCGGCGGCTAGCTGAACAGGCCGGAGACGGCGCTGATCATCCCCTCGATGAGGGCCAGAAGTCCATCGATGATCGCCTCGACCGTCCCGGTTACCACCTCCAGAATGCCGCCGTCGCCCCAGGTGAGCGGGACAGCCACTGCGGCGATGGAAACCAGCATGGCGGCCACGGCAACGGCGTGCACGCCCATCGTCAGCAGATAGATCAGCGCGCCGATCAGGCAGGTGGCGCACAGGGCATTGAAGGCTCGCAGCCCTTTCGAACGAGGCGTCTGATTATTCATCCGTGAATGCTTTCCGAAGTAGGTCTGGGCGCTGAGCCTAGCAGGTTCTCTGCGCCGGGGGATGGGGCGGGGCGTTTCGTCTGCCCGGCAATCACGGTGCTGGACCGCTCGCAGGCAGGCTTCGGAGCGGCTGCAACGACCGTCACGAGCACTCGCCCGGGCCTTGTCGGGCGAGCAGGCTGAACCTCGCCTGACGCATTCTGCCGAGGTATGCGGGGCCGCTGAACTTTCCCGGACGAGGGTTGTCATGCCTTCGTCCGGGCGTGCGCTTTTGCCCGGCATTCTTGCGGCCTGCGTTCTCGCGGTGGTTACGCGGGACTCGGGCGTTTTCGCGACGGTGAGAGGCCATGATCGAAATAAGAAACCTGACCAGGCGTTTTGCGCAGTACACGGCAGTCGATGACCTGTCGTTCAGTGTCCAGCCAGGGGAAGTGCTGGGCTTTCTCGGCCCCAACGGGGCTGGCAAATCCACCACGATGAAGATGCTCACAGGGTTTCTCGCGCCGACCTCCGGCACGGCGAGCATTCTCGGCTGCGATATCCAGACGCAGACGCTCAAGGCCCAGCGGCAGATCGGCTACCTCCCCGAAGGCGCGCCGTGCTACGGCGACATGAGTGTGCGCGGCTTCCTCTCCTTCATCGCCGAGGTGCGCGGTTTTCGTGGTGCCGAGAAGGCGCTGCGGGTCGAGCATGCCGTGGCCCAGGTGGAGTTGCAGGCGGTGCTGGAGCAGAGCATCGAAACGCTGTCCAAGGGCTTCAAGCGCCGTGTCGGCCTGGCCCAGGCGATCCTGCACGATCCGCGCGTGCTGATTCTCGATGAGCCCACCGACGGCCTCGATCCGAACCAGAAGCATCAGGTGCGCCAGCTCATCCAGGGCCTGGCCCGCGACAAGATCGTGATCATTTCCACCCACATCCTCGAAGAAGTCACGGCGCTCTGCACCCGCGCCGTGGTCATCGCCCAGGGCCGCCTGCTGGCCGATGGCACGCCGCTGGAACTGGAGAGCCGTTCGCGCTACCACCAGGCGGTGACGCTGGTGGCCGATGAGGCCCTGGACCTGGCCGCGCTGGCGGCGCTGCCCGGTGTCGCCGGGGTCGAGGAGAACCCGCGCGAGCACAGCCTGAGCGTGCTGGCGCAGCCGGGCGAGGTGATCTTCCCGCAGGTCAATGCACTGATCGCCCAGCGCGGCTGGAGGGTCAGGGAGCTCAACGTGGAACGCGGTCGGCTCGATGAAGTATTCCGCAGCCTGACCCGAGGAGAGCAGCCATGACCCAGTTGCCCGTGATCTTCAAGCGCGAGCTGGCGAGCTACTTCGCCACGCCGCTGGCCTATGTGTTCATCGTGATCTTCCTGGTGCTGTCCGGGGTGTTCACCTTCTACCTGGGCGGTTTCTTCGAGAGCGGCCAGGCCAACCTCTCGGCCTTCTTCAATTTCCACCCCTGGCTGTACCTGTTCCTGGTGCCGGCGATCGCCATGCGCCTGTGGGCGGAGGAGCGCAAGTCCGGCTCCATCGAGCTGCTGATGACCCTGCCGATCACCCGCTTCGAGGCGGTCACCGGCAAGTTCCTGGCGGCCTGGGTGTTCGCCGGCATCGCGCTGCTGCTGACCTTCCCGATGATCATCACCGTCAACTACCTGGGCGAGCCGGACAACGGCGCGATCATCACCGGCTACCTCGGCAGCTGGCTGCTGGCCGGGGCCTACCTGGCCATCGGTTCGTGCATGTCGGCGCTGAGCAAGAACCAGGTGATCGCCTTCATCCTCGCGGTCAGCGCCTGCTTCCTGTTCATCGTCAGCGGCTTTCCGATGGTGCTCGATGCCTTCGCCTGGGCGCCGCAATGGTGGGTGGACGCCGTCGCCTCGCTGAGTTTCCTGGTGCGCTTCGATGCCATCAGCAAGGGCGTGATCGACCTGCGCGACCTGCTGTATTTCCTCTCGCTGATCGCTGCCTGGCTGACCGCCACCGCGGTGGTCATCGATCTGAAGAAAGCCGACTGAGGAGCGCCCATGAAAAAGCTGATCTATTCCGGCGCCGGGCTGCTGCTGATCGCGGTGGCGTTCGTTGCCTTCAATCTGCTGGCCGGTATCGGCCTGGGCGGTGCGCGCCTGGACCTCACCGAGCAGAAGCTCTACACCATCTCCGACGGCACCCGGCAGATCCTCGGTGAGCTGGACGAGCCGATCAACCTGTACTTCTTCTACTCGGACAAGGTGGCCAAGGACCTGCCGGCGCTGCGCACCTACGCACAGCGCGTGGAGGAGATGCTCAAGGCCTACCAGGCGCAGGCGAACGGCAAGATCCGCCTGCACATCATCGATCCCCAGCCCTTCTCCGAGGACGAGGACAAGGCGGCCGAGTACGGCCTGCAGGGGATTCCGCTGCAGCAGGGTGGCGACTCGGTCTACTTCGGCCTGGCGGGCACCAATTCGCTGGACGATACCCAGGTCATTCCGTTCTTCGCCCTGGATCAGGAGGAACACCTGGAGTACGAGCTGAGCCGCCTGGTGCAGACCCTGGCGAAACCCGAACTGCCGGTGGTCGGGGTGCTGTCCGGGCTGCCGATGACCGGTGGCTTCGACATGATGGCGCGCCAGCCGACGCCGCCATGGATGGTGCTGGAGCAGGTGCGCCAGTTGTTCAAGATCGAGAACCTCAAGGTCGATGTCGACCAGATTCCCGAGCAGGTCTCGGTGCTCTGGCTGGTGCATCCGAAGAACCTGCCGCAGCAGACCCTCTATGCCATCGACCAGTTCGTGCTGCGCGGCGGCAAGCTGATGGTGTTCGTCGACCCCTACGCGGAGGCCGACAGCGGCGAGATGCCCGGTGAGGTGGCGGTGGACAAGGCGTCGAACCTCGCGCCGCTGTTCAAGGCCTGGGGCCTGCGCATGGTCCCGGACAAGGTACTGGGCGATGGTGCCTATGCCATGTCGGTGAACATGGGCCAGGGCCAGCGCCCGGTGCGTCATGCCGCCTGGCTGAGCCTGCCGCGCAAGGCGCTGGACCAGACCGATATCGCCACGGCCGGGCTGGAGAGCATCACCGTCGCCACGGCCGGCATCCTCGAACCGCTGGAGGGGGCGAAGAGCCGCTTCACGCCGCTGATGCAGAGCTCCGAGTACGCCATGCCCTTCGATGCCCAGCGTTTCGCCATGCTCAGCAACCCGGAGGAGCTGATCCGTGAGCTGGAGCCGACCGGTGAGCGCTACACCATTGCCGCGCGGGTCGATGGCCCGGCGCAGAGTGCCTTCCCCGACGGCATCGAGGGGCGCAAGGATGGCCTCAAGCAGGCCGACAACATCAACGTCATCGCGGTGGCCGATACCGACATCCTCAGCGATCGCCTGTGGGTGCAGGTGCAGGACTTCTTCGGCCAGCGCATGCCACAACCCTGGGCTGACAACGGCAGCTTCGTCATCAACGCGCTGGACAACCTGAGCGGTTCCGAGGCGCTGATCAGCGTGCGTTCGCGTGGCCGCTTCAGCCGTCCGTTCGTGGTGGTGGAGGAGCTGCAGCGGGCGGCCGAGCAGCGCTTGCGTGACAAGGAACAGGCACTGCAGGCGCGCCTGACCGAGACCGAGCAGCAACTGGCCGCGCTGCAACGCAGCGATGATCCGAACAAGGCGCTGGAGCTGACCCCGGAACAGCAGACCGCGCTGCAGCGCTTCATCCAGCAGAAACTGGAGCTGCGCAAGGAGCTGCGCGACGTGCGCTATCAGCTCAACGCCGATATCGAGGCGCTGGGACGTACCCTGAAGGTGCTCAACATCGCCCTGGTGCCGGCACTGCTGACCTTGCTGGTGCTGGCCCTGTGGCTGTGGCGCCGGCGTCGTCAGGCCTGACGGCCAGCGCGACCCTAGGCGCTGCAGCGCGTGTGCGTAGGGTTTCGTATCCCGGCTGCAATCCGGGGTAATGCGTAGGGTGGATCACGCTTTACCGACCCACCGCTGTGGTGGATGCAGGAAGCGGCATCCACCCTACGCCGAGGGTTTCGTAGCCCGGCTGCGATCCGGGGTGATACGTAGGGTGGATCACGCTTCACCGATCCACCGCTGTGGTGGATGCAAGAAGCGGCATCCACCCTACGTCGAGGGGTTCGTATCCCGGCTGCAGTCCGGGGTGGTGCGTAGGGTGGATCACGCTTTACCGACCCACCGCTGTGGTGGATGCAGGAAGCGGCATCCACCCGACGCCGAGGGTTTCGTGGCCTGGCTGCGATCCGGGGTGGTGCGTAGGGTGGATCACGCTTTACCGATCCACTGCTGTGGTGGATGCAAGAAGCGGCATCCACCCTACACCGAGGGTTTTGTATCCAGGTTGCGATCCAGGGTGGTGAGTAGGGTGGATCACGCTTTACCGATCCACCGCTGTGGTGGATGCAGGAAGCGGCATCCACCCTACGCCGGGGGGTTCGTAGCCCGGCTGCGATCCGGCGGGTAGCAGCGCCGCCAGCAAACGACAGGTTTCCGCAAGGGCGCGGCGGGCGCACCGCCTCTGAGGCATCGGTGCGCTCCACGCGGCTCCATCTCACTCAAGGGGGAAGGGTTTCATGGGAAAGAAAGGTCTGAGCGCATTGCTCGTCATCGCGCTGCTCTGCGCGCTGGGCTATCTGGCGCTGCGGCATGACCAGCAGCAGGCCATCGCGCCGGTCGAACAGGCGCCATGGCTGGCCGCGCAGCAGGACTACCTGGGCAGCCTGCAGGCGCTGGACATCGAGGCGCCGGGCCAGCCTCCGGTGCGCATCGAGCGTCACGGCGAGGACTGGGTGGTGCCGGCGAAGGCCGACTACCCGGCGGCAAGGCAGGTACTGGCCGACCTGCTGCGGGCGCTGCGCGAGGCGCGGAAGGTGGAGGCCAAGACCGCCAATGCGCAGTGGCACGCGCGTCTGGGCCTGGCCGAGCAAGGCGCGGAGGGTGAGCAGGCACTGCGCCTGAAGCTGCAGTTCGACGGCCACCCCGATCTCGGCCTGCGCCTGGGCAAGGCAGCCCAGCAAGGCACCGGGCAACTGGTGCGCCTGGCTGGAGAGGACCAGGTCTGGTTGATCGATCGCCAGCTGAACGTACCGCCGCGCGAGCTGGACTGGCTGGACCGGCGCATCAGTGACATTCCCTACACCGATATCCAGCGCATCGAGCTGCGCCATGCCGACGGCGAGGTGCTCACCCTGAACCGGGCCGATGCCAAGCAGTACAACTTTGCCGTCGAGCAACTGGCCGGAACGCAGAAGCTCGCTTTCGAGGGCGCGGCCAACAGCGTGGCGACGCTGTTCTCCAGCCTGCAGTTCGCTGATGCCGCGCCGCTCGACCAGGTGGGCTTCAAACAGCCGCCGGTGCTGCGTTTCAGCCTCAGTGGTTTCGGTGGGCAGCAGCTCGCCGGTGCCCTGTACCGGCAGGGAGAACAGTACTGGCTGACGCTGGGGGCGCGTGAAGGTTTCAAGGTGGAGGAAGTCAGCGCGCGCCCTGACTGGGCCTATCGCCTCGACGTCGATCAGGCGCAGCGGTTGATGAAGAAGTTGCGCGATCTGCTGGCCAAAAGCTGACAAAAACGCTCTGAACAGCGCATTTTTCCAGGTGGCGGGGTGGCTCCAAAAAAGTACTTTTCAGTCACAGTTCATGCTTTATACTCGGCCTTCGGCTGCAGCAAGAACGCTACTCGCTTGACCTGCTCCATGCTCGAATTGCCGGGGTTGGCGAACGCTGAGAAGAACGTTTTTACCGAGCCGTCAAAGCGCCTTCGGGACAATAAAAACATAGCGAGTTTGGAGAAGTTGGTAATGGCAGATCGTGAGACCGGAACCGTCAAATGGTTCAATGATTCCAAGGGTTACGGGTTCATTCAGCGCGAAAGCGGCCCGGACGTGTTCGTTCACTACCGCGCCATCCGTGGCGAAGGTCACCGCACCCTGGTCGAAGGCCAGAAGGTCGAATTCGGTGTGACCCAGGGCCAGAAAGGCCTGCAAGCGGAAGATGTCTCTGCGGTCTGAGCCCCAGACTCCAATGCAAAGGCCCGTCATCGACGGGCCTTTTCGTTTCTGGGGTAGGCCGGATTCCCGCCAGCCTGAGCTCGACTCGGGAAATAGCACCACCTCCCTTGGTCGAGACTGTAAGCCAGTAGATACGAGGGCTCCAGTGCCACACGCCAGCGACCTGCCATGGCCAATCGTAACAAGTGCCTCATCTGGGGATAGCGACTCTTGCAGGGCGGGTCAGCCATAAGAGTGCTTTTAAAAGCACTCTAAAAAGAGCTATGCTCTGCCGTGCTTTCCAGGAAAGCAGGGAGAGACCCATGACTTATGCCGTATTGGCCGATGTTGCAGCATCGGTGACCGACCTCAAGAAAGACCCGATGGGCACCATCCGCGAAGGCGGTGGTGAAACCGTCGTGATCCTCAATCGCAATGAACCAGCCTTCTATGCTGTGCCTCCAGCGCTATACGAAGCCATGCTGGAGATGATCGACGATGCCCGCCTGGCCGAAGTGGTGCGCGAGCGACGTGGTGAACCCACTGTGCGAGTAGATATCGATGACCTCATCGCGCAAGCCGGCGGAGCCGACTGAGTACGCCCTGGAGTTCAACGCCCAGGCACTGAAGGAGTGGGGCAAGCTGGGCAGCACCATCCAATTGCAGTTCGCCAGGAAGCTCAAGGAGCGCCTTGAGAATCCCCGAGTCGAGGCGGACAAGCTCCGGGATATGCCCAACTGCTACAAGATCAAGCTGCGCTCCATCGGTTATCGCCTGGTCTATGAAGTGATCGACAGCCGCTTGGTTGTGACGGTGATCGCTGTGGGCAAGCGAGAGCGCAGCAAGGTTTATGGCAGCGCCGCCAACCGCTTGTAAGTGGCCTCGCTATGGGTGACGGTCCGCTGATCTACGTAGTAATAGTCGTGGCGGGGATGGTTCGTCGGGAGCGAGTTGCGGGGTGCGCTACAGCAAGCACCTGCGTGGTCACTCCGAAACGACAAAGGGCTAGCCGAATCTAACCCTTTGATCTTTATCGTGGCCGCAGCGAAACTTGAACGCTGTATATGCGCTTTGTGAATGCCTCGCTCTGGTCCCGGATTGCATCCGGGCTACGGGGGTGATGCAAGGTCCCATAGCGTGGGGCGCCTGAGCCTATCCCGCCCTTCGGGCACCCTCTCCCATGAATGGGGGAGGGCATCAGCAGGCCGCCGGGCGGCCGCGTTCATTCGGTGCGCCAGACGATCTCGGTCTCGCCATCGGCATCGACCTTGATCCAGCGGTCGGCCTCTTCATCGCTTTCATCTTCGACCCAGGTGCCGGGTGCGCAGCGAACCTGCACGCCAAGGGCGGCGTAGGCGGCGCGGGCGCAGGCGAGGTCGTCGGCCCAGGGCGTGGCGTCGCTTTCCAGGTACAGGCTGTGCCATTTGCCCACCGCCTTGGGCAGCCAGGTCACCGGTACCTCGCCGGCCTTGCACTTGAAGGTCTGGCCTTTCTGCTGCCAGTCGCTGCAAGGCCCCAGGGCTGCACCCAGCCACTGGGCCACGGCGTCGCGCTCGGCGTCTTTCAGGTAGATCTCGATATCGGGTTGGCGCATGGCTTCTAGTCCTGAGAGCTGATGCTCGGGGTTTTGACGATCCAATCGTAGCGGATGGAGACGGTCACTTCGAAGGGCGTGGCGATCACTGCTTCGCGGCGTTCGGCACTGGCGCGCCAACCGTGCGGGGTCATGGCCAGCAGATCGGCGCGGGCCTGGGCCTCGGCCAGGTGCAGGGGGAACTGCAGGGTCTCGCTGTGCGCCAGGTGCATGCCCGCCGGGATCAGCGCCAGGTGTTTCTCGTCGTCGTAGTCGCGCACTTCGTCATACAGCTTCTGCCGCAGCTCCATCAGGTGGCCGCGGGTCGGGCCCATGCGCAGCAGGCCGCCACCGGGGGCGAGCAGGCGCTCGGCCTCGCTCCAGTCGAGCGGGCTGAACACGCTGGCCAGCAGGTTGCAGCTGGCGTCGGCCAGCGGCACGCGGGCCATGCTCGCCACCAGCCAGCTCAGCTGCGGGGCGCGTTTGCAGGCGCGCTTGACCGCCTCGCGGGAGATGTCCAGGGCGTAGCCGTCGGCATCCGGCAGGGCGTGGCCGATCTGCTGCGTGTAGTAGCCCTCGCCGCAGCCGATATCCAGCCAGCGAGCCGGCGCGCGTTCGGCCGCGAGCTGGGCCAGGCGTGCGGCCAGCGGTGCGTAGTGGCCGCCGTCGAGAAAGCGCCGGCGAGCCTCGACCATGGCCTGGTTGTCGCCCGGATCGCGGCTGTTCTTGTGCTGCACCGGCAACAGGTTGAAGTAGCCCTGGCGGGCGCGGTCGAAGCTGTGCCGGTTGGCGCAGGCCAGGCCGCTGGCGCTGGGTTCGAGCGCGGTCTGGCAGAGGGGGCAGATCAGCATGCGAGGAGCTTGACCATGGTCTGGTAGTAGACCTCGGTGAGCAGGTCCAGATCACTGGCGAGTACGCGTTCGTTGATCTGGTGGATGGTGGCGTTGACCGGGCCGAGCTCGACCACCTGGGTGCCGAGGGTGGCGATGAAGCGCCCGTCCGAGGTACCGCCGCTGGTCGACGGGGTGGTCTCGCGACCGGTCACGCTGCGGATGCTGGCGGCCACGGCGTCGAGCAGGTCCCCCGGCTGGGTGAGGAACGGCAGGCCGGACAGCGCCCACTCCAGGTGGTAGTCCAGGCCATGCTTGTCGAGGATGGCGCTGACGCGCTGCTGCAGGTCTTCGACGCTGGATTCGGTGGAGAAGCGGAAGTTGAACACCGCCTTCAGCTCCCCCGGAATGACGTTGGTGGCACCGGTGCCGGCGTTGAGGTTGGAGACCTGGAAGCTGGTCGGCGGGAAGTAGTCGTTGCCGTGGTCCCAGTGCTCGGCGGCCAGCTCGGCCAGTGCCGGGGCGGCCAGGTGAATCGGGTTCTTCGCCAGGTGCGGGTAGGCCACGTGGCCCTGCTTGCCGTACACGGTGAGGGTGCAGCCGAGCGAGCCGCGGCGGCCATTCTTGACCACGTCGCCGAGCAGGGTGGTGCTCGAGGGTTCACCGACGATGCACCAGTCCAGACGCTCGCCGCGCTCGCGCAGGCGCTCGACCACGGCCTTGGTGCCGTGCTGCGCCGGGCCTTCCTCGTCGCTGGTGATGAGGAAGCTGATGGCGCCCTTGTGTTGCGGATGGTCGGCGACGAAACGCTCGACGGCGATGATCATGCTGGCCAGGCTGCCCTTCATGTCGGCGGCGCCACGGCCGCAGAGCATGCCGTCCTCATCCACGCGCACGTCGAATGGCTGGTACTGCCAGGCGTCCAGCGGGCCGGTGGGCACCACGTCGGTATGCCCGGCGAAGCACAGCACGGGGCCGTCGCCACCACGCCGGGCCCAGAAGTTCTCCACCTCTTCGATGCGCATGCGCTCCACCTCGAAGCCGCAGGCGGCGAGGCGACGCATCATCAGTTCCTGGCAGCCTTCGTCGACCGGGGTGACGGACGGACGGCGGATCAGGTCGAAGGCGAGTTCCAGAGTCGGGGTGAGGGGGGCGGTCATTGCGGCTCCGATGCGGCGGCTGGCGTGAAGGCTGGCCATCTTAAAGCAAAAGTCGTTACCAATCAGGTCATCCGGCGCCTGCGCGGATGCATTCACGCGCTGGCGGTATGGCGCCGACCGACGGCTGACCTGCCTTTCGGGGTTGGGTGGGCAAGGTGCTATCTCTATAATGCGCGCCGTCCAGCAGGGGGATAGATGAATACAGACGATCAGCGCTTTGGCGGAATAGCCCGGCTTTATGGCCAGGAGGGTTACCAGCGCCTGGCTACGGCGCATGTGGCCGTGGTCGGCATCGGTGGCGTCGGCTCCTGGGCTGCGGAAGCCCTGGCGCGCTCCGGCGTGGGCGAGATTTCCCTGTTCGACCTGGATGATGTGTGCATTACCAACACCAATCGTCAGGTGCACGCCCTCGAGGGCGCGGTGGGCAAGGCCAAGGTCGACGAGATGGCCGCGCGCATCCGTGCCATCAACCCGGCGTGCGTGGTGCATGCGGTGGCCGACTTCGTCACCCGTGAGACCATGGCCGAGTACATCACCGAACAGCTTGATGGCGTGATCGACTGCATCGACAGCGTGCCGGCCAAGGCCGCGCTGATCGCCTGGTGCAAGCGGCGCAAGATCCAGATCGTCACCACCGGCGGTGCGGGTGGCCAGGTCGACCCGACGCAGATCCAGGTCACCGACCTGAACAAGACCTTCAACGACCCGCTGGCGGCCAAGGTGCGCAGCATGCTGCGTCGTGACTACGGCTTCTCCCGTACGCCGGGGCGCACCTACAGCGTGCCGTGCGTGTTCTCCACCGAGCAGCTGCGCTATCCCAAGCCGGACGGCAGCGTCTGCCAGGCCAAGGGCTTCGTCGGTGAGGGGGTGAGGCTGGACTGCGCGGGCGGTTTCGGTGCGGTGATGATGGTCACCGCCAGTTTCGGCATGGCCGCCGCCGCCAGGCTGGTGGACAAGCTGGTCGCCGGCGCCCGGCGCCCGGCAGAGCGCAAGGCTGCTGGTTGAGGGCGTTGCGCGTTGCGCATTTGACTATGCTGGATAAACGGAAAAGGTGCAGCAAACGAACACAGGGAAGCATCGAACGTCATTCGTAGTAGAGGTGATTTTGTGTCTTACCGGTTTGAGCGCGTCTTTCGCACAGGGCGCAGGGCACGGATGCTCGCCTCCCTGACGCTGCCTGTCTGGCTCCTGCTGCTGGCCCCGGTGCAGGCCGAGCCGCAGACCCTGCGCATCGGCACCGGTGACTGGGCGCCCTATGTCGATCAGCAGCGCGCCGATGGCGGGGCCCTGGCGCGGCTGGTCAGTGCGGTGTTCGCCGAGGCCGGCTATCGGGTCGAATACATCTTTCATCCCTGGGACCGCAATGTGCTGATGTTGCAGCAGGGGCAGCTGAGCGCGATCATGCCCTACAGCTGCAGCCCCAGCCGTCTCAATTACGGTGTTTGCAGCGATCCGCTGGTGCGCGGCGAGGTGGTCCTGTTCCATCGCGCCGACCAGGCGTTCGACTGGCAGAAGGTCGACGACCTGTTCAACTATCGCATCGGCACGACCCTGGGTTACTCCTACGGGCCGGAGTTCGACGAGGCGCTGGCCGGCGGTCGCCTGATGGTGCAGCAGAGCGGCAAGGAAGACACCAGCTTCCGCCTGCTGGAACTGGGGCGCATCGACCTGCACCCACAGGATCGTGCGGTAGGCTATGCCATGTTGCGCCAGCTGTTCCCCAAGGACGCCAGTCATATCACGCACCATCCGCGCTACCTGAACAAGGAGCCGCTGCGCCTGCTGTTTCGCAAGGATGACGCCGAAGGGGCGGAGCTGTTGCGCCTGTTCAACGCCGGGCTGCGAGCTTTTGCCAAGCGCGGTGATCTGGAGCGTCTGCAGCAGGCCCTGAACTCGGGCAATGCCGACAGCTGGCAGCCCAGTACCTCACATCACGTTGCGCAGGACTGAGCGACGCTCGTCCTGCGCCTGCCAAGGATTTTCATGCTCAACAACGATGTGCTGCGCAGCTTGCGCTATCTGCTGAACGTCAACGACAGCAAGCTGGAGGCCTTGTGCCGGCTGGCCGATTACCCGGTGGAGCCCGGGCTGATCTCGGCCTGCCTGCTGCGCGAGGACGAAGCCGGGTACCGCGCCTGCAGCGACGTGCTGCTCGCCCATGTCCTCGAAGGGCTGGTGTTCCACAAGCGGGGTCGGGATGACAGCCGTCCGCGCCAGGCGGTGGAGAAGCGCCTGAGCAACAACATCGTGCTGAAGAAACTGCGCGTCGCCTTCGAGCTGCGCGACGACGACATCCAGGCCATCCTGCAGGCCGCCGACCTGCCGATGACCAAGGCCGAGCTCGGGGCGCTGTTTCGCGCGCCGGGGCACCGGCACTACCGCGAGTGTGGCGACCAGATCCTGCGTAACTTCCTGCGTGGGCTGACCCAGCGCGAACGCGCTCAGGCCTGAGCCAGGGCTGGCCTGGCAGGGGGCAAGCAGTTCGTAGCCCGGATGCAATCCGGGGCAACAGGCTCAGCCCGTCAGTTCGGCCATGCGCCGTAACACGGCATGCAGGCCGTTGCTGCGCGAGGGCGACAGCTGGCGTTGCAGGCCCAGCTGGCCGAACCAGTCATTCAGATCGAGCTGCGCCAACTCGTTGCTGCTCAAGCCTTCGACGCGCGCCAGCAGCACGGTCAGCAAGCCGCGCAGCAGACGTGCATCGCTGGTCGCACGGAAGCGCCAGCGGCCTTCATGCTGCTCGGCGAGCAGCCAGACCAGGCTCTCGCAGCCGTGCACGCGGTTGGCCTCGCTGCGCTCGGCGTCGCTCAGCGGCGCCAGACGCTCGCCCCATTGCATCAGCAGGCGGGCGCGCTGCTCCCAGCCGTGGCAGGTGGTAAAGGCGTCGAAAGCTTCCTGAGCGGCATTGGGCAGGCTCATTCCCGATCTCCCCCTGAACCCGTAGGAGCGGCTTCAGCCGCGATCACGGCTGCAACGGCGGCTCCTGCGGAAAACCGGGGCACGCTCATCGCAACAGCTCCAGGGCGTTGTCCAGTGCGGCGAAGAAGCGCTGCAGGTCGTCACCGTCGCTGTACAGGCCGAGCGATACGCGGATCGCGCCGCCGAGGCCGAGCTGTTTCATCAGCGGCATGGCGCAGTGATGGCCGGCGCGCACGGCGATACCCTGTTCGCTGAGCAGGTGAGCCAGGTCGGCGTTGTGTACGCCGTCGATGCAGAAGCTGGCCAGCGCCGTCTGCGGCGCGCCGAGCAGGCGCATGCCGGAGCGTGCCTGCAGGCCGCTCAGCAGGGCGCTGTGCAGGGCGCTCTCGTGGGCCGCCACGGCGTTCGTATCCAGGGCGCCAAGCCAGCGCAGCACGGCGCCGAAGGCGATCACCGCGCTGACCGCCGGGGTGCCGGCTTCGAAACCCAGCGGCGCCGGACGGAAGCTGGCCTGCTGGTAGTCGGCGTCCTGCACCATCTCGCCGCCGAACTGCCAGTGCTGCAGCCGGGCCAGGGCCTCGCCGCGGCCGTAGAGCAGGCCGACGCCATCCGGGCCGTACAGCTTGTGCGCCGAGCAGACGTAGAAGTCGCAGCCCAGCGCCTGCACGTCGGGGCGCTGATGCACCGCGCCCTGGGCGCCGTCGACCACGCTCAGCGCGCCCTGGGCGCGGGCCATGGCCAGCAGCTGCGGCAGCGGTTGCCAGCGGCCGAGCACGTTGGACAGCTGGGTCACGGCCAGCAGGCGGGTGCGCGGGCCGATGCACGCGGCAGCCTGTTCCAGGTCGACGCTGCCACTGGCGTCCAGCGGCAGCACGACCAGCTCCAGGTTGCGACGCCGGGCCAGTTGTTGCCAGGGCAACAGGTTGGCGTGGTGTTCGGCGGCGCTGATGACGATCTGCCCGTCGCCCGGCAACTGCGACTCGAGGCCATAGGCGAGCAGGTTGAGTGATTCGGTGGTGCCGCGGGTGAAGATGATCTGCTCCGCGCTGGCGGCGTTGAGCCACTGCGCGGCGTCCTGGCGGCTGGCCTCGAAGGCGCGGGTGGCGCGTTCGCCGGGCAGGTGCTGGGCACGGTGCACGTTGGCTGCGCCTGTGCCGTAGTAGCCGAGCAGGGCTTCGAGCAGTACCTGCGGCTTCTGCGCGGTCGCGGCGCTGTCGAGGTAGGTCTGGCCTTCGGCTTCGAGGGCGAGAATGCCGGGGAAGTCGGCGCGCCAGGGGGAGATGAGAGCCATGAGCTTCGAGCCGCAAGCTGCAAGTTCGAGCCGTCTCGTCGGCGGCTCGTGACTTGCAGCTTGGCGCTGCCTCTTAGTTGTGAGCGTGCAGGGCTTCGTTCAGCTCGATGGCCGACTTGTGGGTCTTGCACTCCACGGCGCCGGTCAGCGAGTTGCGGCGGAACAGCAGGTCGGCCTGGCCGGCCAGCTCACGCGCCTTGACCACCTTGACCAGGGCATTGCCCTCGTCGAGCAGGTTCACCTTGGTCCCGGCGGTGATGTACAGGCCGGCTTCCACGGTGTTGCGGTCACCCAGCGGGATGCCGATACCGGCGTTGGCACCGATCAGGCAGCCTTCGCCGACGCTGATGATGATGTTGCCGCCGCCGGACAGGGTGCCCATGGTCGAGCAGCCGCCGCCCAGGTCCGAACCCTTGCCGACGAATACGCCCGCGGAGACGCGACCTTCGATCATGCCCGGGCCTTCGGTGCCGGCGTTGAAGTTGACGAAGCCTTCGTGCATCACGGTGGTGCCTTCGCCGATGTAGGCGCCCAGGCGCACGCGGGCGCTGTCGGCGATACGCACGCCGGCCGGTACCACGTAGTCGGTCATTTTCGGGAACTTGTCCACGGAGAACACTTCCAGCAGCTCGCCCTTCAGGCGTGCTTCCAGCTGACGTTCGGCCAGCTCGCCGAGGTCGACGGCGCCCTGGCTGGTCCAGGCCACGTTGGGCAGCAGCGGGAAGATGCCGGCCAGGCTCAGGCCGTGCGGCTTGACCAGGCGGTGCGACAGCAGGTGCAGCTTGAGGTAGGCCTCCGGCGTGCTGCTCGGTGCGCCGTCTTCGGCGAGGAAGGTGGCGACCAGCGGGTTGTGGCTTTCGGCCAGGCGGGTCAGCAGCGCGGCCTGGGCGCTGTCCACGCCTTTCAGGGCCTCGGCCAGGTCGGCCGCCTGGGCGGTGGTGAAGGCGATGGCCTGGTTGCCGCCCTGGTAGCCGAGCTTCTCGGCGGCCTTGGCGACCAGCTCGGCTGCCGGGTTGAGCAGGGGCTGCGCGTAGAAGACTTCCAGCCAGTTGCCCTGGCGATTCTGGGTACCGACGCCAAAGGCGATGCTGAAGAGGGTGGTGCTCATGATATGGGTTCCTTGCAACGAAATCGGGTGAGGTATCAGGCCAACGCGGCTTGGTAGTTATCCGGTTTGAAGCCGACCAGGGTCTTGTCGCCCAGGTCGAGCACCGGGCGCTTGATCATCGAGGGCTGGGCCAGCATCAGCTCGATGGCCCTGGCCTGGTCGAGGTCGCTTTTCTGGGTGTCGTCCAGCTTGCGGAAGGTGGTGCCGGCGCGGTTGAGGATGGTTTGCCAGCCATGCTCGTTGCACCACTTCTCCAGGCTCGCACGGTCGATTCCGGCGCTCTTGTAGTCATGAAAGGCATAGTCGACCTGGTGCTCTTCGAGCCAGGTTCTGGCCTTTTTCATCGTGTCACAGGCCTTGATGCCATACAGGACGTAACTCATTGATCTTCCTCTGATGAGTGGCGTGCCGGAAGCTCCGGGAAATACGGCGGGCCATTATGCCACGTCATATCGCGGCTGGGCGGTGGCTGTCGCTGCGAAGTGTTACGGCGCTAGAATCGCAGCCTCCCGCCCGTTCCCGCCGGTTTCGCACCATGCAATTGCTCTACACCATCCTGACCATGTTGCTGGTGGTCAGTGGCACCCGTATTACCGCTCAGTTCATCCCCTTGCCGCTGCCGTTGCTGCAGATCCTGATCGGTGCGCTGCTGGCCATTCCGGTCCTGGGCATGCACGTGCGCCTCGATCCCGAGCTGTTCCTGCTGCTGTTCATCCCGCCCTTGCTGTTCGTCGACGGCTGGCGCATGCCCAAGGGGCAGTTCCGGGAGCTGCGTACGCCGATCCTGCTGCTGGCGTTCGCCCTGGTGTTCTTCACCATCCTGGGGGCCGGGCAGGTCATCCACTGGCTGTTGCCGCAGGTGCCGCTGGCGGCCTGTTTCGCCCTGGCCGCAGTGCTCTCGCCGACCGATGCGGTGGCCGTCTCGGCGATCACCCATGGGCGTTTGCCCAACACCCTGAACAACCTGTTGCAGGGCGAGGCGCTGATGAACGACGCCTCCGGCCTGGTGGCGTTCAAGTTCGCCGTGGCGGCGACGCTCACCGGGGTGTTCTCGATCACCGATGCCGGCCTGCAGTTTCTCCTGGTGGCGTTTGGCGGGCTGGCCATCGGCGTGGCGCTCAGCTACCTGCTGGGGCGGCTGCGTGCCTGGATGATCGGCCGGGGCTGGGAAGACCCCGCCCCGCATGTGCTGCTCCTGCTGCTGTTGCCATTCGCCGCCTACGTCGCCGCCGAGCACCTGGGGCTCTCCGGGATTCTCTCCGCCGTCGCGGCGGGGATGATGCAGAGCCGCCTCGATCTGCTGCCCAGGCAGACCTCGACGCGGATGCTCAACCGCAGCGTCTGGGCGTTGCTGGAGTTCACCTTCAACGGCCTGATCTTCCTGCTGCTCGGCTTGCAGCTGCCGGACATCCTCGGCGCCGCGCTGGGCGGGCACGCGACGCCCTGGCGTTTCGCGCTGCAGGCCCTGGCCATGGTGGTGGTGATCTACGCCGTGCTGATGCTGCTGCGCTTCGTCTGGGTCTACAGCTACTGGCGCATGTCCGGGGCGCTGCGCCGGTTGCGCGGCGAGCCCACGCGGTTCGCCGGGCAGTCACGCATCGCCCTCAGCGCGGTGCTGACGCTCGGTGGTGTGCGTGGGGCGGTGACCCTGGCCGGCGTGATGTCGTTGCCGTTGCTGCTCAACAGCGGCGAGGCCTTCCCCGAGCGTGACCTGCTGATCCTGATCGCTGCCGGGGTGATCCTGTTGTCATTGCTGGTCGCCAGCGTCGCCTTGCCACGCATCCTGCCGCGTCTGCCGCAGGACAACGCCGCCGTGCACGAGCGTGAGCTCAACCGCCATCGCGCGCTGATGCTGGAGTCGGCCATTCGCTACCTGGAGTCCGAGGACGAACGCGCCGCCGATGCCGAGGGCGCAATCGCTTCGGTCGAGGTGAAGGCGAGGCTGATGAGTGAGTACCGCGATCTGCTCGAGCGTGCCCGTGGTGGCGAGGAGGCGCGTGAGCATCAGCGCGAGGTCGATCGCCTGGAGTACCGCCTGCGTCTGCAGGCGCTGCGTACCCAGCGCCTGGAGCTGTATCGCATGCGCAAGGACAACGAGCTGGATGACGACATGCTGGCCGAGATCCTGCGCGACCTGGATATCGCCGAGGCGCGCCTGCACAAGAGCTGAGTCACGGATAGGCGTAGCCCGGATTACATCCGGGCTACGGAGTCAGAGGCTCGCGGCTAAAGCCCCTCCTACAAACCAAGCAGCTGTGGGAGGGGCTTCAGCCGCGACTGCTTTTGAAGTCGTTCAGGCGCCGCGAATGAAGCGGGCGATACGCTCGGCGGCCTCGATGCACTCGGCCAGCGGCGCGACCAGGGCCATGCGCACGCGGCCGGCGCCGGGATTGACGCCGTTCACTTCGCGCGACAGGTAGGAACCCGGCACCACGGTGACGTGTTCGCTGGCGAACAGGTCGCGGGTGAAGGTGGCGTCGTCACCCGGCGTGCGTGCCCACAGGTAGAAGCCGCCGTCCGGGCGCTGCACGTCCATTACCGGGGCGAGGATCTCCAGCACGGCGGCGAACTTCTCGCGGTACATGTCGCGGTTGGTGCGCACGTGGGCCTCGTCGTTCCAGGCGGCAACGCTGGCCAGCTGGGTCTGTACCGGCATGGCGCAGCCATGGTAGGTGCGGTACAGCAGGAAGTGCTTGAGGATGCTGGCGTCGCCGGCCACGAAGCCGGAGCGCAGGCCGGGCAGGTTGGAGCGCTTGGACAGGCTGTGGAACACCACGCAGCGTGCGAAATCGCTGCGGCCCAGCTCGGCACAGGCGCTGAGCAGGCCGGGCGGTGGCGCGGCCTCGTCGAAGTACAGCTCGCTGTAGCATTCGTCGGCGGCAATCACGAAGTCATGCTGGTCGGCCAGGGCGATCAGCTTCTTCAGGGTCTCGACCGGGATCAGTGCGCCGGTGGGGTTGCCCGGCGAGCAGAGGAAGAGGATCTGGCAGCGTTGCCAGACCTCGGTCGGCACCGCATCGAAGTCCGGGTTGAAGCCGTGGGCCTCCAGGCAGGGCAGGTAGTGCGGCTCTGCGCCGGCGAGAAACGCCGCGCCTTCGTAGATCTGGTAGAAGGGGTTGGGGCTGACCACCAGGCCCTTGGCGTTGCGGTCGACCACGGCCTGGGTGAAGGCGAACAGGGCCTCGCGGGTGCCATTGACCGGCAGCACGTGGCGCGCGGCATCCAGCCAGCCAGCCGGCACGGCGAAGCGCCGTTCGCACCAGTTGGCGATGCTCTGGCGCAGCTCCGGCAGGCCCAGGGTGGTCGGATAGACGGCGAGCTTGTCGAGGTTGGCGGTCAGCGCCTGGGCGACGAAGTCGGGCGAGCGGTGCTTGGGCTCACCGATGGACAGCGCGATGGGCGAGCGGTCGCTGGCAGGCTGCACGTCGGCGAGCAGGGCGCGGAGCTTCTCGAACGGGTAGGGCTGCAGCTGGGCGAGGGCGTGGTTCATGATGATCCGACGGGTCCTTTGTGAGGCGGTGACAAAGCTGGCGACACTAGCACGGCAGGCCTTGCGGGGAAATTCCCTTCGTCCGTCCGATTTTCGTCCGTTTAGGTCGCGTCTGCGACGCACGCAGCGCTCAAGGCCCGGCGTCGCGCGCCGATAGCGTCGGCCTAACCCGTTCTCTCCCCCTTTTCATGGCGAACTCTGCCCATGCGCACCCTGAAATTCAGTCACAAGATCATGCTGGCTGCTTCCCTTGTGGTCATCGCGGCCTTCGCATCGTTCGCGCTGTACAACGATTACCTGCAGCGCACGGCGATCCGCGAAAGCCTGTCCAACTACCTCAATGATGTCGGTCTGGTCTCAACCGGCAACATCCAGCACTGGCTGGATGGACGCATGCAGCTGCTGGATAACCTCGCCGAGTCGGTGCAGGACGACAGCTCGCCGGCGCCCCTGCGCAGGAGCCTGCAGCATCGCAGCATCGCTTCCGCCTTCCTCTATGCCTATTTTGGCCAGGCTGATGGCACCTACACCCAGTTCCCCGCCAGCGAGCTGCCCGCCGGTTACGATCCTCGCCAGCGGCCCTGGTACAAGAGCGCGCAGGGCAACGGTGGCCCGGGGCTGACCGCGCCCTATCTGGCCGCCGACCCGCGTGACGGCCTGCTGATCACCATCACGCGCCCGGTCAGCGCGGGTGGCAACCTGCTGGGGGTGGTCGGCGGCGACCTGAAACTGCAGACGGTCGATGACATTCTCAACTCCTTCGACCTGGGCGGGATGGGCTATGCCTTCCTGGTCGACGAAAAGGGCACGGTGCTGGTGCACCCTGACAAGAGCCTGGTGCTCAAGACCCTGACGGAGCTGTTCCCGGGCGGGGCGCCTCGCCTGGAGTCCACGCTGCAGAGCGCTTCGGCGGTCGATGGCAGCGCCCGCCTGGTCACCTTCTTGCCTGTGCAGGGGCTGGCCGGTGTGCGCTGGTACGTCGGCCTGTCGGTCGACGAAGGCAAGGCCTTCGCTGCGCTCAGCGAGTTCCGCGTCTCCGCGCTGATGGTGACGATCATCGGTGTGGTGGCCATTCTGCTGCTGCTGGGCGCGCTGATCCGCATCCTGCTGCGCCCGCTGCACGTGATGAGCCATGCCATGGGCGGCATCGCTGAGGGCGAGGGGGACCTGACGCAGCGCCTCACGATCGCCTCCGGCGACGAGTTCGGTGAGCTGGCTGGCGCCTTCAATCGCTTCGTCGAGCGAATTCACGAGTCGATCCGCGAGGTGGCTTCGGCAACTCGTGAAGTGCATGCCCGGGTGAGCACGGTGGTGCAGGCGTCCAACGCGTCCATGGATAACTCCAGCGAGCAGGCATCGCGTACCGACAGCGTCGCGGCAGCGATCAACGAGCTGGGCGCCGCAGCCCAGGAGATCGCGCGCAATGCCGCCGACGCCTCCGTGCAGGCCAGCGATGCGCGCCGCGATGCCGAGGAGGGGCAGGGCATGGTCGACCGCACGCTGGGCTCGATGAGCGAACTGTCGGAGAAGATTCAGGCCTCCGGTCGGCACATCGAGGTGCTCAGCGAGAAGAGCAGCGACATCGGCCAGATCCTCGACGTGATCAAGGGTATCTCCGAGCAGACCAACCTGCTGGCGCTCAACGCGGCCATCGAGGCGGCGCGTGCCGGCGAGGCCGGGCGAGGTTTCGCCGTGGTGGCCGATGAGGTGCGCAACCTGGCGCAGCGCACGCAGAGTTCGGCCCTGGAAATCCAGCAGATGATCGAGCAGCTGCAAGCCGGCGCGCGTGATGCGGTGGCGACCATGGGCGAGAGTCGCCGCTTCAGTGATGACAGCGTGCGCATCGGTGGTCAGGCGGGCGAGAAGCTGGAGGGCGTGACTCGCCGCATCGGCGAAATCGACGGCATGAACCAGTCGGTGGCCACTGCCACCGAGGAACAGACCTCGGTGATCGAGAGCCTGAACATGGACATTACCGAGATCAACATGCTCAACCAAGACGGCGTGCGCAACCTGCAGGCCAGCCTGAGCGCCTGTACCGAGCTGGATCAGCAGGTCGGCCGGCTCAAGCAGCTGGTGGACAGCTTCAGAATCTGATCCTGGCTCATGATGTGGCGTCCGGCGCCACATCATGAGCCGGGGTCAGAAGGTGATCTGCGCCGGGGTAGGGCTGCTGGGCTCGGACAGACGGCGGACGATGGTTTCCTGCAGGCGTGCGCAGAGCTCCGGGTCCGACAGCGGCTGGTTGTTGGCGTCGGTGACGAAGAACACGTCCTCGACGCGCTCGCCGAGGGTGGCGATCTTGGCGTTCTGCAGCGACAGGTCGTATTCGAGGAAGATGCGCCCGATGCGTGCCAGCAGGCCGGGGCGATCCGGGGCGGTCAGCTCGAGGATGGTCACCGGGCGCTGCGCGTCATTGTGGATGGTCACCTGCGGCGCGAAGGCGAAGTGCTTGAGCTGGCGCGGTACCCGGCGCTGGATGATGGTCGGGTAGTCGTCGGGGTTCTTCAGGGCTTCGATCAGGCCTTCGCGGATCTGCTGGATGCGCGCCGGGTTGTTGCCGATCGAGCCGCCGTCGGCATCCAGCACCACATAGGTGTCGAGGGTGAACTGGCTGGTGGAGGTGATGATCCGCGCATCGTGAATGTTCAGGTTGAGCTGGCTCATCGCGGCCACGGTCACGGCGAAGAAGTCGTGCTGGTCCGGTGCGTAGATGAAGATCTGCGTACCACCTTCGAACTCGCGCTGGGTGGTTTCCTTCATCAGCACCAGCGGCCCGCCATCGTCGGGGTGCTGGAGGATGGCGTCGGTGTGCCAGGCCACGTCGCTGGCGGTATGCCGCAGGAAGTAGTCATCCCCCAGCTGGCTCCACAGCTGCTCGGCGTCGTCCGGGTCGATGCCGCCACGCACCAGCAGGTCCAGGGCCGCGCTCTGCGTCTGGCGAATCTGCTCTTCGCGGTCCAGCGGGTTCTCCAGGCCGCGGCGCAGGGCGCGCTTGGTCTCGGTGTAGAGCTGGCGCAGCAGGCTGGCGCGCCAGGAGTTCCACAGGCTGGGGTTGGTGGCGTTGATGTCGGCCACGGTCAGCACGTAGAGGTATTCCAGGTGGGTCTGGTCGCCGACGAACTGGGCGAAGTCGTGGATCACCTGCGGGTCGGAAAGGTCCTTGCGCTGGGCTGTGGTGGACATCACCAGGTGGTGCTGCACCAGCCAGACGATCAGGGCACTGTCCCAGGCGGGCAGGTGGTGGCGACGGGCGAAGGCTTCGGCATCCACCGCGCCCAGCTCCGAGTGGTCGCCGCCACGGCCCTTGCCGATGTCGTGGTAGAGGCCGGCGAGGTAGATCAGCTCCGGCTTGGGCAGGCGCTCGATGAGCTTGCTGGCCAGCGGGAATTTCTCCGCCAGCTCCGGCCAGCGGAACTTGCGCAGGTGCTTGATCAGGTTGAGGGTGTGCGCGTCGACCGTATAGATGTGGAACAGGTCGTGCTGCATCTGCCCGACGATATGGCCGAACTCCGGCAGGTAGCGGCCGAGAATGCCATAGCGGTTCATGCGCCGCAGGTTGCGGTGGATGCCCTCGCGGCACTTGAACAGCTCGATGAACAGGCTGGTGTTGCGGATGTCCTTGCGGAAGTCGTCGTCGATCAGGTGCCTGCTGTCGCGCAGCAGGCGAATGCTGTCGGCGCGCACGCCCTTGATCTCGGGATGCTGGGCCATCAGCACGAAGATCTCGATGATGGCGAAGGGGGTGCGCTTGAAGACGTTGGGGTGGGTGACCTCGATATAGCGGTCACGCACCTGGAAGCGACTGTTCAGCGGCGTGGCCTGGCTGGTCTCGCCGGCGCGCAGGATGACTTCCTCGAAGTGCTGGTTGATCAGGTCCGACAGCTCGGAAATGGCCATCACCACCCGGTAGTACTTCTGCATGAAGTGTTCGACGCTGCGCTTGCCGTCGCCGTCCTTGTAGCCGAACAGCGCCGCGATGCGCGCCTGGTAGTCGAACAGCAGGCGGTCTTCGGCGCGGCCCGCGAACATGTGCAGGGCGTAGCGCACCTTCCAGAGAAATTCCTGGCTGGAGGAGAGCAGGGCGTATTCGCTCTCCAGCAGGAAACCCTGGCCGACCAGTGCCTGCAGGTTGAGCGTGCCGAACTGGCGGCGGGCGACCCAGAGCACCGTCTGGATATCGCGCAGGCCGCCGGGCGAACCCTTGACGTTGGGCTCCAGGTTGTATTCGGTGTCGTTGTACTTGCCGTGACGCGCCTTGCGCTCTTCACGCTTGGCCAGATAGAAGTGCTTGCTCGGCCACATCTCGTCCGTGCTGGTGACCTGCTGCATGCGCTGACGCAGGTGCTCGGGGCCTGCGATGGTGCGGCTTTCCATCAGGTTGGTGATCACCGTCAGGTCGGCGCGCGCCTCCTCGGCGCACTCATCGACCGAGCGCACGCTCTGACCGACTTCCAGGCCGATGTCCCAGAGCAGGGTGAGGAAGCCTTCGATCGATTCGCGAAAGATCTCGTGATCGCTGCTGTCGAGCAGGATCAGCAGGTCGATGTCCGAGTAGGGGTGCAGCTCGCCACGGCCGTAGCCGCCCACGGCGAGCAGGGCGATGTCGGCTTCGTCGCTCCAGGCGAAGCGTTTCCAGGCTTCCTGGAGGATCTGGTCGACGAACCAGGCACGGTCTTCGACCAGGCGGCGGATGTCGCGGCCGGCATGGAAGCGCGCATCCAGTACTTCATGCGCGCGGCGGATGGCTTTCTTGAATGCGGCGATGGGGCTGGACTTGAGCGCCAGCTCGGCCTGGAACTGACCACGGTCAAACAGTTCGGGGTCCATCTGCGGCATGCAGTGCCTTCCTTAAATACGAGTGGTGGGGTGCGCCCCGCGCGCCATTGCGCTCGGGGCGCACTCGGGTTCAGGCCGAGGTGCGGGCGATGGTGTCGTCAGCGCGCAGGGTGAAGATCTCGTAGCCGTCGGCGGTGACCAGTATGGTGTGTTCCCACTGCGCGGACAGCTTGCGGTCCTTGGTGATGGCGGTCCAGCCGTCGCCGAGCAGGCGGGTTTCCGGGCGGCCCTGATTGATCATCGGCTCGATGGTGAAGGTCATGCCTTCCTTGAGCTCCATGCCGGTGCCGGCCTTGCCGTAGTGCAGCACCTGCGGCTCTTCGTGGAACACGGCGCCGATGCCGTGGCCGCAGTATTCGCGAACCACGGAAAAGCCGTTCTTCTCGGCATGCTTCTGGATCACTTCGCCGATATCGCCCAGGCGGGTGCCCGGCTTGACCAGTTCGATGCCTTTATACATGCACTCCTGGGTGATCTTGGCCAGGCGCTCGGCCCACTCGGGAACCTTGCCGACCATGAACATCTTGCTGGTATCGCCGTGGTAGCCGTCCTTGATCACGGTGACGTCGATGTTCAGCACGTCGCCGTCCTTCAGCGGCTTGTCGTTGGGGATGCCGTGGCACACCACGTGGTTGATCGAGGTGCAGATCGACTTGGGGAAGCCCTTGTAATTGAGCGGGGCGGGGATGGCCTTCTGCACGTTGACGATATAGTCGTGGCACAGGCGATCCAGTTCGTCGGTGGTGACGCCGGGCTTGACGTGCTCGCCGATCATTTCCAGCACTTCGGCGGCCAGGCGGCCGGCCACGCGCATTTTCTCGATTTCTTCGGCGGATTTGATGGTGACGGTCATGGCAGGCTCTCGGAAGGCATACAGATAAAGGCGGCTATATTAACAGCTACGAGCCGCAAGCCCCAAAAGGCAGCTTGCTGCTCCAAGCTTGTAGCTTGCGGCTGCTTTGTGTGGTATAAAACGCGCCGCTTTACGGGCACTGAGTCCGAAAGCTCAAACCCACACACGTATCGACACGGTTTCCTGGGTGCCCGCAAGGGTTGGAAGCTGGGATACGTGGAGGCCTAACCCGACTTATCAAGGAACTATCATGTCCCAAGTCAACATGCGCGATATGCTGAAGGCCGGTGTGCACTTCGGCCACCAGACCCGTTACTGGAACCCGAAAATGGGCAAGTACATTTTCGGCGCGCGTAACAAGATTCACATCATCAACCTCGAAAAAACCCTGCCGATGTTCAACGACGCGCTGTCGTTCGTTGAAAAGCTGGCTGCTGGCAAGAACAAGATTCTGTTCGTTGGCACCAAGCGTTCCGCTGGCAAGATCGTTCGCGAAGAAGCTGCTCGTTGCGGCTCGCCGTTCGTCGATCACCGCTGGCTGGGCGGCATGCTGACCAACTACAAGACCATCCGTGCTTCGATCAAGCGCCTGCGCGAGCTGGAAACCCAGTCCCAGGACGGCACCTTCGCCAAGCTGACCAAGAAAGAAGCCCTGATGCGTTCCCGTGATCTGGAAAAACTGGATCGCAGCCTGGGTGGTATCAAGGACATGGGCGGCCTGCCGGACGCTCTGTTCGTGATCGACGTCGATCACGAGCGCATCGCCATCACCGAAGCCAACAAGCTGGGCATCCCGGTCATCGGCGTTGTCGATACCAACAGCAGCCCGGAAGGCGTTGACTACATCATCCCGGGTAACGACGACGCCATCCGCGCCATCCAGCTGTACATGGGTGCCATGGCCGACGCCGTGGTCCGTGGTCGCAGCAACGCTGGCGGCGCAACCGAAGAGTTCGTCGAAGAAGCGGCTGCCGAGAGCGCCGAAGGCTAAGCGGTAACGCAAAGCATCTAGCGTTATGCGCTGTGCAAGAAGGGGGCTAGGCCCCCTTTTTGCCACTCAAAGATTTGATCGCCTGCCTGGCAGGTGAATGGTTGAAGACCTACCGAGAGGATTTTCAAGATGGCAGAAATTACTGCAGCCCTGGTTAAAGAACTGCGCGAGCGTACCGGCCAAGGCATGATGGAGTGCAAGAAGGCGCTGGTTGCCGCTGGTGGCGATATCGAGAAGGCCATTGACGACATGCGCGCTTCCGGTGCCATCAAGGCTGCCAAGAAGGCCGGCAACATCGCCGCCGAAGGTTCCATCGCCGTTCGCGTCGAAGGCGGCCGTGGCCTGATCATCGAAGTCAACTCGCAGACCGACTTCCTGGCTCTGCAGGACGACTTCAAGGCCTTCGTCAAGGACAGCCTGGACGAAGCCTTCGCGCAGAACCTGACTGAAGCCGCTCCGCTGATCGCTTCCCGCGAATCCGCTCGTGAAGCGCTGGTCGCCAAGTGCGGCGAGAACGTCAACATCCGTCGTCTGACCGCTGTCTCCGGCGACACCGTTGGTGCCTACCTGCACGGCCACCGCATCGGCGTTCTGGTTGTCCTGAAAGGCGGCAACGACGAACTGGCCAAGCACGTTGCCATGCACGTTGCTGCTTCCAACCCGGCCGTCGTTTCGCCGGACCAGGTTTCCGAAGAGCTGGTTGCCAAGGAAAAGGAAATCTTCCTGCAGCTGAACGCCGAGAAAATCGCCGGCAAGCCGGAGAACATCGTCGAGAACATGGTCAAAGGCCGTATCGCCAAGTTCCTGGCCGAAGCCAGCCTGGTCGAGCAAGCCTTCATCATGGACCCGGAAGTCAAGGTCGGTGACCTGGTGAAGAAAGCCGGTGCTGAAGTCGTTTCCTTCGTACGTTACGAAGTGGGCGAAGGCATCGAGAAGGCCGAGACCGACTTCGCTGCCGAAGTTGCCGCCCAGGTTGCTGCCAGCAAGCAGTAATCAGCGGTTTCGGTGAGTGCCCCAAAGAGGCTGCCCGCTTGCGCGTGCGGCCTCTTTGCCGACTAGGGGGCAGCAAAGTAGTAGGGTTGCCGTGAAAGGTGACCATCGACGCCCTGGGGGTGTCGGACAATTGCAGCCCCGTGCTGCATACAGCATTCAAATCGCCGCAGGAGAGACTTGCAATGGCTCAGCAGACGACTGGTCGCCAACCTCGTTACAAACGCATTCTGCTCAAACTTAGCGGCGAAGCCCTGATGGGCTCGGAAGACTTCGGCATCGATCCCAAGGTGCTCGATCGCATGGCGCTGGAAGTCGGCCAGCTGGTCGGCATCGGCGTGCAGGTCGGCCTGGTGATCGGTGGCGGCAACCTGTTCCGCGGCGCCGCACTGTCCGCAGCCGGCATGGACCGGGTCACCGGTGACCACATGGGCATGCTGGCCACGGTGATGAACGCCCTGGCCATGCGCGACGCGCTGGAGCGCTCGAACATCCCGGCCATCGTCATGTCGGCCATTTCCATGGTCGGCGTCACCGACCACTACGACCGCCGCAAGGCCATGCGCCACCTCAAGACCGGTGAAGTGGTGATCTTCGCTGCCGGTACCGGCAACCCGTTCTTCACCACCGACTCCGCCGCCTGCCTGCGCGCCATCGAGATCGATGCCGACGTGGTGCTGAAGGCGACCAAGGTGGATGGCGTGTACACTGCCGACCCGTTCAAGGACCCGCATGCCGAGAAATTCGAGCGTCTGACCTACGACGAAGTGCTCGATCGCAAGCTGGGCGTCATGGACCTGACGGCCATCTGCCTGTGCCGCGATCACGCCATGCCGCTGCGTGTCTTCAACATGAACAAACCAGGCGCCCTGCTCAATGTGGTGGTGGGTGGCGCCGAAGGAACCCTGATCGAGGAGGAAGCACAATGATCAACGACATCAAGAAAGACGCCCAGGAGCGTATGAGCAAGTCCCTGGATGCGCTGGGTCGCAACCTGGCTTCCATTCGTACCGGCCGTGCCCATCCGAGCATTCTCGATAGCGTCAAGGTGCCGGCCTGGGGTAGCGACATGCCGCTGAACCAGGTGGCCGCGATCACCGTCGAGGACGCCCGTACCCTGAAGATCGTCGCGCACGACAAGAACCTCGGCGCCGCCATCGAGAAGGCCATCCTGACCTCCGACCTCGGCCTGAACCCGAGCAGCGCCGGTACCACCATTCGCGTGCCGATGCCGGCCCTGACCGAAGAGACCCGCAAGGGTTACACCAAGCAGGCGCGTGGTGTGGCGGAAGATGCCAAGGTTGCCGTGCGCAACGTGCGTCGCGATGCCCTGGCCGAGCTGAAGAAACTGTCCAAGGCCAAGGAAATCAGCGAAGACGAAGAGCGTCGTGCCGCTGACGAGCTGCAGAAGATCACCGACAAGTTCGTCGCTGACATCGACAAGGCCCTGGAGGTCAAGGAAGCGGACCTGATGGCCGTTTGACGGCTGAGCGCCCTGACATGGACAAGAACAAGCAGGCGGTGCCGCGGCATGTCGCCATCATCATGGACGGCAACAATCGCTGGGCGAAGAAACGCCTGTTGCCGGGAGTGGCAGGGCACAAGGCCGGGGTCGATGCGGTTCGCGCGGTGATCGAGGTCTGTGCCGAGTCGGGTGTCGAGGTGCTCACCCTGTTCGCCTTCTCCAGTGAGAACTGGCAGCGCCCGGCCGAAGAGGTCGGCGCGCTGATGGAGCTGTTCCTCAGTGCGCTGCGCCGCGAGGCCCGGCGTCTGCAGGACAACGACATCAGCCTGCGCATCATCGGTGATCGCTCGCGCTTTCATCCCGAGTTGCAGGCGGCGATGCGCGAGGCCGAGCTGCAGACGGCGGGCAGTCGTCGTTTCATCCTGCAGATCGCCGCCAACTATGGCGGTCAGTGGGACATTGCCCAGGCTGCCCAGCGCCTGGCGCGAGAGGTGCAAGCCGGCCACCTGCAGCCCGAGGACATCACCCCCGAGCTGCTGCAGGGGTGCCTGGCCACCGGCGATCTGCCGTTGCCCGATCTGTGCATCCGCACCGGTGGCGAGCATCGCATCAGCAATTTCCTCCTCTGGCAGCTGGCCTACAGCGAGCTGTACTTCTCCGACCTGTACTGGCCGGATTTCAAGCACGAGGCCATGCGCAAGGCGCTGGCCGATTTCGCCAACCGCCAGCGTCGCTTCGGCAAGACCAGCGAGCAGGTAGAGGCTGAGGCGCGTTCCTGATGCTCAAACAACGAATCATCACGGCACTGGTGCTGTTGCCCATTGCCCTGGGCGGATTCTTCCTGCTCGACGGCGCTGCCTTCGCATTGTTCATCGGCGTGGTCGTCTCCCTGGGTGCCTGGGAGTGGGCGCGTCTGGCTGGTCTTGAGGCGCAGGCGCAGCGGGTGGGCTATGCCGCCGTGGTCGCGGCGTTGCTTGGCGTGCTGTACCTGACGCCGGTCGTGGCCCCCTGGCTGCTGGTGGTGGCCGTGTTCTGGTGGCTGGCCGCGACCTTCCTGGTGCTGACGTACCCCTACAGCAGTCGCTTCTGGGGTGACGTACCCCGGCGCCTGCTGATCGGCCTGCTGATCCTGCTGCCGGCCTGGCAGGGGCTGGTGCTGCTCAAGCAGTGGCCGCAGGCCAACGGGCTGATCATCGCGGTGATGGTGCTGGTGTGGGGTGCGGATATCGGTGCCTATTTCTCCGGCAAGGCCTTCGGCAAGCGCAAGCTGGCGCCCAAGGTCAGCCCGGGCAAGAGTTGGGAAGGGGTGTATGGCGGTCTGGCCGCCAGCCTGCTGATCACCCTGCTGGTCGGGCTGCAGCAGGGCTGGTCATTCAAGGGGCTGGTGCTGGCCCTGGTCGGCGCCGCTCTGGTGGTGTTCATCTCGGTGATCGGCGACCTGACCGAAAGCATGTTCAAGCGCCAGTCCGGGATCAAGGACAGCAGTAACCTGCTGCCTGGGCATGGTGGCGTGCTCGATCGCATCGACAGCCTCACGGCGGCCATCCCATTGTTCGCCGCATTGCTCTGGCTGGCAGGGTGGGGCGCGCTGTGAGTGCTGTGCAGCGCATCACGGTGCTCGGCGCCACCGGGTCGATCGGGCTGAGCACGCTGGACGTGATCGCGCGTCACCCCGAGCGCTACAGGGTCTTCGCCCTCAGCGGCTTCTCGCGCCTGGCGGAGTTGCGGGTGCTGTGCCTCAAGCACCGTCCGCGCTACGCCGTGGTGCCCGATGCCCAGGCTGCGCGTACCCTGCAGGGCAGCCTGCAGGCCTACGGGCTGGATACCCAGGTGCTGTGCGGCGAGGAGGGGCTGTGCGCAGTCGCCGCGGATGCCGAGGTCGACTGCGTGATGGCGGCGATCGTCGGGGCGGCGGGCCTGCGTCCGACGCTGGCGGCTGTGCAGGCCGGCAAGAAGGTGTTGCTGGCCAACAAGGAGGCGCTGGTGATGTCTGGCGCCCTGTTCATGCAGGCGGTCAGGAGCAGCGGTGCCGTGCTGCTGCCGATCGACAGCGAACACAATGCGATTTTCCAGTGCCTGCCCGGTGACTATGCCCGGGGCCTGCAGCAGGTTGGGGTTCGCCGCGTCCTGCTGACCGCATCTGGCGGGCCGTTCCGTGAAACGCCGCTGGCGGCGCTGGAACACGTGACCCCCGAGCAGGCCTGTGCTCACCCGAACTGGTCCATGGGGCGCAAGATCTCTGTCGATTCGGCGAGCATGATGAACAAGGGCCTGGAGCTGATCGAGGCGTGCTGGCTGTTCGATGCGCGCCCCGAGCAGATCGAGGTAGTGATCCATCGGCAGAGCGTGATTCATTCGCTGGTCGATTACGTCGATGGCTCGGTGCTGGCCCAGCTGGGCAACCCGGACATGCGCACGCCGATCGCGCATGCACTGGCCTGGCCGGAGCGCATCGACTCGGGCGTGTCGCCGCTGGACCTGTTCACGGTCGGTCGCCTCGATTTCGAGCGCCCCGACGAACAGCGTTTCCCTTGCCTGCGCCTTGCCCGCGAGGCCGTGCAGGCCGGCGGCAGTGCGCCGGCGATGCTCAATGCCGCCAATGAGGTGGCCGTCGAGGCCTTCCTGCAGGGGCGCATACGTTTCATCGATATCGCGCGTATGATTGAGTCCGTGTTGAACGCGCAACCGGTGCAGGCTGTCGAAGCGCTCGACGCGGTATTCGAGGCCGATGCGCAAGCGCGCGCGCTGGCTGGAGAATGGCTTGCCGGTCATTGAGCGAGCCTGTGTTGACCCGACGTGCGCCAGGCCATGAGCGGCGTGTAGGGCTGGAGAAGTGAAATGAGTGGGCTGTACATGCTGGTTGGCACCCTGATCGCGCTGGGTGTGCTGGTGACCTTCCATGAGTTCGGGCATTTCTGGGTGGCCCGTCGCTGTGGGGTCAAGGTGCTGCGTTTCTCCGTCGGCTTCGGCACGCCGCTGCTGCGCTGGCATGACCGTCAGGGCACCGAATTCGTGGTGGCCGCCATTCCCCTGGGCGGCTACGTGAAGATGCTCGACGAGCGCGAGGGCAGCGTGCCGGACGAGCAGCTCGATCAGGCATTCAATCGCAAGAGCGTGGCTCAGCGCATCGCCATCGTCGCAGCCGGGCCGGTGGCCAACTTCCTGCTGGCACTGCTGTTCTTCTGGTTCGTCGCGATGCTCGGCAGTCAGCAGGTGCGCCCGGTCATTGGCGCGGTGCAGCCCGACAGCCTGGCGGAAGCAGCCGGCCTGCAGGCCGGACAGGAAATCGTCGCGGTCAATGGCGAGGCCACCACGGGCTGGGCGGCAGTCAACCTGCAGCTGGTTCGGCGCCTGGGGGAGAGCGGTACCCTGAATCTGCGCGTGCTCGAACCCGGTTCCACCGTGGAGACCTCCAGGCAGGTGCCGCTGGACAACTGGCTGCGCGGTGTCGATGAGCCGGACCCGATCGGCTCGCTCGGCATTCGCCCCTGGCGCCCGGTGCTCGAGCCGGTTCTGGCCGAGGTCGATTCCAAGGGGCCGGCCTATGCTGCCGGCCTGAAGCCGGGCGACCGCCTGCTGGCGCTTGACGGCGAGCCGCTGGCCGACTGGCAGGACCTGGTCGATCGCGTGCGCAAGCTTCCCGGCGCCGATGTGACCCTGCGCTACGAGCGCGCCGGTCAGGCGCAGGACGTGCGTCTGACCCTGGCTGCGCGGGGCGAGGGTGAGGCGCGCAGCGGCTACCTGGGGGCTGGCGTGCAGGGTGTCGAATGGCCGCCGGAAATGTTGCGCGAGGTGCGCTACGGGCCGCTCGACGGCGTTGCCGAAGGTGTCCGTCAGACCTGGGCGATGAGCCTGCTGACCCTTGATTCGCTGAAGAAAATGCTCTTCGGAGAGCTCTCGGTAAAAAACTTGAGCGGGCCGATAACCATTGCTAAAGTGGCGGGCGCTTCGGCTGAGTCAGGGCTGGGGGATTTCCTGAAATTCCTTGCATATCTGAGTATTAGCCTGGGGGTTCTCAATCTTTTGCCCATTCCCGTACTGGATGGTGGGCATCTGCTGTTCTATCTGGTCGAGTGGGTGCGTGGTCGCCCCTTGTCCGAGCGGGTTCAGGGTTGGGGGATGCAGATCGGCATCAGTCTGGTCATCGGGGTCATGTTGTTGGCGTTGGTCAACGATCTCAGCCGTCTGTAAGCATTGCTGGATTGCGTTCTTGAGATTTACAAGAAGTGTCGCCTCGAGCGGCAGCTTTTATCGTCAGTTGGAATAAGAAAGGACTTCATGAAACGTCTGCTGCTACCTGCGGTACTGTCCGCATTGATGATCGCCGAAGTTCACGCCGAGTCCTTCACCATCTCCGATATACGCGTCAACGGTCTGCAGCGGGTCTCCGCCGGCAGCGTGTTCGGCGCGCTGCCGTTGAACGTGGGCGAGCAGGTCGACGACCGCCAGTTGGTCGACGCCACCCGTTCCCTGTTCCGCACCGGCTTCTTCCAGGACATCCAGCTCGGTCGCGATGGCGATGTGCTGGTCGTCACCGTGGTCGAGCGTCCTTCCATCTCCGGCATCGAGATCGAGGGCAACAAGGCCATTACCACCGAAGACCTGCTCAAGGGCCTGAACCAGTCCGGCCTGGCGGAAGGCGAGATCTTCCAGCGCGCGACGCTCGAAGGCGTGCGTAACGAACTGCAGCGTCAGTACGTGGCCCAGGGCCGCTACTCGGCCGAGATCGAGGCCGAAGTGATTCCACAGCCGCGTAACCGCGTGGCGCTGAAGATCACCATCAACGAAGGTACCGTTGCGGCGATCTCCCACATCAACGTGGTCGGCAACACCGTCTTCTCCGACGAAGACCTGACCGACCTGTTCGAGCTGAAGACCACCAACTGGCTGTCGTTCTTCAAGAACGACGACAAGTACGCCCGCGAGAAACTCTCCGGTGACCTCGAGCGCCTGCGCTCGTACTACCTGGACCGCGGCTACATCAACATGGACATCAGCTCCACCCAGGTATCCATCACCCCGGACAAGAAGCACGTCTACATCACCGTCAACGTCGAAGAGGGCGAGAAGTACAGCGTTCGCGACGTGAAGCTCTCCGGCGACCTCAAGGTGCCGGAAGAAGACGTGCGTGCGCTGCTGCTGGTCAAGGAAGGTCAGGTCTTCTCGCGCAAGATCATGACCACCACCAGCGAGCTGATCACTCGCCGCCTGGGCAACGAGGGCTACACCTTCGCCAACGTCAACGGCGTGCCGGAAGCGCATGACGAAGACAACAGCGTCTCGATCACCTTCTTCGTCGATCCGGGCAAGCGTGCCTACGTCAACCGCATCAACTTCCGTGGCAACACCAAGTCCGAGGACGAAGTGCTGCGCCGCGAGATGCGCCAGATGGAAGGTGGCTGGGCCTCGACCTACCTGATCGATCAATCCAAGGTGCGCCTGGAGCGCCTCGGCTTCTTCAAGGAAGTCAACGTCGAAACGCCGCAGGTACCGGGCACCGACGACCAGATCGACGTCAACTACAGCGTCGAGGAACAGCCTTCCGGCTCGATCACCGCCAGCGTCGGTTTCGCCCAGAACGCCGGTCTGATCCTGGGTGGCTCGATCAGCCAGAACAACTTCCTGGGTACCGGTAACAAGGTCAGCATCGGCCTGACCCGTAGCGAATACCAGACCCGCTACAGCTTCGGCTTCGTTGACCCCTACTGGACCGTCGACGGTGTCAGCCTGGGTTACAACGCCTTCTACCGCACTACCGACTACGATGAGCTCGATGTCGACGTGTCCAGCTACTCGGTGGACAGCCTGGGTGCAGGCGTCAACATCGGCTACCCGATCAGCGAGACGTCGCGCCTGACCTACGGCCTGACCGTGCAGCAGGACACTATCGACACCGGTCGCTACACCGTCGACGAGATCTTCGACTTCATCGACGCCGAGGGCGACAACTACCTGAACTTCAAGGGCTCCATCGGCTGGTCCGAGTCGACCCTCAACCGTGGCGTGCTGGCCAACCGTGGCCATTCGCAGAGCCTGGTGCTGGAAACCACCCTGCCGGGCAGCGACCTGTCGTTCTACAAGCTCGACTATCGCGGCCAGGTGTTCACGCCGCTCAGTGACAACTACACGCTGCGCTTCCATACCCAGCTGGGTTACGGCGACAGCTATGGCAGCACCGCGGAGCTGCCGTTCTACGAGCACTACTACGCCGGTGGCTTCAACTCGGTACGTGGTTTCGAGGACAGCAGTCTGGGCCCGCGCAGCACGCCGAGTACCGGTACCAAGCCCGGCACGCTGGCCGATCCGGACCAGGATCCGCTGCCGTTCGGTGGTAACGTGCTGGTGCAGGGTGGCGTGGAGATGCTGTTCCCGCTGCCGTTCGTCAAGGACCAGCGTTCGCTGCGTACCGCGCTGTTCTGGGACGTGGGTAACGTGTTCGACACCAATTGCTCGTCGAGCCAGAAGAAGATCAGCGACAGCTGCGATATCGACTTCAGCAACCTGGCCAGCTCCGTGGGTGTCGGCGTGACCTGGATCACCGCGCTCGGTCCGCTGAGCTTCAGCCTGGCCATGCCGATCAAGAAGCCGGATGATGCCGATACTCAGGTGTTCCAGTTCTCCCTGGGTCAAACCTTCTAATCTGTTTCACCGAAAGCCAACAGTTTTGTTGCAGGAGTGCATTGTGCGTAAGTTGACTCAACTGGTTCTGTTCACCGCCGCCCTGATCGCCACTCCGGCGTTCGCTGAAATGAAGGTGGCCGTACTGAACTATCAGATGGCGCTGCTCGAGTCTGATGCGGCCAAGCGTTACGCCGTCGATGCCGAGAAGAAATTCGGCCCGCAGTTGAACAAGCTCAAGACCCTGGAAAGCGACGCCAAGCGCATCCAGGACCGCATGGTCAAGGAAGGCGAGAAGATGCAGCAGGCCGAGCGTGAGCGTCTCGAGCTCGAGTTCAAGCAGAAGGCCCGTGATTTCCAGTTCCAGTCCAAGGAGCTGAACGAAGCCAAGGCCATTGCCGATCGCGAGATGCTGGCCAAGCTCAAGCCGAACCTGGACAAGGCGGTCGAGGAAGTCATCAAGAAAGGCAACTTCGACCTGGTTCTCGAGCGCGGTGCGGTGATCGATGTCAAACCTCAGTACGACATCACTCGCCAGGTCATCGAGCGCATGAATCAGATGCGTTGAGCATGGCCGTGACAGTTACCCTCGGCCAGTTGGCCGAGCGCCTGGGCGCCACCCTGCGTGGCGCCGAAGGCAAGGTCATCTCGGGCCTGGCCACCTTGCAGGAGGCCGGGCCCGAACAGTTGAGCTTCCTGGCCAACGCCCAGTACCGCAAGTTCCTGGCCGAGAGCCAGGCCGGCGCGGTGCTGCTGACGGCTGCCGATGCGGAAGGCTACGCGGGTGACGCGCTGATCGTCGCCAACCCCTATCTTGCCTACGCGCAGCTGTCCCATCTGTTCGATCGCAAGCCCGTGGCGGCGGCCGGCGTGCATGCCACTGCCCAGGTCGCAGTGGATGCGCAGGTCGATCCGAGTGCCAGTATCGGTGCCTTTGCCGTGATCGAAAGTGGCGCGCGTATCGGCGCGGACGTCAGCATCGGCGCGCATTGCGTGGTCGGCGCGCGCAGCGTGATCGGTGACGGCGGCTGGCTGGCACCGCGCGTGACGCTGTACCACGACGTGCGGATCGGCAAGCGCGTGGTGATCCAGTCCGGGGCGGTGATCGGTGGCGAGGGCTTCGGTTTCGCCAACGAGAAGGGCGTGTGGCAGAAGATCGCGCAGATCGGTGGGGTGACCATCGGCGATGACGTCGAGATCGGCGCCAATACCACCGTGGACCGTGGTGCGCTGTCCGACACCCTGATCGGCAACGGCGTGAAGCTGGATAACCAGATCATGATCGCGCACAACGTGCAGATCGGCGACAACACCGCGATGGCGGGCTGTTGCGGGATTTCCGGCAGCACCAAGATCGGTCGCAACTGCATGATCGCAGGTGGTGTCGGCATGGTGGGTCATATCGAGGTGTGCGACAACGTGTTCGTCACCGGTATGACCATGGTGACGCGTTCGATCACCGAAGCGGGCGCCTATTCTTCCGGAACCGCCATGCAACCGGCAGGCGAGTGGAAGAAGAGTGCGGCACGCATTCGTCAGTTGGACGAGATGGCCAAGCGTCTGCGAGAGCTGGAAAAGCAGCTGGCCGCCGTGACCCAGACGGCGAATGTCTCATCTGATGCCTGAGCATGGCGTGCTGCCGTGCTCTTTTCTTTTCTTACAGGCTTAACCGGACATGATGGACATCAACGAAATTCGTGAATATTTGCCGCACCGCTATCCTTTCCTGCTGGTGGATCGTGTGGTGGACCTGGACGTCGAAGGCAAGACTGTTCGCGCCTACAAGAATGTCAGCATCAATGAGCCGTTCTTCAATGGCCACTTCCCCGAGCATCCGATCATGCCGGGCGTGCTGATCATCGAGGCGATGGCCCAGGCTGCCGGGATTCTCGGCTTCAAGATGATGGGCGTGAAACCGGCCGATGGCACCCTGTACTACTTCGTCGGTTCCGACAAGCTGCGTTTCCGCTCTCCCGTCACGCCGGGCGATCAGCTGGTACTGGAAGCCAAGTACCTGAGCGACCGTCGCAGCATCTGGAAATTCGAGTGCCGCGCCACTGTCGATGGCAAGGAAGTCTGCTCCGCTGAAATCATCTGTGCGGAACGCAAGCTATGAGTTCGATTGACCCTCGCGCGATCATCGACCCCAGTGCCAGGTTGGCCGACGACGTCGTCGTCGGCCCCTGGAGCATTGTCGGGCCCGATGTGGAAATCGGCGAGGGTAGCGTGATCGGTCCGCACGTGGTGCTCAAGGGACCGACCGTGATTGGCAAGCACAACCGCATCTACCAGTTTTCCTCGGTTGGCGAAGATACCCCCGATCTGAAGTACAAGGGCGAGCCCACGCGCCTGGTGATCGGTGATCACAATGTGATTCGCGAGGGCGTCACCATTCACCGTGGCACCGTGCAGGACCGCAGCGAAACCACCATCGGTGACCATAACCTGATCATGGCCTATGCCCATATCGGTCATGACAGCGTCATCGGCAATCACTGCATCCTGGTCAACAACACCGCGCTGGCGGGGCATGTATGGGTCGACGACTGGGCGATTCTGTCCGGTTACACCCTGGTGCATCAGTTCTGCCGCATCGGCGCGCACAGCTTTTCCGGCATGGGTACCGCCATCGGCAAGGACGTGCCGGCGTTCGTCACCGTATTCGGCAACCCGGCCGAAGCGCGCAGCATGAATTTCGAAGGCATGCGCCGTCGTGGTTTCTCCGCCGAAGCCATCTCCGCGCTGCGCAAGGGTTACAAGCTGGTCTACCGCCAGGGCCTGACCGTCGAGCAGGCGCTCGCCGAGTTGGCCGAGTCCGCGGCCCAGTTCCCGGAAGTCGCGATATTCCGCGACTCCATTCAGGCGTCCACACGCGGCATCACTCGCTGAATCCCATGACTAGACCTCTTCGCGTCGCACTGGTCGCCGGTGAGGCGTCCGGCGATATTCTCGGAGCGGGCCTGATGCAGGCCATCAAGTTGCGCCACCCGGACGTCGAGTTCGTCGGCGTGGGCGGTGCACGCATGGAAGCCGAGGGCCTGACATCCTATTTCCCGATGGAACGCCTGGCCGTGATGGGGCTGGTCGAGGTGCTCGGTCGCCTGTTCGAGCTGCTGGGGCGTCGACGCCAGCTGGCACGCGACCTCATCGCGGCGCAGCCCGATGTGTTCATCGGCATCGATGCACCGGATTTCAACCTGGGCCTGGAGCTCAAGCTGCGCCGCGCCGGGATCAGGACCGTGCACTACGTCAGCCCGTCGGTGTGGGCCTGGCGGCAGAAGCGCGTGTTGAAGATCCGTGAAGCCTGCGATCTGATGCTGACTCTGTTTCCGTTCGAGGCGCAGTTCTACGATGCGCATCAGGTGCCGGTGCGCTTCGTCGGTCACCCCCTGGCCGATGCCATACCGCAGCACGCCGACCGCGCGGCGGCACGCGACGCGCTGGATCTGCCGCATGACGAGGCCGTGGTTGCCCTGATGCCAGGCAGTCGGGGTGGCGAAGTGGCGCGTCTTGGCGAACTCTTTCTCGATGCGGCGATTCGTCTGCGTGCGCTGCGCCCGGGCATCCGTTTTCTGCTGCCATGCGCCACCCCGGAGCGCCGTGAGCAGCTCGAGCAGATGCTGGCCGGGCGCGACCTGCCGCTGACCCTGCTCGATGGTCGCTCGCATGAGGTGCTGGCCGCCTGCGACGCGGTGCTGATCGCTTCCGGTACGGCGACCCTGGAGGCCCTGCTGTACAAGCGGCCGATGGTGGTGGCCTATCGTGTGGCGCCGCTGACCTATCGCATTCTCAAGCGCCTGGTGAAAAGCCCCTATATCTCGCTGCCCAACCTGCTGGCCGAGCGCCTGCTAGTGCCGGAGCTGATCCAGGATGCGGCGACCGCCGAGGCGTTGGCGCAGACCGTGGCGCCATTGATCGATGGCGGTCAGGTGCAGACCGAGGGGTTCGATGTGATCCACCGTGCACTGCGGCGCGATGCCTCGGTGTCGGCAGCCGATGCCGTGCTCAAGCTGGCGGAGCGAGGCTGATGCAGCTGGGCCTGGACTTTACCCTGGTCGAGGAGCTGGTCGCCGGCGTCGATGAGGTCGGCCGTGGCCCGCTCTGCGGTGCGGTGGTGACGGCTGCGGTGATTCTCGATCCGGCCCGTCCGATCCTGGGCCTGAACGATTCGAAGAAGCTCACCGAGGCCCGCCGCGAGGCGCTGTTCGACGAAATCCGCGAGAAGGCCCTGGCCTGGTGCATCGCCCGTGCCGAGGTGGAAGAGATCGACCGCCTGAATATCCTGCATGCCACCATGCTGGCCATGCAGCGTGCCGTGGAAGGCTTGGCGGTGACGCCGAAGCTGGCGCTGATCGATGGCAATCGCTGCCCGAAACTGGCCGTGCCCAGCGCCCCGGTGGTCAAGGGGGACAGTCGGGTGCCGGCGATCGCCGCTGCCTCGATCCTGGCCAAGGTCAGCCGTGATCGCGAGATGCTCGAGATGGACCGTCTCTACCCCGGCTATGGCATCGCCGGGCACAAGGGCTATCCCACGCCGGTGCATCTCGAGGCGCTCAAGCGCCTGGGGCCGACGCCCATCCACCGGCGTTCCTTCGCTCCGGTCCGCGCCTTGCTGGAGTCCGTGTAGGCGCAGTGTCTGCTCCTGGCCGGCTCCGCTGATCGATGCGCACTGCGCCCCGAATGTCTGGCCCTAAGCCAGACCCTCTTAGGCTACAATCCGCGCTTTGTCGTTTTCACCTGCAAGGCCGCCCATGACCCAAGCTTTCGTCCATCTGCGTCTGCACACCGAATATTCCCTGGTCGATGGCCTGGTGCGGGTCAAACCGCTGATCAAGGCCGTTGCCGGGGGCGGTATGCCGGCAGTGGCAGTCACCGACATGAGCAACATGTGCTCGCTGGTGAAGTTCTACAAGACCGCCATGGGCGCTGGGGTCAAGCCGATCTGCGGCGCCGACATCTGGATGGCCAGCGCCGAGGAAGATGGCCCGCTGAGCCGCCTTACCCTGCTGGCGATGAACGCCAAGGGCTATCGCAATCTTACCGAGCTGATCTCGCGGGGCTGGTCCGAAGGGCAGAGCAACGACCTGGTGATCATCCAGCGCGACTGGGTCAAGGCCTCTGCCGATGGGCTCATCGCCCTGTCCGGCGCGCGCGAGGGCGAGGTCGGCATGGCCTTGCTGGCTGGTGACGAGGCCCAGGCCGAGGCGCGCCTGCGCGAGTGGATGCAGGTGTTCCCGGAGCGCTTCTACCTGGAAGTGCAGCGCACCAGCCGTGTCGGTGACGAAGAGTACCTGCACGCGGCGGTGGCGCTGGCCGATCGTGTCGAGGCGCCGCTGGTGGCCACCAACGACGTGCGTTTCATCAAGCAGGACGACTTCGAGGCCCACGAAACCCGCGTCTGCATCGGCGAAGGCCGCACCCTGGACGATCCGCGCCGGCCACGGCACTACTCCGACCAGCAGTACCTGAAGAGCCCCGCTGAAATGTGGGAACTGTTCTCCGACTTGCCCGAGGCGCTGGAAAACACCGTCGAGATCGCCAAGCGCTGCAACATCGAGGTACAGCTCGGCAAGTACTTCCTGCCGGACTTCCCCACGCCGGGCGGCATGGGCATCGACGACTACCTGCGGCATGCGTCCTTCGAGGGCCTGGAAGAGCGCCTCGAGGTGCTGCTGCCCAAGGACACGCCGGACTACGAGGCGAAGAAGCAGGTCTACATCGACCGCCTCAACTTCGAGCTCGATATCATCATCCAGATGGGTTTCCCCGGTTACTTCCTCATCGTGATGGACTTCATCCAGTGGGCGAAGAACAACGGCGTGCCGGTCGGTCCGGGCCGTGGTTCGGGTGCGGGATCTCTGGTCGCATACGTGCTGAAGATCACCGACCTCGACCCGCTGGCCTATGACCTGCTGTTCGAACGTTTCCTCAACCCCGAGCGGATCTCCATGCCCGACTTCGACGTCGACTTCTGCATGGATGGCCGTGACCGGGTGATCGACTACGTGGCCGAGAAGTACGGGCGCAACGCGGTGAGCCAGATCATCACCTTCGGTTCCATGGCGGCCAAGGCGGTGGTGCGTGACGTCGCGCGCGCTCAGGGCAAGTCCTACGGCCTGGCCGATCGTCTGTCGAAGATGATCCCCTTCGAAGTGGGCATGACCCTGGAGAAGGCCTACGAGATGGAGGAACCGCTGCGCGACTTCCTCAAGAACGACGAGGAAGCCCAGGAAATCTGGGACATGTCGCTCAAGCTCGAGGGTGTGGTGCGTGGTACCGGCAAGCACGCCGGGGGTGTGGTCATCGCGCCGACCAAGCTCACCGACTTCTCGCCGATCGCCTGTGACGAGGAGGGCGGCGGCCTGGTGACCCAGTTCGACAAGGACGACGTCGAGCAGGCCGGCCTGGTCAAGTTCGACTTCCTCGGCCTGCGTACCCTGACCATCATCAAGTGGGCGATGGAAACCATCCATCGCGTGCAGAAGCGCGACGGTGCCTCCGACGAGGAACTGGTCAACATCGACTTCATCCCGCTGGACGACAAGAAAACCTACGACATGCTGCAGAAGGCGGAGACCACCGCGGTCTTCCAGCTCGAATCGCGCGGCATGAAGGAGCTGATCAAGAAGCTCAAGCCCGACTGCCTGGAAGACATGATCGCACTGGTGGCGCTGTTCCGCCCGGGGCCGCTGCAGTCCGGCATGGTGGACGACTTCATCAACCGCAAGCACGGCCGTGCCGAGCTGTCCTATCCGCACCCCGACTACCAGTACGCAGGCCTGGAGCCGGTGCTCAAGCCGACCTACGGCATCATCCTGTACCAGGAACAGGTGATGCAGATCGCCCAGGTCATGGGTGGCTATACCCTGGGTCAGGCGGACATGCTGCGCCGCGCCATGGGCAAGAAGAAGCCCGAGGAGATGGCCAAGCAGCGCGGCGGCTTCATCGAAGGTTGTGCCAACAACAACATCGACGCGGAACTGGCCGGTAACATCTTCGACCTGGTAGAAAAATTCGCCGGCTACGGCTTCAACAAGTCGCACTCCGCGGCCTATGGCCTGGTGTCCTACCAGACCGCCTGGCTCAAGGCGCACTACCCGGCGCCGTTCATGGCGGCGGTGCTCTCGGCGGATATGCACAACACCGACAAGGTGGTGATCCTGGTGGAAGAGTGCCGCAACATGAAGTTGCGCATCGACCCGCCGGATGTGAACGTCTCCGAGTTCAAGTTCACCGTCAACGACGACGGTCGCATCGTCTATGGCCTGGGTGCGGTCAAGGGCGTCGGCGAGGGGCCGGTGGAGGCCATCGTCGAATGCCGCAGCGAAGGCGGGCCGTTCAAGGACCTGTTCGACTTCTGCAATCGCGTCGACCTCAAGCGCATCAACAAGCGCACCCTGGAAGCGCTGATCCGCAGTGGTGCCCTGGATCGTCTCGGCCCCTACTACCAGGACGAGCTCAAGGCCTACCAGGCCAGCGTCGACAAGAACCGCGCCGTGCTGCTGGCCTCCATGGAGGAGGCGGTGCAGTCGGCCGAGCAGACCGCACGCAGCGCCGAGAGCGGTCACATGGACCTGTTCGGCGGCCTGTTCGGCGAGCCCGAGGCGGACATGTACGCCAACCACCGCAAGGCGCGCGAGCTGCCGATCAAGGAGCGCCTCAAGGGCGAGAAGGACACCCTGGGCATCTACCTGTCCGGTCACCCCATCGATGAGTATGAGGGCGAGATTCGCCGCTTCGCCCGCCAGCGCATCGTCGAGCTGAAGCCGGCCCGTGATACCCAGACGATCGCCGGGATGATCGTCAACCTGCGGGTGATGAAGAACAAGAAGGGCGACAAGATGGGCTTCATCACCCTCGACGACCGTTCCGGGCGCATCGAGGCCTCGCTGTTCGCCGATGCCTTCGCCAGCAACCAGGCGCTGCTGCAGAACGATGCACTGGTGGTGGTCGAGGGGGAGGTCAGCAACGACGATTTCTCCGGTGGCCTGCGCCTGCGTGCCAAGCGCGTGATGAGCCTGGAGGAGGCGCGCACCGGCCTGGCCGACAGCCTGCGCCTGAAGGTCGCCAGTGCCGCGTTGAAGGGCGATCGTCTGCGCTGGCTGGCGGAACTGTGCAGCAAGCACAAGGGCGCCTGCCCGGTCACGCTGGACTACAGTGGTGAAGAGGCACGCGCCTTGCTTCAGTTCGGCGACGCCTGGCGAATCGACCCGGCTGACACTTTGATTCAGGCATTGCGTGACCAGTTCGGGCGCGACAACGTCTTTTTGCACTACCGCTGATTGCGAGAGGGGAAATTCCCCCAGGCATCGGCAAAGGCACCTGCGGGTGTCGACCCGCTGCGTCCTATCCCTTAAGGTAGGGCGCCTAATGGATACAGCTCCCCGGCCACTTGGCCGTCGACGCAAGACGGATGACTATGAACCCGAATTTCCTCGACTTCGAACAGCCGATCGCCGACCTGCAAGCCAAGATCGAAGAGCTCCGCCTGGTCGGTAATGACAACTCGCTGAACATCGGCGACGAGATTGCCCGCCTGCAGGACAAGAGCAGCGCCCTGACCGAAAGCATCTTCGGCAACCTGAGCAGCTGGCAGATTGCCCAGCTCGCCCGTCATCCGCGCCGCCCTTACACCTTGGACTACATCCAGCACATCTTCACCGAGTTCGACGAGCTGCACGGTGATCGTCACTTCTCCGACGACGCCGCCATCGTCGGTGGTGTGGCGCGTCTGGGTGATCAGCCGGTGATGATCATCGGCCACCAGAAAGGCCGTGAAGTGCGCGAGAAGGTGCGCCGCAACTTCGGCATGCCGCGCCCGGAAGGCTACCGCAAGGCCTGCCGCCTGATGGAAATGGCCGAGCGCTTCAAGATGCCGATCCTGACCTTCATCGACACCCCCGGTGCCTACCCGGGCATCGACGCCGAGGAGCGCGGGCAGAGCGAGGCGATCGCCTGGAACCTGCGCGTCATGGCGCGCCTGAAGACCCCGATCATCGCCACCGTGATCGGTGAGGGTGGCTCCGGCGGCGCACTGGCCATCGGCGTCTGCGATCAGCTGAACATGCTGCAGTACTCCACCTACTCGGTGATCTCGCCGGAAGGTTGCGCCTCCATTCTCTGGCGCACGGCCGAGAAGGCGCCGGACGCTGCCGAAGCCATGGGCATCACCGCCGAGCGTCTGAAGGACCTGGGCATCGTCGACCAGGTCATCGCCGAGCCGCTGGGTGGCGCGCATCGTGATCCTGCCGCCGCGTCCGAGTCGATCCGCCAGGAACTGACCAAGCAATTGGCCAGCCTGCAGGAGCACGACACCGAGGCGCTGCTCAAGCGTCGTTATGACCGCCTGATGAGCTACGGTATCGCCTGATCCATCCTGTACAAATCACAACGGGCCTTCGGGCCCGTTGTTGTTTTAAGCTGCGTCGATGACTGCTCTCGATAATCGCCTGCGCCAGGCCCTGGCGCCCTGGCGCACCGCCTCGGCCTGGTGCGTTGCCTTCTCTGGCGGCCTGGATTCCAGCGTGCTGCTGCATCTGCTCGCCGAGCTGGCTCGGCGCGAGGCCGTGCCAGCGCTCTCGGCCATTCATGTGCAGCACGGCCTGCAACCGGTCGCTGCGGCCTGGCCTGAGCATTGCCGGCAGTTCTGCGCAGCGCTGGGTATCCCTTTGCAGGTGGTTGCGGTGCAGGTGGCGGCGCAGGCCAGTGTCGAGCAGGCGGCGCGGCAGGCGCGCTACGCGGCCTTTGCCGAGCACCTGCAGCCGGATGCGGTGCTGTTCAGCGCCCAGCACCGTGATGACCAGGCGGAGACGCTGCTGTTTCGCCTGCTGCGCGGCGCCGGTGTACGTGGCCTGGCGGCCATGCCAGGGCAGCGCCCGCTGGGGCGGGGGACGCTGCTGCGGCCGCTGCTGGATTGCTCGCGGGCCGAACTGCAGGGCTACGCCGAGGCGCACGGGCTGAGCTGGATCGAAGACCCGAGCAACGCCGACACACGATTCAGCCGCAACTTCCTGCGCCAGCGGGTGATGCCGTTGCTGGCCGAGCGCTGGCCCCAGGCTGGCGTCGCTCTCGCGCGCAGCGCGGTGCACCTGAGCGAGGCCGAGCAGCTGTTGGGCGAGCTGGCCTGCATGGATCTGCATGCTGCGCAGGGCGAACCGCTCTTTCCCTGGCTGGCGCTGCCGTCACTCGAGCTGTCGCTGGTAACGCAACTGAGCGATGCGCGGCAGCGCAATCTGCTGCGTCATTGGCTGGCGCCGTTGAGTCGCATGCCCGACAGCGATCACTGGGTCGGTTGGCGTGACCTGCGCGACGCGGCCGGGGATGCGTCGCCCGTCTGGAAGCTGGCGGATGGCGAGCTGCACCGCGCCGATGGCCGTCTGTACTGGCTCAGCGCTGACTGGCTGGCGCCGCCCGTGCTGCCCGATCCTGCCATTGTGCGCGTGCAGGGCGCATCCGAACTGCCTGGCAACGGCCAGGTGCAGATACGGGGTGAGTTGCCTGCGGGGCGCTGGCACCTGCGCTACCGCCTGGGTGGCGAATCGCTGCACCTGCCGGAGCGTGGCAGGCGCGACCTCAAGCGCCTGCTCAACGAGTGGCGAGTGCCGGCGTTCGTGCGTCCGCGACTGCCATTGTTGTTCGATGGCGACGAGTTGATGGCCGTGGCAAATCTGGCGCAATCAGCGTCGTTACAGGCGTGCGGCGTGCGTCTTCACTGGTCGCCGCCGATCGGCGCGCAAGGTTTGAGCTGGTAAGGCGTTTCGGGTAGACTACGCTCCCGTCTTAATACAGCTTTTGCCGACTCCCCCAGGGAGCTTGGCGGGCTTGCCATTGTTTGTTGCGAGTAATGGCGCTCCTTCGCTTTCCCCGGCGGCACTGACCGCTTAAACGCAGACTTCTAGGGTTTTTCATGACGCGCTACATCTTCGTCACGGGTGGTGTTGTTTCTTCATTGGGGAAAGGCATTGCCTCGGCTTCACTGGCGGCCATCCTGGAGGCGCGGGGCCTGAAGGTCACCATGCTCAAGCTGGACCCCTACATCAACGTCGATCCGGGCACCATGAGCCCGTTCCAGCACGGTGAGGTGTTCGTCACGCAGGACGGCGCCGAGACCGACCTCGACCTGGGCCACTACGAGCGGTTCATCCGCACCACCATGACCCAGAACAACAACTTCACCACCGGCCGCGTGTACGAAGACGTACTGCGCAAGGAGCGCCGTGGTGACTACCTGGGTGCGACCATCCAGGTCATCCCGCACATCACCGACGAGATCAAGCGTCGCATCATCAAGGGCGCCGGCGATGCCGACGTGGCCCTGGTGGAGATCGGTGGCACCGTGGGTGACATCGAGTCGCAGCCATTCCTCGAGGCGATCCGTCAGCTGCGCGTCGAAGTCGGCGCCAAGCGCGCGATGCTCATGCACCTGACCCTGGTGCCGTATATCGCCACCGCCGGCGAGACCAAGACCAAGCCGACCCAGCATTCGGTCAAGGAACTGCGTTCCATCGGCCTGCAGCCGGACGTGCTGGTGTGCCGCTCCGATCACCCGATCGATGTGTCCTCGCGGCGCAAGATCGCCCTGTTCACCAACGTCGAAGAGCGTGCGGTGATCAGCCTGGAAGACGTCGATACCATCTACAAGATCCCGGGCGTGCTGCATGCGCAGGGCCTGGATGACTTCGTCGTCGAGCGTTTCGGTCTGGAGTGCGGCAGTGCCGACCTCTCCGAGTGGGACCGCGTGGTCGATGCCAAGCTCAACCCGGAAAAAGAAGTCACCATCGCCATGGTCGGCAAGTACATGGAACTGCTGGACGCGTACAAGTCGCTGATCGAAGCGATGAGCCACGCCGGCATCCAGAACCGGACCAAGGTCAACCTGCGCTATATCGATTCCGAAGACATCGAGAACCAGGGCACCGCGCTGCTCGAAGGCGTGGACGCCATCCTGGTGCCGGGCGGCTTCGGTCTGCGTGGCGTGGAAGGCAAGATCAAGACCGTGCAGTACGCCCGCGAGAACAAGATCCCTTACCTGGGTATCTGCCTCGGCATGCAGGTGGCGGTCATCGAGTACGCCCGTAACGTGGTGGGCTGGAGCGACGCCAACTCCACCGAGTTCGACATGGCCAGCCAGCATCCGGTGGTGGGTCTGATCACCGAATGGCAGGACGCCGCAGGCAGCGTCGAGCAGCGCAGCGAAAGCTCCGACCTGGGCGGCACCATGCGCCTCGGCGCGCAGGACTGCCAGCTGCAGGCCGGTTCGCTGGTGCATGACTGCTATGGCAAGGACGTGATCGTCGAGCGTCATCGTCACCGCTACGAGGTGAACAACAACCTGCTGCCGCAACTGACCGACGCCGGCCTGAAGGTCACTGGCCGTTCCGGTGACGGCGCGCTGGTCGAGGTGGTCGAGGCGCCGGATCACCCGTGGTTCGTCGCGTGCCAGTTCCACCCGGAATTCACCTCCACGCCGCGTGACGGCCACCCGCTGTTCAGCGGGTTCGTCAACGCCGCGCTGGCGCAGAAAGGGAAGAAGGTCTAAGGCATGGCTCAGAAGATCATCAAGGTCCGCGATATCGAGATCGCCAACGACAAGCCGTTCGTGCTGTTCGGGGGTATCAACGTACTCGAATCGCGCGACCTGGCCATGCAGGCGTGCGAGGAGTATGTGCGGGTCACCGAGAAGCTCGGTATCCCCTACGTGTTCAAGGCCAGCTTCGACAAGGCCAACCGCTCCTCCGTCACCTCCTTCCGTGGCCCCGGCCTGGAAGAGGGCATGAAGATCTTCGAGGAAGTGAAGAAGACCTTCGGCGTGCCGGTGATCACCGACGTTCACGAGCCGCATCAGGCGGCTGCCGTGGCCGAAGTGTGCGACATCATCCAGCTGCCGGCCTTCCTCTCGCGGCAGACCGACCTGGTGGTGGCCATGGCCAAGACCGGTGCGGTGATCAATATCAAGAAGGCGCAGTTCCTCGCGCCGCAGGAGATGAAGCACATCCTGCACAAGTGCGAGGAAGCCGGTAACGATCAGCTGATCCTCTGCGAGCGTGGTTCGAGCTTCGGTTACAACAACCTGGTGGTGGACATGCTCGGCTTCGGCATCATGAAGCAGTTCGAGTACCCGGTGTTCTTCGACGTGACCCATGCCCTGCAGATGCCGGGCGGTCGTGCCGATTCCGCCGGCGGCCGCCGTGCCCAGGTCACCGACCTGGCCAAGGCCGGTATCAGCCAGGGCCTGGCCGGTCTGTTCCTCGAGGCGCATCCGGAGCCGGAAAACGCCAAGTGCGATGGTCCCTGTGCGCTGCGCCTGAACAAGCTGGAGCCCTTCCTCGCTCAGCTCAAGCAGCTGGACGACCTGGTGAAGAGTTTTCCGCCGATCGAGACTGCCTGAACCGGTCGCAATCCGGTAAAGTGCCGCCCCAGAAAATCCCCCTGACCCGTGAGTCAGAGTGTGCCGCCGACCTGCCCGTGGGCAGCGGCGGTCTCGCGCAGCCCGCTGCTGCCGTCTTACCGTCAACTATTGGAGTGTTAACAAGAATGGCAAAGATCGTCGACATCAAGGGTCGTGAGGTTCTCGACTCCCGTGGCAATCCCACCGTGGAAGCCGACGTCATCCTCGAAGGTGGCATCGTCGGTAGCGCTTGCGCACCCTCCGGCGCCTCCACCGGCTCGCGCGAAGCGCTGGAGCTGCGTGACGGTGACAAGAGCCGCTACCTGGGCAAGGGCGTACTGAAGGCCGTGGCCAACATCAACGGCCCGATCCGCGACCTGCTGCTGGGCAAGGACGCGACCGATCAGCAGGCGCTGGACCGTGCGATGATCGAACTCGACGGCACCGAGAACAAGGCTTCGCTGGGCGCCAACGCCATCCTCGCCGTGTCCCTGGCTGCCGCCAAGGCCGCCGCGCAGGCCAAGGGCGTGCCGCTGTACGCGCACATCGCCGACCTCAACGGTACGCCGGGCGTCTACTCCATGCCGGTGCCGATGATGAACATCATCAATGGCGGCGAGCATGCCGACAACAACGTCGACATTCAGGAGTTCATGGTCCAGCCGGTCGGCGCCAAGAACTTCGCCGATGCCCTGCGCATGGGCGCCGAGATCTTCCATCACCTCAAGGCCGTGCTCAAGGCCCGTGGCCTGAACACCGCCGTGGGTGACGAGGGTGGCTTCGCGCCGAACCTGGCGTCCAACGAAGACGCGCTGGCCGCCATCGCCGAAGCCGTGGCCAACGCCGGCTACAAGCTGGGTGACGACGTGACCCTGGCCCTGGACTGCGCCTCCAGCGAATTCTTCAAGGACGGCAAGTACGACCTGGAAGGCGAAGGCAAGGTGTTCGACGCCGCAGGCTTCGCCGACTACCTGGCCGGTCTGACCCAGCGCTACCCGATCATCTCCATCGAAGACGGCATGGACGAGTCCGACTGGGCCGGCTGGAAAGTGCTGACCGACAAGATCGGCGCCAAGGTGCAGCTGGTCGGTGACGACCTGTTCGTCACCAATACCAAGATTCTCAAGCGTGGTATCGACGAGAAGATCGGTAACTCGATCCTGATCAAGTTCAACCAGATCGGCTCGCTGACCGAGACCCTGGAAGCCATCCAGATGGCCAAGGCCGCCGGTTTCACCGCCGTGATCTCGCACCGCAGCGGCGAAACCGAAGACAGCACCATCGCCGACCTGGCCGTGGGCACTGCCGCAGGCCAGATCAAGACCGGTTCGCTGTGCCGCTCCGACCGCGTGTCCAAGTACAACCAGCTGCTGCGCATCGAAGAGCAGCTGGGTGGCAAGGCCGCGTACAACGGCCGCGCCGAGTTCCGCGGCTGACAACGGCCTGTTGCGCGTCGCTCCTGCAGCGTCAGGAACAGGTTCGGCAAGCCGCCTCAGCGCGGCCCGAAGGGGGAGTGGAGTGACTCATGCTCATTGGCTTCAGTAAACTCCGCTTCCGCACCTGTTTTTCCTGGCAGGACGCTGACTCGCAAGATCGTTTGGCTTTGGAAAAGGGCGACGCAAGTCGCCCTTTTTCGTGGGCGCCTCGTCGCCATCAGGGAACCATTGCACGGATGCAGGACCTTAAAACCCATGTCACTCATCAGTCCGCTTCTTTTCAAGCATGAACGCAGCCCCTACCATGCCGATGACTCATTTCGCGAGCCGCCGCTCCATGCGTAGTCCGTACTGGCTGTTCATCGTGCTGATCCTGTTGCTGGCCGGTCTGCAGTATCGCCTGTGGGTCGGCGAGGGCAGTCTTGCCCAGGTCAGTCGTCTGCAGCAGCAGATTGCCGAGCAGCGCGGCGAGAACGAGCGCCTGCTGGAGCGCAACCGTATCCTCGAGGCCGAGGTGATGGAGCTCAAGCGCGGCATGGAGACCGTCGAAGAGCGTGCACGCCAGGAGCTGGGCATGCTCAAAGAGGGCGAGACCCTCTACCTGCTGACCGAATGAGCGCGAGATTCTGGCTGGTGATTCCAGCCGCCGGTATCGGCGCGCGCATGGCTGCCGATCGTCCCAAGCAGTACCTGCAGGTGGCCGGTCGCAGCATTCTCGAGCACACGCTGCAGCGCTTTCTCGATCATCCCGCTCTGCGTGGGGTGGTGGTGAGCCTGGCGGCTGACGATCCGTACTGGCCTGTGCTGGCCGTCGCCAGCGATCCGCGCATCCGCCGGGCCGCCGGTGGGCGTGAGCGCGCCGATTCGGTGCTGGCCGGCCTCGAAACCCTGAAGAACGAAGGCGCGGCCGACGACGACTGGGTGCTGGTGCATGACGCTGCCCGCCCCAATCTGGCTCTGGAAGACCTGCAACGCCTGCTGGACAGCCTGGCCGACGACCCGGTCGGTGGCCTGCTGGCGGTGCCCGCCCGCGATACCCTCAAGCGTGCCGGCGCCGACGGACGGGTGCAGGAAACCGTCGATCGCAGCGTGATCTGGCAAGCCTATACGCCACAGATGTTTCGCCTCGGCGCCTTGCGCCAGGCACTGGCGCAGGCCTTGCGGGCGCAGGTGGCGATTACCGATGAGGCGTCGGCCATGGAGTGGGTCGGACTGGCGCCGCGTCTGGTCGAGGGGCGGGCGGACAACCTCAAGGTGACCCGCCCGGAAGACCTGCAGTATCTGCAGGTCCTGTGGTCGGAGCCGCGCTGAGTCTCAGTGAGCCCAGCGCTTGGCATCCTTGCCGAGGTTGCGTTCCAGTGCATGGGTCAGCTTGTTCACCGCACCGTCGATGGCCTGCTGCAACTCGGCCGCATCGTGGGAAACCGTCAGCGGGTCACGGCCCTTCATCCGCGCTTCCACCTTGCAGCGTTTGTCCTGTGGACCGTTCTTGAGCGCATTTTCGTCGGAGAGGTGGAGTTCTATCCGGGTGAGATGGTCTTCGTAGCGTTGCAGCTTGGCTTGCACGCGACTGCGAATGTCGTCCTTCAGGGCCATCGAGGAGGCAACGTGCTTACCGCTGTTGACCAGAACCTGCATAACCATGTCCTCATGCTGATGAGTGGCGAAGCCCCGTCGGCGGGGCTCATGGTTACGACGCTGTTGCCGCGTCCGAGTTTCTCGCCGGCTTGTGACATTCCATGACCGTTCAGCGTGGCGTCAGCTCGGCACACGGTATTCGGCGCGCTGGCTGAGGCCGGAGCGCAGGGTATCGATCAGCTGGCGGACCTTGGGGGAGAGGTGGCGCTGCTGCGGATAGAGGGCCCACACCGCCGTGTTCGGCGGGCGGTGCTGCTCCAGCAGCGACACCAGGCGCCCGCTGCGCAGGTGCTCGAGCACGTAGTAGTCCGGCAGCTGGCAGAGGCCGAAACCGCGTAGCGCGGCGTCGAGTACCGACTGACCGCTGTTGCAGCGCCAGTTGCCCTGCACGCGAACCTGGGTTTCCCGGCCGTTTTCCGCAAAGCCCCAGTGGTCACTGCTGCCGATCAGGCAGTTGTGCCGCGCCAGTTCCGACAGCGAATGCGGGCGCCCGTAGCGCTGCAGGTACTCCGGCGCCGCGCACAGGTACATCTCGCGAGGTGCCAGGCGCGCGGCCATCAGGCGCGAGTCCTGCAGTCGTCCCAGGCGGATGGCCAGGTCCAGGCCCTCGTGGAGCAGGTCGAGCTGGCGGTTGCTCAGCTCGATTTCCACGCGCAGCTGGGGGTGGCGGGCCATGAAGTCGTTCACCAGTGGCACGATGAAGCGCTCGCCATAGGCGACGGCGCAGGTCAGGCGCAGCAGGCCCTTGGGTTCCGCCCCCAGATCGCCAACCGCGCGCAGGGCCTCCTCGCGAGCATCCTGCAGGCGCTGGCAATGCTGCAGGAACAGCTGGCCGGCCTCGGTCAGCGCCACGCGCCGGGTGCTGCGGTAGAACAGGCGGCTTTGCAGTCGGTCTTCCAGGCGCGCCACCTGGCGACTGACCTGTGAGGTGGACAGGCCCAGGCGCTCGGCGGCGGCGCTGAACTGGCCGCATTCGGCAACGGCGACGAACTCGTCGAGTCCTTCCCAGCGATTCATGTGTTCTCCATCGGGCTGCGGGTGCCGGCTGGCGGGTGATCCGCGAGCAGCTGTCAGCAGCAGGCGGCATATTATCCCTGTGTAGCAATAATGTTTTGATATTTCTCTGATTATCTCTTTATTGGCTTGATCTAGACTGCTCGCCACGTTCACTCACGCTCAGGAGAGCTTCCATGATCAAGTCCCGCGCTGCCGTCGCATTCGGCCCCAACGAGCCGCTGAAGATCGTCGAGATCGATGTCGAGCCGCCGAAGGCCGGTGAAGTGCTGGTGCGCATTGTCGCCACCGGCGTCTGCCACACCGATGCCTACACCCTGTCTGGCCAGGATTCCGAGGGCGTCTTCCCCTGCGTGCTGGGGCACGAGGGTGGCGGCATCGTCGAGGCGGTCGGTGAGGGCGTGACCTCGGTCAAGGTCGGTGACCATGTGATCCCGCTGTACACCGCCGAATGTGGCGAGTGCAAATTCTGCAAATCGCAGAAGACCAACCTGTGCAGCTCGGTGCGTGCCACCCAGGGCAAGGGCCTGATGCCGGACGGCACCACCCGCTTCAGTTACAACGGCGAGCCGATCTATCACTACATGGGCTGCTCGACCTTCTCCGAGTACACCGTGCTGCCGGAAGTCTCGGTTGCCGTGATCCCCAAGGAAGCGCCGCTGGACAAGGTCTGCCTGCTCGGTTGCGGCGTGACCACCGGCATCGGCGCCGTACTCAACACCGCCAAGGTGGAAGAGGGCGCTACCGTGGCCATCTTCGGTCTCGGTGGCATCGGCCTGGCGGCGATCATCGGCGCCAAGATGGCCAAGGCCTCGCGCATCATCGGTATCGACATCAACCCGGCCAAGGAAGCGGTCGCCCGCGAGCTGGGTCTGACCGACTTCGTCAACCCGAAGGAGCACAGCAAGCCGATCCAGGACGTCATCGTCGAAATGACTGACGGCGGCGTCGACTACAGCTTCGAGTGCATCGGCAACGTGCAACTGATGCGTGCCGCGCTGGAGTGCTGCCACAAGGGCTGGGGCGAGTCGACCATCATCGGCGTGGCACCGGCCGGTGCCGAGATCAGCACCCGTCCGTTCCAGCTGGTCACCGGTCGTGTCTGGCGCGGCAGCGCCTTCGGTGGCGTCAAGGGCCGCAGTGAGCTGCCGGGCTATGTGGAGAAGTCGCAGAAGGGTGAAATCCCGCTGGACACCTTCATCACCCACAACATGGGTCTGGACGAGATCAACGAGGCGTTCGAGCTGATGCACGAAGGCAAGAGCATCCGTACCGTCATCCATTTCTGATAGCGGCAAGCGACGAGCTACAAGCGACCAGTGGCCTGGCGCTTGTGGCCTGACGCTGTCCGGAGGGGCTTATGGAAAACATTTCCTGCCAGAAGAGTTTCGGTGGCTGGCACAAGCGCTATCGCCACCGTTCCACCACCCTGGGTTGCGACATGGTGTTCGCCGTCTACCTGCCGCCGCAGGCCGAGCAGGGCGGCAGGCTGCCGGTGCTGTACTGGCTGAGCGGGCTGACCTGCACCGACGAGAACTTCATGCAGAAGGCCGGGGCGCAACGCCTGGCCGCCGAGCTGGGGCTGGTTATCGTGGCGCCGGATACCAGTCCGCGTGGTGACGATGTGCCGGGTGACCCGGACAACGCCTGGGACTTCGGCAAGGGCGCGGGCTTCTACGTCAACGCTACCCAGGAGCCCTGGGCGCGCAACTACCGCATGCACGACTACGTGGTGCAGGAGTTGCCCGCGCTGATCGAGGCCAACTTCCCGGTGTCCGACCGCCGTGGCATCGCCGGCCACTCGATGGGCGGGCATGGTGCGCTGGTCTGCGCGCTGCGCAACCCGGGGCGCTATCGCTCGCTGTCGGCGTTCTCGCCGATCAGCAATCCGATGCACTGCCCCTGGGGCGAGAAGGCACTGTCACGCTACCTCGGCGAAGACCGTTCGCGCTGGAAAGAGTGGGATGCCTGTGCGCTGCTGGCCGAGGCCAGCGAGCGTCTGCCGATCCTGGTGGATCAGGGCGATCGTGACGATTTCCTCGAAAACCAGCTCAAGCCCGAGGCGCTGGAGGCGGCTGCCAGGGCGGTCGGCCATCCGCTGACCCTGCGTTTGCAGCCTGGCTATGACCACAGCTACTACTTCATCGCCAGCTTCATCGAGGATCACCTGCGCCACCATGCGCAGGCACTGGCTCAGGCCTGAGTCGAGCGGATTTCATCCGAGCGAGCCGGCAAACCGGTTAGAATTGCGCCCTGACTTTTTCAGGGCGTTGTTCTTTATGCGTATCGGTCATGGCTATGACGTACACCGCTTCGGCGATGGCGATTTCATCACCCTCGGTGGCGTGCGGATTCCCCACAGGTTCGGTCTCGTCGCTCATTCCGACGGTGATGTGCTGCTGCACGCACTGAGCGACGCCCTGCTCGGCGCGGTGGCGCTGGGTGACATCGGCAAGCACTTTCCCGATACCGATCCGACCTTCAAGGGCGCCGATAGCCGCGCGCTGCTGCGTCACGTGATGGGGCTGGTGCGGGCCAAGGGCTTCGCGGTGGGCAATGTCGACGCCACCATCGTCGCCCAGGCGCCGAAGATGGCGCCGCACATCGAGGCCATGCGCGCGTGCATCGCTGCGGATCTCGGCGTGCAGCTGGATCAGGTCAACGTCAAGGCCACCACCACCGAGAAGCTGGGCTTCACCGGGCGTGAGGAAGGGATCGCGGTGCATGCCGTGGCCTTGCTGGTCAAGGCATGAACGAGCAGCAGCTGCTGGGCCCGCGTGCCCATGGCGAGGCCTGCGGGCGCGCCGTGCTCAAGGCCACCGCCGAGGACTTCCAGGTCGATGAAGTGCTGGACATTCCGCTCACCGGCCAGGGTGAACACCTCTGGCTGTGGGTGGAGAAGCGCGGCCTGAACACCGAGGATGCCGCCCGTCGCATCGCCCGCGCTGCGGGGCTGCCCCTCAAGGCGGTCAGCTACGCCGGCCTCAAGGATCGCCAGGCACTCACCCGGCAATGGTTCAGCCTGCACCTGCCAGGCAAGGCCGACCCCGATCTGGCGGCCGCCGAAAGCCCGGCGCTGAGCATCCTCAAGCGCGAGCGACACAATCGCAAGCTGCAGCGCGGTGCCCATTCGGCCAACGGCTTCATCCTGCGCCTGACCGCGCTGCAGGCCGACCGCGAGGCGCTGGAGCAGCGCTTGCGGCAGATCGCCGAACAGGGCGTGCCCAACTATTACGGGCTGCAGCGTTTCGGCTTCGACGGTGGCAACCTGCTGGAGGCGCGGCGCCATGCCGAGCGCGAGGAGCTGCCGGTGCAGCGCAACCTGCGTTCGCGGCTGCTGTCCTCGGCACGCAGCTACCTGTTCAACCGCGTGCTGGCCGAGCGGGTCGCCGCAGGGAGCTGGAACCAGGCGTGCGTCGGCGATCTGCTGGCCTTCACCACCAGCCGCAGCTTCTTCATGGCCGGGGAGGCCGAGTGCCAGGATCCGCGCCTGGCGATCCTCGATCTGCACCCCACCGGGCCGCTCTGGGGCGAAGGGCTGCCCCCGACCGCGCAGGCGGTGAACGAGCTGGAGCAGGCGGTCGGCAGTGAGGAGCCGGCGCTGCTCGCCTGGTTGAGCAAGGCGGGCATGGCTCACGAACGACGCATTCTGCGCCTCCCCATTCAGAGCCTTACGTGGCATTATCCGGAACCCGATATTCTGCAACTTGCATTCGTCCTGCCGGCCGGGAGTTTCGCCACCGTCTTGGTGCGCGAGCTCGTCGACCTCATGCCGACAGGGCAGACGGATACTCCATGCGAATTCTGATTTCCAACGACGACGGGGTGAACGCACCCGGTATCGCCGCGTTGCACCAGGCGCTGGCCGATTACGCCGAGTGCGTGGTGGTTGCGCCGGCCGAAGACAAGAGCGGTGCCAGCAGTGCGCTGACACTCGACCGTCCGCTGCATCCGGTGGCGCTGCCCAACGGCTTCATCAGCCTCAATGGCACCCCGACCGACTGCGTGCACCTGGGCATCAACGGCCTGCTCGAGCAGACGCCGGAGATGGTCGTCTCCGGTATCAACCTGGGGGCGAACCTGGGTGATGACGTGCTCTATTCCGGCACCGTCGCCGCTGCGCTGGAAGGGCGTTTCCTGGACAAGACGGCGTTTGCCTTCTCGCTGCTGTCGCGCCTGCCCGACAACTTGCCGACGGCTGCCTATTTCGCCCGCAAGCTGGTCGAGGCGCACGCGCAGCTCGACCTGCCACCGCGTACCGTGCTCAACGTCAACGTGCCGAACCTGCCGCTCGAACATATCCGCGGTGTGCAGCTGACCCGTCTGGGCCACCGTGCCCGCGCGCCGGCGCCGGTCAAGGCGGTCAATCCGCGTGGCAAGGAAGGCTACTGGATCGCGGCCGCGGGCGATGTCGAGGATGGCAGCCCGGGCACCGACTTCCACGCCGTGATGCAGGGCTATGTTTCGGTCACGCCGCTGCGGCTCGACCGGACGTTCAATGAAGCCCTCGAAAGTATGGACGGCTGGCTGGAGGGAATCTTCTGATGCGTGGACAGGACGACATGCAGCGCAGCGGGATCGGCATGACCTCGCAACGCACCCGTGAGCGGCTGATTCAGCGCCTCTACGAGGAAGGATTGTCCAACGCGCGGGTGCTGGAAGTGATCCGCCGTACACCGCGCCATCTGTTCGTGGATGAGGCGCTGGCGCACCGCGCCTACGAGGACACCGCACTGCCCATCGGTCACAACCAGACCATTTCCCAGCCCTACATGGTCGGCCGCATGACCGAGTTGCTGCTGGCCGCCGGTCCGCTGGACAAGGTGCTGGAGATCGGCACCGGTTCCGGCTACCAGACCGCCGTGCTGGCGCAGTTGGTCGAGCGGGTGTTCTCCGTGGAGCGCATCCAGGGGCTGCAGGAGCGCGCCAAGGAGCGCCTCGTCGAACTCAGCCTGCGCAACGTGGTCTTTCGCTGGGGTGATGGCTGGGAAGGCTGGAATGCGCTGGGCCCGTACAACGGCATCATCGTCACCGCCGCCGCTGCGCAGGTACCGCAGGCGCTGCTCGACCAGCTGGCACCGGGTGGTCGCCTGGTCATACCGGTCGGCAGCGGCGACGTGCAGCAACTGTTGCTGATCGTGCGCGAGGAGGAGGGCTTTTCCCGACACGTGCTCGATGCCGTGCGTTTCGTGCCGTTACTCAACGGGCCACTGGCCTGACCGCTTTATCGTTCTGGAAGGATCCATGAAGAAACATTTCCTGCTCTACGCCAAGGGCATGGCCATGGGCGCTGCCGATGTGGTGCCTGGCGTCTCCGGCGGTACCATCGCCTTCATCAGCGGCATCTACGACGAGCTGCTGCGCTCCATCGCCAGCGTTCCCGATGCGCTTCTGTTGTTGCTGCGCGGCCGTATCAAGGACGCCTGGCAGAAAGCCAATGCGACCTTTCTGCTGGTGCTGTTCAGCGGCATTCTGACCAGCATCCTCACCCTCGCACGGCTGATCACCTACCTGCTCAAGCATCACCCGATACCGGTCTGGTCGTTCTTCTTCGGTCTGATCCTCGTGTCCACCTACCTGGTGGGGCGTGAGATCGGGCGCTGGAACTGGACGCGGGTGCTGAGTTTCCTGCTCGGCCTGGGGTTCGCCTACTGGATCACCGTGGCCGCCCCGATGCACTGGGGGAGCGACCTGCCGACCCTGTTCCTGGCGGGGGCGATCGCCATCTGCGCGATGATCCTGCCGGGAATCTCCGGCAGCTTCATCCTGCTGCTGCTGGGGCTCTACTCGGTGGTGCTGGGGGCAGTGAAGGATCTCAACCTCCTGGTGCTGGGCGTGTTCGCCGCCGGCTGCCTGCTCGGGCTGCTCAGCTTCGCCCGGCTGCTCAGCTGGCTGCTGGCGCGCTGGCGTGATCTGAGCCTGGCCTTTCTCAGTGGCCTGATGCTCGGTTCGCTGAACAAGGTCTGGCCCTGGAAGGAGACGCTCACCTGGCGTATCGACAGCAAGGGTGAGCAGGTGCCGCTGTTGCAGCACAACCTGCTGCCCGGGCATTTTGCCGAGATCAGCGGCCAGGATGCGCAGCTGCTGATTGCCGTGCTGCTGGCGATTGGCGGGATCGTGCTGGTGCTGGGCCTGGAGTGGCTGGCACAGCGTCAACCCGCCGATGCTGGTCGCGCCGAATAAATACGGCACAATACGCCGTACTCGGAATCATTCAGGGAGCCATCGGGTGAGTCGCACCGTCGTTCACGTTCTGCTTCGCGCCGCCATGGCGCTGCGCCTGCCACTGGCCACGCTCGCCGTTGCCGCGCTGGCCGGTTGCGTCAGTTCGCCTCCCGGTGGCGTACAGGTGGTGGAGCGCGGGCAGAACCAGGGGCGGGCGCCGGTGATCCAGCGTCAGCCCGTGCGCAGTGGTCACTACGTGGTGCAGCGCGGCGACACCCTGTACTCGATCGCCTTCCGCTTCGGCTGGGACTGGAAGGCCCTGGCTGCCCACAATGGCCTGCGTGATCCCTACCTGATCCGTGTCGGCCAGATCATTCGCTTCGACAATCGCGCCCTGGCCAGCCAGCCGGTGGCGTCGACCCCCGTTCGCAGCAGCACGCCGACAACCAGCAGGCCGGTTCAGCCTGCTACTCCCGTCACCGCGCCGCCCGCGACCAAGCCGGCCAAGCCGCCTGTCGCCAGCACGCCTGCCACGACACCTGTAACGCCCGTGAGCCGCTCGGCCAGCGGCTGGGCCTGGCCAACGCAGGGCTCGGTGATCAGTCGTTTTTCCTCAAACGGTAGTTTGAATAAAGGCATTGATATCGCCGGGGAATTAGGACAGCCTGTTTTAGCTGCGTCTGATGGGTCGGTGGTGTACGCCGGGAGTGGTTTGCGGGGCTACGGCGAATTGATCATCATCAAGCACAGCGACACCTACGTAAGTGCCTACGGTCACAACCGCAGGCTGTTGGTACGGGAGGGGCAGCAGGTCAAAGCCGGGCAAAGCATTGCCGAGATGGGATCAACAGGGGCCGACCGGGTGAAACTGCACTTCGAGATTCGCCGCCAAGGTAAGCCTGTCGATCCACTGCAATACCTGCCACGTCGTTGATCCGCCGCTGACTCGTTCCATCTCGTGGGAGGGACGGGCTCAGGTATGGCCAGGACGGTTCCGCCAGAGTCTGTTGTCGAACTCAGCTAGGGACAACAACAATGGCTCTCACAAAAAAAGAAGCGCCGGAGTTTGACGTCGACGATGAGCTGCTCCTCATGGAGCCGGGTATCGTCTTGGGCGAGGTTCAGGGCGATGAGGTGGAAGCACCGGTCGCGCGTACCAAGACCAAGAACGCCGCTCCCTCCAAGCAGCACAAGTACATCGATTACACCCGGGCGCTCGACGCCACTCAGCTTTACCTCAACGAAATCGGTTTCTCTCCCTTGCTCACTCCCGAAGAGGAAGTGCACTTCGCGCGCCTGGCGCAGAAGGGCGATCCTGCCGGGCGCAAGCGCATGATCGAGAGCAACCTGCGCCTGGTCGTCAAGATCGCTCGGCGTTACGTCAATCGCGGCCTCTCTCTGCTCGATCTGATCGAAGAGGGGAACCTGGGGTTGATTCGCGCTGTGGAGAAGTTCGATCCGGAGCGTGGTTTCCGTTTTTCAACCTATGCGACCTGGTGGATCCGCCAGACCATCGAACGGGCCATCATGAACCAGACGCGAACCATCCGTTTGCCGATTCATGTGGTCAAGGAGCTCAACGTATACCTGCGTGCGGCTCGTGAACTGACCCAGAAGCTCGACCATGAGCCTTCAGCGGAAGAAATTGCCAACCTGCTGGAAAAACCGGTGGGTGAGGTCAAGCGCATGCTTGGCCTCAACGAGCGGGTGTCCTCGGTGGATGTCTCGCTCGGTCCGGACTCGGACAAGACGTTGCTCGACACCCTGACCGACGATCGTCCGACCGACCCGTGTGAGCTGCTGCAGGACGATGACCTGTCCCAGAGCATCGACCAGTGGCTCTCGGACCTGACCGACAAGCAGCGTGAAGTCGTGGTACGCCGCTTCGGCTTGCGTGGCCATGAGAGCTGTACGCTGGAAGAGGTGGGACAGGAGATCGGTCTGACCCGCGAGCGGGTCAGGCAGATCCAGGTGGAGGCGCTCAAGCGTCTGCGCGAGATCCTCGAAAAGAATGGCCTTTCGAGCGACGCACTGTTCCAGTAGCGTTCGCCTCGATCACCAACCCGGCTTCGGCCGGGTTTTTTCTGCGTCCCCGTGTAAGCCATCACTTACAGACGCTGTCAGCGTTTGGGGCGGCTGCCTCTTGTTTTTGTCTTTTTATTTTTTAACTCATTGTTTTTGAAGGTATTTTTATTTTCAAAAACTGGATGGGGGCGGTTTTTGCCGGCTTGCAGGGAAGTCTGTAGCGGCTAATATCACAACCGTGCTTAGGGATAAGCACAGGTCATCAGGACGATGATCAGGAACATCGCAAGAAGCGATTCATCAGGATGATGGGCTTGGAAATAAAGGGACTAGGGAATAAAAGTGGGCGGCGCAAGCCGCCCCTTTTTTTGCCCGCCATTCCTGCCCGCAATCCGCAAGGGCACCCGCCACGTCAGGCGTGGCGCCGGCAACTGGCCTCCGCGATGTGCACCGCGGTGCGCCGACTGTTCCGAGCGACGCTATCCCATAATGCAAAAGACCCGCACTTGGCGGGTCTTTGCGTTCTGCAGCGGCTTAGCGCTCCAGGTGCTGCAGCTTGTCCTTCACGCCATCCCACTCTTCGGCGTCGGCCAGGGCGTCCTTCTTCTCGGTGATGTTCGGCCAGACTTCAGCCAGATCGGCGTTCAGCTCGATGAACTCCTGCTGATCTTCCGGCACCTCGTCTTCCGAGAAGATGGCCTGGGCGGGGCACTCCGGCTCGCACAGGGCGCAGTCGATGCACTCGTCAGGATGGATGACCAGAAAGTTCGGGCCCTCGTAGAAGCAGTCCACCGGGCAGACTTCCACGCAGTCGGTGTATTTGCACTTGATGCAGTTGTCGGTGACGACGAAGGTCATGTCTGATTCTCTCCTCGGGCGGCGGCCTGGGCCCTTTCTGTGAAGGGCTCTCAGGCGCTCTGTCAGGGGCCGCGGCTCAGGCTGTAAACCGGGCGGTCGTAAAATTGCGCGCGATTCTAGCAGTTTGTTGTATTGAGCGTTAGATCTGCGTCTTCCATGTATATAACAGTTCCAACGCTTTACGCGGAGTCAGATCATCCGGATTGATCGTATGCAATTGCTCCAGCAGCGGGTGCGGCGTGCTGGCGAACAGGTCGCTCTGCATCGGTGCTTGCGGCTGTCCGGGCTCTTGCCGAGGTCGATCGTGCGGCAGGCTGGTGGCTTCCAGACGCGCCAGGTGCTCACGGGCGCGGCTGATCACGCTGCCGGGCACGCCCGCCAGCTGTGCCACGGCCAGGCCGTAGCTCTGGCTCGCAGGCCCCGCCTGGACGTGGTGGAGGAAGACGATGCGCTCATTGTGCTCGGTGGCCGAGAGGTGCACGTTGGCCACCACCGGCTCGCTTTCCGGAAGCACGGTCAGCTCGAAGTAGTGGGTGGCGAACAGGGTGAAGGCGCGCAGGCGGGCCAGGTGTTCGGCCGCCGACCAGGCCAGCGACAGGCCGTCGAAGGTGCTGGTACCACGGCCAACCTCGTCCATCAGCACCAGGCTGCGTTCGCTGGCGTTATGCAGGATGTTGGCGGTTTCGCTCATTTCCACCATGAAGGTCGAGCGCCCACCGGCGAGGTCGTCACTGGAGCCGATGCGGGTGAAGATACGGTCGACCAGTGACAGTTCGCAGGCGGCGGCAGGGACGAAGCTGCCGATGTGCGCCAGCAGCACGATCAGCGCGGTCTGGCGCATGTAGGTGGATTTACCGCCCATGTTCGGGCCGGTGATGATCAGCATGCGGCGGTTGTCGTCGAGGTCGAGGTCGTTGGCCACGAAGGGCGTGGTCAGCACCTGCTCGACCACCGGGTGGCGACCCTGGTCGATGCGCATGCAGGGTTCTTCGACGAAGCGCGGGCGGTTCAGGTCGAGATTCAGCGCGCGTTCGCCCAGGTTGCTCAGCACGTCCAGTTCGGCCAGCGCCGCGGCACTGTCCTGCAGCGGCGCCAGGTGACCGATCAGGCGCTCCAGCAGTTCGTCATAGAGCATCTTCTCGCGGGCCAGGGCACGGCTCTTGGCCGACAGGGCCTTGTCCTCGAATTCCTTCAGCTCCGGGGTGATGAAGCGCTCGGCGCCCTTGAGCGTCTGCCGGCGAATGTAATCGGCGGGAGCCGATTCCGCCTGCTTGGTCGGCAGTTCGATGAAGTAGCCGTGCACGCGGTTGTAGCCAACCTTGAGGTTGGCCAGGCCGGTGCGGGCCTTCTCGCGCGCTTCCAGGTCCATGAGAAACTGGCCGGCGTTCTCGCTCATCGCCTGCAGTTCGTCCAGTTCAGTGTCGTAGCCGGTCTTCAGCACGCCACCATCACGGATGACCGCCGGCGGGTTGTCGATGATGGCGCGGGCCAGCAGGTCGGCCAGCTCGGGGTAGGTGGCGATGCTGCTTGCCAGTTGCTGCAGGTGCGGCGTGTCCAGCGGAGTCATCGCCTGCTGCAGCTCGGGCAGTGCGGCGAGAGCGTCACGCAGGCGGGCGAGGTCGCGTGGTCGGGCGTTGCGCAGGCCGATACGGGCCAGGATCCGCTCCAGGTCGCCGATCTCCTTGAGCTGCGGTTGCAGCGTCTCGAAACGGTAGCCGTCGAGCAGGCAGGCGATGGCGTTCTGACGCGCTTCGAGCACGGCACGATCACGCAGCGGACGGTTCAGCCAGCGCCCCAGCAGGCGGCTGGCCATGGCGGTCTGGCAGCGATCCATCACCGATTGCAGGGTGTTGTCGCGCCCGCCGGAGAGGTTGATGTCCAGCTCCAGGTTGCGGCGGCTGGCGCCGTCGAGGATCACCGTGTCGTCCAGGCGTTCGTGCCGCAGGCTGCGCAGGTGGGGCAGGGCGGTGCGCTGGGTTTCCTTGGCGTAGCCCAGCAGGCAGCCGGCGGCGCCGATGGCCAGTGTCAGGTTTTCGCAGCCGAAGCCTTTCAGGTCCTGGGTGCCGAACTGCTGGCACAGGCTCTTGAAGGCACTGTCGCGATCGAAGTCCCAGGGCGCGCGACGTCGAGAGCCCTTGCGTTTTTCGGCCGGGAGGCCCTGTGGCCAGTCATCGGGGATCAGCAACTCAGCGGGGTTCAGACGCTCCAGTTCGGCCAGCAGGTTTTCCCAGCCCCTGATTTCCTGAACGCTGAAGCGGCCGCTGGTGATGTCCAGCACGGCCAGGCCGAACAGGCGCTCGTCACCCAGCACGGCAGCCAGCAGGTTGTCGCGGTGTTCGTCGAGCAGGGCCTCGTCGCTGATGGTGCCGGGAGTGATGATGCGCACCACCTGGCGCTCGACCGGGCCCTTGCTGGTGGCCGGATCGCCGACCTGTTCGCAGATCACCACCGACTCGCCAAGCTTGACCAGCTTGGCCAGGTAGCCTTCGACCGAGTGGAAGGGGATGCCGCACATGGGAATCGACTGACCGGCCGACTGGCCGCGCGCGGTCAGGGTGATGTCCAGCAGCTTGGCGGCCTTCTTCGCATCCTCGTAGAAGATCTCGTAGAAGTCGCCCATGCGATAGAACATCAGCTGATCCGGGTGCTGGTTCTTCAGCTTCCAATATTGCTGCATCATCGGGGTGTGCTGGGATAAATCAGAAATTGCTTTATTCATCAGTAACTTAGAGCTAGGCGCAAATTTTTGTGGGGCAGGATTGGGGCAAGTCAGTTGGTGCTTTGCATGCCTGACCAGATGTGTTGCAGCTCGTTCGGGGACTCGTCGTCCATCCATTTGGCATACACCTGAACCAGCATGGTGAAGTCCTTGTGACCCATCTGCTTGGCGATGAACGCGAGGTTACCACGGGCGACCAGGCACCAGCAGGCGTAGGTGTGCCGAGTTTGGTAGGGCCGGCGCGGGCGGATCTTCGCGCGGCGCTGGATGTTGGCCCACTTACTATTCCACGACGACGGGATGAACCAGGGGTTTACGTGTTTCCTGCGCGCCTGGATGGTTGGCGAGATCAGCGGGGTGACGGTTTCCTGCTGGGCTTCATGGCGGTTCAGTTGCACGTCGATGGTCTGCGGGGCGATGCCGTGTTCAATGGCAAGCAGCTCGCGGCAGGCTTCGAGGGCCGGCGGGAAAAGCAGCACGGTGCGGCGCTTGCCGGTCTTCGGCAGCTTGAAGGTGCCCTGGCTGGTGATGGCGCGGTTCACGTGGATCTGCCCTTTTGCCAGGTCGATGTCCTCCCTGGCCAGCGCGCCGAGTTCGCCAGGTCGCAGGCCGGTGTAAACGGCCAGTGTCACGGCGGCCCGGTCCATTGGGTGCAGGCACCCTTTGTTCAGCAGCTCGGCCAGTTCGGCCTTGGTGAGTGGGTCCGGGTCGCGGTCGGTCATCTCGAAGCGGGTGCAGGCATTTGCCAGGCCCGGCCTGCAGTAGCCGTTTGCCTCGCACCAGCTCAGGAGACCGGCGAGAACAGCCAGGTAGTGGTTTACCGTGGAGGTGGTGCGGGTGGTGATCAGCGTAACTCGCAGGTTCTGGATATCTTCGGGCAGCAGCACGCTCGCCAGCCGATCCTTACCCAGCAGCTCAACGCAGATGTCGAGAGCCAGGCCATACCGGCGCTCGGTTTCCTCGGTGATATCGACGGCCTTGAGTGGCTTGTAGCGGGCGAGCAGTACGCTTAGGCGCTCGTCGCGGGTGTTGCTGAAGTTGCCGGCCCGGCGTGATTCGGGGAAGTGCTGGGCATAGTCGAAGGTGCCGGTCTTGATGGCATGAAGCACCGCCGCCCGGAGCTGGGCGGCATGCTTGATGTTGGCTTTGGTGACCGGCAGGCCGAGGGTTTCGCGGCAGCGGCGGCGCTTCCACATGAATACGATGCGGATGCTGTTGCCATGGATCTCGACCCCGGTGTGTTTCGCCAGCTCGGTCTCTAGGCCGCTTCCTGGGGGGACTGCTCGACCCACTTATCTACCTCCTCGATGTTGATGAAGATCCGTCCGTCACGCGCCTTGCGCCACATGCGGCCTTGCGACCACATGCCGCCCTTAACCTTGTGCTCAATGGCGTTGGTGCTGTAGCCGAACATCTCGGCAGCTTTGGGGATGAGGACCCAGCGCGGTGTGCTCATGCTGCACCTCGCTGGACATAGTGGCAGAGGGCCGGCAAGCTCATTGGCATCATCACCGCCAGGAGGTTGGCATGTTCAATAGGGAGTTCCATGTACGGATCACGCTCGCCGGCCTTGTTCGATTCTTGATTAGCCCTTACGCCCTTGTTCCGGCCGTCATACTTGGTTTGCTTGTGCCGTGGGGGAGTGAGCATGCACCTGCTTGGGTTCAGGCAATTGGTTCCGTCATTGGCATCCTCATTGCCATCGGCATACCGGCCTGGCAGCGGAAGCAAGACGCGAGGCAGAGTCATATTGAGCAGATGAGGGCGGAGCACCAAAACGCTCTTATGGGGCTCAGGGCATGCATTGAGGTTGATCAGTTTCTTAATGAGCTGAGGACTCGGAGCAGCGGAAATCGATTTGGATGGCATGACAAAGAGCACTTCAGGGCATGGATCACTGGACTGCAGCAGCGCCTTGCCGCCCTCATTGACTCTGAGCAGAACGCTGAATGGTGGAGCCTCTTTCTGGATGCAAAGAAATTGTTGCTCGACATCGACTCTGCTTTGCGGATGTATGAGATCGATGACCAGATGATCCATGTTCTCGCGAAGACCAATATCGAAGCGTGGGACAAGAGAGTTGCCCCTGCTCGCCAATTCCTTATAGATGTTGAAGAAGAGCATCGAGATATTCTGCTCAGCAATTATTGGAAGGGAGCCAAAGAGACTGCTGGCTAGCCCATACCCCTCGACAAGCTGCGCGTGCGGGCGGTTTTGAGAGCGGAGCGATGGGCTCAACTCGCGGGCGCGGCGCACGCCTGGCGTGGGGTGTGCAGCTGCTGCACGGCTGGCGGGCAGGGTATTGGATGACGTCGCGCCTTCGGCGCGGCGGTCTATAACGCCCCCGCGCGAGCTCTGCAGGCGGCCGGCCGGCGCCGTGCATAGCAGGTTCAGCGGGTGGCGGCCGCCGCCGTGCTGTCGCACGGCAGTGGCTACGGTGGCGGCGGGGGCTTGGGTCATGACCGTGCCTCCTTCTCTTCTTGAGAGCGAGCCAGGTGGCGCAGGTCGTTGCGCACGGCGTCAACCTCGGCCGACTTCTCTGCCCATGCGCCCAGGTCCACATTGTCCTCGATATGGCCTTCGAGCAGGTCGTTGAGGTACTGCGGCGACAGTGCGTCCAGCTCCCAGCTACTCGTGCCGTACTGGCGACGGTACGCGGCGAAGCGCGAATCCGTGGACTTGGCCGGGTTCTCTGGCGGCTTAATCTCGTCGATCTGGTCCATAGTCAGGGCGATGCGGTCTAGGTCGCTATCGTCCATCTCGTGGCGAGTGAACAGCGACAGCCGCTCGATCAGGTCGCGCGTCATGTCGATGCCGCTCGGGTCGTGGTCGCCCAGGTGCAGCACGCGCACCCGCTGGCCGACGTACAACGCCGGCAATAGGTGTTCCTCGGCGAACCCACGCAGGACAGATCCGCTCGGGTAGCCGCGCGCGGCCAGAATGGGCACGTCCCATTTACGGCAGGTGCCGGTCAAGACGCCGATCAGGGCTTCCTTCTCGATCACTACGAACACGCGAGTCTCCTGATTCGCCCACATGTCCTGGCCGTAGCTTTGGGCCGCGCTACGCAGGATGGAGCTGCCGGCGTCCCAATGCGGGTTGGTCAGAAATTCGCGGGTGCGGTCCTCGATGGCGTCCCAGTCCATATGCCCGGCCAACTTGGCGTCGTTGATCAGGTTGGCCGTGCGCTTGTACGACTGCAGGGTGTTCTCGATCACGTCACGGGCTACCAGCTGGTAGTACAGCTGGCGGACCGTGAGGACGTAGCCCTGGCGTTGGTAGTCTTCGATCAGGTCGTTCATGTAGTCGATCAACTGGCTGTTGTGCTTGCTGAAAGACTTGGCGATGTACTGTTCGCAGCTCATGCTGCAGCCCTCGCGCGATTGGTGGTGGCCAGTAGTTCCATCAGGCGATTGAAGTAGGCCAGGCAGGCGTCGGCCTGGCTGGTTGGCTTGATGCGGAACTGCGCGGGGCTGGTGCCGGTGAGGCATGGCCAGGCGTCGGGGTGGTCGGCCATCAGGTCGCGCTTTTCGGTGGCCAGGGCGATCAGGTCGGCGTCATGGATGCAGGGCGGCAGCACTGGGTCGATGTCGAACCGGTGGCAGATGGCGTGCCATACGCGCATTTCAATCTGGCGGTACTCGGGCAGGGCCTGTTTCAGTGGGCTGACCAGATCGCCCACGTAGGCCTCGGTTGCATCGTGCAGCAGGGCTTCCAGCTGGTACTGGGCCGGCACCAGGTCGGCGACAACAAGACAGTGCTGGGCGACGCTGTAGAAGGCTTTCACGTGGCCATTGAAGCGGCACTGCATGCTGAGCGACCACGCGATATCGGCCGGGTCGACCATGTGGGCGGACGGTTCGAGCAGATCGAAGCGCTTGGCGCTGCGAGTGATGATGAAGGTCATGCTGCGTCCTCCATGTTTGCGGTGTCGAAGTCTTCGCGAGCTGCCTGGTCCATTGCCCGGCGCACGATCTCGCGCAGGCTGTTGGTGACCGGATTCAGTCCTTCGGGGTTGCAATCGAAGTACAGATGGGCCGTCTGGAGGTCGAAACTGAAGCCGGCGTCCATCTCCAGCCAGTCGATCAGCTCGCTGTCTGGGTGGGGCTGGGTGTTGGCCTGGGCCTTCTTGATACGCTCGGCCATGTCCAGCACCTGGGCTTGGAGGTGGCGGCTAAAACGGGCGTGGTCGTGGGCGTTGAGGCCGGCAAAGGTGTCGGCTGCCAGCTCCAGCTTGGCGACTACAGCGATCAGCACGGCGTGGTCTTCATCGCTCAACGGCGAGGCTGCGGCCAGGCGGTTGAGTAGGCCGCGTTCGACCTTGGCGTGGTCTTCGGCCTCGGCCTTGACGTTGTTGCGCAGGGTCATCGCCTCGCGGGTGCGGGCGTCGAGCTGGGCCTGCAGGTCCTCATTGGCGACGTTCTTGGCTTGCAGCAGCTTTTCCCAGGTAGCGGTTGCGCTGTCGGCGCCCTGCTTCTTGCCTGCGTCGCGGCCTGTGCGCAAGCCGATGCTGTAGAAGATGAAGCAGGCCAGCGCGCTGGTGGTGAGCATGACAAGCAGAGCGCACTGTTGAGCTGTGGTGAGTTCCATGGTGGTCTTCCTCGTGTTTGCCGATCGCTGGTGGTGGCAGCGGGTGCGGCTGTCAGGTGGTTTTGGTGTTGCGATTAACGAATGTCACAACCGAGTTCGCGTGGGCCGGCAAGCCTGGCCACGAACCAGCAGCTGGATGGCGCCAGAAACAGGCCGAGGTTGCTCTTTACCCATTCAACGGCGTCAGCTCCGGTGCGGGCGCGCACGTAGGTCGTGTGTTGGTAAGTCAGCTTCTTGTGGTTGCCCTTCTTGATGTCGACGGCGAACTTCTTCCATTCCTTGTCTGCCCAGTACTCGGCAGCCAGGTCGGCGTCGGTGCGGAACAGCGCTCGTTGGGTGGGGGCTTGAGTCTCCATGTCATTCCTCCTGCTCTGGCGGGCAGATCTTCTCGGCCAGCTCGGCGTCGGCGGCGTCGGCTTGGGTGTCGATGAGTACGGCCAGGTGGCGGATGTCGACGAACTTGGTGCCCTTGGCGCTGGCGTCGAGCTTGGTGACGGGTAGCGGCACGCGCAGCTCGCGCAGGGCGCGGGTGAAGTTGTCGTCGTTGAGCTTGGCGAAGTACTGCGCGCGCAGCCGCTCGACGGGCACCAGCAGGTCACCGAACACCCGGAATAGCAGCTCAACGGTCTGCGCTCGAGGGGCGGCAGGAAGGCGCAGCTCGCGCTGGGTGGCCTGGCTCATGCCGCGTGCGCCTCGTCGTCAGCAAGCTGGTCCGCCAGGCGCTTGAGGCTGACCCGGCCGGCGATGCGTGGCGGGGCTGGTTTGGTTTGTGGCTGGAGCGTCTTGCGCAGCTCTGCATTGATGCCAGCCAGGGTGGCGCGGGCAGTGGAGCCGAACGCGACGAAGCGCGGTAGTGGGGCGGAGCTGTCTACTGGCTCGATAACGGCGCCCAGCTCGATGCCGTCCAGCTCGGCGCCGAGTCGCAACATGGCGCGGGCGCGGTATTGGCAGCCAAGGTCGGCGGCCAGGTGCTCCAGCGCAGCAGCCAGCTGCAGATGCTCGCGCTGCAGGGTGCTGCCTTCGGTGGTGAGGGAGAGGCCGGCAGCTGTGGCGGCCAGAGTGAGGTTGGCCAGGATCTTGTCCTGGGTGAAGCGCTCGGCTGGGAGCTTGAGCAGCTCGATCAGCAGAGACTCAATCAGTCGGGTGTCCATCAGTCTTTCCTCTGTGGATGGTTCCAGGCGATTTCGACGTGGGTGCGCACGAGGTTGCGTAGGTGCTCCGGGACCTCGGCCAGTGCGGTGCGGCGTTCGTCTTTGCTCTTGAGCGCGACTATGGCTGCTGCGTACTGGCGGGGCCGGAGCGGGGGTTCAGGCGACATCGCGCGGGTCTGCCTGCGGTTCTGGCATCGGGCGCTCGATGCCGAGCTTGTCGGCCAGCCACGGGATGCCGGCATCGGTGACGCGGGTGGTACGCGGGTACTGCACGCCGTACACCGGGTGGTCGTAGCGGTATTCACGCGTGACCAGATAGAGCTTGGTCAGCTCGGGATTGGCCGGCCGGTTGAACTTGTCCAGCAGGCCTTTCTCGCGCATGCGCTTCATCATGTCGCGGTGCTTGAGGCCCAGGCGCTCGGCGGTGTCTTTGAGTGAATGGCTCATGTGACCTCCTACGCTGCGGCCGCGCGCTGGGGCGTGGCGACGATGTGAAGGTGCTCGATGCTGCTGAGCAGGCGCTTTAGGCACTCGTACTGATCGCCGCGCACGGTGAAGCACTTGGTGCGTGGTTTCGCGGTGCCAATGCTGGCGATGATCGTCACGCCCTCGACCGGGCGGGTACGGTGAACGGCGACGTTGATGGGCAGCGCAAGGCCGGTTTCGAGGCTGGCAAAGCCGCCGTGACGCACCATGTAGCGCAGCCGGTTGGTCTGGTCGGTGGAGAGCAGGGCGTCCGGCTCGGGCAGCAGGGGCACGCGAGTGACGCGGGGCGGGGCAGGCTCGCCGCCGTCCACACGGCCATTGGCAATGGCGTCGATGAAGTCGGCGACCTTCAGGTGCTTTTCGGGATCGTCGGTTTTCATGTCCATGCTGTGCACCGTTTCGCCCATCTCGATGCGCACGGCGGTCGCCGGGTTACCGCGCTCGATGCGGATGCGGAACGTCACCTGCTCGCGGCTGTAGGGCATGCGCGAAACGGTGTGGTTGAAGGTGCCGGTCATGTTGAGCTGGGCCAGCAGGCGCAGCAGGTTGTCTTCGGGCAGGGCGAAGTTCATGCGGCACGCCCCCCATCGTTCGGGTCGAAGGGGGCCGGCGCGTTGCGGGGCTTGGGTTTTACGCGGGAGAACCGGCAGCCGGTGGCCTGGGCGGCACGGCGCAGTTCAAAGATGCGCTCTGTCTTGCAGGACGGGAGCGCGTGAACAGATGCAGACATGTTTTACCTCGGCTCTGTGGTGGAGAGACGAGGTAATTAAACGGCGCGTTTATTATTGTGTCAACGCAATGTGTATTTTTTGTTTATCGAGCCAGGGTCGGCCCACGCCTGGTGCGGAGTACGGACCACCAGAAAACCCAGCCGAGGACAACGATGTGTTGATCGATGATCTGTTCCGGGGTGTAGGTCTCGTCAGGAAACTCGTCGCTGTTGTAGCTGCGGAGGCGAATGGCTCCACCCGGCATGCGGTGGAGAATCTTCACACGCAGCATGCCATCGTGCTCTAGCGCGTAAATCTCTCCATCAATGATGTTGGTGCTCGCCCGGTCCACGCCAATGGTTGCGCCGTGATTGATCAGAGGCGCCATGCTGTCACCGTTGACGCTCGCACAGAATGCACTGGAGGGATCTACTCCGGCCGCGCGCAGAGTGGCGTAGGAGAAGCGCAGCTTGCGTCCTTCAATAGCCCTCACTGCTGTGCGGCCGCTGCCGGCTGCAATCTCAACTTCCTTGTACAGGGGCACTTCTACCTCATCTGGTTCTAACGGGGTCTTGTCGTCCCAAGGGTGCAGTGGTTCGAGCGGGGTCACCTCATCAGGCCCGCCGTAATGGACCTGGTTCACGCCGATTTTCGCGGGCGCACTGGGCGCTTGGGCCATGCCATCAGCAAGCCAGCGTGGGTCTATTTTGAGGGCGTCTGCTACTTCGAATATTCGTGCCTTTGGCACTCCCCGCTTGAACCAATTGTTCACGTGTTGCGGGTCTACATTCATGCGCTTGGCAAAATCCGCATAGGACATGCCTTGGCTGTCGAGGTATTCGCGTAATCGCTGGCCGGATGTATTCATAAACACCAAGTTTACGGGGCTAGACAGAGTGTTGAAATAAACGTAATGTCTATTTTAGTCATTCACTCCATACGGATTGTTTATGCATCACGATGCCCCCATCGCCCGAGCCATCAAGGCTGTGGGCGGCGGCCGAAAGCTGGCGGCCTTGCTAAACGTCAGCCCGATGGCCATTTCGCAGTGGAAGAAGCGTGGCGTCCCGGTTGAGCGTGTACCTGCTGTGGTCCGCGCCTGCGATGGCGCTGTACAGGGCTATGAGCTGCGGCCTGATCTTCCCGAGCTGTTTCCCGTGCCGGCTGAAACACCAGTTGCCGCTTAGAAAAAAGGCGCCGTTTGGCGCCCTGTTTCCCGGCCCCCGTTGTAGCGGTGGCCGCCAGAGCCCTGGGGCTCTGTGTTGCCTGCCTCTCCACCACAGATTAACAGGCTAGCTGTGACCACCTGACTAAGGGGAGCCACGGCGTGACTATAGCAACACGTCATGCCCTGGTCACTGGCAGTTTGCTCCGGCTGCTGCCACCTCCCTGGCGCGTGCCACCACCACGCGCCGCACCTGGGCCGGGATGCCTGGGGTTGCCCGTTCGCTGCCACCACCAGCGTGCGGGCTGTTGAGGGCAGGGTCTGTGCGGAGCACGGGCCTTGCCTGGGGTGCGGTCGGTTCGCCGGCTGCATGCGACCACCTGACTATGGGAGCCCGTGCCTTCGGGCGTGGCTCCGGGAGTTGTCCATGTCTTTCCGACCACGCATGAACAGTGTCGAGCGCGCCCAGCGTTCGATCCTGACGCTACAACAGGCGCTGTACCACGCGGCGCACGATTACCCGGGCGGTGCCACAGCCATTGCCGCAGTCGACGGGGTGATCAGCCCCTCGACCCTCAATCACAAGCTGAGCCGCACCGGCGCCAACCCGAAACACCGGGTGAACGTCGATGAGCTGCAGCTGATTCTCGACCTGACCCGCGACCCTCGCATTGTTGATGCACTGCTGCAGCCGATTGGCTGGGTGGGCGTTGATGTGTCTGAGCTTCACGAAACTGACACGCCGCAATCGTTGCTGACGGGTATCACCGGGATGCTGCGTAGCGAGAACAACCTGAGCGAGCAGCTGGCGAAGGCGCTGGCCGATGACCATGTGGATGACGATGAGCTGGCCCAGTTCGAGATGCTGGCCGTGCGCATGCTGCAGGCGGTGTTCCGGTTGCGCGCTGCGGTGCGCCTCAAGCATGAGGAGGGTCAGGCGGATGGCTGATATCGCTGATATTGCGAATGACCGGATGCTGATCGAACTGGATCGCCAGCTGGCCGCCCGTGAGCTTGCCCGGCAATGCCCGGTCGCCGAAGCGTGCGAAGAGTGCGGCATCACGATCCCCTTCGAGCGCGTGCAGGCACTGGCCAAGCTGCCTTGTCTGCGTTGCGTTGACTGCCAGGCGTATCTGGAGAGCAAAGGGGGTGGGCGATGAGCCTGTATCCCGAACTGCAGCGCCTGGATGAAGAAAGAAACGCACTGAATGCCCGTATTAGCGAGGCGATGCACGCCCAGTTCGTGGGCAGGCGTGTGCGTGTCAATCACTACCACGGCAGCTTCACCGGGGTTGTTCGTCAGGTTGGTTGGCACGAGTTCTCGGTAGTAGTAGTGAACGATGTCACGGGCAAGGCTTCGCAGCGCTGGCCGCTGAACACGTCAAACGGCCGGCCTGATGTTGAGCTGGTTGATAGCCCGACAGAACCGGACGGGGGTGATGTATGACCGACCGTCACGAGCTACTCGACGACGTGCTGACCCAGCTGCAGGCCGGCGATCTGCGACCGGAAACCCCGCTGGTGATCGGCAAGCGCACCCGCTGTGAGGTGGAGGGCGACAAGGCGCCTGAGAAGACGGGCTGGTATGTGATCTATGAGCACACGGGCTCGAAGGGCGAGACCTTCTACTGCGGCGCTTTCGGTGATTGGCGCTCGGGCGAGAAGGGCAGCTGGCAGAAGATCAAGCCGAAGGGCGGCAAGATCTCGGCCGAGGATCGCGCCGTGATGAAGGCCCGCGCCGAGGAGGGGCAGCGCAAGGCCGCCGAGGCCGAGCAGAAGAAGCATCGCACGGCGGCGCGCCGGGCCGCTGGTATCTGGAAGTATCTGGAGGAAAAGGGGCACTGCGCGTACCTGGACGCCAAGCGCGTTGGCGGCTTTGGCCTGCGCTACAAGCGTAAGTCAGGCACAGCGCTGGTGCCCATGCGTAGCGTGAAGACGTGGGACATCGTTGGTCTACAGGTGCTGTTCCCGGCTGTGGTGCCGAAGCTGGGGCGGAACAAGACCTATTGGCCCTATGGCCTGGAGAAGGAGGGGGCGGTTCACCTGCTTGGCCCGGAGCCTGAGCCAGGCGACACCATTCTGGTTTGCGAGGGTTACGCGACGGGCGCAAGCCTGTACATGGCCACTTCGCTGACGGTGGCGGTGTGCTTCGACGCGGGCAACCTGTTGCCGGTGGCGCAGGGGCTGCGGGTGCGCTATCCGGGCCGGCCGCTGGTGTTCTGCGCTGACGATGACTGGAAGACGGTCATTCAGGGCAAGCCGGTGAACGTGGGCCGGATCAAGGCCGAGAACGCGGCGCATATCACGGGCGGCCGGGTTGTGCTGCCGGTGTTCGATAGCGAGCGCGAGGACAAGTGGACGGACTTCAACGATCTGCACTGCGCGGAGGGGCTTGAGGCGGTGAAGCGCCAGGTGGAGGCGGTTGTGCGGCCGGCCACTGACGCGCCCTGGCGGGACAAGCTGCAGTATGCGGAGAAGGGCGGAATGATTGCTCACCCGTACAACGTGGCGCTGATCCTGGGCAACGATGACCGCTGGGGCAAGGTGATTGCGTTCGATTCGTTCAGCTCGAAGATCCGCAAGTTGCGCACGCCGCCGTATGGGGGTAGCGCCGGGGACTGGAGCGACCTCGATGACATCAAGGTGATGAACTGGCTGGCCGAGACCTACGGCCTGCGGGTGAAGACTGCGCATGTGGTGGAGGCGGTGAACTCGGTGGCGCATGACAATGCGTTTCACCCGGTGCGCGAGTTCCTTGATGGGTTGGAGTGGGATGGCACGCCGAGGCTGGAGACCTGGCTGCAGCGGCACCTTGGTGTGGCTGATGGTGAGTATGCGCGCAAGGTGAGTAAGCGCTGGCCGTTGTCTGCAGTGGCTCGGGTGTTTCAGCCGGGCTGTAAGGCGGACTCGGTGTTGATCCTCGAGGGTGCCCAGGGCGCGGGTAAGTCGACCTCGATGTCGATCCTGGGCGGGCTGTGGTTCATGGATACGCCGTTCAACCTGGGCGACAAGGATGGCTATCAGGCGATCCGGGGGAAGTGGATCGTGGAGCTGGGCGAGCTGGATGCGTTCAACAAGGCAGAGTCGACGCGCGCCAAGCAGTTTTTCTCGGCCTCGGTGGATACGTACCGGGAGAGCTATGGGCGCCGGGTGCTGGATGTGCCGCGCCAGTGCGTGTTCGTGGGTACGACGAACCAAGATGAATACCTGAAAGACGATACGGGCAACCGGCGTTACTGGCCGGTTATGTGCACGAAGGTGGCACTGGACGGCCTGCGGGCCGAGCGCGATCAGATCTGGGCCGAGGCGGTAGCTTGCTATCGCGCCGGGCACCCTTGGTGGGTGGAGCGTGATGAGGCTGAGTTATTCGCAGTCGAGCAGGACCAGCGCTATCAGGCGGATATGTGGGAGGAACCCATCATTGCGTATCTGAGCCAGCCGACTGCCGGCGAGAGCGTGACGGGTGCGCAGATCCTTGAGAAGGCGTTGAACATCGACCCGAGCCATTGGGGCAAGCCGGAGCAGATGCGGGTGGGCAAGATCATGCACCGGCTCAAGTGGCCTCGGCGCCGGCAGAGCAAGCCGGACAGGCCAACGGGATCGCGTGGCTATGTGTACATGCGGCCGGATGATTGGAAGAAGGGCGCCAAGCCGACCCCGCCTCGTCAGGAGACCGCATTTTGATCCCTGAAATGGATGACATGTTGAAGCTGTGGGCGCTGGATATGCATGGCGGGCCGCCTGGTGGTGGATCGGGCGGCTCAGTGCTGGGGCAGTTGATGGACTGCAAGGGCGAGCTGATCCGTGGGTCACGGGGTGGGTCGCGCATGCTGTTGCCGTACAGCGCTGACATCGAGCTGATCGTGAACAAGCATCTGGACGCGCAGCTTGCCGTGGTGGTGCGTGAGCACTATCTGGTGCGTGATCCGCATCGGAGGGATAGCCAGAAGTATGCGGCTTGCCGGTGTGGCCGGACGCAGTTTTATGAGCGCCTGCATGCCGCGCACGTGGCAATTGCGGGTATGCTGCTGCAGCGCGCCGCATGATTGGTCGCACCGCCCCTGCTTGTCCCGCCCGCATTTTTGCTGGCGGGACTTCTACAGCCCGCGCCGGTGCAGGGTTTGTCCCGCCGTCCTACCTTTCTCACATGCCCGCACATGGGGTGCGCAGGCAGGAGCACGCGCGCGCGTTACGCGCAGCGTTAATTAATCTCTCTCTATACACGAGAAGATTAAAAATAAGTGGGACGGTGGGCAGCGCCTTGTTTTTGCTGGGGGTTTTGCGTCCTGCCTGTTGGTGCGGTAGTGAGTCCGGTAGGTCGTTGGCCTGCGGCGCTGTAGCCAGTTTCGGTATATGTCCGTTTTTTTCCGGTGCGTTGCCGCTGATTGCAGGGGTGGCAGGGCGTCCCGCTTGTTGCCACCGGATTGGAGGGGTATAAATTAGTCATCTTCGAAGAAGTGCGCTTAGGCGGCTTCTCAGCAAACCCGGCCACCGCGCCGGGTTTTTTGTTTATGGCGCCCCGGTGGTCGTGGCGCCTGGTGCAGGGATGCACCTACCCAAAAGAAAGCCCCGCTTGAGCGGGGCTTTTTCGTTTGTTCCAAAGAGAGGGCGACCTGGGCCGGTGCGGACACACCGAGTCAGGCCGCCGACCAGCAGAGTGCACCTGCAAGCCAGCCAAGGCCCCCTCACTCTCGCGAGAGCGGGGCGAGCCTAGCAGATACCTGAAGGCTTTGCAGATGTTGAAAGAATGCCGTTGTGGCAAATGCAACCGACTCTTGGCCCGCGTGGGCCAATTTACCGAACTCCAGATCAAATGCACCCGTTGCGGCGCATTGAATCATGTGAGGGCTTTGAGCCCCGAGCCATCGCCTCTGAGCGAAGTAGATAAATCAATTTCGCAAGAGGATTAGAAATGCCTATTGAACTACCTCCGATGATTGTTACACCAAGGCCGCCAATTATTACTATTCCGAAGTTGCCGGAGCCGCCGCCGTATGTTGCGAAGCCCTTGCCGATTCATAATGTTGTGGATGACTTCGGTAATATTTCGATTAAGTCTTGGCATCCACAGTACTCAGTATCCGTTATTGCTGCCTTCATGAATGTTATACATAGCTTGACGGCTAGTATTAACAGTCAAGTGGCTGGCGTCTCGGGTGCGATGGATGAGCGAATCCGCTCTATGGCTATTGATAATGGCGATGCGGGAGAAACTTTGCAGTCGCTTGAGCGTGAGGTGGAAACCGTTGATTCTTTGTTGGGGAATCTGAGGCGTGAACTATCTCGACAAACCGCTTTGGTGCGTCCAGAGTTTCGTGTGTCCAATCTCGCAGACAAAACAAACGCTGTTCACGCATACAATCGTATCTCTCGGGACAGGAAATACACTTCAGGTACACCGAATCAAGCGTACAAGATTTGGAGCGCATCTTATCGCGCTCAGTCCATGGAGGCTCTGATTAATAAGGAAATTGCCTATCTTGAAGGCAAGAAGGCAGGGATCAAATCTGAAATATCTCGGATCAAGAACGATCCAGATTTCGCGTCGAAGCAGGCTGCGGCAAATACATATAGCGCAACTGTTGCAATGGGAAGTGCAACGCCATTCGTTGTAGCTCCAAGCGGTATTGCAGCTGTTGCCGGCACTGCTGAGCTGGCACTGAAGGAGGCTGTTGCACGCGCGGTTGAACGGCTTGCAGCGGCGGGTGTTGCTACTACCACAGCGACAATCGCCGTCTTCGCTGTGCTGATGGGTTATTCGCCACGTCTGGGCGATGCTTCCCGTCAAACGCTGAGTACACCTCTTACTGATATTTATCAGCCCGGCGGGGATCTGCAGGAGCTTGCATTGCAAGGGGGCGAGCTAGATGTGCCCTGGAGACTCGCATTCAAGGAACTTGGTGGATATCAGCAGATTTACATGGCCCCAACAGGGGGTGTCGTGCCGCGGGGAGTGAAAGTCCGTGCCGCTAGCTTTGATTCTGCAGCTGGCGGGTATTCTTTCCAAACCAACGATTCGCCTCCTCGCACCCTAGTGTGGACACCGATTGTCGATCCTGATGACAGTTCGACAGTCCTGCCACCTGTAGATACCGATATTCCAAACTATACAGGGCCAGTCCTTCATCCAGTTGACCCTGTGCTTGAGGTGTTCCCATCGGTTGGCGATGTGCCATTTGACGACTACGTCATTGTGTTCCCAGCCGATTCTGGGATTGAACCGATCTATATCGTGTTCCGGAATCGACGTGAAGAACGTGGTGTCGCCAAAGGATTTGGTGAGAATGTGACTGGTGCTTGGCTACCTACGGCTGGCTCTGAGATCGGTGCCGCTGTTCCATCGCAGATTGCTGATAGACTGCGAGGACGGCAGTTTGAGAGCTTTGATCGCATGCGGGAGGCCATTTGGACTGAGGTAGGGCTTGATCCTAAGCTTTCTGCCCAAGTAAGCGCTCAGCAAAAGCAACTTATGTTGCGAGGCCGATCGCCATATGCTCCTTTGGCAGAACAAGTCGGAGGGCGAGTAAAGTACGAGCTCCATCATATTGAGCCTATCGGGATTGGTGGGGCTGTTTATGATCTGGATAATATCCGTATCGTTACGCCAAAACGCCATATTGAAATTCATAGTAATAAGGAGGGGAGCTGATTTATGTTCACCAAACTTGAAGAGTTTACTGAGGCCGAGTTCCTCACTCTCGTAAAGAAAATCTGTGAGGCAGATTTCGAAACTGAAGCCGAAAATGATGAGGTGATTAAGTACTTTGTTGCTATTGCCGAGCATCCAAGTGGTACCGACCTTTTGTTCTTTCCCCCTGCAACTCGCCCCGATACTCCTGAAGGCATTGTGCAGGAGATCAAGTCGTGGCGGATTGCTAACGGCAAGCCTCTGTTCAAGAGTAGCTAGCCTGCATTAGCGCAATTACGAAAAATGGACGCACGGGGGCCTTCAATGAAGGCCCTACTTATTTCTGAGCCCGGCCAAGTGCCGGGCTTTTGTTTTCGAGGTGTGCGATGACACAAGAGCAACAGCAGGCGCTGGCCGAGTTGCCCATTTGGGTGGTGGTGGTCATCGCCATCGTCGCTGGCTTCAGCGGTGAGATGTGGCGAGCGGATAAGGCCGGGCTGCGTGGATGGGAATTGGTTTACCGCGTAGTGCTGCGGGCTGGTGCCTCGGTGGTATTCGGCCTGAGTACTCTACTGCTGATTTGGGCGGCAGGCGCTCATGTGCTGGTTGCCGCTGCCATTGGCTTCGTGGTCGCGACCATGGGCGCCGATGTCGCGAGCGGGCTGTATGAGCGCTGGCTGGCCAAGCGGGCTGGGGTGGGTGATGTTCCTCCGCCCGAGTCGGGCAAGTGAAAGGCAGCATCAACGCCCGCGACTTGGACGATGCGCTGGCGGCGTTGCAGCAGCTGGGCAGCGGGCTTGCCCCGCGTGCACTGGCCGATGCGCTGAACCATACGGCGAACCAGGCGCGCCAGGCTCTGCGGGTTGAGATGGAAAGCATCTTCAACCCAAGGCCGACGCCGTGGGTGCTGAACTCGATTCGCATCATCCACGCCAAGCCATCGGCTGACCCTGAGGCGGCGGTGTGGGTGCAGGACCAGGGCACGGGCAAGAACCCATACAGCGCCGAGGATTACCTGCTGCCGCAAGTCGAGGGCGGTGAGCGGATCACGCGCCGGTCGGAGAAGTACCTGCGTGAGTCGGGGATTCTTCCGGCCGGTCGATTCGTCGTGCCGGCTGCGGGTGCCAGGCTGGATGCCTACGGGAACATCCAGAAGGGGCACATGACGCAGATCCTGTCGGGCTTGAAGGCGATGAAGCTATCAGGCTCTGACAACGCTGCGACGGATAGCCGGCGCTCCCTGCGTAAGGGGCACGCGCGGGCGTTCTTCGTGATAAAGCGCGGCAAGACGCCGATCGGTATCGCCGAGCGCCGTGGCAAGAGCGTGGCGATGGTGCTCGCTTTCGTCCGCCAGCCGCAGTACCGCGAACGCTTCAAGTTTCATGACGTGGTGCGCCGAGTCGCTGAGAACGACGCGCAGCTCGAGGCCAACATCGACAAGGCCATCACCGACGCCTTGAACGGTCGGCTGCCCAGGCTGGCTGGTCGGCGCCGGCACTGATGCCAGTGGCGTGCCACAAACAGGCCGGGGGCCCCAGGGCCGGCGAGGTCGTCAAGGGTAATTCGAACCCCGTTCTCGCGCTAGTGGATGGCGCTGAGAGTTAGTTAACAGGGGTTAATTCGGTTAATCCCACGGGGTAATTCTGGTTAACAGGTGAATTCATGACGGTCATGACAAAGGCTGAGTTCGCGGATAGTCGCGGCTGGTCTCGGCCGTATGTATCCAAGCTGGGAAAGCAAGGGCGCCTGGTGCTGGCCGAGGGCGGCAAGGTCGACGTAGAGAAGACCCTGGCGTTGCTCAACGACACCGCCGACCCCAGCAAGGCCGGTGTCGCAGAGCACCACCACCAAGAGCGGCTTGAGAAAGGGGTGTACGCGCACATTGCGCCGAACGCTTCGCCAAGTCCGGCAGCGCCAAGCACCGCTGCCGCGCCGGACTACCAGAAGGCTCGCGCACGGCGTGAGCACGCCCTGGCCTTGCTGGCAGAGGACGAGCACCTGAAGACACGCGGGTTGCTGGTCGAACGCGCCCTGGTCGATTCCGCCGCCTTCACCGCTGCCCGCGCGCTGCGCGATCTGCTGATGGGGATTCCCCCCAAGATCGCTGGCGAGCTGGTCACCCTCACAGATCCTTGGGAGATCGAGCGCCGCCTGGTTCAGGCGTTGCGCCGAGCCCTTGAGGATGCCGACCGCCTCTTACAGATCGATGCCGAGATCGAGCAAGGAGGCAAGGAGCCGAACTAGTGGAACAGCCGTATGCCGACGGTACCGCCGCGTATTTGGCGGCATACCGCCGAGGCCTGATGCCTGATCCCGAACTGTGGATCGACGAGTGGGCCGACAAGTACCAGTACATCCCCAAGGACACTGGCGCCGCCGAGCCCGGGAAGTACCACACCGACCGTACGCCATTCGCTCGCGAGCCGATGCGCTGCCTTTCACCGGTGCATCCAGCCAAGCGCATCGTGACCATGATCGCGTCGCAGCTGATGAAGACGCAGGTCGCGCTCAATTGGATTGGCGGCTGCATACACATGGCGCCCGCCAACTTCCTTGTGCTACTGCCGACCGACAAGCTCAGCAAGCGCGTCTCCGGCCGGATCGACAAGAATATCAAGGCAGTGCCAGAACTGACCGGCCGCGTTGCCAAGTCGCGCTCGCGTGACTCGCGCAACACCCTCGACACCAAGGAGTTCGAGGGCGGGGCTCTGTACTGCGCCACGGCGGCATCGGCATCCAACCTGGCAGAGCTATCAGCTCGCTATGTCTATGGCGATGAGATCGACCGCTGGGAACTGGATGTCGACGACGACGGCGATCCCGTCAAGCAGGCCGAGGCGCGTGGCTCGACGTTTGGTCGACGCGCCAAGTTCTACTACTCCAGTTCGCCGACTATCAAGGGCGTATCGCGCATCGCCGATCTGTATGCGATGGGGGACCAGCGCCACTACTACGTGCCGTGCCCGCACTGCGGAACCATGCAGGTGCTGGAATGGGAGGGGCTGAAGTACACACCCGATTACAAGCTCGTGCAGTACCAGTGCATCACGCCTGACTGCGCGCTGATTGATGAGCACCACAAGTCGCAGATGCTCGCCGCTGGTGAATGGCGCGCCCATGCTACGGGTGATGGCGAGACTGTCAGCTTCACTATGAGTGCCCTGTACGCGCCGGCTGGTTGGGTCAGCTGGACCGATCTAGCCAAGGAGTATGACGAAGCCAAGAAGCTCCGCGATAACGGTGATCCCGGCACCATGCAAGTGTTCTACAACACTCGCCTGGCGCGGCTCTGGGATAGCGCGGAGGAGATGACCAAGGCATCCGAGCTGCGCAAGCGAGCACAAGACGAAGGTCATCTTCTCGGCCGAGTGCCCGATGGTGGTTTGATCCTCACGGCCTCTGTCGACACCCAGCACAACCGGTTGGAGTTGTTGGTGATGGCTTGGGGCGCCGGCATGGAACGTTGGGTCGTGGACTTCCAGGTGATACCGGGTGACCCGGCTGACCAGCGCACCTGGAACGAACTGGACGAGCGGCTTAAGCAGCGATATCGGCACGTGAACGGCGTCGATATGTCGATCTGCGCAACCTGTATCGACTCCGGTGGCCACCACACCGCCGAGGTCTACCAGTTCACTCGCCTGCGCCGTTGGCGGAACGTGCTTGCGGTCAAGGGTGCCAGCCGCCGTGGCTGCCCGGTGCTGGCTCAACGGCCATCCAAGGTTGATCTGACTTGGCAAGGCAAGACCGAAAAGCAAGGCGCCGAGCTGTGGATGATCGGTACCGACACCGCCAAGGACTGGATCTACAACCGCTACGAACTCCCGGCTGGCCCAGGGGCGCTGCACTTTTGCTCGGATCTGTCCGATGAGTTCTTCGACCAGTGCGTGGCCGAGCGAAAGGCCATCCGCTACGTCAAGGGCTTCAAGCGCGTTGAATGGGTCAAGGCCAAGTCGGAGCGCAACGAAGCGCTCGACCTGCTGGTGTACAACCTGGCTGCAGCAAACTTCCTGGGGCTGCATCGCTATCACGAACACCAGTGGGCCGCCTTGCGGGCTGCATTGTGCCAAGGCGACCTGCTTAATCAGCCAGCCCAGCCTGAGCGGGCCCCGGTCGCAGAGGCAGCCCCGGAGCCCAGCGCCCCGGCTGCACCAGTCTCGGCGTCGGCTCCAGTCAGCCTTCCAGCACCGCAACCAACCGCGCGCCGGGTATCCCGAAGCGCCTACCTGAAACGATGAAAAGAGGGCGCCCCATGGCAAGCGCACAGCAGCGCCTGGATGAAGTGCGGGCGGCGATCAAAGAGCTGCTCGAAAAGGGGCAGAGCATCAGCAAGGGCGACCGCCGGCTTGACCGCGCATCGCTCGCATCGCTGCGGATGCTTGAGGATCAATACGCCGCAGATGCCGCCCGCGAATCTCGCGCAGGCCAGCCACGGCAAATCCGGCTGTACAGCCGTGGCAAGGGGGCGTGATGGGCTATCGAGTACGTGCCAAACCGGTACGGCTGCAAGTGGTGAACAGCTACGAAGGCGCTGGCCAGGGTCGCCGCGCGCAGAGCTGGGACGCCCCGGACGCCGCACTGAACACTATCGCCATTCCCGCCTTGCCAGCGCTGCGCAAGCGCTCCAAGTCGGCGGTACGCAACAACCCTTGGGCCGCCAGCGGCATCAGCAAGCGGGTCAGCAGCCTGATCGGTACCGGCATCACGCCGCGTGCACAGATCAAGGATGAAGCGCTGCGCTCTGCCATCAACCAGCTCTGGAGCGACTGGACGGACGAGTCCGACGCCGACAACCTCACCGACTTCTACGGCCAGCAGGCGCTGATCGCGCGCATGGTCGAGGAGTCCGGCGAGTGCTTCGTGCGGCTGCGCTATCGGCGAGCTGAAGATGGCCTGGCGGTTCCGCTGCAGTTGCAGATCCTGCCGCCGGAGTTCGTGCCGCTGGATCGCAACTTCGTTACCCGTCGTGGCAACGTGGTTCGCGCTGGCATCGAGTTCGACCAGGTGGGGCGCCGCGTAGCGTACTGGATGTGGAAGAACCACCCCGGTGACGCCCGAGCACTGGGCACCAGCTTCAACACGCTGAACCGTATACCTGCCAGCGAGGTGCTGCACATCTTCGAGCCACTTGAAGGTGGTCAGCTGCGTGGAATCCCTCGCTTGGCGCCGGTGCTGCTGCGCCTCAAGTCGCTGGACAACTACGACGACGCGGTGCTGTTTCGGCAGGAGGTGGCCAACCTCTTTGCCGGCTTCATCACCAAGCCTCGAGGCGATGGACCGCCAGCGCTGGACCCAGCAACCGGGCAGCCATTCAAGACCGATACCGATGGCGTGCCGATGGTCGCACTCGAGCCCGGCACCATGCAGGAACTCATGGAAGGCGAGGAGGTGAAATTCTCCGAGCCGCCTTCAGCCGGTGACACCTATGTCGACTTCATGCGACAGCAGCTCATGGCGGCTGCGGCCGGTATCGAGCTGCCCTATGAACTGCTGACCGGCGACATGGCCGACATCAGCGATCGCGTGTTGCGTGTGCTGCTCAACGAGTTCCGTCGCCGCATCGAGCAACTGCAGTTCGGCGTCTACGTGTTCCAGCTCTGCCGGCCAGTTCGTGCGGCTTGGCTCGATGCTGCCTGGCTCGCTGGGGCAATTCAGCTGCCGGACTACCAGGCAAAGCGCCGCGATTACCTGCGCACGCGCTGGGTACCGCAAGGCTGGGCCTACATGCACCCCGTGCAGGACGTGCAGGGCAAGCTGTTGGAGATCAAAGGCGGCCTGGCCAGCCGCAGCGAGCACGCGCTGCGCAGTGGTTACGACGCCGAAGTGATCGACCAGGAAAACGCCGACGACAACGCCCGGGCCCAGGCGCTCGGGCTCGACTACACCACCGACACGGCCATAGCGGCTGGTGACAAAGAGGAAACCCAATGAAGAAGATGACCAACCGCCTGGCGCTGGCGGTAATGCTGGGCGGCCTGGGCATCGACGCCTTCGCCCAGCCGCGCATGCTCAACCTCGATGGTGCACCGGATCTGAACGCCGAACACTGGTACAGCATCCAGGCCGCCGGGGAGGAGGGCGGCAAGCCCATCGAGGTCTACATCTATGGCGAGATTGGCTTCTGGGGTGTCACCTCGGGGGACTTCATCCGCGACCTGAAAGAGATCGACGATGGCGTGTCGGACGTGCTGGTGCACTTCGACACCATTGGTGGCGACCTCTTCGATGGTATCGCCATCCACAACGCGTTGCGCGCCCTGGGCGAACGCTGCACCGGGCAGATCGACGGTGCGTGCTTCAGTGCCGGCAGCGTGGCTGTGTGCGGTGCGCACAAGGTGCGTATGGCCGACAACGCTATGTTCATGATCCACAACCCGTGGACGTACATGGCCGGCGACAGCAATGAACTTCGCCAGATGGCCGACATGATGGACAAGGCCTTCGAGGGCATCGTTGCCAGCTACCAGCATCGCGCGCTGAACATCGATGACGCCGAGCTGCGTCGCATGATCAACGACACCACCTGGCTTACCGCCAGCGAGGCCATGACCCATGGTTTCGTCGACGAAGTGTTTGGTGAGGTCGCACCGCTGGTGAACAACGCGGCACTGGGCAAGATCCTCAACCGCTACCGCAATGTGCCCGAAGCGGCGCTGCGCCTGGTCGGCGAAGTCGAGCAGCCGCCAAGGCCCGAGCCGGAACCCGATCCGGTCCCGAACACCCCCGAGGCCGTCGAACTGGCTGCCAAGCTGGTGGCGGACTGCGCCGAGGCGGGCCTGAGCAACTGCGTCAGCTACCTGATCAAGGCCAGCGCCCTGGCCAACCCGGATGCAGTGCAGTCGCACTTCAACCGCGCCAAGGATGTTCGCGCCGCTTGCCTGGTCGCCAAGGCGCCGGATGAGGCCCAGGCGCTGATCGAAGGCGGGCTCACCGGCGAACAGGCCAAGGCGAAGCTGTTCGAGAAGCTGGCCGCCAAGAGTGGCCAGGTGGAAATCAGCAACCTACCCCCGGTGGACGACGCCCCCCAGGCCGGCGCTCACCAGCCCCCGACGCCGAGCGAAGTCTACGCCCAGCGTCGTAAAAACACCTCGAAAGGAGGTAACAACGCATGATCAAGACTGAAGGTGTTTACACCGGTGAGTTCCTCCTCTCAGAGGCCAACGGTTCGCGCAGCCGCGAGGAGGTGGTTATCGCCGCTGGCTCCGGCATCCTCAAGGCTGGCACGCTGATCGCTCTGATCACCGCTGCCAATGCACTGACCCCGGTTGCCGATGCCGGCAATACCGGTAACGGCACCATTGGTTCGGTGACTGTTACCAGCGCGGCCATCAGCGGCGCCTATCTCCTCGCCATCTCCGAGGCGGCCGAGAACGGCGGCAAGTTCGAACTGGTCGACCCGACCGGTGCGCAGGTGGGTGAAGGGACCGTAGGCCAGGCCTTCACCGGTGGCGGCCTGACCTTCACCCTGAGCGGAGGTGCCACCGACTTCGCCGAAGGCGATGGCTTCACGCTGACTGTGCTGGCCAACCTGGGTGAGTACACGGCCTACGACGATGACGGCGCCGACGATGGTCGCCGCGCCGCCAGCGGCATCCTGTTCGCTTCGGTGGACGCCACCACCAACGACGTACGCGCTGTGGGCGTGATGCGTGACGCCGAAGTGATCGAGAGCCTGCTTACCGGCCTGGATGCCAACGGCCGCGCCGATCTGCAGGCCACCGGCATCGTCATTCGCAGCTGAACGCCAATCCCTTCGACTCAACACCCCAAGCCCCGCAGGTGCGGGGCTTCGCATTTCTAGGAGCCCATAATGGCCGAAATCACGATTTTTCAGGACGAGGCGTTCGGCGTAACCGCGCTGCTCGCCGTCATCAACGAAGAACACGTACTGCCGGGTCAGATCGCTGCCGCTGGTTTGTTCGAAGAGCAGGGCGTCGCCGGTACCACCGTGCAGATCGAAAAGGACGGTATGACCCTCGCTCTGGTCAAGGCCGCCCCACGCGGCGCCCCGGGCCAGGCGGTGACCGGCGACAAGCGCAGCATGATCCCGTTCAACACCGTCCACCTGCCGCAGACCTTCCAGATTCTGGCGGACGAGATCCAGGGCATCCGCGCTGTCGGTAGCCTCACCGAACTGATGCAGGTGCAAGCCTACGTCGCGCGCCGTATCGAGAAGGTACGCCGCCAGCTCGATCTCACCCACGAGTACCAGCGCATTGGCGCCATCAAGGGCAAGGTAGTGGATGCCGATGGCACGAGTGTCTTGTTCGACATCTTCCAGCGCTTCGACATTACCCGGCCCAAGGCTTTCAGCCTGGAGTTGGACAACCCCGATACCGACGTGTCGGCGAAGTGCGCCGAGATCCTCGACGCCCAGGACGATGTACTCGGCAACGTCACCAGCACCGGCGCGCATGCCTACTGCGGCAAAGTGCTCTGGTCCAAACTGATCGCTCACAAGAGCGTGCGAGAGGCCTATCTGAACTGGCAGGCAGCCTCGCAATTGATGGGTGATCGTCGTGTGCCGTTCGAGTTCGGCGGCATCACCTGGGAGCGTTACAAGGGCAAGATCGGCAAAACCCCGTTCGTGGCCGATGACCGCGCACATGTGGTGCCCATGGGTGTGCCGGAGCTGTTCATCAGCGCCTTCGCCCCGGCCGACTATATGGAGACGGTCAACACCGAAGGTATGCCGTATTACTCCAAGCTGGAGATGATGAAGTTCGGCAAGGGCGTGGAAGGCGAGGCGCAGTCCAACCCCCTGCACCTGTGCACCCGTCCGGCGTCCGTCCGTGAGCTGACCATCTGACCATGGCCGGCTTCGGTGACTGCATCGCCGCGCTCGACGATGCAGTGATGGACAGCCTCAGCGACGGCACCGCCACGTACCTGAGCCGCACTGGCCAGGTACTGGCGGAAGGTGTGCCGGTGATCGTCGAGAAGGACGTCGAGCGCTTTGGCGAGGGTGGGGCGGTTGATCGGGTGCGCACGCACGAAGTGCAAAAGCGCTATCTGCAACCCTTCGACCGCCAAGGCGCCTTCGTCATGGACGGCAAGACCTGGCACATCGACGGCATCGAGCGCGATGACGGCCACATGATCACCCTCTACGTGGTGCCCTGACATGACCCAACCCATCGACATGCAGTCAGCGATTTTCGCCGAGCTAAAGGCCTTGCTCGCATCGGTGCCGAACTTCGGCGCAGAGGTGATCGAGGATGACGTGCTGCGCGTGATCGATGCTGACGACGAAGGGCTGCCGTATGACCTGATCATCCTGCAGCCCGGCACGACTGAGGAAGTCGAGCGGCAGGCATCGAGCGGTGTGCGCGAGCGACTCACCGTCAACATCACCCTGATGACCCGGCGTCGCGATTACCTCGCTGCGCTGCGTGCAGGTCGCTTGGCGGTGAAGGTACAGCTCGCGGGCAAACAGCTCGGCCTCAAACAAGCGGGCGTCCAGCAGGGCGCCTTCCAACCCGAAACCCCTATGGCGCCGCGCAACGGCCGGCGCTGGGCTGCTCAGGTGATGCCGGTTCAGATCCCCTACGTGCAGCTGTTCAAGTGAGGAACACCCCCATGCCCAAGATCAACGTGGCAAAACCCTTCAACTACCAGAAGGGCGGCAAGGTGCAACACTTCGCCAAAGGCGACCAAACCGTGGACGACGACGTAGCCGAGCATGCCAAGCAGCGTGGCTATCTGGTAGGTGCTAAGGCCAAGGCCGGCGCTGCTGAGCCAGAAGCAAAGCCGGCCGCTGAGCCCAAGTAACCGCCCCTCCCGCACCCCCCACGATCATTAGGAGAGTCCCATGGCTCAGATCGACCGTTCGTTCATCGGCGAGGGCATTCCGTACGCTCGTCTCTACCAGACGCAGGACCCGCTGATCGATATCGGCAACTGCGACGCCTTCAACATCAGCTTCACCACTGACCGCCAGACGCTGCGCAACTATCGCGGCGGTGGCGGCAACCGCAACGTGCGCGAGCAGGTCACCGACGTGACCTCGACCATCGGCATGTACGACATGACCGCCACCAACCTGTCGCGCGTGACGCGCTCCACTGTCACCCCGATTGCTGCGGGTACTGTCACCGATGAGCTGCGCATCAGCGCGGGCGTCGAGGGCGAGCTGATCCCGCTCAAACACCTGCCCGACCTCACCCAGGCAGTCACCGTGAAGACTGCTGCCGATGCCGAGCTGCAGGCCGGTACTGACTACCTGCTCACCCCGCATGGGCTGATCGTCACCGCCGGCAGCAACATCGATGACACCGGCGTGAAGGTCTCCTACACCAAGCTGAAGTCCAGCGCGGTGCAGATGCTCAACGGCAGCCAGGTTGAGCTGGAAATGTTCATCGCCGGCCTCAACGATGCGCAGAGCGGCGAGCCGTACACGCTGCACCTGAAGCGTGTGAAGTTCGGCCTCCTGAGCGAGCTGCCGGTGTTTGGCCAGGAATACCTGCGCCTGGAAGGCCCGGCCGAGTTGCTGGCCGATCCGCTGGTGACCGCCACCGACCTGTCCAAGTTCTGCGAGATGAACATCGTGGAAAAGGCGGCGTGATACAGATGGCCAGGGATGGCCTTTCGTCAAGGGGTAGCACCTGGTGGCTGTCAGGCTTAGCGGCTGCTATTCAACAGATCGTTGACTAAACTGCATTTACTGATCAAAAATGGGTCAACGGTTGCCAATGCAATAGCATCGTTCGGATTCACGGCTGTCGATTTTGCAGCGCGGAGTCAAGGTGAACAATTCTTTTCGGAGCAGCTCGATGAGCTTGATGAGGAATCTCGCGCCGGCGATTCTATCGGGGGCGGTTGGGATTATGACTAGCTACACCACCGTCGCCTCGGCGGATACGGTGCGGTATGCCATCGACTATACGCAGCAGCTTTCTCAAGAAGATTTGATTGTCGCCAATAAAATCAATGCTTTCGTGAAGCAGTGTCGCAACATGGAACTGGAGACAAAGGCTGCCATAAAAGAAGCCTGTGCGATGTCTACCGCCAAGCTGGGAAGCCTGCTTTCGGACAGTGAGTACGCTGAAATGCTCGGGTACATCGAGCAGGTTCGCAGCACGGAACTAAAGTTAAAGGTAGTAGACGTTCCAGACCAGTTCGTGTTGCTCCATGCTGAGCTGCGCCGTTCGCTTGCCAAGCTCCGCTCGAGCATGGTGCTGCTGCACGACGTGACTTTACAGGCCATGAAAGCTCCCGTAATTGTACCTGGCCACGCAGATCCAGAAGCAATTCGCGCGCTAGCTGCCCATACGACGCGCCGGCTTATTGAGTTGGCGAAAGCATAAGTGGGATCTGTCACTGTCGAGTTTCACCACCTATCGTTCAAAGAGTTCTTCAGTGATCCTCTGGCTGCTTATCCGACGCTCGCTGAGGATCTGGCGCGAGATTTCAGGATCTATAAGGAGGCTGGCGTTCTTCCTAGCTACTTCGGCTGCGACGTTCCCTACCTGCAGCCTCAGCTGGCTTTCAACGTAAACCTGATGCACATTCACCTATGCCTGCCGCCCGATACGTTCCCGGCCAATCTTCCGCAACCTGATCGAAAGTGCAGGAAGGGTGCCCCCCACAAGGATGCAGCACTGATTTACGTCAGGGGTGAGCTCGAGGAGGATAAATACTGCATTCTCGGCGTGCTCTATCCGGATGCGCATGCGAAGGCGCGCGTGGACAAAACCATGCGATACCTCGCCCGGTTAGCGAAGGAGTTCAGAGATGAAAACTGAAAGCCCCGCAGATGCGGGGCTTTTTATTGGGTGGCTGAAATGGCTGCGCATACCTAGTCAGGGAGGGAGGCAATAAATGCTTCAGCCTGTCTCGTGTAATGCCAAATAGGTTCACCCTTTTTGTCAGTCTCGGGAATCAACAATTTCGCCTCGCAGAGCATTCTTATGTCGTCTGTGAGGAAATTAGGCTCTTTTATAGGAAGTTTTCCGGCTAATCCATCTAGCGGAACTAAAAATTTGAATCCGTAATGAATCTGAAGGGAGAGTTTGCTGGTTCCGGTTTTTTTAAACTGCTTCAAAATCCAGATCGCTTGATCTGAAAGAACAGCATCCGGCCGAATGCTCTTGCTCAGCTCGCCGAAACCTGAAAGGGCGGAAGTGATGGCTGCCAATGCGTCGTCGATGCGGCTCAGACTTTCGCTGAGCACCTCTTGGCTCTGATGCAGGATGGCCTTGATGCTAATCGTGGTGCCCTGATTCTGCTCGATCAGTGACTTGAGTTCGGCATGGTTGCTCTCGGCAAGCCACTGCATGAACTCGTTGAAGTCCTGGCTCTTGGCGCTGTCGCGGCCGGATTTGAATTGGCCGATAAGGCCGATGATCGAGGCTAGGGCGGCGGTGCCAGTGCTCAGCGGTTCCATTCTGTTTCTCTCAGAGAGGTTTATGAAGTTTGATTTTTGGTAAGAGGTCACCCTTGGGTTAATGCAATACAAATTCTTTCAGGTGTTTCGGATCTCCAGACGCGAAACGAGTGGTGTGTACGAAATCGCTTGTGATACCTGTCGGACGAGACTTTGAAGTTGACTATTAGATAACCATCACGCTTTAGATCGTCATCGTAAGTAAAGCCGAAGCTTTCAATTTCTTGATGATCTTTTTCCGCTCTGGATAGATAGGTGCGGATGATCTCTGATTCAATTTCTTCTTGTGTTGCGCTTCGTTTTTTGTTCTGGTTTCGTAATGCTGTTTTCTTGAAGGCTTTGTAGAGTGTTATGTAGTTATCTACTTTTGTAGATGTGGTTAGCCAGAGCATTTCGTACATAATGCTAATCGCTGCCGCGATAAGGCTGTATGCGAGAAGCTCTTGCTGGAGAGGCCTTGCACTAATTTTGGCTGCTGTAATCAATAAGCCGAAAATTGCGGCGAGCAAAATGAATAGTATGAGGTAGGTGTAGCGTTTTGTTATTAGTTTTGTGATTTCAATATGGCTGTTCCTGATGTTTTTTATTTTTAGTAATTTGTTCTTTCTTCTTGAACGCCAATGCCCTCTGAGTTTTCCTCTTGTGTGATTCATCAGATAGCTGCTGGTTGCGCTAATAAAGTGTTCTACTCGATCCCAGCGCTTGGCGAGGAATACGGAGATGATGAGTACCACCCACCAAGGGGGGTTCAAGACATATTCAGGCATGTAGATACGGGGTCCTTCCGATTTGACTAGGAGGGACTGTAGCCAAACGCCAGCACAGGCAACAAGTGTTGTTTGCTGGTGGGGGCAGGTTGTTCCTGTACCGCGGGGCTCGACGCGGGAATTGACCTCGCTGCCGAACTGGGCGCAACCCGGTAGCTGGTTGTGCCGGACTTGCCCGAGTCGCAGCGCTGGCAGTACGAACTGTAGCAGCACATCCGCGCTCACCTGGTGGCCAACAGTTGGCCGCAAGGGTTTAGCGGTCAGCAGGTGAGCGACGCGCTGGGCCAGGTCAATTATCGCGGTACGCAAATAGGTGTAGGCGATGTCTTGGCTTATTGGGCTACAAACGCATCGCCTGAGCACGGCGGGCCGGCCCTATGTCTATGTGCTGAATACGTTGCCCGCTACGGCGTGAATATAGCATCGCGGAAAGTACTCGGCCTTAGTCGAGTTTCGGTGCTGGCAATGTGATGGTAGATTCAGCCTTATCAACAACAGGGGTGAGAATGCCATGGAAGCTGTAGCGTCCGAAAAAGTGTTTTTTGATCAGCATGGGATCAAGGTAACAAACGCGCGATTCATCGCGCACAAGCAGACTTATGCGATGGCGTCAGTCAGTTCAGTCAAAGTCGGAGTGACCGACCTGACTCCCTCGAAGACAGGGCCCATTGCGCTCATTGTGATCGGCACTCTATGGCTGCTTGGCGCTTTAGCCTCCCCGGGCTTGATGGCCAAGCTTGTGCCGCTCGTGATCGTGGTACTGGGAGTTATGTGGTTCAGAGCCATCAAACCGCGTTTTGAGTACAAGATTGTGCTCACTACCTCTTCTGGAGAAACCACAGCGCTGACTAGCAATAGCGAGCCGGATATCAGGGTCGTTGAGGATGCGTTGAACGAGGCAATTGTCTATCGCGGGTAAGAGAGCCTGCAGTACGGATTGAACAACCGTTAATTCCAAAACCCGCTTCGGCGGGTTTTTTGTTGCCTGGAGAAAAGTATGGCCGGCCTGAAAGAGCGCCTGATTCAGTTCGTGCTTCGAGGTAAGGACGAGCTTTCACCTGCCGCGAAGAAGTCCGAGGAGGCGTTGAGTAGCCTCAAGGATGCCAGCGAACAGCTTGGCCAGGCCCTGGACACTGCCAAGGATGCTCGAAGCCTTGCCCGTGGTTTGCAGCAGACGCAGCGAGCCGCCGAGCAAGCCGAGCGAGGCCTGGTGCAGGCGGACCTGCAGGTCAAAGAACTTCGCGATGCCCTGACCGCCGCGCCGGGCTCCGAAGGCCTGCAGCAGTCGCTCAAGGAAGCCGAGCGCGAGGCGCGCAAGCTGCAGCGTGGGCTCGATACCCTGCGCTCCGGGCTTGCTGATCAACAGGCGGCGGCGCGTGCTGTGGGTATTGATACCGACAACCTAGCCGATGAAGAAAAGCGCCTGGCTGCCGAGGTCGACAAGGCTCGTCAGGCACTCGATGCCAACAACGCCCAGCTCAAGGCTGCCCAACGTGAGCAGGCTGCCACTGCTCGTGCAACCGCCGAGCACACGTCACGGGTTGATGCTGCGCGCGAGAGCATGAGTCGAGGTGCCAAGCAGGTACTGGCCTTCGCTGCGGCTTACATCTCCCTCAACGCTGCGTTCGGCCTGGTGCAGCGTGGGCTAAATGCTGTTGCGGGGGGCATCCGCTCAATGCTCTCCACGGGCGATGAGTTCGAGTTGCTCGGCAAGCGTATGGCCTCGCTGATGGGGAGCGTTGCTGCGGGAGAGCAGGCTACCGCCTGGATCAGGCAGTTCGCCAAGGATACGCCGCTGCAAATGCAGGACGTGACCGAGGCCTTCGCGCTGCTGAAGTCCTACGGGCTCGACCCCATGGACGGCACCCTGCAAGCGGTGGTCGACAAGAACGAGCAGCTTGGCGGCGGCATGGAACGCCTGCAGGGCATCGCCTCTGCCCTCGGCCAGGCCTACGCCAAGCAGAAGCTGCAGACCGAGGAGATCCTGCAGCTCGTCGAGCGTGGCGTGCCCGTGTGGTCGATGCTGGAGAAGGTAACCGGAAAGAACGCCGCGCAACTGGCCGACCTGGCCAGCAAGGGCCGGCTCGGCCGCGATGTCATTGCAGCGCTGGTAAAGGAGATTGGCGCCAGTGCGCAGGGTGCTGCAGCTGACAACATGGGCACGCTCACCGGCCTGGTGAGCAACCTATCGGATACCTGGACGGACTTTCTCGACCGCATCGCGAAGAGCGGGGCGCTCGACTACGCCAAGCAGCAACTGGCCGGCGTGGCCGATTACATCGAGCAGATGAGTCGTGACGGTCGGCTGGATAAGCTGGCTCAGTCACTTTCTAAAGCTTTCGAGCAGGGTGCAGAAAAAGCCAAGGAATTCTTGGGCAGGCTGGTTGAGATTGACCTCAATAAGCTGATCGATGACAGCAGCACTTTCTTCAATAACTTCGGGAGTTCGTTGGACCGAGCAGCGCAGAGCGTTCAGTTGTTCGTTGCGCCGTTCCGTACGATGTTCAACGGCTTGACTGCGGGGCTTTCGCTGGTAGGGGCGTTCGCTACGGATCTGGCGAGCAAGCTCTTGATTCCGCTTGAGCTCGTTTCGAAAGCTTTACCTGATGCGCTGGGTGGTGAGCGACTACGTTCCGCCGTGGGGGCGGCTCGCGCCACTTTGGATGGACTCACCGCCGGCTTCGTGGCGCAGGTCGAGCAGGACGGCCAGGACATCCGCGACGCCTGGGATACCAACACGCAATCGGCGGTCAAGAATGCCAAGGCGCAGCAGGACGCCGCGCTAGCGGCAGAACAGGCTAAGGTTGATGCCGCGCAGGCAACCGCTGACAAAGTTGCCGAACTGAACGATCGATTTGCCCAGCAGGCGGTCGATGCCTCCGCAGAAGGTCAGCGGGCAATTGCCGGTATGGCTGATGCCCTAAACCTGATCGACACCGCCAGCAGCCGCCAGCAGCTAGAAGGTCTACGTCAGGCGTTGTTGGCTGCGTACCAGTCAGGCCGTATCAGCCAAGCTGAGTACGGCCAGGCGACCGGCGTGCTGAATACGCGGCTGCGTGAACTGGGCACTGCCGCTGGCGGGGCCGCTGACCTGGTATCGGATCTCGACGACAAGTTGGGTGATCTGAAATCGGTGCAGGATGCGATCAGCAATGCCCGTACCGACGTGGATATCAACAACATCCGCGCCGCGCTTCGCAAGCTCTACGGCGATGGTGCGATTACTGCGACCCAGTACAACCAGGCGCTCAAGGAAACCAGCGCCAGGCAGAAGGAACTCAAGAGCGCAGTCGAGCAGGGGAAGAAAGCCCAGGACGACAAGAACAAGTCGGACCAACAGGCCATCGTCACCAGCGAGCAGCTGCGCCGCGAAAGCGGCCGACGCATGGAAGCCGAGCGCAAGGCCAGCGGTGAGGCGATGGAGCGCCGCCGCAAGGAATCCAGCGACGCTAAGCAGGACATGGGCGCCCTGGAGGGCTTCTTTAGCGGCGTTGTCGGCCGTGCCCGTGAGGGTGCTGCGGCGCTCAGCCAGGCCGCGCTGGAAGCGTTCGACCGGCTGCGGGGCATCAGCTCTGCGGCGCCGAGCATCGACACCAGCAGCCTGGAAGCGACCCGCCGTTCACTGGCTCAAGTCGCCCGGGAGCTTGGCCAGGTCGAGAGCGGCCTGCAGCGTATGACTGGCCAGAGCCTGGGCCGTTGGGCTGCTGAGATGCAGCGCGATAGCCTGAAAACCCAGCAGGCATTCCTCGGCCAGCAGGCCGCGCTACAGGGGCTGATGGATCGCTACGAACGCGGGGCGATTTCTGCTCAACAGTTCGTGCGCCGGGCAAATGGCATGCGTCACGCACTAAGCCTGCTCGATGCGTCGAGCCTGAGCAGCCTTGAATCGGCTATCGAGTCGGCCAACCAGCGTATGGAGCAAATGGGCGAGTCCACGCGCTCGACCCTGGAGAGCCTGCAGGATGAGCTGGACGGGCTGCAGGGCAGGCAAGACGACATCGAGCGTCGTCGCTTTGCCGCTCGCCAGCGCGAGCTGCAGGCGCAACTGGCCGAGGCGCAGGCAGGCGGCGACGCTCAGGCGGTAGCCAATGCAAACCGCGCCCTGGGTCTGCTCCGGCAGATCGAGAGCGAGAGCGCGCAGCAGCGGCAGGCCGAGGAACAGAAAAAGCGCATGGAAGCGCAACAGACCGCCCAGCCTACCGCCCAGCAGCCTGAGCAAACACCAAGCAAGGTCATCCGCCTGGAGATTCCGGGCCGGCCGGCGGTGGACGTGGCGGTGAGCGGTGACGCCGCCGAGACGAACCTGTTGAGCATTCTCGAACAAGCCGGCTTGAGGAGCCTGTAATGCAACTGACCCTGGATAGCCTCGACCTGGCCGACAACCCGGACCTGGGTGGCGAGCAGATGGAGTGGGTGGACGAGTTCGATTGGGACCCCGTTGCGCAGGAGCAGGACCGCTCGTTGACCGGCGCGCTGATCGTGCAGGAGGGCATCAAGCTCTACGGGCGCCCGATCACGCTCAGCAGCAATGGCGGCGCCTGGTTCACGCTGGCCAAGGTTCGCGCCCTGCAGGCCATGGCCAGCGTGCGCGGCGCCGTGCACCTACTCACGTTGCCAACCGGTGCACAGCACTACGTGACGTGGAATCGAGTGGCCGGCGCTGTCGTGCAGGCCTCGGCGCTTCATCGCACGGTGGCGCCCGATGACGACTGGCTCTATCAACTCACCCTGCGCCTGATCACCGTGGCGCCGCCATCGGCTCCCGAACTTGACCCTGAACCCTGACAGCCCGCCCCGTGCGGGCTTTTTGTTGCCCGGAGATACGGCATGACCATCGCCGCAACTGACGTAAAACTGCTGAAAAGCCAACTGCTGACCGACGAAGACGACGGCGGCGGCCGCGCCACCGGCAACGCCGTGGTGGACGGTGAAGTCAACAACGTGTTCCCTGACATCAGCCGTCTCGATCGCACCACCGGCCGCATCAACCTGCGCAAGCTGTTTGGTGGACCGATGACGCAGAATGCCGACGCCTACCTGGGCGCGCATGCCATCGTCACCCAGGCGCCGGCCGATCCGCGCGTGAGCGTGCTGCTGTTCAACACCGGCAGCCAGATCGATGAGCGCCGCGACGCACAGAACGCCATTGAGAGTTACGTGGCCGCCGCGACCACGGCGCAGTTCGATCTGCTCGGCACCCAGCTTGCCGGCCAGCGCGCTATCGCCTGTGTGCAGCGGGAGGAACAGCGCGTGCCGGAGATCGGCGAGGTGTTCCAGCTGGTCACCGTCAGCGCGTCGCAGTACGTGCGCCTGACCGGCGTGGATGCCGGCCTGGAACAGTTCACCTACGACTATGGCAACGGCAACTTCGTCAACTTCACCCGGCGCCGGTTGGATCTGCAGATCAGCGCGCCGCTGTTGAGCGAGTTCCCAGGTGGCCAGGTCACGCCGTCCGGCACCTCGGCAACCGCGCTGAGCGGCGTCGCCAAGGCCCGCGTGCTGTCTACCCAGGTGGCCGACGCTGCGCGCTACTACAGCATCAGCCCCCTGGCCGAGGCGGTGACCAGCGGCGCACTCAGCCTGAAAGTCGAATCGGTTTACAGCCAGCTGGTGCCGAGCACCGCCAAGGAATCGGCCCTGGTCGATGTGCTCGGCGGCTATCAGCGGCAGATCTACGTGCCGGCCGGTCCCTCGCGCGCGGTCAACCTCACCGTGGCTGCCGGCGCCGTTGCGGGTGAGTCGCGCACATTCCTTGGCACCGGCTGCGCGCCTGGAACGCTGACTGTCGTGGTCAACGGCGGCACCTACGCAGACGACAGCAAAGGTGGCCTGCGCTACGTGAGCGGCAGCAACTGGCTCAGCTCCGGCCGTGTGGACTACCAGACCGGGGAGATCACCCTGGTACGTACCGGCACCAGCTGGACCGGCACCGGCACAGGTAGCTATCGCCCGGGCGCAGCGGCAACGGGCGACACAATCTCGGGTGAGGTCGAAATCACCCTCGGCAATCGCGGCTACGTCTACACCTTGAACTTGTCGGGTGCTGTGCCGCTCGCTGGCACGTTGTCTGTCAGCTTCATGGCCCTGGGCAAGTGGTACGAACTGCGCGACCAAGGCGACGGCCTGCTGACCGGTGAGGGCGCTGGCACCATCGCCTTTGGCTCGGGCTCGGTATCGCTGACCCTCAACGCGCTGCCGGACGTTGGCAGCTCGCTGGTGTACAGCTATGTCAGCTCGGCCGACAGCGCGATCACCGAGCGCTCGGGCGGCAGCGTCGTGCCGACGCTGGAGGTGCGCTACACCTTGCCCGAGGGCGGGGTGCTGCCGGGCTCGTTCTCGGCTACCTTCACCGCTGGCACCGTGCGCGAGATCACCGATGACGGCCAGGGCAATCTGTCCGGCACGGGTGGTACTGGCACCATCGCCTATGCCTCGGGTGAGGTGGTTATGGTGCTGAGCGCCACGCCATCGGGCGGTATTGCCTACGCTTGGGACCGTGGCGCTGTCGACAGCGGTGTGCTGGCTGTGAGCAGCGACGGCAGTGGCGTGGCGACCTTCACCATTCCCGGTGCGCCGCTCAAGCCGGGCAGCGTGCGCGTGGACTGGATGACCACGCGCCGCCAGGCCGCTCCGGCTATCAACTGGGACGTGATCGAAGCGGGCAACGTACTGCCGATCTACGACGGCTTCCGCGATATTGCCAATGTCGCCAACGACAACGGCAACGGCGGTTGGCAGGGCGGGCGCGCCGGCAGCATCAACTACACCACCGGGCAGGTCACCCTGCAGGTGGCGGTGCTGTATGACTACACCGAATACACCTACAGCAACCGCTCCAAGGGGCTGAACATCGCACCACGCGCAACCGAGCCGGTGCTGGTGACCACCAACGTGCAGATGCGCGAGTCGTTCGGCGGCACCATCACGCACGTGGCCCAGGCCGACAGCGTGAGCACCGATCCGCAGAGCGCAAGCCAGCCACAGCCCGGCATCACCGTCGAGCTGCTGCCCGGCGTGGCCGAGCCCATCGTGCCGGGCTCGCTGTTGTTCAGCTGGAACGGCTCAACCTACTGCGACCGCTCGGGCATCCTGTACCGCGATGTGGCCAGCAACACCAACGGTGGCACGGCGGTTGGCACCGTCAACTATGCCGACCGCACTGCCACGCTCAGCAGCTACGGCGGCAACGCCTCCGGTGCTGTGAGCGTGCTGGCCTGCCTGACGGCGGCTGTGGGTTTCAGCGTGACCGCTGCCACCTACCGCACGCCAGGTGCGCCGCTGCGCGCCGGCAGCATGCAGGTGACCGTAGTACGCGCCGATACCGCCGAGGTGGTGACGGCGGCGAGCAACCTCAATGGGGAGTTCGACAGCGGGATCATTCACGGCACTGTCGACGCGACTACCGGCATCACCCGGCTGACGTTCACGACCGACCCGGACGACGACACCGGGGCCAGCGATATCGCCGTGATTCCGCTGCTGCTGCGCTACAACGCCGTGGTGCAAACGCGTCTGCCGCTCGATGCCGGCCTCCTGGGTCTTGACCCGGTGCGCCTGCCGGCCGATGGCCGCGTGCCGGTGTACCGCGATGGCGACGTGCTGGTGATCCACCACACGGCCGAGACGGTGGTGCCGTCGCCGGCTGCTGGCAGCACGCTGCAGCTCGACCGCACACAGCAGGCGGATATCACCGTTGTCGACGGCGCCGGTACGGTGCTGCGGGCTGATTCGTTCACGGTGGATCGTGAGCAGGGCGCCGTCACCTGGGCGAACCCGCTGGTGCTGCAGGATGAGGAGGGCAACCCACTCGGCCTGCCGCTGCTGGTGCGTGACCGGGTGGAGCACATGACCCTGTGCACCGAGGTGCAGATTACTGGCGAGCTGGGGGTTAGCGCGCCGCTGCCGTGGGATCTGCCGGCCGGTGAGACGCTGGTGAGCAGTGCCGTGGCCTGGGGCGATTTGCAGTCGCGGATCTATAGCTGGTTTACCCAGCAGACGTGGAGCCAAGGCGCGCCCAACTGGACCGACGCCCCGGCGGGAAACACCACCACCGCGCAATACAACAGCCTGAGTTACCCGCCGATCATCACTAATGCGGGCGCTACCGATGGCAAGTGGGCATTGGTGTTCACGAGCAACACCTCGTTCAACGTGGTGGAGCAGCGGCTCGGTGTGATCGCTACCGGCAGCACGGGCAGCGACCTGTCACCCATCAACGCCCTGACTGGCCAGCCGTATTTCACGATCCGGCGCGAAGGCTGGGGCACTGGATGGGCGGCTGGCAACGCCGTGCGCTTCAACACCGACTCGGCGCTCGGGCCGATGTGGGTGATCCGTACGGTCATCAGCGGGCAGGGCACCGTCAACGATGACCAGTTCAAACTTCAGATTCGTGGGGATGCAGACTGATGGCTGATGCAGTGCTTTATTCGCACCTTGATCCAGGCGCCACTCCGGCGAACCTGGGTTCCAATTACTCAGTAGTGGCCTTCTTCAACCTGTTGGTGCCTTGCCTGGTCAATGGTTACGGAACCGGGGCAGACGCCAAGCCCGGTCAGGGCTGGACGCTGGTTCATGCTGACCTGCCGCTGGGCTTCAAGCTGAAAGCGCCGGATGGTGTGTACTACACGTTCTACCGTGGTTCGGTGTGGAATGATCGAGGCTATCGAGCCAGCTGCCAGATCTACATGTCGGAGACCCTGACCGATGTCGCTGCCTATCCACCGACTGGGCAGAACGTTCGATCCGGTCCTTTCGCTTCAAGCTCTGCAAGCGCGAACCGGCACTGGGTCGCCTGTGGTTGGTATCAGAACGGGAACAACATCGGATGGACGATTGTGGCAAGGGGGTCGCAGGTCTACATCTCTTTTCTGACCTACTACGGGATTGATGATCCTAGTGGCGATAGCCCTTCAAGCGGCAGTTATGGCGGCAGCTATGGAGGCGAGATTTTCCTCGGCAATGTGGTGTTCAAAGACCAGACGATTCCTAAGTCGGGCGTGCAAAACCATATGGTGCTGGGCGGAGCCGAATATTCCGAGAGCCATGATTTCACATCTGAGATGGCCTTTTCCTACCTCAATGCGTACGGGCGTAGCCGTTTGAGAAGCCCGCTCAGTGGCACTATCGAGCAGGGCGCTCTACCGGCGCTGCAAGCGCATCCCAACATCTATACCGGCTACGCCGGGTTCAAGTTGGACGTTGATCTGACCCCACCTGATTTTGTACTGGAGCGCCGGCCATTTTGGGATAGCGGTTACGTGGGCTACATCCCAGGTGTGTTCATCAGCACCTACTACACGCACCGCCGGGTTCCGGCCATTCTGCGTCGGTTTGACCGCTCTCCGGTTTGGAGCGAGGCACTCCGGCCTATCGATTTCGGCGGGGAGCCGTTCTATCTGGTGCCGACGGGATACGGAACGTCAATCGTCTCTCTGCTTGAGAAGTACTGGACATGATTCCTGTAACGCGGATGGGCGTGTTCCGCCAGATGCATGTGATCGCCAATAAGCTGCGCCGTAACTTCTCCACCAAACCGGTGGCGGCGCTGATGATTGCCAAGTTCACCCTGCTCAGAGTGCCTATCTTCGTTGAGGTAAGGCGCGAAGGGGACATGTCAGACGACTACATGGTGAGCCTGTCAGACGCTGCTACTGGTGGAGTGCTGGCCATCTATTCAAAGGACTCTTTCAACCCACAGTGGTTTGCCCGGACGGCAATCTACCGCGAGGTGTTGGCCCAGGCCTACGAATACAGCGAGCCGCGCCTCGGTATGTCGCGCTGGCCGACCCTGAGCGAGACGGCCAATCACCTGCTGTTCAACCTCACCGAAAACGATGGCGGCAACCAAGTGCCAACCGTTGATGCTCGGCTAAAGGCGGCTGCGACAGTCGAGTCAGTCTGGGCGGCGCGTGAAACGGTGATTGTCGAGCGCATGGCTGATGGGCAATGGCGGGTGGCCGGATACGGTCGGACGCTCGATGATGGCCTGGGCAGCATCGACTTGAAAGTGACCGCTTCCGGGACGGTCTACGCCATCGCGCTGGATGACTTCGGTGTCACCTTCGTGTCGGGGCTGACTGTGGCGGTTGGTGATCGAGTTCGGCCATCGGCCTTCGTCGGTTGGGTTTACGAAGTGACCGAGCCGGGTGAGTTGCCGGAGGCTGAGCCGGAGTGGTGGCCTGCGATCGGTGAGAACCCATCGCGCCCGTTGGGCACCGCGCGAGCAATCGCCGTGCGCTACTTTCGGCCCTTGGCCCACGGTCCTGTACCTGTCGAGAGAATCTGATGCTTGCAATCACTGTTGGTGCTGGCTGGGGCCGAGCGGCTGCAGCTAATCGCCAGAGCCTGGCCATGCCCTGGAGCGTAACGCGGGCCGCTGACCTAGGTGCCGGCTCCCTATGGGAGGTCGCTAATGTTCAGGACGGCGCCGATCAGCGCGCAGCCTGGGCGCCAGTGCCGGCGTCGGACTTGTCGAATGCCTCGGTTTGGTCCTGGGCTAGGCTCCGGGAGGGGGCCGTGCAAGCCTCTACCTGGGTGGATATGCCGCGCAAGGATTCGCTGCTCGGCACGCGGTGGGATCAAGGCAGAAGGCCCGTGGACCTGGGGCTACGGCTGATCTACAACCCGTTGCCCGCGCGCAAGGATCTGCTGCTCAGTGTGAGCGTGCGTCGGGTGAATGCGTTCGGTCCACGGTACGACGCGGCGACCGCTCTGCAAGACAGCCTCTATGTACCTGGCAATGGCCCGCTCGTGTTCTCGTTTGGCGGACGGCCGTATTTTCCTTCGACGACGCCGCAGGCGTACTTCCATTTCCGGTATGAGCCGGAGACGCCACGGATTCAACCGGCCGATACCGGCAGTATTGGGGTTCGGTGGTCGACTGCGCGCCGCCTGAACCTCGGCCGCACTCTGCCATGGGGAAAGGCCCGCAAGGTCGACGGCGTACTGACCGACATGCCCTATGTCGACTATCCGGGGCCGGTCAATCCGCTGCCCGAGCCGCCGCCCGATCCGACCATTCTGGATACCTACATGATCGCAAACACCGTCAACCTCGTAGCGCTGCCAAGCCGCACGCCCATCGAGGCGAAGAACATCAAGATAGGGTTGGATGCCGACAGCTTCAGCTGGACGTTCAGCGCCGACATCTTTACCCGCGCGGCGCTTGAGCTGGTGCAACCGGATGCCGAGGGCGCTGGCGAGCTGGAGCTGGATGTGAACGGCTGGAAGTGGGTGGTGCTGATCGAGCGCTACACCCGCAAGCAGCAGTTCCCGGGCGAGGCCTACACCATCACGGGTGCGACCCGTGGCCAGCTGCTGGCGGCGCCCTATGCACCGTTGCGCAGTGGTTTGAACGCGACGCAGATCAACGCCGGCCAGGCGGCCGAGGCGGAGTTACTGAATACGGGCTTCACGCTCAGCTGGACCGCAACGGACTGGACCTTTCCGGCCGGCTCGCTGAGCTACCAAAGCCAGACGGCGATGCAGGTTATCGCCAAGCTGGCCGAGACGATTGGCGGCGTGGTGCTGCCGGCCCGCGACAGCGACCACCTCGACATCGTGCCGCGCTACCCGCTGCCACCCTGGCAGTGGAACGACGTGGATGCACCCATCACGCGGGTGATTCCGCCCGCGATGATGACGGACCTGGGCGGGGAGTGGATGCCGCAGCCCGCGTGGAACGCCTGCTACACCTCGGGCACCTCGGTCGGCTGCTCGATGCTCGTGCGCCGTGCCGGTACTGCCGGCGACAACCCAACGCCAGACGTGTTCGAGGAATGGCTGACCGACCAGCCGGCCAACCAAGCGCGCGGAACCCATGAGCTGAGCAAGGGCGGCAACATCGAGATTGTCAGCGTGACGATTCCGCTGTTCCCGTTCGCTGACGATCACGGGGTGGGCCTGATCCTGCCGGCGCACCTCTACCGGGTGCCCGAGGAAACTGGCACGTGGGTCGGCCTGTGCCTGGGGGTGGACATCAGCGCCCAGGGCACTGGCGCCGTGCGTGTACAGCAACAGATCAGACTGGAGCGGCACCACTGATGGCGACTATCAATCCCTGGAAGCGCTTCATCGGCTTGCTACCTGGTGGTGTGCGGACGGTGGCCATCGTCCGCAGCATCAACACCACGGCGGGCCTGAGTGAAGTAGAGCTGCGCACCGGTGCGCGCGTCACCGTGCGCGGTGTCGACGTGCCGGTGAACAGCAAGGCCTACATAGCAGACGGCGTTATCACCGGCCCGGCGCCGGATCTGCTGCATTTTGATGTTGATGTGTAGTTGGTCAGCAGCTCTGCCAGCGTTGTCGAGACGGACGGCTGAAATATGCAGCGGACCGTTAGCTGATGCGCCGTTGCTGCTGTCCACGAAAATGGCCTGCGTCTGGATGATCTGACGGAGGCTATGGCACGGCACGAGCCGGCTGTCACGCCGCTGTTGGGGTGACTGTCCGATCAGCGTGCAGGCGGCTCTCTCTTACATAAAGTCATCTTCTTCGATTCCGACATCCTGTTTGGAAGCGTTTGTAAGCTCCAGAATTGCGTAAGCCGCAAATGTCTGGCAATCAGCATGTTCGTAGCTTGGAAACATTGCTCTGACCGTTTCGTAGGCGACTGTGGCTGCCGCAGCAGTGAGCCCGGGTTTGGGTTCAAAAGTTCTCAAGGTGGGCATTTCGTAGGTGCTTCCACCCTCTACAAGCGCGCCAACTTGGAGGGTGTCCTCTCCGTTGGTTCTCGAAATTCGGATGTTTATGCCATTTACAAGCACTACAAGAACTTCGTGGTGTGTTCCGGATGTTCGATCTCTTCCCCGGAGAAGCACACTTTTAATAAGGATCAGCTTTACCTCTTCGAAGGTCATTCCGGACTTTTCGGATCGTTTGTCAGAGTTTGGTACCGGCCCGCCTCCTCTGTGGGGTGACGTGTCAAAATCGAAGTCGAAGTCCATGAAGCTCTCCCTTGCTTTAGACGTTTGAAGATAAACCTCAACCATAGGCCAAGCCCGCCCAGTGCGGGCTTTTTTGTGCCTGGAGAAATCGTATGGCTCAAATTACTGCTGCCCAGGCGGGCGGCGTCAACGTGCTCGCTTTCCTCGATATGTTGGCCTGGAGCGAGGGCACTGATCATTCACGGCAGCGCACGCGCGACAAGGGCTATGACGTCATCGTTGGTGGGGCGCTGTTTGAAGGCTACGCCGATCATCCGCGCAAGCTGGTGCCGCTGCCTCAGCTTGGCATCAAGTCCACAGCTGCTGGCCGCTACCAGCTGTTGTCTCGTTACTACGACGCATACAAGCAAAAGTTAGGTTTGCGTGACTTCAGCCCGCTAAGTCAGGACCTCATCGCCCTACAGCAGATCCGCGAGCGGCGCGCCGTGCCGGACATTCAGGCCGGGCGTATACCCGAGGCCATCGAGAAGTGCAGCAACATTTGGGCAAGCCTGCCGGGCGCCGGGTACGGCCAGCACGAGCACCGGCTGGATGACCTGATCGCCCACTACCTGGCCGCTGGCGGGGGGCTCGCATGATGGCCTTGGTAAAGCTGGTCCCATCCTGGGCCTGGCCGTGGATAGTGGGTGTAGTGCTGTCCATGGTCGTTGGTGTGGGGCAGCAGATCCGCGTCAGCAGTCTGCAGGTTGACCTGCAGGCCGAGCGCTCGGCGCGGCTAGATGATGCGGACACGCTCGGCGCCTGCCGGGCAACGCGCACCACGCTGCTCGGCCAGGTCATCGAGCAGAACGACGCGCTGGCGGATCTGCGCGGAGCGGCGCAGGTGCGAGCGGCGGAAGTGCAGGTCCTGCAAGCGCAGGCCGAGGGCATGGCGATGCAGGCTGACCATCAGGCGCAGCAGGTGCTACAGGAGCGCACGCCGGCCGGCGTCGATGCTTGCGCCGATGCAAGCCAGGCATTCGACGATGAGCTACGGCGGGAGCGTGCGCAATGAAGCGGCTGATAGCTGTCCTGGGCCTGGCACTGGCTGGCTGTGCTGGCCAGGTGGCAGAACCGCCCGAGCCGCAGTTGGTGCGCGTCGAGGTGCCGGTGCAGATCCCGTGCCGCACCGAGCGCGTACAGCGGCCGGTGTTCGCCGTCGACGTGCTGCCCATCGGCGCCTCGATTGCCGAGCAGATGCGCGCGCTGCGTGCTGATCGCCTGCAGCGGAAGGGGTACGAGCTGAGGCTGGAGGCTGCCGTCGAGGCGTGCCGCTAGGTTCAACGGAGCTGAAGCTCGAGAGTAGAAGGCGACCGCCAGGGGGCGCCAGCGTCTTGGACGGCCCCTGGCGTAATGCTTTTCCGGTATGTTCAGTCATGGATTGTAATGCTCGCCATCTAATTTTGGGTAACAGCTCAGACGTTAACTTATGCCGTGCTATCGAATAGAATCCTGACCCACTGAGGGTTGGGGGCGAAAATGAAACGGATATCGAAGATTTCTCAAGCGCGTGAGACTCGGCGTTCCCACCTGCACCGAGCGCGTCTCCAGAGGCGCCATAGGCGGCTTGATCGTATAAAACGACGGGTTCAGAGACGCCGGGAAAAGCTCGCCATTAAAGCGAACAGGTCGCCTACTGGTCGTAGGGTAGTTCTTCCTGATGTACTCAGTCTCATTGCATCGTCTGAAATGAGGGACAAGCTTGTTGGGACGCTTGGGAAAATTCGGCGCTATGTTGTCGATCCGCACGTTCGGACAGTGACCCTGTGTTTCGATGGTGTCGAGGCCCTACACCCGTGTGGCACGCTTCTTTTCGTAGCGGAAATTGAGCGTTTGCTCGCTGATAGTGCTGGCAGGTCTAAACTGAGATGCACGTACCCGACAAATCATGTTGTAGAGCAGCTTTTTCAGCATATTGGCTTGCTTCAGAAGCTGGGCTTGCAGCCTCGAATCGAGAAGATCGAAGCTGAAAATGTAATAGTCTGGCTCTATGAGGTTGGTGATGAAGATAATCTTGACTCTATTGTTGGTTCTTTGCCAGAGTTACTTATCAGTAGCGGGAACAAAGCGCTCCGGGTTGCCGTCACAAGTGGTATGACTGAGGCTGTGGCTAACTCATCCGAACATGCTTATATCCACAGACGAAAGGATGGGACGAATATCAGTGTTCCACATCGTTGGTGGATTTTTGCGCGGCGTGAGGAAGATGATATAAGTGTTTGTATTTGTGATCTGGGAATAGGAATTCCGCGATCGTTGCGTCGAACTTTTCCTGAAGAGGTGGCCAGCTTTTTCTACAATAAGCCAGGAAAGAAGAAGGATGATCACAGAATGATTGAGTTGGCTCTTACTGTTGGGCGAAGTAGAACTGGTAAGAGTTATCGAGGTCAAGGCTTGAAAGATATATTGAAAGTTGTCAAGGAGCAGGGTGTTGGCTTGCTCAAAATATATAGTAATAAAGGCGTTTATATTTTTGATGGCAAATCTGGGCATGTAACATCGCGCAGTGAGGCATCGAACATCATGGGAACACTTGTGCAGTGGCGGATACCGTTGGCAGCATTTAACTCATGAGTGGATGGTTATAATGGGTGTCATAATGATTGATGTGGCTAAGCAGTTTGCTGTTCTGCCTGGTGGTAGAAAAGGTGAGCGCGGTGGTGAAAGATTTCGGGTCGATATTCTAGTCCCTGCACTCGAGCAGAGTGAGTGTGTAGAAGTCGATCTCGATGGCACGCTCGGGCTTGGGTCTTCATTTTTAGATGAAGCCTTTGGTGGGTTGGTTCGCGAGCATGGATTTACTGCAGCACAGTTAAAGAAACGGCTAAAAATAAAATTTTCTATTGTGAGCTATGTTGATGACTGTTGGGGATATATTAATAAAGCTCGGCCAGCCTGAGCATCAGTGGGTCTGGCAACTGGCAAGGGTGGCTGTGCCTGCTGTTCTCATTATTATTGGCTGGAAGGTCGTGTCGTCGGATCAGAACTCTAGAGAGACGCGCAAAGAGAAGCGTCAGCTCTTAGATAGGGCCATTGAGTTGATTACCGAGATTGGCAATGATGCAGTTACTATGTATGTCACGACTGATGATGCGGAATATGCCAAGCTAAGTGCCAACATTGCGCCTCGTTTGCAGCGGCTTGAAGGCATGCTTCAGGTTCTCTCTTTGAAAGATGCTGAGCGCAAAAATGTTGCCGGGTCAGCATTGCGCGAGTCAATAACTATGATCAATATCTATCTTTCGGACACGAAGCCATCCGTTGCTGCTACGGATCAAAGGCTTTATACGATACATGTTGAAGTTTCTGCGTTGATTAAATGCTTGGAGTTGAGTTACCAGGCTACTTATCATCGATAGCTGTTAGCTCAGGTCTGCTGCTCTGCAGGCTCGTCTCTTCCGGTCATTTACGTGCTTGACTGCGGTTGTCGCGGCGTACGAATTCGACAGTTGATCCGGTGTCATGCTACCTAAATGGGTTCCAGCAACTCGGGGTAGTCGTTGCGGTGGTTGCCAACATCGGTCGTGACCGGATAGGCCTCGAAGTCCTCGCGGCTGGTTGAGATTGCGGCATGAATCGTCTCGGCGCTGGTGGCCGTCGAAAGCCATAGCTCGAACTGTTCGGGCTCAAGGATCACCGGCATACGGTGGTGCACCGCTGCTACCGGTCCGGCCGCGTCCTTTGTGAGCAGGGCGCACGACAGCACCTGGTTGCCTTCGGTGCTCGTCCAGGTTGACCACAGTCCGGCGATGGCCAGCATGCTGTCGTCTGCAGCGTGGTGGTAGTAGGGCTGATTGACCTGCCGGCCGGCGCGGTTGCGCACTTTCTCTTTCTCGTTCCACTCATACCACCCGAGCGCCGGCATGATGCAGCGTTGCAAGCGGATCGCCTGGCGCCACATCGGCTTGCTCGCGGCTTCCTCGCTGCGGGCGTTGAAACTGAGCGAGGGGAGGGCCGGCTTATTCCACCAGTGCGGGACCAGCCCCCAGCGGGCGCCGTCGAGTTCGAGCTGGCCTTGTTCGTTGTGGCGCAGGAGCGGCACCTGGGTGGAGGGTGCCACGTTGTAGCGGCGTATCCACTGCCCTGAATCTCGGGCGCCAATGTGCCAATACTGCTCAATGGCGCGATCATCTGATGGCACGTAACGACCACACATGACGCCTCCTTTGGTCTAGCTGGCCGCCGAGTGTTGCAAGTCGAGGTTGCGCCGCAGGGCCATCCGCCATGGTTTACCTGTTGGGCGGTAAATCACAAGGCCGTCGAGGGTGCCGATGACGACTGGAGAATAGTCGACATACTGGATGATCCGTGGAACGACGCCGGGCGTTTGGCTGACACAGCCCAGCAGCGATAAATCTGGCGCTGTCAGATGGCCGCCCTCACCGATCTTGGCAACGATGGTGTCGCCTTCGCGCACGTCATATTCGTAGTTCAGGGTCCAGGCCTGCTCGGCATCAGCATTGAGGCGGGTGAAAGCCTGGTACTTGGCATACGCCTCGGTGACGAGGGTGTTGCGGATATCCAGCGAGATTTCGCTGAACAGCAGCAACGCATTGGCGCGGTCGCGCAGATAGGAATAGTGCTCATCCGCGAGGTTCCGCCAGGCGGCATCGTAGTGGTAGGAAGTGATCCAGCGCGTGAGGCTGGGCCGCCGATGTTGGAGGTCGTAGAGGCTCATGTGTTAACTGTATTTATATACAGTGTGTTTTGTCTATCCATGAAAAAGGCCCGGCGCCGTGGGGGAGTCCCTCTGGCGCCGGGACTTTTTTTGTGCCTGCGATCTCAGGTGGGGTAAATTTGGGGCAACCTTTCATGCTATTACGCCAGCACATGCCGGCAGACGCATGCCGGCTCTAGCTGGACATACCACCTGGCCCAGCAAAAGCCGGTTTGGCGAGCTACTCGACCGAATTACCCTGCACAATCTAGGTGCACCTGACGAATCGGCAGTGGTATAGAGGCAACCGTCAGTCAAAAGCGGGCATTCAGGCTACTGTTCCGTTCGTTATGGTTTCAACGCCGACAGCTGGATATCATTTAACGTATCTATCGACTAGAAGGTCAGTATGAACACTCTTCCTAAACTCGAATTGCCAAAGCGTTGGGAGTTCTTGGAGCAACGTGCAACCGCCGCGGGACTAGACCCCAGCCAATTTGTGGAGCGAGTGCCGCATGCTGCAGATCGAATTGACTACCTACTTCAGCGTGTGCGAACGGGTGGGGGGGGGATGTTCGAAGTGCTCTTCGGGCTATCAGGAAGTGGGAAGACGACATTTCTAAAGACGCTTCCCAAGCATTTTCAAAATGTCCGGCTGTTTTCGTTCCCCAAGGATGAAGCTCTTGCTCAGTTGCCGGAGTTTATCCTGGATAGCTATATTCCTAATGAAACAGAAGCTCGGATTATTCTTGTGGAGCGCCGCGACAACCCTCTGCCGAAAGATCTGGAAGCGGTTGCCGACACATTTGCTGAGTTGCTTGAGACGTTCCGTGATCCTCGCGGCGCAGTTTTGGTGCTATGGCCAATCACTCGCGAACAGTCAGCGCGTAAGATAGCTGCAGAGGCTTGGGACACAGGTCGCGACTCGATGGTCGATACGAAAAGTCGCGGTTTCTACCAGTTCCTAGGCCTGTCTAAAGATCGATTTTACTCAATCGCGGACACGACGACTCGAAATCTAACGGGCGATGGGCTTGAGGCATTCGGAATTACCGAGGAGGTCGCGGCGGGCCTCGTAAGGGGCGGCCAAACCATCGCGGATTTTTTCAGCGCAGTTGACCTCCATGCTGAGGAACAGCGTGATAAAACGTGGTCTGTTCTCAAGGCGCATGTCCGTGCACGACTTTGGGTTGTATTACCGGGCGATTGGCCTTCTGCCATTCGTTCAACCGTTTCTTCATTGACGCAAGGAAGTCGTAATCGCATCGATCTAGATCTTGTTGCAGAGTTCATTGATCAACCCGACAACAAAGCAATCTATGTGGCAGACTGGAGGGCTAGGAGGGCAGCTATGGCGCATCTCTTACGAGCAATTGATCTTCGACTTTTCCCTTTGCCACCAAACGTATCTCTGGCCGCAATACGTGCGTTCGGTGACGAAAAGACTCGATCTCTCCTCAAACAGTCAACTGTAAAGTTGGATGATGCTAAGGCGGCAATGCGTGCCAGTCGACTGTATAAGGCAATTCTTACAGAGCTTGGTGTTGACACGACCCCGTATGCGGGGGCAAATCGTGACACTGAAGAAACCGCAAATGAATACCGTCGGGTACAGGCCACGGCTGGAAAGGGCGATAAACAACTGAACAAGGCAGTCGCGCTGCTTGTGGAGGCATGTCTCGAAGAGGATGCGCCTGGTGTGCAGGTGACACCTGAAAAACAATCGCTGCCGAACTGTGAGCTGAAGCCTGATGTAAGCATTAAACTTTCTGAGGATGACTTTATCTGTTTGGAGCCTACTTGGCGATCAACCGATAAAGGTATTCCTGGAGAGCTAGAAGGTGGGCAAAACACCTTGGCTGAAGCTCATATGAAAAAATATATTCTCGATAAAGCAACGCAGTATGTGAAGGGTCTAGATCTTTAGCCAAAGAAAAACCCTACTTATGATCTATTCGCCGTGGCGCTAGAGGATGGAGTGTGACGTGCTGAACTGGCTTTCTGCGGCGGACGTAGGGCAGTACTGCTTGTGGATGGAGTCAAAGGTCCGGTGCGACGGGATATTCACTGCGGCGGCGGACCTTTTTGTGCTGCGATTTGGCTGGGGCAAATTTGGGGCAAACCATACGCCGCCATATGCCATCTGATGCCATTAAAGGGTTGCGTGCCTTTCGCGCAACATAGCTGCATGCCCAGCACATCCGGGCTTTGTGCTGAAACCGCTGCATACTCCGGCACAATCGGGGTGTGAGCGGAGAGATCGGTCATGCCGGGCCTTAGGTGCGGTGGGTGTGACGAAGCCGGGAATTTTCCCATACTTCGCCCACCGCGTGGACCCTGAATCGGCAGCGATTCGCGTTCAGTCGGTGAACGTCACCGAGAACTGGGCGACGGCTTCGACCACGCGCTGCGACTCGCTGCGTATCTCGCGAATCACCTCGCCGGCCTGGTTGGCCAGGTCCACGCCGGTGCGTGCGTGTTCGCGCGTCGTGGCCATGCTGGCCACGGCGTTACGCGTGAGGCTCTGGTTCTCCTGGACGACACCGTTGATTTCCTGGGTGGCCTGGCTGGTGCGCGAGGCCAGCTGGCGGACTTCATCGGCGACCACGGCGAATCCGCGCCCCTGTTCACCGGCGCGTGCGGCTTCTATCGCGGCATTGAGTGCCAGCAGGTTGGTCTGGTCGGCGATGCCGCGGATGACCTGGACGATGCTGGTGATCTGTTCCGACTGCTTGTTCAGGCCTTCGATCTGCTCCGCAACGTTGGCCAGTTCGCTGGCGATGTCGTTGACCACCGCGACGGTCTGCGCCACGGTGCGGGTGCCGTGATCGGCGGAGACGTCGGTCTCCTTGGCGATGTCGTGGGCCAGCTGCGCGGCGGCGGCTTCGGAGTCGCGGCGCTCGACCTGGGTGGTGATGTCGCTGGCGAACTTGACGACGCCGTACACGCGTCCATTGGCGTCGTACAGCGGGTTGTAGGTCGCGCGCAGCCAGACCTGGCGGCCGTGCCTGGTGACGCGGCGAAAGCGGTCGGACATGAACTCTCCCTTGTTCAGGCGTGCCCAGAACTCGCGGTAGTCGTCGCTGTGGCTGTCTTCTGCCAGGCAGAACATCCGGTGATGCTGGCCGATCACCTCGTCGCGGGTATAACCCATCAGGTCGAGGAAATTCTGGTTGGCGCTGACCACCTCGCCATCCAGGTTGAATTCGATCACCGCCATGGAGCGGTCGATGGCCTTGATGTAGCTCTCGTGCATGTGCTCGGCGGCGACCTGACGGGTGATGTCGGTGGCGATCTTCATGACCTTGGTCACCATGCCCTGGGCGTCACGGATCGGCATGTAGGTGGCTTCGAGCCAGACTTCCCGGCGATCCCGCGTCAGTCTGGGGAAGCGGTCGCTGAAGTGTTCGCCCTGGCGCAGGCGCTGCCAGAATTGCTGATAGGCCAGGCTCTCGCTCAGGCTGCGCGAACAGAACAGTCGGTGGTGCTGGCCGACGATCTCCTCCAGGCTGTAGCCCACCACCTCGAGAAAGGCGCGATTGGCATCGAGGATGATGCCGTCCGGGGTGAACTCGATCATCGCCATCGATTGTCGTATGGCCTGCAGCTCGGCCGTTCCGGCGCTGGGCGCGTCCTTCTGCTCTTTATTGCGTGACAGCCACATCTCGCGTCTCCTTTCGTTCCGTCACCGGAGATAACACTAGACGACATTTGCGCGTTCCACTGGCGGTTCAAGCTGTGTAGGGTTGTCCGTTCGATGAACGAGGGACGGACATGGACAGAATCGATCGGCTGGCCGCGCAACTGGGTGACGGGTTGAAAAGGGTGGGCGCCCAGGTGAGCACCGCAGAGTCCTGCACCGGCGGTGGGATCGCCGAGGCCATTACCCGCATTCCCGGCAGTTCGGCCTGGTTCGAGGCGGGCTATGTCACCTATTCCAATGCGCAGAAAACCAGGCAGCTGGACGTGTGCAGCGAGTTGTTCGCCAGCGTCGGTGCGGTCAGCCAGGAAGTCGTCGAGGCGATGGTGCGAGGGGCTCAGGCGCACAGCGGCGCGCGTTACGCAGTCGCGGTCAGCGGAGTGGCCGGCCCCGACGGCGGCTCGGCGGAGAAGCCGGTGGGCACTGTCTGGTTGGCCTGGGGCGATGGTGAGCGGCTTTTCAGCGTGCGCAAACAGTTCGCCGGAGGCCGTGATCAGGTGCGCCGACAAACGGTCGAGGCCGCACTGACGGGGCTTCTCGCCCTGTTGGCGGAGGAAAATCCTTCCCTGGGGTAGGCGGACGACTTGCCCTGTGGAATAATACTGGCTACTTATACAGTTGTTGGTGGCCTGCCGGCCCTCTTGAACATGCGAGGATAGAATGGACGAGAACAAGAAGCGTGCCTTGGCGGCTGCCCTGGGCCAGATCGAGAAGCAGTTTGGCAAGGGCGCGGTCATGCGCATGGGCGATCACGAGCGCCAGGCGATTCCGGCCATTTCCACCGGTTCGCTGGGGCTGGACATCGCGCTGGGCATCGGCGGCCTGCCCAAGGGCCGTATCGTCGAGATCTACGGTCCGGAATCCTCCGGTAAGACCACGCTCACGCTGTCGGTGATCGCCGAAGCGCAGAAGCTCGGTGCCACCTGTGCCTTCGTCGATGCCGAGCACGCGCTGGACCCGGATTACGCCGGCAAGCTGGGTGTCAACGTCGACGACCTGCTGGTCTCCCAGCCCGACACCGGCGAACAGGCCCTGGAAATCACCGACATGCTGGTGCGCTCCAACGCCATCGACGTGATCATCGTCGACTCCGTGGCGGCCCTGGTACCGAAGGCGGAAATCGAGGGTGAGATGGGTGACATGCACGTCGGCCTGCAGGCTCGCCTGATGAGCCAGGCGCTGCGCAAGATCACCGGTAACATCAAGAATGCCAACTGCCTGGTCATCTTCATCAACCAGATCCGCATGAAGATCGGTGTCATGTTCGGCAGCCCGGAAACCACTACCGGTGGTAACGCGCTGAAGTTCTACTCCTCGGTTCGCCTGGACATCCGTCGCACGGGTGCGGTGAAAGAGGGTGAAGAGGTGGTCGGTAGCGAAACGCGGGTTAAGATCGTCAAGAACAAGGTCGCTCCGCCTTTCCGTCAGGCCGAGTTCCAGATCCTCTATGGCAAGGGCATCTACCGCAACGGCGAGATCATCGACCTCGGCGTGCAGCAGGGCCTGGTCGAGAAGTCGGGTGCCTGGTACAGCTACCAGGGCAACAAGATCGGCCAGGGCAAGGCCAACGCCGCCAAGTACCTGGAAGACAATCAGGCCGTGGCACGCGAGATCGAAGGTCAGATTCGCCAGAAGCTGCTGGTCAGCAGCACTCCGGCGAAGGCGACTGCCGATGACCTGGCTGACGCAGAAGTCGACTTCTAAGCCTGCCGCGCACGCATGACCGCGATACTGGACAACCCGCTCGCCGTTCGGCGGGCGGCCATGGACCTGCTTGCCCGGCGTGAGCACGGGCGTGTCGAGCTGACGCGCAAGCTGCGCAAGCGCGGTGCACCGCAGGAGCTGATAGAGGCGGCCTTGCAGCGCTTGTCCGAGGAAGGCCTGCTGTCCGAGGCGCGCTATCTGGAAAGTTTCGTTGCCTATCGTGCGCGTGCCGGCTATGGGCCGCAGCGCATTCGCGAAGAACTGGGGCAGCGGGGGCTGGAGCGCGGCGACATCGATCAGGCGCTGCGCGAAAGCGCTATCGACTGGTTCGAGTCATTGCGTGAGACCTGGCAGCGCAAGTTTGCCGGTCAGTTGCCCATGGACGCTCGTGAGCGTGCCAAGCAGGGGCGGTTTCTCGCCTATCGAGGTTATTCGCTGGACATGATCGGACGTCTGTTGCGCGGCAGCGACGAATAGACGCCAGCGATCACTCGGCGACGCTTGCCAGCTGGCGCAGATAATCCAGCACGTTTGGCGCGCCGGCCAGGCGCAGTCCTTCGCCCAGGGCGGTGGCGTCCTGGTGCTCCTTGGGGAGCAGGAGGAACTCCGGCTTGCCGGCTTTCTTCAGCAGCGACAGGCGCGCGTAGGGTATGCCGTTGTCCAGCAGCAAGCCCATGAAGCCTGGATCGCTCCAGGCCTCTTCAGGCATGGCCAGTACGTGGTAGCGGTGCTGCAGGTTGTCCAGCCCCGCCTCGCTCAGGCGATAACGCACCATGTTGGCGGGCAGCAGCACTTCCAGGCCGCGTCTGCGTGCATAGGCAATCGCGCTGGCGAAGGCTTCCCCTCGTGTTTCCCCTGCCCAGAATGTGCGGGTGCGCCAATTGGCTTGCAGCAACTCCACCGGGTCGCCGGCCATGAAGCGTGGCAAGGGCTGGCTCATGGCCTTGAGGAAGTCCTTGTAGCTGATGATACGGACCTGCCGGCAATGCTCGCTCGCCGCATAGTCTTCGAAACTGCCGTAGCCGGGGGCGGGAGTCGTACAGGCGAAACCGTCGATCAGGCGCAGGTCGAAGGATTGCAGCTGTTGCGTCTGCGCCTCCACGACCTGGGTCAGGGCGGAATGCGCCTGGGCCTTGTCCTCCTGCACCGGGCCGGACAGGGCGCCGCGAGGGAGGTGGAGCAGCTGTTGCAGTTGCGGGCCCTCATGCCAGCAGATGCTGTCGGCCGGCGCTGGTAGCACCTTGAATGGCAGACGCAGCACGCTGGCCCTGGCGAAGATCTGCCGCGAGGCACGACCCAGCAACCCCAGGCGTTGTGCCAGGGCCGTCAGGCGGCCACCAAGGGTGGAGGATTCGGGCAGGCTCATGGCCGACAGGTCGCTCCTGAAGCGTCTACTGCAGTGTGGCAGACACAGGCGGCTATTGCCCATACAGCGTGGTGCGGCACGTGAGCGCCTGTGGCTGCGTAGGTCTGTGGCAAAATAGCCGCATTCATTTGCGAGGGTGCCTCCATGCCCAGCTTGGTGCTGGATATTGCGTTATCGGCCGAACGAGTGCAGGCCATCTATCGGGGCCAGGCCAACCGGATTATGGCGCAAAGCCGCGACGGACGCCGAGTTAGTTTGCCAGCGCATCATTTGCGGCCGTATTTGACCCATGCGGGCATCCATGGTTCCTTCGTGCTGGAATTCAATGATGCCGGCGAGCTGCTGAGCTTACGCCCTCTGGGCTGATCTGGCGCAGGTGCCTCGCGCCCGTCATGCGTGCACGGCTATAATCGCCGGTCCGCCCACCCTCTATCTGTCGAGCTGAGCCTGCCCATGTACACCCTGGCCCGCGAGCTGCTGTTCAAACTTTCCCCGGAAACCTCCCACGAGCTGTCCATCGACCTGATCGGGGCGGGGGGGCGTCTGG
>NZ_SBHZ01000014.1 GCF_004521985.1 Ectopseudomonas khazarica
AACTTGATTACCTCTTGACCTTGTCTGCAGTTTTCATCGGTTTGGCCTGTATCAGTGGGGTCACGCTCTTGGCATTGCCGGGAAGCAAGAAAGGAACCGGTCACGATTGAGTGCCTGACTCGCGTTGGCACATCAGGGTGGCACAACGCTGACGGTGATGCTCTCCAGACGGCTGACTTCCTGAAGGGCGTGGGCGATCCGAGCGAACGGATGCCAGCAGCAGAAGACATCACCCTGTGTTTGGGCAAGTTGAGTCGAGTCTCTGGCCTGGCTGGTCGAATGTGATGGCCAGGTCATCGCCAGGTAGAAAGCGGCCTTTACGGCTGCGCGGCTCGGAAGCCGGTTTCCGCTCGGGAAACTCAATAAGGAAGAATGGTGAGGCCCTCCAACATCGTGTCGAATGATTTACGCAGTTTCTTGCGGCCCGCATGCGGCCAGATGGCAGGCCTTCGCCGGCCAGGCGCCACACTGCTGGCTGCATTGATCGGGTCATGCTGGTTCGCAGACGTCCAGGCGGTAGGTGACGTCGAATTCAATGACCCACTGATATCGTCAGGGCTGGTGCTCTACTCCCCGATTCTGACCACCATGGCGACGACAGCGCCGTTCATGTGGACATCAGCGGCAATCGAAGGGCGTGATGAAAAGGTCCTCATGCAGGCGCGGGACGATGCCGCGCTGTACGTTGCCAGCGGAGGCCGAGAGCAGGGGGCCTATCTGACTGCCGCGCTGGCCTTGCTTCGAGAGCGAGGCGCGACGCAGGGCGATCAGGTGCTGGCGGAGTGGATTCTCATGGTGCCTGCACTGAATCCAGCGCCTGCTTCAACGTCGTCGCGTCCTTGAACACCTTCTGCTCCAGCAGTTGCCCATCCTCCAGCTGCAGCCATAGCACCTCGCCCTCGCCGGCCGGGTAGCGCGGCGCGATGCGGGCGTTGCGGTCGAGAAGGATGCGGTAGTTGTAGTCGCGCATCTTCGGCAGGGCGAAAAGGGTGGCGATCACGCTGGGCATGCGGCTGATGTCGGCGAGGAAGACCGCCTGGCGCTGTTGCAGGTAGCCCTTGGGCTGGCCTTCGAGCGCGGCGTTGACCAGCTTGGCGCCGTCCATGTCGCGGGCGACCAGGAGGATGTGAGTCTCGTCGTTCAGGGTGTAGGGCGCGTCGAACTGATCCAGCAGCGTCCACGGCGCCAGGCGCTCGCCAGGTTCCATGGCCAGGGCAACGCTGGACAGCAGGCACAGCAACAGCAGGGTGGCGGCTTTCATGCTTGGGCTCCGGGCCGAGGTTGGTCGTCTGTCAGAGGTCTTCGTCGGTCACCAGGCGCACCTCGCCGGCATCCATGGCGTAGGCGGCGTCGGCCAGTTCATTGCTGATCGTCTCTACCTTGAGTTCGCCGCTGACCCACAAGGGCGCGTAGATGTTCTCGAGCTGAATGCCCTTGGGATAGCGCACCAGCACCAGCTGGTTGGGCGGTGGCGGTGGTACGTGGATGCAGGCGCCGGGGTAGGGAACTAGGAAGAACAGGGTGCTGTTGCCTTTCTCGTCGCTTTCCAGCGGTACCGGATAGCCGCCCAGGCGGATGGCCTTGCCGTCGAGTGCGGCGACGGTCTTGGCCGAATACATCACGGCAGGCAGGTCCTTGTCCTGCTGGCGCAGGCCGTCCGTACCGTAGAAGGCGCTGTCGCCTTCAGGGCTGTCATGGCTGATCTCGGGCATGTCTTCGAGGGCCTGGCGGTCTTCGGCGGGCATCAGGTCGAGCCAGTCGGTTTCCGGCAGTTCGGCATGAGCCAGGCCGGACAGGAGCAGCAGGGAGAGGAGCAGGTGGCGCATGGCTGGGGTATCTCGTGGCGGCGAAGGCGGTGGAGCCGGCAGGGACCGAGTGAGTCCCCCTGGCTCCGCCAGGCGGCTACTCAGCCCTTCTTGATAGCGCCGTAGATTACCAGCAGAACGATGGCGCCGATCACCGCACCGATGAAACCGGCCGCCTGGCCGGCCTGGTAGATGCCCAGTGCCTGGCCGCCGTAGGTGGCGGCGATGGAGCCGCCGATGCCCAGCAGGATGGTCATGATCCAGCCCATGCTGTCATCGCCGGGTTTGAGAAAGCGTGCAACCAGCCCGACGATCAGGCCGATGAAGATGGTGCCGATAATGCCCATTGGCGGGTCTCCTTGAGTCAGTGTCTGTATCGGACAGCCCGGCGGGGCAATCAGTTCGCCTCATTGGGTGGCGCAACGCCATGGCGGCGGTAGATCAGTGCAATTTCGCCGTCCGCGCGCATGCGCTCCAGTTCGGCGGCAAGGCGGTCGTAGAGTGCGTGTCGGTCGCCCTGGTAGCGTGCCAGCGATGCGCCGAAGTGGTTGTCCAGCGTCTGCTGATGGGCGTAGTGCGCGTAGCTGTAGTCGCGAAAGTTCATGGCCTGGAGCTGCGTTTCCATCGGAATCGCGTCGAGCACGGCGATGGCGTCGAGGCGGTCGGCGCGGAACATGGCGACCAGTTGTGCATCGTCGCTGGCGTAGACGCGATCGAGCTGACCGTCGCTGTCGAAGGGCTCGAAGTAGGCGGTGCCGCGCTTGACCCCCACGGACAGTCGATGGAGGTCTTCGTAGCGGTTCAGCTCGCCTTCCCTGCCGGGACGCACGATGAAGCGCACGTTGAGCTGCTGGCTGCCGATGCTCGGAAGGAAATGGATGTACTCGCTGCGTGGTTCGGTCATCAGCACGCGTGGTACCAGGTCGATACGCCCCGAGCGCAGATCGTCGAGGCTGCGCAGGAAGGGCGCCAGGCGCCAGTGCACGTCCACGCCGATGCGCCCGGCCGCGGTCTCCAGCACGCTGATCAGCGGGCCGCTGGGCATGCCATCGACTGCGCGCATCTCCGGTGGGCGTTCGCGGAAGTCGACGCGCAATGCGTCCTCAGCCCCGGCACAGGTCAGGGCGAACAGCAGAGGCAGCAGGGAAAAGAGGTACTTCATGGGAGGCTCTTGAACGACCACCGTCGTTCAAGAGCTTAGCTGCGAAATGCTCGCTCAGCGCTTGGCGATCAGCGCTTCAACGTCCGCGATGCGCGCCTCCAGCGTGGCGCGATCGGCGCTGCGCAGGGTTGCGTGGCCGACCTTGCGCCCGGCCTTGAAGGCCTTGCCATAGTGGTGCAGGTGACAGTCGGCGATGGCGATGGTCTTGTCCACCGGCGGTACTTCGCCAATGAAGTTGAGCATGGCACTCTCGCCCAGCTTGGCAGTGGAGCCCAGCGGCAGGCCGGCGACGGCGCGCAGGTGGTTCTCGAACTGACTGCACTCGGCACCCTCGATGGTCCAGTGCCCGGAGTTGTGCACGCGCGGGGCAATCTCGTTGGCCTTGAGGCCGCCGTCCACCTCGAAGAATTCGAAGGCCAGCACGCCGACGTAGTCGAGCTTGTCCAGCACGCGGCCGACGTAGTCCTCGGCCAGCTTCTGCAGCGGGTGGTCGGTGCTGGCGATGGACAGGGCGAGAATGCCGCTGTCGTGGGTGTTGTGCACCAGCGGGTAGAAACGGGTCTCGCCATCACGGGCACGCACGGCGATCAGCGAAACCTCGCCGGTGAAGGGCACGAAGCCTTCGAGGATGCACGGCACACTGCCCAGTTCGGCGAAGGCGCCAGTCACGTCCTCGGGCTGGCGCAGGACTTTCTGGCCCTTGCCGTCGTAGCCCAGGGTGCGGGTCTTCATCACGGCCGGCAGGCCGATGCTGGCCACGGCGGCGTCCAGGTCGGCCTGCGACTGGATGTCGGCGAACTCCGGCGTGGGAATGCCGAGGTCCTTGAACATCGACTTTTCGAACCAGCGGTCACGGGCTACGCGCAGGGCTTCTGCGCTCGGATAGACCGGCACGAACTGCGAGAGGAAGGCCACGGTCTCGGCAGGCACACTCTCGAACTCGAAGGTGACCAGGTCGACTTCGTCGGCCAGCTGGCGCAGGTGGTCCTGGTCGCCGTAGTCGGCGCGGATGTGCTCGCCGAGTGCCTGGGCGCAGGCGTCCGGCGCCGGGTCGAGGAAGGCGAAGTTCATGCCCAGCGGAGTCCCCGCCAGCGCCATCATGCGGCCCAGCTGGCCGCCACCGATCACACCGATTTTCATAACAAAACCCCTTTTTAGCAGGTGGCGAGACCAAGCAGTTGAACGCTGCCCGCAATGCAGGAAGCGGAGTTTACGCCGGTAAATGAGCATTCCGGGCAGCGGACGGCGTGCAAAGGCGCCGTGTCACAGCCCCTGATGGAATGGGCATCAGGCCTCGCGCGGGTCCGGGTTGCTCAACACGGTCTCGGTCTGCTCCTCGCGGAACTGCTTGAGCGCCGCGTGGAACTGCGGGTGCTGGTGACCGAGGATGCTGGCTGCGAGCAACGCCGCGTTGACTGCCCCCGCCTTGCCGATGGCCAGGGTGGCGACAGGAATACCGGCCGGCATCTGCACGATCGACAGCAGCGAGTCGACGCCCGAGAGCATGGACGACTGCACCGGTACGCCGAGCACCGGCAGGTGGGTCTTGGCCGCGCACATGCCCGGCAGGTGCGCGGCGCCGCCGGCACCCGCGATGATCACCTGGATACCGCGTGCTTCGGCTTCCTCGGCGTACTGGAACAGCAGGTCCGGGGTGCGGTGGGCAGAGACCACCTTGACCTCGTGGGGAATGCCCAGCTTGTCCAGCATCTCGGCGGTGTGGCTAAGGGTGGACCAATCGGACTTGGAGCCCATGATCACGCCAACCAGTGCGCTCATCGTCGTGCCTCTTCATCTCGGGCGCCTCGCGGCGCGTCAAAGGTGTGCCCCGCAGGGCGCGTCAAAAACCAACAAGCCACGCGGGCAGGCCAGCGTGGCTTGTGAATGTTCGGTTGGCCGGGTGCTGCCGGCCGAAGGCCGCGCAGTATACCGTAAAGCCACGGCGGGCGGGCAGTTGCCATGACCGTTTGTCATGCCAGCCGTGGCGCCCCGGGGAAACCGCCTAAACCTTGCTCTGGAGCAATGCCCGTGGGCGTCAGGCGCGCACACTGGCGAGACACTCGCATGGAAGAGGAACAGCGCATGAACCAGACCATGAAAGCCGCAGTCGTCCACGCCTTCGGCGAACCGCTGCGTATCGAGGAGGTGAAGATCCCGCTGCCCGGCCCCGGGCAGATTCTGGTGAAGATCGAGGCCTCGGGTGTGTGCCACACCGACCTGCACGCCGCCGAAGGCGACTGGCCGGTAAAACCCAGCCTGCCATTCATTCCCGGCCACGAGGGGGTCGGTTACGTGGCGGCGGTGGGTAGCGGGGTGACGCGGGTCAGGGAGGGCGACCGCGTCGGGGTGCCCTGGCTGTACACCGCCTGTGGCTGCTGCGAACACTGCCTGACCGGCTGGGAAACCCTCTGCGAGAGCCAGCAGAACACCGGTTATTCGATCAACGGTGGCTATGCCGAATACGTGCTGGCCGACCCCAACTACGTCGGCATCCTGCCGAAGAATGTCGATTTCCTCGAGATCGCCCCGATCCTCTGCGCCGGTGTGACGGTGTACAAGGGCCTCAAGGAGACCAAGGCACGCCCCGGCCAGTGGGTGGCGATCTCCGGCATCGGTGGCCTCGGCCACGTCGCCGTGCAGTACGCCCGTGCCATGGGCCTGCACGTGATCGCGGTGGATGTCGACGACGCCAAGCTGGAGCTGGCGCGCAAGCTGGGCGCCAGCCTGACCATCAACGCCCGCAAGGAGAACCCGGCCGAGGTGGTGCAGCGCGACATCGGCGGCGCCCATGGCGTGCTGGTCACCGCCGTGTCCAACGCGGCGTTCGGCCAGGCCATCGGCATGGCCCGCCGGCACGGCACGGTAGCGCTGGTCGGCTTGCCACCAGGCGATTTCCCGACGCCGATCTTCGATGTGGTGCTCAAGGCCATCAGCATCACCGGTTCCATCGTCGGCACCCGAGCGGATCTGCAGGAGGCGCTGGACTTCGCGGGCGAGGGCCTGGTCAAGGCCACGGTGCACAGCGACAAGCTCGACAACATCAACGGCATCTTCGAACAGATGCGCGGTGGGCAGATCGAAGGGCGGATCGTGTTGCAGTTCTGATTGAGAACCGCTTCGGATAGGCAGATTTCCTACAGGCCGAGCGCGGACGGGCGCACAGATCATCGCCAGTGGCGTGGCTATACTGTGCGCCTGTCATTCCTACAAGGACGTATCGCCATGAAACAGTACGTTTCACTGTTTGCCCTTTCCGTGCTTTCCCTACACGTCTCGGCCGTCGAGCTGGCCAAGCACCCGCAGGTATTCGATGCCGGCCAGGGCGTAAGCCTGGCGCTGGCGCCGTCGGCTGACGGCAAGCAGGCGCTGGTTCAGGTGCGCGGCATCAACCATCCGCTCGATGAAGTGGTGTTCCTCACCGACATCCGTGAACTGGGCAACGAACAGCGCGACTACGGCATCCGCCTCGATGGCCGTGACTACAACCTGCTGAACAAGCGCCGTGCCTGGGGCGGCGAGAGCTACCAGCTCAACCTGCCGAACACCCAGGGCTTCGAACTCAGTTATGACGAGAGCAAGACCAAGTCGCTCAAGACCGGCGACCTGCTCGCGCTCTATCAGAAACAGGAGAAAGACGGCTTGCAGGCGCGCCTCGCGGCGTTCGACCGCAAGCAGCGTGTGGCCGACTACAGCGCGCGCCTGGAGGAGATGGACGGCGAAGCGAGCAAGGCCTGCGCGACCCCGCTGGGCACCAAGGTCAACTGGAGTGCGCTCTCCGACGAGCAACTGATGAGCCTCAGCGTGCCGAGCTTCTGCGGCGAGGTGGTCAGCCAGATGGCCTACCTGTGCGGCAAGGATGATCGCTACAAGGCCGAAGCCAAGACCCTCAAGGGTGTCGACTGCCGTTTCGGCGAGGGGCTGAAACTGCACGAGAAGGACGGACAGCTGCTGTTCACCACCCATCCGCAAGAAGCGAATCAGGGCGACTTCATCAACGCCATCCTGCGTAACCGCTGATCCCGATCCCTGCCTCCGGGCAGGGCATCAGCCTTCGTTGTCGAGCAGTTCGAACGCCGTCAGTCGATCGACTCCCTGGCCCATGAACAGGTTGAAGGGGCGCCCGGTTTTCACGGCCATGTGGGCGCAATCCTCTTCATAACCGTCGCCCAGCAGCGTGCGCTGCCCGAGCAGAACATGTTTGCCCATGCTGCCGATCTCGAACACCAGTTCCTTGATGGGGCTTGTCAGGTGGTCATTGTTGTCGATGATCACCTCTACCAGTCGTTCGTCCACGGCCTTTTGCAACTCCGGATCGCTGAAGTGAAGCCTGGCCGGCGTACTTACGTTTTCCGAGTCCACAGAGAGCACGCCAATGCTGCCCGGCTGGTCTTCGTCGCCCCAGTTTCGGGCGCGCTGAAAGCTCAGCGGAGGCAGTGCCTCATTCAACTTCACCTCGATGCGGCAGAACACTTCCTCCAGTGAGGAGGGGCGGTCGAGTGTTCTGAGGTTCGCTTGCTTGACCATGAACGGTCGGCCGTGGGCGGTGAACGACGTGCGCAGCGGCATCGGCAGCGCATCCTCAATGGCAGTGATCTCAAGGGTGGCCGGCCAGTGTTCTCTGGCCTGCACGATCGGAGTGAAACGCGCTGTCAGGGCTTCACGCTGCACAGCTTCCAGCGGCCCGGACTGTAGTCTGACCATGAGCGCCTGGTCATCGCCATCGACCAGGGTGTAACGCAGATGACCGGGGCGATAACCCAACTCCTGAAAGAGCCGTTGCAGACTATCGAGATAGGTGCCTTTTATGCCGGCACCTTCACGAATGGCTTCGTCGAATCGCAGTTTGACCTGGGGCTCCTGCCCGCAGGCTGCGAGGAGCAGGCAAACGGGCAGGAGTGCGGTACGGAGTGAGGTTCGCATAAGAATCATCCTTGAAAAACGGCGCGGACTGTAGCACGGCCAACCGTTGGCGGACTTTGCACGAGTTCATGACGCAGGCCTGAATCCATCCCGGTCGCAAGAAGTGCAAGGCATGTTTCTTGCGTTCCTTTGCCCGTCTGCGCACACGGAACGCATCATGCTGCACGCTCCTCTGACCACCCTGCACGTCGTTTCCCTGGTTCTGCAACGCTTCGCCGACCAGCCACAATTGCACCCGCGCTTGCTGGCCGGAAGCGGCATTGGTGCGGCCGATCTGGACAGCCCGGACGCACGCATCAAACGGGTGCAGGAACTGCAGGTGTGCGCCAATGCCCTGACCCTGCGAGCCGACATGGGCCTGGAGTTGGGGCGCAGCCTGCATGTTTCCTCCTATGGGCTGCTCGGTTACGCCGCATTGTCGGCTGCCACCTTTGGTGACGCCTGGCGCCTGCTGTTGCAGTACCCGGCGCTGCTCGGCACCTACTTCCGCCTGGAGTTGCAGGTCGAGGGTGAACTGGCCTGGGTCTGCGCCAGCGGTTATCGCGATGCCGAGGCGCTGGAAGTATTCAACGTGGAGATGTGCCTGGCTTCGCTGAAGCTGATCGGTGACGAGCTGCTCGGTCAGCCGCTCGCGCTCGAGGGTGCCGAGTTCACCCATGCACAGCCGGATTACGTGGCGCGCTATGCACTCAGTTTTCCCTGCCCGTTGCGGTTCGATGCGCAACGCAACGCCTTCGCCTTTCCCGCTGCCTTGCTGGAGCGCCGCTTGCCGCTGGCTGACAGCGTCACCCACGGTGACATGGTCGAGCGCTGCCGCCGCCTGAATGCCGAGTTCAGCAGCCGCCAGGCGTGGCTGGAGCGGGTGCGCCAGCTGCTTGCCGCGCAACTGGCCGAGCCACCGGGGCTGGAGAGCCTGGCGCAGCAGATGCACTGTTCGCCGCGCACCCTGCGTCGTCACCTCCAGGAGCTGGGTACCAGCTACCAGGGGTTGCTCGACGAGCTGCGCTTCGAACGGGCCAAGGCCCTGCTCGGCGAAGAACAGTGGCCGGTGTACCGGATAGCCGAGGTGCTCGGCTTCAGCGAGACCGCCAGCTTTCGTCATGCCTTCCAGCGCTGGAGCGGCGTGCCGCCGAGCCGTTTCCGCGCATAGCGCGCCGGGCCACAGGTTGGCTCGATTCCGTAGGAGCGGCTTCAGCCGCGAAAAGCCTCGGCACCGACGCACCCACCAAGGTGTAATTGGCCGCCGTCAGCGTCGATCGTCATGCGGGCTGTGCGCAGCGCGAGGAACGACCAGTCTCCCGGTGACAGCGAGATTTGGCCATTTCGATCCCCTTTTGGCCATTGTCAGCGTTCTCGATGCGGCGCGAGTGAGCGAACAATGCAGGCACAACAACAGGCCTGGAGCGCTTTGCATGCTCACGTACTACAGTGACGACCACCACCTGCACCACGGCAAGTGCGAGCTGATCGACGGGCAGCTGATGCCCTGCTTCGAGAAGCCGCAGCGTGCCGATCATGTCCTCGCGCGTGTCAGGGACCGCCAGCTCGGTGATGTCCATGCGCCCAGGGATTTCGGCCTGGCGCCGATCGAGCGCATCCACAGCAAGCCCTACCTCGACTTCTTCCAGGGTGCCTGGACGCGCTGGCAGGCACAGGGCGGCAAGGGTGATCTGCTGCCGTTCACCTGGCCGGCCCGCACCCTGCGCGCGATGATGCCCAGTGACCTGCATGGCCAGCTCGGCTACTACAGCTTCGACGGTGGCGCACCGATCACCGCCGGCACCTGGCAGGCCGCCTACAGCGCCGCCCAGGTGGCCCTCAGCGCCCAGGCCGAGATCGCCGCTGGCGCCCGCGCTGCATTCGCCCTGTGCCGTCCGCCAGGCCATCATGCCGCCGCCGACGTGATGGGGGGCTACTGCTACCTGAACAATGCCGCCATCGCCGCCCAGGCCTTCATCGATCAGGGGCGCAGGAAGGTGGCGATCCTCGATGTCGACTATCACCACGGCAACGGCACGCAGGACATCTTCTATCGCCGCAGCGACGTGCTGTTCACCTCGATCCATGGCGACCCCGCCGAGGAGTTCCCCTTCTTCCTCGGTTACGCCGACGAGCTGGGCGAGGGTGAGGGCGAAGGCTGCAACTTCAACTACCCGCTGGCGATGGGCAGCTCCTGGGAGGCCTGGGGCGCGGCGCTGGAGCAGGCGTGCCAGCGCATCGCCGAATACGGCGCCGAGGTGCTGGTGGTATCGCTCGGCGTGGACACCTACATGGAAGACCCGATCTCGCAGTTCAAGCTCGACAGCCCGGACTACCTGAGCATGGGCCGGCGCATCGCCGCGCTCGGCCTGCCGACGCTGTTCATCATGGAAGGCGGCTACGCGGTCGAGGCCATCGGCGTCAACGCGGTCAACGTGCTGGAAGGTTTCGAACGCGCGTAGGGTGGGCGAGGCTTTTTCGTCCACCGCCATACGCTCGGTGCACGGATAGAGCGTTGTCCGCCTTACCCAAAGACCAATAACGACACTTCAGGGGTGAGAAACGATGAAAGCCATCAAACAGATGCTCGGCGCCGCCCTGTGCGGCGCCACCTTGCTCAGCGGTGCGGTACAGGCCAAGGAGCTGCGCGTGTACAACTGGGCGGACTACATCCTGCCGTCCGTGCCCAAGGACTTCCAGGCGCAGTCGGGTATCCAGCTGACCTGGGACACCTTCGAGACCAACGAGGCGCTGGAAGCCAAGCTGCTCACCGGCAACTCCGGCTATGACCTGGTGATCCCGTCCAACCAGTTCCTCGAAACCCAGATCAAGGCCGGCGTGTTCGCCCCGCTGGACAAGTCCAAGCTGCCCAACTGGAAGAACCTCGACCCGGTGCTGCTCAAGCTGCTGGAGAAGAACGATCCGGGCAACCAGTTCGGCGTGCCCTACATGTACGGCACCGTGCTGATCGGCTACAACCCGGACAAGGTCAAGGCCGCCCTCGGTGAGGATGCACCGGTGAACAGCTGGGATCTGGTGTTCAAGCCCGAGTACATGGAGAAGCTCAAGTCCTGTGGCGTCGCCATGCTCGACTCGCCCAGCGAGATCATCCCCATCGCCCTGCACTACCTGGGCCTGGACCCGAACAGCACCAACCCGGCCGACTATGACAAGGTCACCGAGCTGCTGCTGAAGGTGCGTCCGTACGTGGCCTACTTCCATTCCGCCAAGTACATGACCGACATCGCCAACGGCGACATCTGCGTGGCCATCGGCTACTCCGGCAGCTTCTACCAGTTCGCCAACCGCGCCAAGGAGGCGGGTAACGGCGTGGTCATCAACTGGCGTCTGCCGAAGGAAGGCGCGCCGATCTGGTTCGACACCTGGGCCATTCCCAAGAGCGCGCAGAACAAGGATGAGGCGCTTGCCTTCATCAATCACCTGCTCGATCCACAGGTCATCGCCCCGATCAGCGACTTCCTCGGCTACCCCAACCCCAACGTGCCAGGCATGAAGCTGGTGAGCGAGGAAATCGCCGCCGACCAGGACCTGACACCAACCGCCGAGATGCAGAAGTCGCTGTACGTGGTGCAGCCGCTGCCGCAGAAGATCGAGCGTGTGCGCACCCGCGCCTGGACGTCGATCAAGTCGGGCAAGTGACTCGCTGAAGGCTCGCGGCTGACGCCACCCCCTGCAGAGCGCACACATTCCGTGCGCTCTGTCGTGCCGGGCGTCAGCGTGGGTGGCTGGCCTGCCCTCGCTGCACCAGCAGCACGCGCGCCATGTAGCCGACCACGAGGAGGTTGAGCACGAACACGGCGGCGCTCAGGGCGCTGCTGTGGGTCAGCATCTCGTAGACCTCGAACGGCAGGTAGATCGCCCCGCTGGCCAAGGCGAACCACTCCGTCCAGAGCAGCCCTTTCCACAGGCCATAGGCTTCGATCAGGCGGATGACGGCGTAGGCCAGTGCGCCGATGGCCAGCAGTGACAGGTCGATGTCGGGCAGCGACTTCACCGCGTGCAGGAAAATACCAGGCAGGTGACTGGCAGGATTCAGATGCGCATGGCTGACCAGCGCCTCGGCCATCTGCTGCAGGTTGCGCCCGGCCAGCTCATGCAGGCCAAGCGCGACCACGAGCGAGATGAGGCCTTTGCAGGCTTCCATCGCCGCGATGAGCCGCAGGCCGGGTCTTGTGGGTGCCATCGTCGTCTCTCGCGTGTCAGCTGTGGATAAGGGGGCGCTGCAGCAGTCTGCCAGCTTCTGCTTCAGCTATCTTTCCCTGCGCGCCAGGCCGATGTCGCCGTGGCGTTCTGCAGGCACTCAGGAGAGCCAGATGATCAAGGTCAGTGTGATGTATCCCTACAAGCCCGGCGCGCGTTTCGACCACGCCTACTACCGCGACACGCACATGCCGCTGGTGAAAGCCAGGATGGGCGATGCCTGCCTGTTCTACACCGTCGACAAGGGGGTGGCCGGTGGCTCGCCCGATGATCCGCCCGCCTACGTCGGCATGTGTCATGTCTATGCGGACTCCGTCGAAGCCTTTCAAGCCGGATTCGCGCCGCATGCGCAGGAGATTCTCGCGGACATCGCCAACTACACCGACCTGGTGCCGATCATGCAGATCAGCGAGGTCGTGGTCGGTCAGTCCTGACGTCGGCCAGGGCGCGTTGTTCGGCGTCCTCATGCACGCGCCGGCTCCCCCGTCTCCAGCTTGCGCCAGAGCAAGCGTACCGCCGCCTTGCGCACCAGGGCGCAGCGGTACAGGCGGATTTCCAGGGGGATCTGCCAGTGTTCGCCACCGCAGATGGCCAGCTCGCCACGCGCCAGCTCGGCGGTCACCGACAGGCGTGGCACCCAGGCCACGCCCATGCCCTGCAGGGCCATGCTCTTCAGGCTGTCGGCCATGGCGGTCTCGTACACGGTGGTCGAGCGCAGGGCGCGCTGGCGCAGCAGCAGGTTGACCGAGCGGCCGAGGAAGGCGCCGGCGCTGTAGGCCAGCAGCGGTACGCTCTGTCCGGCGTCGAGGTCGAACAGCGGCGCGCCGGCCTCGTTCACCGCACAGACCGGCAGCATCGAGGTAGCACCCAGGTGCAGCGAGGGAAAGATCTCCGGGTCCATCTGCAGGGCCGCGTCAGGGTCGTAGTAGGCGAGGATCAGGTCGCAGGCCCCCTCGCGCAGCGAGTGCACTGCTTCACCGACGTTGGTGGCCACCAGCCGGGTGGTCAGCGGCAGCCCTTCGCGGCGCAGGCGGGCGATCCATTCGGGGAAGAAGCCCAGGGTCAGCGAGTGCGCCGCGGCGATCGACAGCACCTCGCCGCGCTGCCCCTCCAGATTGTGCAGATGGCGCACCACCTCGCCGAGCTGTTCCACCAGGCTGCGCGCGGTGACCAGGAACAGACGGCCCGACTCGGTCAGTTCGATGGGGGTGCAGGAGCGGTCGACCAGGGTCAGTCCGAGCATGGCCTCCAGGCTGCGGATACGCCGGCTGAAGGCCGGCTGCGTGACGAAGCGCTTGGCGGCGGCCTGGGAGAAGCTGCGGGTGGCGGCCAGGACGATGAAGTCCTCCAGCCATTTGGTTTCCAGATTCATCGCGTCTCCGTTGCCGGGCGAGGTTGTGCAGGCGAAGCGTCGTCCACCCTGGGCTCATACGTTGCGAATGCAGCGAATGTCACGTCGACATTATGCCGATTGTGCATAGGGCAGCAAGCAACGGCATTGGTCGCAAGACGGCATGAGGCCATATTCTATGGGCATCGCGGCACTCGCCGTATTTACCAAGAGTCATCGCTATCATGTCCTCTGCTGCATCTGTTCGCGTCGAAAAAGACCTGCTCGGCACCCTCGAAGTCCCCGCTGATGCCTATTACGGCGTCCAGACCCTGCGTGCCGTGCAGAACTTCCGCCTGTCCGGGGTGACGCTGTCGCACTACCCGAAACTGGTGATCGGCCTGGCCATGGTCAAGCAGGCGTCGGCCGATGCCAACCGCGAGCTGGGCCACCTCAGCGCGGCCAAGCATACGGCGATCAGCACCGCCTGTGCCCGCATCATCCAGGGCGAGTTCCACGACCAGTTCGTGGTCGACATGATCCAGGGCGGTGCCGGTACCTCGACCAACATGAACGCCAACGAGGTCATCGCCAACATCGCCCTGGAAGCCATGGGCCATGAGAAGGGCCAGTACCAGCACCTGCACCCGAACAACGACGTGAACATGGCGCAGTCGACCAACGACGCCTACCCCACTGCCATCCGTCTGGGCCTGCTGCTGGGTCACGAGAGCCTGCTCAACGCCCTGGACAAGCTGATCCAGTCGCTGGCGGCCAAGGGCCTGGAGTTCGGCCATGTGCTGAAGATGGGTCGCACCCAGTTGCAGGACGCCGTGCCGATGACCCTCGGCCAGGAGTTCCATGCCTTCGCCACCACCCTGGGCGAAGACCTGCAGCACCTGAAGATGCTCGCGCCGACCCTGCTGCACGAGGTCAACCTGGGCGGCACCGCGATCGGCACCGGCATCAATGCCGACCCGAAATACCAGGCCCTGGCGGTCAAGCGCCTCGGCGTGATCAGCGGTCATCCGGTCAAGCCGGCCGCCGACCTGATCGAGGCCACCAGCGACATGGGCGCCTTCGTGCTGTTCTCCGGCATGCTCAAGCGCACTGCGGTGAAGCTGTCGAAGATCTGCAACGACCTGCGCCTGCTCTCCAGCGGCCCGCGCACCGGCATCAACGAGATCAACCTGCCGGCCCGCCAGCCGGGCAGCTCGATCATGCCGGGCAAGGTCAACCCGGTGATCCCGGAGGCGGTCAACCAGGTGGCCTTCGAAGTGATCGGCAACGACCTGGCACTGACCATGGCGGCCGAGGGTGGCCAGCTGCAGCTGAACGTCATGGAGCCGCTGATCGCCTACAAGATCTTCGACTCGATCCGCCTGCTGACCCGCGCCATGGATATGCTGCGCGAGCTGTGCATCGACGGCATCACCGCCAACGAGGCGCATTGCCGTGCACTGATGGAGAACTCCATCGGCCTGATCACGGCACTCAATCCCTACATCGGCTACGAGAACGCCACCCGCATCGCCAAGGTCGCTCTGGAGAGCGGTCGCGGTGTGCTGGAGCTGGTGCGCGAAGAGCAGTTGCTCGACGAGGCCACCCTGGCCGACATCCTGCGCCCGGAGAACATGATCGCTCCGCGCCTGGTACCGCTGCAGAGCTGATTCGACCGGCAACATCGGCGCCGCACTCATTCGAGTGCGGCGCGTTTCTTTCTGCCCCGCAGCCTGCCGGCAGGCGGTGCCGAGGTCGGGCAGACGACCCCACAACAATGACAATCCGGGTGACAACCACATGAGTCAAAGCAACACCGCTTCCCCTTCTCTCCTTGCGCGCGTGCCGCTGTGGCAGCAGATTCTCGTCGGCCTGGTACTCGGCGTCGTCGTCGGCATGCTGTACAAGCCGGGTGCACTGGCGCTGGCCCCGGTCGGCGCACTGTTCCTCAACGCGATCAAGATGCTCATCGTGCCGCTGGTGTTCATCTCGCTGGTGGCGGGCATCACCGCCATGAGCGACAGCGCCAAGCTCGGCCGCATCAGCGTCAAGACCATCGCCATCTACCTGATCACCACCGCCTTCGCGGTGAGCATCGGCCTGGCGTTCGGCACCCTGTTCAGCCCCGGCGAGGGCATGCACATGGTCGCCAGCGGCAGCGCAGAGGCCAAGCAGGCGCCGTCGCTGGTGCAGATCTTGGTGGGCCTGGTGCCGACCAACCCGGTGACCGCCTTCGCCGAAGGCAACATCCTGCAGATCATCGTTTTCGCCATCGCCCTGGGCGTGAGCATGAACCTGGTCGGCGAGAAGGCCGCACCGGCGATTCGCCTGTTCGACAGCCTGGCCGAGGTGCTCTACAAGCTCACCGATCTGGTGATGCGCTTCGCGCCCATCGGCGTGTTCGCGCTGATCGCCGGGGTGGTGGCTTCCCACGGTATCGAGGTGCTGCTGCCCCTGGCCGGTGTGATCGGTGTGATCTACCTGGCCAGCATCGCCCACATGCTGCTGGTCTACGGCAGCCTGATCGGTGTCCTGGCGCGCCTCAGCCCGTTGCGTTTCTTCCGTGGCATCGCGCCGGCGCTGGCGGTGGCCTTCAGCACCTCGAGCAGTTCCGGCACGCTGCCGGTGTCCATCGAGTGCGCGCGCAAGAACCTCGGTGTATCCCAGGGCGTGGCCGGTTTCGTGCTGCCGGTGGGCGCCACTATCAACATGGACGGCACCGCGATCTACCAGGGTGTGCTGGCGCTGTTCATCGCCCAGGCCTTCGGCATCGACCTGAGCGCCGGCCAGTACCTGATGATCATCCTCACCGCGACCCTGGCCTCGGTGGGCACCGCCGGCATCCCCGGCGCGGGCCTGATCATGCTCGGCCTGGTGCTGAGTTCCGTGGGCCTGCCGCTGGAAGGCGTGGCGCTGATCGCGGGGATCGACCGCATCCTCGACATGGCCCGCACCACGGTGAACGTCACGGGCGACCTGATGACCACCGCCCTGGTCGCGCGCAGCGAGAACGAACTGGATCGCGACGTCTACAACAGCGACAACGAGGCTTGATGTTCTTCGGCGTCAGGTTATCCACAACCTGGCGCATACGATTTCATAGGAGGCCTCACCAGCCTCACCCTTCAGGGATGGCCCAGGCCATCCCTTTTTTTGCCTGCGAACTCTGTGCGAGGCGCTCCAGCCGCGACCCAGCGCCTGAACTGCAGTTGCAGCGCAAGGCCCCAGGTCTGGGGGAGCGACCTGATTCGCGGGGCTGTGAGGATGGCCCACGCCGCCGATCGCGGATACATCCGCTGCTGCGAAACAGCGCAGCCGTGGAACGCAGCGTGCTGGCCTGGTGCTCTACACGCGCCAGGCCTGCCTGAGGCGCGCCACGGCGTCGACGATCTGCGTCTCGGGCACGGCGGCAAAGCCCAGCACCAGGCCGGCGCGCTCATCGTCGGGTTCCCGGCTGTCCTCCAGCCAATAGCCGCTCAGCCCGTTCATCTCCACCCCGGCGGCGTGCGCCGTATCCAGCAACTCGCGCTCGCGCATCAGGCTGTCTACCCGTACGCACAGGTGCAGCCCGGCGTTCACCTGCGGCAGCGGCGCACAGCCGGGCAGCCTGTGCGGCCAGGCCTGCAGCAGCGCATCGCGACGCGCCCGGGCGGCCTGGCGCATGCGCCGCACGTGCCGCTGGAAGTGCCCGGCGGCGATGAACTCGGCCATCACCGCCTGGGTGCCGACTTCGGAGTGGCGCATGTCCAGTGCCCGGCAACGGGCGAAGGGTTCCGCCAGTGCCGCAGGCAGCACCATGTAGCCCAGGCGCAGCGCGGGGAAGGCCAGCTTGCCGAAGGTGCCGATGTAGATCACCCGTTGCTGACGATCCAGGGCTGCCAGCGGCGCCAGGGGCGTGCCGCGGTAGCGGTACTCGCCGTCGTAGTCGTCCTCGATGATCCAGGCGTCCTCGCGCTTGGCCCACTCCAGCAGCTCCAGGCGCCGGGCAAGCGACAGGGTCACGCCTGTCGGGTACTGGTGCGAAGGGGTCAGGTAGACCAGGCGGCAGTCGTCGATGCGTTGCAGGGCCGCGACCTGCAGGCCGTCGTCGTCCACCGCCACGCCCTGCAGTTGCGCGCCGGCCAGGGCGAAGGCATGGCCGGCAGCGCGGTAGCCGGGGTTCTCCAGCGCGACCCGGTCACCCGCCTGTACCAGCAACTGGGCGCAGAGGCTGATGGCCTGCTGGGCGCCGCAGGTGATGACGATCTGCTGCGGGTCGCAGTCCAGGCCGCGCCCGGTGCGCAGGTAGGCGGCGATCAGCTGGCGCAGTTCCAGGTCGCCGGCCGGGTCGCCGTAGCCCAGTCGCGCCAGCGCGGGCTTGCGCCAGAAGCGTGCGTGCAGGCGTGCCCAGATGTCGAAGGGGAACAGGTCGAACGCCGGGACGCCGATGCGAAAGGCGCGTGGCGCACCGCTGGGCGGCACTGCCAGATGATGGCTCTGCAAGCGCTGCAGGACCGGGTTGCAAGGCAGCGCGCTGGCGCTCGGTGGCGGTGCCGGGCGGCGCGCCTCGAGTTCGGCGACGTAGGTGCCGTCGCCCACGCGCCCGGCCACGTAGCCTTCGGCATACAGCTGATCGAGCGCACGCGTCACGGTGTTGCGGGAAATGCCCAGCAACGTCGCCAGCTCGCGGCTGGCCGGCAGGCGCGTGCCGCCCGCCAGACGACCGTCGAGGATGCGTTCGCGCAGCGCCTGGTAGAGCTGGCGCGCCAGGCCACGGCCAGCCTGCAGCTGGATGCCGGAGAGGTCGAACGACAGCGGTGCGGAAGGCTTCATGGCGACTGATTGGCTCCATGGAAATGATCGGTAATGGATCTTACAGCAGACCAATATCCCGCCTAGCATGGCGCTATCGCATCGGAGATAGCTGCTCATGTACTGCCCCAGCGCTTTTCGCCAGGACGACCTGGCCACCCTGCACCAGCAGATTCAGGCCAGCGGCCTCGCCCTGCTCAGCAGTGCCGGCGAACAGGGGCTGCAGGCCAGCCACCTGCCGTTGCTGCTGGAGCCGCACGAAGGCGAGTTCGGCACGCTCTACGGCCACTTCGCCCGGGCCAATCCGCACTGGCGAGACCTCGCCACTGGCACCGAGGCCCTGGTGGTGTTCAGCGGCGCGGATGGCTATGTGCATCCCGGCTGGTACCCGGCCAAGGGCGAGCACGGCAAGGTGGTACCGACCTGGAACTACATCGCCGTGCATGCCTGGGGGCAGGCCGAGGTGTTCGACGACCCCGAGCGCCTGCTGCGCCTGGTCAGCCGCCTCAGCGACCGTCATGAACAGGGGCGTGCCCGGCCCTGGGCGGTGAGCGACGCGCCGCGCGCCTACATCGACGCCATGTTGCGCGCCATCGTCGGCTTCGCCCTGCCGATCCGTCGCATCGAGGGCAAGTGGAAGCTCAGCCAGAACCGTTCGGCCGGCGACCAGGCCGGCGTGCGTGCGGGCCTGGCGGAGTCGGCCCGTGCCAGTGACCGCGAGCTGGCCCAGCAGATGAATCCAACCGACTGAGACACAAGGAGTGCCCAATGCTCGACATTCGCCCTGTAACCGCCGACGACCATGCGGCCTGGCTGCCGCTCTGGCAGGCTTACCAGCGTTTCTATCAGGCTGACATAGCGGCCGAAACCAGCGCCGTGACCTGGCAGCGCTTTCTCGACCCGGCCGAACCGATGCACGCTGCGCTGGCCTGGCAGGAGGGCCAGGCGATCGGCCTGGTGCATTTCATCTACCACCGCAGTTGCTGGACCAGCGGCGACTACTGCTACTTGCAGGACCTCTATGTCGCCGAGCACATTCGCGGTGCCGGGATCGGGCGTGCGCTGATCGAGCACGTCTACCGCGAGGCACGGGCAGCCGGTGCCAGTCGCGTGCACTGGCTGACCCAGGAAACCAACTACCGGGGCCGCATGCTCTACGACCGCATTGGCGACCGCTCCGGCTTCATCCAGTACAGGAAGCTCTTCTGATGACCACCGATCTCACCCACTGGCAACCCCGTCCGCAGCCGGACCAGCGCGTGCTGCAGGGCCGCTTCGTGCGCATCGAGGCGCTGGATGTGGCGCGTCATGGCGAGGACCTCTGGTGCGCCCTGCAGGGGCCGGATCCCGCGCTGTGGGATTACCTGCCCTACGGTCCGTTCACCGAGCGCGCCAGTTTCGACGCCTGGTTGACGGGCAATGCCGAGAGTCGCGATCCGCTGTTCTATGCCGTGATCGACCAGGCCACGGGCCGCGCCCTGGGCCTGTTCAGCTACCTGCGCATCATGGCGCTCGATGGCAGCATCGAGATTGGCCACGTCGCCTTCGGCGCGCCCATGCAGCGCACGGCCGGTGCCACCGAAGCCATCTACCTGCTGGCGCGGCATGCCTTCGACGACCTGGGCTACCGCCGCCTGGAATGGAAGTGCGATGCGGCCAATGCCCGCTCGGAGCGGGCCGCCGAGCGCTTTGGCTTCACCCGCGAGGGCCTGTTCCGTCAGCACATGGTGCGCAAGGGGCGCAACCGCGACACCGCCTGGTTCTCCATCATCGACGGCGAGTGGCCGGGCTGCCGGACTGCGTTCCAGCTGTGGCTGGCGGCGGAGAACTTCGACGAGCGGGGCCAGCAGCGGCAGCGCCTGGAGGCGCTGCGTCGATAAGGCCTCATTCCATCTCGAACAGGCCGTCACGCAGTTGCGCGCCGCTCAGGCGCTGGCGCACGTCGTCGTCGATGCGTGGGTCATCCGGTGCGTAGAGCATCAACTGGCGATAGGCGTTGACCCGGTTGATCTCGTGCCCCAGATACTGCCAGACCACGCGGGTGCAGGCCGGCGTGCGCCGGTCACCGCTGGAGACGCCGGTCTTGATGCCGTTGAGGCGGATGATGCGGCTCTTGAAGCTGGGGATCAGGATGGTCTGGCTCATCTCGTTACCGGTGAGCGACTCGTAGTCCACCAGGAACAGGCGGTCCTGCAGGAACAGCGCCGTGCCCAGGTAGCGGCAGCGCACCCAGTCCTCGCTGCCGCCGCGGGTCTGCTCCTGGCGCTCCTGGCGTTCCTGGCGCTCGAACAGGTAGTTGCCGCGCTCCTCGCGCAGGTGCACCAGTGACAGCAGCACGTGGCCGGGCACCGACATGCAGTTGGAATACTCGAAGTAGTAGCCGCAGTAGCGGTCCATCGGGCTGGCCTGACGCCGCAGGGGGGCGAACAGCTCCAGCAGGGGGTCGCTGGCGCCATGGCTGGGCGCATCACCGCTGCGTGCGCCGATCAGGCGGGCGAACTGCTCGCTCGGCATGGCCAGTTCGAACGGCTCGACGCCGAAGAAATCGCAGATGCGCTTGAGGTTGTGCGCGGTGGGCCTGCTCTGGCCCGCCAGGTAGCGATTGAACTGGGCGCGGTTGATCGCCAGCTTGCGGCACACCTCGGCGATCGAGCGGTAGTGGCTGCAGAGCAGTTTCAGGTTGCTGCCGAGGGAATCGGACATATGACCGCTCCAGCTGATGCGAAAGATGCGATTCTAGCATCAACTCGCGTCAGTTCGCCGCGACCTGCGAAATTGTCCCCTGCGGCGCCTTCACCAACCATTGCGCCTCCCGCCCGGCGGGCGCATTCCCTATTCAGAACAACAAGAGAGAAAGCCTCCCATGCTCGATCTTCTCAATGACCTCATCTGGAGCAAGCTGCTGATCGTGATGCTGATCGGTCTCGGCCTGTACTTCACCGTCGCCTCACGCTTCGTTCAGTTCCGCTACTTCGGCAGCATGTTCCGCATCTTCAGCGAAGCGCTGCAGCGCCAGCCTGGCCAGCTCAGCTCGTTCCAGGCCCTGATGCTGTCGGTGGCCGGCCGCGTGGGTGCGGGCAACATCGCCGGCGTCTCGGTGGCGATCATGCTCGGTGGCCCGGGCGCCATCTTCTGGATGTGGGTCGTTGCCCTGGTCGGCATGGCCACCAGCTTCTTCGAGTGCTCCCTGGCGCAGCTGTACAAGCGCCGCGAAGCCGACGGTACCTACCGTGGCGGCCCGGCGTTCTACATCCAGCATGGCCTCGGCCAGCGCTGGCTGGGCATCGTCGTGTCGATCCTGCTGCTGGCGACCTTCGGTTTTGGTTTCAACGCGGTGCAGTCGTTCACCGTGGCCAGCTCGCTGCATGACACCTTCGGCGTACCGACGCTGGTCAGCGGCATCGCCCTGACCGTGGTGATCGGCCTGATCATCTTCGGCGGCATCAAGCGTATCGCCCAGTTCGCCGACGTGCTGGTACCGGTCATGGCGTTCTCCTACATCGCCATGGCGCTGCTGGTGATCGGCCTGAACATCTCCGAAGTGCCGGCCACCTTCGCGCTGATCTTCAAGAGCGCGTTCGGCCTGGAGCCGGCGTTTGCCGGTGGCATCGGCGCCGCCATCATCATGGGCGTCAAGCGCGGCCTGTTCTCCAACGAGGCCGGCCTGGGCAGCGCGCCCAACGTGGCCGCCGTCGCCGAGGTCAAGCACCCGGCCGCGCAGGGCATCGTGCAGTCGCTCAGCGTGTTCATCGACACCCTGATCCTGTGCAGCTGCACCGCGCTGATCATCCTGCTCTCCGGTGTCTATCAGCCGGGCATGGAAGAGGCCGGTGTGGTCCTGACCCAGACTGCCGTCGCCGCCGTGGTCGGCGAGTGGGGCCGCGTGTTCATCAGCATCGCCCTGCTGCTGTTCGTCTTCACCACCCTGATCTACAACTACTACCTCGGCGAGAACGCCCTGGGCTTCTTCAGCCAGAAGCGCGCCCCGGTAATGGTCTACCGTGTGCTGGTGGTGGTTCTGGTGCTGTGGGGTTCGGTGCAGGACCTGGGCACCGTGTTCGCCTTCGCCGACGTGACCATGGGCCTGCTGGCCATCGCCAACCTCATCGCCCTGGCGCTGCTGTTCAAGGTAGGCGTGCGCCTGATGCGCGACTACGATAGCCAGATCAAGGCTGGCGTCGAGTCCCCGGTGTTCGATGCCAAGCAGTTCGCCGATCTGGACCTCGACCCCGCTGTGTGGAGCAGCCAGCCGAGCAACGCCGCAGACCCTGCGGAAGTCGGTGACCGCGTTTTCCAGCGTTGAGTTGATCCGGAAAAAAGGGGGCGAGGCCCCCTTTTTTTGGCCTGTCATATTAGGTGGCTGCCTGTTGAGGCCGCCACCAGGACGCCTGAAGCCCCTGCGAGGGGGTTCATGCCCGTGATTTGCGAGGAGAGCCCATGGCTACCCCAGAAAGACTCCTGGTGCTGTACACCGGCGGCACCATCGGCATGCAGATGAGCGCCGACGGCCTGGCGCCGGCCTCCGGTTTCGAGGCGCGCATGCGTGACCAGCAGGCGCGCGAGGATGGCAGCGAGCTGCCGCACTGGCAGTTTCGCGAGCTGCTGCCGCTGATCGACAGCGCCAACATGAACCCTGGCCACTGGCTGGCCCTGCGCGACCTGATCGTCGAGGCCGTCGAGGCGGGTGAGCATGACGCGGTGCTGGTGCTGCATGGCACCGATACCCTGGCCTACAGCGCGGCGGCGCTGAGCTTCCTGTTGCTGGGCTTCAACGTGCCGGTGGTGCTGACCGGCGCCATGCAGCCGGCGGGTGTCGAAGGCGGCGACGCCTGGCCCAATCTGTTCGGTGCGATGCGCGCGTTGCATCGTGGGGTGAAGCCGGGGGTGCATCTGTTCTTCGACGGCCACCTGCTGCACGGTGCACGTTGCTCGAAGCTGCGCAGCGACGCCTTCGACGCCTTCCAGGTGCTGCCCCGCGAGCGTCAGGCCGAGCGGGCGGTCATCACCGCGCGCATCGACTATCGCCAGGCTCGTCGTGCGGTGAACGTCGCCGTGTTGCCGTTGCACCCCGCCGTGCAGGCCGGGCACCTGCGAGCCCTGCTGGCGAGCGGTGTCCAGGGCCTGTTGCTGGAGTGCTACGGCAGCGGCACCGGCCCTGCCGGCGATGCCGAGCTGATGGAAGTGCTGCGCGAGGCGCACGGGCGTGGCGTGGTGCTGGCGGCGATCAGCCAGTGCGCGCAGGGCCATGTGCAGTTCGGCGTGTACGCCGCCGGCAGTCGCCTGGCCGAGGTCGGCCTGGTGTCCTGTGGCGGCATGACGCGCGAGGCTGCGCTGGGCAAGCTGTTCGCCCTGCTCGGGGCCGGCCTGCTGCAGAACGAGGTCGAGCACTGGCTGGCGCGCGATCTCTGTGGTGAGATGAACGACTGATCCACCTGCCCACAGAGGAAGGACGATGAGCGTCGAGATTCGCCCCGTAGTTGCTGCCGACCACGAAGCCTGGCTGCCCCTGTGGCAGGGCTACCAGCGCTTCTACATGACCGACATACCAGCGGAAGCCAGCGCCGCCACCTGGCAGCGCTTTCTCGACCCCGCCGAGCCGATGGGCGCGGCCCTGGCCTGGCAGGGCGAGCAGGCCATCGGGCTGGTGCACTGGGTCATGCACCGCTCGACCTGGACGCTGGGCGACTACTGCTACCTGCAGGATCTGTTCGTCGCGCGTGGCCAGCGCAGCAGCGGTGTCGGCCGCCGGCTGATCCAGCATGTCTACGAGCAGGCGCGTGAAGCGGGCTGCTCGCGGGTGCACTGGCTGACGCACGAGAGCAACAGCCAGGCCAAGCTGCTCTACGAGCGCATCGGCGAACGCTCGGGCTTCGTCCAGTACCGCAAGTTGCTGTAGGTGGCCGTCATGGCCGCCTGGCGATGAAGTCGATCTCCACCCGCGCATGGCGGGCCAGGCCGGTGGTGCCGATGCAGGTACGGGCCGGGCGCCTGCCTTCGGGGAAGTAGCTGGCATACACCGCATTGAAACGCTGGTAGTCCGCGTGGAAATCGGTGAGGAAGGCGCGTGCCGAAACCACGTTCTCCAGGCCCAGGCCAAGGCCGTTCAGCACCACCAGCAGGTTGTCGAAGGTCTTGTGGGTCTGCGCCTCGATGCCCTCGGGCAGGGACGCGGACTCATCGCCCGGCTCGATGGGCAGCTGGCCGGTGACGAACACCCAGCCATCGGCTTCGCAGGCGTGGGAGAACGGCGCGACCGGTGCGGGGGCAGCGGTGAACATGTGGTACTCGGGCATCGACATGGGCACTCCTGGTCTTCTCGATGGCCGCACGACGGTGCGGCCTGTAGCGACCATAGCCCATCGGCTCAGAACACCGACCAGCCAATGCGCTGACTGAGCAGCTCCAGGGCCTTCATGCCGGCCAGCGAGTTGCCGGCGGCGTTCAACTCCGGTGACCACACGCAGACGCTGAACTGCCCCGGCACCACCGCGACTATCCCGCCACCCACGCCACTCTTGCCCGGCAGGCCGACGCGATAGGCGAAGTTGCCGGCTTCGTCGTACAGCCCGCTGGTGGCCATGATGGCGTTGATCTGCTTGCTCTGGCGCGGCGACAGCACCTGCTCGCCGCTGTGCTGGCAGAACCCCTGGTTGGCCAGGAAGCCGAAGGCCCGCGCCAGGTCGACGCAGCTCATGCGCAAGGCGCAGCAACTGAAGTAGCTGCGCAGCACCGCCTCCACCTCGTTGTGGAAATTGCCGAACGACTGCATCAGGTAGGCCGCCGCCGCGTTGCGTGCGCGGTGCTGGTACTCCGACTCGGCGACATGGTTGTCCACCGTCACCTCCGGGTTGTCCGACAGGCGCCGGACGAAGTCGCGCATCGACAGCGCCGGTGCTGCGTAGCGCGACTGGTTGATGTCGCAGATCACCAGGGCGCCGGCGTTGATGAAGGGGTTGCGCGGCCTGCCGCGTTCGAACTCGAGCTGTACCAGCGAGTTGAATGGCTGCCCCGAGGGTTCGTGGCCGAGGCGCTGCCAGATGTCTTCGCCGCTGTGGCCGATGGCCTGCACCAGGCTGAAGACCTTGGAGATGCTCTGGATGGAAAACGGCGTGCGCGCATCGCCGGCGACATGCAGCTGGCCATCGTTGCCGTACACGGCGATGCCCAGTTGATCGGGGACGATACTGGCCAGGGCGGGGATGTAGTCGGCGACCTTGCCCTGGCCGATCAGCGGGCGGACTTCATCGAGAATTTCGTTCAACAGCGCTTGCATGGGTAGAGCCTGTTCAAAGTCTCGCGAGCTGGAGTCATGCAAGGTGCAACGACCAGCGGGATGCACAGCCCAGGGCTGGCCCGAAGGGTGAGCGCCAGCGAATCAAGCAGGCGAGGACCGGTAGGAGTCGCGCTCGACTTTTCGAGCGGTGAATGAGCATTCCGAGCTTGTCCTTCGAGCAGCATGGCCGACGCGCAGCTGACTTTGGGCTGGCTCGCGGCGGCGCCGGGTTGCCCCGGCATGTCAATCCTAGACGCCGGCGGACGAGGTGGAATCACAGACGACGGCTTGCTCTGGCAGGCGCGGGCCCCTAGTCTCGGTCTCCCCTTTCGCTGGCGCAGTACGATGTCCACCGTTCTCAATGTCCTGTTGCCGATCTTCGGCCTGATCCTGATCGGCTACATCTGCCGACGTACCAACCGCCTGGGACCGACCGCCGCCTCTGAGATGAACCGCTTCGTGGTCTGGCTCGGCCTGCCGGCATTGCTGTTCAGCCTCACGGCCAAGGCCGACTGGGCGCATATCTGGCAGCCGGGTTTCCTGCTCGCGTTCACCGGCGGCATGCTGGCGGTGTTCCTGATCACCCTGGCGTATCGCTGGAAAGCCACGGGCAGCCTGGTCGACGCCAGTATCGATGGCCTCAGCGCCGGCTACGCCAACACCGGCTACATCGGCATTCCGCTGTGCGTGCTGGTGCTCGGCGACGACGGCATGGCGCCGGCGTTGATCGCCTCGCTGATGGTGGTCTGCGTGCTGTTCGGCCTGGCGGTGGTGTGCATCGAGGTGGGGTTGCAGAGCAAGAAGGGGCTGGCCGGGGCGATCCTCCAGGTGTTCGCCGCGCTGCTGAAGAACCCGCTGGTGGTGGCGCCGCTGCTCGGCGCCGCCTGGGCCCTGGGCGGCGCTCAGCTGCCCGCGGCGCTGGACGAATTCCTGCGCCTGCTGGGGGCCGCCACCGTGCCTTGCGCCCTGGTCTCGCTGGGCCTGTTCCTGGCGCAGCGGCAAAGCGGCTCGGGCGCCGGGGCCTGGCCTCTGGTAGGCCTCAAGCTGGTGTTGCAGCCGCTGGTGACCTGGTTCATCGCCTTCGTCCTGCTCGACCTGCCACCCTTCTGGGCACACGCTGCGCTGCTGCTCAGCGCGCTGCCAACCGGCACCGGCCCCTTCATGCTGGCCGAGTACTACGACCGCGAGGCCGGGCTGGTGTCGCGGGCGATCCTGTTCTCGACCCTGGGCTCGCTGCTCACCCTGTCGCTGATCCTGCTGCTGATCACGCCGTGAGCTGCAGCTCCACCCCCAGCTGTTGCGACAGGCAGGGCCAGCGCTGCCAGGCCGACGCGGTATTCGGCGCCGCCAGGCGCTCGCGGTAGGCCTGCACGGACGGCTGGTCGAAGCTGCTGTCGTCGAGCATGCCGGCCAGGGCATGGTGCACCGCTTCGTCCAGCTGGTTGGCGAACGGCTCGCCGATCAACTGGTGGGCGATCAGGTTGGCGCGGGTGGTATCCAGCGGGATCAACGGCTGCCCGAGGTGGGCGATGTAGCGGTCGTTGACCTCTTCCACCAGGCGATGCGCCAGGTAGGCCTCGTCGAGCAGGCCTTCGAGCCCTTCGTGCCCCGCCACCAGCGTCGGCGGCTGCAGGAAGAACTGCTCGGCGATCTTCAGCACCGGTTTCACCGCCGCCTCGATCCCGGCTTCGCGGGCCACGTCGGCGGCCGCGTCGAGGACGTCCGGCACCTCTTCGATATAGGCGATGACGAAAGCGCTCAGCGCCCCCGATGCATTGTCTTCGGGCAGGCGGATGGAGGGATGCAGGCGTTCCAGCTGCGTCTGGAGGAAGCGGGCGAGGGTCTGCTCGCCGGCTTCCTGCTGGCGGGCCTGTGCGATCAGTTGGCGAAGGGAGGCGGTGTTCATGACTGCTCCTACGAATTCAGGACATGGACGTGAACCTTAGCCGGCGTAATTCGCGGGCTAAGACGCGATTGTCATAACTTTTTCATACTTATGCGAGTCCGCTATATCTACCTGTATCAGAAACGCTACAACCCGCGCCGGGCGCGCTCTTCAGCATCGGCGTCGGGAGGGCATGGAGGGCCTTTCCGGCACATTGCGGGCTGAAAGTCGCCGTCTATACTCGATTTCGAAAGGCAGTACCTGATGGAACCGGACGGGCTCAGGCACGGAAAGGTTTTGACAGCAGTTGCCAGCAGTCAGGCGGGGCAGCCCAGGCAGTGAGCCAGGCGCGATCTCGTCGATGGCAGTCGATCCCTTAGCCGCAGGCTCAGCCGGCGGGATAACAAGAACAATCAAGGGGAACCCGCAATGATGCGACATCCACGAGTCTGGATGGGCCTCCTGCTGTGGCTGGCATTGGGCTCGGCGCACGCCCAGTGGACGGTCAACATGGCGCCCGGTGTCACCGAGGTCAGCCGTTCCGTCTTCGACCTGCACATGACCATCTTCTGGATCTGTGTGGTGATCGGCATCCTGGTGTTCGGTGCCATGTTCTGGTCGATGATCCTGCACCGCCGCTCCACCGGCCAGGAGCCCGCGCACTTCCATGAAAGTACCACCGTCGAGATTCTCTGGACCGTGGTGCCACTGTTCATCCTGGTGGCGATGGCGATTCCCGCGACCAAGACGCTGATCGACATCTACGACTCGTCCGAGTCCGAGCTGGACATCCAGATCACCGGCTACCAGTGGAAGTGGCACTACAAGTACCTGGGCCAGGATGTCGAGTTCTTCAGCAACCTGGCCACGCCGCGCACGCAGATCACCAACCGCGAAGACAAGGGCGAACACTACCTGCTGGAGGTGGACGAGCCGCTGGTGGTGCCGGTGGGCACCAAGGTGCGCTTCCTCATCACCGCGGCCGACGTGATCCATTCCTGGTGGGTGCCGGCACTGGCGGTGAAGAAGGATGCCATTCCCGGCTTCATCAACGAATCCTGGACCCGCATCGAGGAGCCCGGCATCTACCGTGGCCAGTGCACCGAGCTGTGCGGCAAGGATCACGGCTTCATGCCCGTGGTGGTCGAGGCCAAGTCCAAGGAGGACTTCGCCGCCTGGCTGGCCGAGCGCAAGCAGGCGGCCGCTGCCGAGCGCGAGCTGACCAGCAAGGAGTGGACCATGGAAGAGCTGATGGCGCGTGGCGAGAAGGCCTACAACACCACCTGCGCCGCCTGCCACCAGCCCACCGGTGAAGGCCTGCCGCCGATGTTCCCGGCACTCAAGGGTTCGCCCGTCGCCACCGGGCCGGCCGAAGGCCATATCGACATCGTCTTCCATGGCAGACCTGGGACTTCCATGGCGGCGTTCGGCAAGCAGCTGTCGCCGGTCGACCTGGCCGCCATCATCACCTACGAGCGCAATGCCTGGGGCAACAATGTCGGTGACATGGTCACGCCCAAGGACATCCTCGATTTCTCCAAGGCGCAGGAGTAAGGACATGAGTGCAGTGATCGACCACGGTCATACTGACCACCACCATGGCCCGGCCAAGGGCCTGATGCGCTGGGTGCTGACCACCAACCACAAGGACATCGGCACGATGTACCTGTGGTTCAGCTTCTGCGCCTTCCTGCTCGGCGGCTCGATGGCCATGGTCATCCGTGCCGAGCTGTTCCAGCCGGGCCTGCAGATCGTGCAGCCGGAGTTCTTCAACCAGATGACCACCATGCACGGCCTGATCATGGTCTTCGGCGCGGTGATGCCGGCCTTCGTCGGCCTGGCCAACTGGATGATCCCGCTGATGATCGGCGCGCCGGACATGGCCCTGCCGCGCATGAACAACTTCAGCTTCTGGTTGCTGCCGGCGGCCTTCGGTCTGCTGGTCAGCACCCTGTTCATGGAGGGCGGCGGGCCCAACTTCGGCTGGACCTTCTACGCGCCGCTGTCGACCACCTATGCGCCGGAGAGCACCACCTTCTTCATCTTCGCCATCCACCTGATGGGCATCAGCTCGATCATGGGCGCGATCAACGTGATCGCCACCATCCTCAACCTGCGTGCGCCCGGCATGACGCTGATGAAGATGCCGCTGTTCGTCTGGACCTGGCTGATCACCGCCTTCCTGCTCATCGCGGTGATGCCGGTGCTGGCCGGCGTGGTGACCATGATGCTGATGGACATCCACTTCGGCACCAGCTTCTTCAACGCCGCCGGCGGTGGTGACCCGGTGCTGTTCCAGCATGTGTTCTGGTTCTTCGGCCACCCCGAGGTGTACATCATGATCCTGCCCGCGTTCGGTGCGGTCAGCTCGATCATCCCGGCGTTCGCGCGCAAGCCGCTGTTCGGCTACACCTCGATGGTCTACGCCACGGCGGCCATCGCCTTCCTCTCGTTCATCGTCTGGGCGCACCACATGTTCACCGTCGGCATCCCGCTGACCGGCGAGCTGTTCTTCATGTACGCCACCATGCTGATCGCCGTGCCCACCGGGGTGAAGGTGTTCAACTGGGCCAGCACCATGTGGCAGGGCTCGATGACCTTCGAGACGCCGATGCTGTTCTCGGTGGCCTTCGTCATCCTGTTCACCATCGGCGGTTTCTCCGGGCTGATGCTGGCCATCGCCCCGTCGGACTTCCAGTACCACGACACCTACTTCGTGGTGGCCCACTTCCACTACGTGCTGGTGCCCGGTGCGATCTTCGGCATCTTCGCCTCGGCCTACTTCTGGCTGCCGAAATGGACCGGCCACATGTACGACGAGACCCTGGGCAAGCTGCACTTCTGGATGAGCTTCGTCGGCATGAACCTGGCCTTCTTCCCGATGCATTTCGTCGGCCTGGCCGGCATGCCGCGGCGCATCCCCGACTACAACCTGATGTTCGCCAACTTCAACATGGTCTCCAGCATCGGCGCCTTCCTGTTCGGGGCGACCCAGCTGCTGTTCCTGTTCATCGTCATCAAGTGCATCCGCGGCGGCAAGCCGGCTCCGGCCAAGCCCTGGGATGGCGCTGAAGGGCTGGAGTGGACGGTGCCCTCGCCGGCGCCTTACCACACCTTCAGCACGCCGCCGGAAGTGAAGTAGGAGGTCCGCCGTGAGCGAGGTCATCGCGACGCGTCGCCTGGTCGCCCGCCTGCTGGTCGTGGTGGTGGTGATGTTCTGTTTCGGCGTCTTCGTCCTGCCGCCGTTCTACGACGCCATGTGCCGTGTGTTCGGGATCAACGGCAAGACCGCCGGCCCCTATCAGGGCGAGCAGGTGATCGATGAGGTGCGTCAGGTGCGCGTGCAGTTCCTCGCCACCAACTCGGCCGAGATGGTCTGGGAGTTCGCGCCCAAGGCCGACGAGCTGCTGGTTCATCCGGGGGAAACCCGCGACATGCTGTTCGTCGCCTACAACCCCAGCGACCACCCGATGACCGCGCAAGCGATTCCCAGCATCTCGCCTTCGAAGGCGGCGGCCTTCTTCCACAAGACCGAGTGTTTCTGCTTCAGCCAGCAGGTGTTGCAGCCCGGCGAACGCATCGAGATGCCGGTGCGCTTCATCGTCGACCGCGACCTGCCACAGGACGTGAAACACCTGACCCTGAGCTACACCCTGTTCGATATCACCGAACGCAAACCGCCAGTGGTACAGGCGACCCTTGCTCGGGCGACTCCATAAGGAGAACAACAATGTCGAGTCACGAAAACTATTACGTACCGGCGCAAAGCAAGTGGCCCATCGTCGCCAGTATCGGGTTGCTGGTGAGTTTCTTCGGCGTGGGGACCTGGTTCAACGACCTGTCGGCGGGGCGGGAGAGTTCCAACGGCCCGCTGATCTTCTTCGTCGGCGGGCTGATCCTGGCCTGGATGCTGTTCGGCTGGTTCGGCAACGTCATCAAGGAAAGTCGCAGTGGCCTGTACAGCGCGCAGATGGACCGCTCGTTCCGCTGGGGCATGAGCTGGTTCATCTTCTCCGAGGTGATGTTCTTCGCCGCCTTCTTCGGCGCGCTGTTCTACATCCGCACCTTTGCCGTGCCCTGGCTGGGCGGTGAAGGCGACAAGGGTGTGTCGAACATGCTCTGGGAGGGCTTCGAGTACAACTGGCCCCTGCTGCAGAACCCCGACTCCAAGCTGTTCCCGCCGCCCACCGGGGTCATCGATCCGTGGCACCTGCCGCTGGTCAACACCATCCTGCTGGTGTCTTCCAGCTTCACCGTCACCTTCGCCCACCATGCCCTGAAGAAGAATCACCGGGGGGCGCTCAAGGCCTGGCTGGCGGCCACCATCGTGCTGGGCCTGAGCTTTCTGTTCTTCCAGGTCGAGGAGTACATCGAAGCCTACACCGAGCTGGGCCTGACGCTGGGCTCGGGCATCTACGGGGCGACCTTCTTCATGCTCACGGGTTTCCACGGCGCCCACGTGACGCTCGGCACCCTGATCCTGACCGTCATGCTGGTGCGCATCCTGCGCGGGCATTTCGATGCCGACAAGCACTTCGGTTTCGAGGCCGCCGCCTGGTACTGGCACTTCGTCGACGTGGTCTGGCTGGGCCTGTTCATCTTCGTCTACGTGCTGTGAGGCAGCGGCGAGCCACACGCTTCACGCTGCAAGAAACGCGCTGCGGATCGTCGCAGGCGTTGCGCTACCAGCTGACGTGGGACACCAGTTGCCCTGAATAGAAGCCCCAGGCGATCAGGGCGACGGTGATGGCGGTCAGGCCGACGCGCAGGGCCAGGGCGCCGAGGACACGGGAACCATGGCCTTCGTCCTTGACCAGGAAGAACAGGCCGCTGAACAGGCTGGTGAGCGTGGCCAGCAGCAAGAGGATGATCGCGGCCTTGAGCATGCGGGACTCCGGGGGAATCGACTGATGCAGTGCAGTATAGCCAGCCACTCCAAGCCCAACGGCAGGTTGCGATGAGCGCCTTCCGTCCCGGCTGGCTGCCCAGCCTGCTGGTCGCCCTGCTCCTGCCGGGGTTGTTGTGGCTGGGCTTCTGGCAGCTGCAGCGCGGTGACGAGAAGCGCCAGCTGCTGGCCAGTTTCGAGGCACGGCGCCAGGCCGAGCCGATCAGCCTCGACCAGCTCGAGCCACTGCGCGACCCCGCCTATCGGCGCGTGCAGCTGCATGGCTACTTCGACAGCGAGCACAGCCTGCTGCTGGACAACCGGATTCGTGACGGCCATGCCGGCGTGGAACTGCTGCAACCCTTCTACGACCAGCCCAGCGGGCTCTGGGTGTTGCTCAACCGTGGCTGGCTGCCCTGGCCGGACCGGCGCACGCCGCCCCGGTTCGCCAGCCCCGATGGCGTCATGCAGCTCACGGCCTGGGTCTACGTGGCACCTGCGGGCGGCTTGCACCTGCAGTCCGGCGCCACGGAGGGCTGGCCCCGGCTGATCACCCAGGTCGAGGCCTCCGACCTGTGGCAGCGCCTGGGGCGCGGTGGCCTGCCATTCGAGGTGCGCCTGGAACCCGGGCCCGCCAGCTATCGCGTCGACTGGCCGATCGTCTCCATGAGCCCCAGCAAGCATGTGGGCTATGCCGTGCAGTGGTTCGCCCTGGCTGCGGCACTGCTCGGCCTGTTCATCTATCTCGGAATACACAACGCACGGGAGATTCGCCATGAACCCAGCCATCGCCATGCCTGAGGCTCCGCGCAAGGGGCGTGGCCGCCTGCAGCTGTTGCTGATTCTGGCCATCGTCATCGGCCCGATGCTGCTCGCCAGCGCCATGTACAAATGGCGCTTCTGGGTGCCGGAGACACGCAGCTACCACGGCGTGCTGATCGGCGATGGCCGCACCCTGGCCGATCTCGGCGTGCAGGGCGAGGTGCAGCCGGTGTGGCAGATCCTGGTCACGGCGCCTGGGGCGTGCGACGCCGACTGCCAGCAGCTGGTCTACCTGGCGCGGCAGATCCAGATCGGCCTCAACCGCGAGACGGGCCGGGCCAGTCATGCGCTGGCCCTGGCCGAGGCGCTGCCCGCCGACTACCAGGCCAAGCTCGAGCGCGAGTACCCGCGCCTGGGGCGCTACCCGCTGGATCCGCAGGCCTACGACAAGGCCAGCGGGACGGCATCCGGCGCCCAGCTGTGGCTGGTCGACCCGCACGGCAACCTGGTGCTGCGCTACCCCGCCGGTAGCGACGGCAAGGCCATCCTCGATGACCTGCGCTACCTGCTGAAGATTTCCCTGATCGGTTGAGGCTCCGCCCGGCCTTCGCCGGCAGAGCGTCAAGTCCAGTGCCCAAGGAGTAGACATGCACAAGCCAGGTTATCGTCTAGCGCTGTTCGCGACCCTCCTGACCGTGGTGGTGGTCCTGCTCGGGGCCTACACCCGGCTCACCCACGCCGGCCTGGGCTGCCCGGACTGGCCGGGCTGCTACGGGTTTCTCGGCGTGCCGATGAGCGAGCACAAGCAGGCCATCGCCGAGGCGCGCTTCCCGGCGGCGCCGGTGGAAGTGGCCAAGGGCTGGTACGAGATGATCCATCGCTACTTCGCCGGTTCCCTGGGCCTGGTGATACTGGCCATCGCCACCCAGGCTATCCGCCGCCGCGCCGATGCCACGCAACCGCTCAAGCTGCCACTGGCCATCCTGGCCCTGGTGATCCTGCAGGGGGCGTTCGGCATGTGGACGGTCACCCTGCAACTCTGGCCGCAGGTGGTCACGGCGCATCTGCTGGGCGGCTTCGCCACCCTGAGTCTGCTGAGCCTGCTGACGTTGCGCCTGTCCGGGCGTTTCGCACCGCTGCAGTTGCCGGCTGGCCTGCGCGCGCTGGCTGCGGCCTGCCTGCTGCTGGTGATCGGGCAGATCGTCCTCGGCGGCTGGGTCAGTTCCAACTACGCGGCGGTCGCCTGCGTCGACCTGCCCACCTGCCACGGCGAGTGGTGGCCGGCGATGGACTTCGGCAAGGGTTTTCACCTCACCCAGCACATCGGCCCCAACTACCTGGGTGGCCAGCTCGACAGTGACGCGCGCACCGCCATTCACATGAGCCATCGCATCGGCGCCCTGCTGGTCACGCTGGCGCTGCTGTTGCTGGCCTGGCGCCTGCGGGCGGCCGGTTTGCCGCGCCTGGCCGGGCTGCTGCTGGTCGCGCTGGCGCTGCAGATCAGCCTGGGGTTGAGCAACGTGATCTTCCACCTGCCGCTGCTGGTGGCGGTGGCGCACAACGCCGGCGGCGCGGCCCTGCTGCTGACGATGGTGCTGATCAACTATCGCCTGCGTGGCAGCGCTGTCGAGCGTGCCAGGGCGGGCGAACCTGCCGTGCAGCGGGTGATGGCCAGCAAGCTGGCGCCGGCACTCGGCAAATGACAAGAAGAGGAGAATGACCATGGCTACCGTGCTCACTGCTCACGCCGCCTCCGCAAGCTGGCGTGACTACCTCGAGCTGACCAAGCCTCGGGTGGTGCTGCTGATGCTGATCACTTCCCTGGTCGGCATGTTCCTCGCCACCCGCGCCGGAGTGCCGTGGACCGTGCTGCTGTTCGGCAACCTGGGCATCGGCCTGTGCGCCGGGGCGGCGGCGGCGGTCAACCATGTGGTGGATCGGCGCATCGACTCGATCATGGCGCGCACGCACAAGCGACCGGTGACCTCGGGGCGCGTCTCGCCCGTGGCCGCGCTGGCATTCGCCCTGGCGCTGGCCATCGCCGGCATGAGCCTGCTGCTGCTGTTCACCAACGAGCTGGCCGCCTGGCTGACCCTGGCCTCCCTGCTTGGCTACGCGGTGATCTATACCGGGTTCCTCAAGCGCGCCACGCCGCAGAACATCGTCATCGGCGGCCTGGCGGGCGCCGCGCCGCCGCTGCTCGGCTGGGTGGCGGTGACCGGGCACCTGAGCGCCGAACCACTGCTGCTGGTGCTGATCATCTTCGCCTGGACGCCGCCGCACTTCTGGGCCCTGGCCATCCATCGCAAGGCCGAGTACGCCAAGGCCGACATTCCCATGCTGCCGGTGACCCACGGCGAGCATTACACCAAGGTGCACATCCTCCTCTACACCCTGGCGATGTTCGCCGTGACCCTGCTGCCCTATGCCATCCACATGAGCGGGGTGCTCTATCTCGGTTGTGCGCTGTTGCTCGGCGGGCGCTTCCTGCACTGGGCCTGGGTGCTGTACCGTGACAGCAAACCGCACGCGGCGATCAACACCTTCAAGTACAGTATCTGGTACCTGTTCCTGTTGTTCATCGCCTTGCTGGCGGATCACTACCTGCTGCTGAACGTCTAGCGAGCCGTGGCGGCGCAGCTGGCTTTCACGACGTGCTAAGGGCTTTCATGACTCGTACTCACATAACCGTCTTCGTTCTTGTCGCCATCGTGGCCCTGGTGCTGGGCCTGACCGTCAACAAGGTGCTCAGCAGCAAGGGCCAGGGTGATCCGGCGGCGCTGCTCGATGCCGGCATCGTCCTGTTGCCACAGCCTCGCAGCCTGCCGGCGCTGACCCTGACCAACCAGGACGGCAAGGCCGTGGCGGTCGATCAGCTCAAGGGCGACTGGACCCTGCTGTTCTTCGGCTACACCTTCTGCCCGGATATCTGCCCGGCCACCCTCGCCCAGCTGCGCCAGCTGCAGGGCCAGCTGCCGGAAGAAACCCGTGCGCGGCTGAACGTGGTGATGGTCAGCGTCGACCCGCACCGTGATACGCCGGAGCAACTGAGCAAGTACCTGGGTTACTTCGATGCAGGTTTCAAAGGGCTGACCGGTGAGGAGGCGACGCTGCAGAAGTTCGCCAATTCGGTGAGCATCCCCTACATCCCGGCCGACACCAGCAAGGAAAACTACACCGTCGATCACAGCGGTAACCTGGTGATCGTCGGCCCGGATGGCACCCAGCGCGGCTTCATCCGCGCGCCGATCAACAACGCCAAGCTGGCCGAGCAACTGCCGGGACTGGTTTCCGGCAGCTGACGGCAAACCCCTGCGTAGGGTGGATGACGCTCTTCTCATCCACCGCAGCGCCTGCCCTGGTGGACCGGTGAAGCTTGGTCCACCCTACGGTGTTGGCGGTCCCCCGCTCTGCAAGTCGGTCGCTGGCGGCAAGTTTCTGCGTAGGGTGGATGACGCTCTTCTCATCCACCGCAGCGCCCGCCACGGTGGACCGGTGAAGCGTGGTCCACCCTACGGGTGTTGGCGGCTCACCCGCTCTGCAAACCGGTCGCTGGCGGCAAGTTCCTGCGTAGGGTGGATGACGCTCTTCTCATCCACCGCAGCGCCTGCGACGGTGGACCGGTGAAGCGTGGTCCACCCTACGGTGTTGGCGGCTCACCCGCTCTGCAAACCGGTCGCTGGCGGCAAGTTCCTGCGTAGGGTGGATGACGCTCTTCTCATCCACCGCAGCGCCTGTCACGGTGGATCAGTAAAGCGTGGTCCACCCTACGGTGTTGGCGGCTCACCCGCTCTGCAAACCGGTCGCTGGCGGCAAGTTCCTGCGTAGGGTGGATGACGCTCTTCTCATCCACCGCAGCGCCTGTCACGGTGGATCAGTAAAGCGTGGTCCACCCTACGGTGTTGGCGGCTCACCCGCTCTGCAAACCGGTCGCTGGCGGCAAGTTCCTGCGTAGGGTGGATGACGCTCTTCTCATCCACCGCAGCGCCTGTCACGGTGGATCAGTAAAGCGTGGTCCACCCTACGGTGTTGGCGGCTCGCCCGCTCTGCAAACCGGTCGCTGGCGGCAAGTTTCTGCGTAGGGTGGATGACGCTCTTTCCATCCACCGCAGCGTACGCCACGGTGGACCGGTAAAGCGTGGCCCACCCTACAGTGCGAACGGCAGAGGCAGGTCTACCTGTTGGCGTTGCGCCAGGCGACGCTGGAACTCGCCGGGGTCATGAATCAGCACTTCCTGCCCGGCGAACGACTCGGCGGCGATCAGGCGTGACAGCCAGAAGCGCACGCAGGCCACGCGCAGCATGGCGGGCCACAGCTCGGCCTCTGCCGCCGTGAACGGCCGCAGCGCGGCATAGGCGCCGAGCAGTGCGCGGGCACGGGCGCCGTCGAGGCTGCCATCTTCGTGCGAGCACCAATCGTTCAGGGTGATGGCCAGGTCGTAGAGCATCGGCCCCGAGCAGGCGTTGTAGAAGTCGATCACGCCCGCCAGGTGATTGCCGTCGAACAGCACGTTGTCGCGGAACAGATCGGCATGCAGGTTGGCGCGTGGCAGGGCGAGGATGCGCGGCTTCAGCTCGGCGATCTCCTGCAGCGCATCACGCAGCAGAGGCAGCGCCTGCTCGTCGAGCTTCAGGGCCTGGCTCGGGCCTTCGGCGAGCATCCAGTCCAGCCCGCGATCACTGCGTCGTTCGACGGGAGTGGCCCGCGTCGCCAGGTGAATGTTCGCCAGCAGGCGGCCGACTTCCTGGCAGTGGTGGGCATTGGCCTCGCGCACGTGCTTGCCGGACAGCCTCGGCTGCAGCAGTGCCGGCTTTTCGGCCAGGCTGCGCAGGGCCAGGCCATCCTGGGTACGCAGGGCGTAGGGCACCGGCAGGCCGGCATCGTGCAGGACGTCGAGCAGTTCGATGAAGAACGGCAGGTCGGCCACCGGGCCGCGCTCGACCAGGGTCAGAACGTATTCGCCCTGCTCCAGGCTGACGAAGAAGTTGCTGTTTTCGCTGCCCGCCGCAATACCCTGGAAATCACGCAAGCGCCCGAGCCCGTAGGGCGCCAGGAAGACTTCGAGCTCATGACGCTCCAGGGGGGTGAATACCGACATATCAGACCTTTATTGCCTTACCAGCTGAAGATTTCCCATGACGGGATGAGCATGTCCGGATCGTCCGAACGAATGAAATTGCCGTCGCTGCCATCGGCGCGCACGAGAAAATAGGGTTTGCCATTCTTCGGAATGACCTTGATGGCATAGAGGAAGCCATTGACCCGGTATTCCTGGATGGTGCGGTCGCCGTCCTGGCGGATGGTTACGTCGGGGTCAGCGGAAACCGGGTCCTCGGCGTGAGCGGCGAGCGGAAGACAGGCCAGCAGGCTGACCAGCAACAGGCGATTCAATGTACCCATGATAACCTTGCTCCTTGATATTCACCGATGCAGCCATTCTACCGCTGCACCCGCCGAAAAGGTTGATCCCGCGCATGAGCCAAGCTCCCCTCGTTCTGGTCGACGGTTCCTCGTACCTGTACCGCGCTTTCCACGCCCTGCCCCCGCTGACCACGTCCAAGGGCATGCCCACCGGGGCGGTCAAGGGCGTGTTGAACATGCTCAAGAGCCTGCGCAAGCAATACCCGAACAGTCCGTTCGCCGTGGTCTTCGACGCCAAGGGCGGCACCTTCCGCGATGAGCTGTTCGCCGAGTACAAGGCCAACCGCCCGTCGATGCCGGACGAGCTGCGTGTCCAGGTCGAGCCGCTGCATGCCAGCGTGCGTGCCCTGGGCCTGCCGCTGCTGTGCGTCGAAGGCGTGGAAGCCGACGACGTGATCGGCACCCTGGCCCGGCAGGCAGCCGGTGAACAGCGCGACGTGGTGATCTCTACCGGCGACAAGGACATGGCGCAACTGGTCTGCCCGCACGTTACGCTGGTCAACACCATGACCGGAAGCGTCTATGACGAAGGTGGCGTAAAGGAGAAATTCGGTGTCGGTCCCGAGCTGATCATCGATTACCTGGCCCTGATGGGCGACAAGGTGGACAACATTCCCGGCGTACCCGGGGTCGGCGAGAAAACCGCGCTCGGCCTGCTGGTCGGCATCGGTGGTGGTCTCGACGTGCTCTACGCCAATCTCGACAAGGTGCCGGCGCTGCCGATTCGCGGCGCCAAGGGTCTGCCGGCCAAGCTCGAGGAACACCGCGAGATGGCCTACCTCTCCTATCAGCTGGCGACCATCAAGACCGACGTACCGCTGAACATCGCCATCGATGACCTGCATCCGGGCGAGCCGGATCAGGCGGCGCTGGTCGAGCTGTATGGCGAACTGGAATTCAAGAACTGGCTGGACGACCTGCTGCGCCAGAACAAGGGCCTGGCGGCGAAGGCCGCTGCGCCTGCCGGTGATCTGTTCGCCGAGCCGGTCGCTGGCGCTGCCGAGGCGCTTGCCGAGCCCGCGCCGGCGAGCAGCGGGGATTACCAGCTGGTGCTGGAGCAGGCGCAGTTCGATGCCTGGCTGAAGAAGCTGGAGCAGGCCGAGCTGATCGCCTTCGACAGCGAGACCACCAGCGTCGATGCCCAGCAGGCGCAACTGGTCGGCCTGTCCTTCGCGGTCAAGGCCGGCGAGGCCGCCTACGTGCCGCTGGCCCACAGCTACATGGGCGTGCCGCAGCAGCTCGACCGCGATGCCGTGCTCAAGGCGCTGCAGCCGATCCTCGAAGACCCGGCCAAGGCCAAGGTCGGCCAGCATGCCAAGTACGACATCAATGTGCTGGCCAATGCCAGTACGCCGATCGCGGTGCAGGGCGTGGCGTTCGACACCATGCTCGAATCCTACGTGCTGGATTCCACCGCCACCCGTCACGACATGGACAGCCTGGCGCTGAAGTACCTGAACCACAGCACCATCCGCTTCGAGGACATCGCCGGCAAGGGGGCCAAGCAACTGACCTTCGACCAGATTCCGCTGGAGCAGGCCGGGCCCTACGCCGCCGAGGACGCCGATGTGACCCTGCGTCTGCACCAGGAACTCTGGGGCCGCCTCGAGGCCGTGCCGTCACTGGCCAGGGTACTGCGCGAGATCGAGATCCCGCTGGTGCCGGTGCTGGCGCGTATCGAGCGCAACGGTGCGCTGGTCGATGCCCGGCTGCTCGGTCAGCAGAGCGTCGAACTGGGCGAGAAGCTGGTGGAACTGGAGCGCAAGGCCTTCGAGATCGCCGGCGAGGAGTTCAACCTGGCTTCGCCCAAGCAGCTTGGTGTGATCCTCTACGAGAAGCTCGGTTACCCGGTGATCAGCAAGACCGCCAAGGGCCAGCCGTCCACCGCCGAGGCGGTGCTCGCCGAGCTGGCCGAGCAGGACTTCGAACTGCCCAAGGTGCTGATGCAGTACCGCTCCCTGAGCAAGCTCAAGAGCACCTACACCGACCGGTTGCCGGAGCAGATCAACCCGCGTACCGGGCGCATCCATACCAGCTACCACCAGGCGGTGGCGGCGACCGGGCGCCTGTCCTCGAGTGACCCGAACCTGCAGAACATCCCGATCCGTACCGCCGAAGGGCGGCGGATCCGCCAGGCGTTCGTCGCCCCCAAGGGCTACCGCACGATGGCGGCGGACTACTCGCAGATCGAGTTGCGCATCATGGCCCACCTGGCCAAGGACGAAGGCCTGCTGGAGGCCTTCCGCAATGACCTGGACGTGCACAAGGCCACCGCGGCCGAGGTGTTCGGCGTGGCGCTGGACGAGGTCAGCAGCGATCAGCGGCGCAAGGCCAAGGCCATCAACTTCGGTCTTATCTATGGCATGAGTGCCTTCGGCCTGGCCAAGCAGATCGACGTCGAGCGCAAGGAGGCCCAGGCCTACATCGACCGTTACTTCGCCCGTTATCCCGGCGTGCTCAGCTACATGGAGCGCACCCGTGCGCAGGCGGCCGAGCAGGGCTACGTGGAGACCGTGTTCGGCCGGCGTCTGTACCTGCCGGAGATCCACGCGCAGAACCAGGCCATGCGCAAGGGGGCCGAGCGGGCGGCGATCAACGCGCCCATGCAGGGCACGGCGGCGGACATCATCAAGCGCGCGATGATCAAGGTGGACGGCTGGTTGCAGGACAGCGGCGTGGATGCGCGGATCATCATGCAGGTCCACGACGAACTGGTGCTGGAGGTGCGCGAGGACCTGGTCGACGAGGTCGGTGCCAAGCTTCAGAGCCTGATGGGGGACGCCGCCGACCTGGATGTGCCGTTGCTGGTCGAAGTGGGTGTCGGTGCCAACTGGGATGAAGCGCATTGATACCCGGTGCCGCGGCGCAAAGCCGCGGCCGCTCTAGCTTATGGGTTTCAGGGCATCAAACGACGCTTTCTTATTGCAAATGGTTTTTAAAAAAGCGATGAACTTTCCGCCAGACAGCCAGGTCAGAGTTCGTGAATGGCCGTTAAGCCCTTCAATGCTCCTTTGTTGTGTTAAGTGTTGGCAGACATCTGGACCCCGCCCTAGCGGTTCAGACCTTGAACCCCGAACTTCTCCCTCCCCATACGAAGCTCGGGGTTTTTTTTGTCTGAAAAAAAGCGGCCGCCAGCGGCATTCTGCTGAGCCTCTCCCATCTATGGGAGACGACTGCGTGGATGCAGGAGGATGCCAAAGCCGGGGTTCCCGAAGGGCGGGAGAGGCTTCTTTGAGGCATCCCAACTCAAAACGGGCGTTGAGCGATCTTCTTCAGGTGCCCCTAGCCACAGGCTGACTCAGGCCTCAGTGCCTTCCTCATCTTCCTCCGGCAGCAGGTCCAGCCAGGCGGCCAGCACCATCTGCGCCTCCTCCACCCCCATGCGCTTGGGCGCCGAGAACAGCTGGATGCTGATGCCTTCGCCCCACTCCTTGCGGATCTCCTGACGAACCTTTAGCAGTGCGTTCTTCGCCGCACCGAAGGCCAGCTTGTCGGCCTTGGTCAGCAGGATGTGCAGCGGCATGCCGCTGGCCACCGACCAGTCCAGCATCATGCGGTCGAACTCGGTCAGCGGGTGGCGGATATCCATCATCAGGACCAGGCCGCACAGGCTCTCGCGGCTGCCCAGATAGGCTTCGAGGTGTTTCTGCCAATGCTGCTTGAGCGGGATCGGCACCTTGGCGTAGCCGTATCCGGGCAGGTCCACCAGGCGACGCTCCTCGTCCAGGCTGAAGAAGTTGAGCAGCTGGGTGCGCCCGGGGGTCTTCGAGGTGCGCGCCAGGCTGGCATGCGTGAGGGTGTTCAAGGCGCTCGACTTGCCCGCATTGGAGCGGCCGGCGAAGGCGACTTCCAGACCGCTGTCCTCGGGGCACTGATCGACCTTGGCGGCACTGATGAGGAAGCTGGCCTGCTGGCACAGACCGATGATGGGATTCTTCGGGAGCATGGGGGTATCCGGTGGTTGCCGCGAGGCGATTGAGGCGCTCGAGGGCTTGCGACATTTCCGCGCACCTACCGCACGCCAGGTGGCGCGGCAAGCGGCGTCGTTTCCGTTTCAGCGTTGCCAGTATATAATGCCGCAGATTTTGTGTGCGCTTTGTCCCACCCGCAGGAACCCGATTGCTGGGAGCGATTACATCTCTGCTCGATAGAAAGCAGAACGCTCTCTACCCTGATGAGGTTGATCTGATGAAGAAAATGCTGCTTGCAGCTGCCGTGTTGATGCTGTCTTTCAACGGCTATGCTGCTCAGGATCCGCAAGCTGTGTATGACCGTGCCTGTGGTGTTTGCCACAACGGCCAGATTCCCACGGCGCCCAAGAAGGGCGACAAGGCCGCATGGGAGCCGCGTCTGGCCAAGGGGACGGATGCACTGGTGCAGAGCGTCACCAATGGTTTGAATGCCATGCCGCCGCGCGGCCTGTGCATGGACTGCACGGCCGAGGATTACCAGGCGGTCATCAAATTGATGAGCGAATGAGTAAACCCGACCGATAACCCTTTTCTCTCTTAGCCGTAGTTGGATTAGCTGATGAACAAAGTACTCGTGAGTCTGCTGTTGACCCTGGGCCTCACTGGCGTGGCGCAGGCTGCTGGCGATGCCGAAGCCGGTCAGGGCAAAGTCGCTGTCTGTGGCGCCTGCCATGGCGCTGATGGCAACAGCCCTGCTCCAAACTTCCCCAAGCTGGCTGGTCAGGGCGAGCGTTACTTGCTCAAGCAGCTGCACGACATCAAGTCCGGCAACCGCCAGGTGGTCGAGATGACCGGCATGCTGGACAACCTCAGCGACCAGGATCTGGAAGATATCGCTGCCTACTTCTCCAGCCAGAAGATGAGCGTCGGTGCTGCCGATCCCAAGCTGGTCCAGCGTGGTGAAGCGCTGTTCCGTGGCGGCAAGCTGGAAGAAGGCATGCCGGCCTGCACCGGTTGCCACTCGCCGAACGGCGCTGGCCTGGCCGCTGCTGCCTTCCCGCACCTGGGTGGCCAGCACGCGCAGTACGTTGCCAAGCAGCTGACCGACTTCCGCGAAGGCAACCGCACCAACGACGGCGACTCGATGATCATGCGTTCCATCGCCGCCAAGCTGAGCAACAAGGACATCGAAGCGGTTTCCAGCTTCATCCAGGGTCTGCACTGACAGACCGCCGTTGCACTTGGTAAGACAAAGGGTGGCTGCGGCCGCCCTTTTTATTGGGCGCGGTGGCTACAATGGGCGGAACCGGCCCGGTGCCAGCGAGTCATAGTCTCGAATCGCCACCAGGGCGACGCTTTCCAGCCAAGGAGTACCCCCATGCGTAACCTGATTTTCGGCGCCGCTCTGGCGATCAGCAGTCTTTTCGGCCTCAGCGCCCACGCCGAGCCGGTTGCCGGCCAGCAATACGTCGAGCTGAAAAGCCCGGTGCCGATCTCCAAACCGGGCAAGGTCGAGGTCGTCGAGCTGTTCTGGTATGGCTGCCCGCACTGCTATCAGTTCGAGTCGACCCTCAATCCCTGGGTCGAGGAGCTGCCGGAAGATGTCAACTTCGTCCGCGTCCCGGCGCTGTTCGGTGGCATCTGGAACGTGCACGGCCAGGCCTTCCTCACTCTGGAAAGCATGAAGGTCGAGGGCAAGGTGCATGACGCGGTGTTCAACGCCATCCACCAGGAGAAGAAGAAGCTGGCTTCCGCCGAAGAGTTCGCCGACTTCGTCGCCACTCAGGGCGTGGACCGCGACACCTTCCTCAGCACCTTCAACTCCTTCGCCGTCAAAGGTCAGATGGAAAAGGCCAAGAAGCTGGCCATGGCTTACCAGGTCACTGGCGTACCGGTGATGATCGTCGGCGGCAAGTACCGCTTCGACCTCGGCTCCTCCGGCGGCCCGCGTGAGGCCCTCGGTGTAGCCGACTACCTGATCGCCAAGGAACGCGCCGCGCTGTAAGCGGCCGCAGGCGCAAGACATGCTGCGCCGCTGGCGACAGACACGTACGGTTGGCCTGTGCGATCCACAGGTCAACCCGCAGTGTTCGCCACAGGGCGACTGGCCAGCCGACGGCCTGTTGCGCCTGCTCAGTTTCAACGTCCAGGTCGGCATCAATACCCAGCGTTACCATCATTACCTCACCCGTGGCTGGCAGCACCTGTTGCCTCACGCGGGGCGCGCCGGCAACCTGCAGCGCATCGGTGATCTGCTCGCCGATTTCGATCTGGTGGCCTTGCAGGAAGTCGACGGCGGCAGCCTGCGTTCCGGCTACGTCAATCAGGTCGAGTACCTGGCCCAGCAAGGCGCCTTCCCCTATTGGTACCAACAGCTCAATCGCAATCTCGGCCGCCTCGCCCAGCACAGCAACGGGGTGCTCAGTCGTCTGCGGCCGACGCTGCTGGAGGATCATCCGCTGCCGGGGCCGCCGGGTAGGGGCGCCATCTTCCTGCGCCTGGGCGAGGGTGAGCAGGCGCTCGGCGTGGTCATGATGCACCTGGCGCTGGGCGCGCGAACCCGCGTCCGGCAGCTGGCCTATATCCGCGAACGGGTCAGCGAGTTCCGCCACCTGGTGCTGATGGGGGACATGAACACCCATGCCGTCGACCTGCTGGAAAACTCCCCCTTGCGCGACCTCGGGCTGGTCGCGCCGCAGGCGCAGGCGACCTTCCCCAGCTGGCGCCCGCAGCGTTGCCTCGACCATATCCTGCTCAGCCCCGAACTGGAGCTGGGTCGCGTCGATGTCCTCAGCCAGCCGATTTCCGATCACCTGCCCGTGGCCGTGGAAATCCGCCTGCCGCAGGCCCAGAATACGGGGCAACTGCCTATGCTGAAGACGCCATCTGCCGAGTGAGCCGTATGAGCGAAGACGCGCAACGCTGGAAAGACAAATACCTGAGTAGCCTGGAGCGCCACGAAAAGCTCGAGCGCCGCTGGGAGTTGCGCCTGGATCTGCTGCGCCGGGGGCTGGTGCGCAGCAGTCTGGCTGCCGAGGGCGCCGACAAGGCGGTCGATCAGTGCATGCAGGAGATGCGCGATATCCTGCGGCGCGATGACATGGACGCGGCACTGGGTGGCCTGATCCCACGTCTGGAAAAGGCCGTGCTGGAATCCGAGCAGCGCCGTCAGAAGCGCGCTGCGGAGGCGGCCACTGCGCTGGCGCGCCTGGTCACGCAGTTACAGGACCTGGAGCCGCCCCGCGAGGTGCGCAAGGCGCTCAAGGCGCTGGGCAAACAGCTGGACGAGGCGGCCAGCCATCAGTACCTGCTGCCGGCCCTGCTCAGCCAGTTGAGCAATCTGCAGGCGCAGGCGCTGGCCGTGCAGCAGGCACCTGCGCAGGACCAACCCGGTTTGCTGCAGCGCCTGTTCGGCTCGCGCAACGAGAGTGCCAGCGACGCGCCCGTGACACCGGCGCCCGCACCCGCCGCCGATGTGCCGCCAGCGGCAGAGCCCGCCGCGCCGACGCTGCCTGTCGACGAGCCCTTGCCGGCCGCGCCTGCGCCTGCGTCAATTCCTGCACCTGCACCTGCACCTGCACCTGCACCTGCACCTGCACCTGCACCTGCACCTGCACCTGTCGCCGAGGCCGCTGCCGGTGCGGCGCCGGTGCGTCAGGAGGCCGCCGAGGTGCCGGCGGTACTCGACAGCCTGCCGGTACCGCCTGGCCTGGTCCCGCTGGATGACGAGGGTGATGGCCCGTTCTCCCTGCCCAGCAGCGAGCCGGGCTACAGCGCCGTGGCGCCGCATATCGCCAACAGCCTGCGCAACCTGCTCGACGAGCTGGACCTGCCGGCCAGCCACCTGCCGCAGGGCGAAGCCTTGCGCGAGCGCCTGGAGGGCAATCTCAACTGGTACGAGCTGGTGCCGGTACTGGACGACCTGGCGGTGCTGCTGCTGGCGATCAACAACGGCGGCCAGCGCGAGTTCGCCGGCTACCTGAAGCAGCTCAACGAGCGCCTGGCGGCCTTCATTCAGACCCTGAGCGAGGCGCACGAGGGCTACGGCGCTTCGGCGCAGAGCGCGCGCAACTTCAACCAGCAGTTGCAGGATCAGGTCACCGACCTGCAGAACAGCGTGCAGGAAGCGGTCGACCTGGACGCGCTCAAGCAGGCGCTGGAACAGCGCCTGGAAGGTCTGCTGCAGAGCGTCAGCAACCATCAGCGCCAGCGCGACAGCGCCGAGGACGATGTCGCCGAGCGCTTGCAGGGCCTGGTCAAGCGTGTCGCGGAAATGGAGAGCGAGGCGCAGCAGTTCCGTGCGCACATCGAGGAACAGCGGCAGAAGTCTCTGCTCGATCCCCTGACCGGCTTGCCCAACCGCGCCGCCTGGAGCGAGCGTCTCGAGCTGGAAGTCGCCCGTCGCCAGCGCTATGGCGGCCAGTTGCTGATGGCAGTACTGGACATCGATCACTTCAAGCGGATCAACGATGGCTACGGCCATCTGGCCGGGGATCGGGTGCTGAAGATCATCGCCGGTGAGTTGAACAGGCGCTTGCGCAAGACCGACTTCATCGCGCGCTTCGGCGGCGAGGAGTTCGTCCTGCTGGTACCGGCGACGCCGCTGGAGGGTGGCTTGCAGCTGCTCGAAACCCTGCGCAGCGCGGTCGAGGCCTGCCCGTTCCACTTCAAGGGCGAGCCGGTGACCATCACCCTCTCCGCCGGCATCGCCGAGTTCCGCGATGGTGAATCGGCCGAGACCACTTTCGAGCGCGCCGACCAGGCGCTGTATCGTGCCAAGGGTGCTGGCCGCAACCGGGTCGAGCAGGCCGCCTGATCAGTGAAGAGGCGGCGCTGCCTCGCGCGTGCGTCCCGCTAGGACGGTAGCTTCTCCTCGCTCCTGCCTGTCGCCGGGGTTGCCTCGGCGGTCCGTGGCCGAGGCGCGTGAGCCGCGTCCTCCTGCAACGGCACCTCGATGCCCTGTGCGTCGTACAGCTTGCCGCCGATGAAGTGATCGCCCTCGTGCAGGGCGGCGATGTCCTGGTAGCGCAGGCTGCGCTCGGTGCCGGCGACGAACACCGACTGCTGATCGGAGTTGCCGGCGGTGAAGTGGTTGAACAGCAGGTTGAGCAGGATGGCCATGACCGCAGCCGAGCTGATGCCCGAGTGGAAGATGGTTTCGAACCAGGCCGGGAAGTGGTGGTAGAAGCTCGGCATGGCGATGGGAATCATGCCGAAGCCGATCGAGGTCGCGACGATCACCAGGTTCATGTTGTTGCGATAGTCGACCTTGGCCAGGGTGCGGATGCCGCTGGCGGCGACCGTGCCGAACAGCACCAGGCCCGCACCGCCGAGCACCGAGGTGGGCACGGCGGCGATCACCCGACCAATGACCGGCAGCAGGCCGAGGGTGACCAGGATCAGGCCGCCGGTGGCCACCACGTAGCGGCTCTTCACGCCTGTCACGGCGACCAGCCCGACGTTCTGCGCGAAGGCGCTCTGGGTGAAGGAGCCGAACAGCGGCGCGACGACGCTGGCGATCATGTCTGCGCGCAGCCCGTTGCCGAGGCGCTTGGAGTCGACCCGGGTGTCGATGATGTCGCCCACCGCGAGGATGTCTGCCGAGGTCTCCACCAGGATCACCATCACCACGATCAGCATCGAGATGATCGCCGCCACCTTGAACACCGGTACGCCGAAATGCAGCGGCGTCGGGAAGGCCAGCAACGGGCCCGCGCCGACGCGGGAGAAGTCCGCCATGCCGAATGCCAGGGCCGCCAGGGTGCCGATCACCATGGCCAGGAGGATCGACAGGCGCGAGATGCTGGCGCTGCCGACCTTGCTCAGCAGCAGTACGGTGGCCAGGGTGAAGGCGGCCAGGCCGATGTTGGCCATGCTGCCGAAGTCCGCGGCCTGGCTGTTGCCGCCCATGGCCCAGCGGGCCGCGACCGGCATCAGGGTCAGGCCGATGGTGGTGATGACGATGCCTGTCACCAGCGGCGGGAAGAACCTGGTGATCTTGGAGAAGACCGGCGTGATCAGCAGGCCGATCAGCGCGGCGCCGATCACGGCACCGAACACCACCGGTAAACCGCCTTCGCCGCCGTTGGCACCGACTATGGCGACGATGGTGGCGACGCTGGCGAACGACACGCCCTGCACCAGCGGCAGCTGGCAGCCGAAGAACGGCAGGCCGAGCGTCTGCAGGAGCGTGGCGGCGCCGCCGACGAAGAGCGAGGCGGCGATCAGCAGCCCGATGTCGGCCGGCGTCAGGCCGGCCGCCTGGCCGACGATCAGGGGCACGGCGACGATGCCGCCGTACATGGTCAGTACGTGTTGCAGGCCGTAGAGCAGGTTGGAGCCAAGACCGAGGTTCTCGTCCTCGGGGCGCTGGGCGGGGGAGGTCATGGGAAACTACTCGCTGTTGTTCTTGTTGGGTCAATGTATACATTTTATGGGTTAAAAATCTAACTATTTGTATACATTTCTACGAGTGGTCTTTGTCAGGACGCCTCCCCTCGATCCGGTCACGAAGTTGCTTCGCTCCGGCCTGGCGCCCGCAGGCGGACCGTTACGTCCGCTCGCACCCGCCTGGCGCAACCCCTAGACTATGCGCACTAGCCACTGGAGGCGCCTATGGACATCTTCAGCATCGCCGTGCTGATCTTTCTGGTCACCGACCCCTTCGGCAACATCGCCATCTACATCGCTGCGCTGAAGAACGTCGAGCCTCGTCGGCGTCTGTGGGTGGCCGCGCGCGAGCTGCTGTTCGCCCTGGGACTGTTGCTGTTGTTCCTCACCTTTGGTGACAAATTCCTCACCGGACTCGGCCTGTCGCGTGAGGCAACCGCCATCGCCGGCGGTATCATCCTGTTCGTCATCGCCATGCGCCTGATCTTCCCCAGCCCGCAGGGGCTGCTCGGCGATGTACCGGATGGCGAGCCGATGCTGGTGCCGCTGGCGACGCCGGCCGTGGCCGGGCCCTCGGCCCTGGCGGTGCTGATGACCCTGCGCAACACCCATGTCGGGCCGATCTGGGAGCTGTATCTGGCCTTGATCCTGGCCTGGGCGGCGACGGCGTTCATTCTCCTGCAGGCTTCGTTCCTGCAGCGTTTTCTTGGTAATCGCGGGTTGATGGCGGTGGAACGGCTGATGGGCATGCTGCTGATCATGCTCAGCGTCGACATGCTGCTGGACAACCTGCAGAGTGTATTCGGTCACGCATGAAGTCTTTCTGCCTCGCTTTAATCGCTGTTCTGCTCGCGGGCTGCACGGGCGGCCTGCGCATCGATGACAGCCACACGGCCACTGGCCAGAACAGCCGCGTGCAGTACGTGGTGCTGCACTACACCTCCGCCGATCTGCAGCGCTCGCTCGATCTGCTGACGCACACCGAGGTCAGCAGTCACTACCTGATCGGCGATGCCCCGGCGACCGTCTACCGCCTGGTGGACGAGGACCGCCGCGCCTGGCATGCGGGGGTCAGCGAATGGCAGGGGCGCACCTGGCTGAACAGCACGACGATCGGCATCGAACTGGTCAACCAGGGTTATTACCAGACCGCTGCCGGGCGCTACTGGCAGCCCTTCTCGGCGCAGCAGATCGACAAGCTGATCGTGCTGCTCAAGGACATCGTCAAGCGTCACCAGTTGCCGCTGGGCTCGATCATCGCGCACAGCGATGTGGCGCCTCAGCGCAAGGTCGATCCGGGCCCGCTGTTCCCCTGGAAGCGCCTGGCCGACGAGGGGCTGGTGCCCTGGCCGGACGAGGCTGCGGTGGCGCGTCAGCAGGCGCTGTTCGCCCTCAGCCTGCCCAGCGTGGAGTGGTTCCAGGAGCAGCTGGCGCGCAACGGCTACACGGTGCCTCGGCAGGGTGAGCTGGACGAGGCGACGCGCAATGTCATCGCCGCCTTCCAGATGAAGTACCGCCCGGCCAACTACGATGGCCAGCCCGATGCCGAGACCGCCGCACGCTTGCTGGTGCTGAACCAGCAGAACGCCGCCCGCCGGGAGTGATCAGACCGGCGTCGTGCCGATCAGGCGCGAGTCGGCCAGCGCGGCACTGCGATGCACCGTCGCGGCCTGGTACTCGGGATCGGCGAGCATGGCGAGAAAGGCGCTGGAGGATGGATAGCGCACCAGCAGGACCTGGTCCCAGTGCTCGTCGTTTGGCGCGATGACGGCGACATGGGCCGTGCCCAGCCACTGCACTTCGCCACCGACGCCGCGCACCTTGGCCAGCGCCGTACGGCTGTAGCGCGCGTAGGCCTCGCGCCCGCTGCAGGGCGTCTCGTCACTGCCCGAGGGGTAGTTCGCCTGGGGGCTGAAACGCAGCAGGTTGAGCATCACGATCGGCGTATCGGCCGGCATCGCTTCGGCGAATGCGCGCATCTGTTCGCGGCTGGGGTTGAGGCTGGGCATGGCGACTCCCTCGGTGGCTGATCGAGTCAGCCTGGAGGTGAGTCGTGCCGGCAGGCAAGCGCTATCGATGAGGATGATGACCGACGATGCATGGCGGCGCCTGCCGTCGTCGTGGCCTCAGGCCTCGAGCAACTCGCTCAGGCGGCTGGCCAGCAGCGCGAAGTCGTAGGGCTTGACGATGCTGGCCGTGGCGGCCCCGGCATCGCGGCTGCGCACTTCCTCCAGCAGTTCCCGCTCTGCATAGCCGCTGGCGAACAACACTGGCAGGGTCGGCCGCATCTGGCGGGCGTTCTGCACCAGTTCGCGGCCGTCCATGCCGGGCAGGCCGATGTCGCTCATCAGCAGGTCGACGGCCTGGTCGCCGCGCAGCAGTTCCAGTGCGCTGGGGGCGTCGCGCAGGGCGTGCACGCGATAGCCGAACTCTTCGAGAACCTCCACGGTCAGGTGGCGAACGACGTCATCGTCCTCGACCAGCAGAATGGTCTTCTCGGCAGCGGAATCGGTCGCGGTCATGGGGCTCTCTGTTTGGGCGCGCAGAAGACGCAAATGTTTGGCAAACTTCCGGGTCTGCACATGGTCAGTTTGCCACAGGCCACCTCCCACTTATAAGCAGCAGCGAGACAATCATCGAATGGACGCCCCAATGTCGAATGAGTCCGCCATGGACGAGGCTGGTTTTCGCCGAATCCTCAATCGCAATGTCGGGCTGCCCCTCGGTCTGGGGCTGGTAGGCGCACTGTTCTTCGCCGTGCTGATTGGCTACCTGCTCAACGTGATGCGCTGGGTCGAGCATTCCGACCAGGTGCTCAACCGGGCCAGCGAGGTGTACAAGCTGACGCTGGACATGGAGACCGGGATGCGCGGTTTCCTGCTCAGTGCTGACGAGAACTACCTGGCGCCCTACGAACTCGCACGCGGCAAGTTCGGCCCGCTGACCGAGCAACTCGCCGAGATCGTCGTCGACAATCCGTCGCAGATACAGCGCATCGAGCGTCTGCGCGCCTTGCAGGAACAATGGGACACCTATGCCGAGGAGGTGATCGTCAGCCGTCGCGACGGTGGCGACTTCCTCGGTGACGTCGGCAGTGGGCGCGGCAAGAACCTCATGGATGGCATGCGCCGCGAGCTGGACACCTTCATCAGCGGCGAGCGTGAGCTGCGCCAGCAGCGCAACGCCGAGGTCAGCACGGGCACGCTGTGGGGCGCCGGCACCTACCTGGTGATCAGCATCCTGTTCAGCGCGCTGCTCGCGCTGTTCGGCCGCCGCGAACTGATGAACCTCTCGAGCACCTATGCACAGGCCATGGCCAGGCAGGCGGACTTCGCGGTGAAGCAGGGCGACCAGGCCTGGCTGGGCGCCGGCCAGACCCAGCTGGCGGAACGCCTGCTCGGCCAGCCGCGGGTGCAGGAGCTGGCCGACCGCTCGCTGGAGTTCCTCGCCGAGTACCTCGACTGCGTGGTCGCGGCGCTCTATCTGCGCGATGCCCAGAGCGGCGACCTGCAACGCGTGGCCGGTTACGGCTTCAGTGAGGACGCCAGCTTCAAGGAACAGTTCTACCGGGGCGAGGGTCTGGTCGGGCGGGCCGCCCAGGGGCGTCGCCCGGTCTACCTGGACAGTCTGCCGGGCGACTACATCAAGGTCGCCTCCAGCCTCGGCGAGGGCCTGCCCGTCAGCGTTGCCCTGGTGCCGCTGCAGTCCGAGGACCGTATCAACGGTGTGGTCGAGCTGGCCTTCATGCGCCAGCTGGATGCGCGTGAGCGCGAGTTCCTCGGGGCCATCGCCAGCAACGTCGGCACCGCGCTGGAGGCGGCGCGCTATCGCCAGCGCCTGCAGGAAGTCCTGGGCCAGACCCAGCAGCTCAACGAGGAGCTGCAGACCCAGCAGGAAGAGCTGCGCGCCGCCAACGAAGAGCTCGAGCAGCAGGCCAACGTGCTCAAGGAGTCCCAGGCGCACCTGGAAACCCAGCAGGCCGAGCTGGAACAGACCAACGAGAAGCTGGCCGAGCAGACCCAGGTGCTCGCCGACCAGCGCGACGAGCTGGATCAGCGCAACACTACCCTGGGCCGTATCCAGGCGCAGCTGGAGGAGCGTGCCGAGGAGCTGCAGCGGGCCAGCCGCTACAAGTCCGAGTTCCTCGCCAACATGAGCCATGAGCTGCGCACGCCGTTGAACAGCTCGCTGATCCTGGCCAAGCTGCTGGCGGAGAACCCGGCGGGCAACCTCAACGAGGAGCAGGTCAAGTTCGCCGAGTCGATCTACTCCGCCGGCAACGACCTGCTCAACCTGATCAATGACATTCTCGACATCGCCAAGGTCGAGGCCGGCAAGCTCGAGGTTCGTCCCGAGCGCACGCAGCTGGCCGGCATGCTCGAGGGCCTGCGCGACGTGTTCGGGCCGCTGGCCCGTGAACGCGGCCTCGGCTTCGAGATCCTCCTGCAGGGCGACCTGCCGGACGTGCTGTTCACCGACCGCCAGCGCGCCGAGCAGATCCTGCGCAACCTGCTGTCCAACGCCTTCAAGTTCACCGAGCGTGGCGGTGTCACGCTGAGCGTGGCGCGGCAGGACGGCCAGACGCTGGCGTTCGCCGTGCGTGACACCGGCATCGGCATTGCCGCGGACCAGCAGGAGGTGATCTTCGATGCCTTCCGCCAGGCCGACGGCACCACCAACCGGCGCTATGGCGGCACCGGCCTGGGGCTGTCCATTTCGCGCGATCTGGCGGGCCTGCTCGGCGGCAGCATCGCGGTGGCCAGCGTGCCAGGCGAGGGCAGCACCTTCACCCTGGTACTGCCCGAACAGTTGCTGGAAAGCGCCGGCCCGCTGCCGTCGAGCGCGCTCGCGCCGGCGCCCGTGCCCGTGGCGCCGGCGCCTGTTGCACTGCCCGCTGCCTCCACTGGCGTCGTCGCACCACGCCCGCCGGCGCCGTTCGCGGATGACCGCGAGCAACTCGGCGAGCGCGGTGGCCGCCGCGTGCTGGTGGTGGAGGACGAGGTGCGCTTCGCGCGCATTCTCTTCGACCTGGCGCATGAGCTGGGCTACGCCTGCCTGGTGGCGACCTGCGCCGACGAGGGCCTGGAGCTGGCCCAGCAGTTCCGCCCCGATGCCATCCTGCTCGACATGCGCCTGCCCGACGGCTCCGGCCTGGGCGTGCTGCAACGCCTGAAGGACGACGCGCAGACCCGCCACATCCCCGTGCATGTGGTGTCGGTGGATGACCACAGCGAAGCGGCCCTGCACCTGGGCGCCGTCGGCTATGCGCTCAAACCGACCAGTCGCGATCAGCTCAAGGACGTGTTCGGCAAGCTCGAAGCCAAGCTCAACCAGCAGGTCAAGCGCGTGCTGCTGGTGGAGGACGATCCCCTGCAGCGCGACAGCGTCGCCCGCCTGATCGGCGACGAAGACATCGAGATCACCGCCGTGGCGCTGGCCGGCGAGGCGCTGGACAAGCTGCGCGACACGGTCTTCGACTGCATGATCATCGACCTCAAGCTGCCCGACATGCAGGGCAACGAACTGCTGCGGCGCATGGCCGAGGAAGACATCTGCTCCTTCCCGCCGGTGATCGTCTACACCGGGCGCAACCTGACCCGCGACGAGGAAGCCGAGCTGCTCAAGTACTCGCGCTCGATCATCATCAAGGGCGCGCGCTCGCCGGAGCGCCTGCTCGATGAGGTCACCCTGTTCCTGCACAAGGTCGAGGCCGAGCTGTCCAGCGAGCACCAGAAGATGCTCAAGACCGCACGCAGCCGCGACAAGCTGTTCGAGGGGCGGCGCCTGCTGCTGGTCGACGATGACGTGCGCAACATCTTCGCCCTCTCCAGCGCCCTGGAGCAGAAGGGCGCAACGGTGGTGGTCGCGCGCAACGGCATCGAGGCGCTGGCCAAGCTGCGTGAGCACGACGACGTCGACCTGGTGCTGATGGACGTGATGATGCCGGAGATGGACGGCTACGAGGCCACCCGGCAGATCCGCCAGCAGGCGCGCTGGAACAACCTGCCGATCATCGCGGTGACGGCCAAGGCGATGAAGGATGATCAGGAGCGCTGCCGTGAGGCGGGTGCCAACGACTACCTGGCCAAGCCCATCGACCTGGACCGCCTGTTCTCCCTGATCCGCGTGTGGATGCCCAAGCTGGAGCGTCTCTGATGCCTGACGAGATCGAGCTGCGCCTGCTGATCGAGGCGATCTACCTGCGTTACAGCTACGACTTTCGCGACTACTCCAAGGCGTCGCTGAAGCGCCGCGTGCGTCAGGCCCAGGCCCAGCTGGAGTGCCCGACCATCTCCGCGCTGCAGGAGCGCATCCTGCACGAGCCGCAGGCGTTCATGCAGTTGCTGCAGTACCTCACCATCCCGGTCAGCGAGATGTTCCGTGACCCCGGGTATTTCCTCGCACTGCGCGAACAGGTGGTGCCGCTGTTGCACACCTACCCGTCGCTGAAGATCTGGGTGGCCGGCTGCAGTACCGGAGAGGAGGTGTATTCCCTGGCCATCCTGTTGCACGAGGAAGAGCTGCTGGAGCGCACCATGATCTACGCCACGGACATCAACCCGCATTCGCTGGAGAAGGCCGAGCAGGGCATCTTCGCGCTCGACAACCTGCGTACCTACACCCAGAACTACCAGCTGTCCGGTGGCAAGCGGGCCTTCTCCGATTACTACTCGGCGGCCTATGACCGGGTGCTGTTCGACAAGTTTCTGCGCAGCAACGTGACCTTCGCCGACCACAGCCTGGCCACCGACAGCGTGTTCGCCGAGACCCACCTGGTGTCGTGCCGCAACGTGCTGATCTACTTCAACCGCGACCTGCAGGACCGCGCCCTCGGCCTGTTCCATGAGTCGCTGTGCCACCGTGGTTTCCTCGGCCTGGGCAGCAAGGAAAGCCTGGACTTCTCCGCCTACGCCCAGCAGTTCGAGGCGGTCTCGCGCCCCGAGCGGATCTTCCGCAAGCGATGAGCAGCCAACGGATCAACCTGCGCGGGCAACTGCGTGCGCCGCTGCAGGCCCTGCTCATCGGTGCCTCGGCCGGCGGCGTGGAGGCGCTGTTGCAGCTGCTCGAGGACCTGCCGGCCGATTACCGGCTGCCGGTGGTCTGCCTGCTGCATGTGCCGGACCGCAACGACAGTCTGCTCGCCGAACTGCTCGCGCGGCGCCTGCAACTGCCGGTCAAGGAGGCCGAGGACAAGGAATACCTGTGTGGCGGCAGGGTCTATGTGGCGCCTGCCGGGTATCACCTGTCCATCGAGGGAGATCGCAGTTTCTCCCTGAGTCGCGAGGAGCCGCGGCATTTCTCCCGGCCGTCGATCGACATCCTCTTCGAGTCTGCCGCCGATGCCTACGGCGAATACCTGGCCGCTGCGCTGCTCACCGGCGCCAATGAAGACGGTGCGCTCGGCCTGCTGGCCGTCCAGCGAGCCGGTGGCCTGGCTCTGGTGCAGGACCCCGCCGACGCCCAGGTGCCCACCATGCCGGAAGCAGCGCTGGCGCTGTTGCAACCGGACTTCCTTCTCCCCATCGCCGCCATGCGCGTACTGCTGAATGAACTGGATGCCCCGCCATGCTAAGGAAGATTGAAGCCAAGGTGCTGATCGTCGACGACCTGCCGGAGAACCTGCTGGCCCTGCGCTCGCTGATCCAGAGCGAGGACCGCACGGTGTTCGAAGCCAACAGTGCCGACGATGCGCTGTCGCTGCTGCTCGAGCACGAGTTCGCCCTGGCCATTCTCGACGTGAAGATGCCGGGCATGAACGGTTTCGAACTGGCCGAACTGATGCGCGGCACGGAGAGGACCAAGCACATCCCGATCATCTTCGTCAGCGCCGTTGGCCGGGACATGGACTACGCCTTCCGTGGCTACGAGAGCGGTGCGGTGGACTTCCTGCACAAGCCGCTGTCGCCCTTCGAGGTGCGCAGCAAGGTGGCGATGTTCGTCGAGCTGTACCGCCACCGCAAGGCGCTGAGCATGCAACTGGAAGTGGTCGAGGCGGCGCGCCGCGAGCAGGAGGCCCTGCTCACCGAACTGCGCGAAACCCAGGCCGAGCTGCAGAAGGCGGTGCAGATGCGCGACGTGTTCATGTCCATCGCCTCCCATGAGCTGCGCACTCCGCTCAACGGCCTGATCCTCGATGTGCAACTGCGCCGGTTGCGCCTGGAGCAGGGCCGGGAGGACGCATTCACACCGGAAAAACTGCAGGAGATGATCACGCGTGACGAACGGCAGATTCGCAGCCTGAGCCGCCTGATCGACGACATGCTGGATGTCTCGCGCATTCGCACCGGCAAGCTCTCGGTGCGTCCGCAGCCGGGCGATCTCGGCGTGCTGGCCGCAAACGTGGTGGAAAGCCTGGCCGCGCAGTTCAGCGCCACCGGCTGCCAGGTCGACCTGAGGGTGGACGGCCCGGCCCCGGTGCTGATGGACGAGTTCCGCATCGAGCAGGTGCTGGCCAACCTGCTGACCAATGCGCTGCGCTACGGCGGTGGCAAGCCGGTGTCCGTGCGGGTGAGCGCCGAGGGCGATGCCGTGCGCGCCGAGGTCCGTGATCAGGGCATGGGCATCTCCGAAGCGGATCAGCGTCGCGTGTTCGAACAGTTCGAGCGGGTCGGCGACAGCGCTGTCGCGCAGGGCCTGGGGCTTGGCCTGTTCATCAGCGAACAGATCGTCCAGGCGCACGGCGGCCGTATCGAGCTGAGCAGTCGCCTTGGCGAGGGCTCCTGTTTCAGCGTCGTGCTGCCGCGTCGCGGCTGATCGTGCATTTTGCACGTGTCGTACTTCGTGCATCTTGCAAAGTGCATGGGGGTGGCGCTTTGAGATTGCATTAAGTTATTGATTTATAAGGATATTTTTATTCGTTTGGTGTTGGCATGAGCGCTGCAAATTCAGTCATGTAAGTCCTCGACTGATCTGCTAATGGAGAAGCGTCATGTACATCGTCCGAATGAGCCTGTTCTGCATCACTGCATTGCTGGTCAACGGGGCTTACGCCACGGACTTCACGGGTTCGGCAGGGGCCATGGCGCGTACCGCCGAACTGACGGTGCCCAGTGCGCAGGCCTGGACCTCTGGCTCCGCCGTGCGCTCGGAGGCGCCTGGCAGCCTGCGCCAGCCCGCTGCCCGCAGCACCGAGGATGACGGCCAGTGGCTGCGCACCGCCAGCGACGGCAAGACCGCTACCGCCAACCGTGAGCCGCGCCCTGCCAGCAGCCCGCGCTGGGTATTTTGAGCGACAGGAGTCCCGCCATGTCCAGAAGCGCTTTCCTGTTGTTGATCATGACGCTGCTCAGCCTCGCCGTGCTGTGGCTGAGCCCAGGCCTGGAGGGCAGCCTTGCGCTGCTGCTCAAGGGCGCCTGCGCGCTGTTCGCCCTGGCCTTCCTGGTGGCCTTGATGCTCGGGCGTCGTATCAAGTTCGACCCGGTGCTGCGCTGACCCGTTCGTTCATCACCTGACGCCAGCGAAGACGCCACACGCAGTCTTGCGGCATTTCAGCCCTCTCCCCCAACCCCTCTCCCATGAATGGGAGAGGGGAGCCAAAGCTGTTCGCACGCAGTGCGGCGTTTTCGTCACACCGGCAGGCTGAAGTAGAACAGCGCCCCTTCGCCGGGGCTCGAGTCGACCTTGAGCTGACCGCCGTGCAGCTGGACGATTTCCCGCGCCAGTGCCAAGCCCAGGCCGACGCCGCCCTTGCGCCTGCCGACCTGAACGAACGGCTCGAAGATACGGCTCTGCTGGCCGAAGGGAATGCCTTCGCCTGCGTCCTGCACGCTGACGATCACCTGTTCGCCGCTGCGCCGTGCCTGCAGCCGCACGGTGCCGCCGGGATTGCTGTAGCGCAGGGCGTTGCTGAGCAGGTTGTCGAGCAGGCGCGACACCTGTTCGGCGTCGACATTGATCGCGGGCAGTGCCTCGTGGATCTCACTGACCAGGGCGACCTCACGCTCCTGGGCTTCGTCTGCGCAGCGCTGCAGGGCGTCCTGGATCAGGCCGGCGGGGTCCTGCGGGGTGCGCTGCAGGGTCTGCACACCGTTCTGGTAGCGCGAGAAGTTGAGCAGGTCGTCGATCAGCTGTACCAGGCGGTGCATCTCTTCGTCGACGGTGCGCATCAGGTCCTGCTCGCGGCCTCCTGCGGGCAGCTGCAGGCGTTCGCGCAGCAGGCTGAAGGCCATGTGCATGCCGGTTATGGGCGTACGCAGCTCGTGGGAGGCGCGCAGGATGAACTCGCTGCGCACGCGCTCGAAGGCGCGCTGCTTGGTGACGTCGCGCAACACCATCACCGCCCCGACACTGCCGCCCTCGCTGACCTGCACCGGCGTCAGTGCCCAGGCCAGCAGGCGCGTCTCGCCGTCGCGCTCGATCTGCAGGTCGGCGGGCGGCTCGCTGAGCAGTTCGCCAGCGAGCACCTGGTGCAATGCCTCTTCCACGGCGTGACCGGGCAGCAGCGGGCCGATGCTCTGCCCCAGCAGGTCGGTGTGCCAGGACAGCTGGCGCAACGCGACCGGGTTGGCGTGCTCGATACGGCCGTGTGCGTCGAGAATCACCAGGCCGTCGTCGATGCTGTCGAGTACTGCCTTCAGACGCCCCTGGCTGCTGAGCAGCTGGTTGAGGTTGCTCGAGTGATACTCGCGCAGGGCCTCGATCATCAGGCCGAAACGGCGGCTCAGCAGGGCCAGCTCGGCCACTGGCGACACGGGCAGGACGACGTCGTACTGGCCACGCCCGATCTGGTCGGCCGCTCGGGCCAGCAGGTCGATGGGCGCGCCGAAGCGGCGGGCGATGCCATGGGCGGTGAGCACGCCGATGATCAGTACTGCCACGCCGATCAGGGCGAGCAGGGCGGCGATCAGCTGTGAGCGCTCGGCGGCCTGCTGCTCGGCCTCGCTGACCCGCTCGATCACCTGGTTCTGCAGGTCCAGCAGGTGCTGGCGCAGGTTCTGGAAGGCTTCGCTGAAGGGATCGTAGTTGGCCAGGGCATGGGGCGACTGACCGGCGGGTGTGCCGGCGCTGGCGGCCTGTACCATCTGCTGGTGCAGCACGGCCGCCTGCTCGAGGCCACGGCTGTAGCGCTTGCCCAGGTTGGCGGCGATACCTCGGTCGAGGGTGGCCACGAAGGCCTGGCGGCTGCTGGCAAGCTGTTCCGGCTTGGGCGTGTCGCCGATCAGGATCAGCAGCTCCTCGCCCAGGTGCTGGCGCAGCTTCTGGCCGATCTCCACGGCGCTGAAGCCCCGCTGGATCAGCTCGCTCTGGCTGCTGGCCATCTGCGTGACGCTGAACAGCCCCAGGAGCAGGCCGAGCAGGGCGACGGTGATCAGCGCGGAGATGCTGAGGAACAGCCGGGTGCGAAGCTTCATCGGCAGCTGCATGGTGATCCCAGGGGTCAGAGGTTGTATTGCTTGCGTTTGCGGTAGAGGGTCGAGGTATCGATGCCCAGCGTCTTCGCCGCCGTATCCAGGGTGTTGCTGCTGGCCAGCACGGCGGCGATGTGGGCCTTCTCCAGCTCCTCCAGGCTCATCGGCGCGCCGACGCGCACGGTGCTGGTCGGCGCTTCCGTACTGCCACCGAGGCCGAGGTGGGCGACCTCCACGGTTTCCTGCTGGCAGATGATGCTGGCCCGTTCGACGACGTTGCGCAGCTCTCGGATGTTGCCCGGCCAGTGGTAGGCCTGCAGCGCCGCAACCGCCTCGTCGCTGAAGGCGCAGGCCGGCCGGCCATAGTCGCTGACGAAGCGGGCGAGGAAGCGCTCGGCCAGCGACATCACGTCCTCGTGGCGTTCGCGCAACGCGGGCAGCTTGAGGGTGATGACGTTGAGGCGGTAGAGCAGGTCCTCGCGGAAGCGTCCTTCGCGGACCATCTCGTCGAGATCGAGGTTGGTGGCGGCGACGATGCGCACGTCGGCGCGGCGGGTCACCGGGTCGCCCACGCGCTCGTATTCCTTGTCCTGGATGAAGCGCAGCAGCTTGGGCTGCAGGGTCAGCGGGAAATCACCGATCTCGTCGAGGAACAGGGTACCGCCATCGGCCTGGCTGACGCGGCCCTGGGTACTCTCGCTGGCGCCGGTGAAGGAGCCGCGCGCGTGGCCGAACAGTTCGCTCTCCATCAGCTCGGCGGTCAGCGACGGGCAGTTGATGGTCACGCTGGTGCGCTTGGCGCGGCGGCTCCAGCCATGAATGGCGCGGGCCAGTTCGCCCTTGCCGGTGCCGGACTCTCCCAGGATGAGAATGTTGGCGTCGGTGCCCGCGACCTGGCGCGCGGTCTCCAGGATCGCCATCATCGCCGGGCTGTGCGAATCGAGGCCGTCCTTGGCCTTGCGCACCTCGCCCTCCAGGGCCTCCAGGCGTGCGGCCAGGGTACGCACCTCCAGCTGCTTGGCTGCCGCCAGGCGCAGTTGGTCCGGGGTGCAGGGCTTGACCAGGTAATCGGCGGCGCCGGCCTGGATGGCATCGACGGCGGTGTCCACTGCCGAGTGCGCGGTGACGATCACCACGCGCATCCAGGGCGCCTGGATACGCATCTGCGCCAGCAGCTCCAGGCCATTGTCCTCGCCCAGGCGCAGGTCGAGGAAGCACAGGTCGAACACCTGACGCTGCAGCAGTGCTTCGGCCTGTGCCGTGCTGCTGGCGCCGGCGACGTCGTACCCCTCGTCCTCCAGGCAGTAGCGGAAGGTGCGCAGGATTGCGGCTTCGTCGTCCACCAGCAGGATGCGTCCACTGGTCTGCTCTGAAACTGCCATGTATGTGCTCCGTCTGACGAGTCGATGCAGCTTAGTCAGGTAAAAACCGTGCAAGTTGCACGGCCTGACCGCGCCGATGCTGCACCCTGCATGCAGGCAGGATGCCTTTATTGTTTTTAACTATTTGTTTTATAACGAATTTAATTGATTGTATCGGCTGGCACGGGGCTTGCGATATTCCTCTTGTCCTTTCATGAGCAGGAGTGAATCCATGCCCCCGTTCAAACCCTTGCTGCTGGCCACGAGCGCTGCGCTGATGCTGAGCCTGACGCCGCTGGCCAGTCAGGCAGCTGACGGTCAGCTGGCCGCGCAACTGGCAGCCGCGCGTCAGGAAGGCTCCATCTGGACCGCCTTCGCGCTCAACCGTCATCTCAATCCGTTCAAGCTCGACATCGAGGTGGAGGCTGGCGAGGCCACGCTGACCGGCAAGGTCGAGAACGCCGTGCAGAAGGACCTGGCCGAGCAGGTGGCCCTGAGCATAGAGGGCATCGACGCGGTGGACAATCGCATCGAGGTCGCGGGCGAGGCCGCCAGCGGCAACCCGCCGGGTCTGGTGCAGCGTCTGGAAGACGCCAGCCTGGCCGCCACCGTGAAGTCCAAGTTGCTGTGGAACAGCAACACCCGTGGCCTGGACATCCAGGTCAAGAGCGAGACCGGTGCCATCACCCTCAGCGGCCGTGCACAGACCCCGGCGGCCAAGGAACTGGCCGGCCAGCTGGCCGCCAACACCGACGGCGTGCGCGAGGTGTTCAACCACCTCAGCATCAGCACCGCCGACAGCACCAGCAGTGAAGTGCAGACCGCAGTGGATGAGGCGCGCGAGGACATCAGCGACAGCTGGATCACCAGCAAGGTCAAGGCCAGCTTCCTCTATAGCCGCAACCTCGATGCGCTGAACATCTCGGTGAACACCGACGATGGCCTGGTGAGCCTGCGCGGCAGCGTGCTGAGCAGCGCCGAGAAGCGCCTGGCAGTCGAGATCGCCCGCAACATCCGTGGTGTGCGTGGCGTGGATGCCGACGCCCTGCGCATCACCGGCTGAAGCTTTTTTCATCCTGACCGCAGGCGCGGTCAGCCATCCGCAAGTCCCATCGCCAAGGAGTCATTCCATGAGCAGCAAGACCGCACAACTCAACGAACTGATCGAGATCACCCGTGACGGCAAGCGCTTCTACGAGCACGCCCACGAGGAGGTCAAGGACATCCGCCTGCAGGCGCTGTTCCGTGACATGGTCCGCGCCAAGACCGAAGTGATCGACGCGCTGAGCGTCAAGGTCGCGGCCAACCAGAGCGAGCCGGCAGCCGGCGGCACCATGCTGGGCAAGCTGCGCCAGGTGTACGCCGATACCCGCGCCACCTTGGCCAAGGACGAAGAGGCCACCTACGTCGCCCAGCTGGAAGAGGCCGAGGACCGCATCCTGCACGCCTTCGAGGACGCCCTGGAGGACTCGGACAACGACGTCCGTGCGCTGCTGGCCGTGGAGATGCCCAAGGTGCGTGCCTGCCATGACCGCATGCGTGCGCTGAAGCAGAACATGCAGTAACGCCCAGCGTCAGCCCCGAGCCCCCGCACGCCTTGCGTGCGGGGGCTTTTCATTGGCTGTCCGGCAGCGGGCGAGCGCTGCTCATCCGCAGGTTGCGTCCTCGCGGCAGGCCCCTTTGCATCGTTGCAATGAAAAGTCATCAGCGTTCATTTAACTGTCACATTCGTTTCATAGAGTGTTCACGTGGCCTGCAGATACTTGGGCCCGTTCCATCCAACACTATCCTGCTAGGAGCAAGGCATGAAACTGAAGCGTTTGATGGCGGCCCTGACTTTCGCCGCCGCCGGCGTAAGCGCCGTATCTGCTGTAGCCGCCGTCGACCCGGCTCTGCCGACCTATGAGAAGACTTCCGGTGTATCGGGCAACCTGTCCAGCGTCGGTTCCGACTCGCTGGCCAACCTGATGACCCTGTGGGCAGAAGAGTTCAAGAAGAACTACCCCAACGTCAACATCCAGATTCAGGCCGCCGGTTCCTCCACCGCGCCGCCCGCGCTGACCGAAGGCACCGCCAACATGGGCCCGATGAGCCGTCCGATGAAGGATAGCGAGCTGCAGGCCTTCGAAGAGAAGTACGGCTACAAGCCGACCGCCGTTCCGGTCGCCATCGATGCCCTGGCGGTATTCGTGCACAAGGACAACCCGATCAAGGCCCTGACCATGCATCAGGTCGACGCGATCTTCTCCAGCACCCGTCTGTGCGGCGAAGACAAGGACCTGAAAACCTGGGGTGACGTCGGTCTGACCGGCGAGTGGGCGAGCAAGCCGATTCAGCTGTTCGGTCGTAACTCGGTATCCGGCACCTACGGTTACTTCAAGGAAGAAGCCCTGTGCAAAGGTGACTTCCGCGCCAACGTCAACGAGCAGCCGGGTTCGGCTTCCGTGGTGCAGTCGATCTCCAGCACCCTGAACGCCATCGGTTACTCGGGCATCGGCTACAAGACCTCCAGCGTTCGCGCTGTTCCGCTGGTCGACAAGAACGGCCAGGTAGAAGAAGCCAACGAAACCAACGCGCTGTCCGGCAAGTACCCGCTGGCTCGTTTCTTCTACGTCTACCTGAACAAGGCGCCGAACCAGCCGCTGAGCCCGCTGGACGCCGAGTTCGTCAAGCTGGTGCTGTCCAAGCAGGGTCAGGAAGTGGTGGTCAAGGATGGTTACATCCCGCTGCCGTCCAAAGTGGTCGAGAAGACCATGAAGGAACTGGGCCTGTAATTTCAGTGCCTGACGCCGCCGACCCGCTGATCTTCGGCTGATGGTCGGAAGAGCCCGCCACTCGATTCGAGTGGTGGGCTTCGTCATGTCAGGTGACTGTAACCTTTCTGTCATACAAGCTCGCTAGATTGACAAGCCTGGACAGCCCTATGCGCTGCACTTGAGCCCGCGCAGAGACTTCTCGCATGAATGACTTGGCAAACGAATCCGTGAATCGCTCTCAGAATCCGCTGGGGATCGACTTCAATACCCCCGCCCTGCAACGCAAGCGTCGCCTGCGTGCCCTCAAGGACCGCATGGCGCGCTGGTACGTCTCCGTCGGTGGCCTGGCGGTGCTGGGTGCGATCACCCTGATCTTCTTCTACCTGGCGCACGTGGTACTGCCCATGTTCCAGGGCGCCGAACTGGATGCGCGCAAGGTTCAGCAGCCGGCCTGGCTGGCCGACGCCCCGGCGCCGCTGATGCTGGCCGTCGAGGAGCAGAACCAGGTGGCCATGCGCCTGGACGCCAGCGGTGCGGTGCAGTTCTTCGAGCTGAAGAACGGCGCAGCGCTGCAGCGCGTGCAACTGCCGCTGCCGGAAGGCGTCAGCGTCGCCTCGGTCGCGCAGGACCAGCCGGGCAGCCGCCGCGTGGCGCTGGGCCTGAGCAATGGCCAGGCGCTGGTCATCCAGCACAACTACAAGATCACCTACCCGGACAACGTGCGCACCATCGCGCCGCGCATCGACTATCCGTACGGCGAGACGCCGATCGAGGTCGATCCGCAGGGCCGCCCGCTCGAGCACGTGGCGCTGAACCTCAACAGCGGTACGCTGATGCTGGCAGGCTCTACCGGTAGCGAGCTGCACCTGATCAGCCTCGGTCGCGAGGAAAACCTGTTCACTGGCGAAGTGAGCGTCAGCGAAGAGCGCATCGCCCTGCCGCAGATCGGTGAGCCGATCAGCCAACTGATCCTCGATCCCCGCCAGCTGTGGCTGTACGTCCTCAATGGCGACTCCAACGCCGACGTCTTCGACCTGCGCAAGCGCAGCCTGAATGGCCGCTACCAGCTGCTCAAGGACGCCTCCAACCGTGTCACCAGCGCCACCAGCCTGCTGGGCGGCATCTCCATCATGATCGGCGACGCCAAGGGCGGCATCCAGCAGTGGTTCATGGTGCGTGACAAGGACGGCAAATCCACCTTCCAGTCGATCCGCAGCTTCCAGCTGGGCAGCAGCGCGGTCACCCAGATTCTTCCCGAAGAGCGTCGCAAGGGCTTCATGGCGCTCGACGAGAGCGGCCTGCTCGGTATCTTCCACAGCACCGCGCACCGTACCCTGCTCAAGGAACAGGTCGCCGACGGCAAGGCCGCCGCCGCCCTGTCGCCGCGCGCCACCCGCGTGCTGGTCGAGTCCGACGGCAAGCTGCAGCGCTTCGTGGTCGACAACCCGCACCCGGAAATTTCCTGGAGCTCGCTGTGGGGCAAGGTCTGGTACGAGAGCTACCCGGAGCCTGACTACGTCTGGCAGTCGACTTCCGCCAACACCGACTTCGAAGCCAAGCTGAGCCTCTCGCCGCTGGCCTTCGGCACGCTCAAGGCAGCCTTCTACGCCATGCTGCTGGCGGCACCGCTGGCGGTCGCCGCGGCGATCTACACCGCCTATTTCATGGCGCCGCGCATGCGCACCAAGGTCAAGCCGGTGATCGAGCTGATGGAGGCGCTGCCGACGGTGATCCTCGGCTTCTTCGCCGGCCTGTTCCTCGCACCGTTCCTGGAGAATCACTTGCCCGGCATATTCAGCCTGCTGTTGCTGACGCCGCTGGGCATCCTGCTGTTCGGCTTCATCTGGAGCAAGCTGCCGGAAGCGGTGCGTCATCGCGTTCCCGATGGCTGGGAAGCCGCGCTGCTGATCCCCGTGGTGATCGCCGTGGGCTGGTTCTCCATCGCGATCAGCGGTCACCTGGAAAACTGGCTGTTCGGCGGCAACATGCGCCTGTGGCTGTCCAATGACCTGGGCATTCCCTTCGACCAGCGCAACGCCCTGGTGGTCGGCCTGGCGATGGGCTTCGCGGTGATCCCGAACATCTACTCGATCGCCGAAGACGCCGTGTTCAGCGTGCCCAAGAGCCTGACCTTCGGCTCGCTGGCGCTGGGCGCGACGCCCTGGCAGACCCTGACCCGCGTGGTCATCCTGACCGCCAGCCCCGGTATCTTCTCGGCGCTGATGATCGGCATGGGCCGCGCCGTGGGGGAAACCATGATCGTGCTGATGGCCACCGGCAACACGCCGATCATGGACGTCAACATCTTCGAGGGTATGCGCACCCTGGCGGCCAACGTCGCGGTCGAGATGCCCGAGTCGGAGGTTGGCGGCACCCATTACCGCGTGCTGTTCCTGGCGGCACTGGTGCTGCTGATGTTCACCTTCGTGATGAACACCCTGGCCGAACTGATTCGTCAGCGTCTGCGTACCAAGTATTCGTCGCTGTAAAGAATGGCCTGCGCAGCAGGCCAACTGATGACCCTCGCCCATTGATGGGAGAGGGTGCCCGAAGGGCGGGAGAGGGCCGTGCGAACAACGCCGCGACCCGCTCCCCCGGCCCCTGTCCCGCCAGCGGGAGAGGGGAGGTAAAGAATGATTTCATTCAAGGTGTGATGCCGTGAAACAGAACAACCTGAAATCCTGGTACAAGAGCGGCGCCCCCGGCGTGTGGATGAGCGGCGGCGCGGTCGCCATCGCCATCATCATGACCCTCGGCCTGCTGGCGGTGATCGCCACGCGCGGCCTGGGGCACTTCTGGCCGGCGGATATCATCGAGGCCGACTATCAGGTGCCTGGCCAGGAATCCCGGGTCATGCTCGGCGAAGTGGTGCAGGCCGAGGAAGTCCCGCGTGCCCGTCTCGCCGCAGCCGGCCTGCCGGTCGCCGAAGAGGGCGGCGAATTCATGACCCGTGAGCTGCTCAAGGTGGGTAACCGCGAGCTGTTCGGCGCGGACTTCACCTGGGTCGTCGGCGAATGGCTGAGCAACCTGCGCAAGCCGGCGGACATCACCGTGCTGGAGCGCCGCGAGTGGGGCAACTTCTACGGCAACCTGGTCAACGTCAAGGAAAGTGGTCAGCTGGTCGCCGAGGGCGATGCCGCCTGGGCCGAGCTGCAGCAGCGTCTGGAGCGTGTCGATGAGTTGCACGCCCAGCTGGTGCGCCTGGAGAAGAGCGACATCGGCCGCATCAACCATGGCCTGGAACGCATTCGCCTGGAAGGGCGCAAGCTGCAACTGCAGGACAAGCTGGACGCTGCCGCCCAGGCCGACATGGACGCTCGCCGCGATGCCCTGAATGCCGAGTACAAGGTGCTCGAAGAGCGCATGGTGGCGCTGACCCAGCAGATCAACCGCGACAGCGTGACCCTGACCGCCAGTGACGGCCGCCAGACCGAGATCGCCCTGGGCAAGATCGTCCGCGCCTTCCGTCCGAATGCCATGAGCAGCGTCGACAAGCTCGGCTTCTACGCCATGAAGGTGTGGGAGTTCATCAGCGACGAGCCGCGTGAGGCCAACACCGAGGGCGGCATCTTCCCGGCCATCTTCGGCACCGTGCTGATGGTCATGCTGATGGCGGTGATCGTCACCCCGTTCGGTGTGATCGCGGCGGTCTACCTGCGTGAGTATGCCCACCAGGGCCCGCTGACCCGGGTGATCCGCATCGCCGTGAACAACCTGGCCGGCGTGCCCTCGATCGTCTACGGCGTGTTCGGCCTGGGCTTCTTCGTCTACGTGCTGGGCGGTTCCATCGACCAGCTGTTCTTCCCCGAGGCGGCGCCGGCGCCGACCTTCGGTACACCGGGCCTGATGTGGGCCTCGCTGACCCTGGCGATTCTCACCCTGCCGGTGGTCATCGTCGCCACCGAGGAAGGTCTGGCGCGTATTCCGCGTGCGGTGCGCGAAGGGTCGCTGGCGCTCGGTGCGACCAAGGCCGAGACCCTGTGGAAAGTAGTGATTCCGATGGCCAGCCCGGCGATGATGACCGGCCTGATTCTCGCCGTGGCCCGTGCCGCCGGCGAGGTGGCACCGCTGATGCTGGTGGGCGTGGTCAAGCTGGCGCCGAGCCTGCCGCTCAACGCTAACTACCCTTATCTGCACCTGGACCAGAAGATCATGCACCTGGGCTTCCACATCTACGACGTCGGCTTCCAGAGCCCCAACGTAGAAGCGGCCCGCCCGCTGGTCTATGCAACCGCGTTGCTGCTGGTGATCGTCATCGCCCTGCTCAACCTGACCGCGGTCTATATCCGTAACCACCTGCGCGAGAAGTACAAGGCGCTGGATCATTAAATTCGAGCCGCAAGCCCCGAGCCGCAAGCTTCAACGAGAAGCGCGGCGACCGGCTTGCAGCTTGTAGCGTGCAGCTTGCAGCTGCGAACGGAGTGAGCCCATATGCAACACGAAGCCCATACCCACGGTATCGACCTGGCCGCCCTCGGCCGCGACAAGCAGAGCCTGAGCCTGGCCGACGAGACCACGGCCATCGAAGTGCCGGGCCTGAACCTGTTCTACGGTCAGAAGCAGGCGCTGTTCGACGTCAGGATGGACATCCCCAAGCAGCGCGTGACCGCCTTCATCGGCCCGAGCGGCTGCGGCAAGTCGACCCTGCTGCGCACCTTCAACCGCATGAACGACCTGGTCGATGGTTGCCGCGTCGATGGCGAGATCAACATCGACGGCCGCAACATCTACCGCAAGGGCGAGGATGTCGCCGAGCTGCGTCGCCGCGTCGGCATGGTGTTCCAGAAGCCCAACCCCTTCCCCAAGAGCATCTACGAGAACGTGGTGTATGGCCTGCGCATCCAGGGCATCAACAGCAAGCGCGTGCTCGACGAAGCGGTGGAATGGGCGCTGAAGAGCGCGGCACTGTGGGACGAGGTCAAGGATCGTCTGCACGATTCGGCACTGGGCCTGTCCGGCGGTCAGCAGCAGCGTCTGGTGATCGCCCGCACCGTGGCGGTACAGCCGGAAGTGCTGCTGCTCGACGAGCCCTGCTCGGCACTCGACCCGATCTCCACGCTGAAGGTCGAAGAGCTGATCTACGAACTCAAGAGCAAGTACACCATCGTCATCGTCACCCACAACATGCAGCAGGCGGCGCGCGTCTCCGACTACACCGCGTTCATGTACATGGGCAAGCTGATCGAGTTCGGTGATACCGACACGCTGTTCACCAACCCGGCCAAGAAGCAGACCGAAGACTACATCACCGGTCGTTACGGTTGAGGACAGCGGCACGCTACAAGCCGCAAGCTGCCGGTCAGCTTGCGGTAACCAGACACTTCACCGATCGGCTTGCAGCTTGAAGCTTTCGCGGAGCGAACTTGATGAACAAAGACAACATTACCCAGCACATCTCCCAGCAGTTCAACGCCGAGCTGGAAGAAGTGCGCAGCCACCTGCTGGCCATGGGCGGCCTGGTGGAGAAGCAGGTCAACGATGCCGTCACCGCCCTGATCGAGGCCGACTCCGGTCTGGCTCAGCAGGTGCGCGAGATCGATGACCAGATCAACCAGATGGAGCGCAACATCGACGAGGAATGCGTGCGCATCCTCGCCCGTCGTCAGCCGGCGGCCTCCGACCTGCGCCTGATCATCAGCATCTCCAAGTCGGTGATCGACCTCGAGCGCATCGGCGACGAGTCGACCAAGATCGCCAAGCGTGCCATCCAGCTGTGCGAGGAAGGCGAGGCGCCGCGTGGTTACGTCGAGGTTCGCCACATCGGCGATCAGGTGCGCAGGATGGTCCAGGAGGCGCTGGACGCCTTCGCCCGTTTCGACGCCGACCTGGCCCTGTCCGTGGCGCAGTACGACAAGACCGTCGACCGCGAGTACAAGACGGCGCTGCGCGAGCTGGTCACCTACATGATGGAAGACCCGCGTTCGATCACCCGCGTGCTCAGCGTGATCTGGGCGCTGCGCTCGCTGGAGCGCATCGGCGATCATGCACGCAACATCGCCGAACTGGTGATCTACCTCGTGCGTGGTACCGATGTGCGGCATATCGGCCTGACCCGCATGCGCGAGGAAGTCGAAGGCAAATCCGCGGACTGATGCCTGCGTCGAGCCAGCGGCCCGGGACGTCCCGGGCCGTTGCGTTTGCGCGATTTGTCGTTTACCCGACGTTTCCGTTGGCCTTAGGCCACTGGCCATGACTATGCTTATTGCCATTCGTACAGGAGAGGCCGATGAGCAAAGTCAGTGTGCTGGTGGTGGACGACGCGACCTTTATCCGTGATCTGGTCAAGAAAGGGCTGCGTGATCACTTCCCCGGCGTACAGATCGAGGAAGCGGTCAACGGGCGCAAGGCCCAGCAGCTGTTGGGCCGGCAGGCGGTCGACCTGATCCTCTGCGATTGGGAAATGCCAGAGATGTCCGGCCTGGAGCTGCTGACCTGGTGCCGTGAGCAGGACGACCTGAAAACCACGCCGTTCATCATGGTCACCAGCCGTGGCGACAAGGAGAACGTGGTGCAGGCCATCCAGGCCGGTGTTTCCGACTATATCGGCAAGCCGTTCTCCAACGAGCAACTGGTCACCAAGGTGAAGAAGGCCCTGAGCCGCGCCGGCAAGCTGCAGGCGCTCACCGCCAGCGCTGCGCCCAAGATGCTGAGCGGCGGTGGCTTCGCCAACGATTCGCTGGCCGCACTCACCGGTGGCAAGGCCGAGGTGGTCAAGCCCAGTGCGCCGACACCGGCCGCGCCAGCCCCGGCGGCGGCTTTCGCCAAACCGGCCCCCGCGGCTGCGAGCAAGGCGCCGGCCGGGCGTGGCCAGGGCCAGTTGCGCCTGCCGTCCGGCAGCATGGCCTGCGTGATCAAGGCGCTGAGCCTGAAGGAGGCGCTGCTGGTGGTGCGGCGTGCCGATGTCCTGCCGCAGGTACTGGAAAGCGCGGTGCTCGATCTGGAACAGGGTGAGGCAGCGGAAACCGCCCGCCTCAACGGCTACCTGCATGCCGTGGCGGCGTTCGAGCCCAAGCCCGACAGCGAATGGCTGCAGCTGACCTTCCGTTTCGTCGACCGCGACCCGCAGAAGCTCGACTACCTGTCGCGGCTGATCGCACGCGGTACCGCGCAGAAGCATTTTTCCCCGGGCGCCTGATTCGCGCGGTGATCCACATGGCACCGGAGCGACCGGCGGCGGTGAGCCGGTTCACAGCCTGACGGTTGCTTCCTCGCGCATGCCCTCCAGCGCTGCTAGTCTTTTCAATCCGGATAGCAAAAAGCCATAAGATCCGAATCGTTATGCTAGGGCGTTTGATCATTTTCTGCAGTCTGCTGGTTCTCTGTGGCCAGGCTGCTGCTCTGACCGTTTACAAGTACGTCGACGCGAACGGCGTGGTGACCTACAGCGATCAGGCGGCGCCTGGTGCCCAGGTGTTCGTGTTCAACGACCGCATGGTCGAGCGCCTGGACAACCAGGTGAAGCTGGAGACCAAGAAGCACGAAGCCGGCGAGACGCTGCTGATTCGCAACGACCTGTATGCGCCGGTGGAGATCGAGCTCAGGCTGGAGCAGGTGAAGAACGCCATCGGCGCACCGAGCAAGCCGATTCGCTGGGTGCTGCCGCCGCGCAGCAAGATCCGTCTCGCCACCCTGACGCCGCAGGATGCCGGCAAGCCGCTGCGCTACAAGCCGAAGCTGCGCTACGCCCTCGGCGACCCGCGTCTGCAACCGAGCATCCATCGTTATCCACTGCCCTGGCGAGGGGGGCCGTTCCGTCAGACCCAGGGCGCCAACGGCACCTACAGCCACTTCACGGCCAAGGGGCGCTACGCGGTGGATATCGCCATGCCCGAGGGCACGCCCATCGTCGCAGCCCGTGGTGGGGTGGTGGTGAAGACCGAGAACCAGCAGAGCGGGCGCGGCAACAACCCTGCCGGCAACTTCGTGCGCATCCTGCATGACGACGGCACCATGGGGGTCTACCTGCACCTGATGCGTGGCTCGGTCAGCGTGCGCGAGGGGCAGCGGGTGGAGACCGGCAGCCTGCTGGCGCGCTCCGGCAATACCGGCAACAGCACCGGCCCGCACCTGCACTTCGTGGTCCAGCGCAACGTCGGCCTGGCCGTCGAATCCATTCCGTTCAACTTCCGCCAGCCGGTCAACAGCCTGCCCAATTTCGCCGTTGGCGGCGAGTAAGCGGCAGGTTCAGGCGGGCGGTCGCGGCTGAGGCCCCTCCCACGCATCAACGCAATCTTCTCTCGCTCCTCAGTCCCGGTTTCGTCGGCGCATTCATCCGCGATTGTCCCGCTCGCGGCTGGAGTGCCTCCCTCTGCGCTGTCCTGCGCGTCCCTGCGCCTGGCTGGCTTGTCCGGCCTCAGTGCACTGCATTCACCGCGTTTTCCTTAAGTCGGGCCGCTGCCGCGTCGCCTGTGTAGGGGGCATGTCCGCCTGTTGCGCAGGCGAGCGGAAGCCGGCCTTCCGCCTGTCGCTCGCTGCCTCGCGAGCGGAAAGGATCTTTCACCTGGCGGTTGGCTCAAGTCCTTGAATATCAACGACTTGGCTGGTTGGCACCGCTATTGCTATCTCTCAGGAAAACGGGTGTCCGACTATGGCTATCGATTCAGATTACGTACAGAGCATGGCGACCCAACTGGCCCAATACGAGATTCAGGGGCAGTTGGCCAAGGCCAACCGCAACCAGGAAGCCTACAAGGCGCAGCTCAATGCCCTGAGCTCCCTGGACACTGCGCTGAAGAGCTTCAAGAGCGCTGCCAGCGGCCTGAAGCTCGCCGGCAGCAGCATGCTGGTCAACAGCGCCAGCTACAGCCAGGAGGGCTATGCCACTGCCACGGTTGGCAGCAAGGCGGTCGCGGGCAGCTATGACTTCTTCGTCCAGCAGCTGGCCAGCAAGAGCCAGCTTGCCCTGCAGGGCCTGCAGGACGGCGACCTGGGCAGCGGCAGCCTGAGCATCGGCCAGGGCAGCGACACGTTCAGCGTCGACCTGAGTGCGGTGACGACGCTCGACGAACTGGCCGCTGCGATCAACGGCGCGGCTGACAACAGCGGGGTCAAGGCCACGCTGGTGCGCAGCAATGGTCAGGTCAACCTGGTGCTGACCAGCGAGACGACCGGTGCCGACCAGGCCATCAGCCTGACCGCCAGCGGCAACACGGCATTCGAGAATGCCGTGGCCGCGCGTCAGGAGCTGTCCGTGGCCAAGGACGCCATCGTCCGCCTTGGCGGCGAGGCCGGCATCGAGCTGACCAGTAGCAGCAACACCTTCGCCAACATCATCGACGGCGTCAGCCTGACGTTCAGCAAGGCTCACCAGACGGGCGACACCCCGCTGACCATCGAGATCGCCCAGGACCAGAGCGCCACCAAGGAGAAGGCGCAGACGTTCGTCAGTGCCTTCAATGCTCTGATGAGCAGCTTCGACTCGCTGACCGCCAGCGGCGGCGAGAGTGGCAGCCGTGGGCCCCTGGCCGGCGACGCCAGCGTGCGCGCCATCGAAGGCATGCTCAACCAGCTGGTGCGCACGTCCTTCGGCGGGGTGAGCCTGACCGAGTTCGGCATCGTCGCCGACCGCGGCGGCAAGCTGACCATCGACAGTGCGCGTTTCGAGAAGGCCGTGGCGGCCAACCCGGAAGGCTTCGAGAAGCTGTTCACCGACAAGGGCAACCTGCTCGACACCCTGGACAAGAACCTGGCGGTCTACACCAGCAGCGCCGGCGGCCTGCTGACCAATCGCAAGGACACCCTCAACACCCAGCTGCGTCGTGTCGATCAGCAGTTCGACAACATCCAGAAGCAGTACGACTCCTACTACGCCCGCTATCTCCGTCAGTACACCGGTCTGATGCAGACCATGGCGGCGATGGAACAGACCTACGGAATGTTCTGATGAGTGCCTACAACCTCAACGAAAGTTACGACAGCTACCGCACTGTGGACCTCGAGGCCCGCGCTGCCGCCGCCTCGCCCTACGAGCTGGTGCTGGTGCTGTTCGACGGCTTGCTCGACGAGCTGGCCCGTGCCCGTGGCCATATCGAGGCCAAGCGTTACCAGCAGAAGGGCCAGTCCCTGGAGAAGTGCCTGAACATCCTCGGCGGCCTCAACAGCGCGCTCGATTACGAGAACGGCGGCGAGCTGGTGCAGGGCCTGGCGCGGCTCTACGACTACTGCATCTACCGGCTCTCCGACGTCAGCGTCAGCCTGTCGCTGGAAGGGCTGGACGAGGTGGTGGGGCTGCTCGGTGTGCTGCGTGAAGGCTGGGAAGGCGTGAATGCAGCGCGCAAGTGAACTGCGCGCCCTGCAGCAGCTGCATGGCCAGTTGGCCGAGGCGCTGGAGCAGGGCGACTGGGCGCGCATCGGCGAGGTCGATGCGCTGATCCGCGCCTGCCTGCAACTGCTGGCCGGGTTGCCGTCGCTCAGTGACGAGACGCGTGCGGCCAAGCAGCGACTGCAACAGCTGCACGGCCAGGCGCGAGTCGCCTGCGCCGAGGAATGCGAGCGCGTGCGGCGCCTGCTGCTGACGCATCTGGAATACGCCGAAGGGCGTAGCGCCTACCTGCGCGTCGATCTGTATCAAGAGGGGAGATAGAAGGTGCTGCAACTGATCAACGCGAATGCGCGAGTCGACCTCGGCGGCGCCACAGCGGAGCCTTCGCTGAACGGCTTTGCCCAGGCGCAGAGTGCGTCCGGCGAACAGCCGACCTTCGATCTGCAGATGGAGCTGCATGCCTTCGCCGCAAGCGAAAGCGTGGCGCCGCCAGCCAGTGCGCCGGCGCCGATCACGCTCGGTCTCGGCGAGGCCGATGCCGAGCAGTGGCTGGCCAGCGTGCTGGGACAGCAGGCGGTCCGGGTGGAGGCGCGCGAGACGGCGGAGACTGCGCAGCACGCCCCGGCGCGCCCGGACGAACAGGAGCAGGACCCGCAGCTGGCCGCCTTGCCGGTCGATCCCGCGCGGGTGCCGCGTGAACCCTTGCCGAGCGAGCCCGAGCGCGCTGCGGCCCCGGTCACGGCCAGGCCGGTGCCTGCCGCCGTGCCTGCCCAGGCCATGACTGCGCCGATGCCGCCAATGGCGCTGGACGCTGCGCTGCAGAATGCCGCGTCACTCGCCACCAACGACAGCCTCGAGGCCAGCCTTGTCGAGCGTCTGTCCGGCACCGGCAGCGCCGACGACAAGGCGACCGCGACGGCCACTGCGCCAGCTTCCCTGCCCGCGAACCTGGCACCGACCACGGAGCGCCACCTCAAGCTGCATGCACCGCAGGCGCAGTGGGGCGAGCAGATGCTCGGCAGCCTGCGCGAGCATGTCGATCTGCAGATCAACCAGCGCATCCAGAACGCCACCATTCGCCTCGACCCACCGGAGCTGGGCAGCCTGGAAATCTTCCTCAGTCACGAATCCGGCCGGCTCAGCGTGCAGCTTTCCGCGGCCAACGCCGATGTCGCCCGCCTGCTGCAGCAGACCAGCGAGCGCCTGCGCCAGGAACTGGTCGGGCAGCACTTCGTGCAGGTCGACGTGCAGGTCTCCACCGATGCCCAGGGCGGGCGTCAGCAAGGCCAGCCGCGCCAGGCCTGGCTGGCCGAGGAGCCGGTGCAGGCGGCGAGCGGCACCACGGCCGACAGCGGCCCGCGCAACCCGGACTCGACCAGCGACGTGCTGGTCACCGTTTAACCCTTCGCACCTGAATCGAGAACCCCATGACAATGCCGCGCATCATCCTCCTGCTGCTCATCTTCAACACGCTGGTGGTGGTCGGCGGGACCGTCTTCAACTACGCCACGCTGCGCTCGCTGCAGTCCGGGCAGCCGCTGCCGGGGCTTTCCAGCGCGGGCGCCGGCGAGGAGGAGCAGACCAGCGAATATCGCTTCTTCCCCATCGAGAAAGTCATCGTCAGCCTGCAGGGCGAGAACCGCGAGCACTACTTCGTGCTCGACCTGGTGCTGCAGGCCGACCTCGAGACCGACCCGAAGAAGCTCGAGCAGATCGACCCCATGGTGCGCAACTCGGTGGTCGCCCACCTGTCGGCGATGACCTTCGAGAGCCTGCGCGCCATGCCCATCCCCGAATTGCAGGGCAAGCTGGAAAGCGCGCTGTTCGATGACTTCGCCAGCAAGAAGCTGGCGATGCCGTTCGCCAACGTGCTGGTCAGCAAGCTGATCGTCCAGTAGAGAGCAGGGCCTGCCCATGAACGCCAACTGCGCCATCGACTACCGCTACGCCGCCGACCAGGGTGGTGCCGCGCTGTTCGCCCCCGGGGCCGAGCAGAAATGGCTGATGCAGTACCTGCCGCTGGTCAAGCGCATCGTCAGCCAGCTGGCGTTGCAGGCCAATCAGGTACTCGATCGCGAGGACATGGAGCAGATCGGCCTGATGGGGCTGCTCGAATGCCTGCGCCGCTACGGCACGCCGGACGAGCAGTTCGGCCGCTTCGCCGCGCTGCGCGTGCGTGGTGCGATCCTCGACGAGCTGCGTCGCCAGGACTGGCGGCCGCGCCAGGTACGTCAGCAGACCCACAAGATCCGCGATGCCATTCGCCAGCTGGCGCGCCAGCTGGGCCGTGTGCCGCAGGAGGAGGAGATCCTCCGGGCCACCGGGATCAGCGCCAAGGACTACCAGGAATTCCTCCAGGCCGACGCCTGCGAGGCCATCGAGAGCCTCGACGAGCTGCTGCAGAACGGCCACGAAGGGTTCACCTGTGGCAGCAGTGCGGTCGAGGACAGGGTGCTCAAGGAGCGCCTGCTGACCCAGGCGCTGAGCCAGCTCAGCGAGCGCGAGCGGCTGGTGCTGACCCTTTACTACCAACATGAGCTGAGCCTCAAGGAAATCGCCCTGGTGCTGGAGCTGAGCGACGCGCGCGTCTGCCAGCTGAGCAAGCAGGCGATCGCCAAGGCCAGCCGCTACCTGAACGAGAGAGGCTAGGGTGCAGAAGTTACTAGGTGCATTGATCATCGTCGGCTGCGTGCTGGGCGGGTACGTCATGGCCCACGGCGAGCTGGCCATGCTCTGGCAGCCGGCCGAGGTGGTGATCATCGTCGGCGCCGGTCTCGGCGCACTGGTGGTGGGCAACCCCAAGGAAGTGCTGGTGGAGATGTGCCACCAGATCAAAGGCGTGTTCGTCTACAAGCGGCGCGGCGAGGAGTTCCAGCGGCAACTGCTGATGCTGCTGTACGAGCTGCTGGAGATGGTCGAGGTCGGTGGTCTCAAGGTGCTCGACGCGCACATCGAGGAGCCCGAGCAGAGCGAGCTGTTCGCCAAGTACCCGCTGATCCGTCAGGAGAAGAACCTGATGGCCTTCATCGCCGACAACTTCCGCCTGATGGCCATGGGCAAGATCAGCGCGCACGAGCTGGAAGGCTTCCTCGAACAGGAGCTGGAGGCCATGGAGCACATCCTGCTGCAGCCGTCGCGTTCGCTGCACAAGATCGGCGAGGCGATGCCGGGCTTCGGCATCCTTGCGGCGATCATGGGGATCATCATCACCATGGGCAACATCGGCGGTTCGGTGGCCGAGATCGGCGCCCACGTCGCTGCCGCGCTGGTCGGTACCTTCCTCGGCATCTTCATGTGCTACTGCGTGATGGAGCCGCTGTCCAACGCCATGAGCCAGCGCATCAAGACCGAGCTGTCGGCACTCGAGTGCGTGCGCACCACGCTGGTCGCCCATGTCGCCGGCAAGCCCACGCTGCTGGCCGTGGACGCCGGGCGCAAGCTGATCGAGCAGGACGTCAAGCCGGCCTTCAAGCAGCTGGAGACCTGGGTCAACCGCTACGAGGATGAAAGGGACGCGGCATGAAGAAGCGTGGCGGCGAAGAACACGAGATCATCATCAAGCGGCGTGGCAAGAAAGGCGGCCACGACGAGCACGGTGGTGCCTGGAAGGTCGCCTTCGCCGACTTCACCATGGCCATGATGGCGCTGTTCATGGTGCTGTGGATCATCCAGCCGCAGACCCAGGACCAGAGCCGGGCCAATGCGGACATGCTGAACAACCCGCTGGTCGATGGCGGCGCCGGCATCTTCGACGGCACCAGTACCACGCCGCTGGACCTCGACGGTATCCCGGTGCAGGTCAGCCCGCGCCAGGACCGCCTCAATCAGGCGCGTACGCCCCAGGACGACCCGGGGGCCGAGCAGGGTGATGGCCAGCCTGGCGCGGCGCGCAGGCCGCACTACGCCGAGCCGCTGCAGATGCAGGAGCTGGCGCAACTGATGGAGGCGCTGGCGCTGCAACTGGATGCCGAGGCCAACATCGAGGTGCAGGTGGTGCCCCAGGGCCTGCGCATTCTGATCAAGGACGATGCGCAGCGCTTCATGTTCGCCCGTGGCAGCGCGCGCCTGGACCCGCATTTCGAGACCCTGCTCAAGCGCCTGGCCGGCATCCTGGCCAAGGTCGACAACCACCTGATCGTCAGCGGCCACACCGATGCCACGCCCTACCGGGGCATCGTCGGCGGCTACAACAACTGGAACCTGTCGGGTGATCGCGCCCTGCGCGCGCGCAACGTGCTGGTCGAGGCCGGCCTGCCGACCCGCGCGGTGCTGCAGGTGACGGCGCAGGCCGATGGCATGCCGCTGCTGCCCGATGACCCGGAGAACGGTGCCAACCGGCGCATCGAGCTGCTGTTGCTGACCAGCCAGGCCGAGGGCCTCTACCGCGAGCTGTTCGGCGACACGCAGGTGCGTGTGGAATACCGCGCCGAGGGCGCGCGGCTGAGCACGCCGGAGTCGTGAGGGCGGCGCTACAGGTGGCGCGCCGGGCAGTAGAACTGGCGGGTTTCCAGGGCGTAGAGGCAGCCGTCGAGGCGGGTCAGGCGGATGGTCGAGCCCTTGTGCCGACCGTAGAGCAGGTTGAACACCAGCTCGTCGTCGACCTCGCTGGCCAGGCCGGTGACCTGGCCATCCTCGACGCGCAGGCGGTAGTTGCCGAGGAAGCCGTAGTCGACCGTCCCCGAGGTCTCCAGGATGCTGTCGCCCTGGCGGGTCATGGCGTAGAAACGCCCGTTGTTGACCTGCAGGCTGTGGCTGATGTCGAGCACCTTGCCGTTGCTCAGCTGGACCTGGCCGCTGGACTGGTAGCGGCCGTCGAGCTCCGCGCTGGAGCTGAAGCTGAGCCACAGCGCGAGCATGCCCAGGAGCATCGCCAGGGCGGTGGCGAACATGCTCAGCAGCCACACGCCGCTGATGCCGAGTTGCCTGCAGCGGCTCATGGCAGGCATCTGCTCAGTTGGGCATCGGCCACCTGACCCAGCTGGCTTTCATGCAGCATCAGTGAGCGTGCGCCGCCCCCCGGTTGCAGGCAGAGCAGCTCGTAGAAGCCACCACTCAGGCGCAGCACCAGCTTGGACGGCGCGCTGGCCAGTGCCGTGAGGCGGCTGGTCAGGCCATGGGTGTGCAGGATGAGTTGCTGCAGGCGCTGCGGGTTCTGGTCGATGTAACGCACGTTGAGGGGCCCCTGGGTCATCTCGCTGCTGTACAGGTCGTCTGGCTGGCTGATCCGGTACAGCGTCAGGAACAGGGCGATGCCGATGATGCTGAACAGGCTGAGCAGGATCAGCCAGGAGGCGCGCTGACGACTGTGGCGCCGCAGGAAGGCGGGTGGTGCGGCTGGCACGTCGGGCGCCGCGCCGGACGGGTCGGCGGCATCGCTGGCTGACGGCACGACCAGGTGATTGGGGTTGAGCAGGTAGCCGCGGCGCGGCAGGGTCTGGATGATCTCGCGGCTTTTCTCGTCGCCCAGCACCTGGCGCAGGGTATAGATCTGCTGGTTCAGGCTGCCCTGGCCCACTACCCGGTCGGCCCAGGCGTGGTTCATCAGCTCCTCGCGCGAGACGACCTCGCCCGGCTTCTGCAGCAGGCGCTCGAGCAGGCGGCTACCGGAGTAGCCGAGGTCGATCTTCTCTTCGATACCGCTCTTGGCCAGCGTCAGCTGATACAGCGCCGGATAGAAGTGCGCGTAGCAGTCACTGCGCCCGGTCCTGATGACCTGGCAGGCGATGGTGCTTCCCGGCTCGGTGGGCGGCGTGTCGGGGCTGGAGTTCATGCGGTCCTTAGAGCGAGCGACATTTCCGGCTGGAAACGTCCGGGCGACGGATGGTCAGCATTCTGGCGTCAGGGAAATGCAGTGGCAAGTCTTGTGCCAGTCACGAGCTGACCGAGCGGCCTCGCACAGGCCATGCTCAGTTCTATGCTAGCTGCTTCGTGGACGAAGTCGATGCAGTCGGCAGGTGTCGTGACGGTCATTTCAGCATCCCGTCGTTCGATGACGGTTGCACGCTGGCGATGCGCGTTGCCGGGGCTCAGGCCGTAACGAGAAACGCCCCGTGAGTACGGGGCGTTGGAGGGGGTGGCGCCATCCGTTGCGCCTGGATGACGCGGGATCAGCCCAGCAGGGACATGACCATGCCCGGCATCTGGCCGGCTTGCTTGAGCATGGAGATGCCCGACTGCAGGAGCATGGAGTTCTTGCTCATGCTGGCGCTTTCCTTGGCGAAGTCGGCATCCATGATGCGACCCTTGGCCATGTCGGTGTTGTCCTTCATGTTGCCGAGGTTGTTGGCGGTGTGGTTCAGGCGGTTGATGTTGGCGCCGAACTGGGCACGCAGCGCACCGATCTCGTCCAGAGCGGTCTCGGCCAGGGTGATCGCGCCGTTGGCGCCGGCCTGGGTCTCGAGCTTCTGGTCGGCGGCCGGAGCAGCGGCGAACTGGGTGTTCAGCGCGCCCAGGGCGGCGGTCAGGGTGCCGACGTCGGCGCTGACGTCCAGGGCCAGGGTTTCGGTGGCGCTGGCGCCGATCTGGAAGCTCATGCCGCCAGCGGTGCCGAACTTGCCGCCGGTACCGGCGATGTCGAACAGGGCCTCACCCGCGTACTTGGTGTTGGTCATGATGTTGGCCAGCTCTTTGCCCAGTTCGTTGAACTCGGCCGAGAGGGCCAGACGGTCGTCTGCGCTGTTGGTGTCGTTCGCCGCCTGGGTGGAGAGGTCTTTCATGCGCTGCACGATGTCGGTCATTTCGCTGAAGGCGCCTTCGGCGGTCTGCAGCAGCGAAACGGCGTCGCTGGTGTTGCGGATGGCCACGTCCATACCACGCGATTGAGCGTTCAGACGGGTAGCGATCTGCAGGCCGGCGGCGTCGTCGGCAGCGGAGTTGATGCGGAAACCGGTGCCCAGACGCTGCTGGTTGGTGCCCAGGGCGTTGTTGGTCTTGGACAGGTTGGTCTGAGTGATCAGCGAGGAGTAGTTGGTATGAATCGACAGAGCCATGATGAGATTCCTTCAGTTGAGTGAAGCTGGCTGTGATTGCCTGCTGTAAGTGAAGGGCGACCGGCTTTTGACGCTGCTTAAATGGCGTTTATGATTTTTCTGCGGGACGGCCGGCGAAGGCTCTGGTGCGGGCTTCAGGCCAGGGGGCTGCTGGGGCGTGAGGCGGCTGTAACGCGCTTGCGGGGCCTGCTGGCGGCGCCTGGCAGGGTGAAATGAAAACGGCGACCCGAGGGTCGCCGTTCGTTGAAATGACACGTGATCAGCCGATCTCGATCATCTCGAAGTCCATCTTGCCGACGCCGCAGTCAGGGCACAGCCAGTCTTCCGGCACGTCTTCCCAGCGGGTGCCGGGCGCGATGCCGTCGTCCGGCCAGCCCTGGCTCTCGTCGTAAATCAGTCCACAGACCACGCATTGCCACTTCTTCATATCGACCTCGGGTGAATCTCACGGTTTTGCGCGAGGCACGCTACCGCAATTGAACGGACGCGCCAAGCGGACAGGCGGTAATCGCCGCCTGCCAGAGGCCAACCAAAGTCGGGTCGTGCCTGGCACGACCCGCGCATGGACTAGCGGCTTGCCAGCAGCGGATCGCTGATACCCATGACGTACATGGTGACCAGCGCGATGCAGCCCGCAGCAGCGAGGTAGTAGAGCGTCGGCAGGATGGTCTTGCGCAGGGTGATGCCTTCGCGTCCCAGCAGGCCGACCGTCGCCGAGGCCGCCACCACGTTGTGGATGGCGATCATGTTGCCCGCCGCAGCGCCCACCGATTGCAGCGCCACCATCATCGCCCCGGACACGCCCAGCAGCTCGGCAGCGTTGAACTGGAACTGCGACAGCATCAGGTTGGACACGGTGTTGGAGCCAGCGATGAACGCGCCCAGGGCACCCACGGCCGGGGCGAAGAACGGATAGACGCCGCCCACGCTATCGGCCACCAGACGCGCCATGGCCACTGGCATGGAGACCAGGTCGGCGCCATTGACCCCGGAGTTGATCAGGATACGCACCATGGGGATGGTGAAGATCAGCACGAAGCCGGCACCGAGCAGGGTCTTGCTCGACTCGCCGACGGCCGCCTTCAGCTCGGAGAAGCGCATGCGGTGCAGGAAGAAGGTGACCAGCACCACCATGCACAGGATGCCCCCCGGCAGGTACAGCGGCTCGATGGTGCCGGACACGCCGGTCTCACCGAGAATGTCCTTCCAGCCGAAGCTCAGGCTCATCAGCGCGGCCTTGAGTTCGGGGAAGATCCGCGACAGCACCAGGAACACCGCGAGCAGCAGGTACGGCGCCCAGGCCATGGGCACGGAGATCGGCGCCTTGCCGGCCACCTCGTCGAGTTTCATCTCGATCTTGCCCATCCACTCGGCCGGCCAGTCCTTGGCGTCGGCGAAGTCCCAGGTCTCCTTCGGCAGGAGGAAGCCGGCACGGGCTGCCGGTACCACGATGGACAGGCCAACCAGGGCGCCGATCATCGACGGGAATTCCGGGCCGAGGAACACGCCGGCCGCCATGTACGGCAGGGAGAAGCACAGCGCGGTGAAGACGGCGAACGGCGCGATGGCCAGGCCTTCCTTCCAGCTGCGGTTCTTGCCGAAGAAGCGGGTCATGATCATCACCATGATCAGCGGCATCAGCAGGCCGATCACGCCGTGGGTGATGGCCACCCGCGAATAGATCAGGTGGAAGAAGGTCTCCCAGGTGCTGCCGGTGGCCGCCAGCTGTTCGGTGATGCCGGTCCTGTCCAGGCCGGCGCCGACGCCCACCAGGATCGGCGTGCCCACCGCGCCGAAGGACACCGGCGTGGATTGCACCATCATGCCCAGCACCACGGCTGCCAGCGCCGGGAAGCCGAGGGCGACCAGCAGCGGTGCAGCGACGGCGGCCGGGGTGCCGAAGCCGGAGGCCCCTTCGATGAAGCAGCCGAACAGCCAGGCGACGATCAGCGCCTGTACGCGCCGGTCTGGGCTGATGTTGGAGAAGCCACGGCGAATCGCCGCGATACCGCCGGAGTGCTTGAGCGTGTTCAGCAGCAGGATCGCGCCGAAGATGATCCACAGGATCGAGGCGGTGAGGATCAGCCCCTGCAGGCTGGAGGCGATGACCCGGTTGAGGGACATGTCCCAGGCCAGCAGGCCGATCAGGGCGGTCAGGACGAACACCAGCGGCATCGCGTACTTGGCTGGCCAGCGGAAGCCGATCAGCAGCACACCCGCCAGCACCAGCGGCACGAAGGCCAGGATGGACAGCAGCGTTTGACTCATGTGTTGGTTCCTTCTTTTTCTTGTGAACCACGGTTTTCCGGAGATATCCGGCGCCACGCATCTGGAGTGGCCGGGCGCCACGGCACCGACCATTCCGCGAGCAGCGACGCTGGGGATCACCCGCCGTCGCGCTCATGCTCGAAAGCCCCGACGGTCGGAAACCGTCAGGGCCTGTTGCAGCGCCGTGGCGTTCATCCACGGCGCTCAATCATTTTTCAGGAGGGGCTGGGCGGCATCCCGCTGCAGCCGCGTATAGCCCCTCCCACGCTCAGACCTCCTCTTTGAAGCGCAGACGCCAGGCGTGCAGCAGCGGTTCGGTGTAGCCGCTCGGCTGCTCGCGGCCCTTGAACACCAGGTCGCAGGCGGCGCGGAAGGCATGGGACTGCTCGAAACCGGGGGCCATCGGGCGATAGGCGGCGTCGCCGGCGTTCTGCCCGTCGACCACCTGCGCCATGCGTTGCAGCGTCTCGCGCACCTGGGCTTCGCCGACCACGCCGTGATGCAGCCAGTTGGCGATGTGCTGGGCGGAGATCCGCAGCGTGGCGCGGTCTTCCATCAGGCCGACGTTGTGGATATCCGGCACCTTGGAGCAGCCGACGCCTTGCTCGACCCAGCGCACCACGTAGCCGAGGATGCCCTGGCAGTTGTTGTCCAGTTCCTGCTGGATGTCGCTGGCGCTCCACGGGCGCTCGGCGCTGACCGGCACGCTGAGCAGGTCGCCCAGCAGGCTGTCGCGCTGGCTGGCCAGGTCGATCAGCTCCAGCTCGGTCTGCACGGCTTGCACGTCCACCTGGTGGTAGTGCAGCGCGTGCAGCACGGCGGCGGTCGGCGAGGGCACCCAGGCGGTATTGGCACCGGCCTTGGGATGGCCGATCTTCTGTTCGAGCATGGCCGCCATCAGGTCCGGCATGGCCCACATGCCCTTGCCGATCTGCGCCTTGCCGCGCAGGCCGCAGGCCAGGCCGACCAGCACGTTGTTGCGCTCATAGGCCTGGATCCAGGCACTGGACTTCATGTCGCCCTTGCGCAGCATGGCGCCGGCTTCCATGGCCGTGTGCATCTCGTCGCCGGTGCGGTCGAGGAAGCCGGTGTTGATGAAGGCCACGCGGCTGCTGGCGGCCTCGATACAGGCCTTGAGGTTGACGCTGGTGCGGCGCTCCTCGTCCATGATGCCCATCTTCAGGGTGGCCGCGGGCATGCCCAGCAGCTGCTCGACACGGCCGAACAGCTCGTTGGCGAAGGCCACTTCCAGCGGGCCGTGCATCTTCGGCTTGACGATGTAGACGCTGCCAGTGCGCGAGTTGCCGCGACGCTTGAGGTCATGCAGGGCGATCAGGCTGGTCACCACGGCATCGAGGATGCCTTCCGGAATCTCCTGGCCGTCGCCGTCGAGAATCGCCGGGTTGCTCATCAGGTGCCCGACGTTGCGCACGAACAGCAGCGAGCGGCCGTGCAGGGTCAGTTCACCGCCGGCGGCGGCGCTGTAGGTGCGGTCCGGGTTGAGACGGCGGGTGATGCGCTTGCCGCCTTTCTCCAGTTCCTCGGCCAGGTCACCCTTCATCAGGCCCAGCCAGTTGCGGTAGACCACCACCTTGTCGGCGGCGTCGACGGCGGCGACCGAGTCTTCGCAGTCCATGATGGTCGACAGTGCCGCTTCCATCAGCACGTCCTTGACGCCAGCGGCGTCGGTGCGGCCGATGGCGCTGCTGGCGTCGATCTGGATCTCGAAGTGCAGGCCGTTGTTCTTCAGCAGCACGGCGCTCGGCGTGGCGGCCTCGCCCTGGTGGCCGAGGAATTTCTCCGGCTGCGCCAGGGAAGTCTGCTCGCCGCTGCCCAGGGTCACCTGCAGCTGGCCGGCGACCACGGCATAGGCACTGGCGTCGGCGTGCGAGCCCTTGGCCAGCGGCGCGGCCTGGTCGAGGAAGGCACGGGCGAAGGCGATCACCTTGGCGCCGCGTACCTCGTTGTAACCCGGCCCCTTGCTGGCGCCGCCGTCCTCGCTGATCGCGTCGGTGCCGTACAGGGCGTCGTACAGCGAACCCCAGCGGGCGTTGGCGGCGTTCAGCGCGTAGCGGGCGTTCATCACCGGCACCACCAGCTGCGGGCCGGCCTGGCTGGTGATCTCGCTGTCGACGTTGGCGGTGCTGGCCTTGACGGTCTGCGGCTGCGGCAGCAGGTAACCGATGGACTCGAGGAAGGCGCGGTAGGCGGCCATGTCGCGAACCGGGCCGGGGTTGGCGCGATGCCAGGTGTCCAGCTCGGTCTGCAGGCGGTCACGCTCGGCTAGCAGCGCACGGTTGCGCGGTGCCAGGTCGTGTACCAGGGCGTCGAAGCCGCTCCAGAAGGCCGCGGCTTCGATACCGCTGCCGGGCAGCACTTCGTTTTCGATGAACTGCTTGAGCTCGGCGGCTACCTGCAGGCGCTGACATTGCACGCGTTCGGTCATTTTCCTGTTCTCCTGTCTGTCTGCATTCCTCTTTCATCGAAAGAGGAGAGAGGGGCACACCCTCTTCCGGCACTGCGTGCCACTTTCCCCCCGGGGGGGAAGGTCATCCGTTGGCGGCTACGCCGCATGTTCAAAGGGCTGCGATGCCCGCCTTGGCCACCTGCGCGTCCTGTTCGGCCTTGACCCCGGACACGCCCACGGCGCCGACCACCTGGCCCTCGACCACGACCGGTACGCCACCTTCCAGCGAGGTGATCAGCGGGGCGCTGATGAAGGCGGTGCGGCCGCCGTTGACCATGTCCTCGTAACCCTTGGTCTCGCGACGGCCGATGGCAGCGCTGCGGGCCTTCTCGGTGGCGATGTAGGCGCCGATCGGCGCGCAGCCGTCGAGGCGCTCCATGGCGAGCGGGTGGCCGCCGTCATCGACCACGGCGATAGCGACTGCCCAGCCCTGTTGCTGCGCTTCGCTGCGGGCGGCGGCGATGATCTGGCTGACTTCGGTCTGGCTGAGTACGGCTTTGTGTTGCATGACGGACCTCGTGTTCGTGGTTTCGTAGCCCGGATGCAATCCGGGTTCAGGGTGTTGGTTCTCCCGGATTTCATCCGGGCTACGTTTGCTGTGATGGTCAGCCCATCGCTTCTTCGACGATCTCGATCCAGTGCCGCACCGGCGTGCGTCCGGCGCCGTCCAGGTGGGTCTGGCAACCGATGTTGGCGGTGACGATGGCGTCCGGCTTGCCGCTCTCCAGGGCATTGAGCTTGTTGTCGCGCAGCTGGCGCGACAGCTCCGGCTGGGTCAGCGAATAGGTGCCGGCCGAGCCGCAGCACAGGTGCCCGTCGGGCACCGCGGTGAGGCCGAAGCCCAGGCGGCCGAGCACCGCCTCCACTGCGCCGCCGAGCTTCTGCGCATGCTGCAGGGTGCAGGGGCAATGGAAGGCCAGGCGCTGTTCGGCGCGGACCTGCAACTGCTCCAGGGCTTCGCCCTGCAGCACCTCGACCAGGTCCTTGGCCAGGGCGCTGACCCGCGCCGCCTTGGCCGCGTAGGCCGGGTCGCCGGCGAGCAGGTGGCCGTAGTCCTTGACGAAGGCGCCGCAGCCGCTGGCGGTCTGCACGATGGCTTCGGCGCCGGCCTCGATCGTCGGCCACCAGGCATCGATGTTCTGCCGGGCGCGGTTAAGGCCCGCTTCCTGGGCATTGAGGTGGTAGTCGACGGCGCCGCAGCAGCCGGCCTCGCGGATCGGCGTGACGCTGATGCCGAGACGGTCCAGCACGCGTGCGGTGGCGGCATTGGTATTGGGCGACAGCCCCGGCTGCACGCAGCCTTCGAGCATCAGCACGCGGCGCGTGTGGCGCTCGCTCGGGCGCGGCTTGGCCGGGCGCACTTCACGCGGCAGCTTGGCCTTGAGCGCCGCCGGCAGCAGCGGGCGCAGGGCCAGGCCGGTCTGGGTCAGGGCCTTGAACAGCGCCGGGCGGGGCACCACGGTGCGCAGGCCCTGGCGCAGCAGCTGCTGGTTGAGCGGGCGCGGCACCTGCTGCTCGGCGACTTCGCGACCGATGTCGAGCAGGTTGTGGTACTGCACGCCGGATGGGCAGGTGGTTTCGCAGTTGCGGCAGGTCAGGCAGCGGTCCAGGTGCTCCTGGGTCTTGGCGGTGACTTCGCCGCCTTCGAGCATCTGCTTGATCAGGTAGATACGTCCGCGCGGGCCGTCCAGCTCGTCGCCGAGCAGCTGGTAGGTCGGGCAGGTGGCATTGCAGAAGCCGCAGTGCACGCAGGAACGCAGGATGCGCTCGGCCTCTTCGGCGCGCGGCAGACGCTTGGCTTGTTCACTCAGGTTTGTCTGCACGTCTTATACCTCGGCGTACATGCGGCCAGGGTTGAAGATGCCCTGGGGGTCGAGCTGGTTCTTGAGCTGGCGCTGGTAGCGCAGCAGCGGGGCCGCCAGCGGCTGGAAGGGCTGCTCCTGACCGGCGACGAAGCAGGTGGCATGGCCGCCGGCCTGGGCCAGCGTGCGCTGGATCAGCTCGCCGCTGGCATCGGACTTGAGCCAGCGCTGTGCGCCGCCCCAGTCGATCAGCTGCTGGCCGGGCAGGTCGAGCAGGCCGCTGTTGGTCGGCAGCGACAGGCGCCACAGCGCACCCGTACCGGCGAAGAACGGCAGGCGCTGTTCGCGCAGGTCCAGCCAGTAGGCACTGTCGATCTCGTCGCCACCCAGGCGCTGGCGTGCGGCCTGGACCGAACCCTCACCGCCTTCCAGGCGCAGGTGCAGGGCCTGGCCGTCGTGGCTGGCGGCACTGATCGGCAGCGGCTGCTGGCCCCACTCGGCGAGCTTGTTCAGCGCGTGCCGGGCGTCCACCTCGAGGCGCAGGCTGAGTACCTGACGCGGCTTGGGCAGTACCTTGAGCGACACTTCGGCGAGCAGGCCGAGGCAGCCGAAGCTGCCGGCCAGCAGGCGCGACAGGTCGTAGCCGGCGACGTTCTTCATCACCTCGCCACCGAAACGCAGCAGCTTGCCCTGACCGGTGATCACGCGGGTGCCCAGCACCTGGTCGCGCACCGAGCCGGCCCAGGGCCGGCGCGGGCCGGACAGGCCGCTGGCGACCATGCCGCCGAGGGTGGCGCCGTTGCCCAGGTGCGGCGGTTCGCACGGCAGCATCTGCTGGTTGGCGTCCAGCGCCGCCTCGATCTCGCTCAAGGGGGTGCCGGCACGGGCGGTCAGCACCAGCTCGGTCGGGTCGTAGCTGACGATGCCCCGGTGGGTGCGGGTGTCGAGCACCTCGCCGGTGGTAGCCCGGCCCAGATGGGCCTTGCTGCCGCTGCCCTGGATGCGCAGCGGCGTGGCACTGTTGAGTGCGTGGTTGACCTGTTCCAGCAACGCGGCGCTGGCATCGAAATCATGCGACATCAGAAGCGCTCCAGTTCCGGGAAGGGCAGTTGGCCGTGGTGCACGTGCATGGAGCCGAACTCGGCGCAGCGGTGCAGGGTAGGGATGTTCTTGCCCGGATTGAGCAGGCCTGCCGGGTCGAACGCGGCCTTCACGGCGTGGAACAGGGTGATCTCGTCGCTGTTGAACTGCGCGCACATCTGGTTGATCTTCTCGCGCCCGACGCCGTGTTCGCCGGTGATGTTGCCGCCGACCTTGACGCACAGTTCGAGGATCTTGCCGCCGACGGCCTCGGCCCGTTCCAGCTCGCCGGGCACGTTGGCATCGAAGAGGATCAGCGGGTGCATGTTGCCGTCGCCGGCATGGAACACGTTGGCCACGCGCAGGCCGTACTCCTCGGAGAGTTCGGCGATGCCGCGCAGGACCCCGGGCAGTTCGCGGCGCGGGATGGTGCCGTCCATGCAGTAGTAGTCCGGCGAGATGCGCCCGACCGCCGGGAAGGCGTTCTTGCGTCCGGCCCAGAACTTCACGCGCTCGGCTTCGTCGCGGGCCAGGCGTACTTCGGTGGCGCCGGCCTTCTGCAGCATCTCGCCGACGCGCTCGCAGTCGTCGGCCACGTCGGCCTCGACGCCGTCGAGCTCGCACAGCAGGATGGCTTCGGCGTCTACCGGGTAGCCGGCGTGGATGAAATCTTCCGCAGCGCGGATGGCCAGGTTGTCCATCATCTCCAGGCCGCCGGGGATGATGCCGGCGGCGATGATGTCGCCCACGGCGCGGCCGGCCTTTTCCACCGAGTCGAAGGCCGCCAGCAGCACCTTGGCCACCTGCGGTTTCGGCAGCAGCTTGACGGTCACCTCGGTGACGATGCCGAGCATGCCCTCGGAGCCGGTGAACAGTGCCAGCAGGTCGAAGCCGGGCGCGTCCAGGGCATCGCTGCCGAGGATCATGAACTCGCCTTCGACGGTGAGGATTTCCACCTTGAGCAGGTTGTGCACGGTCAGGCCGTATTTCAGGCAGTGCACGCCACCGGCGTTCTCGGCGACGTTGCCACCGATGGAGCAGGCGATCTGCGAGGAGGGGTCCGGGGCGTAGTAGAGGTCGAACGGCGCCGCCGCCTGCGAGATCGCCAGGTTGCGTACGCCCGGTTGCACACGGGCGAAGCGACCTTCGCGGTTGATCTCGAGAATCTGGTTGAAGCGCGCCATCACCAGCAGGATGCCCTGCTCCAGTGGCAGGGCGCCGCCGGACAGGCCGGTGCCGGCACCACGGGCGACCACCGGGACGTTGCGGGCGTAGCACAGCTGCAGCAACTGCTGCACCTGCTCGATGCGCTCGGGCAACACCACCAGCATGGGGGTGGTGCGATAGGCGGACAGGCCATCGCACTCGTAAGGCTTGAGGTCCTCGCGGGTATGGAGGATGTCGAGGTCGGGCAGACGCTGCTGCAATTCCGCCAGCAGGGCGGCCTTGTCGACCTTGGGCAGCGCGCCGTCGACGCGCTCGTCGTACAGAATGCTCATGGCAGGCTCAATCGGGAACGTTGTTTTTATGGGCGGTCATGCTGCGACCATGGGCCGCATATTCAGCTTGCGTTCGCTTGCCAGTCCACCGTCTTTCATGCTGGTCGGACCAGTTTCTTTCTCCAGGCTTTCACACCAACATGGCTAAAGCGCTTATTCTCTAGCGCCATGCTGGCCGATCCGGGGTGGATCGGACTGCGCTGTAAAACTGGTACGACCAGTTGTGATGAGGACGAAATGGACGCGAATCTGAACGCTGCACGACGGCAGGTGAGTGACGTGGTGGCCGAGCGCATCGAGCGCCTGATCGTCGATGGCGTGCTCAAGGTGGGGCAGCCGCTGCCGTCGGAGCGGCGCCTGTGCGAGAAACTGGGCATCTCCCGCTCGGCGCTGCGCGAGGGGCTCAAGGTGTTGCGCGGGCGCGGCATCATCGAGACCGCCCAGGGGCGAGATTCGCGTGTGGCCAAGCTCAGTGGCGAGCGCGATGCCAGCCCGCTGATGCACCTGTTCAATTCGCAGCCGCGCACGCTCTACGACCTGCTTGAGGTGCGCGGCCTGCTCGAAGGGGAGTCGGCGCGGCTGGCGGCGCTGCGTGGCACCGAGGCGGACTTCGTCCTGCTGACCCGGCGCTACGAGGAGATGCTCGCCGCGCATACCCAGGAAAACCCGGTCGACCCGCGCGAGCATGCGCGTCTCGACCATGCCTTCCACCTGGCGATCTGCGAGGCCTCGCACAACCCGGTGCTGGTGCACACCCTGCAATCGCTCACCGACCTGATGCTCAGCACCGTGTTCGCCTCGGTGAACAACCTGTATCACCGGCCGGCGCAGAAGCGGCAGATCGACCGGCAGCACGCACGTCTCTACCACGCGGTGCTCGAGCGCCTGCCGGAGCAGGCCCAGCGTGCCGCACGCGACCATATCAACAGCATCCGCGACAACCTGCGCGACATCGAGCAGGAGGAGCAGCGCCTGGTGCGCGCGACCATGCGCCTGGAAGGCTGGACATGAGCTGCGAGCCGCCTGCTTCAAGCGGCAAGTAGAAGCCAGCGCCTGGTCGCGGTTGCCGTTGGGAGGCGTTGCGCCGCAGCAGGCATTTCAGCACGGCACGCCAGGCGGCTGATCCACCCCGCAGCCGTTCGCGAGCTGCTTTCGACTTGTCGCCTGGGGCTTGTCGCCGCGCTACCTGAAGGTGCTGGTGACCACGCCTTCTTCCACCACCTGGGCCTCGATCACCTTCTGGCTGCCGAGGTTGCGCACGCGGATCACCTCGCCCTCGCGGCCGTTGGCCAGGGCCTCGCCGGTGGCCGAGGCGGAGATGCCGTCCTGGCTGGCGACGATGCTCACCTGCTGGCCACGACGCACCAGCAGCGGCGCGCTGAGCAGGTTCGGTGCGATCAGCTGGCCGGCGCGGATGCGCCGCTTGGCGCCCTGGCCGACGACCTCGTCGACGTCGTCGTAGAAACCGCGCGACGCCTTGCCGATGTTCACTTCCTGCAACTGCAGGTGATCGCGGGTGATGGTCTGGCCGCGCTCGATCACCCGTGCCGCATGCACGGTCGGCAGGAACACGCTGGCCTGAACCAGGGCAGTGAGCGTCCAGCCGGGGGTATCCGCGCAGCTCAGTTGCAGACGCTGGCGTGACAGCGGTGAAGGGTCGTCGCTGCTGGCGCTCAGTTGCAACGCCTGGGTGCAGGCCGGCAAGCGTTCGGCATTGCCCAGCAGGCTGATGTCGAGGCTGTGGCGTTGCCCGTGCCAGGCCTGGCGCCTGGCCTCCTCGGCGAGCCGCTGCTGCATGTGCGCGGCGATCGCCTGATCGATCTGGACGGCCGCCTCATCCGCAGCGGCCATGGTCGCGAGTGGCCCCAGCGCGAGGAGGAAAAGCAGCGACGCGCAGGCGGAAAAAGCCTTTCCGCTTTTCCTCTCGGCGCCGCGCCGATGCGGAAAGAGGGCGACGCCAAGGCGCCCGATCGATCTTGAAAAGTCCTGATAAATCAATGTGCTGCAGCTCTTCATGGGGTTGGGCACGCTTTGTGCTCAAGGCATCTCGGCACAACCTTGGGTTAAGGGTAGCGGTGAATGAGTATACGGATTGATGACGTGGTGGGGCTGCATTCGCGGGCGATCGAGCTGCGCATGCAACGCAGCGAGATTCTCGCCGCCAACCTGGCCAACGAAGACACGCCGGGCTTCCTCGCCCGTGACATCGACTTCGCCGGTGAGATGCAGCGCCTCGACCCGCAGCAGGCCTTCGCGGCCAGCAGCGCCGACCTCAAGTACCGCGTGCCGACCCAGCCGTCGCAGGACGGCAACAGCGTCGAGCTGAGTGTGGAACAGGCCGCGTTCTCCAAGAACAGCATGGACTTCCAGACCAGCCTGACCTTTCTCAGCATGAAATTCCGCGGCCTGAAGCAGGCCATCGAGGGACGCTGACCATGGCTTTCGATTCCATCTACCGCATCGCCGGCTCGTCGATGAACGCGCAGACCGTGCGCCTCAACACCGTGGCCAGCAACCTGGCCAACGCCGACTCGGCGGCGGCCAGCGCCGACGACGTGTACCAGGCGCGCAAGCCGGTGTTCGCCGCCGTCTACAACAACGACCAGATGACCCGCAGCGTGGGCATGGGCGGCGCCCATGTGCAGGTGCTCGACGTGGTCACGGCCGGGCGCGAGCCGGTGCGCCGCTACGAACCGGACAACCCGCTGGCCGATGACCAGGGCTACGTGTTCTACGCCGACATCGACCAGATCGAAGAGATGACCGACATGATGTCGGCCACCCGCAGCTTCGAGACCAGTGTCGAAGTCCTCAACCGCCTGAAGAGCATGCAGCAGGGCCTGCTCAAGCTCGGAGAATCCTGATGGCCGTGGTCAGCAACGACAAGCAGAACAGCACCGCCTATGGCATCGACGAGGCGGTGAAGCAGGCGGTCAACGTCAGCGACGCGGCGCAGCTGGAGAACAACTTCCTCACCCTGATGGTCGCGCAGATCCAGAACCAGGACCCGACCAAGCCGGTGGACAGCACCGAGTTCCTCAACCAGTTCGCCGCCATGAGCCAGGTCAAGAGCCTGGAAAACATGGCCTCGCTGAGCAAGAGCAACCTGGTCCTGCTGGACAACCTGCAGACCCTCACCGCCGCGGGCCTGGTCGGCCAGGAAGTGAAGGTGGCGACCGAGCAGCTGGAGCTGGGCGAGGACGCCATCAACGGCGAGATCAACCTGGAGCATGCCGCCGGCAAGCTGACCCTGACGCTGACCGACAGCAACGGCGTGAAGAAGGACATCGACCTCGGCTCCCAGGCGCCGGGTCGCGTGCCCTTCGCGCTGGACCCGCAGGCACTCGGCCTGGCACCGGGGCGCTACCAGGTCGAGGTCAACAGCGACAGTGGCGAGTACCCCAAGGTCGAGGTGGCCGGGCGTGTCACCCAGGTGCGCGTCAGCGCCGAAGGCCCGGTACTGGACGTCATTGGCGTCGGCTCCGTGCCCTTCTACAACATCACCGAATTCGGCCAGACGCAGACCGCCGGTCTGCTCTGATCCCTCTCATCCGCTTCCTTCAAGGGTCCTGTCGCCATGAGTTTCAACATCGCCATGACCGGCCTCAGCGCCGTCAACGAACAGCTCAACACCATCAGCCACAACATCGCCAACGCCGGCACCACCGGCTTCAAATCGTCGCGCACCGAGTTCGGCAGCATCTACGCCGACAGCCAGGCGATGGGCGTGGAAGTGCTGGCCACCACGCAGAGCATCAGCCAGGGCGGTTCCCTGGTGACCACCGGGCGCAGCCTGGACCTGGCCATCTCCGGCGGCGGCTTCTTCGTCACCCGCGATACCAATGGCGACCTGAGCTATACCCGCGCCGGCGTGTTCGGCGCCGACAAGAACAACTTCATCGTCAATGCCGCCGGGCAGACTCTGCAGGGCTACCCGGTGGATGCCGCCGGCAACCTGCTGGTCGGGGCCATGGGCGACCTGCAACTGCAGAACGCCAACCTGCCGGCTCGCGCCACCGACACCCTGGCGTTCGTCATGAACCTGGACTCCAACGAGGCGGTCCCGGCCACCGCGCCCTTCGACGTGGCGGACGTGAACACCTACAACTCCACCTACACCACCAAGGTGTTCGACTCCCAGGGCAAGGAACACACCCTGACCCAGTATTTCGTCAAGACCGCCGCCAATGACTGGGAGGCCTACTACTACGCCGATGGCGCCGCCGTCGGTGGCCCGCAGGCGCTGAACTTCGGCACCAACGGCACGCTCGCCGCACCGGCCGGCCCGGTCAACGTCGGCTTCCCGCTACCGGGCGTCGACCCCATGGCCATCGCCATCGACTACAGCAACTCCAGCCAGTACGGCTCCGACTTCGTCGTCACCACCAACCGCGCCAGCGGTTATGCGGCGGGCGAGCAGACCGGCCTGTCGGTGGAGAAGGACGGCATGGTCTACGCCAACTACAGCAACGGCCAGCGCATGCTGCAGGGCCAGGTGGCGCTGGCCACCTTCGCCAACACCGGCGGCCTGAAGAACATCAGCGGCACCGCCTGGGTGGAGACCGCCGAGTCCGGCGCCGCGCTGATCGGCGTGCCGGGTGTCGGCCCCTTCGGCGAACTGGCCGCCGGTTCCCTGGAGAACTCCAACGTCGACCTGACCCAGCAGCTGGTGGGCCTGATGGAGGGCCAGCGCAACTACCAGGCCAACACCAAGGTGCTGACCACCAACAAGGAACTCACCCAAGTGCTGTTCGGCGCGATCTGAGGCTGACCCATGGACCGTCTCGGCTACACCGCAATGACCGCCGCCAGCCGCACCATGAGCTCGCTCACGGTGCGCGCCAACAACCTGGCCAACGTCAACACCCCTGGCTTCCGCGCCGACCTCGAACAGGCCCAGGCCGTTGCCGTGGAAGGCTACGGCTATGACAGCCGGCACCTGGCGCGGGTCAAGAACAACGGCGTCAACCTGGCGCCCGGCGAGCTGATGGCCACCGGTCGTGACCTCGACGTGGCGATCCAGGGTCGCGGCCTGTTCGCCGTCGAAGGCGACGGCGGTGCCGAGCGCTACACCCGCAACGGCGCGCTGCAGGTCGATGCCGAGCTGCGCCTGACCCTGAACGGGCGTGCCGTGCTGGGCGAGGGCGGCCCCATCGTGCTGCCCGAGTACGACAGCCTGCACATCGGTCGCGACGGCACGGTGTCGGTGATCCCGCGAGGTGATTTCGTCACCGCCGAGGTCGACCGCATCCGCGTGGTCGATGTCGACGCCGCCGACCTGAGCAAGGACGCCAGCGGCCTGCTGCTGCGCAACGACGGCCAGCCGGCCGAGGCCATGGAGGCGCCGGTGCTGGCTGCCGGGTACCTGGAGGCGAGCAACGTCGGCGCCATCGACCAGCTGGTGGCGACCATGAGCCTCAACCGCCTGTTCGAGACCCAGGTGAAGATGATGAAGGCCGCCGAGGACCTCTCCGAGGCCGGCAACCGGATGATCCGCGGCAGCTGATGAGGCTGCCTCCCCTCTCCCTTGAGCGGCAGAGGTCGGCAACGACACAGGTAGCCCGGATGCGATCCGGGAGTACGTCCCCGGAGCGCATCCGGGCTACAGAGGAGACACGACATGAGTTCCGCACTTTGGGTCAGCAAGACCGGCCTGGCCGCCCAGGACAAGGCCATGAGCGCCGTGGCCAACAACCTGGCCAACGTCAACACCAACGGTTTCAAGAGCGACCGCGTGGTGTTCGAGGACCTGTTCTACGCCATCGAACTGCAGCCGGGTGCGCAGGCCGATGAGGTCAACACCGTACCCTCCGGCATCCAGCTCGGCAGCGGCGTGCGCGTGGCTGGCACGCAGAAGGTGTTCACCGAGGGCAGCATCCAGACCACCGGCCAGCCCATGGACCTGGCGATCATCGGCGCGGGCTTCTTCCAGGTGGAAGCGCCCAACGGCGACATCTACTACACCGAGAACGGCCAGATGCAGCTCAATGCCGAAGGCATGATCGTCAACTCCCAGGGCCTGCCGCTGACGCCGAACATCGAGGTGCCAGCCGGCAGCAGCCGCTTCACCGTGGGCAGCGACGGCATCGTCACCGCCGTGCTGGCCGGCGACACCCTGCCGTCCGAGCTGGGCCAGATCACCCTGGTCAACTTCACCAATCCGGGCGGCCTGGAAGCCCTTGGCGGCAACCTCTACCGCGAGACCGTGGCCAGCGGCGAGCCGGTGGAAGGCGTGCCGGGCGAGGAAGGCCTGGGCAACCTCAAGCAGGGCGTGCTGGAAGGCTCCAACGTGCAGGTGGTCGAGGCCATGGTCAACATGATCTCCATCCAGCGCGCCTACGAGGCCAACGCCAAGGTGCTCGACGCCGCCTCCGGCATGCAGCAGTTCCTCAACCAGACTGTGTGATCGCCATGATGCGCTTGCTTTCGCTGGTTCTGCTGTCGCTGCTCGGCGGCTGCGCCAGCTTCAACGAGATGCTCCCCGACGAAGACTCCAGCCAGTACCAGCCACTGGCGATGGACTACAGCCAGCCGCCGACCACCAGCGGCGGGCTGTTTCGCAGCGGCTACAGCGGCTCGCTGACCGGCGACAAGCGCGCGGTGCGGGTCGGCGACATTCTCACCGTGGTGCTCGACGAGTCCACCCAGTCGAGCAAGAGCGCCGGCACCAGCTTCGGCAAGAACTCCAGCGCGGCCATCGGCGTACCCACCGTGCTCGGCAAGACCTACGACCGCCTGGAAAGCTCCGCCGAGGCCAAGCGCGACTTCGAGGGCTCGGCCAAGAGCTCGCAGCAGAACACCCTGCGCGGCTCCATCGCGGTGACGGTGCATCAGGTGCTGCCCAACGGCACCCTGCTGATCAAGGGCGAGAAGGCCCTGCGCCTGAACCAGGGCGACGAGTACATCCGTCTGGTCGGCCTGGTGCGCACCGACGACATCAACCGCGCCAATCAGGTGTCGTCGCAGAACGTGGCCAACGCCCGCATCTCCTACGCCGGCCGTGGCGTGCTCAACGACAGCAACTCGGCCGGCTGGCTGACGCGCTTCTTCACCCACCCGCTGTTCCCCCTCTGAGGCCCGGTCATGCTCTATCGCATCTGCGTCGCCCTGCTCCTGACCTGGCCGCTGTCGACCCGCGCCGTACCGCTGATGGACCTGGTGGACATCGAGGGTATCCGGGGCAACCAACTGATCGGCTACGGCCTGGTGGTCGGCCTCGACGGCACCGGTGACAAGAACCAGGTCAAGTTCACCAGCCAGTCGGTGACCAACATGATCAAGCAGTTCGGCATCAACCTGCCGCCGAACGTCGACCCGAAGCTGAAGAACGTCGCCGCCGTCACCGTCACGGCGGAGATACCGCCGTCCTACAGTCCGGGGCAGAGCGTCGACGTCACCGTCGCCTCGCTGGGCGACGCCAAGAGCCTGCGTGGCGGCCAGTTGCTGATGACCCCGCTGCATGGCGTCGACGGCGAGATCTACGCCCTGGCCCAGGGCGCCATCGTCGTCGGCGGCCTCAACGCCACCGGACAGAGCGGTTCCAGCGTGGCGATCAACTCGGCCAACAGCGGCCGGGTGCCCAATGGCGCGACGGTCGAACGCCTCATTCCCAGCGATTTCAGCACCCGTGAAGAGGTCATGCTGAACCTGCGCCAGCCCAGCTTCCAGACCGCCGCCAAGGTGGTCGAGGCGGTCAACGGGCGCTTCGGCAGCGGCACCGCCAGTGCGCTGGACTCCACCAAGATCTCCATTCGCGCGCCAGTCACCAGCACCCAGCGCATCGGCTTCATGGCCATGCTCGAAGGCCTGGAGGTCGAGGAGGGGCGCGAGCGGCCGAAGGTGGTGTTCAACAGTCGTACCGGCACCGTGGTGGTGGGCCAGGGCGTGCGGGTCAAGGCGGCGGCGGTGGCCCACGGCACCCTCACCGTGACCATCAGCGAGAACCCTCAGGTTAGCCAGCCGAATGCCTTCTCCGGCGGTCAGACCGCCGTGGTGCCGCGCTCCGACGTGGCCGTCAGCCAGGACAAGAATGCCATGTTCAAGTGGCCGGAAGGCGCCAGCCTGGACAGCATCATCAACACCGTGAACAGCCTCGGCGCCACCCCGGACGACGTCATGAGCATCCTCCAGGCGCTGGAGCAGGCCGGTGCCCTCAATGCCGAACTGATCGTGATCTGAACCATGAGCATCGTTTCCCTCGCGCAACACATGAACAGCCACCGCGGCAGCGCCGATGGCATCGGCACGGCCCGCGAACAGCAGCTGCAGGCGGCGGCCGAGCAGTTCGAGGCGCTGTTCCTGCAGCAGATCCTCAAGCAGATGCGCAAGGCCAGCGACGTGCTGGCCGAAGGCAATCCGATGCGCAGTCGCGAGATGGACACCATGCGCGACTTCTACGACGAGGTGCTGGCCGAGACTCTGGCCGGCCGCAAGCAGACCGGCATCGCCGACATGCTGGTCAAGCAGCTCTCGGGTAACGGCAGCGCGCCAGACCTGCAGGGCGCCGCGCTGGCCGCACGCTCCGCCGAACTGCCGGCGCGCACCGGCAGCAGCCTGCTGGAGCCGCTGCGGGCAACCTGGCAGCGCGGCGTCGATAACCTCGGCAAGGTCTGGGACAAGGGCTCGGCGGGTTTCGTCGCCCTGGTCGAGCGGGTCATCCAGCAGGAGTCCGCCGGGCGCGTCGACGCCGTGTCGCCGAAGGGCGCGCGCGGCCTGATGCAGCTGATGCCGGAGACCGCGCGCGAGGTGGCCGCCGAACTCGGCCTGCCGTTCAGCGAAGCACGCCTGACCAGTGACGCCGACTACAATAGACGCCTCGGCAGTGCCTACCTGGACAAGATGCTGCAACGCTACGATGGCCATCAGGCGCTGGCGCTGGCGGCCTACAACGCCGGGCCGGGGCGGGTCGACGAATGGCTCAAGGTCAACGGCGATCCGCGCAGCGGCGAGATCAGTACCGGCGCCTGGATCGAGCGCATTCCCTATCAGGAAACCCGCGACTACACGCGCAGGATCCTCGGCGACCTGGCCAGCCGCGAGGCGCCGCTGCAGGAGGCCGCGCAGCAGACCTCGCTCAGCCCCCAGACCCGCCAGCAGCTGGCCAGTGCCCTGAGCGCCGACAGCGGCCTGCTGCTGGGCGCCGTCGCCGGCAAGCAGGTGCTGGCGCGCGATGAATTTAAGTCCGCCGCCGATTCCGTCGCCCTGTCTTCGGTAACAGCCCAACGCGCTGCCGACGACGCCCGTGCGCCGCGTCTGGCGGCCTTCGCTCAGCCGATGCGCTTCGAGCGTCAGGAGTCCTAAGCCATGAGCATCCTCAACCAGATCGCCTACAGTGGCGTGCGTGCCAGCCAGGTGGCCCTGGCCAGCACCGGGCAGAACATCGCCAACGTCAACACGCCGGGCTTCAGCCGCCTGCAGACCGTCACCGGTTCGCTGGCCGGGCAGGGTGGCCTGAGCGTCGGTGGCGGTGTCGAGGTGATCAGCATCCGCCGCATGACCAACGACTTTCACAACCAGCAACTGTGGCGCGCGACCACCGAAGAGAACTTCTACGGCGCATCGCAACAGTACCTGACCGCGCTGGAGACACTGATGTCCGGCACGGGGTCGAGCATCAGCGCCGGCCTCGACCAGTTCTTCGCCGCGCTCAGCGAAGCCAGTGCCACGCCCGGCTCCATCGCCCTGCGCCAGCAGATCATCAGCGAGGCCAGCAACCTGTCCCAGCGCTTCAACGGCCTGAGCAGCAACATCGACGCCCAGGTCAAGGCGCTGCAGGAACAACGCACGGCCATGGCCACCGAGATCAACGGCCTCACCGAGAACATCGCCCTGCTCAACAAGAAGATCGTCGAGACCGAGTCGGTCAAGGGTGACAGCACGGCGCTGCGCGACCACCGCGAGAGCCTGGTGGGGCAGCTCAGCCAGTTCGCCAAGCTGCGCATCCACGAGGTGCCGGACGGCTCGCTCAGCGTTGCCCTGGCCAACGGTCAGCCGCTGGTGGCCGGGCCGACCGCCGGCCAGCTCGCCGTGGCGATGACCGCGACCGGCGAGCAGGAGGTCAGCCTGGCCTTCGCCGGTACCAGCTTCCCGCTGCGCCAGGATGGTTTCGGCGGCGCGTTCGGCGGTCTCCATGACGTCGAGTACGACAGCCTGCGGCCGAACCTCGACGCCCTGCACGACATGGCCAGCCAGCTGGCGCAGATGGTCAACGATGTGCTCGCCACCGGCTTCGATCTCGATGGCAATCCGGGCCAGCCGCTGTTCGTCTACGACCCGGCCAGCACCACCGCGCTGCTGCGCATCGAGCCGCTGACGGCCGAGCAACTGGCGTTTTCCTCGACGGCGGGGGAGACGGGCAACAACGAGGTACTGCTCGACCTGCTCGGCCTGAAGAACCAGACCATCACGCTGAACGGCAGCCAGGTCACCCTCAACGACGCCTATGCCGGCCTGCTTGGCCAGGTCGCCAGCGACAGCCGGCAGAACCAGGCCGACCTCAAGTCCGCCACCGCCGTGACCCAGCAGGCCCAGGCCCAGCGCGACAGTGTCAGCGCGGTGAGCCTGGATGAGGAGGCGGTCAACCTGATGACCTATCAGCAGGCCTACCAGGCCAACATGAAGGTGATCAGCACGGCCAACCAGTTGTTCGACGACATGCTTTCCGCGTTCTGACGCGCTTTCTGGAGAGACCCGCTGATGATGCGCATCACCAACTCGCAGATCACCTCGATGATGCACAACTCGATGAACGTCAGTTCCGCCGAGTTGGGCAAGTTGATGCAGCAGATGGCCACCGGCAAGCGCATCCTGCTGCCGTCCGACGACCCCATCGCCAGCGTGCGGGTGCTGCGCGTGGAGCGTGAAGAGGCGAGCCTGGAGCAGTTTCGCAAGAACATCGCCAACGTGTCCGGCAGCCTGTCGACCCAGGAGGCCAACCTCAAGTCCACCTCCGACGCCATGCTCAACGTGCGCGACCTGCTGCTGTGGGCCGCCAACGGCTCCAACACCAGCGAAGACCTGGCGGCCATGGCCGGCGAGCTGTCGATCATCGAGGACACCATCGTCAGCTTCGCCAACGTGCGTGACGAGGAGGGCCGCTACCTGTTCTCCGGCACCCTCAGCGACACCCAGGCGCTGACCTTCGATGCCGCGACCCAGACCTACAGCCTCACCGGCAACGACAAGCACCGCCAGGCAGCCGTGGCCAACGGCGTGCTGGTCGACGAGAACGTCACCGCTGCCAGCGTGTACGGCACGGGCGTGGGCATGCTCAACGAGCTGCGCGGCCTGATCAACACCCTGCAGGACCCGGCGCTGGATGCCACCGACCCGGCCGTGCGCCAGCAGATCGTCGATACCATGGCGGCACTGGACGATGCGCATGGCCGGGTACTGGGTTCGATCACCGACCTGGGTGGCCGGCAGAATGCCCTGACCCTGCTGGCCGACAGCAACGAGGACGTCTCGCTGGTCAACCAGAAGATCGAGGGCGAGCTGTCGCAGCTCGACTATGCCGGCGCCACCATCGACCTGAACAACTACCAGCTGGCGCTGGGCGCGACCCAGAAGACCTACCTGAAGATCAACGAAATGTCGTTGTTCAGCCTGCTGTAAGGAGCCGCGCCGGTGATCAAGGTCGATAAGCAGCTCCCGGTCGTCACGGCGCTCGATCCACAGGCGCGTCGCCCGGTGCAGGGCGAACAGACCGCGCTGCGCACGCGCAAGGCGGCGCCGGCTGCCGAGCCTGCGGCCACGCCGCGTGGCAAGAGCACCAGCTTCAACCTGCAGCTCAACCAGCAGCTCACCTCGATGCAGGCGGCCGACAGCTACCTGGGCGAGCTGGCCGGGCGCCTCGGCCAGCTCAAGCTCAGCCTCAGCCGCGAGATCGGCAATGCCCAGGCGGGAGAGCGCGAAGCCCTCAAACGCGAACTGGAGCAGGTGCGCACGTTGCTGGCCGAGCGCGGCCAGCGCTCCGGCGAGGCGCTGGATGCCAGCTTCAAGCTGCGCCTCAACGAGCCGGTACGCAGCCGCTTCACCCTGCAGGGGCTGGACTCCGTCGCGGCGGTGCAACAGGCCGGCCGGGAAACCCTGCTGTTCAGCGCCGGACGCAAGCTGGCCGAACCCCTGGCCGTGGTGCTCGACGAGGGCCTGAGCGAGCAGCAGATCCTGCGCCGTTTCAATGTCGGCCTCGGCCCGGCGGGCATTCGTGCCGAGCTCGACAGCGGTGGCGCACTGCGCTTCAGCGCGCGGGAAAGCGAATGGCAGCAGCTCAAGGGCGAGCTGCGCGTGCAGGGCGAGGGCAAGCTCGCGGCCAAGACCGCGACGGCCTTGCCCAGTCACGATGAGCAACTGCTGCGCCTGCCCGACGCCGCGCGCCTGGACGGTACCCGCGAGCTGCGCCGGGCGCTGGACGAAGTGGTCGAGGCGCTGGACAGGATCGGCTCGCTGCGCGAACAGCTCAGTCATCGCCAGGAGGAAATCCGCGAATTCCTGGCGCGTCACGCCGAGCAGAACGAGCGCGAGTGGGCGCGCGATTTCGCCGGTGAGGTGTTCAACCTGATGAGCCGCAGCCCCAGCAGCTACGCGGCCGTGACCCAGACCGTGGTGGCGCAGGCCAACATCAGCCGCTCCAGCGTGGTCAGCCTGCTCTCCTGAGATTCCTCGGCCGTCAGTCGTCCTCCCCCCGTTTTCTGGCGACTGGCGGCTTTTTTACGACCTGCCGTCGCGCCTGTCCGGGCGGCGGCGGAGTTTTTTGTCCGATCGGCCAGAATTCCTGCCGAAAAATGCGACCGTCGGTCCGCTTCATGACTGGTCGCACAGAATGATGGCGTTTTACCAGCTATGATCGGCGCCTTTTTTTCGGCATCCGGGTCACGCGCCCGGCATCCCTGCCCCCTCGCATTCCAATAAAAACCCCGCATTCAAGGGTTCAACCCGTTACCGCAGGCAGTCGCCCGCGGTGCATTGCCTTGTTCTCGAATTGGAGTACCGACGTGTTGAAGAAGTACCTGACATTCATCCTGCTGGCCTGCACCACGCTGGTCAGCATGCCCAGCCTGGCGCAGCTCACCGATTCCGAGGCCATGAACATGGCCGGCCTGCAGCGTTCGCTCGGCCAGCGCATGGCCAAGGACTACCTGATGCTCGGCGCCGATGTGCGCGTGGACACCGCGCAGCGCCAGCTGCAGGAAACCATCCAGCGTTTCGAAGCCAGCCACAGGGCCCTCTCGGAATACGCGCCCAACGCCGAGATCAAGGCCGCCCTGGCCCAGGTCGGTGCGACCTGGTCGACCTATCGCCAGCAAGTCGAGGCCACGCCGGACCAGGCCCAGGCCGTGCAGGTGCTGGCGGCCAGCGAGCAGCTGCTGCAGCAGACCCAGACCGTGACCGATCTGATGGCCAAGCACGTCGGCGCGATGGGCGCGACGGTCAACCGCAGCGGCTGGGCGCGGGTGCAGACCCAGCGCATCGCCATGCTCTACATGGCCAAGTCCTGGCGTGTGCAGATGCCGGACCTCGATGCCAAGCTGGACAAGTCCGTGAGCGACTTCGAGACCATCCTCAAGGAGCTGGAAGCCGCCGGCACGCCCAATGAAGAGATCGCCGCCGCCCAGCGTCGCGCCCGTGCCCACTGGGGTTTCACCCTCAAGGGCATCGATCTGCACGCCTCGCAGGACTTCGTGCCGACCGTGATCACCGTCAGCACCGACTCGCTGTTCCGCCAGCTCAACGAGCTGACCCGCCTGTACGCGGGCCTGAAAGCCAGCGAGTCCTGATCGCCTTTCGCCAGTCTGTCACCTGGGCCGCCTGCTTTTGCGTTATAACCAAGCGCAGACGCGGCGGAGGTGGCAGGCATGAGCGAGACAACTGATCAGGCGGTGTACAAGACCCTGCTGGAGTCCACCCAGGCGATTCCCTGGAAGATCGACTGGAAGACCATGACGTTCGCCTATATCGGCCCGCAGATCGAGAGTCTGCTCGGCTGGGCGCAGGCCAGTTGGGTCAGCGCCGAGGACTGGGCCACGCGCATGCACCCGGAAGACCGCGAGAAGGTGGTCGAGCTGTGCATCTCGCAGTCGCAGAACGGTGTCGACCACGAGGCCGACTACCGGGCGCTGACCGCCGCTGGCGACTACGTGTGGATCCGCGACGTGGTGCATGTGGTGCGTGACGACAATGGCGAGGTGGAGTCGCTGATCGGCTTCATGTTCGACATCAGCGAACGCAAGAAGACCGAGGAGCAGCTGCTGACCCTGCAGAAGCAGCTGGAGGAGTACTCCTACAAGGACGGCCTGACGGGCGTGGCCAACCGGCGCATGTTCGACACGGTGCTGGCTTCGGAGTGGGCCAATGCCCAGCGCACCCGCCAGCCGCTGTCGCTGATCCTCCTCGATATCGATCACTTCAAGCAGTACAACGATCATTACGGTCACATTCAGGGTGACGACTGCCTGAAGCACGTCGGTCAGGCCCTGAGCCGTGCGGCCAGCCGGCCCCGGGACTTCGTCGGACGCTTCGGCGGCGAGGAGTTCGTGCTGGTCCTGCCGGAGACCGATGAGGCCGCGGCCCGGCACATCGCCGAGCGCTGCCGCCAGCAGGTGCGCCAGCAGCGCATCCCCCATGAACGCTCCAGCGTGTCGCCCATGCTCACCATCAGCCTGGGGGTGAGCACCATCGTGCCGGGCGCGCAGGACCGGGCGCTGGACTTCCTCAATGCGGTGGACAAGCTGCTCTACCAGGCCAAGCAACGCGGGCGCGACCGCCTGGAGATGGCCCGGACGGCATCCCGCTCCGAGCTGGACGACGCAGCCGATGCCCGCGCTTGAGCAATCGTTAACCTGAGCGTAACGATTGCTCCGCCTGCTTGATTGATGACCACCAGGTCGCGCTCCTAATGTGCCTCCACGACAGCGGAACTCGTGGAGTCTTCAATGACAACAATAATATCCCCACCGCCGCAGTGGTCGCGTCGTCGCGCGGAGAAAGCGCGGCGCCTCGATCAGGTGCGTGACCTCGCCGATGGCGTGGTACTGCCCAGTGACAGAATCGTCACGGCCCTCGAGGCGCTGATCGCCCCCGGCGATCGCGTGGTGCTCGAAGGCAACAACCAGAAGCAGGCGGATTTCCTCTCGCGCTCGCTGGCCAAGGTCGACCCGGCCCGCCTGCATGACCTGCACATGATCATGCCCAGCGTCAGCCGTGCCGAGCACCTCGACCTGTTCGAACAGGGCATCGCGCGCAAGCTCGACTTCTCCTTCGCCGGGCCGCAGAGCCTGCGCATCGGCCAGTTGCTCGAAGACGGGCAGATGGAAGTCGGCGCCATCCACACCTACATCGAGCTGTATTCGCGCCTGCTGGTGGACCTGATCCCCAATGTCGCGCTGGTCGCCGGCTTCCAGGCCGACCGCCACGGCAACATCTACACCGGGCCGAGCACCGAGGACACCCCGGCGCTGGTCGAGCCCACCGCCTTCAGCGACGGCATCGTCATCTTCCAGGTCAACGAGATAGTCGACGAGCTGCCACGGGTGGACATCCCGGCGTCCTGGGTCGACTTCGTGGTGGTGGCGGACAAGCCGTTCTACATCGAGCCGCTGTTCACCCGCGACCCGCGCCACATCAAGCCGGTGCACGTGCTGATGGCGATGATGGCGATTCGCGGCATCTACGAGAAACACAACGTGCAGTCGCTCAACCACGGCATCGGCTTCAACACCGCCGCCATCGAGCTGATCCTGCCCACCTACGGCGAATCCCTCGGCCTGAAGGGCAAGATCTGCCGCAACTGGACGCTCAATCCGCACCCGACGCTGATCCCGGCCATCGAGACCGGCTGGGTGCAGAGCGTGCACTGCTTCGGCACCGAACTGGGCATGGAGGACTACATTGCCCAGCGCCCGGACGTGTTCTTCACCGGCCGCGACGGTTCGATGCGCTCCAACCGCATGATGTGCCAGCTGGCCGGGCAGTACGCGGTGGACCTGTTCATCGGCGCCACCCTGCAGGTCGACGGTGATGGCCATTCCTCCACCGTGACCCGCGGCCGCCTGGCCGGTTTCGGTGGCGCGCCGAACATGGGGCATGACCCGCGCGGCCGTCGCCATGCCACCCCGGCCTGGCTCGACATGACCACGCCGGAGACCCTGCTCGAGCGTGGCAAGAAGCTGGTGGTGCAGATGGTCGAGACCTACCAGGAGGGCGGCAAGCCCACCTTCGTCGAACGCCTGGATGCCGTCGACGTGGCGAAGAAGGCCGGCATGCCGCTGGCACCGGTGATGATCTACGGCGACGACGTCACCCACCTGCTCACCGAGGAAGGCATCGCCTACCTGTACAAGGCGCGCTCGCTGGAAGAACGCCAGGCGATGATCGCCGCCGTGGCCGGGGTCACCGCCATCGGCCTGCGCCATGACCCGAAGGACACCGAGCGCATGCGCCGTGAAGGGCTGATCGCCCTGCCCGAAGACCTCGGCATCCGCCGTACCGATGCCAGCCGTGAACTGCTCGCGGCCAAGAGCATCGCCGAACTGGTCGACTGGTCCGGCGGCCTGTACAACCCGCCCGCCAAGTTCAGGAGCTGGTGATGAATGCACTTACGGCATTGCAGCCGCAGTTGTCACTGTCCCTGGCGGACTGGCTGGCCGACCTGGCCGTGGACGCGCTGATCGACGAGGCCGACCTGTCGCCCAAACCGGGGCTGGTCGACCGTCGCGGCAGCGGCGCGCACACCGACCTGCACCTGGGCCTGATGCACGCGTCGGCGCTGGCCCTGTGGCCGAGCTTCAAGGCCATGGCCGAGGCGGCGCAGCAGCGTGGCGAGGTCGACCAGCAACTGCGTGACGAGGTGGGCCGCCTCGGCCGTGATGGCGAGGCGGAGATGCTGCGCGTCACCGACGGGGTCAACACCCATCGCGGGGCGATCTGGGCCCTGGGCCTGCTCAGCGCCGCCGCGGCGCTGGACACCGACGCCCTGGCACCGGCGCAGGTGGCGCTGCGCGCGGCGCGCCTGGCGCTGTTCAACGACCGCGCCGCGCCGGTAGCCGCTGACAGCCATGGCGCCCAGGTGTGCCGCCTGTATGGCGTGCACGGTGCCCGCGAAGAGGCGCAGCTGGGCTTTCCGGCGGTCGTGCAGCAGGCGTTGCCGCAACTGGCGCGCAGCCGGGCGGCTGGCGTCGGGGAGCAGAACGCTCGCCTCGACGCGCTGCTGGCGATCATGACCCAACTGGCCGACACCTGCGTGCTGTACCGCGCCGGCATGGCCGGGCTGACCTGCATGCAGAGCGGCGCCCGCGCGGTACTCGCCGCCGGTGGCTGCGCCAGCCTCGATGGCCGGCGCCTGTTGCGCGAACTGGAGCGCGACATGCTGCGCCTGCGCGCCTCGCCTGGCGGCGCTGCCGATCTGCTCGCCGCCACCCTGTTCCTCGACCGCCTGCAGCATGGCCTGCCGGCGCAGCTTGGGAGTCTGTGAAATGGAAACCCTGTCTTTTCAATTCCCCGCCGGGCAGCCGGCCCAGGGCCGTGCGCTGGTCGGCTGTGTCGGCTCCGGTGACCTGGAAGTGCTGCTCGAACCCGGCCAGGCCGGCACCCTGGCCATCGAAGTGGTGACCTCGGTGAACGGTAGTGCGCCGCGCTGGCAGCAGTTGTTCGAACGCATGTTCCGCGAGCAGCAGTTGCCGGCACTGAACATCGCCATCCACGATTTCGGCGCGACCCCCGGCGTGGTGCGCCTGCGCCTGGAACAAGGTCTGGAGGAGCTGAGCCATGGCTGAACAGGACATCCAGCGCCTGCTGGCGCAGCGCAGCTTCACCGAACTCGGCGCACGTCAGCGTGCCCGCGCCCTGCTCGACGACGGCAGCTTTCGCGAGCTGCTCGATCCCTTCGCCCGGCTGATGTCGCCCTGGCTGCCGCAGCAGGGCATCGTGCCGCAGGCCGACGACGGCGTGGTGGTGGCCAAGGGTCTGCTCGACGGTGCGCCTGCCGTGGTGATCGCCATCGAAGGTGCCTTCCAGGGAGGCAGCCTGGGTGAAGTGGGCGGGGCGAAGATCGCCGGCGCCCTGGAACTGGCCGCCGAGGACAACCGGGCAGGCACGCCGACGCGCGCCGTGCTGCTGCTGGAGACCGGCGGCGTGCGCCTGCAGGAGGCCAACCTGGGGCTGGCGGCGATTGCCGAGATCCAGGCCGCCATCGTCGAGCTGCGTCAGTACCAGCCGGTGATCGGCCTGGTCGCCGGCCCGGTCGGCTGCTTCGGTGGCATGTCCATCGCCGCCGGGCTGTGCAGCTACCTGCTGGTGACCCGCGAGGCACGCCTGGGGCTCAACGGCCCGCAGGTGATCGAGCAGGAGGCCGGGCTGGACGAGTACGACTCACGCGACCGCCCGTTCATCTGGAGCCTGACCGGCGGCGAGCAGCGCCATGCCAGTGGCCTGGTCGACGGCTATGTGAGCGATGACGTCGAGGCCATCCGCAGCGAACTGCATGGGCTGTTCGCCAAGGGCAAGCCCGAGCTGGAGCGCAGTCGGCGCCACGCCTGGTTCCTGCAGCGACTGCGCGCCGTCGACACTTCGATCCAGGCCGATGCCGCTGCCGTACGCAGCGCCTATCAGGGAGCATGAACATGAGCACAGTCCAAGAACAACGTGGCCTGCACTGGTTCCGGGCGTTGAGTGGCAATGCCCGGCCGCTGGCCGGTTTGCCCGCTTCGCTGCTGGTGGCCGATGGCGAACTGGCCGGCCAGGCGGTGCGTTATCTGGCGGTGGTCGCCGATGCCGACAATGCCTTCCCCCGCGCCCGCAACGGCGAGGTCGGCCTGCTCGAAGGCTGGGGCCTGGCGCAGGCGGTGGACGAGGCCATCGAGGCGGATCGCGACAACCCGCACAAGCGTGCGCTGATCGCCATCGTCGACGTGCCGAGCCAGGCCTACGGCCGCCGCGAGGAGGCCTACGGCATTCATCAGGCGCTGGCCGGTGCGGTGGATGCCTATGCCCGTGCGCGCCTGGCCGGGCATGCGGTTGTTGGCCTGCTGGTGGGCAAGGCGATGTCCGGTGCCTTCCTCGCCCATGGCTACCAGGCCAACCGCCTGATCGCCCTGCGCGACGCCGGGGTGATGGTGCATGCCATGGGCAAGGCCGCCGCTGCGCGCATCACCCTGCGCAGTGTCGACGAGCTGGAGGCGCTGGCCGCCAGCGTGCCGCCGATGGCCTATGACCTGGACAGCTACGCCTCGCTCGGCCTGCTCGCGCAGGTGCTCGACGTGGAGCAGGTGGCGCAGCCGACAGCGACCGACCTGGCCCATGTGCGTGAGGCGCTGAGCCAGGCGCTGGTGGCTATCGCCGGCAGCCCGCGAGACCTGCGCAATCGCCTGGGCGCGGCCAATCGTGCCGCCTCCACGCAGGTGCGCGAGGCCTTGCGCGCGCAGTGGTGAGGCTCAGGGCGGGTGAACCCCGCCGCTCCTGAATGAGACGAAACGGCGGGTTGCCCCCGCCCTGCGGAGAACCAGCGATGCACCCGACACCCCGTCCACATGATTTGCTCTGGGGCCTGCGCCCCGAGCACCTGCCGCAGGAGGCGCCGGTCTGGGCTCGCGCCGCCCTGGGCGGGCATGTGCCGGTGGTGGTGCGTCGCGCTCCCGCCGAACCCGGCTGGGTGGCGGTCGGTATCCGTGGCGCCGCGCGTGAACAGCGCTATGCAAGCTGGATGCGCCTGAGCGATATCAGCCGGCTGGTCAACCCCCAGTCCGTGGCCAGGGCAGGGCGCTGGCGTGCGCATGCTCAGCGGCACTGGCCGGCGTTACGTGCCCTCGAATATGTCGCGCCGCACCTGGATGGCTTCGGCCTGGCCTGGGGCGTGACCGGCAGTCTGGGTTTCGAATTGGCCAGCGGCATCCGTGCGGCGCACCCGCAGAGCGATCTCGACCTGACGCTGCTGGCGCCGCACGCCCTCGACCGCGCCTCGGCCCGCAGGCTGTGTGCCGTGCTGGACGCCGCGCCAGGCCGCATCGACCTGCAACTGGAAACCCCGCACGGCGCCGTGGCGCTGCGCGAATGGGCCGGTGACGCGGCGCGCGTACTGCTGAAAACGCAACGCGGCCCGCAGCTGGTCGACGATCCCTGGCTCCTGCAGCAGGTGGCGGCATGAGCACGCTCTGGGCCTTTCCCGGCCAGGGCGCGCAGCAGCCCGGCATGCTCCAGGCCTTGCCGGATGCCGCGGTCGTCCACGATTGCCTGGAACAGGCCAGCGCCACCTTGGGCGAGGATGTGCGCCTGCTGGATTCGGCCGAGGCGCTGCAGGGCACCCGCGCCGTGCAGCTGTGCCTGCTGATCGCCGGTGTCGCTGCCTCGCGCCTGCTTATCGAACGCGGCCATCGTCCTGAGTATGTCGCCGGGCTGTCCATCGGTGCCTACGCCGCTGCGGTGGTGGCCGAGGCCCTGGATTTTGCCGATGCGCTGCGCCTGGTCGCCCTGCGCGGCGAGCTGATGCAGCGCGCCTATCCCGCCGGCTACGGCATGACCGCCATCCTCGGCCTCGATCAGGCCAGCGTCGAGCGCCTGTTGGACGACGCCGAAGGGCCGCTGTACCTGGCCAATATCAATGCGGAAAACCAGCTGGTGATCGCCGGCAGCGATGCGGCCATGGCGCAGGTCGCCGAGCGGGCCCGCGCCCTCGGCGCCGCTGCGGTCAGGCGCTTGGCCATGAGCGTGCCGTCGCACTGCGAGCTGCTCGATGCACCGGCGCGCGAGCTGGCGGCGGCCTTCGCCGGGGTTGCGCTGCATGTGCCACGGGCGCGTTACCTGAGCAGCAGCTCGGCACGGGTGATTCGCGAGCCACAGCGTCTGCGCGATGACCTGGCGTTCAACATGAGCCGCCGCGTCGACTGGCAGGCCACGCTCGTCACTGCCTACGAGCGCGGTGTGCGCCTGCACCTGGAACTGCCTCCAGGCGGCGTGCTCACCGGTCTGGCCCGGCGCGTATTCGAACCCGGACAGGCTGTCGCCTTTGCCGGCGCACGTCTGGATACACTCGACGCCATGTTGCGTCAGGAGGTAAGCCTCGACCGCTGAGCCGTAGCGTTTACCGAAGCACAAGAACAACAACTTCGATATGTGAAACGAGGACAACAACAATGATCATCTACGGTGTCGCCTTTCTGGCGTTCTGCACCCTGGCAGGCATCTTCATCGGCTCGCTGCTGGGGCAACTCATCGGCGTGCCCGCCAACGTAGGCGGTGTCGGCATCGCCATGCTGCTGCTGATATTCCTGGGTAGTTACCTGAAGAACCGCGGACTGTTCACCGGCAAGTCGGAACAGGGCGTGGAGTTCTGGAGCGCCATCTACATCCCCATCGTGGTCGCCATGGCCGCCCAGCAGAATGTCTACGGTGCCCTCAGCGGTGGGCCGATGGCGATCCTGGCGGGTATCGCCGCCGTCGTCGCCGGCTTCGCCCTGGTCCCCGTGCTCAGCCGGATCGGGCAAAAGAAGCCTGAAACCGATGTCACCTCCTCCCTGACCAAAGCACCACGGTGATCGCCATGTACGAATCTCTGCTCAAGGTTGTCACCAGCTACGGCATGCTCAGCGGTTTCGCCATCATCGGCATCACCATGTGGGTGTCGTACTGGATCTCCGACAAGTTCACCAAGGGCCGCCTGCATGGCTCGGCCATCGCCATCCTCCTCGGCCTGTTGCTGTCCTATATCGGCGGCGCCTACACAGGTGGCCAGAAAGGCCTGGTGGACATTCCCCTGTTCGCCGGCATTGGCCTGCTGGGCGGCGCCATGCTGCGTGACTTCGCCATCGTCGCCACCGGCTTCGGGGTCAGTGTCGAGGAACTCAAGCGCGCCGGGTTCGCCGGGGTACTGGCGCTGTTCGTCGGCGTGCTGTCGTCCTTCGTCGCGGGTGTCGCGGTGGCCATGGCGTTCGGTTACACCGACGTGGTCAGCCTGACCACCATCGGCACCGGCGCGGTGACCTACATCGTCGGCCCGGTGACCGGTGCGGCGCTGGGCGCCAGTTCCGACGTGATGGCGCTGTCGATTGCCGCCGGCTTGATCAAGGCGATCCTGGTGATGGTGGCCACGCCTTTCGTCGCGCCTTACATCGGCCTGGACAATCCGCGCAGCGCGGTGATCTTCGGTGGCCTGATGGGCACCTCCAGCGGTGTCGCCGGCGGCCTGGCGGCGACCGATCCCAAGCTGGTGCCCTATGGTTGCCTGACCGCGGCCTTCTACACCGCGCTGGGCTGCCTGCTTGGCCCGTCGTTGCTCTACTTTCTGATGCGAGGCCTTCTGGGCTGACCTTTCGCCCGCCGTCATGGCGGGCTTTTTTATGGCCCCGTTCAGGCATGCCTTCAGTCGCGAGGGCGTCGAGATGCCTCTACGCCTGGCGGCTGTACATCCGGCATTCGGCGAGCAGCGCCAGCAGGTTGGGGTCGCGCTCCTTGGCCTTGAGGAACACCACGCCGATATGCTGCTGCAGGTGGTACTTGGCCTGCAGCGGGATCAGCTTCACCCGGTTCTCGTACACCGCCGCCACCCGCCCCGGCAGCAGGGCATAGCCGACGCCGGAGCTGACCATGCTGAGCAGGGTGAAGATGTCCTTCACCTGCATCGCCACCTTCGGTTCGAAGCCGGCCTGCTGGAACACCCGCTCGCCATCGCGGAAGGTGGCATAGCCCTGGGTCAGGGTGATGAAGGTGTCGTTGCGCAGGTCGGCCAGGTCCACCTCGGGCTGTTCGGCGAAGGGCGAGTCGTTCGGTGCGGCGAGGAAGATGTCGTCGGAGAACAGCGCCAGCTGTTCGCAGTCCGGGTCGCTGATGCTGTCGTCGAGTGCGATCAGGATCGCGTCCAGCTCCATGTTCTTCAGCTTGTACAGCAGGTCGACGTTGGAGCCGAGGACCAGGTCGATGTTCAGCTCGCTGCGCCGCAGCTTCAGGCCCATGATCAGTTGCGGCACGGTCTTCACCGTCAGCGAGTAGAGGGCGCCCAGCTTGAAGCGCTCGGCGCCGAAGCCGGCTGCCTCGCGGGTCAGGCGCACCATCTCCTGGGCGTCCTGGATCAGCTTCTGCGCCTTTTCTTCCAGGCAGTAGGCGCTTTCCAGCGGGATCAGGTTGCGCCCCTCGTGCTTGAACAGCGGGCAGCGCAGGGCACTCTCCAGAGAGTGGATGGCGCGATGCACGCTGACGTTGCTGGTCTGCAGTTCGCTGGCCGCGCGCGCCAGGTTGCCGCTGCGCATGAAGGCGAGAAAGACCTCCAGCTTCTTCAGGGTGAGTTCTTCGTCGATGAGCATCGGCCTGTCCTTTTCCTGCGATGCCCGATTGTGCCGTATCCGGACTGTCAACTGGTGTCGGGAATGCTGGTTTCTGCTCTTGTCCGGGGCTATCGTCGCGCTCGGGCAACCTCGCATGAGGCCCGAGGCCTTAACCACCATGCTTGATGAATCACAGAGGACCATGCACATGCAGTTGATCTACGCCGCTGCTTCACCCTTCGCCCGCAAGGTTCGTGTGCTGGCCGCCGAGGCCGGCTTGCTGGCGGACATCGAGCTGCTCGACACTGCCGTGTTGCCGACCACGCTCAACGAGCGGGTCAACCGGGCCAACCCGCTGGGCAAGATACCGGTGCTGCTGCTCGATGATGGGCAGGCGCTGTACGACAGCCGGGTGATCTGTGAGTACCTCGACACCTTGCATCAGGGGTCCAGGCTGTTGCCGGTCGATGCCGGACGCTGGCAGGTGTTGCGCCTGGCGGCCCTGGCCGACGGCCTGATGGAGGCCGCCTTGCTCGCACGTTACGAAAAGGCCGTGCGCGAGCCTGAGCAACAGTCGCAGGCCTGGCTCGATGGCCAGCTGGGCAAGGTGTGGCGGGCGTTGGCCGAGCTGGAGCGTCAGGCCGCACAGCTGCAGGGGCCGCTCGATCTGGCGCAGATCGGCGTGGCCTGCGCCCTGGGCTATCTGGATTTTCGCTTCGCCGACCTCGACTGGCGTGCCACGCATCCGCTGCTGCGTGACTTCCAGCTGGCGTTCTCCGCTCGTGCCTCCATGCAGGCCAGCGCGCCGGTGTGAATCCACCGGCGCGCTGGCGTCCTGGCGGATAGCGCAGCGACGGGCTGCTGGTCTGGATTGAGGTGGCGCCGCGCAACGGCTTCGTGACCGTCTGTCGGTGGAATGGGCGGCGGCATTCGCGAATCCGCGTCTTGACAGGTTTTTGGCGCTCCGCCTCGACACGCCTTTGTCTCTGATATTAAAGGGTTGTTTCCCGTGTGACGGATTTCACGTTAGCGCTCGACGGTAATTTGACTAACTTGAGGGGTGTTCGTTTTTTTGGTCATTGTCTGATCAAAAAATTGACATATCCTTGGTTGGGCTGATTCAATATGCCAGCTTTTTGATGTCAAGTTTCGCTCGGTTTCCGTGGGGTGGAGCCGGTTTCCTGACGTTTATGGGGGAAGTCTCGTCAGAGGCTTTTGTCGAGCAGTAAGCGCACAAGCGCTCTTTCCAGTGCAGTAGGTCATGCAGGTGAAGTCCTCCAAGGGAATTGCCCGGCTTTTCGGCCTGGCGGTCGCATTTTTCGCTTCCACGACATTTGCTCAGCCTGCCAGCGTAGCCTTCTGGTACGCCGATCAGTTGCCCCTGCCCGAGTTGTCGCAGTTCGAGTGGGTGGTGGTCGAGCCCGGTCATGCCACGTCGAAGGATCTGGATTACCTCAAGGCCCAGGGCAGTGAGGTCTTCGCCTACCTGTCCGTCGGCGAATTCGCCGGCGATGTCACCCAGGCGGGGTTGAGCGAGGCGACCAGTGCTGTGCGCAACGCTGCCTGGAACAGCCAGGTGATGGACCTGGATTCGCCGGCCTGGCGCGAATACCTCTTCGAGCGCGCCAGCGCGCTGCGCCAGCAGGGCTACGCCGGCCTGTTCCTCGACACCCTGGACAGCTTCCATCTGCAGGCGCAGGCGCTCCAGGACGGCCAGCGCGAGGCGCTGAAGAGCCTGCTGAACGAACTGCACCGGCGTGAACCGACGCTCAAGTTGTTCTTCAACCGTGGCTTCGACGTGCTGCCGGAGCTGCCGGGCGTTGCCGCCGCAGTCGCCGTCGAGTCCCTCTATGCCGGGTGGGATGCGGGCGGTGGCTACAAGGCGGTGTCGCAGAGCGATCGTGACTGGTTGCAGCTGCACCTCGACAAGGTGCGGGCCCAGGGCATTCCGGTGGTGGCGATCGAGTATTTGCCGCCAGAGCAGCGCGAACAGGCGCGCCAGCTGGCTGCGCGGCTGACCGAGGAAGGCTTCATCCCCTACGTGACCTCCCCAGCGCTGAATGCCATGGGCATCAGCGGCGTGGAGGTCCAGCCCCGGCGTATCGCCCTGGTCTACGATGCGCGCGAGGGCGAGCTCGAAGACAACCCGGGGCACGTGCACCTTGGCGGCCTGCTCGAATACCTGGGGTACCGGGTCGACTACTGGCCGGCCGATACCACGCTGCCGCAGCGCCCGCTGAAAGGGCTCTACACGGGCATCGTGGTGTGGATGACCAGCGGCTCGCCGGTGGACCGCGATTACTTCGAGAACTGGCTGGGCCAGCGCCTCGACGAGCAGGTGCCGCTCGCCTTTCTCGCCGGGATGCCCACCGAGAACGACAGCCTGCTGGATCGCCTGGGTATCCGCACGCGTTCGCAGCCGGTCGGCAAGGATGCCGTGCTGCTGTCCCACGATGCCACGCTGGTCGGCGGCTTCGAAGCGCCTTTGCGTCTGCGCACGCGGGACGTGCCGCCGCTGACCGTGACCGCGCCCGAGCGTACCCAGGCAGCGTTGTCCCTGGAGAGCGACGAACGTGTCTATGTGCCGGTGGCCACCGGGGACTGGGGCGGCTACGCGATGGCGCCCTATGTATTCGAGGAGGGGCTCGATCATCGGCGCTGGGTACTCGATCCGTTCGCCTTCATCACCCGTGCCTTCAAGCTGCCGGCGTTGCCGCGCCCCGATACCACCACGGAAAACGGCCGGCGCATCGCCACCGTGCACCTGGACGGCGATGGTTTCGTGTCCCGTGCCGAAGTCCCCGGTTCGCCTTACTCGGGTATCCAGGTGCTGGAGGATTTCATCAATCCCTATCCGCTGCTGACCTCGGTGTCGGTGATCGAGGGTGAAGTCGGCCCGCGTGGCATGTACCCGCACCTGGCGCGTGAGCTGGAACCCATCGCCCGCAAGATCTTCGCCGATCCCAAGGTCGAGGTCGCCAGCCACACCTTCAGCCACCCGTTCTTCTGGCAGCCGGAAAAGGCCTCGCAGCGCGAGAACTTCGAGGCGGAATACGGCTACATGATGGCCATTCCGGGCTACAAGACGCTGGACTTCACGCGTGAGGTCGTCGGCACGCGGGACTACATCAACCAGCGCCTGACCACTCCGAAGAAGCCGGTGAAGATGATCTTCTGGTCCGGCGATGCCATGCCCAGCGCCGAAACCATCAAGCTGGCGTATGACAGTGGTCTGCCGAACGTCAACGGCGGCAACACCGTGCTGACCAAGGCCTACCCCTCGCTGACCGGTCTCTATCCGCTGATCCGGCCGACCTCCGGCGGGCTGCACTTCTACGCCCCGGTGATCAACGAGAACGTCTACACCAACCTGTGGACGGGGCCCTACTACGGCTTCCGCGACGTCCAGGACACCTTCGCGCTGACCGACAGTCCGCGCCGCCTGCGCGGCTTCCACCTCTATTACCATTTCTACTCGGGGACCAAGCAGGCCTCCATCCGGGCCATGCGCCAGACCTACCAGACCATTCTCGATGGCCAGCCGCTGTCGCTGTGGATGAGCGACTACATCAAGCGGGTCGAGGGACTGTACCGCGCCAGCCTGGCCAGGCGCAGCGACGGCAGCTGGCAGGTGAAGGGCCTGGTAGGCATGCGCACGCTGCGCCTGGATCCGGCCCTGGGCTGGCCGGACCTGGCCCGCTCCAGGGGCGTCGCCGGGGTGCGTGATCTGCCGCAGGGGCGCTACGTGCACCTGAGTGGCGCCGATGCGCTGCTGGCCCTGCGCGACACCCGTGACCCGCGCCCGGCACTGGAAGAGGCGAACATTCCGCTGACCGCCTGGCGTTACCTGGACGACAAGCGCGTGACGTTTTCCTTCCAGGGCGAGTTTCCGCTCAGTTTCAGCGTGCGCTCGGCCGGTTCGTGCCATGTGAAGGCAGGGGGCGGCCGGTTCAGCGGCACGCACGACGATGGCGTATGGCACTTCGAATTGCCGATGAAGCAGGTGAGCGATGCGCAACTCATCTGTAACTAAGAAAAAGGTGCCGCGCACACGCCTGCTCAACCCCTGGATGATCCTGCTGGTTGCCGGGTTCGTGGTGGCGTTGCTGGCGCTGTCGTACAAGAGCGAGGACGTGTTCCTGCCGGACGCGGACGACCGGCCGGACGCCGTCGCCATCAGTTACACCGAACTGCTGATCAAGGCCCACCCGGAAGACGACAAGCTCAAGCTGCGCCTGATCGATCAGCTGATTCAGGTCGGTGACTTCACCCGTGCCCGCGAATACCTGGAGCAGTTGCAGGGCCGTCTGCTGTCCGCGACGCCGTTCTACTCGGCGATGCTCGACGTGCTGCGTGCCCAGGCCCAGCCGGACGGTATCAGCGATGCACAGCGGGCGGCGCTGATCGACGAACTGCGCAGCCTGAAGATCGCCGACCTGGACAATGCCATGCTGGAGCGCCTGGCGCGCTACTCGCTGGAGATCGGCGGACTGGACGTCGCCGTGCTGGCCTACCGCGAGCTGGCCGAGCGCGACAGCGAGAAGCGCACGCACTGGCTGGGCGAGGCGGCGATCTGGAGCCTGGCCAACAACGACCAGAGTGGCGCGGCGCAGCTCTATGAGCAGCTGGCGGCGGAAGACAGCGATCCGCAGGTGCGCATGGAACACCTGCGAGAAGCGTTCGATGCCCTGCTCGCGGCGAATCATCCCGAGCAGGCGGCGCAACTGCTGGCTCTGCACCTGGACGAACTCGACGCGCAACAGGCTTCCCTCGACTGGCTGGCAGCCGGTGTCGATGCCGCCCAGGGCGGGCGCCGCTATGACCTGGCGGAAAGCTTCATTCAGCGCTGGCTGAGCCTGAAGAGGGACGACCCGCGCGCACTGACCGCCGATTTCCACCTGAGCCTGGCATCCGGTGCGGTCGATCGGGCCTGGCAGCTGGCGCCCGAGTTGCTGGCGCTGACGCCCGACGACTACGACATGGTGGCCGAAGTGGCGCGCCTGGCCGAGTGGACCGGGCACACCCAGCAGGCGCTGAGCTACTGGGTGCAGATGCTGGCGCAGCGCGAAGACCCGGAGTTGCGTGAGCGGGTCTGGCGCTATGCCCTGCAGTTGTTCGATTTTGACCAGGTGATCGCGACGCTGTCCACCATCGACGCCCACCGGCAGATGACCGATGTGGAGATCGACACCCTGGTCTACAGCCACGAAACCCGCGGCACCCCCGAGGATGCCGAGGCCTGGCTGGTGGCCTACCTGCAACGCTATCCCAACCACCTGTTCGCGCGGCAGCGTCTGCGCATGCTGATGGAGAACACGCAGCAGTTCAGGAAAGAGGTGGAGCAGTGGCAGGCCCTGGCTGCACGCGGGCCGCTGACGATCAAGGAGCGCATCCGCTGGGCCAAGGTGCACTGGAACCTGTTCGAGCCGGACCAGGCCTGGCAGGTGCTGACCGCAGCCGATTCACCCGAGGTGGACGATCCCGAGTTCTGGCAGCTGCGCGCCAATCTGGCCTGGGAACTCGAACGCGATGGGGAAGTGCGCGCCTCGTACGATCGACTGCTGAGCCTCAACGTGCCATTGGGCCTGGAGGATGAGGATCGCCTGATTCGCCTGTACTGGGATATCGACCCCAAGCGCTCCCTGCGGATTCTCATCGATAGCTGGCAGCGCACGGGCCGGGTGACGCGTCTGATCGTCGCGCTGCAACTGGCCGAGACGTTGCGTGACTGGGATGCCCTGCGAGCACTGCTGGTCGATGCGGAGAAGTCGCCCAACGGACGTGACAACTCGCAGTACTGGATTGCCCGTGCCGCGCTGGCCGCCCAGGACGGCAATTTCGATCAGGCCCAGGCCTACTACCAGCAGGCGCTGGCCCTGTTCCCCGATGACAACCTGGTGCGTCAGCGCATCCTGTGGTTCTACATCGACAACACCCAGCGCGACTCGCTGGCGCAACTGCTGCCGGAGTGGCGTGCTTTGGCCGTGACGGACAGCCGGCTGTGGCTGCCCTATGCCACCGGCTACATGTTGCTCAACAACACCCAGGAAGCCTTGCGCTGGTTCCGTCAGCACCTCAAGTCGAATCCAACCGATCGCCTGGTGCTCGCGGCCTATGCCGATGCGGCCGAGGCCGCCGGCTACGAGGACCTGGCCTGGCGTCTGCGCCGCCAGCTGCTGCGCAACCTCAATCTGCAACGCGTCACTGCGACGCCCGAAGGCTATGCCATGTACCTGCGCCTGCTGGCCGGGTCGCAGGGCACGCTGACGTCGCTGGCGCAGGCGAAGCGTCTGTGGAACGGCGAGCAGGCGACCCTGCAGCTGTGGTTCGAGCATTTCCTCGAGCGCCTCGATGCCAGCAACCAGTCGGCGCTGAAGGACGACTGGCTGGCCTGGGGGGCAGAGCGCGGGTTGAAGGCCGGCAGCTACGACGAGATCCAGCAGGCGCTGCGCAACGACAACCACGCGCAGATGCAGCGTCTGCTCGAACACGGCGGACTCGATGCCGCGAACACGGTGGAAGTGCTCTCGCGTCTCGGCCATGAGGGCGAGGCGCTGGCCTCGGGACTCAGTGCCCAGGGCGATGGGCAACCGGATTCGATCCGCCAGCAGTTGCTCTACCAGACCACCGGCATGCTCGAGCGCTCCCCGCAGGGCCTGCAGCTGGGCTGGCGCAAGACCGACTTCGGCGACCTGGACTTCAAGGGTCCGCGCCTGCAGGTGGCCCGCTACCTCGGCGATGACTGGTATGCCGACCTGCAGCTCGAGCAGGGCCGCTACAACAGCTCGAACCTGGACAGCGCGGTACTCGGCAACGAGCGCAACCTCAAGCTGGAGGCGCGCCGCACCCTGGACGACGGCGACCTGCGCCTGATTCTCGACAGCAGCCTGCGCGACGACGATGACCGCCATGGCCTGGGCATCGAGCGCAGCTGGCGCCTGAGCTCGCGTGATGAGCTGGGGCTGGCGTTCGACTGGCATCGCGAGGCCGAAGACACCGGCCTGCTGCGCGCCCTGGGCATGCGCGACGGCGTGCGTCTCCGGGGCCAGCACGGCTTCTCCGCGCGTGACCAGTTGAGCTGGTCGCTGACGCACAACCACTACAGTTCCCGACAGGGCGATGCCATCGGCAGCGGCCAGGGCGTGTCGCTGGAGTGGGGCCACACGGTGTTCTTCGACGACCCGTCCTGGTTGCTGCGTTCGGGCGTGGACTATCAGAACAACAGCGTGGAGAGCGAGGTCGCCACTGACCTGCTCAACGCCAATGGCGGTGCCTACATTCCGTTCGACAACGAGCCGGGCGCCACGATCGAAGGCACCGAGCTGATGCAGAGCCGCTATGGTCAGCTCTATGTCGCCAGCACCTGGCGGCGAGGCTTCCCGGGCGCCCTGAACAGGACACGTCCGCAGTTCACCTGGATGATCGATACCCTCGCCGGCTGGCAGTGGACGGAGCGGCAATTCAACTACGGCATCAACGTCGGCATCGGCGTCGAGCTGTTCGGCGACGACGAGCTGGCCATGACCCTCGGTTACCAGTCTGCCCCCAGAGGGGGGGAGGGTGATCCCGGTGGTTCGCTCGGTATTACCTACAGCACCCGTTTCGGGCGCTAAGCAAGGATTCTCAAAGGAGGAATGAAGATGCAAAGCATACGTTGCCTGGCCCTGGTGGCCATTGCACTGTTCGTCACGGGTTGCTCCAGTTTCAGCGGCGGCGGCAACCAGACGCTGCCGCGCGATGCCTCGTGGGGCGTCGCCCCGCTGGTCAACTATGCCCAGGCGCCGCAGGCCGGCGAGCGCGCCGAGCAGATCCTGATCAGCATCCTGGCTGAAGAGGGTGTGACCCCGCTGATGTACCCGCAGCAACCGCAGAAGGACCTGCTGCTGCAGGACGACCGTGAGCGTCAGAGCCAGGCGCTGGCCTGGGCGCGTGAGCAGAAGCTGGCCTACGTGATCACTGGTAGCGTGGAAGAGTGGCAGTACAAGAACGGCCTGGACGGCGAGCCGGCAGTCGGCATCAGCCTGCAGATTCTCGAACCGGCCAGCGGTCGTGTGGTCTGGAGTTCCAGTGGCGCACGCGCCGGCTGGTCCCGTGAGAGCGTTGCAGGTGCTGCCCAGAAAGTGCTGCGTAAACTGGTAGGTAACCTCGACTTCGAGTAATCACGATGCAGTCTGCCCACAAGGATTTCACTCTAGCGCCAAGGGCCAGCGGCCGCGTTTCCTGGTGGGAAAGCTGCCTGCTGACGCTCCTGGCCCTCGGTTTCGGCTACTGGCTGTCGCCGGCGGACCCGCTGCTCGTGGCAGCGTCGTTCCCCTGGATGATCCTGGTGCCGATACTGCTCGGCGTTCGCTACGGATTCCTCCAGGGGCTGTTCAGTGCGGCGCTGCTGATCGCGGCGCTGTTCGTGCTGCGCATCGCGGGGAACGAGCTGTACGCGGATACGCCAGCCTCCTTCATCGTCGGCATGCTGCTGTGCAGCATGCTGGTCGGCGAATTCCGCGACATCTGGGAACGCCGTCTGGAGCGTCTGAGCCTGGCCAACGAATACCGCCAGCTGCGCCTCGACGAGTTCACCCGTTCCCACCACATCCTGCGCATTTCCCACGACCGCCTGGAACAGCGGGTGGCCGGCAACGACCAGAGCCTGCGCAGCTCGCTGCTCAGCCTGCGCCAGCAACTGCGTGCGCTGCCGGGGGATCACGATGCGCTGAAGACGCTGGCCGATTCGGTGCTGTCGCTGCTCGGCCAGTACGGCTCGCTGCGGGTCGCGGGACTGTACCGGGTCATCGACAACCAGCGTATCGCCCAGCAGCCGCTGGCCGTGCTGGGGGAGATGGGCGAGCTCAAGGGCAACGACATCCTGCTGAAGCAGTGCCTGGAGCGTGGCGAGCTGGTCAGCGTGCGTTCCGACGTGCTCGATCGTGGAGAGGGCGGGCGCCATTCGATGTTGCAGGCCTGTGTGCCGCTGATCGACACCGAGGAGCGCATCCTGGCCGTGCTGGCCATTCAGCAGATGCCGTTCTTCATGTTCCATGAGCGCAGCTTCAGCCTGCTGGCCATTCTCGCCGGGCACATCGCCGACCTGCTGATGAGTGATGCGCAGGCCCTGCAGCTGCCGGATGCCGATGCCCAGCAGTATTCGCAGCTGCTCAAGCGCTCGCTCAGCGATGCGCGCGATCATGGCCTGCCGGCCAGCCTCTTCGCCTTCGAGCTGGCGGAGGACAACGGCGAGGAGGTCCAGCGTCTGCTGGAGAGCAGCCAGCGTGGTCTTGACGTGCAACTGAAGGTCATCAACGGGCGCGGCAGTCGCCTGGTGCTGGTCCTCCTGCCGCTGACGTCGGGCGAGGGCTCCAAGGGCTATCTGGTGCGTCTGAAGCAACTCTTCGCCGAGCGCTTCGGCCAGGGTCGCGAGCTGGAATCACTGGGTGTGCAGACCCATCGATTCCTCTTCGAAGGCGGCGACGAGCGCGATGCGCTGCGGCACTTCCTGTTCAACGAGTGTGCCCTGAATGATCAGCAAGTGGCTGTTTAGCGGCGCCGCGCTGCTCGAACTGGGCAGCTGGGCCAGTGCGGTCAGCGACCTGCCGGCACACCAGGCAGCGTTGCTGTATGCCTCCGCGCATGGCCTGGGCAGCGCCATGCTGACCGCCGGCATCTGGCTGCTGCTGCCACGCCGCTATCGCTTCCCGCTGCCGTGGAGCCCGCTGTTCATCTTCAGCCTGTCGTTCTTCATTCCGCTGATCGGCATGATCGGCGTCGCCCTGGCGCTGTTCCCCGCGCTCTACCTGCCGCGCAAGCGCAAGGTCCAGCCCTGGGAAGCGACGGCGGTGCCCGAGCTGCCGTTCCGCCCACGGGAGCGCACGCGCGAACTGATGTTCAGCGATGGCGGCCTGCAGGACGTGCTGCGCCACGCGCCGGACCCGGACCAGCGCCTGACGGCGATCTTCGCCACGCGGCGCATGCGCAGCAAGGAAGCCATCCCGATTCTCAAGCTGGCCCTGCGCGACCCCTCCGATGACGTGCGCCTGCTGGCCTACTCGATGCTCGACCAGCGCGAGAGCCGCATCAACCAGCGCATCGAACAGGCGCTGGCGAGCATGGAAAAGACCAAGGCCGAGCGCAAGTTCGCCCTGCATGGCCAGCTGGCGCGCTGGTACTGGGAGCTGGCCTACGTCGGCCTGGCCCAGGGCAGCGTGCTCGAGCACGTGCTGCAGCAGGCCTGGAGCCATGTCGGTACGGCGCTGCAGGGCGAGCCGAGTGGCGAGCTGCATCTGCTGGCCGGGCGTATCGCCATGGAACTGGGCAACCTGGACGAAGCCTCGTCCCAGTTCGAGCAGGCGGCGCAGACCGGCACGGGCGCAGCGCAGCTGGCGCCCTACCAGGCCGAGATCGCCTTCCGTCGGCAACGCTACGACGAAATCCCGCAGATGCTGGCCAGCATGCCGGCTGACATGTTGCAACGCCCCCCCTTCGCGGCATTGGCAAAATACTGGCTATGAGTGAGAAAACCACCGTTCCCGACGTGCGGAACGTCGATATCTGCCTGCTGCTCGAGGGTACCTGGCCGTACGTGCGCGGCGGTGTCTCCAGCTGGATCAACCAGCTGATCCTGGGCCTGCCCGAGCTGACCTTCTCGGTGCTGTTCATCGGCGGCCAGAAGGAGGCCTACGGCAAGCGGCACTACGCGATTCCGGACAATGTCGTGCACATCCAGGAGCACTTCCTCGAGGACGCCTGGAGCGCCATGCCCGCGACCAGCTCGCGGGCGACGCCGGAGCTCGCCGAGCTGATGATGGACGTGCACCGCTTCCTGCATTACCCGGAAGAACCGGGCAGCGAGCAGGGCGATGCCTTCGTCGACACCCTGGCGGTGGGGCGCATCGGCCGCGAGGCGTTCATGCAGAGCCGCGCCAGCTGGGACGCCATGGTCGATGGCTACACCCAGCACTGCGCCGACCCCTCGTTCGTCAACTACTTCTGGACGCTGCGCTCGATGCAGGCGCCGCTGTTCATGCTCGCCGAGGTGTCCCGGAGCCTGCCGCGGGCGCGCATGCTGCACTCCATCTCGACCGGCTACGCCGGCCTGCTCGGTAGCGTGCTGCAGCGCCGCTGGGGTTGCCACTACCTGCTCAGCGAGCACGGCATCTACACCAAGGAGCGCAAGATCGACCTGGCCCAGGCAGGCTGGATCGCCGAGAGCCCGGACGAGCGCCTGAGCACTGGCCTGGATGCGGAAGTCAGCTATATCCGCCGCCTGTGGATCCGCTTCTTCGAGCGCATCGGCCTGATCACCTATCGCTCGGCGCATTCGATCATCGCCCTGTACGAAGGCAATCGCCTGCGCCAGGTCAGCGATGGGGCGCCGGCCGAGCGTACCCGGGTGATTCCCAACGGTATCGACCTCGACAGCTGGGACCAGGCGCTGGCCAGCCGTCCCGAGGGCGTACCGGCGGTGGCGGGGCTGGTCGGGCGCGTGGTGCCGATCAAGGACGTCAAGACCTTCATCCGCGCCATCCGTGGCGTGGTCAGTGTCATTCCGGAGGCCGAGGGCTGGATCGTCGGCCCGGAAGAGGAAGACCCCGACTACGCCGCCGAATGCCACAGCCTGGTGGCGAGTCTCGGCCTGCAGGACAAGGTGCGTTTTCTCGGTTTCCGCCAGGTGCGCGAGGTCGTCCCGCAGCTGGGCGTGATGGTCCTGACCTCGATCAGCGAGGCGCAGCCGCTGGTGGTGCTGGAGGCCTGGGCGGCCGGTACGCCGGTGGTGACCAGCGACGTCGGCTCCTGTCGCGAGCTGGTCGAGGGCTTCAGCGAGGAGGATCGCCAGCTCGGCACGGCTGGCGAGGTGGTGGCGATCGCCGACCCCCAGGCCACCTCGCGGGCGATCCTCTCCCTGCTACGCGATCCGCAGCGCTGGCATGCCGCCCAGGCGGTGGGCCTCGAACGCGTGCGGCGCTACTACACCGAAGAACTGATGCTCGCCCGTTACCGCGAGCTGTACCGCGAAGGCACGGAGAGCGCGTAGATGGCCGGCATAGGTTTTGAACTGAGGAAGATCCTCTCCAAGGACTCCTACACCTCGACGATGCGCGCCTACCTGTATGCCGGCCTGATCAGCTCCGGCCCCTGGGTGCTGTCGATCATCAGCGTGATGCTCATCGGTGTGCTGAGCCTGGGGGCGGTGCTGCCGGAAACGCTGATCGGCCAGTTCCTGGTCACGGTGACCTACCTGATGGCCACGTCGCTGATCCTGACCGGCGGCCTGCAGCTGTTCTTCACCCGCTTCGTCTCCGATCGCCTGTTCGAGCGCCGCCTGGACATGATCCTGCCCAACCTGGTGGGCATCCTGCTGCTGGTCACGGTGTTCTCCGGGCTGCTGGCGATCGTCGTGCTGAGCCTGCTGTTCGAGCAGTCGTTCTCCTACCGCCTGCTGGTGATGGCCAACTTCGTCGTGCTCTGCAACCTGTGGCTGGTGATCATCTTCCTGTCGGGGATGAAGGCGTACAACCGCATCCTCGGGGTGATGTTTCTCGGCTATTCGCTGATGGTGGCATCGGCCTATCTGCTGCGCTTCCTGAACATCGACGGCCTGCTGCTGGGCCTGTTGATCGGCCACTCCAGCCTGCTGTTCATCTTCCTCTTCGACATCCTCCGCGAGTATCCGGCCGAGCGCCTGGTCGCCTTCGACTTCCTCAAGCGCCGCCAGGTGTTCATCAGCCTGCTGCTGACCGGGCTCTGCTACAACCTGGGCATCTGGATCGACAAGTTCATCTTCTGGTTCAACCCGACGACCTCGGAAGCGGTGATCGGCCCGTTGCGCGCCTCGATTCTCTACGACCTGCCGATCTTCCTCGCCTACCTGTCGATCATCCCCGGCATGGCCGTGTTCCTGGTGCGCATCGAGACGGACTTCGCCGAATGGTACGAGCGCGTCTACGACGCGATCCGGGGAGGTGAAACCCTGCAGCACATCGGCTGGCTGAAGGAGCAGATGATCCTGGCGATCCGTCAGGGCCTGATGGAAATCTGCAAGGTGCAGGGCCTGACGCTGGTGCTGCTGTTCCTGCTGGCGCCGCAGCTGCTGTCGTGGCTGGGCATCTCCCATTACTACCTGCCGCTGTTCTACATCGACGTGATCGGCGTGAGCATCCAGGTCGTGTTCATGGCCCTGCTCAACGTGTTCTTCTACCTGGACAAGCGCGCCATCGTGCTCGAACTGTGCGTGCTGTTCGTACTGGCCAACGGTGCGTTGACCCTGTTCAGCCAGATGCTCGGCCCGACCTTCTTCGGCTACGGCTTCACCCTGTCGCTGCTGCTGTGCGTGCTGCTGGGCCTGTACCGGCTCAATGACGCGCTGGAAGACCTGGAGTTCGAGACCTTCATGCTCAGTCGCTGACTGCGCAGCAGCTGCAAGACCTGCCGGCCCGCCAGAGGGCCGGCGCGCCCTTCGCTGCCGCGCTGCAGCGACGTTCCTCCATGCTTCGGAACTCACCGCCGCCACTGGGCAGGCTGTCGTGCCCGATCGCCTGCAGGAAAGCCGCGAGACTGCCGGGGGAGGACAAATACCTAAGTCATCACTTATCATACGTCCTACAACTGTGCAGACGGTTGCGAATCCCGGCATTGCCGCCGGGCTCATACAGTGTCCCGATGGCGCTCCGTTCGCCATCATCTGACAGGAGAACGCCATGCTGAGTCTGACTGGCCACAATTACATCGGCGGTGAGCGCCGTGCTGCGGGCACCGTGGAGCACAAGAGCCTCGACGCCAGCAGCGGTGAAGCGCTGCCCTACACCTTCATCCAGGCCACGCCGGAAGAAGTCGACGCCGCTGCCCAGGCCGCTGCCGCCGCCTATCCGCTCTATCGCAACCTGTCGGCCGTGCGCCGCGCCGAGTTCCTCGAGGCCATCGCCGACGAGATCGACGCCCTCGGCGACGACTTCGTCGCGCTGGTCACCCGCGAGACGGCGCTGCCGGCTGCCCGCATCCAGGGCGAGCGAGGCCGTACAAGCGGCCAGATGCGCCTGTTCGCCAAGGTCCTGCGTCGCGGCGACTTCTACGGTGCACGCATCGACCGCGCCCTGCCGGAGCGCCAGCCGCTGCCGCGTCCTGACCTGCGCCAGTACCAGATCGGCGTCGGCCCGGTCGCGGTCTTCGGTGCCAGCAACTTCCCGCTGGCCTTCTCCACCGCCGGTGGCGATACCGCGTCGGCCCTGGCGGCCGGCTGTCCGGTGGTGTTCAAGGCGCACAGCGGCCACATGGCGACCGCCGAGTGCGTGGCTGATGCGCTGATCCGCGCCGCCGAGAAGACCGGCATGCCCAAGGGCGTGTTCAACATGATCTTCGGCGGCGGCGTCGGCGAGATCCTGGTCAAGCACCCGGCCATCCAGGCCGTAGGCTTCACCGGTTCGCTGAAAGGCGGTCGTGCCCTGTGCGACATGGCTGCTGCCCGTCCGCAGCCGATTCCGGTGTTCGCCGAGATGTCCAGCGTCAACCCGGTGATCGTCCTGCCGGGTGCACTGAAGGCGCGCGGCGCCACCGTGGCCAAGGAACTGGCCGGTTCCGTGGTCCTGGGTTGCGGTCAGTTCTGCACCAATCCCGGCCTGGTCATCGGCATTCGCAGTGCCGAGTTCAGCGAGTTCGTCGCCGGGCTGGCCGATGCCATCGGCGCACAACCGGCGCAGACCATGCTCAACGCCGGCACCCTGCGCAGCTATGCCAACGGTGTGGCGCAGCTCAGCGGGCATGCCCGGGTCAGCCGCCTGGCAGGCAACGAGCAGGCCGGCAACCAGGCCCAGCCGCAACTGTTCAAGGCCGACGTCAGCATGCTGCTGGAAGGTGACCACCTGCTGCAGGAAGAAGTCTTCGGCCCGACCACCATCATCGTCGAAGTCGCCGACAGCGCCGAGCTGACCCGCGCCCTGCAGAGCATGCACGGCCAGCTGACCGCGACCCTGATTGCCGAACGCGACGACCTCGACGCCTTCCGCGACCTGCTGCCGCTGCTGGAAGTCAAAGCCGGCCGCGTGCTGCTCAACGGCTACCCGACCGGCGTGGAAGTCTGTGATGCCATGGTCCATGGCGGCCCGTACCCGGCGACCTCCGACGCCCGTGGCACGTCCGTCGGCACCCTGGCCATCCACCGCTTTCTGCGTCCGGTGTGCTACCAGAACTACCCGGACGATGTCCTGCCAGAGGCCCTGCAGAACGCCAACCCGCTGGGTATCCAACGCCTGGTCGACGGCGTGCACAGCCGTGACGCGCTGAGCTGATTCGAGCGCTGTAACGAACAATGCCGCACCTTTGGGTGCGGCATTGTTCGTTCAGGCGGTTGCAGTCTTACTTGGCGGCTGCCTGAGTTTTCTCCACCGCCTGGATGATTACCTTGGCGACATCGCCTGGGCGCCAACGCTGGGAGTGATCTAAGCCACATCTTCAGGCCGGAAGCGGTAGTCGAGGTTGTGGCCTGGCGGGCAGATGCGTACCCTGCTTTGCGGCCATGATGGCCTCGAATGGAAAAGGATTTCATGCTCAAACGCATTTATCGAATCTCCGCGCTGGCTATTCTAGTGAGCGCATTGTCTGGCTGCGGCACACTGTTCGGCCGATCATCTAGCAGCCATTTCGGGCCCGATTATTACTCCGGCACTGCCTACAACTTTGGCCTGCTGTTTGGCTCCGATGAACTCAATCGCGGCTACTTCCCGGCCACGCTCTGGTGCTGGGCATCGATAGCCTGCCCGGTGTTGACGGTTTATTCGATGCCGGTGGATTTCGTCGTCGATACTGCCATGCTGCCCCGTGATATCTACGAGGCAAGACGATGAACTCTGTCGCTTTGAAATGCCTGCGAGTATTCAGGGTCGCTCTTCCCGTACTGCTGACGCTGGGGTTTAACGACCTGGCGCTGGCCAGTTTCTCATATGGCAATCAGCGTCTTGCCGCCAGCGCAATTGATCTGCTGGCCAAATTCGTGTTTGCCTTCGTTGCGCTCACCGTCATTGGTGCCGTCGTGATGATCATCGGTGATATTCGCCGCTGGCTGCGTCGCAAGTCTGGAAAGGATCAACGCGAGGATGATCAACCCAGAGAGCTCTAGCCTGCCTGCGAATGCCCCGGTGCTGATGGGCAGCAACTGATAGTGTCGATAAGGCACAAGGCTAGGGTTCGACACCTGGGCCTTGTACTTTGTGGCCTAGTCTCCGCCTCCACCACCATCGCCGAAGCCTCCGCCCCCGAGGTCAGGGTTGGAATCCTGCCCGTTCAGACCGCTGCGCTTGCGCCGCTGCTGAGGTAATTTGGGCCTCGAGCGTTGCCAGGAATAAATCGAGAGCACCACGAAGGCGGTCACGATCAGCGTCAGAATTTCCATGCGCTTTCCTCCATCCTCTGCTGCTCATCTCGAGCACCTACGAACGCCTGATAAGGCCATTGCCGTCGCGATGTATGCACCATGAACGGTAAACCCTAGGGCGCGTAACGAGATGTGGCTCGTCTCTGATCTATGAGTCCGCTCTACTGCCTGGGTTCTATCGCGTTTCCAGGCCTTCATATGCCCTGACGTCACGATGTGATGCGCATCCAGCTATCAAGTTGTTCGCGGAGTTTGCGATACGCATCCTGCGACATCGGCCAGGAAGGCTCTGGCAGAAAGGGATTGCTCATGCTCAAACGCCTTCATCGAAGTCCGGCGCTGGTGTTCTGGGCGGTGCGCTCGCCGCTTGTGGCACGCTCTTCGAACGTACCAGCAGCAACGCCTTCGGGTACGGCCCGTGATGTTGGCCTGCGGTTCTGCTCAGGGGATCTCAAGCGCGGCTACTTCCCTGACACGCTCTGGTGCTAGGCATCTATTGCCTGTCGCATTCTCACTCTGTACTCGCTGCCGGCGGATATCGTCGTCGATACCGTTGCGCTGCCATATGGCATCAAGCAGGTTCACAACTGAGTCGCACCTGCAGAAACAAAAAGGCCCCAGGTTTTCACCTGGGGCTTTTCATTATCTGGCGCATCCGGCGGGATTCGAACCCACGACCCCTGCCTTCGGAGGGCAGTACTCTATCCAGCTGAGCTACGGATGCGTTGCGGGGCGCAATCATACGCATGTCGGCGGTTAGCGTCCATTGTGCATGAGTGTTCGTTATTTCAAACGAGCTTTACACTTTTTGCCCTGCCGAGGGCCCCTGTCACAAGTTTTTTGTCATTCTTTCGTCGATTTAGCCCCTCCGGGTATTGCCCTTTACCCGTGCCGATCCTAGGATTCGTTTGAGATTTCAAACGCAGTGTTCAGCTATTTCGAACCCTTCGCCAATCCGCCACTCTGAATCCATTATCTGGCCCACGTAGCGCTGTACGTTGCGTGGACCCTGCTCAATGACTCCACCCCCGACGCCTGGCGTCGGCATCTGAAGGAGACTGCCATGCAACTGCAAGACGCCCAACTGTTCCGCCAGCAGGCCTATATCGATGGCCAGTGGCTGGATGCCGACAGCGGCCAGACCATCGCCGTGAACAACCCGGCGACCGGCGAGATCATCGGTCACGTACCGAAGATGGGCCGCGCGGAAACCCGTCGTGCCATCGAGGCCGCCGAGAAGGCGCTGCCGGCCTGGCGCGCGCTGACCGCCAAGGAACGTGCGGGCAAGTTGCGTCGCTGGTTCGAGTTGCTGATGGAGAACCAGGACGACCTGGGTCGCCTGATGACCCTGGAGCAGGGCAAGCCGCTGGCCGAGGCCAAGGGCGAGATCGCCTACGCCGCCTCCTTCATCGAGTGGTTCGCCGAGGAAGCCAAGCGCGTCTACGGTGACGTGATTCCGGGCCACCAGCCGGACAAGCGCCTGATCGTGATCAAGCAGCCGATCGGTGTCACCGCCGCCATCACCCCGTGGAACTTCCCGGCCGCGATGATCACCCGCAAGGCCGGCCCGGCGCTGGCCGCCGGTTGCACCATGGTCATCAAGCCGGCGTCGCAGACGCCGTTCTCCGCCCTGGCCCTGGTCGAGCTGGCCGAGCGCGCCGGTATTCCGCAAGGCGTGCTGAGCGTGGTCACCGGCAGCGCCGGTGAAGTGGGTGGCGAGCTGACCGGCAACCCGATCGTGCGCAAACTGTCCTTCACCGGTTCGACCGAAATCGGTCGCCAGCTGATGGCCGAATGCGCCCAGGACATCAAGAAGGTATCGCTGGAGCTGGGCGGCAACGCGCCGTTCATCGTCTTCGACGACGCCGACCTGGATGCCGCCGTGGAAGGCGCGCTGATCTCCAAGTATCGCAACAACGGCCAGACCTGCGTGTGCGCCAACCGCATCTACGTGCAGGATGGCGTGTACGACGCCTTTGCCGACAAGCTCAAGGCAGCCGTGGCCAAGCTGAAGATCGGCAACGGCCTGGAAGATGGCACCACCACCGGCCCGCTGATCGACGAGAAAGCGGTAGCCAAGGTCCAGGAGCACATCGAGGACGCGCTGGCCAAGGGCGCCAAGCTGGCCCTCGGTGGCAAGCCGCATGCCCTCGGTGGCACCTTCTTCGAGCCGACCATCCTGGTCGACGTGCCGAAGAACGCCGCCGTGGCCAAGGAAGAGACCTTCGGCCCGCTGGCGCCGCTGTTCCGCTTCAAGGACGACGCCGAAGTGATCGCCATGGCCAACGACACCGAGTTCGGCCTGGCCTCGTATTTCTACGCTCGTGACCTGGGCCGCGTGTTCCGCGTGGCCGAGGCGCTGGAGTACGGCATGGTGGGGATCAACACCGGCCTGATCTCTAACGAAGTCGCGCCGTTCGGCGGCGTGAAGGCGTCCGGCCTGGGCCGCGAGGGTTCCAAGTACGGGATCGAGGATTACCTCGAGATCAAGTACATGTGCCTGGGCGGCATCTGATTCGGAAACCTGATGGTTTCCAGATGGGGGCAAGGTGCGAAAGAGCGCGCGGCGCCCCCGGTTGTACCGAGTAGAACCTGTTGCGTCCCCGCCGGCCCGGCGCAGTCGATCATCGTATGCTGCGCCGACCACCCGCCGGGGGCATTCATCCTTTCACCGAGCCGCCCGATGACGGCCATGAGGACACCATGAGCAAGACTAACGAATCCCTGTTGCAACGCCGCCAAGCCGCCGTACCGCGCGGTGTCGGCCAGATCCACCCGATCGTCGCCGAGCGCGCCGAGAACGCCACCGTATGGGACGTCGAGGGTCGCGAATACATCGACTTCGCCGGCGGTATCGCCGTGCTGAACACCGGCCACCTGCATCCGAAGGTGATCGCCGCCGTTCAGGAGCAGCTGGGCAAGCTGAGCCACACCTGCTTCCAGGTGCTGGCGTACGAGCCCTACATCGAGCTGTGCGAAGAGATCGCCAAGCGTGTGCCGGGCGACTTCGCCAAGAAGACCCTGCTGGTCACCTCCGGCTCCGAAGCCGTCGAGAACGCGGTGAAGATCGCCCGTGCCGCCACCGGCCGCGCCGGCGTGATCGCCTTCACCGGCGCCTACCACGGCCGCACCATGATGACCCTGTCGCTGACCGGCAAGGTGGTACCGTACTCCGCCGGCATGGGCCTGATGCCCGCCGGTGTGTACCGCGCCCAGGCGCCGTGCCCGCTGCATGGCGTGAGCGAGGACGAGTCCATCGCCAGCATCGAGCGCATCTTCAAGAACGACGCGCAGCCGCAGGACATTGCCGCGATCATCATCGAGCCGGTCCAGGGCGAGGGTGGTTTCTACGTCAACTCCAAGCCGTTCATGCAGCGCCTGCGTGCCCTGTGCGACCAGCACGGCATCCTCCTGATCGCTGACGAAGTGCAGACCGGTGCAGGCCGTACCGGCACCTTCTTCGCCACCGAACAACTGGGCGTGATCCCGGACCTGACCACTTTCGCCAAGTCCGTTGGCGGCGGTTTCCCGATCTCCGGCGTGTGCGGCAAGGCCGAGATCATGGACAAGATCGCCCCCGGCGGCCTGGGCGGCACCTACGCCGGCAGCCCCATCGCCTGCGCCGCGGCCCTGGCCGTGCTCAAGGTCTTCGACGAAGAGAACCTGCTGCAGCGTTCCAACGCCGTGGGCGAGATGCTCAAGGCCGGCCTCAATGCCATCGCCGCCAAGCACAAGGTGATCGGTGACGTACGTGGCCTCGGTTCGATGGTCGCCATCGAGCTGTTCGAAGGCGGTGACCACGACAAGCCGGCGGCCGAGCTGGTCGGCAAGATCGTCGCCCGTGCACGCGAGAAGGGCCTGATCCTGCTGTCCTGCGGCACCTACTACAACGTCATCCGCTTCCTGATGCCCGTCACCATCCCTGACGCGCAGCTGGAAAAGGGCATCGCCATCGTCGCCGAGTGCTTCGACGAGCTGGCCTGAGCCGCGTCTGTCATACCTGCGCCCGCGGCTCGCCAGGCCGGGCGCCCCTGAGACCCGCCTTGTGCGGGTCTTTTTTTGCCGGTACGGCGGGCAGAAAAAGGCCCGCACAAGGCGGGCCAAAGGGTGACAAGCAACAGGAACCGGGGCGCTTAACTGGGCTCGAAGATCACATAGACCTTGCGGCAGGTTTCCAGGACTTCCCAGGTGCCGGAGAAGCCGGCAGGAATCACGAAGCGGTCGCCGGCGCGCACGGTCTTGGCGTTGCCATCGGCATCACGCAGTACGGAAACGCCCTGGAGGATCTCGCAGTACTCGTGCTCGGTGTAGCTCACCGTCCACTGGCCGACAGCGCCTTCCCAGATGCCGGTGCTGAACTGGCCGCAGGGGCTGCTGTAGTGGTTGCGCACGCTCTGCTCGGGGTCACCCTTGAGCACTTTCTCCTGGGCTGGACGATAGTGTTCGGGGGCGGTGTTGGCCTGGGCGAAGTCGACGATCTGCTCGATGTTCATCTGGCGTATCCATGGTGATCGGTGGCGACGAGCGCACGGCCTGGAGGGGCCGCGACGGGAGTAGCGTGGCGGCAGTCTATGTTTAATAAAACGAACATGACAAGGCTTTTTGCACGACTTTGTCAAAAATATTGAAAAGCCCCAGCCCAGTGGTTTAGTGTGGCGCACAGGATTTGGCCAGCGAACTGGCCTTGCAGAATTATTGACAGTGCGCGCCTGAACAAGGCGCCACTTCCACCTTATGAGGATGCCGGAATGACTAGCCTGACTCGTGCCGACTGGGAACAGCGTGCCCAGAACCTGACCATCGAAACCCGCGCGTTCGTGCAGGGCGAGTACCGCGATGCGGAGTCGGGTGCCACCTTCGAGTGCATCAGCCCGGTCGATGGCCGCCTGCTCGGCCTGGTGGCCAGCTGTGACCAGGCCGACGCCGAGGTGGCGGTCAAGAACGCCCGCGCCACCTTCGACTCCGGCGTCTGGTCGCGCCTGGCGCCGGCCAAGCGCAAGAAGGTGATGATCCGCTTCGCCGAACTGATCGAGGCGCATGGCGAGGAGCTGGCGCTGCTGGAAACCCTCGACATGGGCAAGCCGATCAGCGACTCGCTGAACATCGACGTGAGCAGCGCGGCCAATGCCATCCGCTGGAGCGGCGAGGCCATCGACAAGATCTACGACGAAGTCGCCGCCACCGCGCATGACGAGCTGGGCCTGGTGACGCGCGAGCCGGTCGGTGTGGTCGCGGCCATCGTGCCGTGGAACTTCCCGCTGCTGATGACCTGCTGGAAGCTCGGCCCGGCGCTGTCGACCGGCAACTCGATCATCCTCAAACCCTCCGAGAAGTCGCCGCTGACCGGTATCCGCATCGCCCAGCTGGCCATCGAGGCCGGTATCCCGGCCGGTGTGTTCAACGTGCTGCCGGGCTTCGGCCACACCGTTGGCAAGGCGCTGGCCCTGCACATGGATGTCGACACCCTGGTGTTCACCGGCTCGACCAAGATCGCCAAGCAACTGATGATCTACGCCGGTGAGTCGAACATGAAACGCGTCTGGCTGGAAGCCGGCGGCAAGAGCCCGAACATCGTCTTCGCCGACGCGCCGGACCTGCAGGCCGCTGCCGAGTCCGCCGCCAGCGCCATCGCCTTCAACCAGGGCGAGGTGTGCACCGCCGGTTCGCGCCTGCTGGTGGAGAACGCCATCAAGGACAAGTTCGTGCCCATGGTGGTCGAGGCGATCAAGGCCTGGAAGCCGGGCAACCCGCTGGACCCGGCCACCAATGTCGGCGCGCTGGTCGACACCACGCAGATGAACAATGTGCTGGCCTACATCCAGGCCGGCCACGAGGACGGCGCCAAGCTGGTGGCTGGCGGTAGCCGGGTGATGGAAGAGACCGGCGGTACCTACGTCGAGCCGACCATCTTCGACGGCGTGAGCAACGCCATGCGCATCGCCAAGGAAGAAATCTTCGGCCCGGTGCTGTCGGTGATCGGTTTCGATACCCAGGAAGAAGCGGTGGCCATCGCCAACGACACCATCTACGGCCTGGCCGCCGCGGTATGGACCAGCAACCTGTCGCGTGCCCACCTGGTCGGCAAGGCGCTGCGTGCCGGTAGCGTGTGGATCAACCAGTACGATGGCGGTGACATGACCGCACCGTTCGGTGGCTTCAAGCAGTCCGGCAACGGCCGTGACAAGTCGCTGCATGCGTTCGACAAGTACACCGAACTGAAAGCGACCTGGATCAAGCTGTAAGGGCAGCGGGGCGTCTTCTCCGGCGTTGGCCCGGAACAAGGTCGGCGGCGCTGCCTGCGTTCGGCGATGCGCTGCGATCACTGCTCACTTCGTGACCCGGTGATCGGCTCCCCTCTTCCATTCATGGGCAAGGGGGAGAGGGCCGGCGACCGCGCTCTGAAACCTGCGGCCGGGCTCCCTGCGGAGTCCGGCCGTTGTCTTTGCAACGGCTCGGCAACCAAGGAAGTGAGTCATGCGTTGGGGCACCTATTTCGCCGTCTGTTCGGCGGTCATCAGCATCGGCCTGGCACTGGGCGTGACCATGCCTCTGGTTTCGTTGCGCCTGGAGAGCTGGGGCTACGATTCCTTCGCCATCGGCGTGATGGCCGCGACACCGGCAGTCGGCGTTCTGCTCGGTGCTTCGCTGGCCGGGCGCCTGGCCGCGCGCTTCGGCACCACCGCACTGATGCAGGCGTGCCTGCTGCTCGGTGCGCTGTCGGTGGCCCTGCTGGCGCTGGTGCAGAGCTACGCGGTATGGGTGGCGCTGCGCCTGTTCATCGGCGTGGCGCTGACCGTGGTGTTCATCCTGGGCGAGAGCTGGATCAACCAGCTTGCCGTGGAGAAGTGGCGCGGGCGCCTGGTGGCCCTGTATGGCACCGGCTACGCCCTCAGCCAGCTCAGCGGCCCGCTGCTGCTCACGGCCCTGGGCACGGATACCGATAGCGGCTTCTGGACCGGCGTCGGCCTGCTCATCGGCGGGTCGCTGATCCTGCTGGGCCGCAGCGGGGCGCCGCGAGTGGATGCACACAGCGCCTCGGGGCGCGGCCTGGCGGTGTTCTGCCGGAAGATGCCGGCGATCGCCTGGGCGGTGATGCTGTTCGCCGCGTTCGAGGCGATGATGCTGACCCTGCTGCCGGTCTACGGCCTGCGCCAGGGCTTCACCCAGGAAGTGGCCCTGTTCATGGTCAGTGTGGTGGTGGTCGGTGACGCGGTGCTGCAGTTGCCGATCGGCTGGCTGGCCGATCGCATTTCGCGGCAGTTGCTGTTCCGTTGCTGCGGCCTGGTGCTGCTGGTGTCCAGCCTGGCGATTCCGGCCCTGCTGCATACCGCGCTGATCTGGCCGTTGCTGGTGGCGTTCGGCGCCAGCGCCGGCGGCCTGTTCACCCTGTCACTGATCCTGATCGGCGAGCGCTACCGTGATGACGAACTGGTACGGGCCAACGCCCATGTCGCGCAGCTGTGGGGTATCGGCTGCCTGATCGGGCCGCTGACCACCGGCGCGGTCAGCCAGTGGATCAGTGGCCATGCCTTGCCCCTGCTGATGGCGACCGGCGCAGCCGTCTTCGTCGTCCTGGCCTGGCGCGACGAGGGCTTGTCGGCCGCGCCGGCCGAAGGGCACTCCTAGCGCGCAGCCAGCAGCAGGGCACGCAGACGCAACGGGCGCACGCCGGCCTTTGCAGGCCAAGGCTCAGTCGCTCAGTTCGCTCAGCAACTCGCTGATGGTCGCGCCGATCTGCCGCACCGCCGCCTCGATGGCCTCGCTGGGTGGCTCGGCGTAGTTCAGGCGGATGCAGTTGCGGTACTTGCCGGCTGCGGAAAAGATGCTGCCCGGCGCGATCTGGATCTTGTGCGGCAGCAGGGCGCGGTTGAGCTTCTGGCTGTCGAAGCCCTGCGGCATCTCCACCCAGAGCATGAAGCTGCCCTGGGGGCGGCTGACCCGCGTGCCGGCCGGGAAATAGCGGCTGACCCAATCCACCATCAGGTCGCGGCTGCGCAAGTACTGCGCGCGCATGCGCCGCAGGTGGGGCTCGTAGTGGCCGTCACGCAGGTACTCGGCGACGGCCACCTGCGGCAGCTGGGCGGTGCTGCCGGTGCCCAGGTACTTCATGTGCACCACCTGCTCCAGGTAGCGTCCCGGGGCGATCCAGCCGACCCGCAGGCCGGGTGCCAGGGTCTTGGAGAAGGAACTGCAGAACAGCACGCGGCCGTCCTCGTCGTAGGACTTGATGCTGCGCGGGCGCGGGTAACTGTAAGCGAGGTCGGCGTAGACATCGTCCTCGATGATGGCCACGTCGAAGCGTTGCGCCAGGGCGACCAGGGCGCGCTTGTTGGCCTCGGGCATGATGTAGCCGAGCGGGTTGTTGCAGTTCGGCGTGAGCTGGATGGCCTTGATCGGCCACTGCTCGAGCGCCATTTCCAGGGCTTCCAGGTTGATCCCGGTCAGCGGGTCGGTGGGCAGCTCCAGCGCCTTCATGCCGAAGCCCTTGAGGGCCTGCATCACGCCGTGGAAGCTCGGCGAGTCGACGGCGACGATATCGCCGGGCTGGCAGATGGCGCGCACTGCCGCCGAGAGCGCTTCATGGCAGCCGGTGGTGATCACCAGGTCCTCCGCCGCCACCTGGCAGCCGGAGTCGAGCATCAGCCGGGCGACCTGCTCACGCAGGCGGTTGTCACCGCGTATGCCGCCGTAGGTGAGGATGTCCGGGTCCTGGCGACGGGCCTGGCGGGACAGGTTGCGCAGCAGCGGTTTCAGTGTCGGGCTGCTGATGTCGGGCCGGCCGCGACCGAGCTGCAGGATGTCGTGCTGCGGGGAGCTGCTGATCAGCTCCAGCACGTGGTCCCACTGCGAAACCTCCACCGGCCGCTGCGCCGCCCGGATGATCTGTGGCAGCGCCGGCACCTGGCGTTCCAGCGGCACGAAATAACCGGACTTCGGCCGTGGTGCGGCCAGGCCCATGTCTTCGAGGTGGCGGTAGGCCTGCTGCACCGTGCTGAGGCTAACGCCGTGTTCCTGGCTCAGGCTGCGCACCGAGGGCAGGCGGTCACCGGGGCGGTAGAGGCCCTGCTCGATGCGTGTGCCCAGCAGTTGGGCCAGGTTCATGTACAGCGTCATGACAGTTACCCGGAAAACTCAGACTGTGTGGTTTGACCAGTACAGATTCGCGCAGAAAATCCAATTCAGCCGGAATCGAGCGGAATCTGTATGGAGTTAATAAGAGTTTTTTGAATCTGTCATGTATTTTCTGGCAGCGGCATCCTGATCTCCCATGACAGAAGGCAACGGGAGCATGACGATGACCAGTTTCAGCAAGACAGACCTCGCAGCTGCGAGCGGGCCCGTTCGCAGTGCGGCCGAGCCGCGCGCGACCCGCTACTTCGGGCGCAACTGGCCGGCCTTCTGGCGTCGTCTGAACACCCGCGGCATGCTGCGCAAGCTCAACGACCAGCAACTGCGCGACATCGGCCTCACTCGCGCGCAGGCCGAGCGCGAGGTCTGCCTGCCGTTCTGGAAGCTGTAGCCCGACCGCTGCAGGAGCGGCCGCCGCCGCTGTGCCTACAGCAGCTCTTTCAGGCGGTGCCAGGCCATGCCCAGGGCCAGGAGTGGCGAACGCAGATGCTTGCCACCCGGGAAGGTCATGTGCGGTACCTGGGCGAACAGGTCGAAGCCCTGGCTGGCCTGGCCGGCGATGGCTTCGGCGAGCAGCTTGCCGGCCAGGTGCGTGGCGTTGACGCCGTGGCCGGCATAGGCCTGGGCATGGAACACGTTGGGCTGATCCTTGAGGCGACCGACCTGCGGCAGGCGATTGGCGCCGATGCCGATCATGCCGCCCCACTGATAGTCGATGCGTACGTTGGCCAGTTGCGGGAACACCTTGAGCATCTTCGGCCGCATGTAGCCGGCGATGTCCGCCGGGTCGCGTCCGGAGTAGTGGCAGGCGCCACCGAACAGCAGGCGGCGGTCGGCCGAGAGCCGGTAGTAGTCCACGGTCACGCGCTGGTCGCACAGCGCCATGTTCTGCGGGATCAGCTCACGGGCCTGCTCCTCGGACAGTTGCTCGGTGGCGATGATGTAACTGCCGGCCGGCAGCACCTTGCCGCTGAGGCTCGGGTTGAGTCCGTTGATGTAGGCGTTGCAGGCCAGTACCAGGAAGCGTGCGCGGACCTGGCCCTGCGCGGTGTGCACGCGCACCTCGTTGCCATAGTCGATGCGGGTGACCGGCGACTCCTCGAACAGCTGCACGCCCAGCGACTGCGCCGCGGCGGCTTCGCCGAGCGCCAGGTTGAGCGGGTGCAGGTGGCCCGAACCCATGTCGATCATGGCGCCGTGGTAGTTGCGGGAACCGACCACCTCGTGGATGCGCTCCTGCGGAACCAGACGCAGCTCGTGGCGGTAGCCGAGGCTTTCCAGCTCGGCCTTGTCCTCGGCGAAGCCGTCGAGATGGGCCGGCTTGTTGGCCAGGTCGCAGTAGCCCCAGGTCAGGTCGCAGTCGATCTGGAAGCGCTCGACCCGCTCGCGCACGATCTCCACCGCCTCCAGGCCCATCAGCTTGAACTGGCGCACGCCTTCCTTGCCCACCACCGACTCGAACTGCTCGACGTCATGGCCCACGCCGCGAATCAGTTGCCCGCCGTTGCGCCCGCTGGCACCCCAGCCGATCCTGCGTGCTTCCAGCAGTGCCACCGACAGGCCTTTCTGGGCCAGCTCGATGGCGGTGTTCAGGCCGCTGAAACCGCCGCCGACGATGCACACATCCACCTGCAGCTCACCGCCCAGGGGCGGGTAGGCCTGCTGGCGATTGACGCTGGCGGCGTAGTAGGAAGCGGCATGCTGTGGGCTGTGGACGGGCTGTTGAACGCGGGCGTTCATGTGCGAAATCCTGATTTTGGTGTGTGGAAAATTTAACGCAGGATAAGCGCGTGATCCGCCCGACGCCAAGAGGCAAGCGGAAAAAAGCAGGATTTATCGGCGGGCCGGGCGCTGTAGACTGTGCCCTTCGTTCCCCGGATGCCCAGGCATGAGCTGCACTGACCGCAAGATAGACTACCTGCGCCGACAGATTCCGCGCTTCGACTGCGTGCCGGGCTGTCACGACTGCTGCGGGCCGGTCACCGCATCGTCGCAGGAGCTGGCGCGCCTGCCGGTGAAGAGCGATGCCGAACATGAGGCGGCGCTGGCCGAGTACAACTGCGTACACCTGGGGCCCAATGGCTGCGAAGTGTATGACCAGCGCCCGCTGATCTGCCGTCTGTTCGGCACCACGCCGAACCTGCCGTGCCCGCGTGGACGTGCCCCCGAGCAGCCCATCGAGCCGGCCATGGAGCAGCAGGTACACCGCCTGATCGCCAGCACGCGGCAGCGTCTGCTGTAGGGAGCACTTGGGCTCGGGGCGAAAAGTCGTCGAGCTAAAGTCAGGCAATCGCGATGGCGGCCCCGTGAAATCGCCCGAGGAAGCGCAGTCTGCGTGCTGTGAACGAGCATTCTGAGCGCGTCTCAACGCAGCATCATTTTCGTGCAAAGCCTGGCTCGCCAGGCCAGGTCCCTGGCGTACGCTGCGCTGCGTGTCGCCGGCAGTTAATGCTCGGCCAGAACCTGTTCCAGGGCTGCGCGTTCCGCCTGCGCAGTGGCGCATATCCACTCCCTGACCGCGGTGATGGCCGGGTTCGCGTCATGGCGCGCTGGCCAGACCAGCCAGTAGGCGTAGTCGTTGGGAATCCGTAGCTGCGGGCAGGGCATGAGCAGACGCCCGGCGCGCAAGTCGCCCGCCGCCAGAAACAGGCGCCCCAGCGCGATGCCCTGTCCGTCGGCGGCAGCCTGGAGGGCGAGGGCGGAATCGCTCAGGTTCAATCCGGCGGGCACCGCCAGGTCAGGGTGACCGGCAGCGCTGAACCAGCGGCTCCAGTTTCCTTTCGGGGTGTCGTGCAGCAGGCGATGACCCAGCAGGTCGGCGGGGGTGCAGGGCGTTGGCAGGGCCTGCCGCTGGGCCGGGCTGCACACCGGGCTCAGGATTTCCGTGGCCAGCAAGGCACTGTTCAGGCCGGCCCAACCGCCGGGGCCTGACCTCAAACCGAGGTCGAAACGGTTGTCCTTGCCATCCCACAGCTCGGCGGTGGTGGTCAGTTGCAGGTCGATCTCCGGGTGGGCGGCCTGGAGCGCGGGAAGATGTGGCATCAGCCAGCGTGAGGCCAGCGACGGCAGTACGCTCATCCGCACCGGGCCATTGGCTGGGCGCCGGGCCGTGGCGCTGGCAGCGGCGATACGGTCCAGCGCCGGCGTCAGGTCGTTCAGGTACGCGGCCCCTGTAGGGGTCAGGGCCAGCACCCGGCCTCGCCGTTCGAACAGGGGTTGGCCCAACCATGCCTCCAGCAGGCGTACCTGATGGCTGATGGCGGCCTGGGTCACCGCCAGTTCATCGGCGGCACGGGTGAAATGCAGGTGGCGGGCGGCAGCTTCGAACGCGCGGACTGCTCCCAGCGGCGGCAGACGGCGCATGAGCCTCTTCCATTAGCTGTATTTATCCAATGGCCGAGATTAGATCATTTCCCCGCCGCTGAAAACGCCGGTTAACTCTCTGAAATCGTTCGATAAATGAGAGGGTGTCATGGCACTTGAGCTGGTTGCGGTGTTTCTCGGGTTTGCGGTACCGATGGTCATCAGTCCGGGGCCGGGGAACACGGTGCTGGCCCTGTCCGGTGCTCGTTTCGGGGTGCGGGGTACTGGGCTGTTCTGGTTGGGGTTCGAGATCGGCAATGTGCTGCTGTGCCTGCTCTACGGCCTGGGTTTCGGAGCCCTGCTCCTGGAGTACCCGCAGAGCCATACGCTGATGCTGTGGGCGGGGGCGGCCTACGTGCTGTATCTGGCCTGGGGCTTCTTCCGTTCCGCAGCACCTGGCGCCAAGCCCCAGACGGTGGAGCGCATGGGGCTGGTCAGCGGCATCGTCGCCGTGCTGCTGAACGTCAAGATCCACTCGATGGTGGCGGTCATGTTCGCCCAGTTCCTGCAGCCGGATCGGGCACTGGCGCCTCAGGTGCTGCTGCTGACGGGCGCCTTTCTGCTGGTGGGCATCGTCTGCCACTTCCCGTGGATCTACGGTGGGCAACTGATTCTGGGGCGCTTCACCTCGGACCAGGCATTAAGGATACAGGGGTGGGTCTTCGGCGGCCTCATGGTCGCGGTGGCGGTGCATATGCTCTGGGTCTGAGCGACGCCTGGCCGTTCAGCGTCGCTCCCGTTGACTCCGGCACAGGCCCTGTCCCGCAGGGCTATTCCGGTACGGGCAGTTGCAGCGACTCTTTCACCTCTTCCATGACGATATAGCTCTTCGATTCGCGCACGTGCGGCAACTTGAGCAGGATGTCGCCGAGCAGCTTGCGGTAGCTGGCCATCTCGTTGATGCGTGCCTTCACCAGGTAGTCGAAGTCGCCGGAAACCAGGTGGCACTCCAGCACGTGCGGCAGCTTGAGCACCGCGCGGCGGAACTCCTCGAAGGTGTCGCCGGACTTGTAGTCCAGGCTGATCTCGACGAATACCAGCAGGCTGGCCTTGAGGTTCTGCGGGTTGAGGCGGGCGTGGTAGCCCATGATGATGCCTTCGCGCTCCAGGCGGCGTACGCGCTCGGTGCAGGGCGTGGTCGACAGCCCCACGCGCTCGCCCAGTTCGGTGAAACTGATGCGCCCATCCTCCTGCAGGATGCGCAGGATGTTGCGGTCGATCTTGTCCAGTTCACGACGGCTTTGATGCTGGGTTCTCATGGGGAATCCGCCTCTGTAAAACGGCTTTTTGCCAAGAATTCTCGCCAAATATAGCTGTGTATATGGTGAAAAGCACTGCACGGCTCTTCCTATACTGCGCCCATCGACAACTCTGGTCCGTTACGTCCGTATCTCAAGGTGCGGCGGGGAGAAAAGCATGCGTGTTCTGGTTCTCGGCAGCGGTGTGATTGGTACCGCCAGTGCATACTACCTGGCCCGTCAGGGCTTCGAGGTGGTAGTGGTCGATCGCCAGGACGGCCCGGCGCTGGAGACCAGCTTCGCCAACGCTGGCCAGGTGTCTCCCGGCTATGCCTCGCCCTGGGCGGCCCCGGGCGTACCGCTGAAAGCCATCAAGTGGCTGCTGCAGAAACACGCGCCGCTGGCGATCAAGGCCACCGGCGACGTCGACCAGTACCTGTGGATGGCGCAGATGCTGCGCAACTGCACCGCCAGCCGCTATGCGGTGAACAAGGAGCGCATGGTGCGTCTGTCCGAGTACAGCCGCGACTGCCTCGACGAGCTGCGTGCCGAGACCGGCATCGCCTACGAAGGCCGTCAGTTCGGCACCACCCAGCTGTTCCGCACCCAGGCTCAGGTCGATGCCGCCGCCAAGGACATCGCCGTGCTGGAAGCCTCCGGCGTGCCTTACGAGCTGCTCGACCGTGATGCCATCGCTCGCGTCGAACCGGCGCTGGCTGGCGTCAAGCACAAGCTGGCCGGTGCCCTGCGCCTGCCCAACGACCAGACCGGCGACTGCCAGATGTTCACCAACAAGCTGGCGGACATGGCCAAGGCGCTCGGCGTCGAGTTCCGCTTCGGCCAGAACATCCAGCGCCTGGACGCCGTGGGCGACCGCATCAACGGTGTATGGATCGACGGTAAGCTGGAAACCGCCGACCGCTACGTGCTGGCCCTCGGCAGCTACAGCCCGCAGCTGCTCAAGCCGCTGGGCGTGCGTGCGCCGGTCTACCCGCTCAAGGGCTATTCGCTGACCGTGCCGATCGTCAACGCGGACATGGCGCCGAAGTCGACCATTCTCGACGAGACCTACAAGGTCGCCATCACCCGTTTCGACAACCGTATCCGTGTCGGCGGCATGGCCGAGATCGCCGGCTTCGACCTGTCGCTCAACCCGCGTCGCCGTGAAACCCTGGAGATGATCACCGCCGATCTGTACCCGGAAGGCGGCGACCTGCAGCGTGCCGACTTCTGGACCGGCCTGCGCCCGGCGACCCCGGACGGCACGCCCATCGTCGGGGCCACGGCCTACCGCAACCTGTTCCTCAACACCGGGCACGGCACCCTGGGCTGGACCATGGCCTGCGGCTCCGGTCGCCTGCTTGCCGACCTGATGGCCAACAAGCGCCCGCAGATCAGCGCCGACGGTCTGGATATCTCGCGTTATTCGCGCAAGGCCCGCGAAGTGCACGGTGAGCCGCAGCCGCTGCGGACCTGATAGCCTCTGCGTTTTTGCAATCCAAGGAGTTCTACCCTTATGTCGATCCAGCGCCTGCACGTGGCCAAACGCTACAGCGAAGTGGTGATCCACAACGGCACCATCTACCTCGCTGGCCAACTGGCTGACGACTTCGAAGGCGACATCCGCGAGCAGACCCGCCAGACCCTGGCCAACATCGACAAGATGCTGGCCGAGGGTGGCAGCGACAAGAGCAAGATTCTCTCGCTGACCATCTTCATCAAGGACATGGCCGATTACGACGGCCTCAACGCCGAGTACGACGCCTGGGTCGCGGACGGCCACGCGCCGGCGCGCGCCTGCGTCGAGGCGAAGATGTACAAGCCCGAAGTGCTGGTGGAAATGTGCGTGGTGGCTGCCGTCTGAGGCAGCCGCTCTGCGGACCCCGATTTGTGTTGGCTTTTCACCCGGCTCCCCTGCCGGGTTTTTTTTGCGACCGGCGCGGCGAGAGCAACGACGCTCCCGGTCGCGTTGAATGACGATGCGCGCTCCGCATTGCCGGGGCTGCGCGTCCCCAATCGCCTCGGCGAACGACTGAGAGACAAGCAACCATGCGCCCTGCCCGTGCCCTGATCGACCTCGACGCCCTGCGTCACAACTACCAACTGGCCCGTGAGTTGAGTGGCGCCCAGGCCCTCGCGGTGGTCAAGGCCGATGCCTACGGGCATGGCGCGGTGCGTTGCGCCGAAGCGCTGGGGGATCTGGCCGACGGCTTTGCCGTGGCCTGCATCGAGGAGGCGCTGGTGCTGCGCGAAGCCGGCGTGCGTGCGCCGATCCTGCTGCTCGAAGGCTTCTTCGAGGCCGACGAGCTGGCGCTGATCGATCAGCATCAGCTGTGGTGCGTCGTCCACGCGCAATGGCAGCTCGAAGCCATCGAACAGGCACGCCTGAGCCAGCCGCTGACCGTCTGGCTCAAGCTCGACAGCGGCATGCACCGCGTCGGCCTGCACCCGGCCGAGTACCAGGCCGCCTACCGGCGCCTGCTGGCCAGCGGCAAGGTCAGCAAGATCGTGCTGATGAGCCACTTCGCCCGTGCCGACGAGCCGGCGTGCCCGCGCACGGCCGAGCAGCTGGCAACCTTCCAGCAGGCTCGTGAAGGTCTCGCGGCGGAAGTCAGCCTGCGCAACTCGCCGGCCGTGCTCGGCTGGCCGCAGGTACCGAGCGACTGGGTGCGCCCCGGCATCATGCTGTACGGCGCGACGCCGTTCGAGGGCGCCCAGGAGCAGGCGGCGCGGTTGCGGCCGGTGATGACCCTGGAGTCGAAGGTCATCAGCGTGCGCGAACTGCCGGCCGGCGAGCCGGTGGGCTACGGTGCGCGCTTCGTCGCCGAGCGGCCGACGCGCGTCGGTGTGGTCGCCATGGGCTATGCCGACGGCTACCCGCGCCATGCGCCGAGCGGTACGCCGGTGGCGGTGGACGGCCAACTGACGCGCCTGATCGGGCGCGTGTCGATGGACATGCTGACCGTGGACCTCACCGATCTGCCTCAGGCCGGCCTGGGCAGCCGCGTCGAACTGTGGGGCAAGCAGGTGCTGGCCAGCGACGTGGCGCTGGCGGCGGACAGCATTCCCTACCAGATCTTCTGCAACCTGCGGCGGGTTCCCCTGCTCTACAGCGGGCGCTGAGCGGAATGCGCCGCGCCCGAGCAAGGCGCTGGCGGATGGGCCTCGGGGCGGGTGCGGATGAGTGGTGTGGGCGAGGATGAACGCAAGTGTTGTAAATTCCGAACGCTATGCCATGATACGGACACTTTTTCGCACCATACCCAAGGGGGGACTCCAGCATTGGACGTCGGCGTTCGACTGCAATCGATTCGTAAGCTCAAAGGCCTTTCCCAGCGTGAACTCGCCAAGCGGGCGGGGGTCACCAACAGCACCATCTCGATGATCGAGAAGAACAGTGTGAGCCCTTCCATCAGCTCGCTGAAGAAGGTGCTTGGCGGCATTCCCATGTCGCTCGTGGAGTTCTTCTCGCTCGACCTCGAGCAGGAGAACCAGACCCAGGTGGTCTACCGGGCATCCGAGCTGACCGACATCTGCAGCGGCGCCATCACCATGAAGCTGATCGGCAAGGCCCACCCCGGCCGCGCCATCGCCTTCCTGGACGAAACCTACCCGGCGGGCACCGACACCGGTGACGAGATGTACGCCCACGAGGGTGAAGAGGCCGGCATGCTGGTAGAGGGCAAGCTGGAACTGACCGTTGGCAACGAGGTGTTCGTGCTCGAAGCCGGTGACAGCTATTACTTCGAAAGCAGCAAGCCGCATCGCTTCCGCAATCCGTTCGACCAGCCGGCACGGCTGATCAGCGCCACGTCCCCGGCGAACTTCTGATCGACGACACTGCGACAATCTGGGTTGTTTCGGCCTGGGCTGCTTGCCGTTATACTGTCGCCCGCTCGCGAAACCGTGGCCGCGGGCGTGACTAGCCACGAAGAGGGTGTACCGTGAATCTGATGAAGAAAATGCTGGCAGTACCGGCTGCCGTATTGGCCCTGTGGGCAGTGACTGCTCAGGCCACGACCGATGAAGCTATCGCCGAGCGCCTGAAGCCGGTGGGCGAAGTGTGCATCATGGGTGAAGAATGCAAGGGCGTCGAAACCGTGGCGGCCTCCGCCGGCGGTGGTGCGCGCACTGCTGACGATATCATCGCCAAGCACTGCAATGCCTGCCATGGCACCGGCGTGCTGGGTGCGCCGAAGATCGGCGATAGCGCTGCCTGGAAAGAGCGTGCCGACCACCAGGGTGGTCTCGACGGCATCCTGGCCAAGGCCATTTCCGGCATCAACGCCATGCCGCCGAAGGGCACCTGCGCCGACTGCTCGGACGACGAGCTGCGTGCTGCGATCCAGAAGATGTCCGGTCTGTAAGACTCGCTTCTTCCATGAAAAAACCGCCTTCAGGGCGGTTTTTTCGTTTCTGCCGGCACCATGCAACCATGCCGGCGACGACAGAGTCCAAGCTGCATTCGCCATGGATGTCGTGAGGAGCGCCAGATGCCGCACAGCTGTACCCTCGAGCAAGCCGTCGACCGTGTACTGAACGCGATCGATGGCCCCATCCATCTCGGCCTGCCGCTGGGGCTGGGCAAGCCCAATCGCTGGGTCAATGCACTCTATGCGCGGGTGCGGCAGATGCCCGAGCGCCAGCTGACCATCTACACCGCGCTGTGCCTGGCACGCCCGCGTGCCGGGCAGGCGTTGCAGCAGCGCTTCCTCGAGCCGTTCGTGGCGCGGGTCTTCGGCGACTATCCCGAACTGGAGTTCCTGGCCGACCTGCACGGCGGCAGCCTGCCCGCTAATGTCAGGGTCGAGCAGTTCTTCTTCCAGCCGGGCAGCCTGCTCGAATGCGAGCCGGCGCAGCAGGACTACATCAGCAGCAACTACAGCCACGTCGCCCGTGACCTCAATGCCAAGGGGCTGAACGTGGTCGCCCAGCTGGTCGCCGCCGACGCCGGGCAGCCCGAGCACTTCAGCCTGAGCTGCAACCCGGACGTGACCCTCGACCTGCTGCCGCTGCTGGAGCGGCGCCGCGCCGCTGGCGAGACGGTGCTCAGCGTGGCGCAGGTGCATGTCGACCTGCCGTTCATGAGCGGTGACGCCCTGGTGCTGCGTGACACCTTCGACATCCATGTCGCCGAGGACGAGCGCACGACGCTGTTCTCCACGCCGAACATGCCGGTATCGCTGCAGGATCACTGCATCGGGCTGCTGGCCAGCAGCCTGGTGCGCGATGGCGGCACCCTGCAGATCGGCATCGGCTCGATGGGCGATGCCCTGACGGCGGCGCTGATGGCGCGGCAGCACGACAACACCGGCTATCGGGCGCTGCTGCAGGCGCTGGGCGGCGATATATGGACGGCGGAGATCGCCGCCAACGGCGGCCTGGAGCCGCTCGAGCAGGGCCTCTACGGTTGCAGCGAGATGTTCGTCAACGGCCTGCTGGCGCTGGCCGAAGCCGGCCTGGTCAGGCGTCCGGTCTACCCGGATCTGCGCCTGCAGCGTCTCGCCGACAACGCCGCACTGGACGAGCAGGGCCGCCCGCACAGTGTCCAGGCGCTGCTCGCTGGCGGGCTGCCGGCGCAGCTGGGCGCGGCCGATCTGGACTGGCTGCTTGCCTGCGGTCTGCTGCAGGGCGAGGTGCGCTGGCAGGCCGGGCGCCTGCACCTGCCCGACGGCAGCTGGGTGGCGGCCGACCTGGACGATCCGCACAGCCGTGCTTGCCTGCAACCCTATCTGGGCCGTGCCAGCGGCGGCGTGGTGCTGCATGGCGGCTTCTTTCTCGGGCCCGGCAGCTTCTACCGACGCCTGCGCGAGCTGGACGACGCCGGGCGGCAACGCTTCGCCATGACCGGCATTCGCTACATCAACGAGCTGTATGGTCAGGAGGCGCTGAAGCGCCTGCAGCGCCGCGATGCGCGCTTCATCAACACGGTGTTCACCATGACCCTGCTGGGTGCCGGCGTGGCCGACCAGCTGGAGGATGGCCGGGTGCTCAGCGGCGTGGGCGGGCAATACAACTTCGTCGCCCAGGCACATGCGCTGGACGACGCGCGCTCGATCCTGCTGCTGCGCAGCTGGCGCGAGTCGGGTGGCGAGCTCAGCTCCAATCTGGTCTGGGAATATGGCCATGCCACCATTCCCCGGCACCTGCGCGACATGGTGGTGACCGAGTACGGCATCGCCGACCTGCGCGGCAAGACCGACTCCCAGGTGATCGAGGCACTGCTGAAGATCAGCGACTCGCGCTTCCAGCCGCAGTTGATCGAGCAGGCGCAGCAGGCCGGCAAGCTGCCCGAAGACTTTCGCCTGGACGAGCGTTTCACCCGCAACCTGCCCGAGCGCCTGGAGGCGCTCCGCGAGCAGCACGCCGCGCTGTTCGCCGAATACCCGCTGGGCAGCGACTTCAGCGACGTGGAACAGGACCTGCTGCGCGCCCTGAACTGGCTCAAGCGCACACTGCGCCTGAGCGAGGTGCTGGAGCTGGGCAAGGCGACACTCGATGCGCCGGAGCCGGAGGCCTACCCCGAGCACCTGCGGCGCATGGGGCTGGAGGCGCCGGATGGCGTGCGCGAGGCCCTGTACCAGCGTTTGCTGCTGGCGGGCCTGCAGGCGAGCGGCGCCGGCGAGGCCGGGCCGCGTTCGACCTAGTCGAGGAAGCGCACCTGGCCGTTCTCCAGCGCGGCGACGCGGGCCAGCGACTCGACGCGATAGCCTTCGCTCTGCAGCAGGTTGCGGCCTTCCTGGAAGGACTTCTCGATGACGATGCCGATGCCCGCGACCTGGGCGCCGGCCTGCTGGATCAGGTCGATCAGCGCCTTGGCGGCGTGGCCGTTGGCGAGGAAGTCGTCGATCACCAGCACCTTGTCGGCCGCGGTCAGGTGACGTGCGGAAATGGCGATGGTGCTCTCGGTCTGTTTGGTGAAGGAAAACACCTTGGAGATCAGCAGGTCGTCCTTGAGCGTCAGCGACTGGAACTTGCGAGCGAAGATCACCGGGATGCCCAGCTCCAGGCCGGCCATCACCGCCGGGGCGATCCCCGACGCCTCGATGGTGACGATCTTGGTGATGCCCTGGCTCTTGAAGCGCTCGGCGAACTCGTGGCCGACCTGCTTCATCAGCAGCGGGTCGATCTGGTGGTTGAGAAAGGCATCGACCTTGAGCACCTGCTCCGACAGTACGATGCCTTCTTCGCGAATCTTCTGTTTCAGCGCTTCCACGCGGTTTCCTCTCAGATGAACGTAGCCCGGATGCAATCCGGAACGATGTCCCCGGATTGCATCCGGGCTACGGAATAAACCTGTTTTTTTGTCGCCTGCCGGAATCGGCGGGCCATCGCGGCGCGATGGTGAAACTAGCTCCCGGCTATTTTTTCAGCATCGCGCGCATGTTGGCTAGGGCATCGTTGCCGCGTGCGGCCTTGGCTTCCACGGGGGCTTCTTCCTGGCCTTCCCAGACCAGGTCCTCCGGCGGCAGTTCGTCGAGGAAGCGGCTCGGCGTGCAGTCGATGATCTCGCCGTACTGCTTGCGCTTGGCGGCGAAGGTCAGTGCCAGGTTGCGCTTGGCGCGGGTGATGCCGACATAGGCCAGGCGCCGTTCTTCCTCGATGGTGTCGGCCTCGATGCTGGAGCGGTGGGGGAGAATCTCCTCCTCGAAGCCGATGATGTACACCGAGGGGAATTCCAGGCCCTTGGAGGCGTGCATGGTCATCATCTGCACACCCTCGGCGCCTTCTTCCTCTTCCTGCTGGCGCTCGAGCATGTCGCGCAGCACCAGCTTGCCGATGGCGTCCTCGACGGTCATGTCGCCGTCCTCGTCCTTCTCCAGGGTGTTCTTCAGCGCATCGACGAGGAACCACACGTTGCCCATGCGCGCATCGGCCACCTTGTCGCTGGAGGCGTTCTGCCGCAGCCAGTTCTCGTAGTCGATGTCCATCACCATGCTGCGGATCGCGGCGATCGGGTCGTTCTGCGCGCATTGCTGGCGCACGCCGTCCATCCAGCGCTTGAAGCGTGCCAGGCGTTCGGTGAAGCGGCTGTCCAGGTGTTCGCCGAGGCCGATCTCGTCGCTGGCGGCGTACATCGAGATGTTGCGCTGGCTGGCGTAGTTGCCGAGCTTCTCCAGGGTGGTCGAGCCGATCTCGCGGCGCGGCACGTTGATCACCCGCAGGAAGGCGTTGTCGTCATCCGGGTTGACCAGCAGGCGGAAGTAGCTCATCAGGTCCTTCACCTCCTGGCGGGCGAAGAAGCTGGTGCCACCGGAGAGGCGATAGGGAATCTGGTGGTGCTGCAGCTTCAGCTCCATCAGCTTGGCCTGGTAGTTGCCCCGGTAGAGGATGGCGAAGTCGCTGTACGGGCGCTGGGTGCGCAGGTGCTCGGTGAGGATCTCCAGGGCCACCCGTTCGCACTCGGCATCCTCGTTGCGCGTGCGGATCACGCGGATCTCGTCGCCATGGCCCATCTCCGACCACAGCTGCTTCTCGAACACGTGCGGGTTGTTGGCGATGAGGATGTTGGCGCACTTGAGGATACGGCTGGTGGAGCGGTAGTTCTGCTCCAGCATCACCACTTTCAGCGACGGGTAGTCCTCTTTCAGCAGCATCAGGTTTTCCGGGCGCGCGCCGCGCCAGGCGTAGATCGACTGGTCATCGTCGCCGACCACGGTGAACTGGTTGCGCATGCCCACCAGCATCTTCACCAGCAGGTACTGGCTGGCGTTGGTGTCCTGGTATTCGTCGACCAGCAGGTAGCGGATGCGGTTCTGCCACTTCTCGAGGATGTCGGCGTGCTCCTGGAACAGCGTCACCGGCAGCAGGATCAGGTCGTTGAAGTCCACCGCGTTGTACGCCTTGAGCGTGCGCTGGTAGTGCAGGTAGACGATGGCGGCGGTCTGCTCCTTGGGCCCGCGCGCGTTGGCCAGCGCCTCGTCGGGCAGGATCAGGTCGTTCTTCCAGCTGTCGATGAGGTTCTTGATCTCGTCGGCACCGTCGTCGCCGGCATACTCCTTCTGCATGATGTCGGTGAGCAGCGCCTTGATGTCGCCGTCGTCGAAGATCGAGAAGCCGGGCTTGTAGCCCAGGCGCGCGTATTCCTTGCGGATGATGTTCATGCCCAGGTTGTGGAAGGTGGACACGGTCAGGCCGCGCGCCTCGCTGCCCTTGAGCAGGGTGCCGACGCGCTCCTTCATCTCGCGCGCGGCCTTGTTGGTGAAGGTCATCGCGACGATGTGCTGGGCACGGATGCCGCAGTTCTGCACCAGGTGGGCGATCTTGCGGGTGATCACGCTGGTCTTGCCGGAACCTGCACCGGCGAGCACCAATAGTGGGCCGCCGACATAGTTCACGGCCTCTTGTTGCCGGGGATTCAGTCGGGACATGGGATCGTTCGCAGGAAAAATGGCCGCGCATTTTAACAGGCCTGGCGCGTTCTGCCGCGACCGTCCGGAACTGTGCTCTGGAGCACGGAATTGACTGACGGCACGCTTGGTTAATCGGTGGATTCCAGTACTCTCGTTTCACTTGCCGGTTTGTTAGCTATACCTCAGGATGTGCACCACCTTTCGCACGGATGTGATTGATTAGACGTCGATAACGGCGCGTTCAGGCGATGCAATTCGCCATCATCTTTGTGTCATTGGGGGAGGTTGCTTGTCCACGCTCGTCGAACCCTTGCGGTTGGTTCTGCTGTCGGAATCGCCAGACTGGGCGGAATTGTTGCGCGAGCAGTTGGGTGCTCTCGGGAGTGCTTCCCCGCTGATTACCGCGCCCTCCTGGGACGCTGCCAGCAGCCTGTTCGACGACCATGCCAGTGGCCTGGTGCTGGCCACCCCCGAGCGTCTGCCAGCCGCTCATCAATGCCCCTTGCCGATCGTCCTGCTGCTCGAAGAAGAACCCGTCGAGGAGCCATCCGGCGTCAGCGACTGGCTGGTACGCGGTGCGCTCAGCCTCGATGTGCTGCGTCGCTGTCTGCGCTACGTGCGCGAGCAGGGCAGTCTCAAGCAGACCCTGCAACGCCTGGCCGAGCAGGACCCGCTGACCGGTATCGCCAATCGCCAGGGCTTCCAGACGCTGCTCGCGGCACGTCTCAGCGAATGCAACGGGCGTGGCCTGGTGCTGGGGCATCTCGATCTGGACAACTTCCGCCACGCCAACGATGCCCTTGGCTACCAGGCCGGCGACCGCCTGATCCTGCAGGTGGTGGCGCGTCTGAAGGGCCTGCTGCAGCCCTGCGACCAGCTGGCTCGGCTGGGCAGCGACGAGTTCGCCCTGCTGCTCGATGTGCGGCGCGACCCGCAGCGCGTCGAGCGACTGGCCGAGCGCGTCACCGAGGTGCTTGGCGAACCCTACTGGGTCGATGGCGAGAGCCTGCTGATCGGCTGCAGCCTCGGTCTGGCGCATGCCCGTGCCGGGGAGGGCGCCGACCCGCTGCTGTGGCACGCGCATATCGCCATGCAGCAGGCGAAGAACCAGCAGGGCTGCGTGTTCCACGTCTATGACGAGCGCCTGAACCGCAGTGCGCGCAGCCAGGCGGATCTCGAAAGCGAATTGCGCCGCGCCCTGCGCCGCGATGAGCTGGAACTGCATTACCAGCCGCGCCTCTGCCTGAAGAGCGGGCGCATTGTCGGTCTCGAGGCGCTGGTGCGCTGGCAGCACAGCGAACGCGGCCTGCTTTCGCCCAACGAGTTCGTGCCTCTGGCCGAGGAAACCGGGCTGATCGTGCCGCTGGGCTACTGGGTGATCTCCCGCGCACTACGCGACATGCAGTGGTTGCGCGGGCGCGGCCTGCCGTCGTTGCACATGGCGGTCAACCTGTCGTTCCGCCAGTTCCAGGACAGCCAGTTGCTGGCCACCCTGAGCCGCCTGATCGAGGAGCGTGGCGTCGAGGCGCAGTGGCTCGAATTCGAGCTGACCGAAACGGCGGTGATGCGCCGCAGCGATCAGGTGCAGCAGACCATGCTGGAACTGGGACGCCTGGGCGTGCGCTTCTCCCTGGATGACTTCGGCACCGGGTTCTCCTCCTTCGTCCACCTCAACAACCTGCCGATCACCCTGCTGAAGATCGACCGCAGCTTCGTCGCCGGCATGGGCGAGCGCGCCGAGAACCGCCAGTTGGTGCGGGCGATGATCAACCTGGCACACAACCTCAATCTCGAAGTGGTCGCCGAAGGGGTGGAGAACATCGAGCAGCTCGACATGCTGCGCCAGTTCGGCTGCGACCAGGTGCAGGGCTATCTGATCAGCAAGGCGGTACCGCTGGCCGAACTGGCGCGCTTTCTCGTGTTCGGCATGCGCCAGCCGCTGCTCGGCGGCGGGGGCGCCTAGCCCCGCGTCGCGCTAAGGCAGGCTTCGCCGCCAACCGTGCAGGGTTGCTGCAGCCGCGCCGTTTTCCACTGGAAGCCCAGCACCAGGC
>NZ_SBHZ01000015.1 GCF_004521985.1 Ectopseudomonas khazarica
GCATTGATAGGAAATAACAGCAAGTAATTCGGCGATTTTTTGTGCGCTTGTTAACGTTCGCGCCGTGAACCGTCGCACCCAGGAAAGGTGCACCGGCAAGTTCCGCCGAGTTGACCAACAAGAGCGACGGGAAGTTTCGAAAGATTAAGGGACCGCGTGAAAAAAAACTGTCATCGAGTTGGCAGTTTTGCACACGGGGTCGAAGGCAGCCGCCGAACGCACACAGACAACGGGTGATTTACCTTGCAGCACTCAACTCAAACGGTAAGTTACGCCTGCGACGAGCTGTTCGATGAACAGCTGGGGCAGCAACATATAGTCGTGGTCGGCCAGGCCGACGCGGCCAGCGAGCGTCTGTTGACGGGCGGCCTGCTGCGCCAGGGCTTCCGTGTCCGGCGTTTCGCCAACTGCCTTGAACTCGACCCGCATGCGCTGCAAGGCGCCAGCCTGGTGCTGGTGTTCGTCAGCAGCCTGGCCGGCAGCACCCTTTATGCACAGGTGGGCGCGATCCTGCGCCAGGTCGGTCGCGTCGGCGTGGTGCCGGTGGTGGAGTATGCCGATCAGGAGAAGGCCGCGACGCTGCTCGAACTGGGCTGCGTCGACTACCTCCTGGCGCCGTTCAGCGAGGCTCAGCTCAGCGCACTGTTGCGCCGCCAGGAATCGGCCAGCGCCGGCGAGGAAGGTTTCGTCTCCTGCTCGCAGGCCGGGCGTCGTCTGCTGGCCATGGCGCAACGCGTGGCGATGACCCGTGCGCCGATTCTCATCACCGGGGAGACCGGCACCGGCAAGGAGCTGATGGCGCGCTACATTCATCGCTTTTCGGCCCAGGACGACGCGCCCTTCATCGCGGTCAACTGTGCGGCGATTCCCGAGCAGATGCTCGAGTCCATCCTCTTCGGCCACGAGAAAGGCGCCTTCACCGGCGCGGTGAACGCCCAGCCCGGCAAGTTCGAACTGGCCAACGGCGGCACGCTGCTGCTCGACGAGATTGGCGAGCTGCCGCTGGGCCTGCAGGCCAAGCTGTTGCGCGTGTTGCAGGAGCAGCGCGTCGAACGCCTCGGTGGACGTCGCGAGATCGCCCTGGACGTGCGCATCATCGCCGCCACCAACCGCGACCTGCAGCAGGAGGTGGCGCAAGGGCGTTTCCGTGCCGACCTGATGTTCCGCCTCGATGTGCTGCCACTGCACATCAGCCCGCTGCGTGAGCGCAAGGAGGATGTGCTGGCGCTGGCGCGGCGCTTCATCCGCCAGTACGCGCCGCAGGATGCGCGCCACGAACTGCTGACCGAGGACGCCTGCCGCGCGCTACTGGCCCACGACTGGCCGGGCAACGTGCGCGAGCTGGAGAACTGTCTGCAGCGCGCGCTGATCCTGCGCAACGGCCTGTACATCCAGGCGCAGGACCTGGGCCTGAGCCTGCCGCCCAGCAGCGCCCCGGAGCCGGCGCCACGCCTGCAGCCACAGGCGCTCGAAGGCGGCAAGGCGGCGCTGCGCGCAAGCGGCAAGTGGGCCGAGTACCAGCATGTGATCGACACCATCCGCCGTTTCGGCGGGCACAAGACCAAGGCCGCCGAAAGCCTTGGCATGACCCCACGCGCACTGCGCTATCGCCTCAATGCCATGCGTGAGCAGGGCGTGCAGATTCCCGTTTAGGAGAAGCAAAGGATGAACTCGATCAGTCAGGTGCAGCAGGATCTGCTGGGCCGTATGGAACAGCTCATAAGCCTCAGCGAGGCGACCCCGGTCCAGCCGGCGCAAGCCTTCGCCGTGCAGCCCGGCGAGGCGGGTTTCGCCGCCGCCTTCGACGATGCGGTGCGCGCCGTGGACGCTCAGCAGCATCGCTCCGGCGAACTGATGGCGGCCGTGGACAGCGGGCAGAGCGATGACCTGGTGGGGGCGATGATCGAGAGCCAGAAGGCCAGCGTCTCGTTCAGTGCGTTGATGCAGGTGCGCAACAAGCTGGCCAGCGCCTTCGACGACATCATGAAGATGCCGCTGTAAGCGGAGCGGAGACCTGACGCGTGCTGCAGACCCTGAGAAGCAAACTGCCCGAAGGCGGGCTGAAACTCGACCCGCGCATGACCCTGGCCGGGCTGGCGTTGCTGGCCGCGCTGCTGGCGGTTGGCGTGGTGTTCTATCTCTGGCGCGACCAGGGTTCGTTCCGGCCGCTGTACGGCAGCGGCGAGGCCTACCCGGCGGCCGAAGTGATGCAGGTGCTCGATGGCGATGCGATCAGCTACCGCCTGCACCCGCAGAGCGGCCAGGTGCTGGTGCGCGAGGACCAGCTGAGCCAGGCGCGCATGCTGCTGGCGGCCAAGGGCGTACAGGTCAAGGTGCCGGCCGGCTACGAGCTGTTCGACAAGGACGAACCGCTGGGCACCAGTCAGTTCGTCCAGGACGTGCGCCTCAAGCGCAGCCTGGAGGGCGAACTGGCGCGCACGGTGATGGCGCTGAAGGGCGTCGAGGGCGCGCGCGTGCACCTGGCGCTGCAGGAAAGCAGCTCCTTCGTGGTCGGCAAGCGCGAGCCGGGCAAGGCCTCGGTGATGCTGCAGCTGGCACCGGGTTACAAGCTGACGCCGGAGCAGATCAGCGCCATCGTCAATCTGGTCGCCGGCAGCGTGCCGCAGCTGGAGGCGGGCAACGTGCAGGTGGTCGACCAGTACGGTGCGCTGCTGTCCCGCGGGATCGATAGCCACGGCGGCCCGGTGCAGAACTGGCAGGTGGTCGACGACTACCAGAGCAAGGCGGTGGCCAATGCCGAGGCGGTGCTGGCGCCGGTGCTGGGGGGCGGCAACTACCGTATCAGCGTGGCCGCCGACATCGACTTCAGCCAGAAGGAAGAGACCTTCCAGTCCTACGGCGAGACGCCGCGCCTGCGCAACGAAGTGCTGCGCGACGAGAGCGTGCTCGACCAGCTGGCGCTGGGGGTGCCGGGGTCGCTGGCCAACCGCCCGCCGCAACCGGCGCCCGAGCCGGCCCCGGGGCAGGCCGCAAATGAGCAGGACAGCGCGAACAAGGCGGCCACCTCGCTGCGCAAGGAGTCCAACCGCCAGCTGGATTACGACCAGAGCGTCACGCACGTCAAGCATGCGCCGTTCAGCCTGCGCCAGCAGAGCATCGCCGTGGTGCTCAATGCCGCCGTGGCCCCGGAGGGCGGCTGGACGCCCGAGGCGCGCGAGGAACTCGCGGCGATGGTCAAGAGTGCGGTGGGCTTCAACCAGGCGCGTGGCGACCTGCTGACCCTGAGTGTGTTCCCCTTCACCGAGGCCGGCCTGGCGACTGCGGCGGGCGAGGTCCTGCCCTGGTGGCAGGACGCCAAGGTGCATGACCTGGCCAGGCTCGGCGTGTTCGCCCTGATCAGCCTGTTGCTCCTGCTGCTGGTGGTGCGTCCGGCCGTGCGCAGCCTGAGCCAGCGCAGCCAGCCTGGGCTGCCTGCGGCGAGCGAGGGCGACGAGCAGCTCGCCCTGCATGCCGAACGCGCCGCCGAGCGCCTGCTGGCGCGTGTCGGTGACGACGCGCCTGGGGCCACCGTGCTCGGTGAGCTCAGCCCGTTGTCGGAAATCCGTCTGCCGGCGCCCGGTTCGGGCCTGGAGCTACAGATCGAACACCTGCAGATGCTGGCCAAGAACGATCCCGAGCGCGTCTCGGAAGTCATCAAACAGTGGATAGGGCGCAATGAACGAGACCTCAACCCAGCCTGACGGCCGCGGTGGTTCCACCGCCAAGGAAATGCGCCTGCGCGTGCAGAAGCGTTCGTTGAGCTCCTCCGAGCAGGCCGCCATTCTCATGCTGAGCATGGGCGACGAGATTTCCGCCGGGGTGCTCAGGCACTTCTCCCGCGAGGAGATCGTCGCCATCAGCCAGGCCATGGCGCGCCTGTCCAACGTCAAGCAGCCGATGGTCTCCGACGTCATCGGCCGCTTCTTCGAGGACTACAAGGAGCAGAGCAGCATCAAGGGCGCCTCGCGTGGCTATCTCGACGGCATGCTCAGCAAGGCGCTGGGCAGCGAGATCACCCGTTCGCTGCTGGACAGCATCTATGGCGAGGAGATCCGCGCCAAGATGGCCAAGATGGAGTGGCTCGACCCGAAGCAGTTCGCCGCGCTGATCGCCAAGGAACACGCGCAGATGCAGGCGGTGTTCCTCGCCTTCCTGCCGCCCGGCATGGCCAGCGACGTGCTCGAGTGCATGCCGCGCGAGCGGCAGGACGAGCTGCTGTATCGCATCGCCAACCTCAGCGAGGTCAACAGCGACGTGATCGCCGAGCTGGAGCTTCTGATCGAGCGCAGCCTGGCCGTGCTCAGTACCCAGGGTTCGCAGGTGCGCGGCATCAAGCAGGCAGCGGACATCATGAACCGCTTCAAGGGTGACCGCGGGCAGATGTTCGAGCTGTTGCGCGCGCATGACGATCAGCTGGTCGAGCGCATCGAGGATGAAATGTACGACTTCTTCATCCTTTCGCGGCAGAACCAGGACGTGCTGCAGGCGCTGCTCGAAGCCGTGCCGCTGGAGGAGTGGGTGGTCGCGCTCAAGGGCGCCGAGCCGGAGCTGGTGCGCGCCATCGCTGGCGCCATGCCCAAGCGCCAGGCGCAGCAGATGGAGTCGATCAACCGCCGCCAGGGCCCGGTGCCGCTGAGCCGGGTCGAGCAGGTGCGCAAGGACATCATGGCGGTGGTGCGCGAGATGTCGGCCAATGGTGAGCTGCAGGTGCAGCTGTTCCGCGAACAGACGGTGGAATGAGATGACGCTCAAGGTGATCAACGGCGACGCCCGGCAGTGGCGCGCCTACCGCTTCCCGCCGCGCAGCAGCCAACCGAGCGAGGACTGGAGCGGCGATCCGGCCGGGCTGCAGCGGGCCATGGCCGATGGCTTCCAGCAGGGCATCGAGAAGGGCTACCAGGACGGTCTGCAGCAGGGCGAGGAGGCCGGGCGCCAGGCCGGTTTCGAGCAGGGCCGCGAGGACGGCATGAAGCTCGGCCGCGACGAAGGGCGCAGCGAGGGGCGCCGCGCCTTCGAGCTGGCGGCGCAGCCGCTGCAGGCCATCAGCGAGCAGGTCGAGCACTACCTCGGCGAACTGGAGCACAAGCGTCGCCAGGAGCTGCTGGAGCTGGTCAGGAAGGTCTCGCAGCAGGTCATTCGCTGCGAGCTGACCCTGCATCCGACGCAGCTGCTGGCGCTGGTCGAGGAGGCCCTGAGCGGTATGCCGGGCGAGCCGGAGGACGTTCAGGTGCTGCTGAGCCCCGAGGAGTACGCGCGGATCAGGTCGGTGGCGCCGGAGCGTGCCGCGGGCTGGAAGCTGGTGGCCGACGAGCGCCTGGCGCTCGGTGAATGCCGGGTGGTCACGCCACAGGCCGAGGCCGACGTGGGCTGCCAGCAGCGTCTGGATGCCTGCATCGACACCCTGGCCGAACACCTGCACCTGACTGAAGCCTGACCGGGAGCCCTCGCCAGTATGCTCGACTACAAACTCGACGAAGCGCTGCGCTCGCTCGATGGCGTGCAACTGGCCAAGGTGGCCGGGCGCCTGGTGCGGGTCTCCGGGATGTTGCTGGAAAGCCTCGGCTGCCAGCGCAGCACCGGCCAGCGCTGCCGTGTGGAGCAGGCCGACGGCAGCCTGCTGGACGCCCAGGTGGTCGGCTTCAACCGCGATATCACCTACCTGATGCCGTTCAAGAAACCGGTCGGCCTGGCGGCTGGCTCGCGGGTCTTCCCGGCCAAGGACGAGGCGGTGCTGCACATCGACGAGTCCTGGCTGGGGCGGGTGGTCAATGGCCTCGGCGAGCCACTCGACGAGCGCGGCAAGCTCAGTGGTCGCGATCCGTTGCCGGTCGAGCTGCCCAGCGTCAACCCGCTCAAGCGCCGCCCGGTGGAGGCGGCGCTGGATGTCGGCGTGCGCGCCATCAATGGCCTGCTGACCCTGGGCAAGGGGCAGCGCGTCGGCCTGTTCGCCGGTTCCGGGGTGGGCAAGAGCGTGCTGCTGGGCATGATCACCCGGCAGACCAAGGCGGACGTGGTGGTGGTCGGGCTGATCGGCGAGCGTGGCCGCGAGGTGCAGGAGTTCATTCTCCACTCGCTTGGCGAAGAGGGCCTGCGCAAGGCCGTGGTGGTGGTGGCGCCGGCCAACGAATCACCCTTGATGCGCCTGAAGGCCACCGAGCTGTGCCACAGCATCGCCGCCTACTTCCGCGACCAGGGCCAGGATGTGCTGCTGCTGGTCGACTCGCTGACCCGCTATGCCATGGCCCAGCGCGAGATCGCCCTGGCGCTGGGCGAGCCGCCGGCGACCAAGGGTTATCCACCGTCGGTGTTCGGCATGCTGCCGGAGCTGGTGGAGAGTGCCGGCAACGGCGAGAGCGGCAGCGGCAGCCTCAGCGCCATCTACACCGTGCTGGCCGAGGGCGATGACCATCAGGACCCGATCGTCGACTGCGCACGGGCGATCCTCGACGGCCATATCGTGCTGTCGCGGCGCCTGGCCGATGTCGGGCATTACCCGGCCATCGACATCTCCGCCTCGGTCAGCCGCTGCATGAGCCAGGTCGGCGAGGCCGCGCACCTGGCCGCAGGCCGCCAGTTCAAGGAGTTCTACAGCACCTTCGAGAAGATCAAGGAGCTGATCCCGCTCGGCGGCTACACGCCGGGCATGGATGCCCGGACCGACCGCGCGGTGCAGCTGGCGCCGAGCCTCGAACGCTTCCTGCGCCAGGAGGTCGGCGTCGCCGCCGAGCTCGGCGCCAGCATCGCCACCTTGCAGAGCATCATCAAATGAAAGAGCAGCTAGAAGTGCTGGGGCGGCTGGCCAGCCTGCGTGGCAACCGGGTGCAGCAGATGCTCGGTCGGGTCAGTTATCAACAGAACCTGTGCCAGCGCTATCGCAACAACATCACCGGGCTCAGCCGCCTGTGCGGTTTCAGCGTGCCGATGACCACGCCGCTGCAGCGCGACAACCAGCAGCGCTACAAGGCCACGCTGTACAAGATGGTGGAGCTGCAGCGCCGCGAGCTGGCGCTGGCCGAGGAGAACCTGGCGCGTATCCAGCGCGAGTTGCTGACAGCCATGCGCAGCGAGAAGGTGATCAACCAGTTTCTAGAGAGCAAGCTGGGCCAGTGGCATGAGCTGCTTGCCCGCCAGGAACAGAAGATCCAGGATGGCCTGGCGGCGCAGGCCTGGTGGCGCGCCCAGGTCAGCTGACGGGCGGCGCCGCGAGATTATTTTTGCGCCTGGGGTTTAAGTGCTGGCCGTATCGGGTCGCTCTTAGGCCATAACACCACGAGTTGGATTCGAATCATGGAAATCAGCAGGCACCTCAAGCCCGGTCTCAACCTGCCCAGCGACGTCCCTGCCAAGGTGCAGGGCGCGCGGCCGCAGCAGGAGACCCCCGCGCGCGACAGTGCAGGCGCCGAGCCGCGTCTCGAACAGCTGCAGGCGGCGCTGCAGAGCCTGCCGGACGTCGATCTGGACAAGGTCGCCCAGCTCAAGGCGGCGCTGGCCAATGGCGAGCTGAGCAGCGACCCGGCGGCGCTGGCCAGCAGCATGCTGACCTATCACAGCGGTAGCGATGCGTGACCACAGCGCGTGAGCAACAGCTGCTCCAGGTCGTCGAGCAGGACCTGCATCAGGACTGCGCCGACTACCTCGCCCTGCGCGGGCTGATGCAGGAGCTGTATCAGCAGTTGCTCAAGCGCGACAGCCGGCAGATCGACCTGCTCAACGAGCAGATCCTGCCACTGGTGGACCAGGCCAGGGCGCGGGCCGAGCGTCGCAGCAAGGTCCTGGCCGCCTTCCAGCTGGGTACCGGCCACAGCGCCATGCACAAGCTGCTGGCGCGCTATCCGCAGGCCCAGCGCAATCACCTTTCCCACACCTGGGAGCAGCTTGGCCTGCTGGCCGGGCAGTGCAAGCGCCTCAACGAGCGCAACGGCAAGCTGCTGGCCATGCACCACGAGATTCTCGAGCAGTTGCTCGGCGAGCCAGGGGCGGCTCAGCTGTACGCGCCGCCACCCTACTGAGGCAGCCCGGACGCAGCGTGGTAGACTCGCGCGCTTCCGATCCGTGGTGATTGTTCTCCGTGTCTCACGCCGCCCTCGCTCATCCTCCGCGCTGGTTGACCCAGGCCCAGTTGCATCCGCAACCGACTGCCGGTGTCCGCGACTGGCTGTTCAACGGTGACTCGCTGACACGCCGCCTGACGGCCCTGTCGCACGACGGCTTCTCCGTGACCCCGTTGCAGGAAGGCTGGCAGCGCCTGCGCAACGACGAATGCGCCCTGCTCGGCGTGGCCGATGGCAGCCAGGGCTGGGTGCGCGAGGTCTACCTGCGTGGCCACGGGCAGCCCTGGGTCTTCGCCCGCAGCGTCGCGGCGCGCAGCGTGCTCGAAGGCTCCGGACTGAACCTGGCTGAACTGGGCAGCCGCTCGCTGGGCGAACTGCTGTTCAGCGACCGCGCCTTCGACCGCGGCGAGCTGCAGGCCTGTCGCTATCCGGCCGCCTGGTTGCCGCAGGCGGTACGTGAAGAGCGCCTGTGGGCGCGGCGCTCCTGCTTCAGCCGCGCAGCGCTCGGCGTGCTGGTGGCCGAGGTCTTCCTGCCGGCGTTCTGGCAGGCGGCGGGTCTCGAAGCTTAGGCCGCAAGCCCGTGCCGCGCCTGCGCGGCGCGCCAGTGCCCGAAGGCATGGGCGTACCTGGCGCCTGTAACGGTGGATGAGGACAGCGTCATCCACCCTGCGCCGCCAACCCCTTTATAATCCGCGCAACCTGCACGGAGACGCCGCGATGTACACCCGCCTGCTGCAATCGACCACCCGCCTGCACCCGCGTGCCTGGGACTTCATCCAGCTGATGCGCCTGGAAAAGCCCATCGGCATCTACCTCCTGCTGTGGCCGACGCTGTGGGCGCTGTGGGTGGCGGGCGAGGGCGTGCCGAGCGTGAAGAACCTGTTCATCTTCGTCGTCGGCGTGATTCTGATGCGCGCCGCAGGCTGCGTGATCAACGACTACGCCGACCGCAACTTCGACGGCCATGTCAGCCGCACCAAGGCACGCCCACTGGCCAGCGGCAAGGTCACGCCACGCGAAGCGCTGGTGCTGTTCGCCGTGCTGGTGGCGCTGAGTTTCGTGCTGGTGCTGTTCACCAATGCCACCACCATCTGGCTGTCCTTCGGCGGCCTGGCCCTGGCCGCCTGCTACCCCTTCATGAAGCGCTACACCTTCTACCCCCAGGTGGTGCTCGGCGCAGCGTTCTCCTGGGGCATGCCGATGGCCTTCACCGCCGAGACCGGCAGCCTGCCGCCCGAGGCCTGGCTGCTGTACATCGCCAACCTGCTGTGGACGGTAGCCTACGACACCTACTACGCGATGGCCGACCGCGAAGACGACCTGAAGATCGGGGTGAAGTCCACCGCCATCCTCTTCGGCGACGCCGACCGCCTGATCATCGCGACCCTGCAGGGCTTGGCGCTGCTCTGCCTGCTGCTGGCCGGTGCGCGCTTCGAACTGGGCCTGTACTTCCATCTTGGCCTGCTGGTGGCCGCTGCCTGCTTCGCCTGGGAGTTTCATGTGACCCGCCGCCGCGAGCCGCTGGTGTGCTTCAACGCCTTCCTGCACAACCACTGGGCGGGGTTGGCGATCTTCATCGGCATCGTGCTGGACTACGCCCTGCGCTGAGTGAGCGATAAGCATGCTGCGCTGGCGCTCAGCCCGACGGTCGCTCCCGTTGGCGGCGTGCGTCAGCGGGCGAAATCGCGACCCTGTTCCCGGCACTGCCGCGCGCTTGTCATATCGCTGCAATAATTCCGTTATCTAATGCGGCGCAGACAGATGAACGAACAGAGGCTAAGGCCCCATGGTTGGCAAGAACATCCTGATCGTCGATGACGAAGCACCGATCCGCGAAATGATCGCGGTGGCCCTGGAGATGGCCGGTTACGAGTGCCTGGAAGCGGAGAATACCCAGCAGGCCCATGCCGTCATCGTCGACCGCAAACCCGATCTGATCCTGCTCGACTGGATGCTGCCGGGTACCAGTGGCATCGAGCTGGCGCGCCGCCTGAAGCGCGACGAGCTGACCAGCGATATCCCGATCATCATGCTCACCGCCAAGGGTGAAGAGGACAACAAGATCCAGGGCCTGGAAGTCGGCGCCGACGACTACATCACCAAGCCCTTCTCGCCGCGCGAGCTGGTGGCGCGCCTCAAGGCCGTGCTGCGCCGGGCCGGCCCGAGCGACAGCGAGGCGCCGATCGAGGTCGGTGGCCTGCTGCTCGACCCGATCAGCCATCGCGTCACCATCGACGGCAAACCGGCCGAAATGGGGCCGACCGAATACCGCCTGCTGCAATTCTTCATGACCCATCAGGAGCGCGCCTATACCCGTGGCCAGCTACTCGATCAGGTCTGGGGTGGCAACGTCTACGTCGAGGAACGTACCGTCGACGTGCATATCCGTCGCCTGCGCAAGGCGCTCGGCGATGCCTACGAAAACCTGGTACAAACCGTGCGCGGGACTGGCTATCGTTTCTCCACCAAAGGCTGAGCCGCTGGTGCTGCGCGTCGGCCCTGCCGCGTCGAGAACAGGTCCGGCAGGCCGCGAGCGGCCAACGCAGTTTGGTGAGGCCCCTAAGGGCGAACGTGGTGAGTAATGCGCATGTACAGACGTACAATCGCCCGCGACGCCGAGCGTTCCTCAGTTGCCTGCGCGGCGGTGTCATCGGTATTGCATGGCTCCAGCTCGCAAGCTCGTGAAGCTGCTGCGAGCTCGCTCTTCAGACAAGGATGCGTTCCATCGTGAATCAAGACTGGCGTGGTGCCGTGGTGCGCCGGCTGTTGCTGCTGATCGGCGCCTGCCTGCTGCTGGGTTTCGTCACCGGCGAATATGCCTGGGTGCTGGCGTGTGGCCTGGCCATTCACCTGGGCTGGACCCTCAGCCAGCTGTTGCGCCTGCACAAATGGCTGCGCGAGCACAAACCCGACGAACCGCCACCGGACGGCTACGGCCTGTGGGGTGAGGTGTTCGACAGCATCTACCACCTGCAACGGCGCAACCAGAAGGCGCGTGGCCGCCTGCAGGCGGTGATCGACCGCGTGCAGGAGTCCACCGCTGCGCTCAAGGATGCAGTGGTGATGCTCGACAGCCAGGGCAACCTGGAATGGTGGAACCGTGCCGCCGAGACCCTGCTGGGCCTGAAAACCCCCCAGGACAGTGGTCAGCAGCTGGCCAACCTGGTGCGCGACCCGCGCTTCAAGGAGTACTTCGAGCGCGGCAACTATGCCGATGCCCTGGAGATTCCCTCGCCGGTCAATGACCGTCGGCGCCTGCAGTTCCATATCACCCGCTACGGTAACCGCGAGCATCTGCTGCTGGTGCGTGATGTCACCCGTCTCCATCAGCTGGAACAGATGCGCAAGGACTTCGTCGCCAACGTCTCCCACGAACTGCGCACGCCGCTGACGGTGATCGCCGGCTATCTGGAGACCCTGCTGGACAACGTCGAAGCGGTCAATCCGCGCTGGCTGCGTGCCCTGCAGCAGATGCAGCAGCAAGGCGCGCGCATGCAGACGCTGCTCAACGACCTGCTGCTGCTGGCCAAGCTGGAGGCCACGGACTATCCCTCGGACAATCAGCCGGTCGCGGTCGACCTGATGCTGCTGTCGATCCGCAACGACGCCCAGGCGCTGTCAGCCGATCAGTTGCATCGCATCAGCCTGGAGGCCGATCCGCACCTCAAGCTCAAGGGCAGCGAGGCCGAACTGCGCAGCGCGTTTTCCAACCTGGTGTTCAACGCGGTCAAGTACACGCCGGCCGGCGGCGAGATCCGCATCCGCTGGTGGGGTGACGAGAAGGGCGCGCACCTGGCCGTCAGCGACACGGGCATGGGCATCGACGCCAAGCACCTGCCGCGCCTGACCGAGCGCTTCTACCGCGTCGACTCCAGCCGTGCCAGCAACACGGGCGGCACCGGGCTGGGCCTGGCGATCGTCAAGCATGTGCTGCTGCGCCATCGCGGCAACCTGGAGATCGGCAGCGAGCTGGGCCGCGGCAGCACCTTCACCTGTCACTTCGCCCCGGCCCAGGTGGTGCAGCGCGCCCGCTGAATGCTTGCATTCGGCGCGGCGAGGCTCCACCCTCTAGCGATCATTGGCCAACCCGAACCTTCATGGACCCCTCCACGAGCCTCTCCGTTTCCACCTATCTCGCCGACTTCGGCCTCATGCTGTTCGCCCTGTTTCTGGTCCTGCTCAACGGCTTCTTCGTTGCCGCCGAGTTCGCCATCGTGCGCCTGCGTGCCACCAAGGTCGACGCGCTGGCCGAGGCGCATGGCTGGCGCGGGCACATCCTGCGCACCGTGCACAACCAGATGGACGCCTACCTCTCGGCCTGCCAGCTGGGCATCACCCTGGCTTCGCTGGGCCTGGGCTGGGTCGGTGAGCCGGCCTTCGCCGAGCTGCTGACGCCTCTGCTGGCGGCACTGGGTATCGATTCGCCGGCGCTGATCCACGGCATCGCCTTCTTCACCGCGTTCGCCATCATCTCCTACCTGCACATCGTCATCGGCGAGCTGGCGCCCAAGTCCTGGGCGATTCGCAAGCCGGAGCTGCTGTCGCTGTGGACGGCGGCGCCGCTGTACGCCTTCTACTGGCTGATGTACCCGGCGATCTTCGTCCTCAACGCCAGCGCCAACGCCATCCTGCGCATCGCCGGGCAGGGCGAGCCCGGCCCGCATCATGAACACCACTACAGCCGCGAAGAGCTGAAGCTGATCCTGCACTCCAGCCGCGCCAGCGCCGACAGCGACCAGGACCTGCGCGTGCTGGCCTCGGCCGTCGAACTGGGCGAGCTGGAAGTGGTGGACTGGGCCAACTCGCGCGAGGATCTGGTCTACCTGGAACTCAACGCCAGCCTGGACCAGGTGTTCACCACCTTCCGCCGGCACAAGTACAGCCGCTATCCGATCTACGACGAGAGCAAGGAAGAGTTCGTCGGCGTGCTGCACATCAAGGACCTGCTGCTGCAACTGTCGCTGCTGGAGATGCTGCCCTCGGCGCTCAAGCTCGGCGACATGATGCATCCCCTGGAGCGGGTCAGCCGGCACATGCCGCTGTCGCAGCTGCTCGAGCAGTTCCGCCAGGGCGGTGCGCACTTCGCGCTGGTCGAGGAAGCCGACGGCAAGGTCATCGGCTACCTGACCATGGAGGACGTGCTGGAGGCATTGGTCGGCGACATTCAGGACGAGCACCGCAAGGCCGAGCGCGGCATCCTGGCGTACCAGCCGGGCAAGCTGCTGGTACGCGGTGACACGCCGCTGGCCAAGGTCGAGCGCCTGCTGGGCGTCGACCTCGACCACATCGAGGCCGAAACCCTGGCCGGCCTGATCTACGAAACCCTCAAGCGCATGCCCGAGGAAGAGGAAGTGCTGGAGACCGACGGCCTGCGCATCATCGTCAAGAAGATGAAAGGCCCCAAGGTGGTGCTGGCCAAGGTCCTCAAGCTCGACTGACCGAGCGGCCGCCGATGCTCTGCAGGGCAGGGCGGCAGCGTAGCGCGAGCAGCCCCAGGGTGGCGGCATACAGGCCGATGACCGTCAGCCCGACCCATTGAATCTCGAACGGCGTGAAGCGGAACGTCAGCACCAGCGCGCCGAGCAGGACGAAGTGGCAGGCGATGAAGCGCGCACGCCCCAGCCGCTGCACGCTGAGCCCCAGGTTGTCGCTGTACAGGCGCACCAGGGAGTCCACCGAGTTGATCACGAAGATCACCCCGACCGCGAGCATCGCCAGCTTCCACAGCGGCGCGATGGCGATGCCATCGGTGAAGTAGTGGTAGAGCACGGCAAACCAGATCGCCAGGGGAATCGACGGGATGATCAGCAGCGCCAGCAGCAGCTGGTAGGTCTTCAGCCCGCCGACGAAGCGCGAGACGAACTGGCCGATCATGATGCTCCAGGCGAACCACCAGAACAGGTAGAAGGAGTGATAGTCGCTGAGCGGCACGACGAAGTGCGGCAGCTTGGCGAAGTAGCCGCTGCCGATGTCGCCGGCCGCCCGGGCGAAGCTGTCCGGGGCGACCCCGCCGACGATGGCCATCGCCAGGATCAGGCCGAAGAACAGCCAGGTGGAGGCCACGCTGAGTACCTTCAGGTAGCGGATGTCGGTGCTGGAATAGATCGCGGCGAGCAGGATGGCGACCACCGTCAGGTACTGCCAGGTTTCGCTGATCTCCGGCGCGTACCAGGCGATGTTGACCAGGAACAGGTACGCGGTGAAGGCGCAGGTGGAGACGATCACCAGGTTGTTCACCAGCTTCACCGGGCGCAGTTCGAACAGGCGCACCCTGGGCTCGATCACGCAGAAGTAGAAGGTGGTGATGAAGTACATGGCCCAGATCAGGAAGCCCCAGAAGCCGAAGGCGACCGCCAGCGGGTTGGAGAACTGGTAGGGCTGCTCGCTGGCGTAGATCGGGAATTCGGTCATCGGGAAGATGATCAGCCCCATGTCGAGCCCGGAGGTGAAGAGGATCGCCAGGAAGGTGAACAGGCCGACCGGCTCGCTGCCGGTGCAGCGCAGGCGACCCCAGCGCAACAGCACCCAGAGGGTCAGGCCGAGCAGCGCCAGGGACGCCGCGCAAAGGACGAGGTTCATCGGTGCAAGCCTCTTGTTGTTATGGGTGAGCACGGCTTATCCGCTGCCGAGGCCTGGCGATACTGCCGAAGTCGGACCGCGTGGACATACGTGTGGGCGTCGGCCAGTGCTCCGATTGCGTCAGGCCGGAGATGGCACTTTGCTTCTGTCCGGTTGCCTCGAAATCCGACGAAAGGCCCGTTCTAGAGGGTTCAATCCTACTTTCGTGGTAGAGGCGCGAGGCAGTGCGCCCACTAGACTGCTCGCCCTCCGTGCTATCCCCGCCTGTCGAGGTTCCCGATGTATGCAGATCGTGTGCGCCAGCCTTCGCTGCTGGACAAGGTGATGACTGCGGCCGAGGCGGCCGCCCTGATCGAGGACGGCATGACCGTCGGCATGAGCGGTTTCACCCGTGCCGGCGAGGCCAAGGCGGTGCCGCTGGCGCTGGCCGAGCGTGCGCGCCAGGCCCCGCTGAGCATCAGCCTGATGACCGGCGCCAGCCTCGGCAACGACCTCGACAAGCAGCTGACCGAAGCCGGCGTGCTGGCCCGGCGCATGCCGTTCCAGGTCGATGCCACGCTGCGCAAGGCGATCAACGACGGGCGCGTGATGTTCATCGACCAGCACCTCTCCGAGACCGTCGAACAGCTGCGCAACCACCAGCTGAAGAAGCCCGACATCGCGGTGATCGAAGCGGTGGCCATCACCGAGCAGGGGCACATCGTGCCGACCACTTCGGTGGGCAACTCGGCCAGCTTCGCCATCTTCGCCGAGCGGGTGATCGTCGAGATCAATCTGGCGCACAACCCGAACCTGCAGGGCCTGCACGACATCTACATCCCCACCTACCGGCCGACGCGCACGCCGATCCCGCTGACCCGCGTCGACGACCGTATCGGCAGCACGGCGATCCCGATCCCGGCGGAGAAAATCGTCGCCATCGTGGTCAACGACCAGCCCGACTCGCCGTCCACCGTGCTGCCACCGGACGTCGAGACGCAGGCCATCGCCGACCACCTGATCGCCTTCTTCCAGCGCGAGGTCGATGCCGGGCGCATGAGCAACAGCCTCGGCCCGCTGCAGGCCGGTATCGGCTCGATCGCCAATGCGGTGATGTGCGGGCTGATCCATTCGCCATTCGAGAACCTGAGCATGTACTCGGAGGTGCTGCAGGACTCCACCTTCGACCTGTTCGATGCCGGCAAGCTGGCCTTCGCCTCAGGCAGCTCGATCACCCTCTCGGCGCGCCGCAATGCCGATGTGTTCGGCAATCTCGAACGCTACAAGGAGCGCCTGGTGCTGCGCCCGCAGGAAATCTCCAACCACCCCGAGGTGGTGCGCCGCCTGGGCATCATCGGCATCAACACGGCGCTGGAGTTCGACCTGTACGGTAACGTCAACTCCACCCACGTCGGCGGCACCAGGATGATGAACGGCATCGGTGGCAGCGGCGACTTCGCCCGCAACGCCCACCTGGCGATCTTCGTCACCAAGTCGATCGCCAAGGGTGGGGCGGTGTCCAGCGTGGTGCCGATGGTCAGCCACGTCGATCACAGCGAGCACGATGTCGACATCCTGGTCACCGAGCAGGGCCTGGCCGACCTGCGCGGCCTGGCGCCGCGCGAACGCGCCCGGGCGGTGATCGACAACTGCGTGCATCCGGACTTCCGGGGGCCACTCGGCGACTACTTCGAGCGCGCCTGTGCCCGTGGCGGGCACACCCCGCACATCCTCCGTGAAGCGCTGCAGTGGCACATCAACCTGGAGGAAACCGGGCGCATGCTGGCCGGCTGAGACGTGGCGCGCGCGCTGCGTCGATGGCCTATGCTCTGGCGTGCCCAACCTCCGACTGGCTAGCCAGTCGCGGTACGATCCAGTAGGGTGTGTCCGCCATCTCTCGAGGAGGCCTGTACCATGCGCAAGTGGCAATGCATCGTCTGCGGTTTCATCTACGACGAGGCTCTGGGGCTGCCCGAGGAGGGCATTGCACCCGGTACGCCCTGGGAAGACGTGCCGGCCGACTGGGTCTGCCCGGACTGTGGCGTGGGCAAGGTCGACTTCGAGATGATCGAGATCGTCTGAGGGGGCGCTGACAGATTGCTGCGTCTTGCCTGACCTTTGTCAGCACCCTCCGAGTCTGGCCGCCGTTTCCAGCGGCTTCTCATTGATTCACGACGACGGCCGCCTGGCCGTCGTGTCGTTTTCGCAGCGAGGATTCATGCATGAGCGCACCCCTAGTGATCGTCGGTACCGGCCTGGCCGGCTACAACCTGGCCAAGGAGTGGCGCAAGCTCGACAGCGAGACGCCCCTGTTGCTGATCACCGCTGACGACGGGCGTTCCTACTCCAAGCCGATGCTGTCCACCGGCTTCGGCAAGAACAAGGACGCCGATGGCCTGGCCATGGCCGAGGTCGGCGCCATGGCCGAGCAGCTCAAGGCGGAGATCCGCACCCACACCCGTATCACCGGCATCGACCCGGGCCACAAGCGCCTGTGGATCGGCGAGGAGGCGGTGCCCTACCGTGACCTGGTGCTGGCCTGGGGCGCCGAGCCGATTCGCGTACCGGTGGAGGGCGATGCCCAGGACGCGATCTTCCCGATCAATGATCTCGAAGACTACGCCCGTTTCCGTGATGCCGTAGCCGGCAAGCGCCGGGTGCTGATTCTCGGGGCCGGCCTGATCGGCTGCGAATTCGCCAATGACCTCAGCGCGGGCGGCTATCAGGTGGAACTGCTGGCGCCCTGTGAGCAGGTGATGCCCGGCCTGTTGCACCCGGCGGCGGCCGCTGCGGTGCAGGCCGGCCTGGAGGGGTTGGGGGTGCGCTTCCACCTGGGTCCGGTGCTGGCCAGCCTGCACCACCAGGACGATGCGTTGCAGGCCGTGCTGGCCGATGGCACGCAGATCGAGTGCGATGCGGTGGTCTCCGCCGTCGGCCTGCGTCCGCGTATCGCGTTGGCCGCTGCTGCCGGTCTCGACGTCAATCGCGGGGTGATGGTCGACCGTCAGCTGCGGACCTCGCACGCCAACATCCACGCGCTGGGTGACTGCGCCGAGGTCGATGGCCTCAACCTGCTCTACGTCATGCCGCTGATGGCCTGTGCCCGTGCCCTGGCCAAGACCCTGGCCGGCGAGCCGACCGCCGTCAGCTATGGGCCGATGCCGGTGACGGTGAAGACGCCGGTGTGCCCGCTGGTCGTATCGCCGCCGCCGCGCGACAGCCAGGGCGAGTGGACGGTCGAGGGTTCGGGGAGCGACATCAAGGCGCTCTGCCGCGATGCTTCCGGGGCGTTGCTGGGCTACGCACTGACCGGTGCGGCGGTGCAGGAGAAACTGGCCCTGAACAAGGAACTGCCCGCGCTGCTGGCATGATTGCCTGCCGTTCTGTCGGATACGCCACGAAATTGCCTGACTAAACTGTCCTATGAGACTGGCGCAGTGCGATGCGGCATGCCATTCTCCCAAGGGTCTGCCGCAGCGCAGAGCTGTTGCGGCGCCTTGGGCGCTGTTCTGGAAGGACAGCACGGACACAACAACAAAAAACCGTCAAAGAGGCATCTATGCGTAAACCGGAACTCGCCGCCGCCATCGCCGAAAAGGCTGATCTGACCAAGGATCAGGCCAATCGTGTACTCAACGCCGTACTGGAAGAAATCACCGGCGCACTGAACCGCAAGGACAGTGTGACCCTGGTTGGCTTCGGTACTTTCGTCCAGCGTCATCGTGGCGCACGTACGGGCAAGAACCCGCAAACCGGCCAGCCGGTGAAGATCAAGGCCAGCAATACCGTCGCCTTCAAACCGGGCAAGTCCCTGAAAGACGCGGTCAACTGAGCCCATCGCCCGGAGCCGCTCGGCTCCGGGCTCCCCCTCCGCAGCCCGGCTGCGTCCTCGCCATTGCAGCCATGCTTTCGACAGGCTGTAGTCTTGCGAGAAAAACACTACAATGCGCGCCCATCATCTTCGATCACGAGGGCCTGTGCATGAAATTCCGTTTTCTTCTGTGGATGCTGGGCCGCCTGATGGCCAAGGCCAGTCGTGACAACCCGGCGTTCCGCCAGCAACTCGAAGGCCGCGACATGGTCTTCCAGCTGCACACGCTGGACGGCAAGGTCGCCCGTCACTTCATCGTCTCCGGCCAGCGCGTCAGCAGCAAGCGTGGCAGCACCGCCGAGCCGGCCTTCGCCATCGGCTTCAAGGACGCCGTCTACGGTTTCGAAACCATGACCGCGAAGAACAAGCAGCTGGCCTTCATGCAGGGTATCCAGAACAAGGACATCCAGATCCAGGGCAACCCGGCGCTGGTGATGTGGTTCCAGGGCCTGACCAAGTACCTGACGCCGAAGAAAAAGGCCGAGGCGCCGAAAAAAGCGGCCTGATCGGCAACCGGGCGGCTCGCGGCTGGCCGCCACGCCGTGCTTTGGTTAGGCTTGCCAGGCAAGTCATCGTGGAACGCCCGACCATGCGCCTTTTCCTGTTGCCCCTGCTGTTGCTGGCCGCGACCGCCGTGCGGGCCGAGCCAAGCTCAAGCAAGACCCTGCTGCCGCTGTTCGAGTTGGCCGGCATCCACCTGCTGTGCGAGCAGAGCCTGCCGTTGCTGCAGCGTGGCCAGGGTGAGAGCGAACAGAAGCGCCTCGCCCAGCTGTTCGCCGGCGAGGCGTTCTGCCTGGACCTGGCCGAGCGGGTCGGGCAGCGACTCGACGAAGACCAGGCCGAACAGGCCCGTGCGCGTCTCGACGGCCCCCTCGCGCAGCGTTTCACCGCCGCCGAGCGAGCGGTCGGCGAACAGCCGGAAGTGCTCGGCGAATATCGCCAGCGCCTGCAGCAGCGGCCGCCGCGTGGCGCGCGGGTGGAACTGATCAGGCGTCTGGATGCGGCGGCGCGCACCACCGAGCTGGCCAGCCTGCTGCGCTACGAAGTCGGCAAGACCCAGGCGTTGCTGGCGCTCAGGGCGCGTGGCGAGAACCTCGACGAGGCCGAGCTGCAGCGCCAGACGCAGACCCAGGCGGATGCGATTCGCCAGTCCAGCCAGCAGGCCGTGGAATCCTTCATGCTCTACGCCTACCGGCAGATGCCCAGTGACCAGCTGGCCGAATACGCCAGCCTGTACGAGCAGGCCAGCGTCAGCCAGTTGCTGGCCGTCAGTCTGGAGGTGGTGCCGCAGCTGTTCGCCGAGCGCCGCGAACAGCTGCGCAAGGGGGCTGCGCCCGCGCAGTGACCCCGCGCCCTCAGTGGCTGGGGTTGAACTGCGCTGCCAGCTCGCGCAGGGCGACTTCGGCGCTGAGTACCTTGCTCACCGCGTCTTCCGCCTTGTCGCGGGTCAGGCCGAGTGCCTCGAACAGTTCATCGGGAATTTCGCTCTGTGGCCCGGCACCGATGCCGCGGTTGCGCAGCAGGCTGACCGCCAGGCACACCAGGTTGGCGAAGGCGGCGCCGTCGCCGGCATAGTCGGGGTCGTGCTGGAAGCGCAGGGCGTTCGCCAGCTCTTCCGGCATGTCCCAGTGGCGCATCAGCCAGGCGCCGATCTGTTCGCGGGTGATCCCCAGCAGGTGCTGCTCGATATAGCTGTGCGGCAGGTGCGGGTTGACCTCCAGGTGGCGGCAGATCAGCGAGAAGTGCGGCGGGAAGACGTGCGCCAGCACCAGGTAGCCGAAGTTGTGCAGCAGCCCGGCCAGGTAAGTCAGGCCCGCCTCGGGGCGTTGCGCGCGCGGCATGGCGCGGGTCAGGCCCTCGATCACCGCTGCGGTGTAGATCGCCTGTTGCCAGTAGGGGGTGGCGTGCTGCGGCTGGTCCTTGGGCAGGCTGAGGGTCTTGCCCAGGGCCAGGCCCAGCGCCAGGTTGATCACCAGATCGAAGCCCAGCACGCGGACGATGGCGTCCTCCACCGAGCGGATCTTGCCGGGCGCGGCGTAGTAGGGCGAGGCCGCCCAGCTGACCACCTGGGCGGCCAGTGCCGGGTCGGTCTCGACCACGCCGGTGATGTCGTCCACCGTGGCGTTGGGGTCGACACGCAGCTTGATGATCTTCTGCGCGGTTTCCGGCAGTGGCGGAATCTCGATGGTCTCTTCCAGGCGCTGCTGGATGCGCCGTGCGGTGAAGGCCTGCACGGCCTGGGTGATTTCCGCGCGGTCGTCGTGCGGACGGTCGAGGTTGGGTTTGATCGCGCTCACCGGCTCGCCGAAACGTGCCGCGCTGGCCTTGCTCAGCAGGCTCTTGTAGGCCTCGGTGGGGATCTCCAGCAGCACGCCGGGCTGGCCGGACTCGATCAGCAGGCTGGGCGCCTGCAGCAGGCGCTCCTCGTACAGGCAGGGCGAGCTGGTCAGCGGCGGCAGACCCGGCAGGGCCGCGAGGTTGTGCTTGCCGAGCATGCGCTCCAGGCGTTCCGGCTTGACCGCGGTCAGCTGGCGCCCGGTGAGTTCGGCCAGGCGACCGAGGTCGAGCAGTTGGCTGCGCGGATAGAGCACCAGCAGGGCGCCCACGGCGTCGTCCAGCAGCACCGCCTGCAGGCGTGCGGCGGCGGGCAGGCCGGGCCTCTCGGCGCGTACCTGGTAGGGCACGGCGAGTTTTTCCAGCAGCTGCAGGATGACGCTGGGCGGCTGCGGCGTGGCGTTGGGGGCGAGGGCGGCTTCAGTCATATCGGTATCCGGCAGTGACGCGTCTACCCCGGAGTATAACCAGCGGGGACTTGCGCAAAGGTTCGTGGCGACGGTTGTCCTGTGAACGGGCTCACACTTGACCGTATTGCTGGCCATGACGCAACCAGCGTTCCAACAATGGAGCCACATGTTGCGGCCAATGTTCCAAAAGAGCGTGTGCGGCGTCGCGAACGGCGGGCAACAGGTCGGCGTCGCGCATCAGATCGGCGACCTTGAACTGCAGCAGGCCGGTCTGCCGCGTACCGAGCATTTCGCCGGGGCCGCGCAGCTCCAGGTCCTTCTCGGCGATGACGAAACCGTCGGTGGTTTCACGCATGATGGCCAGGCGTTCGCGACCCAGCTGTGACAAGGGTGCATGATAGAGCAGCACGCAATGGCTGGCTGCACTGCCCCGGCCGACCCGGCCGCGCAGTTGGTGCAGTTGCGCCAGGCCGAGGCGTTCTGGATTTTCGATGATCATCAGGCTGGCGTTGGGCACGTCGACGCCTACCTCGATCACCGTGGTGGCGACCAGCAGCTGCAGCTTGCCCTGCTTGAACTCGTCCATCACGGCGGCTTTCTCGGCCGGCTTCATGCGCCCGTGAATCAGGCCGACGCGCAGTTCGCCGAGGGCGGCGGAAAGCTCTTCGAAACTGGTCTCGGCTGCCTGGCAGGTGAGCTCTTCGGATTCCTCGATCAGGGTGCACACCCAGTAGGCCTGGCGCCCCTGCTGGCAGGCATTGCGCACCCGCTCGATCACCTCGATGCGGCGGCTGTCGGCGATCACCAGGGTGTTCACCGGCGTGCGTCCGGGCGGCAGCTCGTCGAGGATCGAGGTGTCCAGGTCGGCGTAGGCGCTCATCGCCAGGGTCCGTGGGATGGGGGTGGCCGTCATGATCAGCTGGTGCGGGCTCAGGCGCCCGTCGATGCCCTTCTGGCGCAGGGCCAGGCGCTGCTGGACGCCGAAACGGTGCTGTTCATCGATGATCACCAGGGCCAGCCGCTTGAACTTCACCTCGTCCTGGAACAGCGCATGGGTGCCCACCACCATGGGGCAGCCGGCGGCGATCTGCTCCAGCGCACTGGCGCGCGCCTTGCCCTTGAGCTTGCCGGCCAGCCAGGCGACCTCCAGCCCGAGTGGCGCCAGCCACTTGCTGAAGTTGAGGAAGTGCTGCTCGGCGAGAATCTCCGTGGGGGCCATCAGTGCCACCTGGTAGCCGGCCTCCAGCGCCTGCAGCGCAGCCAGGGCAGCGACCACCGTCTTGCCGGCGCCAACGTCGCCCTGCACCAGGCGCAGCATGGGTTCGCCTTGTGCCAGGTCGTAAGCGATCTCGGCGCCGACCCGCTGCTGTGCACCGGTCGGGGCGAAGCCCAGATTCTGCAGGTACTGCGCCGGCAGTTTCTGTGCCGGCGGCAGGGCTGGCGCCTGCTGGGCGCGTACCTGTTCACGCAGGCGTTGCAGCGACAGCTGGTGGGTCAGCAGTTCCTCGAAGGCCAGGCGGTGCTGGGCCCAGTGGCGGCCTTCGGCGAGCTCTTCGACATCGGCGTCGGGCGGCGGGCGGTGCAAATAGCGGATGGCTTCGTCCAGCGGCGCCAGGCGGTAGTCGCGGGCCAGCTCATCGGGCAGCCAGTCCGGCAGGCTGCGTGGCCCGAGGCGTGCCAGCGCCTGCTGGCTGAGCTGGCGCAGGCGCTGCTGGGTCAGGCCCTCGGTGGTCGGGTAGATGGGGGTCAGGCTCTGTTCCACCGGCGCCGGTTCGTCGCCGCTCTGCGCGCGGTACTCCGGGTGGTAGATCTCCAGGCCGGTGGCCCCTGGACGCACCTCGCCGTAGCAGCGCAGCGCGGTACCGCGCTTGAGGCCTTCCTTCTGCGCCTGGCTGAAATGGAAGAAGCGCAGGCTCAGGGTGCCGCTGCCGTCCTGCAGGCGCACCAGCAGGCTGCGGCGCCGCCCCATGACCACGTCGGCACCGGCGACGATGCCCTCGACCACCGCGTCCTGGCCGGGGCGCAGCGCGCCGATGGGGGTGATGCGCGTGCGGTCCTGGTAGCGCAGAGGCAGGTGGAACAGCACGTCCTGCAGGTTTTCCAGGCCAACCTTGGCGAGTTTTTCCGCCAGCGCGGCACCCACGCCTTTCAGCGCGGTCACGGAAACCGCTGACAGCTCCGTCACTCTGGACCTCAGGCGCTCTTGGTCTGCGGGCTGCGAGCGACCGAGCACAGGCGAATGGAGTCGGCCAGGACTTCGATGGCGTTGGGCCGCGGGAAGCTGGCGCGCCAGGCGATGGCCACGGTGCGGAAGGGCACCGGCGCGCTGAGCGGGCGCACCTCGATCACGCCGGGGGCGTAGTGGTGGCTGTCGACCGCCGAGAACGGCAGGATCGACACACCCAGGCCGGAGGCGACCATGTGGCGGATGGTCTCCAGCGAGCTGGATTCCACCGTGGTGTGCTTGCCGTGGTCATCGCCACCCTTGCGCAGCGTCGGGCAGGCTTCCAGCACCTGGTCGCGGAAGCAGTGGCCCTCGCCGAGCAGCAGCAGGCTCTTGTCGTTGAGCAGCTTGGTGTCGATGGTTTCCATCTCCGCCCAGGGGTGGCCGGCCGGCAGCAGCGCGTAGAACGGTTCGTCGTACAGCGGCTTGGTCAGTACATCGGCCTCCTGGAAGGGCAGGGCGATGATGATCGCGTCCAGCTCCCCGGTGCGCAGCTTGTCGCGCAGGATATGGGTGAAGTTTTCCTCGATGTACAGCGGCATGTCCGGGGCGACCCGGTGCAGCTGCGGAATCAGGTGCGGGAACAGGTAGGGGCCGACGGTGTAGATGGCGCCGATCTTCAACGGCGCCGCCAGCTGGTTCTTGCCGGCCTGGGCCAGCTCGCGGATGCCTTGCGCCTGCTCCAGTACCTTCTGCGCCTGGGTCACGATGCCCTCACCGACCGGCGTCAGGCGCACGGCGCTCTTGCTGCGCTCGAAGATCAGCACGCCGAGCTCGTCCTCCAGCTTCTTCACGCCCACCGACAGGGTCGGCTGGCTGACATGGCAGCGCTCGGCGGCGCGCCCGAAGTGCTGTTCCTGAGCGAGGGTGACGATGTAACGCAGTTCGGTGAGGGTCATAGTGTTTATCCATTAAGTTGCCGCTAAGCATAGCCTTTGCATTGCGATGAACCAACCGGGCTGACCGACTGTTTGAGAACAATATGTGTTGCCGTGGCTGGCGCGTGCGCGAGTCCGATCAACAGGCCGGCTGCCGGCGCGAGCCTGCCTTCCAGCTGTTGCGGCCGGGCGCTGACGTCCTCGCCGAGGCGCCTGAGCGGCCTGTTACACTGCGCCTTCGCCTAAACGTCATGGAGAAGAGCATGTCCGCACCTAACAGTCTGCTGATCGTCGGTTGTGGCGATGTCGGTAGCCGCCTTGGGCAGCGCATGGCCGACGCTGGCTGGCGCGTACTGGGGCTGCGCCGCAACGTCGCGGCCCTGCCGGCCGGCATCGAGCCGGTGGCCGGTGATCTGCACGCGGACCCGTGCCCGGCGGACTGGCCGCGGCAGCCCCTGGACTACCTGGTCTACTGCGCCGCTGCCACCCAGCACGACGAGGCCGGCTATCGCGCTGCCTATGTCGACGGGCTGCGTCGCACCCTGGGTTGGCTGGCGCTGCATGGGCAGCGCCCACGGCGCATCCTGTTCGCCTCCAGCAGTGGCGTCTATGGCCAGCAGGACGGCGAGTGGATCGACGAGGACTCCCCGGCCGAGGCGCAGAGCTATTCGGCGCTGATCATGCGCGAGGCCGAGCGCGTCGCCCTCGACAGCGGCCTGCCGGCGACCGCCGTGCGCCTGACCGGTCTCTACGGGCCGGGGCGGCAGTGGCTGCTGAGCCAGGTGCGTGCTGGCTATCGCGTCAGCGAGACGCCGCCGCTGTATGGCAACCGTATCCATGTCGACGATGCCGCCGGGCTGCTCGCGACCTTGTTGCAGGCGGACGCCGCCGGCACGCCGCTGGCCGATCTCTATCTGGGTGTCGACGATGAGCCCGCCGCGCTGCATGAGGTGGTGGCCTGGCTGCGTGAGCGCCTGGGTGTCAGCCACTGGAGCGACGAGCAGCGTGTCCGGCGCGCCGGCAGCAAGCGTTGCAGCAACGCCCGCGCCCGGGCCCTGGGCTGGGCGCCGCAATACCCCAGTTACCGCGAGGGCTACGCGACGATGTTGCAGGACGCCTGAGGTTGGCCGGTAACCGCTTGCTGGCCAGGCCCTGGTTGCCGGGCGTGGAGCTGTTCCACGCCGACTTCTCCGGGCAGGCGTTCGGCCGCCACAGCCACGATGCCTTTGCCGTCGGCGCCATCGTGCAGGGCGTCGGCGGGTATCAGTGCCGGGGGCAGCGCTATGCCCTGCCGGCCGGCACCCTGTCGCTGATGAACCCCGAGGAGCCGCACACCGGGCATGCCGAGTCGGCACGGGTGGTCTATCGCATGCTCTATGTCGAAGAGGCGCGCCTGCCCGCGCTGCTCGGGCGCAAGCGCCTGCCTGAGGGGTTTCGCGAGCTCAACCCGGCCGATGATGGCCAGGTGGCGGCCGGGCTCGCGCGGCTGGCGAGTGCCTTCGAGCACAGCGACGCGCTGACCCTGGAAAGCGAGTTGCTGGCGCTGCTCGAGCAGGTGTTCGTCCGCCATGGCGGCCTGCGCGCGGTGCGTGCCGCGCCACGCGACGGTGGCATGACGGCCTGGGTGCGAGACTATCTGGAGGCGCATCACGCACAGGCGGTCAGCCTGGATGAACTGGCCCGTCTGGTGCAGCGCCATCCCCGGCACCTGATCGAGGCCTTTCGTCGTGCCTACGGCGTACCGCCGCACACCTACCTGCTGCAGCGCCGGGTGCGTGAAGCCAAGCGCCTGCTGTTGAGCGAGCAGACGCCCGTGGAGGTGGCGCTGGGCCTCGGCTTCTGCGATCAGGCGCATTTCTCCGCGACCTTCAAGCGCTTCACCGGCGTCACGCCGGGCCAGTTCCGGCGTCTTGCCGCGACCTGAGTTTTCTTCAAGACCGCAGCGCCGGGCTCCCCGGAAACTGACCTCCATTGCCAAGGAGGTCGTCTCTCATGCTCGCGCTGTTCGCCCTGGTCGCCAGTACCCACTTTGCCGCCTTGCTGTCGCCGGGGCCGGACTTCTTCCTGCTGATTCGCACCGCGCTGAGCCAGGGGCGCCGCCAGGCGGACGGGTGCGCCGCCGGCATCGCCCTGGCCAACCTGCTGAGCATGCTGCTGGTGCTGCTGGCCCTGCAGGCACTGCCCGGGCAGGGGGGGCCGTTCTGGAGGGTGCTGCAGCTGGTCGGTGGGGTCTACTTCGCCTGGATCGGCGTGCAGGCGCTGCTGTCACGGCGTGACCTGCGCCTGCCGGACGCTGCGCAGGTGGCGCTGGGCAGCTGGACGCGGGGGCTGCGCCAGGGGCTGCTGGCCAGCAGCCTGAATCCCAAGCTGCCGCTGTTCTACGCGGGGCTGTTCGGTGTCCTGCGCGAAGCCGCCATGCCGAGCTGGGGCCTGCTCCTGGCCATGTTGTGGATGACCCTGGTGGTCTGGGGCTGGGACCTGGCCCTGGTACGCCTGCTGGCCTATCCGCGCTGGCGCAGCTGGCTGCAGCAGCGGGTGCGCTGGCTGGACCGCGGGTGCGGGGCGCTGCTGTCGCTGCTGGGGGTATCGCTGGTGCTGGGCGGGCTGCTCGACTAACCCGCCGCCCGACTCATGGTTGCCGGCGCTTGAGCAGCCAGCGCTGCGGGCCTGGCTGGTACTCGGGCATTTCGTCGAACTGGGCGCGGTTCTGTGCTTCGAAGATACGCAACTGGTTGCCTTCATGGACGAACAGCCAGGGGCTGCCCTGGTCGCCCGACTGGAGCCAGAGGCTGTCGTTCTCACCGCTCATGGCCGCGCAATCACCGGCCAGGCACAGGGCGAAACGCTCGGCGCCTGGCAGTCCTTCGACCTGGCCGTCGACCTGGAAGCGCACCAGGCCACCCTGGCCGATGCCTTCCTCGATCAGCCAGTCGCCACCCAGGTAGTCACGGTACAGGGCCTGCTCGAAGCGGCTGCCCAGTGGTGCCGGGCCTTCCTTGCTGTCGACGCGGGTGAACTGCTGTTCAGGCCAGTACTCGCTGGCCACCTGCACCAGTTGGCCATCCTCGACGCTGAGCCGCTCCTGGTAGTCGCCGTAGAAGGTGACCTGCCAGCGGCCTTCGCCGGCGGCCTGCAGCCTGCCTTCTGCCAGCTCGAAACCGTTGCTGTAGCTGGCTTGTCGCTGCGCCGGGTCGATCTGCCATTCCAGGTTCGGGCCATAGGCGAGCAGGGCTTCGCGCAGGCGCCCGCTGGCGCTGGCGGCATCGATGGCTGCCTGGTTGATCCAGGTGCCGCTGGGGTCGTTGTTCGGTGTGCTGGCGCAGCCGGCCAGCAGGGCGCTGGCTAACAACAGAGCTGTCAGACGCATGGTGATCTCCATGCAGGGGGGAGAAGGGCGGGGCCGTGCGCCCCGCCTCGGGACTTATTCCAGAACCAGAATAGCGTCCATTTCCACCTGCGAGCCACGCGGCAGGGCGGCAACGCCGATGGCGGCGCGTGCCGGGTAGGGCTGCTCGAAGTAGCGACCCATGATCTCGTTGACCTTGGCGAAGTGCGAGAGGTCGGTGAGGAAGATGTTCAGCTTGACGATGTCCTTGAACGAACCACCGGCGGCTTCAGCCACGGCCTTGAGGTTCTCGAACACCTGCACGGTCTGGGCCTCGAAGCCTTCGACCAGCTCCATGCTCACCGGGTCCAGCGGGATCTGCCCGGACATGTAGACGGTGTTGCCGGCCTTGATGGCCTGGGAGTAGGTGCCGATGGCGGCGGGGGCCTTGTCGCTGCTGATGACGGTCTTGCTCATGAATCGCTCCTTGTGAGAACTGGCTGGGTCGAGCACCCAGCCTACAGGCTGGAAATGGGTGGATTGTGTCAGGCGCGCACCCGAGTGATACGCATCACGCCCTTGAGCGCACGCAACTTCTTGATCACCCGGGCCAGGTGCACGCGGTCATGCACGCTGATCACCAGTTGCACGACGCTGATGCGCCCGTCGCGCTCGTCCATGCCGATCTTCTCGATGTTGCCATCGGCGGCATTGACGCTGCTGGCCAGCAGGGCGATCAGGCCGCGCTGGTGCTCCAGTTCGACGCGCAGTTCGACATTGAATTCGCCGGTGACATCCTTGGCCCAGTTGAGCTGGATGCATTTTTCCGGGTTGTGGCGGATGTCGGCGATGTTCCGGCAGCTTTCCATGTGCACCACCATGCCCTTGCCGGCGGACAGGTAGCCGACGATGGGGTCGCCCGGAATCGGCGTACAGCACTTGGCGTAGCTCATCACCAGGCCTTCGGTGCCGCGAATCGCCAGCGGCCCTTCGCTGCTGGGCAGGGCGTCGTCGCTGCTCTCGGCGAGCAGGCGGCGGGCGACCACGTAGGCCATGCGGTTGCCCAGGCCGATGTCTTCGAGCAGGTCCTCGATGACCTCCTGGCGGTATTCGCCCAGCACGGTCTGGATGCGCTCGGCGCTGATCTTCTCCAGGTGCGTGTCGAAGCTGGCCAGCACCTTGTTCAGCAGGCGTTCGCCGAGGCTGATGGACTCGGAGCGGCGCTGCTGCTTGAGCGCATGGCGGATGTGCGTGCGCGCCTTGCCGGTGACCACGAAATTGAGCCAGGCCGGGTTCGGCCGGGCGCCCGGGGCGGTGACGATTTCCACCGTCGAGCCGCTTTCCAGGGCTTGCGACAGCGGCGCCAGGCGGCGGTTGATGCGGCAGGCGATGCAGGTATTGCCGACGTCGGTGTGCACCGCGTAGGCGAAGTCGACCGCCGTGGAGCCTTTCGGCAGCTCCATGATGCGGCCCTTGGGCGTGAACACGTAGACCTCGTCCGGGAACAGGTCGATCTTCACGCTCTCGATGAACTCCAGCGAGTTGCCGGCGCGTTGCTGCAATTCCAGCACGCCCTTGACCCACTGCCGCGCACGGGCGTGGTTGCCCTTGGGCGCTTCGTCCTCGCTGGACTTGTACAGCCAGTGTGCGGCGATGCCGTTGTTGGCCATCTCTTCCATCTCGCGGGTGCGGATCTGGATCTCGATGGGCACGCCGTGCATGCCGAACAGCGTGGTGTGCAGCGACTGGTAGCCGTTGGCCTTGGGAATCGCGATGTAGTCCTTGAAGCGGCCGGGCAGCGGCTTGTACAGGTTGTGCACGGCGCCGAGCACGCGGTAGCAGGTGTCGACCTTGTCGACGATGATGCGGAAGGCATAGACGTCCATGATCTCGTTGAACGCCTTACGCTTGCCGCGCATCTTCTGGTAGATGCTGTAGAGGTGCTTCTCGCGGCCGATGACTTCGCCTTCCATGCCCTCGTGCTGCAGGCAGAGCTGGATCGACTCCTCGATCTTGGCGACGATTTCCTTGCGGTTGCCCCGGGCGCGGCGTACGGCGGCGCGGATGCGCTCGGAGCGCATCGGGTGCATGGCCTTGAAACCGAGGTCCTCGAACTCCACGCGCATGGCGTGCATGCCCAGGCGGTTGGCGATGGGCGCGTAGATTTCCAGGGTTTCCTTGGCGATGCGCCGGCTCTTCTCGTGCGGCATGGCATCGAGGGTGCGCATGTTGTGCAGGCGGTCGGCGAGCTTGACCAGGATCACGCGAATGTCGCGGGCCATGGCCATGGCCATCTTCTGGAAGTTCTCGGCCTGGGCCTCGGCCTTGGTCTCGAAGTTCATCTGGGTCAGCTTGCTGACCCCGTCGACCAGTTCGGCCACGGTTTCGCCGAACTGCGCGTTGAGCGCTTCCTTGGCGATGCCGGTGTCTTCGATGACGTCGTGTAGCATGGCGGCCATCAGGCTCTGATGGTCCATGTGCATGTCGGCGAGGATGCTGGCCACGGCCAGCGGATGGGTCACGTAGGCTTCGCCACTGCGGCGGCGTTGGCCATCGTGCGCCTGTTCGGCGTAGAAATAGGCTCGGCGGACCAGGTTGACCTGGTCATGGCCGAGGTAGGTCGAAAGCCGATCGGCGAGAGCGTCTATGCCAGCCATGGGACGCTCCCCGGATGACTGGCCTCGTGCTGCGAGCGACTTCGACCCGGCATCATCGACTTACAGAGGCTCGTTGGCCTCTTCCTCGAAGGCAGCGAACAGCGGCTCTTCTTCAACGATGTCTTCCTGGGCGACGATCTCGGCATCGACCAGGCCGGCAGCGATTTCGCGCAGGGCGACGACGGTCGGCTTGTCGTTTTCCCAAGCGACCTTCGGCTCCTTGCCGCCGGTGGCCAGTTGGCGCGAACGCTTGGTCGCGAGCATGACCAGTTCGAAGCGGTTATCAACGTTGTCCAGGCAATCTTCGACGGTAACGCGAGCCATGGTGTTCCTCGTAACGTGTGCGGATAAGCTTGGCCCGAGCGGGCGAGCGGACTGAATATTGTAAAGCAGCTTCAAGCTTCAAGCTAGAAGAAGGCGCCAATCCGGTCTTGCTTTTACTTGCGGCTTGTGGCTTGACGCCGGTGGCTGCCGTTAAGCCAGCAGTTCGCTGAGCAGGCCGGCATGGCGTTGTTGCTGCTGCGATTGCGCCAGCTGGTTGCAACGGAAGATCGCCTTGAGGTCGCTCAGGGCATGGTTGAAATCGTCGTTGATCACCAGGTAGTCGTACTCGACGTAGTGGCTCATCTCGCTGACGGCCTCGCGCATGCGCCGCTCGATGGTCTCGCCGCTGTCCTGGCCGCGGTTGGTCAGGCGATGGCGCAAGGCTTCCTGGGTCGGCGGCAGGATGAAGATGGACTTGGCCTGCGGCATCAGCTTGCGCACCTGCTGGGCGCCCTGCCAGTCGATTTCCAGAATCAGGTCGAAGCCCTCGGCCAGGGTCTGCTCGACCCACTTCTGCGAGGTGCCGTAGAAGTTGTCGAAGACCTGGGCGTGTTCGAGAAACTCGCTGCGCTCGATCATGGCAGTGAACTGGGCATGCTCGACGAAGTGATAGTTCACCCCGTCCTGCTCGCCTGGGCGCATGGCGCGGGTGGTGTGCGAAACCGAGACGCGAATCTGCACCTCGCTGTCGATCAGGGCCTTGACCAGGCTGGTCTTGCCGGCGCCGGAGGGTGCGGAAACGATGTAGAGGGTGCCGGTGGTGGCCATGAAAGCGATCCTGGGAAAAGCGTTGAACGAAAGATAGCAGCCGTATGGCTGACGTTACTCGATATTCTGCACCTGCTCGCGCATCTGCTCGATGAGCACCTTCAGGTTCACCGCAGCCTGCGTGCTGCGCGGGTCGAAGGCCTTGGAGCCGAGAGTGTTGGCTTCGCGGTTGAGTTCCTGCATGAGGAAGTCCAGGCGGCGCCCGGCAGCGCCGCCGGCCTTGAGTACGCGGCGCACTTCGCTGACGTGGGTGCTGAGGCGGTCGAGTTCTTCGGCGACGTCGCTCTTCTGCGCCAGCAGCACCAGTTCCTGCTCCAGACGCTGCGGGTCGAGCTCGGCCTGCATCTCGGCGAAGCGCGTCTCGATCTTGGCGCGCTGGCCGGCGAGCATCTGCGGGACCAGTTCGCGCAGGGCGGCGACCTCGTCGAGAATGGCGTCGAGGCGATCGGCCAGCAGCTTGGCCAGTTCGGCGCCCTCGCGGGCACGGCCGGCCTTGAGTTCGCCGAGGGCTTCGGCGAACAGGCTGAGGGCGGCGGCGTTGAGGGCCTGCGGGTCGGCCGAGTCGGCGACCAGCACGCCGGGCCAGGCCAGCACTTCCAGCGGGTTGAGCGGGGCGGGCTGCTGGATCAGCGCGGCGACCTGCTCCGCGGCGGCGATCAGCTGGCGTGCGCGCTCGCTGTCGACCTGCAGCTGCTTGTCGGTCGCCTCTTCGGCGAAGCGCAGGGTGCATTCCACCTTGCCGCGCGACAGCCCCTGGCGCAGCGCCTCGCGCACGGCGCCTTCGAGGTCGCGGAAGGCTTCCGGCAGGCGCAGGTGCGGCTCCAGGTAGCGATGATTGACCGAGCGCAGTTCCCAGCTCAGGGTGCCGTGGGCGGTCGCCTGCTCGTTGCGGGCAAAGGCCGTCATGCTGTGAACCATGGGAGTACCTCGCGGGATTCGGCTCGAAAAACGCAGGATTGTAGCCCAGGGGCGTGCCCATTTCATGCCCGGCTGATCCGCCGGGGCGCGCCTGCCGTCTGCCGCTGCCAATTCGGCATGTCGTCCTGCTCTGCGGCCCCCTATAATGCGTGCTGTTTTCACTTAATGAAGTAGGTATCGCTCGATGAAACGTCCCAGTGGCCGCGCCGCCGATCAGTTGCGCTCGATTCGCATCACCCGCAACTACACCAAGCACGCCGAAGGCTCGGTCCTGGTCGAGTTCGGCGATACCAAGGTGATCTGCACCGTTAGCGTCGAGTCGGGCGTGCCGCGTTTCCTGAAAGGTCAGGGTCAGGGCTGGCTGACCGCCGAGTACGGCATGCTGCCGCGCGCCACCGGCGACCGTAACCAGCGCGAGGCCAGCCGTGGCAAGCAGGGCGGCCGTACCCTGGAAATCCAGCGCCTGATCGGCCGCTCGCTGCGCGCCGCGCTGGACATGAGCAAGCTGGGCGAGAACACCCTGTACGTCGATTGCGACGTGATCCAGGCCGACGGTGGTACCCGTACCGCCTCGATCACCGGTTCCATGGTGGCGCTGATCGATGCGCTGAAGGTGCTGAAGAAGCGTGGTTCGCTGAAGGGCGAGCCGCTCAAGCAGATGATCGCCGCGGTGTCGGTCGGCATCTACCAGGGCGAGCCGGTGCTGGACCTGGACTACCTGGAAGACTCGGCCGCCGAGACCGACCTCAACGTGGTGATGACCGACGCGGGCGGCTTCATCGAGGTGCAGGGCACCGCCGAAGGCGCGCCTTTCCAGCCGGACGAGTTCAATGCCATGCTGGCCCTGGCGCAGAAGGGCATGAACGAAATCTTCGAGCTGCAGAAAGCCGCGCTGGCCGACTGATCTTCCCGAGCAAGGAGCACCCAGATGAACGATGAACTGCAGAATCCGCTTCCGACCCCCAGTCAGGAGGCCCGTCAGTGGGCGATGTTCTGTCACTTCGCCGCATTTCTCGGGCTGGTGTTCCCCTTCGGCAATCTGCTCGGCCCGCTGATCCTCTGGCAGGTGAAGAAGGACCTGGACCCGTTCGTCGATGAGCAGGGCAAGGAGGCGCTGAACTTCCAGATCAGCGTCGCCCTGGCCGCCGTGGTGTGCTTCATCCTGATGGTGGTGGTGATCGGCTTCCCGCTGCTCATGCTGCTGGGGCTGGCGGCCCTGGTGCTGACCATCATCGCCGGGATCAAGGCCAACGAGGGGCAGTCCTACCGCTATCCCTTCAGCTGGCGCCTGGTGAAGTAGGCGAGCACGCAGCAAAAAGCCGGCGAAATGCCGGCTTTTTCATGCCTTGCGCTCAGACGCTGAGAATCCAGTCGTAGTCGACGATCAGCGGCGCATGCTGGGAGAAGCGCGGCTGGCGCGGCAGGCGCGCGCTGCGCACGCTGCGACGCATGCCCGGGGTCAGCAGCTGGTAGTCGAAGCGATAGCCCAGGTTGAGCATCTCCGCCTGTTCGTTGTCCGGCCACCAGCTGAACTGATCGCCTTCGCGGCTGACTTCACGCAGGGCATCGACGTAGCCCATGGTGCCGATCACCTCGTCCATCCAGGCGCGCTCGGGCGCGAGGAAGCCGGGTGTCTGCTGGCAGTCGCGCCAGTTCTTCACGTCCAGCTTCTGGTGAGCGACATGCAGTGAACCGCAGTAGATGTACTCGCGGCGCTTGCGGCGTTGCTTGTCCAGATAATGGGTGAAGTCGTCCATGAACTTGAATTTCTGATTCAAGCTCTCGTCCCCGTCCCGACCCGAAGGCAGGAGCAGAGTGGCAATACTTACCTTGTCGAAATCGGCCTGCAGGTAGCGCCCGTAGCGATCGGCCATTTCAAAGCCGAGGCCGCTGATCACCGCCTTGGGTTGCAACCGCGAATAAAGCGCCACGCCACCTTGGCTGGGCACTTCACCGTCGCATGCATAGAGGAAATAACCATCCAGTTGGAAGGCTTGGTCGTCCAGTTCAAAGGCGGAGGCACGGGTGTCTTGCAGGCAGATCACGTCGGCATTCTGGGCTTGCAGCCAGCTGAGCAATCCACGCTCGGCCGCAGCCTGAATACCATTCACGTTCACACTGATGATCCGCATAAATGGCCCCCAAAAACACGTGCGTGTATGATACCCGAGCTCACCTCATTTAGCTAAATCCGTGCCGTCCGGGACTTTTCATGCAAACGTACCAGCGTGATTTCATTCGCTTTGCCATCGAACGCGGTGTTCTGCGTTTCGGCCAGTTCACTCTCAAATCCGGGCGCACCAGTCCTTATTTCTTCAATGCCGGCCTGTTCGACAGCGGCCTGGCCCTGGCCCAGCTCGGGCGCTTCTATGCGGCGGCCATCGTCGACAGCGGCATCGATTTCGACGTGCTGTTCGGCCCGGCCTACAAGGGTATTCCGCTGGCCGCGACCACGGCGGTCGCGCTGGCCGAGCATCATGGCCGTGATCTGCCCTGGTGCTTCAACCGCAAGGAAGCCAAGGATCATGGCGAGGGTGGCACGCTGGTCGGTGCGCCGCTGGAAGGGCGGGTGCTGATCGTCGACGACGTGATCACCGCCGGCACCGCCATCCGCGAAGTGATGCAGATCATCCAGGGCCAGGGTGCCCAGGCGGCCGGTACGCTGATCGCGCTGAACCGCCAGGAGCGTGGCCAGGGCGAGCTTTCTGCGATCCAGGAGGTCGAACGCGACTTCGCCATGCCGGTAGTGAGCATCGTGTCACTACAACAGGTACTGGAATATCTGGCAGGGGATGCTGAACTGAAGCAATATCTCCCGGCTGTCGAAGCCTATCGCGCCGAGTACGGAATCTAGCCCTAGCACAAGGTCGTTCTATGTCTGCACCGCTCCTGACCCGCTGTACGCTGCTGTTGAGCTTGCTACTGCCGCTGTCCGGAGTGGCTGCCGAGCTTTACCGCTACGTCGACGACAAGGGTGTCACGGTGCTCAGCCGTCAGGGCGTGCCGCCCGAATTCATCGGCAAGGGCTACGAGGTGCTGAACGACCAGGGACGTGTGGTGCGGGTGATTCCGCCGGCGCCGACGGCCGAAGAGTTCGCCCGCATGCAGGCCGAGAAGGTGCGCGCCAGCAATGACGCGAAGCTGCTGCGCCTCTATACCAACCTCAACGACGTCGACCGTGCCCGCGAGCGCAAGCTGGCGGAGCTCGACAGTGTCACCAACGTGGCGCGCGGCAATCTGCAGTCGGTACGCACGCAGCAGGCCAACCTGCAGAGCCAGGCCGCCGAGCATGAGCGTGCAGGCCGGCAGGTGCCGGAAAACCTGCTGGCGCAGATCAATAACCTCAAGGAAGAGCAGCAGCGGCTGCAGCGCGACATTGCCCGCTACAAGGAGGCGCGTGGCCGCGCCGAAGCCGGTTTCGCCGCGGATCGTGCACGCCTGGCCGAGCTGTTCGGCGAGCCGCAGAGCAAGCCGTAGACGCTGAGCTTTCCCGTGCCCCTGTGGGGGTAATCGGAACCTGTGGCGATGCCGCTTCAGGGCTGCCAGGGCGTGATGCCTGCCTGACCCGTCCCCGACCTATGGACACCCTCTCCGGCAAGCAGGAGAGGGGCATCAGCAAGCCGCGAGCGCGGCTGGCTTTCAGGGGCGCTTGCGGTTGCTGATCATGGTGCCGTTGCCGATATCGGTGAAGATCTCCAGCAACACGGCATTCGGTACGCGGCCATCGATGATGTGCGAGCTGGTCACGCCACCCTGCACCGCCTCCAGGGCGCACTTGATCTTCGGCAGCATGCCGCCGTAGATGGTGCCGTCGGCAATCAGTTCGTTGACCTGCTCGGTGGTCAGGCCGGTGAGCACGTCGCCCTGCTTGTTCATCAGGCCGGCGATGTTGGTCAGCAGCATCAGTTTCTCGGCTTTCAGCGCCTCGGCCACCTTGCCGGCCACCAGGTCGGCATTGATGTTGTAGGACTCGCCGTCCGGGCCGACGCCGATGGGCGCGATGACCGGGATGAAGTCACCCTTGACCAGCATGTTCAGCAGGTCGGTGTTGACCCCGGTGACCTCGCCGACATGGCCGATATCGATGATCTCCGGCTGGGTCATCTCCGGGGTCTGGCGGCTGACCTTGAGCTTGCGCGCGCGGATCAGGCAGGCGTCCTTGCCGGTCAGGCCGATGGCGCTGCCGCCATGCTGGTTGATCAGGTTGACGATGCTCTTGTTGACCTGGCCGCCCAGGACCATTTCCACCACGTCCATGGTCGCGGTGTCGGTGACGCGCATGCCGTCGATGAAGTGGCTCTCGATGGACAGGCGCTTGAGCAGGTCGCCGATCTGCGGGCCGCCGCCGTGCACGACCACCGGGTTGATGCCGACGGCCTTCATCAGCACGATGTCCCGGGCGAACCCCTGCTTGAGCTCCTCGCTTTCCATGGCGTTGCCGCCGTACTTGATCACCAGGGTCTTGCCGACGAAGCGGCGGATATAGGGCAGGGCTTCGGACAGTACCTTGGCAACCTGGGCGGCGGCGTCACGCTCGAGGGTCATGCGGGGGCTCCTGGAACTAATCGATCAAAAGGGCAGTTGCAGGTCGGGGGCGACCTTGTGCAGCTGGTTGCGGAACACATCCTGAATCCGCTCCAGCTCTTCCTGGGTGTCGGCCTCGAAGCGCAGCACCAGCACCGGCGTGGTGTTGGAGGCGCGGATGAGGCCCCAGCCCTTGGGATAGTCGACGCGCACACCATCGATGCTGGTGAGATTGGCCTCGCCCCACTGGCCTTCACGCTGCAGGCGCTCGATCAGCGGAAACTTGCTCTGCTCGGTCACCTGGATGTTGATTTCCGGCGTGGAGATGTCGCTCGGGAAGGCGCTGAACACCAGCTCGGCTTCGCGCTTGTCGAGGCTGAGGATTTCCAGCAGGCGCGCGGCGCTGTAGATGCCGTCGTCGAAACCGAACCAGCGCTCCTTGAAGAAGATGTGGCCGCTCATCTCGCCGGCGAGCAGGGCGCCGGTTTCCTTCATCTTTTTCTTGATCAGCGAGTGGCCGGTTTTCCACATCACCGGACGACCGCCATAGCCGCTGATCAGCGGGGTCAGGCGACGGGTGCACTTGACGTCGAAGATGATGTCGGCGCCCGGGTTGCGCGATACCACGTCCTTGGCGAACAGCATCAGCAGGCGGTCGGGATAGACGATGTTGCCGGTATTGGTGACCACGCCAACGCGGTCGCCATCGCCATCGAAGGCCAGGCCGAGATCGGCGTTTTCCGCTTTCACGCGGGCGATCAGGTCCTTGAGGTTCTCCGGCTTGCCCGGGTCCGGGTGGTGGTTGGGGAAGGTGCCGTCCACTTCGCAGTACAGCGGGATCACGCTGCAGCCGAGGGCTTCGATCAGTTGCGGGGCGATCACGCCGGCCGCGCCGTTGCCGCAGTCGACCACCACGCGCAGCGGCTTGGCCAGGGCGATGTCGTCACGGATGGTCTTGAAGTAGCGCTGCAGCACGTCGACCTGCTGCACGCTGCCCACGCCGCTGGCCAGGTCGTTGTCGTCCAGGCGGGTCTTCAGCGCCTGGATCTGCTCGTTGGCCAGGGTGTCGCCGGCGATGATGATCTTGAAGCCGTTGTAGTCCGGCGGGTTGTGGCTGCCGGTGAGCATCACGGCGGAACGCCCTTCCAGCACGTTGGCGGCGAAATACACCACCGGGGTCGGCACCATGCCGATATCGGTCACTTCGCAACCGCAGTCGAGCAGGCCCTGTACCAGCTGTTGCAGCAGTTCCGGGCCGGAGAGGCGGCCGTCACGGCCGACGATGACCTTGGGTTCGCCCTGGGCCAGGCTCTGCGAGCCGATGGCACGGCCGATCCAGTAGGCGTACTCGGCGGTCAGGGTGTCACCCACCACGCCACGGATGTCGTAGGCGCGGAAGATGTCGGCGGGGAGTTTCGGGGCGCTTTGGCTAGTCGTCATTGCGGGGTTCTGCTCCAGTCCCAGGAGATCCTGGTCTTCGTCGAGAATGTCGATATCGAGGATATCGGTGTCCTGGAACAGCGGGTCGACCAACTCGGCGGGCTTGGCAGCGGGCGGAGCGGCGGGAGCCGCAGCTGTTCCTTTAGCGGGTGTGGTACTGCCTTCAGGGCTGCTGCGACGCGGCAGCCGGGCCAGGCTCTGAGCCAGGGCATCGAGTGCTGGCACGCTGAGGCTGAAGGCTTTGACGTTTTTGCCGGCGGAGAGTTCTTTGAGCATTTGCCCGAGTTGTCTGGCGTCGCCGTTGACCTGGCGTTGCAGGCCGCCGCGCACCAGGATCAGGCCGATGACCGCGCCGCCGAGGGCGAGCAGGGCGGCCAGGGCCAGCATCAGCGGAGGAATGCTGCCCTGCACCAGGCCGGGGCCGGGGGTGAAGGTGACTTTCCAGTAGGGATTGCCGGTGGCGAAGGTCTGGGCGTTGCCGGCGCCCGGCTGGCCACGCTGCAGCAGCACCTGCGCCGGGGTGTTGGCGAACTGCTGCACCAGCTGCAACTGGCCATACTCGGCCGGCAGCGGCGGCAGTGCCGCGAGCAGGCGTTGCAGATCGAACGCCAGCAGCAGGGTGCCCTGGGCCGGCTGGGTTTCGCTCATGCGCAGCGTTGCCGCGCTGTAGGCCAGCCAGCGCTGGCCGACCCGATAGGCTTCGATGGCGGGTTGCTGGCCGCTCTCGGCGCGGCGCAGCATGTCCAGCCCGGCGAAGTTCATGGGGGCTGCGCGGCTGGTGTTCTGCACGGCTTCGCCACGCCGGTTGAGATGGGCATCGATGACGCCGTCCCAGTAGCCCAGGCGCCGTTCGGCTTCGCTGACCTGCAGGCTATCGCCGCTCTGCAGGGCCTGCAGCAGCTCGGGGTTGCGCGCAGCGGACAGGCTGTCGGCCTGCATCTGCTTGAGCGCCTGCTGCACCGCAGCGGCCTGGCTGCTGCCGATGGCCTGGGTCAGCTCGGCCTGGCGGGCCTGGTCACCGCTGCTCTGGACGAACCAGAGCAGCGCGCCGCCGGCGCCCACGCCGATCAGCGTGGCCAGCAAGCCGGGCAGCAATGGGCCCAGGGCCGGCGCCGGCGCCTTGCTCCTGGTCTTCTCCGGCACGATGGCGGCGGAGGTGTCTGCTTCCTTGGCGTTGCGCTTGAAGAGTTTCACGTGGGTGCTCCTCGGCGGATCGTCCTGTGGGAAAGGGTCAGTGGCTGCCGGAGTGGCCGAAGCCGCCCGAGCCGCGTTGGGTTTCGTCGAACTGCTCGACCAGCTCGAAGTGCGCCTGCACCACAGGCACCAGCACCAGCTGCGCGATACGCTCGCCGATGGCGATGGTGAACGGCGTCTGGCCGCGGTTCCAGCACGACACCATCAGCTCGCCCTGGTAGTCCGAGTCGATCAGGCCGACCAGGTTGCCCAGCACGATGCCGTGCTTGTGGCCCAGGCCCGAGCGCGGCAGGATCATCGCGGCCAGGCCCGGGTCGCCGATGTAGATCGACAGGCCGGTCGGGATCAGGACGGTCTGGCCCGGCTCGAGGACGATGTCCTCCTTGAGCATGGCGCGCAGGTCGAGGCCGGCGGAGCCCGGGGTGGCGTATTGCGGCAGGGGGAATTCCTGGCCGAGGCGAGGATCGAGGATCTTGGCTTGCAGAGCGTGCATGGTCAGTTCTTGTTCAAACGGTCGGCGATGAGTGTGATCAACTGGCGGGCGATCTTGCCCTTGCTGGTCTGGGCAAAGCTGGTTTGCTGCAGCTCGCGGTCGATCACGGTGATGGCGTTCTCTTCACTATTGAAGCCGATGCTGGGGTTGGCCACATCGTTGGCGACGATCAGGTCGAGATTCTTGTCGCGCAGCTTGCGCGAGGCGTATTCGAGCAGGTTCTCGGTTTCCGCGGCGAAGCCCACGCTGAACGGGCGGTCGTCGCGACCTGCGATGGTGGCGAGGATATCCGGGTTGCGCACCATTTGCAGGAGCATCCCCTCGCCACTGCTGGGGTCTTTCTTCAATTTGTGCTGCGCGACCACTTCCGGGCGGTAATCGGCCACGGCCGCGGCGGCGATCAGCACGTCGCAGGGCATCGCAGCTTCGCAGGCGGCGAGCATGTCGCGGGCACTGACCACATCGATCCGGCTGACCCGGTCCGGCGTCGGCAGGTGCACCGGGCCGCTGACCAGGGTGACCCTGGCGCCGGCTTCGGCGGCGGCCTCGGCCAGGGCGAAGCCCATCTTGCCGGAGCTGTGGTTGGTGATGTAACGCACCGGGTCGATGTTTTCCTGGGTCGGGCCGGCGGTGATCAGGATGTGCAGGCCGTCCAGCGCCTGACGCTCGAAGCAGTCGGCGGCCAGGTTGGCGAGGTCGTTCGGTTCGAGCATGCGGCCCAGGCCGACGTCGCCGCAGGCCTGGCTGCCGGATGCGGGGCCGAACAGGCGCATGCCGCGCTGTTGCAGCAGGTCGAGATTGGCCTGGGTGGCAGCGTCGCGCCACATCGCCTGATTCATCGCCGGCGCCAGGGCGATCGGGGCGTCGGTGGCCAGCACCAGGGTGGTCAGCAGGTCGTTGGCGATGCCCTGGGCCAGGCGGGCCATGAGGTCGGCGGTGGCCGGGGCGATGAGGATCAGGTCGGCCCAGCGTGCCAGTTCGATATGGCCCATCGCCGCTTCGGCGGCCGGGTCGAGCAGGTCGAGATGGACGGGGTGCCCGGAAAGCGCCTGCAGGGTCAGCGGCGTGATGAACTCGCGGCCGCCCTGGGTCATCACCACGCGGACTTCGGCGCCCTGATCCTTGAGTCGGCGAACCAGCTCGGCGCTCTTGTAGGCGGCAATACCGCCCCCCACGCCGACGATGATGCGTTTGCGATACAGCCGCTGCATAGGCTTGCCTTTTATATACCGGTGGATGTGCGCCACGTGACCAACGCCTCCCCAGGCCGGTCCCGTGTAAAAAGATGGGCTACGATAGCACAGCGCCCGCAGCGGAACAGCGGGCGCCTGGCTCGACATGGAGGTGTTCGATGAGCATTCGCGACTGGCCCGCGGCGGAGCGTCCGCGGGAGAAATTGCTGGAGCAGGGCGCTGCTGCGCTGACCGATGCCGAACTGCTGGCGATCTTCCTGCGCACGGGGGTTGCCGGCTGCAGTGCGGTGGACCTGGCGCGGCGCCTGCTTGCCGAGTTCGGCAGCCTGCGGGCCTTGCTGGAGGCGGAGTTGCCTGACTTCAGTCAGCACCTCGGCCTGGGGCCGGCCAAGTACGCGCAGCTGCAGGCGGTGCTGGAGATGGCCAGACGGCATCTGGCCGAGCGTCTGCGCCGTGATTCGGCGCTGGAGAGTCCGCAGGTGGTGCGCGACTACCTCAAGGCGCAATTGCGCCACGAGTTGCACGAGGTGTTCGGCTGCCTGTTCCTCGATGCCAAACATCGCGTGCTGGCGTTCGAGGTGCTGTTCCGTGGTGGCATCGACAGTGCCAGCGTCCACCCCCGGCAGGTGGTCAGGCGTGCGCTGGCCAACAACGCGGCGGCGGTGATTCTCACCCACAATCACCCGTCTGGCGTTTCCGATCCCAGCCAGGCCGACCGTGTGCTGACCCGCCGCCTCAAGGACGCGCTGGCGCTGGTGGAGGTGCGGGTGCTCGACCACTTCATCGTCGGCGACGGCGAGCCGCTGTCGATGGCCGAGCAGGGGTGGATGTAGCCCGGCCGGTCAGCGGGCCAGGCTGACCCTGGCGAAGTCCTGCCGACCGAACGGGCTGACCCGGTAGCCCTCGACCTTGGCGTCGAGCAGGGTGAAGGCCGTGGGGTGGGCCAGCGGCAACCACAGCGCCTGCTGCTGGATGATCGCCTGCGCCTGGTGATAGAGGCGGCTGCGTTCGGCCTGGTCGCTGTGGGTCTTGCCGTCGGCGATCAGCTGGTCCAGGTCCTTGTCGCAGTAGCGCGCGAAGTTGAGGCCGGACTCGACCGAGGCACAGGCGAATTGCGGGGTGAGGAAGTTGTCCGGATCGCCGTTGTCGCCGGCCCAGCCCATGAACAGCAGATCGTGCTCGCCGGCCTTGGCGCGGCGGATCAGCTCGCCCCATTCGATCACGCGGATTTCGGCGTCGATGCCGACCTTGGCCAGATCCGCCTGCAATAGCTGGGCGCCGAGGCTGGGGTTGGGGTTGAGCAGGCTGCCGCTGGGGCGGGTCCAGATGGTGGTCTTGAAGCCGTCCGCCAGGCCGGCTTCGGCCAGCAGGGCGCGGGCGCGCTCCGGCTCATGGGCGTAGCCGGGCAGCTCGCGGGCGTAACTCCAGGTGTTCGGTGGGTAGGGGCCGTTGGCCGGCTCGGCGCTGCCTTCGAACACGGCCTTGACGTAGCTGGCCTTGTCGAACGCCAGGTTGATCGCCTGGCGGACCTGCGGCTTGTCCAGCGGCGGGTGCTGGCTGTTGATACCGACGAAGGCGGTCATGAAGGCGGCGGTCTGGGCACTCTTGAGCTTGGCGTCGCCGGCGATGGCCTGGACGTCCTGTGGCTTCGGCGACAGGGCGATCTGGCATTCGCCGCGGCGCAGCTTCTGCAGGCGCACGTTGCTGTTCGGGGTGATGGCGAAGATCACCCGGTCCATGGCGGGCTTGCCGGCAAAATATTCCGGGTTGGCGCGGTAGCGCACGGCGGCGTCCTTCTGGAAGCGTTCGAAGACGAAGGGGCCGGTGCCGATGGGCGCGCTGTTGAGCTTCTCCGGTGTGCCCGCCGCCAGCAGTTGCTCGGCATATTCCGCCGGGTAGATGGAGGCGAAGCCCATGCTCAGGGTGGCCAGGAAGGTGGCGTCGCGGCGGCTCAGGGTGATGCGCACGCTGTGTGCGTCCGGCGCCTCGACCCTGGCGATCAGGCTTGGCCACTGCATCGATTGCGCATGCGGATAGCCGCTGACGGCGACCGCGTGCCAGGGATGCTGGTCGTCGAGCATGCGCTGGAAGCTGAACACCACGTCCCGGGCATCGAGGTTGCGGCTGGGGGTGAAGGCGGCGCTGTGGTGAAAATGCACGTCATCGCGCAACTGGAAGTCGTAGACCAGGCCGTCCGCCGAGATCGACCAGCTGCGCGCCAGGCTCGGCAGCAGCTTGCCCTGCACGGCGTCGAACTCCACCAGGCGGTTCATCAGCATGTCGGCCGATGCATTGGTGGTGGTCAGCGAGTTGTACTGCACCACGTCGAAACCTTCCGGGCTGGCTTCGGTGCACACGCTGAGGGTCGCGGCCTGGGCAAGGATCGGGGTGCACAGCAGAGTGGCGAGCAGCAGGCGCATGGTTGGCTCCATTCCTGGCGTGGATGACAAGCTTGCAACCCTAGTCGATTTGCCGGGTGCTGAATACCTCGGCGAGGCGACGAGCGGTCAAATGTGGATAATGCCCCGAAGGCTCGGCCCCAGGGCCGTTCGCGGGTGCGCCCTGACTTTTTATCCTGCGCTTTCCCTTGTTGCCCCCAGGGCTTTCTGGTATAAAGCAGCGCTCTTTTCTAGGGGCCCGGTTCTTGCGCTATTCAGTGCGCCCGGTAAGACCCTCGAGAAACGCGGCGCTGAGCGCCAATGACATTGAGTTTAAGCGGCCAACCCATGCCGGGTTGGGCATGTGGTTTTAGAGGGCTGAGGCATGTCGAGAGTCTGTCAAGTTACCGGTAAGGGTCCGGTAACCGGGAACAACATTTCCCACGCAAACAACAAAACCCGTCGTCGTTTCCTGCCGAACCTGCAGCACCATCGCTTCTGGGTCGAGTCCGAGAAGCGCTTCGTACGTCTGCGCGTATCTGCCAAGGGCATGCGTGTCATCGACAAGCGTGGCATCGACGTAGTGCTGGCTGAGCTGCGCGCTCGCGGCGAAAAGGTTTAAGGAGAGAGTCATGCGTGAACTGATCCGTTTGGTGTCCAGCGCCGGTACCGGCCACTTCTACACCACCGACAAGAACAAGCGCACCACCCCCGACAAGATCGAAATCAAGAAATTCGATCCGGTCGTACGCAAGCACGTGATCTACAAGGAAGCCAAGATCAAGTAATTGATCGGCCTTCCGTCGAAAAAGCCCGCCCTTCCGGCGGGCTTTTTCGTTTCTGCGTGCGGCAATAGGTCTCAGGCATTCCCGGCGGGTGCCGGCCCGTGCCGGCTGACGACAGCCCAGGTGGCGGTTTAGACTGCGGCCTCTGGCCTGAAACTGACGCATCGTGCAGCTTTCTCCGGCCCGGCAACCTCCCTTCGTTCCCGTCCAGAGAGTCGCATGACCGCCTCAGCACATCCCGTGGAAGTTCTAATCGCCGAGGCCGACCCCTGGACTTCCAACCTGCTGCAGCAACTGGTGCTCGATGTCCGGGGCGATGCGCGCGTGCTGCAGGTCAGCGACGGCCAGACCGCTCTGGCCCGCTGCAAGCGGCGGCTGCCCGATCTGGTGATCGCCGACGGCGAATTGCCCGGGCTCGATGGTGTCGAGCTGCTGCGTCAGCTGCGGCGCCATCCGCGTACGCCGGCACTGCCCTTCGTCCTGATCAGCGGTCGTCTCGATGCCAGCAGCGTGCGCGCCGCGCGCCCGCTGGCGCCCAGTGCCTACCTGGCCAAGCCCTTCAATGCCGAAAGCCTGCGCCAGCGCCTGCGCGGGTTGTTGCCGGTCGCCAGCGGCGAGCCGCAGTCGCGGCAGCCGCTGCTGCTCAGCGAGCTGCGGGACTTTCTCGACACGGTGCGCGAGGAGGGCCAGGGGGCGCCGTTGCTCAGCGATGTGCGCAATGCCGTCAGCCAGGGCCTGCAGGCGGGTGAGCAGGACCTGGGCGAGCTGGCAGCGGTGTTCGGCGCCGATCCGCAGATCACCGCTCTGCTGATCGCTGCCGCCAGCACGGCGGCGCAGCACCAGGGCATGCCCTGCCACACCCTGGCGCAGGCGCTGCAACGCCTGGGCGTGGCGCGCACGCTCAACCTGGTGCTGGGACTGGCGCTGCAGCGCAATGCCCAGCTGCGCGATGCGCGCCTGGCCGAACTGGCCGCGCAGGCCTGGCAACGGGCCAGGCGCAGCGCCGAGCTGGCGCGCTGGCTGGCGACCGAGCTGAAGCTGGACGCCGAGCTGTGCTACACGGCGGGCCTGCTGCACAACCTCGGCGAGCTGGCCCTGCTGCGCAGCCTGCAGGACTGGCAGGAGGCCGGTGGCGAGCTGAGCAATGCGCAGATCGACGATGCCATGCAGCGGCGTGCGGCGAGTTTCGGCTCCGCCCTGCGTATCCGCTGGCGCCTGCCGTTCGGCCTGCGCGAGCTGATCGCGGCGTTCTATGGCCTGGGCAGCGGCGTGTTCTCCCGCGAGGCGCTGGTGCTCAACCTCAGCGGCCTGCTGCTGGCACTGCCGGCCAACGCCCTGCCGGCCAGCCTGGCCGAGGCCCGTTGCGTGCGCATGCTGCGCCTGAACGTGGCGTTGCTGGAGCAGGTGCCGGTGGAGCTCTATCAGGCGTCCTGAGTGTCGTGATGGCGGACATCGTCGGCCAGCAGGTGCAGGGGCTGCGGGCGGCCGACGAAGTAGCCCTGTGCATAGTCGATGCCGAGGCGGCGCAGGCAGTCCAGGCTGGCCTGGGTCTCGACGAACTCGGCGACGGTGAGTAGGCCGAGCTGGCCGGCGATCTGGCGCATCGAGCCGACCATGGCCTGGTTGATCGGGTCGCGCTCGATCCCGCTGATGAAGCTGCCGTCGATCTTGAGGATGTCCAGCGGCAGGTGGCGCAGGTAAGCGTAGGAGGCGAAGCCGCTGCCGAAATCGTCCAGGGCGACCTTCAGACCCTTGCCGCGCAGCTGTTCGATCCACTGCGCGGAAACGCCCAGTTCACCCAGAGCGACCATTTCCGTGACTTCGATGCACAGCTTGCTGGGCGGCAGGCCGTGGCGCTGCAGCTCGTCCTGCAGCAGGCGGTGGAAGCCGCTGTCGAGCAGTGAACTGGCACTGAGGTTGACGTTGACCTGGGCCAGCTGCGCCAGATGGCGTGGATTGGCCGCCAGCCAGGCGCACAGGTGCTGGATCACCCAGCGATCGATGGCGCCGAGGAAGTCATAGCGCGCCGCGGCGTCGAGAAACTGCGCGGGGCTGATCCAGTCGCCGTTGTGCGGGTCGCGGTAGCGCAGCAGCACTTCGTAGTGCAGGCCGCTGGAGGCCTGCTGCAGCGCCTGGACCGGCTGGAAGAACAGCTCGAAATGACCGCGCTCGGTGGCCTCGCGCAGGCGGGTTATCCACTGCAGCTGGCGCTGGTGTTCGAGCAGGGCGCCATCGGCCGGGTTGAACTGCTGTACGCGGTTACGCCCCTGGTGCTTGGCCAGCTGGCTGGCGCTGGTGGCCCAGTTCAGCGCCGTCTCCCAGTCGCTCACCCCGGAGCCGAGTGCCAGCATGCCGATGCTGGCGTGCAGGCGGAATGGCCGTCCCTGCCAGGTGAAGACGAACTGCTCGACGCCGCGGCGCAACTGTTCGGCCTGCTCCAGCGCGGCTTCGTCGTCCACCTCGCGCAGCAGGACGGCGAACTCGTCGCCGCCAACGCGGGCCAGCTCGGCATGCCGTGGCAGCTGATGCAGCAGTTGGCTGGCGAGCTGCCTGAGCAACTGATCGCCGGCGGAATGGCCGCAGAGGTCGTTGACCTGCTTGAAGCGGTCCAGCCCCAGCAACAGCAGGTGACTGAAGCGGCGCTTGGCGGTGCCGCCGAGGGTTTCCGCGAGCAGCCGTTCCAGTTCGCGGCGGTTGAGCAGGCCGGTCAGCGCGTCATGTGCGGCCAGTTGCTGCAGGCGCTCTTCCAGCGCACGGCGCTCGCTGAGGTCGACCACGATGCCCTCGATGCAGTCCTGGTGCGGACGCAGGTGCAGCGACAGGTACACCCAGCGCGGGCGCTGTTCGAGGTCGTACAGCTGGCATTCGCAGCTGGCGGTGCCGCTTCGCGCGTCCAGCTGCGAGAGCAGCTCGTGCCACTGCGTCTCGCCCACCAGGCTCGGCAGGGCGAGTGCGTCGAGGTTGGCCGGCAGCGCCTCGCGTCCCAGCAGGCGGGCCAGGCTCGGATTGGCTTCCAGCAGCCTGCCGTCGCGGCGGCAGCGGAAGATACCTTCGCCGCTGTGGCGGAACAGCGCCTGGTACTGCTCCAGGTTGTCGATGGCCTGGGCCTGGCTGCTCAGCAGCACGCGGCGTACGCGCTCCAGCTGTTTGTCCAGCAGGGCGCCGAACAGCAGCATGCTCAGGGCCGGCAGGTAGGCGTACATGGCGTAGAAGCCCGCCGGCAGCGGGACCAGCCCGGCGCGGCCCAGCGGCACCAGCAGCATCAGGATCAGGGCCGCGCTCCAGCACAGCAGGTAACCGGGCGCGTAAGGGCGGCGCTGGCGGACACCGATGATCAGGAGCAGCAACTGGTACAGGCCGGTGGCCAGGATCAGCAGGTTCAGCACCTCATAGGCGTGCGGATGATCCACCAGCAGGCCACCGACGCTGACCAGCAGGCTGGCGGCGAACAGCGCGTCGCGCAGCCAGCGCAGGCGCTTCAGGCGCAGGCCGAGGGCGCTGGCGATGAACAGCGAGCTGAAGATCATCATGCCGGCGGTGGGCAGGTTGACCAGCAGCTTGGGCAGCATCGGCCACTGCGGCCAGAGCAGCCCGGCGAGGTTGTAGATACTGGCGTTGTACAGCGCGGTGCTCAGCGCGGTCAGGCCGAAACAGGCCAGCGGCCACTCGCGCAGCGTGCTGTAGCGGATCAGGTAGAACAGCGCCAGGGCCAGCAGCGCGCCGATCAGCAGGCCGCTGCGCAGCCAGCTGTGGGCGATCAGCTGTTGCCCCTGCGCGGCACCGACCAGCTGCAGCGGCAGGTTGATCGCCGAATGGCTCTGCACGCGCAGCAGCAGGGTGTGCACACCGGCGTCCAGGCGCGGCAGGTTGAGCAGGAAATGCGGATAGGGTTCGCCACGTTCGCTGAATGCCCGACTCGAGCCACTGTAGAGCGGCCCCAGTGGCCGTTCTCCGTCGTACAGCCATATTTCCAGGTCGTCGAGGAAGGTTTGTCCGATGATCAGTTGCAGGCGCTCCGCCGCCGGAGCCTGCACCTGCGTGGCGAGCCACCAGGCGCTGCGGCTGTAGCCGATACGCGGTGTGCCCTCGACCTCGCGGCCCTGGCTGGCGATGCGTTGCAGCACCTCGCTTGCGGTCAGCTGGGCGCCGGGGTCCTCGAGCAGCAGGCTGCGTTCGATGCTGACCGGCTCGTCCAGGTCGCCCGCCTCGAGCTTGAGCAGCGGCAACGCGCCGCCCGCCCAGACCGGCAGGACGCAGACCAGGCAGAGCAGGGTCATCAATGAACGAAGTGGGCGGAGCATCCGGGCGCCTCATGGCTACTGCGAGGGCGCCGGAGTCCGGTGGACGTTGTTCTGTCGTGCGGTAACGGTCAGGCGCAGAGGGATTCTAGCCGACTGTCGGGATGATGATTGCGGGGCGAGTCTCATCCGCCAGGAAGAACTCCCCCGCCCGTCGCGGCGCACAGGGCGCCGCGCATGAGAATCAGGCGGCCTGCGTGCGTTGCGCTTGCGCCTGGTCGCGGCGGGTCCAGCGATTGGCGCGGGCGAACGTGCCGAAGTCGTTGAAGCGTACGCCCATCTCGCGCATCACCCTGTGGGCGAAGGGCACGCTGAGCTGGCGGATGTAGAAGGGCTCCTTGACCACGAAGTGGTGGATCGCATGGCTGCTGCCGAAGTTGAAGCAGAATGCCTGCAACGGCCACAGCCACCAGGGGTTGAGCACCTGGGTCTGCTGGATCACGTTGCCCGGTTCGACATCGCCGTAGTAGTGCATGTTGGAGCTGACGAAGTGCAGGCAGAAGGTGCGCAGCACGTTGGGGCCGACCAGCACCACCACGGCGACGTTCACCACCTGCATGGTCGCCAGGGTCGTGGCCGACCAGGCAATGGGGGCACCGAGGGCGGCGCTGGCCCAGTCGAGCAGGTGGAAGCCGAGGAACAGGTACCAGGTCGCCCAGTTGAGCAGGCCCAGCGGCGCGTAGACCTTCAGCGTGCGGCTGAGGATCAGCCGGCGGTGCGCCGGATTCTTCGCCCGCAGCCAGCGGATCAGCGAGCTCATCATGTTGTCGCCGACCATCAGCAGGCGGGCGATGCCCCAGGGTTCGCCGTTGGTGATGGCGCGTTCCTCGGTATCCGCCTCGCTGCCGGACACCTTGTGGTGGTTCAGGTGCAGGTGCCGGCGCACCCAGGGGTTGATGGTGCTCGGCCGGGCCAGCCAGACCAGCGCCATCATCAGGTTGTGCGGCACGGGGCGCTTGCGGAAGTACATCGAGTGGATCAGGTCGTGCTCCAGCTCGTGGGTCAGCGAGGCGAAGAAGGCGTTGAGCAGCAGGCACCCCCACCAGGGCAGCTGGCCGCCTACGTACAGGGTCGCCGAGCCGAGCATGCCGAGCAGGGCGAAGGCGAGAATAGCGGCGCCGAGCGCATCCTGGTGCTGCAGGATCGGGTAGCGCTGGCGCAGTGCGTTGCCGTGGGCCATCACCTGCTCGCGGATATGCGCGGCGCGTTGCTGATCATTAAGGCTTGCGGGGGAGGGGGACATGCCGACATCCTCTTGTTATTGGGCTGTGACTTCACTGTGCCGTGACGGTCGTCAGAGCGCCCGACCGAGCACGCCAACCTGCCTACCGGATACGCCAATCTGCATGACCGCCGAACCCTCCACCCTGGCCAGCTGGACCCGCGCCCTGCGCAAGCAGCTCGATGCCCTTGGCCTGGACAGCAGCGCGCTGTGCCGCGAGGCCGGGCTCGACCCTGCGCTGCTGGACGATCCCAACGCGCGTTGCCCGCTGTCGGTGACCACCCGCCTGTGGCAACTGGCGGTGGCGGCCAGCGGTGATCCGGCGCTGGGTCTGAAGACCTCGCAGTTCGTCAGCCCGACCACCTTCCATGCCCTGGGTTATGCGCTGATCGCCAGCAGCAGCCTGCGCGAGATGTTCGAGCGCATCGTGCGCTATCACCGGGTGGTCAGCGATGCCCTGCAGCTGGAGCTGCGCCAGGTGGACGATGCCTACGAGTTTCGTTTCCGTGTTCCGCCCGGCAGCCCGACGCCGGCACCGGAGGCGCTGGACGCCTTCGCCGCGATCTACGTGCGCAGTTGCCGCAATCGCCTGAGCCGCGACTTCGCCCCGCTGCTGGTGCAGTTGCAGCGCCCGCGTCCGCTCGACCCCGAGCCGTGGCAGGCGGTGTTTCGCGCTCCCGTGCAGTTCGAGGCCGAGGAAAGCCTGCTGCGCTTTCCGCGGGACGCCTTCGAGCAACGCCTCGACGATGGCAACCCGGAGCTGGCCGAGCACAACGAAGCCGTGCTCAGGCGCAGCCTGGAACAACTGCAGGCGGCCAGTTGCAGCGAGCGGGTACGCAACTTCCTGCAGGCACAGTTGCCAGATGGCGAGCCGTCGGCCGAACGCATCGCCCAGGCCCTGCACCTGAGCCTGCGCAGCCTGCAGCGCCACCTGGCCGAGGAGGGCACCAGCTACGAGGCGCTGCTCGGGGACACGCGCCAGGCCCTGGCGCTGCAGCACATGCGTGACCCGCGCTGTTCGATCAGCGAGATTGCCTATCTGCTCGGCTTCAGCGACAGCAGCAGCTTCGGCCGAGCCTTCAAACGCTGGACCGGGCAGACCCCGAGCCAGTACCGCGACGGATTGAAAAAAGCATGACCCAGTACGACCTGATATTGGCCGGAGCCGGTCACGCCCACCTTGGTGTGCTGCGCCGTTGGGCCATGGTGGAACGCCCGCCAGGGCGGATCGGCCTGCTCAGTCCCGGCCCCGAGGCCTGGTACGCCGGCATGTTGCCGGGGCTGATCAGCGGCCGTTTCAGCGCCGCCGACTGCCGGGTGGAGCTGCAGCCGCTGTGCCGGGCGGCCAAGGTCGAGCTGATCGAGGGCGAGATCGCCTCGCTCGACGCCGACAGCCGCTGCCTGCGCCTCACCGATGGCCGTGACCTGCAGGGTGAATGGCTGTCACTCAACGTCGGTGCCGGCATGGCCATACCACCGCAGCAGGGCGATGCCATGCAGGTGCTGGCCGCGCGGCCCATCGAGCGGCTGCTGGTGGGCTGGCAGCAATGGCAGGCCGAGCCCAGGCGCATGGCGATTCTCGGCGGCGGCGCGGGTGGCGTGGAGCTGTCCCTGGCGCTGGCCGACAAGGTGCCGGCGCTGGCGCTGTTCTGCGGCGGCGCGCTGCTCGACGGGCTGTCGCCGGGGCTGCGCCTGCGTGCCCTGGGCCATCTGCGTCAGCGTGGCGTGCAGGTGCGTGAGCACTGCCCGATCGGGCGCATCGAGGACGACTGGCTGCTCAGTGGCGACGAGCCCGTGTGGCGCGGGCGCCGCCTGTTGCTGGCCAGTGGCGCGCGGCCCTGGCCCTGGCTGACGGCCAGCCAGCTGGCCACGGACAGCGCCGGCTTCATCGCCATCCGGCCGACCCTGCAGTGCGAGTCGCACGCGCAGGTGTTCGCCGTCGGCGACAGCGCCAGCCTCGACGGCATGCGCCGCAGCGGGCGTTTCGCGGTGCGCCAGGCGCCCGTGCTGGCTGCCAACCTGCAGGCGGCCTTGCAGGGGCGGCCCCTGCGCCAGTACCGGGCGCAGTGGCAGAGCCTGGCACTGCTCGCCACGGGCGATGGCGGCGCGCTGCTCGGCTGGCACGACTGGAGTGCGGGTGGGCAGCTCTACGGACGTTGCAAGGACTGGCTCGACCGGCGTTTCGTCCAGCGCCATCGCGTCGTGGGGTAGGGCAGGCTAAATTCATGGCATGGTGCTACCAAAGTGCGATGGTGCTGGCGCTGCCAACCTGCTCGAATTCGGTCATCGTGCCCGGTCTGCATCGTCTGATTTGTCGACGGGCCTGCCTTCCTCGTAGCCTGCTGCCCAGGTTGCGTGGGATATTCCAGGAGAGAACCCGCCGTGACTTCGTCCGCCTACAGCGCCTCGCCGCGCACCAGAACAAGAACTCTGAGGTCGGTCATGCAAGCTGCTTTCATCCGCACACCTGTCGCCTGTCTGCTGCACGCCATCGGGCTTGCGGGCCTGATGCTGGTCTATCAGCAGGTGCAACTGCCCGCTTATGTCAGCGTGCCGTCCTTCCTGCTGCTGGCGCTGTGGCCCTGGCTGGGGCCCTGGCAGCGCCGCGACGAACCCGCCGCCGTGGTGCGCAAGGCCCCGGCCGGTGACTTCGTCGAGCTGAGCCGCGGGCTGTCGCGCCACACCTGTCACAACGCGCTGTCCGCAGCCAGGGTCGCCCACGCGGTCAAGCACCTGGCCGAACGCCTGCAATCGCAGCTGGCGGCGGTGCAGCAGGTCAGCCAGGCCGCCGAGGCCATTACCCTTACCGAGCAGGACAGCGCGGCACGTGCCGAGCAGACCCTGACGGCGGCCCGGCATGTGCGTGAGGCCAGTGCCGATGGCCAGGCCGAACTCAACCAGGCCATCGGCCGCATGCAGCAGCTCAGTGCCCAGACCCTGGCCAGCCGCGAGCTGATCGATGGCCTCGGCAGCCGTACCGAACAGATCGAGCAGGTCACCCAGGTGATCCAGTCCATCGCCAGCCAGACCAACCTGCTGGCGCTCAACGCCGCCATCGAGGCGGCCCGCGCCGGTGAGATGGGCCGTGGTTTCGCCGTGGTCGCCGATGAGGTGCGCAACCTGGCGGCGCGCACCGCCAGCGCCACCGAGGAAGTCAGCCAGATGGTCGCCGACATCCGCCAGCAGAGCACGGCAGTGGTCGAGCACATCCAGCGCCAGAGCGTCGAACTGGAGCAGGCGGCGCAGCAGATCGAGACCGCCGGCAGTCGGTTGCACGGCATCGCCGACCAGGCCGAGGAGGTCGAGCAGCAGGTGGCGCGGATCAGCGCCGGCACCGCCGACAATCACCAGCGCCTGGCCAGCCTGTCGGCCGCCGCGTTGCAGCTGCAGGATGACGTGCAGGGCAGCGAGGGACAGACGCGACAACTGGCCGATGCCGCCGAACAGTTGGTCGGCCAGGCCGAGACGGTCAGCGAGCAGCTCGCCGAGGTGGGCCTGGACGACTATCACCAGCGGGCCTATGACCTGGCGCGCGAAGGCGCGGCTGCCATCGCCGCGCAGTTCGAGCAGGACCTGCAGGCCGGGCGTATCGGCCTCGACGACCTGTTCGATCGCCGCTACCAGCCGATTGCCGGTACCCAGCCGCAGAAGTACCGCACGCGCTTCGACCAGTACGCCGACCAGGTGCTGCCGGCCCTGCAGGAACCCTTGCTCGAACGCCACGAGGGGCTGGTCTTCGCCATCTCCACCACGCCGGAAGGCTACGTGCCCACCCACAACGCCGCGTTCAACCATCCGCCCAGCGGCGACCCGGCGGTGGATGCGACCCGCAGTCGTGGCAAGCGCCTGTTCAACGACCGCACCGGTATCCGTTGCGGCAGCCACAAGCAGACCCTGCTGTTGCAGACCTACATGCGCGATACCGGCGAACTGATGCACGACCTGTCAGTGCCGATCATGGTGCAGGGCCGGCATTGGGGTGGTTTGCGCCTGGGCTATAGACCCGAGCCATAGGGCGCGCCGCGCGCCCCGTCGACGGCATTGCCTGCAGGAAAATGCTTGTCTGATTGTTTAGCCGGCGCACAACCAAGCGTATGAAAAACCCGATTTAACGCACGTCAAACCCTGTGCGACGCTGCCAAGCCATGATCTCCCCGGCCTGCCAAGTCCATGTTCCGCTGTACCGCGCGCCTGCGCGGCGGCGCCTGTTGGAGCGGCTCAACCCGCTGCTGACGATCATCCTCGCCTTCTGGGCGCTGTGGCACTGCCGCCACGCGCGCCCACCGGACGCCGTCCCCACCCGCTGAATTCCGATGGCTGCGCCATGCCCGCAGCCGCTGATGCCCAATTGTCTGCCTGTGCAACCTGTTCGAGAATCGAACGGGCCGTGCGGACACCGAGCGCCTGACTGGCGCAAGCGAGTGCGATATGACGACTTTCGCTGCTGTGCAGGAAGCCCAGGCTTTCCTGACCGACAACCCCGACATCGAACTGATCGAGCTGTTCATCCTCGACGCCAACGGCGTGCCGCGCGGCAAGCTGCTGCATCGCGAGGAACTGCTGGCGCTGTATGAGAGCGGCCGGCCGTTGCCGAGCACCATGCTGGGCCTGTCCATCCTCGGCGAGGATGTCGAGGACTCCGGTCTGGTCTGGGACGTCGGCGATATCGACTGCCGCGCCTACCCGTTGCCCGGTAGCCTGGTGCGCCTGCCCTGGCGGCAGATTCCCACTGCTGCGGTACAGGTTTCCATGCACCCCAGCGAAGGCCTGCCGGCAACCCCCGCCGACCCGCGCCAGTTGCTGGTGCGGGTGATCGAGCAGCTCGAAGCCGACGGCTATCACCCGGTGATGGCCTGCGAGCTGGAGTTCTACCTGCTCGACCAGAAGCGCGACGCGCAAGGGCGCCCGCAGCCGGCGCTGGATGCCGACGGTGGCCGTCCGCGACAGACCCAGGTCTACGGCCTGCGCGAACTGGAGCAGATCGAGCCGTTCCTCCGCGACCTTTACGCCGCCTGCAAGGCCCAGGGGATTCCGGTACGCACGGCGATTTCCGAGTACGCCCCCGGCCAGGTCGAGATCACCCTGGAACACGGTCCGGTACTGGCGGCGATGGACCAGGCGGTGCGCTACAAGCGCCTGGTCAAGGGGGTGGCGCATGCCCACGGCATGCAGGCCTGCTTCATGGCCAAGCCGTTCGCCGAGATCGCCGGCACCGGCATGCACATGCACGTCAGCCTGGCCGATGCGGCGGGTGACAATCTGTTCGCCAGCGAAGATCCGGCCGGTACGCCGCTGTTGCGTCAGGCGGTCGGCGGCATGCTCGCCAGCCTGCACGACTCGTTGCTGCTGTTCTGCCCCAATGCCAACTCCTACCGACGTTTCCAGGCCAACAGCTACGCGCCGCTGGCGCCGACCTGGGGTGTGGATAACCGTACCGTGAGCCTGCGCGTGCCGGGCGGCCCGGCCAGGACCCGACACGTCGAGCACCGCATCTGCGGCGCCGACGCCAACCCCTACCTCGCGGCAGCGGCGATTCTCGCCGGTATCCAGCGCGGCATCCGCGACCGCCTCGACCCCGGGGCACCGATCGAGGGCAACGGCTATGCCCAGGCCAAGGAGCGCCTGCCGAGCCAATGGTCGGCGGCGATCCAGGCGCTGGAGCAGTCGAGCTGGGCCCGCGACGCCTTCGGTGACGACTTCCTCAAGGTGTTCCTGGCGGTCAAGCGCGCCGAGTATCGCCAGTTCATGGGCGAGGTCGGCGAGCAGGACTGGCGCTGGTACCTGAGCAACGCCTGACTGAACAGCATCGCGGCTGAAGCCGCTCCTACGAAGTGTGCATCCCATGTAGGCGCGGCGGGCGGCATTCCGCTTCAGCCGCGATCTCAGATTCACCGGTGCCAACGCACCCCAAGGATATGCAATGAACGCGATCAACCAAGCCGTCAAACCCGCCGCCGAGCGGGCGCCTTCCTACTACTCGGCGTCGCTCAACTTCGAGTCCGACTACCCGACGCTGCAGGGCAGCGTGAGCGTGGACGTGGCCATCATCGGCGGTGGCTTCACCGGCATCGCCACGGCCGTGGAGCTGGCCGAGCGCGGCCTCAAGGTCGCCGTGGTGGAAACCAACAAGGTCGGCTGGGGGGCCAGCGGGCGCAACGGTGGCCAGGTCACCGGCAGCCTGTCCGGCGACGAAGCCATGCGCAAGCAGATGCGCAACAGCCTCGGCAGCGACGTCGACGACTTCATCTGGCACCTGCGCTGGCGCGGCCACGAGATCATCAAGAGCCGTGTGGCCAGGTACGGCATCGCCTGCGACCTCAAGCACGGCCATCTGCACGCGGCGATGAAGCCCAGCCACATGGACGAGCTCAGGGCCTCCTACGACGAGGCGCTGCGGCGCGGCATGGCCGGCGAGGTGAGCCTGCTCGACGGCGCCGAGGTGCGTGCCCAGCTGGGCAGCGACCTGTACTGCGGGGCGATCAAGAACACCCGCAACATGCACCTGCACCCGCTCAACCTGTGCCTCGGCGAAGCGCAGGCGGCGGCGAGCCTGGGCGCGCTGATCTTCGAGCATTCCGAAGTGCTGGATATCGTCCATGGCCCGCGTCCGGCGGTGGTCACCACGGGCGGGCGCATCGAAGCCAAGCAGGTGCTGCTGGCTGGCGACGTCTACCACAAGCTGGAGCGGCGCAAGCTCAAGGGCATGATCTTCCCGGCCATGGGGGGCATCGTCACCACCGCGCCGCTGGGCGAGCTGGCGAAAGAGATCAACCCGCATGACCTGGCAGTCTACGACTGCCGTTTCGTGCTCGACTACTACCGCCTGACCGGCGACGGCCGCCTGCTGTTCGGCGGTGGTGCCAACTATTCCGGGCGTGATTCACGGGACATCGCCGGGGAACTGCGCCCGTGCATCGAGCGCACCTTCCCGCAACTCAAGGGCGTGCAGATCGACTTCCAGTGGAGCTGCGCCATGGGCATCGTGATGAACCGCATCCCGCAGCTGGGCAAGCTGTCGTCCAATGTCTGGTACTGCCAGGGCTACTCCGGTCACGGCGTGGCGACCACCCACATCATGGGCGAGATCATGGCCAAGGCGATTACCGGCGACCTAGAGCAGTACGACACCTTCGCTGCCTGCAAGCACATCAAGGTGCCGCTGGGTGACCAGCTCGGCAACCCGATGCTGGCGGCCGGCATGTGGTACTACCAGATGCTGGAGAAGCTGCGCTGAGGGCGGCCAGAGTCCTAGGCGCCATTCAGCGGCGGACAGCGCCGATGAGACGCAACAACTGCTGGCAGGCCCGTTCGACGTCGGACTCCAGGATGTTGGGAATGCCCAGCAGCAGCCCGGACCTGGCGCCTTCGGCCTTGGCGTACCAGACGCTCAGGGGCGCTGGCGCCATGCCCTGGGTCAGGGCCAGGCGGGCGATCCGCTGATCATCCTCGCCATTGTCGAGCGGCAGCAACAGCGCCAGCCCGGCCATGGCGTCCTGGGCATGTTCCTGACCCAGCGCCGCGCGCAGCAGTCCCAGGCGGGAGGCGTACAGGCGCTTCATGCGTCGCAGGTGACGCAGGTAGTGTCCGCCCTTCATGAATGCCGTGATGGTCATCTGCGTGGCCATGGCCGGTGCCGGTGCCAGCACGGCGGCGCTATCCATGAAGTGGTTGACCAGGGCCGGCGGTACGACCATGAAGCCCAGGCGCAGTGCCGGGCTGATCGTCTTGCTGAAGGTGCCGATGTGGATCACGCGCCCGGCATGGTCCAGCGAGGCCAGTGCCGGAGCGGCCTTGCCCGCCAGTTGCAGCTCGCTGAGGTAGTCGTCCTCGATGATCCAGCTGTCGCTGCGTGATGCCCATTCCAGCAACGCATGGCGTCGCGCCAGCGACAGGGTCATGCCCAGGGGGGCCTGCTGCCCAGCCGTCACCACGGCCAGGGCTGCCAGGGGCGCCCTGGCAATCCCCTGCTCGACGACCAGACCCTGCTCGTCGACGTCGACGGGCACCACCTGCACCCCCGTCGTCGACAGCGCGAGACGCGCCAGTGGGTAGCCCGGATCCTCGAACCAGGCTTGCCGGTTGCGCAACGGCAGGGCGAGCAGTGCCAGGCCCAGGGCCCCGGCATGGCCACTGGTCACCAGGATCTGCTCAGGCGAACAGACCAGGCCGCGAGCGACCGCCAGGTAGGCGGCGATTTCCGTGCGCAGGGCCTGCTCGCCACGGGGATCGGGGTAGTTGGTCGGGCTGTGCGCCGCGTGCCGTGCGGCGCTGATGCTGGCGCGACTCCACTGGGTATAGGGAAAGGCATCTTGCGCCGGAACCCCCACCTGGAAGGGCAGCGGTGGATGACCGAACGGATGCATGAGGAACGCCGGCAACGGACCTCGCGGCGTTGCTGGGGCAACGAGCGTTCGGCTGCTCGGCGGGTGCTCGCAGACATAGGTGCCTGCCGCTCCGCGTGCGACCAGCAACTGCTCGTCGATCAGGCGCTCGTAGGCCGCCCGCACGGTGCCGCGCGCCACCCCCAGTTGCGCTGCCAGGTCGCGCCAGGAGGGCATGCGGGCGCCGGCATACAGCTGCCCTTCGCGGATGGCGCTGCCAATGCTGAGGCGTATCTGTTCTATCAGCGACTGGCCGGCGTGGCGGTTGAGCTCGATGCGCACGTTATCCACCCGGCACCCCCTCGATCGAGGGCGTCAGCAGGTCGGTGCAGGGGCAAGGCGTGGAAGGAATGTCCATGGGCGATCGACCATCCAGCCCGGCTGTACGCAAGCGCGGTGGCCCTGTCCGGTGCTGGGAGCGGATGGGCCGGGTTGGCGTTGGCTTGCTCGATGATGGTACAGCCGAAAAGGTAATTCTTGGCTCTTTTTTTTGCACCGTCAGCAGGTGAGGATCACGCCATCGCATTACTCGGTTCAGACTTTAAGGAGATCCACGGTGCCCCTGATGACACTTGCAACTCGACTCAAATACCTGGCTGGCGTGGCGCTGTTCGCCGTTGCCTGTCAGGGTGTTCACGCGGAAGAAAGCATCGATGAAGGCGAGCGACGTGCGCAGCATGCAGGGGCCGAGCTGATCGGCAAGCCGGCGCCGGCGGCAGTCCTGCAGACCATCGATGGTGAGCGCATCGACCTGGCGCAGCTCTACGGCAAGAAGCCGGTCTACCTCAAGTTCTGGGCCACCTGGTGCGTGCCTTGCCGGCAGCAGATGCCCGGCTTCGAAGAGGTGCAGCAGACCCTGGGTGACGATATCCAGGTCATCGCGGTGAACACCGGCTTCAGTGACGACATCGAATCGGTCCGTGCCTACCGGCAGGCGCTGGGCCTGAGCATGCCCATCGTCGTCGATGACGGCAGCCTGGCCGCCGCGTTCAACCTGCGGGTCACGCCGCAGCACGTGCTGATCGGTCGGGACGGACGGATCGCGCATGTCGGCCACCTGGACGATGCGCAGCTGCACGCGGCCTTGCAGCGGGTGCTGGATGCGGGCACCGCGACGGTGGCGGCATCGCCGAACGAGCAGGCCGACGCCGGCCGTCGCTTCAACGTCGGTGATCAGGTCGAGGGTGTGCAGCTGGCGATGCTCGAAGGCGCTGCCGTCTCTCTCGGCCAGGCCAGCGGCAAGCCGCGGGCACTGGTGTTCTTCGCGCCCTGGTGCGAGTCCTACCTGGCCGAGAGCCGGCCGCAGACTTCCCAGGCGTGCCTGCGGGTACGCCAGGATGTCGATCGGCTGGCGGCGCAGAGTGGCGTCGAATGGTTCGGCATCTCGTCCGGGCTCTGGACGTCGAAGCAGGACCTGCAGGACTACAAGGCCAGCACCAACACGCAGCTGCCCCTGGCGCTGGACGAGGGCGACGCACTGTTCCGTGCCTTCGGTGTGCGCGACATCCCCAGTGTCGTGCTGCTCGATGCGCAGGGGCGTGTGGCCCAGGTGCTGAAGCCGCAGGATACGCACCTGGCCGAAGCGCTCGACAGCATCAGCGCCCGTTGATCTCCCTGGCGGCGGGGTGCCCGCCGCCATCCAGCCCTCCGCTCTCAAGGTCATCATGCTTAGACGGTTAATCATGGCACTGCTGTTCGGTGCCCTCATGGCCCCGCTTGCCTGGGCCCAGAACTTGCCGGGACGTGGTGAGGTGCTCATCACCTCGTCGCTGCTGGCCGAGAGTCCGACGCCTGCGGCAGGCGGGCAGACGACACTGGCGCTGGTCATGGATCCCCAGGCCGGCTGGCATGGCTACTGGAAGCAGCCCGGCGATGTCGGCCTGGCGCCGCAGCTGACCTGGCATCTGCCCGAGGGCGTCAGCGTCGGCGAGCCGGTCTATCCGGTGCCGCAGACGTTGCTGATCGATGGCCTGATGAACCATGTCTACGAGCACCCCTATGCCGTGCTGATACCGCTGCATGTCGCGGACGGCCTGGCCAGCGGTGAGTCGTTGGCGATTCGCCTGGATATGAAGTACCTGGCCTGCCGATACGACGCGTGCGTGCCGGAACAGGCGAGCCTGGAGACGCGCCTGACGGTCGGTGACGGCCGCAACGACCCGGCGCTGAGCGATACCTTCGCCCACTGGCGTCAGGCCTTGCCCAGGCCGCTCGGCAGCTCCGCCCGGTTCGCTGTCGAGGAGGGGGTCATGCGTGTCAGCATTCCGCTGCCTGCGGGCATGGCAATCGACGCGCCTCACCTGTTCTCGGCCACCCCAGGCGCACTCGACAACGCAGCCGAGCAACGGGTGGAGCGCAGCGACGATCACCTGATCATCGAAACCCGGCCGGGCCAGCAGGTGCCAGAGCACTTCGATGCCCTGCTGTCGCTGGGTAACGGCCTGGGCCTGGACGTGAAGGTCAGCCGCAGTGAGGTTCAGCCCGGCAATACGCTGGTGATGACCCTGGTTGCGCTGGCCGGTGCGCTGCTTGGCGGCCTGCTGCTCAACCTGATGCCCTGCGTATTCCCCATCCTCAGCCTCAAGGCATTGAGCATCGCACGAGCCAACGGCAGTGACGGGGCCGCCCGGCGCGAGGCGCTGGCGTACACGGCCGGGGTGGTGGCGGTCTGTGTCCTGCTGGGTGCGCTGTTGCTCGCGCTGCGCTCTGGTGGCTCGCAACTCGGCTGGGCCTTCCAGCTTCAGGACCCGCGCGTGATTCTGGTGCTGCTGTTGCTGAGCACGGCCATCGCACTCAACTTCGCCGGGCTGTTCGAACTCTCGTCGATCAATGTGGGCAGTGCTCTGGTCAACCGTGAAGGCCATGCCGGCGCATTCTGGACCGGCGCGCTGGCGGCCTTCGTCGCCACGCCCTGTACGGGGCCGTTCATGGCGGCTGCGCTGGGCGCGGCACTGGTGCTGCCCAGCGGGGCGGCCATGCTGGTGTTCGCCGGTCTGGGCCTGGGGATCGCCCTGCCGTTCCTGCTGCTGGGCTTCGTGCCGGCGCTGCGTCAGCGTCTGCCGCGGCCCGGCCCCTGGATGGAAACCCTGCGCCACGTCCTGGCCGTTCCCATGTTCCTCACGGCGCTGGCGTTGCTCTGGGTACTCGCTCAGCAGGTCGGCAGCAATGCCCTGATCACGGTGATCGGCTGCACGCTGCTGCTGGGCCTCGGTCTGTGGGTCGCGGGCTTGCGCCAGCGGGCGTTCAAGTCAAACAGCTGGATACCTGCGGTGCTGGCGGCCGTCCTGGCGCTGAGCATCGGTCTGAGTCAGGACAGCAGCCCTCAGGCCCAGCGCGCAGCGCAGGCCTACCAGCCTTTCGACGAGGCGCGCCTGAGCAGCCTGCGCCAGGGCGAGCATGCCGTCTTCGTGTACTTCACAGCGGACTGGTGCGTGACCTGCAAGGTCAACGAGCAGGTCGCGATCAACCGCCCGCAAACGCAGCGCGCCTTCGACGCACATGGCGTGCAGGTGATGCGCGGTGACTGGACGCGCGGTGACGCCACGATTACCGCCTTTCTCGAAAAACACGGCCGCTCGGGTGTGCCGCTGTACCTGTGGTACGTGCCAGGCCAGGCGGCGCCAGAGGTGTTGCCCCAGGTTCTTGGCCCGGGGCTGCTGAGCGAACTGGCCGCCAACGACCGTCCCATGACGGAGCCTTGAGCGACCTGGCCAGGAGCGCGTCGGCAGTGCGCTGCGCGATGCGTCCGGCCGATCATCAGGAGCCGTGATCTCGGGCACGGGCATGCACCGGTGGCGTTTCAGCGCTGGCTGCGGCATTCGCCCAGGCTGCGGTAGCGGATACTGCGCAGTTCTTCGTTGCTGTCTTCGAAGACCATGATCTGTGGGATGACTCCGCAGTATTCGATTCTCGGGCTCTGGTAAACGACCTTGGCGATGTCCAGTTTCATGCTGTAGCGGTAGTCCTGGATTTGCGGCATCGGCTTGCCCGTGCGCTCGGCGTATCGCTGGGCGACTTCGATGCTGTTCTGTTCGATCTGCCTGACCTTGTCCTTTGGAAAGGACTGCGCAAGGGCGTTGCTGGCGACCAGCAGAAGGGCGAGAGGCAAGAGGTGGTTGAGGATTTTCATGGCTGGGCCTGTGGCTGATGGTGTCGAGCCGGACACTAGCGCCCCGTCGCTTACCCAGGCATTGCGCCAGGATTACAATCGCGAAAGCCGACGCCGGCAGGGGCTTGGCACCTGCCGGTGGCACACTCAGAAGACGTACTGCAGGCGCATGACGACGCCATCGCCGGTGTCATCGCCGACCGTGTTGCTGGCGTTGTCGGTACTCGCCGTGACGTAGTTGGCGCTGATCTTCACGGCCTCGTTGGCATACCAGTTGACGCCAAGTGTATGGGTCCTGGCGCGAGCGTCACCGACCTGGCGTGTGGTCGTGCTGCTGGTGATGTTGTCATCCTCCACCCTGATCGAGTCGAAACGGTAGAACAGCTCCCAGGCCCCCAGTGCCTTGTCGTCCGCCTTGATGGTGTCGAACCTGGCGCCATCGAGTCGGTAGAGACGCGGCTCGCCGGTGAGGGTGTAGGCGACCTGGACGTAGTAGCCGTCCGCTTCGACGTCGTTGCTCGCCTGGTCGGCCTTGAGGGTGCGGCGCAGATACTCGCCCTGGACCGAGAAGGCATCCAGGGCCCAGGCACCCTCCACGCCCCATACCGCGTCGTCGTCCCAGAGATCGGCGCTGGCAGTGGCGCCACCGAAGACCACGCGGTTGCCGTTGTCACCGGCGCTGCTGCCGCCGTTGGTGCTGACACCGCGCATTCCCGCGCGTGGACGAATGCGTGTGTCCACGGCGCTGCCGCCGAGGTCGCGATAGGCGTACTGCAGGCCGACATGCAGGACATTGCCGGGTTGCTTGAGGGGCGCGAACACCGCGCGGGCGTTGTAGCGTTTGACGCTGTCACCATCGCTGTCGTTGTTGTTCTCGCTGAAGACGCTGCCGGAAAGGTATGCGGAACCGGCGATGACGCGGGTCGCCTGTAGTCCCAGGCCGGAGTTGTCGTTTATCCAGTCGGCCAGCTCGTAGGACAGGTTGCGTTCCAGCGCGGTCGTCCATTTCGAGCTGGTGGCCTTCTCCAGGCCGAAGTCGGTGTAGAAGCGACCGGCCTTGATGTTCAGCGGGCTGAAGCCTGTATAGGTGACGCTGGCCTCGTCGAAGTAACCGGCACTGTCGTTGCCGGTGTTGCGCGACAGGTCATAGTTGATCTGGTACTTCCAGTCCCTGTAGGCGGTGCCGCCCAGTTCCAGGTAGGCGCGTCGGAAATAGCCCGCATCGGCCGAGTTGCCATTGCGCGTGTAGTAACCGTCGAACATCGAATAATCGGCCTGCAAGCGGCCGCCCAGCTTGAAGCTGAAGGCTTTGTCTGTGGTGGCCACCTCCAGCCCGCCTTTGGTCCTGATGACGATATCGGCGCCGTCGGTGGTGACCGTCCCGGCGTGTGCCGGGATGGCAGGAAGACTCAGCAGGATGCCGAGTGCGAGGAGGGAAAATGGCGTGGGTTTGATCAACATGCATGGCTCCTTGTCGCCGAATGTCAGGGGTTGGCGACGGGATGCTTTGCGGGGCGGATGACGCTTGGCGGGCAATTCGGTGACGATTCGATGACGCTCGCCCGTTGCGGGCGCGCACCCCGGAAATGCTGGGCGCCGGCGCTTTTACGGGCATGCCGGGGGGTGATTTCACTTCGATGGCGATCAGGTGAAAGCGGCCGTGTGGCACCCAGTCGCTGGCGCCGTGAGCGACGCTGCAGAACCCGGATTACAGATAAGTAATCTTGCGGCAAGCCTGGCGAAAGGCGGTGCTCAGTAGGCTGCCGGCCATGTCATCACGTCTTGCCAGTGCGCACATGCAGAATCGAGTCCGGAGCCACATGCCTGGCGGTCGCCATGGCTGAGATCGAGCGACTCGTGGCCAGGAGCTTTCTGGCAACCGCGCGCTGCGCCAGTTTCAAACAGGCGGCACGCAGCCTGAACATGCACCCCACGGTGCTGCGCAAGCAGTTGCGGCGGCTCGAAACCAGTCTGGGGGAAGCGCTCTTCGTCTATCAGGATCGCGCACTCGCACTGACGTCACGCGGCCTGGCGTTGCAGGCGGAACTGGCATCCCGGCATCGAGACCTGCGCCCCGAAGTCGGTTTCGCCGAACGGCCCGAGCTGCGTCTGGCGCTGCCGGAATGGGTGCTCGACGATGTGCTGGGTCGGTATCTGGTGGCCTTTCTGCGCAGGCATGCCGGCGTGCGCCTGGAGCTGCTCCGCCAGGATCAGGGGCCGCTGCTGCAGAGCGAGGTCATGATCTGGCTGGCCGATCCCGACCAGGCCCGGCCTGATCCCGGTTTTGCCATGACGCGGCCCCAGCGCCTGGCCAGCGTCGAGTTCCAGGCCTGCATCGGCAAACGCTACGCCCGTGAGCGACGGCTACCCGCGCGCCTGTGTGATCTGCACGACTACATGCTGGTGCAGCGCCCGGACACGTCGGCATCGGCGGTGTTCGCGCCGTGGAATGCCCTGGTGGACGCGCGTGGCAGTGCGGTGACACGGGCGCACTCCCAGCAATGGACGATGGAACTGATCCGGCACGCCGCCTGTATTGGCCTGATGCCGCACTACACCTCGCACATCGACGCGAACCTGCAGCTGCTGCCCGGCCTCTTTGCCCGCCCGATGAGGCAGTCGATCTGGCTGGCCTGCGCACCGCTCTCGGCGCAGCGCGAGGATGTCATGAGCCTGCAGGCGCTGATCCACAACGCCTTCGCGGAGCGTCGCGACTGGTTTGCTGCAGACGATGAGTGATGCCGCACGACGACTTGCCGTGCCGGCGTGCGAGCGGACCGTGCAGGGGGCGTCGAGTTCTTCGATTACGAAATTGTAATGCGGCGCTCATCTCCGAGTTATCCGCAGGTTGCAAGGATGTGAGGGCCATAACCACAAGAAGAGTCGGCCTATGACAACCCCAAAACTGCCGGTAAGCATCAGGAGCCATGTATGAACAAAAGCCCTTTAACCCTGGCGATCATCTCCGCACTGGCATTCGGTCCAGGCACGATGACGCAGGCGTCCGAGACACAGGCCAGCGACGGTTTCGTCGAGGGAAGCAGCCTGAAGATCCTCAACCGCAACTTCTACTTCAACCGCGACTTCCGCAAGGGCGAGGCCAGGGTGCTGCCCAACGGTGAGCGCAGCAGCTACACCGAGGCCTGGGCGCACGGCATTCTCGCCAACTTCGAATCCGGCTTCACCCAGGGTACCGTCGGCTTCGGTGTCGATGTCCACGCGGGGCTGGGCCTGAAACTGGATACCGGCGACGGCCGTTATGGTCCGGGTGGTAGCGTCGACATGCTGCCGGTCGACAGCGATGACCGGGCCGAGGATGCGTATTCCAAAGTGGGCGCGGCGGTCAAAGCCCGCTTTGCCGACACCGTGGTCAAGGCCGGTGATGTGTTTCCGACCACGCCTGTCGTGCACTACGGCGATTCGCGTTTGCTGCCGCAGAGCTTCAAGGGGGTCACCCTGGTCAACGAGAGCGTGGACGGGCTGACCCTGCAGGGCGGCCGCCTGCACGCCATGAGTCAGCCACAGGAAAGCACCTCGCGTGGTGAGTTCGCGACCTTCTACGCCGGGCAGGTGGACTCGCCCTGGGTCGGCTACTTCGGTGGCGACTATGCCGTCAGCGACAACCTGGGCTTCAGCCTCTACGGCAGCCGCCTGAAAGATGTCTGGGATCAGTATTACGCCGGGATGTGGTGGACCTATCCGCTCTCCGACGACCTGGCGCTGTTCGGCGGGCTGAACTATTACAACGCGACGGACGAAGGCAAGAAACGCCTGGGCGAACTGAGCAACAACATCTACAGCGGCAGCATCGGCGTGCGCTACGGCGCCCACCGCGTCGCCCTCTCTCACCAGCGCAACAATGGCGACGATGATTTCGACTATCTGCGCCAGTCCGACTCCATCTTCCTGGACAACTCCCTGCAGTACAGCGATTTCAACTCGCCGAAGGAGCGTTCCTGGATGCTGCGCTACGACCTGGACATGGCGGACTTCGGCATCCCCGGGCTGAGCTTCATGGCGCGCTACGCGCTGGGGCGTGACGCGGACTACTCCAACGCCAACAGCACGTACATGCGCAGGGATGACGCCGGCAACCCGCTGACCGACCAGAAGCGCTGGGAGCGCAATATCGAGGTCAAGTACGTGTTCCTCGACGGCTCGCTCAAGGACCTCTCGGTGCGTGTGCGGCAGATGAATACGCGTGCCACCGCGTATGAAAGCGACCTCGATGAGGTGCGTGTCATCGTCGAGTATCCGCTGCAGGTGCTGTAACACCGAACAGGAGCGGCGCTGCCGCTCCTAACTGTCAGGATTGTAATGCGGGCCTCATGCTCCCGTTAGGTGCGCCTACCTAACATGGGGCTGTCTTCGAAGCGTTCGTTTCCACGTTTGCTCAGTCAGTCCGAGGTTCCCATGAAAGTGTTCACCCAGTTCCTGTTCGTCGTTCTCCTGAGTGCAAGCAGCCTGCTCGCCTCGGCGGAGGATGGTTCGCAACGCTCGCTCGATGCGCTCAAGCAGTTCCGTGAAAACCAGCAGCGCATCCATGGCGATCGAGCCGCCGGGCAGCAGCCATCATCGCCTGTTCAGAGTGGCGACAACGACGCAGTGCGTGACTGAACGCACGTCGTTTCCCCTCTTCAGTCCCCATCTCTTGGTAGCTCCCGCTCCTTTGGTTGAGAGATGGTTCTTGGCGCCCCTTCGGGGCGCTTTTTTATGGCGCTCATCAGGCGGGCGTCTTCACGCATCGAATCAGTCCGGCTGTGCCAGGTTCTTCCGGGGCTTGCGCGTACGCGTGCAGCCTGTCCCTGGGCCGCGCCTGCCGTTAGCGGTGCCTCAGGGGCGAGCCACAGTGGGGAAGTAGAGGGTGAAGACGGTGCTCTCGTGCACGATGCTGCTGACGTTAACCTGGCCCTGATGCAGGCTCATGATCGAACGCACGATGGCCAGGCCCAGACCGGTGCCGCCGTCGGCACGCGAGCGTCCGCGGTCGACCCGGTAGAAACGCTCGAACAGCCTGGGCAGGTGCTCGGGCGGGATGCCGGGACCCGGGTTGCTCACCGCCAGCGTCACCTCCGAGGGCCCTGCGCTGATCCTCATGTTCACCGTCGCCCCTTCCGGGCTGTGGCGAATGGCATTGGACAGCAGGTTGGAGATGGCCCGTTGCACCATCAGGCGGTCACCCTCGATCGTTGCCTGGCCGGCGACGTCGAGCAGGATGCGCTTCTCTTCGGCCATGAGGGCGAAGAGTTCCGCGACCTTTCGGGCTTCTTCGTGCAGGGCGATCTCTTCGAAAGGAATCAGCGCGGCGGGATGGCTGACATGGGCCAGGAACAGCATGTCCGACACGATACGCGTGACCCGGCCGAGTTCCTCGGTGCAGTTCTCCAGCACCAGCTTGTACTGCTCGGGCGGCCGTTCTCGCGACAGCGTCACCTGCGCCTTGCCGATGAGGTTGGTGATGGGGGTGCGCAGCTCGTGGGCCAGGTCATCGGAGAACTGCGAGAGCTGCTGCACGCCGCTGTCCAGGCGATGGAGCATGAAGTTGATGCCACTGGCCAGTTCACGAAGCTCGCGGGGCAGATTCTCCAGCGGCAGGCGGTGGCTCAGGTCCTGAGTCGATATGCGCTCGGCGATCCTGCGGAACTGATGCAGCGAGCTGAGACCGCGATGGGCTATCCATCCGGCGCCTGCGGCGATCAGCAGCAGCACGAGAGGCAGGGCGATCAGCGTGGATTCGATATAGGCGCGCAGCAGTGCCTGATCGCTGGCGCGGTCGAGGGTGAGCACGGCTCGGATGCGTGTCCCATCCTTGCGTACCATCAGCTGCGAGGCCGTCATCCGTTCATTGCCCAGGGCGTCCTGCCAGCGCTCGAAACGCACGGCCTCGCTCGAACTCTTCGACAGCGGTGGCAGGTCCGCCAGGTTGCCCTCGCGCAACAGGACACGCGGCTCAGGGCCATCGTCATACAGGATGAGCGAGAGGTTGTCGTGGCCCTTGATCAGGTCCCTGATGTTGTGGATCTGGTCGCCCACTTCGGGACGCAAGGCGACTTCGCGGGTGGCATGGCGAACCTGCTGCAGCTTGTCCTCGAGGTTCTGTGTCGCGATGCCGTCGAGTTGTCGGCTCAGCGAGAAGTAGGCCAGGGCACTGAGCAGCGCAACCAGCAGCAAACCCAGCAGGGCGACGGAAAGGCTGAGCTGGCCCGACAGCCGGGCGGGCCTCATGAACGGGCCTCCAGCACATAGCCGACACCGCGCAAGGTGTGGATGAGCTTGTTCTCGAAGGGGTCGTCGATCTTCGCACGCAGGCGCCGGATCGAGACTTCCACGACATTGGTGTCGCAATCGAAATTCATGTCCCAGACCAGGGAAATGATCTGGGTGCGCGAGAGCACCTCACCGCTGCGGCGCATCAGCAGGTGCAGCAGGGCGAACTCCTTGGTGGTCAGGTCGATGCGCTGTTCGCTGCGGTAGGCGCGATGACGGGCCGGGTCCAGTTCGAGGTCGTCGACCTTGAGGACGTCAGGCACGCTCGGTTGTTCGCCACGCCGCAGGAGCGAGCGGACCCTGGCCAGCAGTTCGGGAAACTCGAATGGCTTGACCAGATAGTCGTCGGCGCCGGAGTCGAAGCCTTTCAGCTTGTCGGCCAGCCGGCCGCGTGCGGTCAGCATCATCACCGGGGTGCGGCTGTTGCGGCGGATACTGGCGAGTACCCCCCAGCCGTCGATTTCCGGCAGGTCGACATCGAGTATGACCAACTCGTAGGCAGACTGCGCTGCCATATGCAGGCCGTCGACACCGTTGGTTGCAATATCGACGATATAACCACTTTCGCTCAGGCCCTGGTGGAGATAGTCGGCAGTTTTAAGCTCGTCCTCAACGATCAGGATTCGCATACGCTGGATAACCTTGGTGAGATGGATATGGAGTTTTTCGAGTCGCGGTTGTTGTCGAGGATGGCGATATCGATGCGTTATGTTCGGGCGCGAAATGATGAACCTTGAAGTGGCTACAGAGTCAAGGAAGGCCCTTTGTTTCAAGGCGTTACATGAACTTATAGGCCTGTTTTCGCGTGTGGTTTCGCGAAGTTCATATATGTCTATTTGTAACTTGCCGAGTGCTCTGTTATGTGCGGGGTGCATGTTAATACAGGGCATTATCCTGTGGCCGAGTATTACGGATTTGTAATTTCGCAGTCACTCCGTCGATAGGTGGGGCTGCCTAAATTCTGCACCGAATGAAGTTTGCCGAGACGTGCACGCATGTCTGCGGATTTATATCGGTGTGGAGGAAAAACCCTTGTCGAGGCGATATTCGAAAGTTGCTGAAGTATGGGTCCTGGCCGCTGCTTTCGTGTTCCCCCTGGGCCAGGCCAGTGCGTCGACAGCGATCACGCTGAGCCAGGCGTGGGAACGAGCCCTGCAAGGCAACCCGTCGCTGCTGGCCGGTGAACGCAACGCTGGCATTGCCGAGGGCGAGCGCAGGCAGGCCGGGGTGCTGCCCAACCCGGAGTTGTCCTGGGAGGTGGAGGACACGCGCAGTGCGACGCGGACCACCACGGTACAGATCAGCCAGCCGATCGAACTGGGGGGCAAGCGCGGTGCCCGTATCGAGCTGGCCGAGCGCGGTATCGACAGCGCCTCGATAGGCCAGGAGCAACTGCGCAACGAACTGCGTGCCGAGGTGGTGGCGGCATTTCAGGGGACGTTGCTGGCGACGATGCGTCAGACCCTGGCCGAACAGGCACAAGCGCTGAGTGAGCGTGGCGTCGCGGTGGTCGAGGCGCGAGTCAAGGCGGGCAAGGCGTCCCCGTTGGAGGTCGCACGGGCCCGCCTGCAGTTCGACGAGGTGCGCCTGGAAACCGCGCGTGCCCGCGATCAACGGCGCAATGCCATGAGCCAGCTACTGGCGGTCATCGGCCCGCAGACCAGCGCGGATGAGCTGGAGCTGAGCGGCGATGCCGCCAGCCTGCCCGCGCTACCGGGTGTGACGGAGCTGTTGCGCCGTCTGGACGGTGCCGCGCCGATGCGTCTGGCGCAGATCGAGATCGAGCGCCAGGAGGCCGCCATCGCGGTGGAGAAGAGTCGGCGCATTGCCGATCTCAGGGTCAGCCTCGGCAGCCAGTACAGCCGTGAGGATCGCGAGCGGGTGAATCTGCTCGGGCTGTCCATGCCGTTGCCGTTGTTCGACCGCAATCAGGGCAACGTGCTGGCCGCCTCGCGGCGCGCCGAGCAGGCGCGCGACCTGCGCAATGCGGCGCAGCTGCGCCTGCGCAGCGAGGTGCAGCAGGCTCACCAGCAATGGCGCACGGCGCAGGGGGCGATCCGCAGTTTCGAGGACGGCTTGCTGGGCGCCGCCGACCAGGCGCTGGAGAGCACCACGCGGGGGTTCCAGATGGGCAAGTTCGCCTTCATCGATGTGCTCGATGCCCAGCGCACCCTGATCGACGTTCGCTCGCGCTACCTGCTGGCGCTCGACGAAGCGCTGGCCGCCTGGGTCCGCCTCGAACGCATCTATGGCGATCTCTCCGCCGGTACGGATGGGTACTGAATCCTTGTCACCAAGGCCGGTGCGATGCCGGCGCTGATCACTGTTTGGGGTTGTTCATGCAGAAGAAACTCGGTGTTGCCATCACGGCCGCCATGGCCGTGGGTTTTGTGGGTGGGGCGCTGTTCTACAACGGTGGGCAGTTCGCTGCGGACATGGGTCATCGACTGGCGGAAAGCGACAAGGGCTACGCGACCGGGGTCAATCCGCTCGGCGCGGCGCAGGCCGCGAGTGCGGGCGAGGAGCATGCCGAGGACGGCGATGGTCATGCACAAGGCGATGAGGCGGCAGAGGGGCATGCCGAGGAGGGTGGGCTGCTGCTCAGCGACGTGCAGATCGCCGCTGCCGGTATCGAGCTCGCCGAAGCGCAGGCACGCAGCATGAGCACCTATATCTCGCTTCCTGGCGAAGTGAATTTCGATGAGGAGCGCACGGCGCACGTGGTACCGCCCAGTGCCGGGGTGGTCGAGCGGGTGCTGGTCGGCCTGGGGCAGAAGGTGGCGGCTGGCGAGGCGCTGGCGGTGATCGTCAGCCAGCAGGTTTCCGAGCTGCGCAGCGAACTGGCGGCGGCCTCACGGCGCCTCGAGCTGGCGCGCACCACCTTCGAGCGTGAGCGCCAGCTGTGGCAGGACGGCATCTCCGCCGAACAGGATTACCTGCAGGCCAGGCAGGCGCTGCAGGAGGCGCAGATCGCCCTGGCCAACGCCCGGCAGAAGGGCAGGACCCTCGATCCCCAGGGCGATGCCGGCGACGGCAGTCGCTACGAGCTGCGTGCCCCCTTTGCCGGTGTGGTGGTGGAAAAGCACCTGGTGCCGGGCGAGGTCGTGGGCGACAGCAGTGCGGCCTTCACCGTGGCCGATCTGAACCGCGTGTGGGTCACTTTCAGCGTGTCTCCGCGCGACCTGGAACAGGTCAGGGTCGGCCAGGACGTGCGCGTCATCGCCCCCGAACTGGGGCGCGAGACGACCGCCAAGGTCGCCTATGTCAGCCGCCTGCTGGGTGAGCAGACGCGCACGGCCACGGGCCGCATCACCCTGGACAACGCCGATGGCGTATGGCGCCCCGGCCTGTTCGTCTCCGTTGCACTGGTTACCGAACGGCATGCGGCCAAGGCGGTGATCCCGCTTTCGGCCGTGCAGGAGGTCGAGCAGCAGAGCAGTGTCTTCGTGCGCACCGACGAGGGTTTCGACGTTCGTGCAGTGACGCTGGGGAGCCGCAGCGACGGCTTCGTGGAGGTACGCGAGGGGCTGAAGGCCGGGGAGCGGGTGGCGGCTGCCGGCAGCTTCATTCTCAAGTCCGAACTGGGCAAGGCCAGCGCCGAGCACGCGCACTGACCCTCACCGACGAGTATTCCTCATGTTTGAGCGCATCATTCAATTCGCCATCGAGCAGCGCTTTCTGGTGCTGCTGGCCGTGCTGGCGATGGCCGGGGTAGGTGTGGCCAGCTATCAGAAGCTGCCGATCGACGCCGTTCCCGACATCACCAACGTGCAGGTGCAGATCAGCACCGCTGCCGATGGTTTCTCGCCGCTGGAAACCGAGCAGCGCATCACCTTTCCCATCGAGACGGCCATGGCCGGCCTGCCGCACCTGAAGCAGACCCGCTCGCTGTCGCGCTCGGGGCTGTCGCAGGTGACGGTGATCTTCGAGGATGGCACCGACCTCTACTTCGCCCGGCAGTTGGTCAACGAGCGCCTGCAGGCTGCCAAGGAGCAGTTGCCCGAGGGGGTGGAGGCCTCCATGGGGCCGATTTCCACGGGCCTGGGCGAGATCTTCCTGTGGACGGTGGAGGCCGAGGAGGGCGCCCTCAAGGAGGACGGCACGGCCTATACGCCGACCGATCTGCGGGTGATCCAGGACTGGATCATCAAGCCGCAACTGCGCACGGTGCCTGGCGTGGCCGAGATCAACAGCATCGGTGGCTTCGCCAAGGAGTTCCAGATCGCCCCCGATCCCAAGCGCCTGGCCGCCTACAAGCTGACGCTGGGCGAACTGCTGCTGGCGCTGGAACGCAACAATGCCAACGTCGGCGCCGGCTACATCGAGCGCAACGGCGAGCAGCTGCTGGTGCGGGCCCCCGGCCAGCTGGGCACGCTGGAGGATATCGCCAACATCGTGGTGGCCAACGTCGATGGCACGCCGATTCGCGTCAGTCACGTGGCGCAGGTGATGCTCGGGCGTGAGCTGCGTTCCGGCGCCGCCACCGAGAACGGCCGCGAGGTGGTGCTGGGCACGGTGTTCATGCTGATCGGCGAGAACAGCCGCAGCGTATCCCAGGCCGTGGCTGCGCGGCTGGAGGAGATCAACCGCTCGCTGCCCGAAGGGGTGGTGGCGGTGACGGTGTATGACCGCACCAACCTGGTGGACAAGGCCATCGCCACGGTGAAGAAGAACCTGATCGAGGGCGCGATCCTGGTGATCGTCATCCTCTTCCTGTTCCTCGGTAACATCCGTGCCGCCCTGATCACGGCCATGGTGATTCCGCTGTCGATGCTGTTCACCTTCACCGGCATGTTCGGCAACAAGGTCAGTGCCAACCTGATGAGCCTAGGGGCGCTGGACTTCGGCATCATCGTCGACGGTGCGGTGGTGATCGTCGAGAACGCCATTCGCCGCCTGGCCCATGCGCAGCACAAGCACGGTCGCGAGCTGACCCGCAGCGAGCGCCTGCACGAAGTGTTCGCCGCCTCCAGGGAGGCGCGCCGCGCACTGATCTTCGGCCAGCTGATCATCATGGTGGTGTACCTGCCGATCTTCGCCCTGACCGGGGTCGAGGGCAAAATGTTCCACCCCATGGCCTTCACCGTGGTCACTGCGCTGTTCGGCGCCATGATTCTTTCGGTGACCTTCGTCCCGGCGGCGATCGCCCTGTTCGTAACCGGCAAGGTGAAGGAAGAGGAAAACGCGCTGATGCGTATCGCCCGGCGTGCCTACGAGCCGGTGCTGCAGTGGGTCATGCGCTATCGCCTGCCGGCCTTCGGCGCCGCCCTGGTGCTGGTGCTGTTCTCCGGTTTCCTGGCCTCGCGCATGGGCAGCGAGTTCGTCCCCAGCCTGAGCGAAGGTGACTTCGCCCTGCAGGCGCTGCGCGTGCCCGGCACCAGCCTGACCCAGTCGGTGGAGATGCAGATGCGCCTGGAGCAGGCCCTGCTGGCCCAGGTGCCGGAGGTGAAGCGCGTCTTCGCCCGCACCGGCACGGCCGAGATCGCCTCCGACCCGATGCCGCCGAACATTTCCGACAGCTACGTGATGCTCAAGCCGCGTGAGCAGTGGCCTGATCCGGACAAGTCGCGGGAAACCCTGATCGCCGAACTGCAGGCCGCCGCCGAGTTGGTGCCGGGCAGCAACTACGAGCTGTCGCAACCGATCCAGCTGCGTTTCAACGAGCTGATTTCCGGCGTGCGCAGCGACGTCGCGGTGAAGATCTTCGGTGACGACAGGGACGTGCTCAACCGCATGGCTGCCGACGTGGCGCAGGCCCTGGGCAGCATCGCGGGAGCATCCGAGGTGAAGGCCGAGCAGACCAGTGGCCTGCCGGTGCTGACCGTGGCCATCGACCGCGACAAGGCGGCGCGCTATGGCCTGAACGTCGGTGACATCCAGGACACCGTCGCCGTTGCCGTGGGTGGCCGCCGGGCGGGCACGCTGTTCGAGGGCGACCGCCGCTTCGATCTGGTGGTGCGCCTGCCGGAAGACCTGCGCACCGACATCGACGGCCTGTCGCGTCTGCTGATCCCCGTGCCGGCTGCCGGGGCCGCCACCGGCGTCGGCTTCATCGCCCTGGCGGAAGTGGCCCGGCTGGAGCTGGCGCCCGGCCCCAACCAGGTCAGCCGCGAGAATGGCAAGCGTCTGGTGGTGGTCAGCGCCAACGTGCGTGGGCGTGATATCGGCTCCTTCGTGGAGGAAGCCGAAGCGAAGATTCGCCGCGACGTGAAGCTGCCCGCCGGCTACTGGACCAACTGGGGCGGGCAGTTCGAACAGTTGCAGTCCGCCGCCAGGCGCCTGCAGGTGGTGGTGCCGGTCGCCCTGCTGCTGGTCTTCATGCTGCTGTTCATGATGTTCAACAATCTGCGCGATGGCCTGCTGGTGTTCACCGGCATCCCCTTCGCCCTGACCGGGGGTGTCATGGCGTTGTGGCTGCGAGACATTCCCCTGTCGATCTCCGCCGGGGTCGGCTTCATCGCCCTGTCGGGGGTGGCGGTGCTCAACGGCCTGGTGATGATTTCCTTCATCCGCAACTTGCGTGAGGAAGGCATGGGCCTGCAGCGAGCCGTCACCGAAGGGGCCTTGCAGCGCCTGCGCCCGGTGCTGATGACGGCCCTGGTGGCGTCGCTGGGCTTCGTGCCGATGGCCCTGGCCACCGGCACCGGTGCCGAAGTGCAGCGACCGCTGGCGACCGTGGTGATTGGCGGCATCCTGTCGTCCACCGCATTGACGCTGCTGGTGTTGCCGGCCTTGTATCGCTGGGCGTACCGGCGTGAAGAGCAGGCGGAACCGGAGGCCAGCCCGTGACCCCGCCGCCCATGCGCGGTCCGGGACTGGGGCGTTAGCCGCCCTGCGCCTGGAGGAACAGGGCGAACAGCTCCGACTGCGACTTGATCCCCAGCTTGCTGTAGACATGCTTGCGGTGCACCTTCACGGTCTCCGCCGAGATCGCCAGCTTGCGCGCCACTTCCTTGCTGGAGTGGCCGCTGAGCATCAGCCGCACCACTTCCAGCTCGCGGCCGGTCAGGGCGGTCTCCACGTGCCGCGCCATCTGCTCCAGGCGCTCCTGCCAGGGCGGGGGCGCGCTCGGTTCGCCGGGCTCCGGCTCGAAGGCCAGGCGCTGGCGCATCAGCGCCGTGACCCAGGGCTGCACCAGGCCGAGCAGGGCGATCTGCTCGGGGCGGAAGGCCTGGCGTGAGCCCAGTGACAGGCACAGGGTGCGTTCGCCCGGCAGGGCCAGGTTGATCTGCACTTCGTCGGCGACCACGTTGAGGCGGAAGTAGCGCTGGTAATAATCGGTCTGCTCGAAGCACTCCGGCGCCACCTCGCCCAGGCGCACCAGGCCGTCGCGGCGGCCTTCGCGGCTGGCGATGTAGAAGGGGTCGAGCAGGTAGAGGCCGCGCAGGTAGTCCTGGAACAGCAGGTCGGGCTCGCCATCATCGCCGCTGCACTCGGCCAGCACCTGCGGGCGGCCCTCGCTGAAGACCAGCGCCACCCAGCTGTCGTGCGCCACGTACTGGCCCAGGGTGCGCTGCAGGGCGCGCCAGAAGTGAGGGCCCGGCAGCGCGTCGATCAGCTCGGCGACGCAGCGATGGAAGGCGATGTCGTGCAAGGTCATGGTCATGCCTCTACCCCCGGGGGGTTACCCCGCATGCGTGATTTCGCCCGGGCACCCCTGTCTCCATACTCGAACCCTGGCGGATGGCTGCCGGCATTCTGGGTAGCCACCACGCGTCGTGCAACAACAAGAATCGGAGCCCTGTCATGCAAGTCGAACTCGTCCAGCTCGCTGGCCGTGATGGCGATACCGCCCACAACCTCGCTGCCGCGTTGCACGCCATCGCCGGCTGCGCGGCCGGAACCCGCCTGCTGGTCTTTCCGGAAACCTACCTGACCGGCTTCCCCACGGCGGAGAACGTCGCCGCCCTGGCCGAGCCACTCGATGGCCCGAGCCTGCGGGCGATCCGTCGCGCCGCCGCCGAGCGGGGGGTGGCCGTGGCCATCGGCATTGCCGAGAACGACAACGGCGTGTTCTACAACACCACGCTGCTGATCGACGGCGACGATACCGTCCTCACTTACCGCAAGACCCATCTGTGGGCCTCCGATCGGGGCGTGTTCAGCCCGGGCGACCGCTACGCCACGGCGCTGCTCGACGGTGTGCGCGTCGGCCTGCTGGTGTGCTTCGACATCGAGTTTCCGGAAAGCGCCCGGGCCCTGGGTGAGCTGGGCGCCGAGTTGCTGATCGTCACCAACGGCAACATGGACCCCTACGGACCGACCCATCGCACTGCGATCATGGCGCGGGCGATGGAGAACCAGGCCTACGCGGTGATGGTCAACCGCGTCGGCGAGGGTGACGGCAACCTGGTGTTCGCCGGCGGCAGCGCGGTGGTCGAGCCCGGCGGCGGCCTGCTGCTGGAGGCGGGGCGCGAACCCTGCCGGCAGGTCATCGAACTGGACATGCAGCGCCTGGCCGAGGCCCGTCGCGACTATCGCTACCTGGACGAGCGACGCATGCCGCTGCCTGGCCAGCGTGTCGAGCATGACAGCGGCCTGCGTGAGCTGCTGATTCCCTGATTTCCCTTGAACGGGCGCCGCAGAAGCGCCCGTGCGGCCTCGCCGCGCCTTTCTTTCGCCGACTTCGGCTCTGCCATAACAATTTCAAAAAAAACGGGAGTAGCAAGCAATGGCTCGTCTGCAACGATCCCTTTCACTGGGAGCGGTGGTGCTGTTCGGCATCGCCTACATGACACCGATCATCGTCCTCGGCACCTTCGGCATCCTCGCCGAGATCACCCGTGGTGCGGTGCCCTCGGCCTATGTCGCCGCCTCGCTGGCGATGGTCTTCACAGCACTCAGCTACGCCCGCATGGCCGGGTTGTTCCCGGTGGCCGGTTCGGCCTACAGCTACGTGCGGCGCAGCATCAACGATCACCTGGGGTTCATCGCCGGCTGGGCGGTGCTGCTCGATTACCTGTTCCTGCCCATGGCCATCTGGCTGATCGGTGCGGCCTACCTGCACTCGGCCTTCCCCGGCTTGCCACAGGCGCTGTGGGTGCTGACCTTCATTGTGCTGACCAGCCTGATCAACGTGGTCGGCCTGCGCCTGGCCAAGGGCATCAACGGCGTGCTGATGCTGGTGCAGTTCCTCGTCCTGCTGGCCTTCGTCGCGCTGTGCGTGCACTACGTGCTGGGTGATGCGAGCAAGCCGCTGTGGTCGCTGGAGCCGTTCCTGGGCGAGGGCATGAACCTGTCGCTGGTCATGGCTGGCGCGGCGGTCGCCTGTTACTCCTTCCTCGGCTTCGATGCGGTCAGCACCCTGACCGAGGAGACCCACGAACCGCAGCGCACCATTCCGCGGGCCATCCTGCTGATCACCCTGATCGGTGGCCTGATCTTCGTGGTCACCGCCTACTGCGTGCAGCTGGCGCATCCCTCGACGCTGTTCGAGAGCAGCGATGCGGCGGCCTACGAGATCGCCCGCAACATCGGTGGCGACCTGTTCGTGTCGGTGTTCCTGATCGGTCTGATCGTCGGCCAGTTCACCTCGGGCCTGTCGGCCCAGGCCAGCGCCTCGCGCCTGATGTTCGCCATGGGCCGTGACGGCGTGCTGCCGCGGGCCTTGCTGGGCACCCTGAGCCCGCGTTTCGGCACCCCGGTGGGCGCCATCCTGGTGTGCGCGGTCGTGGCCCTGCTGGCGCTGAAGCTGGACGTCACCACCTCGACCTCCTTCATCAACTTCGGCGCCTTTCTCGCCTTCAGCCTGGTCAACCTCTCGGTGATCGTCCACTTCGCCCGCCAACCGCAGGCGCGGGGGCCGCTGCAGGTGCTGCGCTACCTGCTGTGCCCGTTGCTCGGTCTGCTGGCGACACTATGGCTGATGGTCAGCCTGGATCGCCTGGCGATCATGCTCGGCTGCAGCTGGCTGGTACTCGGTGGCCTGTACCTGACCTGGCTCACCGGAGGCTTTCGCCGCCGTCCTCCGGAGCTGCAGTTCGACGCGCAGAGCTGAGCTGCGCCACCGTTGCCGGACCTTCGTCGCGCTCGGCGACGAAGGTCACCGGTTTCGAGCCGTCGGCATTGAGGTGCAGGATGCGTTCGGGACGGCCCTGCGCGTCGAAGAACACCTGGCCGAGGCCGGCGCCGTTCCACAGCCGCTCGCCCGAGCGGCTGCGGTCGGGGATCAGCGGGGTGACGCGCATGCGCCGGCGCTTGGTCAGCCAGTTGAGTGGCGACCAGGGTGCATAGAGCCAGCGGTTGAGGCGGTCGAACCAGTCCAGCAGCCTGTGCGGGAATTCGTTCTTGATGCCGCTGCTGGTGATCTGCCAGATGGTGGGACTGTTGCGGCGCAGGCGGATGCTCACCCGGTAGACGAAGGAGTAGTGCACGTCGCCGGACAGGATGACGAAGTCCCCAGGCGTGCGCGAGTGGCGGAAGATGTTCATCATCACGCTGGCTGCACCGCGATGGGCCATCCAGTTCTCGGCATCGACCAGCAGTGGATGGCCAGCGTAGGTGAACAGCTTCTGGATGCCTTCGATCAGCTTGACGCCGAACATCGGCGCGGCGGAGACGATGATGCAACTGGGGTGATCGAGCAGCGCCTGCTGGAAGTCGCACAGCGCCTCCCAGTCCATCAGCCCGGAGGGCTTCGACAGATGACCTTCGCTGCGCCAGCGCCGCGTGCGGGTGTCGAGCACCAGCAGCGCCGGGGTGGTCGGCAGCACGTAGTGCCAGTGCTGGAACTCCAGCAGTTGCCCGATCAGCGCGTCCTGCGCCTTGGCCTGCAGGTGGTCGTCCGCCTGGCGTTGCAGGAGCAGGTCGCGGCAGGCCCGCAGCGGCTCGGCGAACGCCTGCGGGTCGTTGCCCCAGCCCTGGCACAGCAGGTAGGCGAGCAGGGCGTTGCCGATGATGCGCCGGGAGAACGGATGGCCGTAGGCGGTCTGTTCCCAGCGCGCGGACAGGTTCCAGTCGTCGGTGACGTCATGGTCGTCGAAGATCATCAGCGTCGGCAGGTGGGCCAGCACGCGGGCGGCCTGGCCGAGCCCCTGGCGGAATGCCGCGATGCGCTGACGTTCGTCGGCGTAGCGCTGCTGGCGTTGCTTGTCCAGTGGCGGGGGCGTTTCCTCGATCAGCGTCCAGGGCACGGGCGACCAGACCAGCAGGTACATGGCGATCATCTCGGCGAAGGTCACCAGGTGGTTGTCGGCGCTGCTGCTGGTGAAGATCGGCTTCTTCACGCCGCCGAAGAACTTGTCGCGCAGGGTCTGGTTGCTGGTGATCTCGGGCAGCAGCTCGGCCCGCCGGTAGTAGCCCACCGGATCGGCGTAGAGCGCCTGGCTGTCTTCGACCACCGCGCCTTCGAGCTGCTCGTCGAACAGGCCGAGGCGGGCGATCAACTGGTGGATGGCGCACAGCATCGGCCCGGCGACGTCATCCACGTACACCTGGTCGCCGCTCATCAGCAGCAGGGCCGGGCGCTGCGTGGCGTCGTGCGGCTCGGCCAGCAGGCGGTCGGCGCAGAGCAGGCCATCGTCGGCGGCATGGTGCGGCTTGCGGCAGGAGCCGTGGAGCAACTGGTCGAGCCGTGCACGCAGGACAAAATCGGCGTGCTCGGCGCCGTCGTGGAGCAGGTGCGCCGCCCAGTCGGCCATGCCGCGCGTCCCGTCAGCCGCGATGATCTGCAGGTCATAGGCGATGCGCACATCCTGGGGCAGGGCGTGCTCGAGTGGCACGTCGAGCAGATGCAGGACCGCATGCCGGCCCAGCGGCAGCTGCTGGCAATGCGCGTCGAGGGCCAGGGTGCGCGGCTCCTCGCCGTCGGGGTGCAGCCAGAGTTGCAGGCTCAGCTCGCGACTGGCCACCAGCCACAGCACCAGGCGGCCGGGCTCCAGGCGGCGCAGCAGCGGGCCGGCCAGCACCGCGGGCAGTGGCGTGTGGAGGTTGTCGGGCATGAGGCTTCCTGCAGGATGAGAGACAGGGCTTGGACAGTGGCAGGGCGCCAGCGGTTCAGGAGGCCAGCTGGCGCAGGTGCTCGAAGTCGAGAATCTCGATCTCGCCGTAGGTCAGGCGCACGACGCCCTGGGCCTCCAGCTCCTTGAGGATCTGGTTGGTGGTCTGGCGCGACAGCGAGAGCATCAGCGCCAGTTGTTCCTGGGCCAGGTGCAGCACCCGGCGCGGCTCGCTCTCGCCGTAGTTCTCGGCGATCAGTAGCAGGCGCCTGGCCAGGCGCGGCGCGGCCGGCAGCAGGCTCATGTCTTCCAGGGCGATGAAGGCCAGGCGCAGCTTGTGGCTCATCAGCAGGGCGAAATCGCGCCAGTGCTGCGGTTGGCGTTCGAGCAGGGCGAGCAGCTCGGCCTGTGGCAGCAACAGCAGGGTGCTGGCGCTTTCGGCGAAGGCATCGTGGGTGCGCGGCAGGCCGTCGAACAGGGAGATCTCGCCGAACCAGTACGGCGGCTCGACCAGGGTCAGCAGGGCTTCCTTGCCGTTCTCGCCGATGGCGCCGACGCGCACCGCGCCTTCGACCACCGCGTACAGGCCGCTGGGTCTGTCGCCACGGCGAAACAGCCGCTGGCCGGCATCCAGGTGCTGCACCCTGGCCATCTCCAGCAGGGTCTGGCTCAGCGCCGCAGGCAGCGCGGCGAACCAGTGGCCCTGGTTGAGCAGGCTGGCGTAGGTGCGAGGGTCGGGCATGTCGGCTCCTGTAGGGCGCTGTGGCCGTCGATGTCATTGTCGGCTAGGCGACAGAGCGATGCGGCGGCGCGAGGTGATCATGGCGGGGCCTGTTCCCCTGTTGAGGACGATAACAATGAAAACCCTCGTCGATCACCTGGCCCAGTATGCCGCCTACCACCGCGACCGACGCAACATCGCCAGCCATTTCATCGGCATCCCGATGATCGTGCTGGCGGTCGCCGTGCTGCTCTCGCGCCCGGGTTTCGAGCTGTTCGGCCTGTGGCTGGCGCCTGCCACCCTGGTGGCGCTGGCCGCCGCGCTGTTCTACCTGCGCCTGGATACCCGTTTCGGTCTGGTCATGAGCCTGCTGCTGGCGCTGTGCCTGTGGGCTGCTGCCGGGCTGGCGGTGGCCGGCACGGCGCTGTGGCTGTCGGCGGGGCTCGGCCTGTTCGTGGTCGGCTGGGTCATCCAGTTCGTCGGCCACTATTACGAAGGGCGCAAGCCGGCGTTCGTCGATGACGTCATGGGGCTGATGGTCGGCCCGCTGTTCGTGGTGGCCGAGCTGGCCTTCCTGCTCGGCCTGCGCAAGGAGGTCGAGCACGCGGTGGTGGAAATCGCCGGGCCGACCTGCATTCGCGAGAAGAAGGCCCTGGCCTGAGCCGCCCGGCTGACGGGCGCATGCGCCGACGAGCCGGCTTCTGCGGCTACCCGGCACGGCTGAGCTAGAACATCGCCATCCACTGCGCGGTCAGCGAGCGCGCGTGGCGGTCCACGGTGATCGGTGCGAAGGGGCGGCCGGACACGCTCTCCAGCGTGTTGCTCTGGCTGTTCATGTCGGCCAGCGCGGCGCGCAGATAGCCCCAGCGGGTCTGCAGCTTGTTCACCTGCGGGTCCGCCTTGGCATCCAGGGCTTGCAGTTCCTGGTCGATGGCCGGCAGCAGCAGGCGTTCGTCCTGGCCCAGGTAGGTGTCGGGGTGCTCGCGGGCGATCTCGAAGGTGCCCAGGTAGGAGCGGGCGAGGTATTGCACCCCCAGGTACTCGACCTTCGCCGCCAGTTCACTCTGTCCTGGCGCGCCCGGCAGCCCCCTGGCCGCCGCGAGAAAATCACGCAAGGCGCGACTGAGGTCCTCCGGGAAGCGCCAGGGCACGTTCTCGTCACCGGGGCCATAGGAAACACCGTTGCGCAGTTGGGTAACGAGGGCGTGGTGGGCGCTGGTGAGCTCGCTGCTGCCCTGCGGCAGGCTCTGCATGGCACCGGCCAGAGCGGCCAGGTCGGCCTCCAGGCGCTGTCGATGGACCTTCTGGAAGCCCTCGCCACGTAACAGCATCAGGCTGCTGGTCGCGCGGCAGGCGTGAATCTGGATCTGTTCCTGCGGACTGACGGCCTCGGCGAAGGCCATGGGCGAGAGCCCGACGAAGAGGCCCAGCGACCAGAGAAAGGCATGGCGTAGCAGTGCTTTACAGCGCATCCGGGTGCTCCTTGTTATTGTTTTGAGCGGGGCGGCGTCAATGACACAGCGTCAAGACTACTGCGTCATGCCGGAGCGAGCATGACCCGAAAGAGTGATTTCGTCGGAAATCGCTACCGTTCGGGGGCTTTTGCCAGGTTGCGCAGGTACTCGGCACTGAAGGCGTCGGCCGGGAAGAAGGTTTCCAGGGCCAGCTCGGCCAGGGTCACGTCGTTCGGTGTGCCGAACACGGTGGTGGTGCTGATCATGCTCAGCACGCCGGCTTCGGTGCGCAGTTGCACCGGCATCAGGACCGTCTCGGCAGAGGCTTCGCCCTCATCCTCCGGCGCCGGGTAGGTCAGCAGTTCCTCGTGCAGGGCCAGGAGCTGCGGGGCACCGCTGATCTCGGCATCGCGGTGCAGGCGCAGCAACAGGTGCGCGCGCCACTGCGCCAGGTTGACGATGCGCGGGGCCAGCCCCTCGGGGTGCAGGGACAGGCGCAGCACGTTGAGCGGCGGGCCGAGCAGGGCGTCTGCCACGCCGACGAGAAAGGGGCCGACCGAGGCGTTGGCCGCGAGCAGGTTCCACTGCCGGTCGATGGCCAGGGCGGGGTAGGGTTCATGGGCCTTGAGCAACTGGTCGATGGCCTGGCGCGCCGGCTCCAGCGCCGGGTCGGCGAGGTCGTGCTGGCTGTACAGCGGGGCGAATCCCGCGGCGCTGAGCAGGCGATTGCGCTCGCGCAGGGGAATCTCCAGCTGCTCGGCCAGGTGCAGCAGCATGTCGCGGCTGGGTTGTGCGCGGCCGGTCTCGACGAAGCTCAGGTGGCGGGTGGATATCTCCGCCTCGCAGGCGAGGTCGAGCTGGCTCAGGCGGCGCCGCTGGCGCCATTGGCGCAACAGGGCGCCGGCGGTCTGGGAGTTCGTAGTCATGGCCAGCACGATAGTCCAGCCAGGTCATGTCGGCCATTACCTGATAGGTAATCGACGGCCCGTGCGTTTCGGCGAAGTCTGTAGGCCAGGCACCACCCCGGTGCTCCCTGTGGAGAACTTGCCATGAACGTACTGCAACCCAACCCCATGCTGCGTGATGCGCTGTTGCTCGACGGCCTGCTCAGCGGCGTCACCGGCCTGCTGCTGGTCCTGGCGGCCGGCTGGCTGGGCGCCTTCCTCGAACTGCCGCGCCTGCTGTTGCTGGTCGCCGGCAGCGCCCTGTTGCCATTCGCCGCGCTGCTGGTGTGGTTGTCCAACCGCCAGCAGATCAGCCGCCAGGTCGTCTGGGCAGTCATCGCGGTCAATGCCCTGTGGGTGATCGACAGCCTGCTGGTGCTGCTGATCGGCTGGCTGTCGCCGAACCTGTTCGGCTACGCCTTCGTCATCGCCCAGGCGCTGGCGGTGGCGCTGCTGGCCGAGCTGCAGTGGTTCGGCCTCCGCCACTCGCAGGCTGCCGCCATCTGACGCTTGCGCTCAGAAGCTGCGCAGGGCCAGTTCGCTGCCGAGCAGCAGCAGGCCGATGAAGAACCAGCGTTTGAAGCGCTCGGCGCTGATGCGCTTGCGCAGCCACTGGCCGGCGGCCATGCCCAGCAGGGCGGGCAGCAGGGCCAGGGCCGAAAGGCCCAGTACCGCCGGCTGCAACAGTTCGCCGCTGTGCCCGAGCGCCGCCGCCAGGGCCAGGGTGGAGACGCTGAACGAAAGCCCGAGGGCCTGGATCAGGTCGTCCTTTTCCAGGCCGATGGCCTGCAGGTAGGGCACCGCAGGGATGACGAAGACGCCGGTGACGGCGGTGATCGCCCCGGTGACGGCGCCGATCAGTGGCGCCAGCCAGGGCTCGTATCGCGCGGCGACGCGCACCTGCACCCTGGCCAGGCCGAGCACGGCATAGAGCACCAGTGCCGCACCGAGCCAGCGGCTGGCGCCGGGCAGGTCGAGGCTGTGCAGCGCAGCGGCGACCAGCAGCGTGCCGGCGACGATACCCAGCAGCATGGGCCACAGCCGGCGCAGCATCGGCAGCGGGCTGCGGCCGTCGCACAGCTGCCAGATGTTGCTCACTATCGAGGGGATGATCAGCAGCGCGGCGGCCTGCAAGGGCGCCATCAGCAGGCCGAGCAGGCCCACGGCGATGGTGGGCAGGCCGAGGCCGACCACGCCCTTGACCAGGCCGGCGAGCAGGAAGGTGGCGAGGATCAGTGGCAGGTAGTCGGTCATCGTGCGGCTCCCCTGTGGTGCATGGCCTGGCTGTCGGCGGGGGCCTGCTCGCGCTCGTGCAGGCCGTAGTCGCGCAGCACCTGGGCCACGCGCAGGCGATAGTCGGCGAAGACGCTTTCGCGCCCCGCCGTCTGCGCCTCGCGGTGCTCCTGGCGCTGGCGCCAGGCTTCGACCGAGGCGGCGTCCCGCCAGAACGACAGCGAGAGGATCTTGCCCGGTTCGCTGAGGCTCTGGAAACGTTCGATGGAGATGAAGCCGGGTTGTCTGGCGAGCAGCGGGCGCAGCCCGGCGGCGAGGTCGAGATAGTCCTGCTGCTGGCCTGGTCGGGCCTGTACTTCGAAGATCACGGCGAGCATCGGGTTTCTCCCTGGCTGGCTCTGGTTGACGTTGCCTGCCAGTATTCACGTGTCATGCACGCCATGTTTCGTCATGAGGTGAATTATGGAATACGCACCGGGTTTCAGTTCGATCGCCGCGTTGCTCGCCGATGCCGGGCGCGCCAGCATGGTCTGGGCGCTGATGGACGGCAGCGCACGCCCTGCCGGCGAGCTGGCGCTGCTGGCCGGGTTGTCGCCATCCTCGACCAGCGCGCACCTGGCCAAGCTGGTCGAGGGCGGCCTGCTGGTGCAGCAGCGCCATGGGCGCAATCGCTATTACCGCCTGGCCGGCCCGGAAGTGGGGCAGCTGGTGGAGGCGCTGGCCAGTGCCGCGCTCGCCGCACAGCCGCGCCAGTCGCGTCCTGTGCCGGCGTCGCGGGGTACGCCGCAGGCGATGCGTGAGGCGCGCACCTGCTATGACCACCTGGCCGGTGAGCTGGCGGTGGGGGTCTTCGCGCGCATGTGTGCGGCCGGCTGGCTGGCGCAGCAGGACGGCACGCTGGCCATCACCGCGACGGGTGAGCAGCGCCTGCAGGCATTGGGCATCGACTGGCCTCAGGTGCAACGGCAGCGCCGTCAGCGGCTCTGCGCCTGCCCCGACTGGAGCGAGCGCAAGCCGCATCTGGGTGGGGCGCTGGGCGCTGCGTTGCTGGCGCTGTGCGAGGCTGAAGGCTGGCTGCGGCGCAGCCAGGGCTCGCGTGCGCTGCAGGTCTCGCCAGGGGGGCGCAGGGCGATCATGGCGATCGCCCTGGAGTAGGCGCTGGAACCGTTCGCGGCGCTCAGGCCTGGGCGCTGACCGGCTTGCCACCCTTGGGCTTGAAGTACAGCGTGGTGCCGCGCGCGAGGTTGTCCAGGCTGGCGTGGTCCTTGGCCACCTCGGCCTCGATCAGCTCGTCCTGGCCTTCCACCTTGAGCGTGATGCGGGTGATGGCGCCGAGCAGGCGGATGTCGCGCACTTCACCGGCCTGGTGATCGGCGGCCGGTTCGCTGCACAGATCCACTTCGTGCGGGCGGAACAGCACATGGTGATCGCTGCCCACGTACAGGCGGTTGGCATCGCCGAGGAAGTGGTAGACGAAATCGCTGGCCGGGTACTCGTAGACCTCCGCAGGCGAGCCGATCTGCTCGATCACGCCCTTGTTCATCACCACGATGCGGTCGGCCACTTCCATCGCCTCTTCCTGGTCATGGGTGACGAACACGCTGGTCAGGTGCACTTCCTCGTGCAGGCGCGCCAGCCAGCGGCGCAGCTCCTTGCGCACCTTGGCATCGAGGGCGCCGAAGGGTTCGTCGAGCAGCAGTACCTTGGGCTCCACCGCCAGTGCGCGGGCCAGGGCGATACGCTGGCGCTGACCACCGGAGAGCTGCTCCGGATAGCGGTCGCCGAGCCAGTCGAGCTGCACCAGATTGAGCAGTTCATGCACTTTCTCGGCGATCTTCGCCTCGCTCGGGCGCTCGCCCTTGGGCTTCATGCGCAGGCCGAAGGCGACGTTGTCGAACACCGTCATGTGGCGGAACAGGGCGTAGTGCTGGAACACGAAGCCGACGTTGCGATCACGCACGTCGTGGTCGGACACGTCCTCGCCGTGGAAGCCGATGCTGCCGCTGTCCGGGGTTTCCAGGCCGGCGATGATGCGCAGCAGGGTGGTCTTGCCGCAACCGGACGGGCCGAGCAGGGCCACCAGCTCGCCGCTCTGGATGTTCAGGTTGATGTCGTTCAGCGCCGTGAACTGGCCGAACCGCTTGTTGACGCCTTTGACTTCGATACTCATGGCTGATGTTCCTGGTTGTTCCGTGGGCCATGCCGCTCCTGGCGGCGTGACGGCAGTCAGTCTTCTCGGTTGGCCTGTAGCTGGCGGCTCAGGCGCGCCTCGCTCCACTGGCGAAGCAGCAGCACCACCAGGGCCATCACGAGCAGCAGGATCGCGACGCTGAAGGCGGCGACGATGTTGTACTCGTTGTAGAGAATCTCGATGTGCAGCGGCAGGGTGTTGGTGTAACCGCGGATATGCCCGGAGACCACCGATACCGCACCGAATTCGCCCATCGCACGGGCGGTACACAGGACCACGCCGTAGATAAGCGCCCATTTTACGTTAGGCAGCGTGACATGCCAGAACATCTGCCAGCCACTGGCGCCGAGCAGGCGCGCAGCCTCTTCCTCGGTGCTGCCCTGCTGCTCCATCAGCGGGATCAGCTCGCGGGCGACGAAGGGAAAGGTGACGAACAGGGTGGCCAGGACGATGCCCGGCACGGCGTAGACGATCTGCAGGTCGTGCCTGTCCAGGTACGGCGCGAAGAGGCTCTGCGAGCCGAACAGCAGCACGTAGATCAGCCCGGCGACCACCGGCGACACCGAGAACGGCATGTCGATCAGGGTGACCAGCAGGCTCTTGCCGCGAAACTCGAACTTGCTCACCGCCCAGGCAGCCGCGACGCCGAACACCAGGTTCAGCGGCACCGAGATGGCGGTGGCCAGCAGGGTCAGTTGCAGGGCGGCGATGGCGTCCGGCTCGCGGATCGCCTCCCAGAAGAACGCCAGGCCGCGACTCAGGCCCTGGGTCAGCACCATGTACAGCGGCAACAGGAGAATGACGGCGAATACCGTCCAGGCGATGACGATCAGCGCAATGGCGCCGGGCGAGCGACTGGCGGGGCGCGCAGCGGCCTGCCGGCCAAGGGTTGCAAGGCTCATGACGGCTCCTCAGATGGGCGGCTGGATGCGGCGCTGCAGCAGGTTGATCAGCAGCAGGAGGATGAATGACACCAGCAGCATGATCACGCCGATGGCGGTGGCGCCGGGATAGTCGTACTGATCCAGCTTGGCGACGATCAGCAGCGGCAGGATCTCGGTCTGCAGCGGGATGTTGCCGGCGATGAACACCACCGAGCCGTACTCGCCGACGCCACGGGCGAAGGCCAGGGCGAAGCCGGTCAGCCAGGCCGGCAGCAGGCTCGGCAGCAGCACGTGACGGAACACCTGCAGCGGCCTGGCACCGAGGCAGGCGGCGGCCTCCTCGACCTCCCTGGGGATGTCCGCCAGCACCGGCTGCAGGGTGCGCACCACGAACGGCAGGGTGACGAACACCAGCGCCAGGGTGATGCCCAGCGGGGTATAGGCGATCTTGAACGGGAGCAGCGAGCCGAGCAGGCCGTTGGGCGCGTACAGCGCGGTCAGGGCGATGCCGGCCACGGCGGTGGGCAGGGCGAAGGGCATGTCGACCATGGCGTCGATGATGCGCCTGCCGGGGAAGCTGTAGCGCACCAGCACCCAGGCGATGATGGTGCCGAGAATGCCGTTGAGCAGGGCGGCGGCCAGGGCGGTGCCGAACGACAGCTGCAGCGAGAACTGCAGCTGGCGGTTGCCGAGCAGGCGCCACCACTGTTCGGCGCTGAGCTGCAGCGAGAAGAGCAGCATCGCCCCCAGCGGGATCAGCACGATCAACGCCAGGTAGCTGATGCTGTAGCCCAGCGTCAGCCCGAAGCCGGGTATGACCGGGGAGGTTCGACGAGACATGGTCAGTCCTTTTGTGCAGGTCCACGGCACGGCGTGCCACCGGCTATCCGGTGGCACGCCGGGGCGCTCGGATCACTGGTTGATCTTCTGGAAGATGTCGTCGAACACGCCGCCATCGTCGAAGTACTTCGGCTGCGCCTGTTTCCAGCCACCGAAGTCCTTGTCGATGGTGACCAGGTGCAGATCCTTGAACTGCTCCTTGAACTCGGCCGCCACCTTTTCGTTGCGCGGACGGTAGAAGTTCTTCGCCGCGATGCGCTGGCCTTCCTCGCTGTACAGGTGTTGCAGATAGGCTTCGGCGATGGCGCGGGTGCCCTTGCGGTCGACGTTGGCATCGACCACGGCCACCGGCGGTTCGGCGAGGATCGACAGCGACGGGGTGACGATCTCCAGCTGTTCGCCGCCTTCCTCGGCCAGCGACAGGTAAGCTTCGTTCTCCCAGGCCAGCAGCACGTCGCCCAGGCCACGCTGGACGAAGCTGATGGTGGCGCCACGGGCGCCGGTATCCAGCACCGGGGCGTGACGGTACAGCTCGGTGACGAACGCCAGCGCCTGCTCTTCACTGCCGTATTGCTGGCGGGCGTAGGCCCAGGCGGCGAGGAAGTTCCAACGCGCGCCGCCGGAGGTCTTCGGGTTCGGCGTGATGACTTCGACGCCGTCCTTGACCAGGTCGTCCCAGTCGCTGATCTGCTTCGGGTTGCCCTTGCGCACCAGGAACACGATGGTCGAGGTGTAGGGCGTGCTGTTGTCCGGCAGGCGTGCCTGCCAGTTCGGCTCGATCAGCGTCTGGTTGTGGTTGATCGCGTCGATATCGCCGGACAGCGCCAGGGTCACCACGTCGGCGCGCAGGCCGTCGATCACCGCGCGGGCCTGCTTGCCCGAGCCTCCGTGGGACTGCTGGATGGTCACGGCCGGATTGCCCTGGGCCTGCCAGAATTTGTTGAAGGCGGCGTTGTACTCGACGTACAGCTCGCGGGTCGGGTCGTAGGACACGTTGAGCAGCGGCGCGGCGGCGGCCGGGCCGGCGATCAGGCTGCTGGCCAGCGTGGCCAGGGCGAAACGGCGAATGGACATGGTGCAGCTCCTCACGGATTGGGTGCGGGTGTTGGCGGTAGCCCTCCGGTGGTCCGGTCGGGCTGCATCATGGGTCAGTTCTTGGTGTTCGGTTGTTGCAGGCGGATCTTTTCCTTGCGCTCGATCTGCACGACCTGGCCGTTGTGCACGGTGATTTCCACCGCGCCGAATTTCAGGCCCTGCAGGGCGGTCTGGATCTCGCGCAGGATGCTGGCGTCATCCTGGCCTTCGAGGTGTCTCAGCGTCGCAGTCATTTCCAGGCTCCTTGTGGATGGGCGCCATGACGGTGGACGGCGACCGCCGTTGGCGTGGAGCGGATAGTAGGGAGGCGCTAATATTCTTAAAAATAATGTTTAAGAACATTTATAGATCGAAAAAGAATATTAGGCGGCGATGTTTGCTTGGTGTTTTTTTTGCATAAGCAAATGAATTCTTATTCTTTTTGTGCTTGCAAGCTTCTGCCTAGACTGGGGCCATTCGACTCAGGAGGCGCCGACCATGCGCAGCGAAGCAATCCGTTATCTGATCCTGCCAGGCTGGCAGGGCTCGTCCGCCGAGCACTGGCAGAGCCACTGGCAGCGCAGCCTGCCGAACAGTACGCGGGTCGAGCAGCAGGACTGGGCCAGCCCGCAGCGCGCCGACTGGGTCGCCGAACTGAATCGGGCGGTGGCCGCCGATCCACGCCCCGCGATCCTCATCGCCCACAGCCTGGGCTGCGTGACCGTCGCCCACTGGGCGCAGCAGGCGCCGCTGGAGCTGCTGCGCCGGGTGCGCGGTGCGCTGCTGGTGGCGCCGGCGGACGTGGAGCGCCCAGGCTGCCCTGAGCCGCTGCAGAACTTCGCGCCGCTGCCGCGTGACCTGCTGCCGTTTCCCAGTCAGCTGATCGGCTCCGACAACGATCCTGCCGCCAGCGCCGCACGCGCTGTCGAGATGGCGCGTCACTGGGGCAGCGGTGCAGTGGTGCTCAGCGGGGTGGGGCATATCAACGTGAAATCCGGGCATCACTACTGGGAGCAGGGCTTCGCTCATCTCTATCGCCTGCAGAACCGCATCGAGCAGCAGCAACGCCGGCGCGCCTGAGTTTTCGGGGCGGGGCCGGGCCAGGCAGCCGCCCGCTTCCTTTTTCTTCTCGGGTGAGCCGCCCGGTACTGGAGTCCTGGCCATGCCGCCTACATTGAATGCGCCGCCGCTGACCTTCGCCGATGCGCCGCAGAACCCCCTGAGCATCCGGGCCAAGGCGCTGGTGTTCGTCGACCCGCGTTCGCGTCAGCTGCGCGAGCGGGCCGACGCCCTGGCGCCGGGGCATCAGCCGCTGCTGATCCGGGGCGAGACCGGCACCGGCAAGGAACTGCTGGCCCGCTATATCCACCGGCACAGCGAGCGCGGCGGCCTGTTCGTGGCCCTGAGCGCCGCGACGATCAGCCCGCAGTGGGGTGAGGCCGAACTGTTCGGCCACGTCGGCGGTGCCCATGCCGGTGGTGCCGGCAGCCGGGCCGGCTGGTTCGGTTCGGCCCATGGCGGCACCCTCTATCTGGACGAGATCGCCGACCTGCCGCGCGCGTTGCAGCGCAAGCTGCTGGCGGCGCTGGAGACCCGCGAGGTGTACCGCGTCGGTGCCAGCCAGGCGACGCCGGTGGACGTGCGTCTGCTGGCCGCGAGCAGCATCGACCTGGCCCGTGCGGTGGCGGCCGGCACCTTCGACGAAGGCCTGTACGCGTATCTGTGCGACGGCCAGCTGCATTTCCCCGCGCTACGCGAGCGGGTCGGCGACATCCTGCCGCTGGCCGAATACTTCCTCGGCATCCATGCCCTGCGCCTGGGCCTGGCGATTCCCGCACTCGGCGAGCAGGCCCAGGCCGTGCTGGAGGCGCATCGCTGGCCGGGCAATACCCGCGAGCTGGAGAACGTCATTCACTTCGCGTTGCTGCTGGCCGGTCATGCGGAGATTCGGCCGGAACATCTGGAGTTGCCGGGTGCCCAGGCATAGGCCTGGCATATATCACCTGAGTGCAGCCGGCGTGGTGCCGGCGTAGTACATAGCGGGGAGGGTGATTTGCGCTGACATTGCAGCGGTCTGTTGTCGCTAGTGGCAGCCAGTGCAGGAACCACTGCCACCCACAAGCTGAATAGGGCCCATGTCCACCTGGCCTGTGGGTAGAGAACCGCCGCCGAAGCCGGGGAAAAAAGGCCGACTCGCTCCGCCGCCACCTCCTCCGCTGCCACTACCTGGCGCCGGGGCATCTTCAGGGTTTCTGAGTGTGCCCGGACCTTCGCCATCGCCAAAGTTGATCGGAACCCAGAGCTGGGTGGGAGAGCCGCTGTAACGGAATGTAGTCCACTGTGACCCGTTGGTGATGGTGACTGTATCGCCAGGCCGCCATTGGTTGACGACGCTGTTGACCGTGGAACGTATGAAGGTGATCGGCCCGCTCAGTTCATCCAGAGCAGTCATGTCCATAGAGCAGTCCGAGCAGAACCAGCGGTCATAGGATGCGGCAATTGCCACAGTGAAGAGCGCCAGGAAGACGGTGGTGAGAAGTCCTTTTCGGGTGATCACTGTGTGCATGCTTTGTGGTAGTTGATCAGGGCCTGGTTTTCCGCTTCCAGGATCTGGTGCTGGTACAGCTTCTGCCGTTCCTGCTCCAGTAGTTTTTCAAGCGACGGGGCACCTTCGAAGCGCTGCCGGTAGATCAGCTCGGCGGTGTAGAAGTCGGTGTAGGCAGCTTGATTTTGTAGCTGTGGATTGTCGGGATCGAACCGGTAGTTGGCGCGGATGACATAGGCGCCTGGGTGGCATTGGCTTGCAGCTTTGTCGATATAGTCGCGCTGCATGTCTAGCCAAGGGTCTGGTTCGTCAGGGGAAAGCGGTGGGTTGGGGTTCTCGGCGATGGCCATGGCTACCTGGGCGGCTGCCAATCCGGCATCTGCCGCCGCTTTCATGCGCTCCACCCAGTTCTCTTGGGAGAGCACACCCAGCTCCAGGCATTCGCTTCGGGGAGGGTAGCCCTCCGTTGCAGCGTCGCTGGGCGGATTCTGCTGCCGGAGATAACACATATGCAGCAGGTTGGCTGCCATGTAGTCGCCCTCCGGCGAAGCTTTGGCATCAAGCTCGGCAAGTGTTTCCTTCACTGGGCCCTGTATGAACCTCAGCTCGGATCGCCAATCGGCATAGTCCAGTTTCTTCTGGTTTATGGCAGTTCTGGGGTGTTGCGGGGGATGTGTGCTTTCGGGCTGAGCTTGGGTTGGATGCGAGATGGCAGGAGGCGGTGATAACCGTCCGGCGGTCTCTGTCTGTGCAGACCAGAGCGCTCTGACCGGCGACGGCTCCTGCATGGTAGGGAGGGCCAGGATGGAGAACGCGGTGATGAAGCTCATGAGTCCAACGAGCAGGAAGATCAATAGGGGTTTCTTGAGCATGGCGTTATTTCAGATATCAGGAGATTGGCTTCTGACAGAAGTGGTGATGCAGGCTCTTTGGATATAGATCGTCATGCTAATGATAATTGTTTGTGTTTGAAAGTTGTTGTCCATCCCCTCTTCTGAGGCTTTGCTCGCGACTGCAGCGACACCGTAAATGTGAGAAGAGCTGGACGTCCTCGTTGGCCGTGCTGCTTAAGGCGCCAACAGCGACACCGACTTGATCTGCGCCCAGATCGCCTGGCCGGCATGGATGCCCAGCTGATCGAAGGAGTAGCGGGTGATCCGCGCCAGCAGGCGTTGTTCGCCCAGGCGCAGGGTCAGCAGCACCTGCGCATCCAGCACCTGCCAGCTGTCCACCGTGACCGGCAGCAGGTTGAGCAGGCTGCTGCCCTCGGCGCGTTGCAGGCTGAGGCTGACATCGCGCGCCTTGATCTTCACCCGTACGCGTTGCTGGGCCGGCAGCGCCGCGTGCGGCAGGCGCAGACGGGCCTCGCTGCCGGGCAGGCAGAGTTCGACCAGGCCGTAGCGTGCGTCGTAGGCGCTGGCCTGCCCGTCGATCACCGCTTCGGCGTCGTCGTCGCTGGCGAAGGGCAGGTCGGTGCGCAGCAGCAACTCCTTGAGCGGGCCGCTGGCGCGTACCTGGCCGTCCTCGAGCAGCACCAGATGGTCGGCCAGGCGCGCCACTTCATCCGGGGCGTGGCTGACGTAGATCACCGGGATATCCAGTTCTTCGTGCAGGCGTTCGAGGTAGGGCAGCACCTCCTGCTTGCGCTTGAGATCGAGCGACGCCAGGGGTTCGTCCATCAGCAGCAGGCGCGGGCTGGTGACCAGGGCGCGGGCGATGCCGACGCGCTGCCGCTCGCCGCCGGACAGGGCCGACGGCAGGCGTTCGAGCAGATGACCGATGCCGAGCAGCTCCAGCGCCTGGTCCAGGGCGACCTTGCGTTCGCGGGCGGCGATGCGCCGCTGGCCGAACTCCAGATTGCCGCGCACGCTGAGGTGGGGGAACAGGTTGGCATCCTGGAACACGTAGCCGATGGCGCGCCGGTGGGCCGGCAGGAAGTCTCCGCTGGCACTGTCCTGCCAGCGTTCGCCGGCCACCTGCAGGTAGCCTTCACGGGGGCGGTCGAGCCCGGCGAAGCAGCGCAGGCAGCTGGTCTTGCCCGAACCGGAATGACCGAACAGGGCGCTGACGCCACGGCTGGGCAGGTCGAGGTCGACGTCCAGGCGAAAGCCGGGGTGTTGCAGCAGAAAGCGTGCGCGAATGCGCCCGTCGTCGATGATCGGCGTCTCGGCGCCGCGTTTGCCGAACAGCGAGGCCAGCATCACAGCGCCCTCGTCTTGCCGCTGCGCCCGCTGTACAGCGCCAGCAGCACGATGAAGGAGAAGGCCACCATGCCGCCGGCCAGCCAGTGCGCCTGGGCGTAGTTCATGGTTTCCACGTGGTTGTAGATCTGCACCGAGACCACCTGGGTCTTGCCGGGAATGTTGCCGCCGATCATCAGCACCACGCCGAACTCACCGACGGTGTGGGCGAAGGCGAGTATCGTGGCGGTGACGAAACCGGGGCGCGCCAGGGGCAGCACCACGCTGAAGAAGGCATCCCAGGGGTTGGCGCGCAGCGTCGCGGCCGCCTCCAGCGGTGCGCGGCCGATGGCTTCGAAGGCGTTCTGCAACGGCTGCACGACGAAGGGCAGCGAATAGAACACCGAGCCGATCACCAGGCCGGTGAAGCTGAAGGTGAGGGTGCCCAGGCCGAGGCTCTGCGTCAGTTGCCCGAAGAAACCGTTGGGCCCCATGCTCACCAGCAGGTAGAAGCCGATCACCGTCGGCGGCAGCACCAGCGGCAAGGCCACCAGCGCACCGACCGGGCGTTTCAGCCAGGACTCGGTGCGCGTCAGCCACAGGGCGATGGGCGTGCCGATGATCAGCAGCAGCAGCGTGGTCAGCGAAGCCAGCTCCAGGGTCAGCAGGATGGCGTCGAGGTCGTTGGTTGACAGCGGCATGCTCATTCCGAAAGACGAACCTGGCCGGATGCGCTCCGGCCACGGGCATTACAGGGTGTAGCCGAAGGATTCGATGATCCTGGCCGCCTCCGGGCCTTTCAGGTAGTCGACCAGGGCACTGGCGGCAGGGTTGTTCGCGCCCGGCTTGAGGATCACCGCATCCTGCTTGATCGGCTCGTACATGTCACCCGGCACGATCCACGCCGAGCCGCTGCTGATCTTGCCGTCCTTGTACACCTGCGACAGGGCGACGAAGCCCAGCTCGGCGTTGCCGCTGGAGACGAACTGGTGCGCCTGGGTGATGTTCTGGCCTTCGACCAGCTTGTCCCTGAGCGCCTCGCTCAGCCCCAGCTTGTCCAGCACCTGGGTGGCGGCCAGGCCGTAGGGAGCGGCCTTCGGGTTGGCGATGGACAGGTGCTTGAACTGCCCGGCCTTGAGCGCCGCGGCGCTGCCGTCCAGGTAGTCGGCAGCGGCCGACCACAGCACCAGGCCACCGACGGCGTAGGTGAAACGCGAGCCCTCGACCGTCAGGCCCTCGCTCTCCAGCTTGCTCGGGGTGCTGTCGTCGGCGGCGAGGAACACCTCGAACGGTGCGCCATTGCGAATCTGTGCGTAGAACTGGCCCGTGGCGCCGAAGGCCGCGACCAGCTTGTGCCCGGTGGCTTTCTCGAATTCGGGGGCGATGGCCTGCATCGGCGCGGTGAAGTTGGCGGCCACGGCCACCTTCACCTCATCGGCCAGCGTGCTGCCGGCGAAGACCAGGCCAAGAACGAGCAGGCTGTGCTTGAGGGGCTTGAGCATGAGGATTCCTTGTCGTGTACGGGCGTTGATGGGGCGCCGAGGGCAGGCCGGGTGCGGCCATCCTACATCGTTATATCTATTTGTATATAGCGCATGCGTGCGTCGTTCCCGTGCACGTTCTTCGTGCATGACGACGGGGCATGCACCCAATGGGGATGCAGGCAGTTTTTACCTTGCCAGCGACTACAAAAAACATAATTTCGCGAATGCCCCGCTCTGAACAGAATGCCCGCAACGAGCCGCCACGGCGCAACAGTCACGAGCAGAATCAGGGCAGGTACCCATGACCGAGCTGAAGCAGACCCCCTTTTCCACCTCCGCAGGCCGGGCTTGCCTGCCGCAGGAGATCGACACCCTGGTGGTCGGCGCCGGCCAGGCCGGGGTGGCCATGAGCGAGCACCTGGGCCGCCTCGGCGTGCCGCACCTGGTGCTGGAGAAGAACCGCATCGCCGAAGCCTGGCGCACGGTGCGCTGGGATTCGCTGGTGACCAACGGGCCGGTGTGGCATGACCGTTTCCCGGGCATGGAATTTCCCGGTCTCGACCCGGACGCCTTCGCCCACAAGGATCAGGTTGCCGATTACTTCGAGGCCTACGCCAGGATGATCGACGCGCCGATCCGCACCGGCGTCGAGGTGAAGCAGGTGCGGCGCAACGCCGAGCGTCCCGGCTTCACCGTGGAAACCTCGGAGGGCGTGATCCGCGCCAACCGTGTCGTGGCCGCGACCGGCCCGTTCCAGCGTCCGGTCATTCCGGCCATCGCGCCGCAGAGCGAGGCGCTGCTGCAGATTCACTCGGCGCACTACCGCAACCCGCAGCAACTGCCCGAAGGCGGCGTGCTGGTGATCGGCGCCGGCTCTTCCGGGGTGCAGATCGCCGATGAGCTGAACCGCGCCGGGCGTCAGGTCTACCTCTCCGTGGGCGCGCACGATCGTCCGCCGCGCAGCTACCGTGGTCGCGACTTCGTCTGGTGGCTGGGCGTGCTCGGCCTGTGGGACCTGGAAAGCGTGCAGCCGGGCAAGGAGCACGTGACCATCGCCGTCAGCGGCGCCCATGGCGGCCGCACCATCGACTTCCGCGAGCTGGCCGGGCAGGGCATCACCCTGGTCGGGCTGACCCGCGCCTTCGAGCAGGGCATGGCGCAGTTCGCCGATGACCTGGCGGAGAACCTGGCCCGTGGCGACGAGAACTACCTGTCGCTGCTCGATGCCGCCGACGCCTATATCGCCCGCAACGGACTCGATCTGCCGGAAGAGCCCGAGGCCCGCCGGCGCTTCCCCGAGCCGGCCTGCGTCAGCCAGCCGCTGCGGCAGCTCGATCTGGCCGCGGCCGGTATCGGCACGATCATCTGGGCCACCGGCTTCGCCGTGGACTTCAGCTGGCTGCAGGTCAATGCCTTCGACGGCAGCGGCAAGCCGCAGCACCAGCGTGGCGTCTCCAGCGAGCCGGGCGTGTACTTCGTCGGCCTGCCGTGGCTGTCGCGGCGGGGCTCCACCTTCATCTGGGGCGTGTGGCACGACGCCAAGCATGTCGCCGATCACATCGCCACCCAGCGCAAGTACAGCGCCTACCGCGATGCCGCGCAGCGTGCGGCCGACACCGCCGGCAGCCCGGCACCCGCCAGCCTGACAGGAGTTCGCTGATGCCCACGCATACCCGCATCCGCATGTTCAACACCAAGGACACCTACCCCAACCAGTCCCTGGACAATGACCTGTGCCAGGCCGTGCGCGCCGGCAACACCGTGTACGTGCGCGGTCAGGTCGGCACCGACTTCGAGGGCAACCTGGTCGGCCTGGGCGACCCGGCGGCGCAGGCCGAGCAGGCGATGAAGAACGTCAGGCAACTGCTTGCAGAGGCCGGCAGCGACCTCTCGCACATCGTCAAGACCACCACCTACATCATCGATCCGCGCTACCGCGAGCCGGTCTATCGCGAAGTCGGCAAGTGGCTCAAGGGCGTGTTCCCGATCTCCACCGGGCTGGTGGTCTCGGCCCTCGGTCAGCCGCAGTGGCTGATGGAGATCGACGTGATCGCGGTGATCCCGGACGACTGGCCCAGCACGCAGGCCTGAGGAGTGCGCACATGACTTTTTCCATCGTCGGGCGCTGCCCGGAGACCGGCCACCTCGGCATTGCCATCAGCTCCTCCAGCATTGCCGTCGGCGCGCGTTGCCCCTGGCTGCGTGCCGGGGTCGGCGCGGTGTCGACGCAGAACATCACTCTGCCGGCGCTCGGTCCGCAGATCCTCGACCTGCTGGAAAGCGGGCTCGATCCCCAGGCGGCGCTGGACAAGGCGCTGGGCAGCAATGGCTATGGCCAGTATCGCCAGGTGACGGTGATCGACAGCCATGGTGCCAGCGCGCACTTCTCCGGTCGCGAAGCCCTCGGCATCCACCATGCGCGGGCGGGCGAGCAGTGCGTGGCGGCCGGCAACCTGCTGGCGAGCACGGCGGTGATCGAGGCCATGGTCGAGGCCTTCGAACAGGCCGACGGCGGGCTGCCGGATCGCCTGCTGGCGGCGATGCACGCGGCCATGGCGGCTGGTGGCGAGGCCGGGCCGGTGCACTCGGCGGCGCTGTCGGTGGTGGGTGATTTAGTTTGGCCGGTGGTCGACCTGCGCGTGGACTGGGCCGAGGTAGATCCCATCGGCGAGCTGGACAAGCTCTGGCGTGCCTACGAGCCGCAACTGCACGACTACATCACCCGCGCGCTCGACCCGACCGCCGCGCCCAGCTACGGCGTGCCGGGCGACGAGTAGGGTGGATGCCGCGTTGCTCGTTCACCGCGCACCAGGGGGCTGGATACGGCTGCACACCTGCGTCACCGATCCCGGGCAGGGCTTTGGCCGCGACCGGGCGTGCCGTGCGTCGCCGCTGAAGCGCCTCCCACAACCACACTCTACGTCCTCAGTTCACACGCGAGCGACGACGGCGGACGACGTATTGCTCGTGCACCGCGTGGCTCCGTGCGGGTGGCGGGATACAGCGCCATCCACCCTGCGCATGCGCCGCCTTGTCCATCCACCCACGTACCGGTAACTGCCCCATGCCTGCCAGCCGCGACCTGCTCGCCGACCTGATCGCCTTCGACACCACCAGCCGCGAATCCAACCTCGCGCTGATCGACTACGTGCGTGATTACCTGGCGGGCTACGGAGTCTCCAGCGAGTTGCTGTTCAACGCCGAACGCAGCAAAGCCAACCTCTATGCGCGCATCGGTCCGAGTGGCGCGGGGGGCGTGATGCTGTCCGGCCACAGTGACGTGGTGCCGATAGACGGGCAGCACTGGACGGTGCCGGCCTTCGCCATGAGCGAGCGCGACGGGCGCCTGTACGGGCGAGGTACGGCGGACATGAAAGGCTTCATCGCCTGCGTGCTGGCGGCCGTGCCGGGCTTTCTGCGCCAGCCGCTGCGGCTGCCGCTGCATATCGCCATTTCCTATGACGAGGAGGTCGGTTGCCTCGGCGTGCGCAGCCTGGTCGAGCGTCTGCGCGGCAGCCACGAGCGCCCGGCCATCTGCCTGATCGGCGAGCCCACCGAGATGCGCCCGGTGCTCGGGCACAAGGGCAAGCTGGCGATGCGCTGCGAGGTGCACGGCGCCGCCTGCCACTCGGCCTACGCGCCGCGAGGGGTGAACGCCATCGAGTACGCGGCCAGGCTGATCGGCCAGCTGGGCGAGATCGGTACGCGCCTGGCGGCGCCCGAGCGTCACGATGCACGTTTTGACCCGCCTTACTCCACGCTGCAGACCGGTGTGATCCAGGGCGGCCGGGCCCTGAACATCGTGCCCGCCGAGTGCCGTTTCGACTTCGAGATGCGCGCCTTGCCAGCCGATGATCCACAGCAGGTCGCCAGTGAGCTGCGTGCCTACGCCGAGCGTGAGCTGCTGCCGCGCATGCGTGCGGTGAGCGCGGACAGCGACATCCGCTTCAGCGAGCTGTCGAGTTATCCCGGCCTGCTGACCGATGCGGCCAGCGACGCCGCGCGTCTGCTGGCGCTGATCGCCGAACGCGAGGACTTCAGCACCGTCGCCTTCGGCACCGAGGGCGGCCTGTTCGACGAGGCCGGCGTGGCCACCGTGGTCTGCGGCCCCGGCAGCATGGAGCAGGGGCACAAGCCGGACGAATTCGTCAGCCTCGAGCAGCTGGCCCGTTGCGACGCGATGCTGGCGCGGCTGGCGAGCTGGATGCAGCAGTCGGCTTCGCCAGCGGGAAAACCTGCTCCTTCGACAGGATTCTCGGCGGCTGCGCCGTCCGCCTGAGCGAGCTGGCCAGCCAGGCCCTGGCTGGCGCAACCTTGCCTAGCTGCGATACAGCTTGAGGCTCTCGACCCGCTCCCGGTAGGCGCCGAGACGCTCCTTGAGCTGATCCTTGTGCTGGGTGGCGACGCAGTGCAGCAGCACGTTCAGCGCGCTGGTCAGGCCGCCGGTGGATTCGAGAATCAACCCGGTCTTGGTTTTCATGGTGACGATGTAGGGCGTTTCGATGTGGCGGGCGATACCATATTCGTCGGTGAACACCACTAGGTCGGTGCCCTGGCGCAGGCAGTTGTTGGCGAAGGCGATACCCGCGTCGGCATAGGGCGCGATGTCCACCAGGATCACGCAGCAACGCTGGTTGTGGCTGTCCAGCCATTGCCCCAGCACGCCGCTGTAGAGGTCGAGAAACTCCACCCCGGAACGCACCAGGGCCAGGCGATTGGCGAAGTCCTCGGCCAGCCCGCGAATGGTCTGGAAGCCGCAGACGAATACGCGCTCGGCCTCGCTGACACGCGCCACGATATCGCGCCAGTGCTGGCTGCCGAGTTGCTCGGCGAAGGCTCGCAGCGCTTCGATCTCCTCGTTCAGGTGGGTGACCAGATCTTCCGGCTGCTCGACCCGTTCGATCAGCGTCGGGTTGAGCAATGACTGCACGCGGACTTCGTCGCGGAGTTCGTCCTTCAGGCTCTTCAGGCCCTTGTAGCCGAGCCGGCGCAGGAAGCGGCTGACGGTGTTGGGGCTGACGCCGCTCTTGCTCGCGAGGCTGGCGCCATTCTCGAACGCCAGCGTCTCCAGGTTGGCCTGGATATAGGCCCAGAGGGTGCGCTCGGCCGGCGTCAGCTTGCCTTCCAGGTGTTGCATCTTGCCATCGAGCATGTCCGTTTCCTTTGCCATGCCAAATTCTTCTGACATTTAAATGTCAGAGTGTTGATATTTGGAAGAAATATATTCTACCCTGCATCCGTAACGCAAAAGAGCTGTCGATTGACCGCCGTTCGGGTGAGGAAGCCAGCAGAAGTCTTTCCGCCTCGTTGTCGACGCTCGCGAATTCCTGCCGCAACAAGCAAATGTCGCGCCCTGACGCGACCAGAACAGTGGAGAACAGGAACATGCTCAAGCTGCGTCATCTCACCCTGTGTGTCGCCCTCGGTGGCACGAGCGCTACCGCCCTGGCTGCCGAGGAACTGCACCTCTACAACTGGGGCGACTACATCAACCCCGAGGTACTGACTCGGTTTTCCGCCGCAACCGGCATCAAGGTGTCACTCGATACCTATGGCAGCAACGAAGAGATGCTGGCCAAGTTGCAGGCCGGTGCCAAGGGCTATGACATCGTCTTTCCCTCGGTACACATGCACGACACCATGGCCGTGCTCGATCTGCTGGAAAAGACCGACATCAATCAGGACCCGGCCTTCGCCAATATCGACCCTGCCTTTCTGCGTGCCAAGTCCGATCCCAAGGGTGAGTACTGCATGCCTTACGCCTGGGGCACGGTGGGCATCTTCTACAACAAGAACAAGGTGTCCAAGCCGATCGAGAGCTGGGACGACTTCTTTGCCGAGGCCCAGGCCGGCAAGAAGGTGATCCTGCTCGACGACATGCGCGAGACCCTCGGCGTCGGCCTGATCAAGGACGGCAAGTCGGTCAACACCACCAACGCCGCCGAACTCAAGCAGGCCGCGGACTGGCTGATCGAACGCAAGCCGCTGGTTTCCGCCTTCACCTACGACAGCGTGCCGATGGTGCAGTCCGGCGACGCCGCTGCCGCGCACTACTTCGTCGGCGCCATGATGTACGTGAAGCAGGACCCGCAGAACCTCGCCTACGTCATCCCCAAGGAAGGCGCGACCATGTACCAGGAAGACGTCTGCGTGCTCAAGAGTGCGCCGAACAAAGCGGCTGCCAAGCGCTTCATGAGCTTCCTGCTGCAACCGGAAATCGCCGCGCTGAACACCGCGCAGCAGATGAACGGCACGCCGAACCGGGAAGCGCTCAAGCTGCTGCCGGCTGAGCTGCGTGACAACCCGCAGGTCAACCCGCCGGCCGAGGTGATGGCCAAGCTGCAGATCTTCGGCGACCTGGGCAAGGGCCTGAAACAGTACGACCGCGTCTGGACACGCGTGCGTACCGCCAACTGAGCCGGCCCGTGCCGCCAGCTCGCGGCTGCAGCCCCTCCCACGGATTGCAGGTTCCCTGTGGGAGGGGCTTCAGCCGCGATCACTCCGATATCAGTGGAGTCCTCCATGACCGCTTTCACCCAAACTGCGCCGGTGGTCGAGATTCGTGGCGCGGTGAAACACTACCGTGCACCGGAAGGGCATCTGGTGCGTGCCCTCGACGGTCTCGATCTGGCCGTGGGCAGCAACGAGTTCGTCACCCTGCTGGGGCCATCGGGCTGCGGCAAGACCACCCTGCTGCGAACCATCAGCGGCTTCGAGCAGCTGGATGGTGGTGAGCTGCTGATCCAGGGGCAGCCGATGAACAGCGTGCCGCCCCACAGACGCCCGGTGCACACGGTGTTCCAGAGCTACGCACTGTTTCCGCACATGAGCATCGGCGACAACGTCGGCTACGCGCTGGACGTGCGCGGCGTAGGCAAGGCCGAGAAACGCCAGCGTGTCGGCGAGGCGCTGGAGCTGGTAGGCCTCGCCGGCATGGAGCGGCGCAAGCCGGGCCAGCTTTCCGGTGGTCAGCAGCAGCGCGTGGCGCTGGCCCGCGCCATCGTCGACCGGCCGGCGCTGTTGCTGCTCGACGAGCCGCTGTCCGCCCTCGACCGCCAGCTGCGCCAGGCCATGCAGCGCGAGCTGAAGAACCTGCAGCACGAGCTGGGCATCGCCTTCGTCTTCGTCACCCACGACCAGGAGGAAGCGCTGACCATGAGCGACCGCATCGTCGTGCTCAATGGCGGGCATATCCAGCAGATCGGTGCGCCGGCGGAGATCTACCACCGTCCGGCCAACGCCTTCGTTGCCGGCTTCATTGGCGAGAGCAACCTGTTCGACGCGCACGTCAGCGCCATCGATGCTGGCGTCGCCTACCTGCTCGATAGCCAGGGCGATTTGCTGCATGCGCGTCACCCGGCGCTGTGCGTTGGCCAGTACGTCCAGCTCATGCTGCGCCCCGAGCAGTTTTCCCTGCACTGTCCTGGCGAGGGCTTCGCCGCCGTGGAGGGCCGCCTGGAGCAACTGCTGTTCATCGGCAAGGATTTCGAACTGCTGCTGCGCACCGCCCATGGGCGGCAGATCAAGGCCGTGTTGCGCGATGTCGCACAGCCGCAACTGCAACGCCTGCGCACGGGTGACAGCGTGCAACTGTGGTACGGCCTGGAAGCCGCACACCTGATCGCGGGAGGTGCCTGATGCCGTTGCGCGAGCGCTTGCGCCTGCTGGGGCTGCTGAGCCCGGTGACGGCGATCATCGGGGTGTTCTTCCTGACCCCGCTGGCCATCATGGCGCTCTACAGCCTGCTCGAGCCGGGGCTGTACGGCGGCGTGGAGTGGAGCTTCTATCCCGACAACTTCGGTCGCGTGCTGGGCTGGGCCGACGGCAGCAACGAGGAGTTCGATCCGGTCTACCTGGAGATCATCCTGCGCTCGTTCAAGCTGGCCGCGTTCACCGTGCTGGCGACCCTGGCGCTGTGCTACCCGGCGGCCTTCTGGGTGGCGCGGCAGCCAGAGCGGATGCGCAACTTCTGCCTGTTCCTGATCACCCTGCCGTTCTTCACCAGCCTGATCGTGCGCCTCTACGCCTGGCTGCTGATCCTGCGTCCCAGCGGCTTCATCAACACCACGCTGCTGGCGCTGGGCATCCACAACCCGCTGGAGCTGATCTACACCGAGACGGCGGTGCTGATCGGCATGACCTACATCTTCATCCCGTTCATGTTCATGCCGGTGTATGCCAGCGTGGAGAAACTCGACAAGCGCCTGCTGGAGGCGTCTGCGGACCTCGGTGCGAGCCGCTGGCAGAGCTTCTGGAAGGTGATCTTCCCGCTGACCCTGCCGGGCATCGCCGCCGGTTCGATCATCGTCTTCATCCCCAGCCTGGGTAACTTCATCGTGCCGTCGCTGCTCGGTGGCGCGCGCGTGCTGATGATCGGCAGCCTGGTCGAGCAACAGTTCCTCGCCGCGCGCAACTGGCCGTTCGGCGCTGCCCTGGCGATGCTGCTGATGGCGGCGGTGCTGGTCTGTCTGCTGCTCTACGTGCTGGCCCAGGGGCGCAACGCCGCGCAGGAGGCCAGCCGATGAACGCACTGATCGCCCGCCTCGGGCGCCGCCTGCTGGGCGGCTACAGCCTGGCGTTCTTCGTCTTCCTGTACCTGCCGATCGGCCTGATCGTCGCCTACTCGTTCAACGGCAACCCGATCAACATGATGATCTGGGACGGCTTCAGCCTGGACTGGTATCGCTCGCTGCTGGGGCTGTCCACCAGCCTCAGCGAGAACGCGCTGTATATCGAGTCCACCGACCAGCTGCTGGCCGCGCTACGCACCAGCCTGGTGGTCGCGCTGAGCACCACGGCGATCTCCACGCTGGTCGGTACGCTCACCGCATTGGCGCTGGCGCGCTATCGCTTCCGCCTGCGGACGTTCTACCGGGTGCTGCTGTTCATGCCGATGCTGATGCCCGACATCGTGCTCGGCATCGCCCTGCTGATCTTCTTCGTCGGAGTCGGCATGCCGCTGGGCAAGGGCTCGATCATCATCGGCCACTGCACCTTCCTGATCAGCTACGTGTTCCTCATCGTCAGCGCGCGGCTGGCGGGCATGGACACGCGCCTGGAGGAGGCTTCTGCCGACCTGGGGGCCTCGCCCTGGACCACGTTCCGCCGCGTGACCCTGCCGCAGATCCTGCCCGGGGTGATCGGCGGTGCGTTGCTGGCGTTCATCATCTCGATGGACGATCTGGTGATCACCTACTTCATCGCCGGCGTCGACTCGACCACCTTGCCGGTGTTCATCTACGGCATGATCCGTCGCGGCATCAAGCCGGAGATCAACGCCATCGCCACCCTGTTGCTGCTCGCCTCGCTGCTGATCGCGGCGGTCGGCCTGTACCTGCGCAACCGCAAGCCCGCCACTTCTCAGGATGACTCCCATGGCTAAACCTCGTGCCCGTGAACTCGGCCTGCCACTGCCCGGTATCAGCGGGCCGCACAACGCCATCACCGACGTGCCAGGCGTACTGGTGGGTTACCGTACGCTCAACGGTGTGGCGGCCAACGGCCGGCGTATCCAGACCGGCGTCACCGCCATCCTGCCGCGTGGTCGCGAAGCCGAGCCGCAGCCGGTGTGGGCGGGCTTCCATGCGCTCAATGGCAACGGCGAGATGACCGGCACGCACTGGATCGAGCATGGCGGCTATTTCGTCGGCCCGCTGTGCATCACCAACTCGCACAGCGTCGGCATCGTCCACCACGCCGCCACGCGCTGGACCATCGACCACTACGCGGCGGCCTGGCAGCGCGAGCACCTGTGGGCCATGCCGGTGGTGGCGGAAACCTACGACGGGGTGATCAACGACATCAACGGTCAGCACGTCAGCGAGGCCGACGCCCTGGCCGCGCTGGACGCCGCCGCTGGCGGGCCGATCGCCGAGGGCAACGTCGGCGGTGGCAACGGCATGATCTGCTACGGCTACAAGGGCGGTACCGGCAGCGCCTCGCGGCGGATCGAGATCGACGGTCGAGGCTACACCCTGGGCGCCCTGGTGCAGGCCAATCACGGCCAGCGCGCCTGGCTCAAGGTGTGCGGCGTGGCAGTCGGCGAGCGCCTGGAGGATGAGCTGCCGCAAGGGCTGGAGCGTGAGCGCGGTTCGATCATCGTCATCCTCGCCACCGACGCGCCACTGCTGCCGCACCAGCTCAAGCGCCTGGCGCAACGCGCCGGTCTCGGCATCGCCCAGGGCGGCACGCCAGGTGGCAACAACTCGGGCGATATCTTCCTGGCCTTCAGCGTGGCCAATCCACGGCCCTTGCCGCAGGTCTCGGTCATCCGCCAGAGCCTCGACTACCTCAGCGACGAATGCTGCGACGCCCTCTACCTGGCCGCCGTGCAGGCCACCGACGAGGCGGTGCTCAACGCCATGCTGGCTGCAGAGGACGCCCCGATGCAGAAGCCCGAGGGCATCTGCCGGGCCATCGACGGCGAGCGCCTACGTGCGCTGGTGACGGGCTAGCCCCGTCACGCTGCACTGCATTTGCGAGGCCGCGCACGGTGCTGCGCCTGCCTTCTGCTAAGGTGGCGCGCGAAGACACCGAGGGAATGGCAGGAGGCCGCTGGTGAAGCGTGGATGGCTACTGGGAATGGCACTGCTGGTGGCGCTGCCACTAGGTTACACCAAGATCATGGGGCGCCTGGCGGGCGGCCCGGAACCTGCGCCGGTGGCGGCCGAACAGGCGGACCTGATCACCGTGGACAAGGCGCAGCGGCGCATGCAGCTGTGGCGCGACGGCCAGGTGCTGGGCGAGTACCGCATCGCCCTCGGTGCGGCCGGCGATGCCGGGCACAAGCAGCGTGAAGGGGATGAGCGTACCCCCGAGGGGCGCTACCTGATCGACTGGCGCAACCCCAGGTCGATGGCCTACCTGAGCCTGCACATCTCCTACCCCAATGCCCGGGACGAGGCCGCGGCTGCGGCGCGCGACGAGGCGCCGGGCGGCAATATCATGATCCATGGCCTGCCCAATGGCTGGGGCTGGCTGGGTCCGCTGCACCATCTCTGGGACTGGACCGATGGCTGCATCGCCGTGAGCAACGACGAGATGCGCGAGATCTGGCTGCGCGTGGCGAACGGCACGCCCATCGAGATTCACTGAGCCGAAGGATGGCGTGAGCGGCGGCCCTTGTGCTTCCATCGCCGGTCCCGTTTCAAGCTGCGACAAGGACGACCCATGGTCACCTGCTACCTGCGTTACATCGTCGATGCCTACAAGCTCGAGGAATTCGAGCATTACGCCAAGCTGTGGATTCCCCTGGTGGAGAAGTTCGGCGGTACGCACCACGGCTACTTCCTGCCATCGGAAGGCGCCAACAACGTGGCCCTGGCGCTGTTCAGCTTCCCCAGCCTGGCCGAATACGAGCGCTATCGCCAGGATTCGCTGGCCGACGCCGACTGCCAGGCCGCCTTCCGCTACGCCGAGGACACGCGCTGCATCCTGAGTTACGAGCGCAGCTTCTTCCGTCCTGTGTTCGACTAGGCGACGGCCCCGGATTGCATCCAGGCGATATGAGCAGCGCTGCCTGTAGCCCGGATGCAATCCGGGAACTCGTTCAGAGCGGTGCCGCCTCGCCCAGCTCTTCCTTGCAGTAATCGACGAACAGCCGGGCCGGCTTGGTCAGCTGGGCGCGCTTGAGCCAGGCGGCCACCAGGCCGGAGCCGGTGACGTCTTCGGCGATGTTCACGCAGACCACCTGCTTGCCGTCGTAGGTGGTGTTGCAGTGCGGGCGGGTGACCAGCACGGAGAAACCGAAGCCCTGGCCGACCATGCCGCGCACCATCTCGATCGACGGCGAGCTGAACAGGATGTTGGGCGACAGGCCCAGCTCCTCGAAGATGCTGACGAAGTAGTTACGGCTCGGCAGCACGTCGAGCAGGATCATCGGGTCGAGCGCCAGGTCGCGCAGCGATACCTGGGCCTGGGCGGCGAACCGGTGGCCCTCGGGCAGCAGCGCGTAGGGGCGCTGCGGCGGCATCAGCGGTTCGGTCTCGATGGTGCCGTCGAGGTCATGCTCGTAGAAGATCGCCAGGTCGAAGCGGCCGGCTGTCAGGCCCTGCACCAGTTCATGCTGCTCGCCGTCATGCAGGCGAATCTCCACGCCCGGGTAGCGCTGGCGAAAGCCGGCGATCAGGCGTGGCAGGTACAGCGGCGCGACCGTCTCGAAACAGCCGATGTCGATCTGCCCGGCCACCACGTCGTTGTCGGCCAGGGCGTTCTGCTCGAACTCACGCGCCATGCGCAGCAGTTCCTGCGCCTTGCGGTAGAAGCGCGCCCCGCCCGGGGTGAGCGAGACCCCCTGGGCGTGGTGACGGATGAACAGCTGCACACCGAAGCTTTCTTCCAGGCCCTTGATCGCCGTGGAGATCGACGGCTGCGCGATGTACAGCTTGCGTGACGCCTCGGCGACGCTGCCGCACTCGACGGTGGTGACGAAGTACTTGAGTTGACGCAGGGTGTAGGCAGCCACGCAAACCTCTGATGATGTTCGTTGCGACGTTCACCATACCCGCACTCGGGTGCCGTGCAGGTGAGCATCTTCTTTGCCAGTGGCCATATTTTTGCTGGCCAGCGGCGTCTGCACGCCTGCCTGCAAAAGCCGTACACGCCCGGGGTGATCGCCAGGGCGCTGCCTCGATCGGCTCGCCGGGCAGGTCTGGGCGCGCAGCGGGGCGAATTCCACCGCCGCGAACGGGCCGCCGTGCCGATGAGCATGCGCTGAAAGAGTGCGCCCGCCAATCCCGTCATGGCGCAGCGCCGGCAGGCATGTCGCGGCGTCACGGGGGCGTTGGCGACGCGTGCACAAGGAGCTGGCGAGCTGCACTGCTTTGGTGCTGGCGTGACGAGCTTTTTCGTATGTCCCGGCGACATTTTTAATATTTTTCCTATCTTCGGGCTTGCGCCACCATCAGTTCCGCAACCACCAGACGGTTAAGGGGACTGCGGTGTACGAACTCAGCGACTGGCAGCAACGCGCTCGGCAGCAAGGCTTCATCGAACAGGCCATCATCGGTGGGCGCCGTGTGGCGGCGCAGTCCGGCGCCACCTTCGCGGCGGTCAACCCGGCCAGCGGCCAGGTGCTGGCCCAGGTCGCCGCCTGTGCTGAAGCCGAGGTCGATCTGGCCGTGCGCAGTGCCCGCCAGGCGTTCGAAGCGGGTGTCTGGTCGCAACGCACGCCGGCCGAGCGCAAGCAGGTGCTGCTGCGCCTGGCCGAGCTGATCCTGGCCAATCGCGATGAGCTGGCGCTGCTCGACTCGCTGAACATGGGCAAGCCGGTGATGGACGCCTGGAACATCGACGTGCCCGGCGCCGCCGGCGTGTTCCGCTGGTACGCGGAAAGCCTCGACAAGCGCTACGACGAAGTCGCTCCCAGCGCGGCCAACGTGCTGGCCACCATCACGCGCGAGGCGCTGGGCGTGGTCGCCGCCGTGGTGCCGTGGAACTTCCCGCTGGACATGGCCGCCTGGAAACTCGCCCCGGCGCTGGCGGCCGGCAACTCGGTGGTGCTCAAGCCTGCCGAGCAGTCGCCATTCTCCGCCTTGCGCCTGGCTGAACTGGCGCTTGAGGCCGGCCTGCCGGAAGGCGTGCTGAACGTGGTGCCGGGGCTCGGCGAGGCTGCCGGCAAGGCCCTTGGCCTGCACATGGACGTCGACTGCCTGGCCTTCACCGGCTCCACCGAGGTGGGCAAATACTTCATGGCTTACTCGGCGCAGTCCAACCTCAAGCAGGTGTGGCTGGAGTGCGGCGGCAAGAGCGCCAATCTGCTGTTCGCCGATTGCCAGGACCTCGACCTGGCCGCCGAGAAGGCCGCCTTCGGCATCTTCTTCAACCAGGGCGAAGTGTGCTCGGCCAACTCGCGCCTGCTGGTGCAGCGCTCGATCCACGACCAGTTCGTCGAACGCCTGCAGGCTCGGGCGCGCGACTGGCTGCCCGGCGATCCGCTGGATCCGGCCAGCCGCGCCGGCGCCATCGTCGAGACGCGGCAGACGGCGCGGATCATGGACTTCATCGCCGGCGCCCGGGCCGAGGGTGCGCGTCTCGTCGCCGGCGGCCGGCAACTGACGATCGGCGGCTCGGCCAACTTCGTCGAGCCGACCATCTTCACCGGCGTGGCGCCGAGCAGCCGCCTGGCCCGCGAGGAAGTCTTCGGTCCGGTGCTGGCGGTGCTGCCGTTCGACAGTGAGGACGAGGCCGTGGCCCTGGCCAACGACAGCGTCTACGGCCTGGCCGCCTCGCTGTGGAGCGACGACCTCAACCGCGCCCACCGTGTTGCCCGCCGCCTCAAGGCCGGCACCGTCTCGGTCAACACCGTCGATGCGCTGGACGTCACCACGCCCTTTGGCGGTGGCCGGCAGTCCGGCTTCGGCCGCGACCTGTCGCTGCATTCGTTCGACAAGTACACGCAACTTAAAACGACATGGTTCCAGCTCCGCTGAGCTGATGACCGGATAACCCAGGAGCCTTGCGATGACTGCCCCGAAGCACACGACTCAGGAATATCAGGCGCTGGATGCGGCGCACCATATCCATGCCTTTCTCGATCAGAAAGCGCTCAACGAGGAGGGTGCGCTGGTCATCGCCAAGGGCCAGGGCCTCAACCTCTGGGACAGCGACGGCAAGCGCTATCTGGACGGCATGTCCGGCCTGTGGTGCACCGCACTGGGCTATGGCCGTGCCGACTTGAATGCCGCAGCCAGCCGTCAGCTGGAGGAGCTGCCGTACTACAACCTGTTCTTCCACACCACGCATCCGCGCGTGGTGGAGCTGTCCGAGCTGCTCTTCAGCCTGTTGCCGGCGCACTACAGCCACGCCATCTACACCAACTCCGGCTCCGAGGCCAACGAGGTGCTGATCCGCACCGTGCGCCGCTACTGGCAGGTGGTCGGCAAGCCGAGCAAGACAATCATGATCGGCCGCTGGAACGGCTATCACGGCTCCACCCTGGGTAGCACCGCGCTCGGCGGCATGGGCTTCATGCATGAAATGGGCGGCATGCTGCCGGGCTTCGCCCATATCGGCGAGCCCTACTACTTCGCCGAGGGCGGCGAGCTGAGTGAGGAGGCCTTCGGGCTCAAGGCGGCGCGCGAGCTGGAAGCGAAGATTCTCGAGCTGGGTGCCGAGAACGTCGCGGCCTTCGTCGCCGAGCCGTTCCAGGGCGCCGGCGGCATGATCTTCCCGCCGCCCAGCTACTGGGCCGAGGTGCAGCGCATCTGCCGCCAGTACGACGTGCTGCTGTGCGCCGACGAGGTGATCGGTGGCTTCGGCCGCACCGGCGAATGGTTCGCCCACCAGCACTTCGGCTTCGAGCCGGACACCCTGACCATCGCCAAGGGCCTGACCTCCGGCTACATCCCCATGGGAGGCCTGGTGCTGGGCAAGCGCATCGCCGATGCCCTGGTGCAGGAAGGCGGCGTGTTCGCCCATGGCCTGACCTATGCCGGCCATCCGGTGGCGGCGGCCGTGGCGATCGCCAACCTCACCGCGCTGCGTGACGAACGCATCGTCGAGAGGGTGAAGGCCGACACCGGCCCCTACCTGCAGAAGCTGCTGCGCGAGACCTTCGCGGATCACCCGCTGATCGGCGACGTCCAGGGCACCGGCCTGGTCGCCGCGCTGCAGTTCGCCGAAGACAGGGCCACGCGCAAGCGTTTCGCCAACGAGAACGACATCGCCTGGCACTGCCGCACTGTCGGCTTCGACGAGGGCCTGATCATCCGCTCCACCCTCGGTCGCATGATCATGGCGCCGGCCCTGGTGGCCACCCACGCCGAGCTGGACGAGCTGGTGGAGAAGACCCGGCGCGCGGTGGATCGCACCGGGCGCGAGCTGAACCTGCTGTAACAGGCGAGATGTACCCGTAGGAGCGGCTGGGCGGCATTCCGCTTCAGCCGCTCCTGCGAAAGCGAACAAAGCGACAGGCATCACCCGGAACCGCCCCGCAGAGGGCGGCAAGAACCAGGATCGGCCCGACGAGGCTGGCCCCATGCACATGCAATTCGGCCCCTGGCCAATCCTGCCCCACGTAAACCAATAACGAGCCAACAGGCTGTGGGAGTGCTTCATGAAATCATCCTTGCGCCACCGTTTCGTCCGTACCTTCGCCTGCACCGCACTGGCTGCCGGCATGGCCGCCAGCGCTCAGGCCGGCACCCTGTCCATCGGCCACACCACCTGGGTCGGCTACGGCACCCTGTACCTGGCCCGTGACCTGGGCTACTTCAAGGACGCCGGCCTCGACCTGCAGCTGACCACCATCGAGGAAGCCTCGATGTACATGGCCGCTCAGGCCTCGGGCAAGCTGTCCGGCTCGGCCTCGACCATCGACGAGATCCTCAAGTACCGCTCCAAGGACTTCTGCTTCAAGGCCGTGGCCGCGCTGGACGAATCCCACGGCGGCGACGGCATCGTGGTGCAGGAGGGCATCGCCGACATGCAGGGCCTCAAGGGCAAGGCAGTGGCGGTCAACGAGGGTTCGGTGTCGCAGTTCTGGCTGAGCTACCTGCTGAAGAAGGCCGGCATGAGCATGAGCGACATCGAGGTGCAGAACATGACGGCCGACGACGCCGCCTCGGCCTTCATCGCCGGCCACGTGCCCGCCGCGGTGACCTGGGAGCCGAACCTGACCATGGTCAAGCAGAAGGGCAGCGGCAAGGTGCTGGTCGACAGCGGCGAGACGCCCGGCGTGATCGTCGACGTGGTGGCACTGGACTGCGACGTCATCGAGAAGCAGCCGGAAGACGTCAAGGCGCTGGTCGCCGGCCTGTACAAGGCGGTCGAGTTCACCCGAAGCAACCCGGAGAAGGCCCACGAAATCATGGCCAAGGGCGTTGGCGGCTACCTGTCCGATCCCAAGGACCTGGCCGAAGCGGCCAAGGGCGTGAAGTTCTACGACCAGGCCATGAGCGAGAAGCTGCTCGGTACTCCCGGCAAGGCCGGTGACATCGCCGAGATCATCAAGCTGGCCAACGAAACCTGGAGCAGCCTGCAGGGCAAGCCCTACGCGGTGAGCTACGAGGATCTGGTGGATACCTCGTTCGTCACGCCGTAACCCTTCTGCGCAGAACGGGCCCTGTGGGAGGGGCTTCAGCCGCGAGCGTCGCCGCTGAAGCGCCCCCACGGTGCCCGCGCCAGCGGCAGAGGGGCCGGCTGCGCGCTCAGCTTCTTCAATACCCGCAACACGAGGTGGTTCATGGCCACGCAAAAATCCTGGGTGCAGCGCTGCCTGACCCCGAAAGTCGATCTGCCGGGCCGTCTGGTGCTCGGTGTCAGCGGCCTGTGCTGGCTGCTGGTGCTTGGCCTGTGGGCCGTCCTGTCGTATGGCGGCGTGGTGCCGTCGATGTTTCTGCCGACCCCCGGCGACGTGGTCGCCGCTGGCGTGCGCCTGGCTGCTGACGGCACCCTGAGCAAGCATGTGCTGGCCAGCCTGGAAGTGGTGCTGATCGGCTTCGTCGTGTCTTCCCTGGTGGCGGTGCCGCTGGGCCTGCTGATGGGCAGCTTCCGCATCGTCCAGGCGTTTCTCGAGCCGCTGGTCAACTTCATCCGCTACCTGCCGGTGACCAGCTTCGTGCCGCTGTTCATCCTGTGGATCGGCATCGGCCTGGAGCAACGCGTGTCGGTGATCATCTTCGGCGTGTTCTTCCAGCAGCTGGTGATGATCGCCGACGTCTCCAAGGGCGTCTCGCGGGACCTGCTCAACGCCAGCTACACCCTCGGCGCCAGCCGCCGTGACGTGGTGCTGCACGTGCTGGCGCCGGCTTCCCTGCCCGGCATCCTCGACACGCTGCGCGTGACCATGGGCTGGGCCTGGACCTACCTGGTGGTGGCCGAACTGGTCGCCGCCTCCAGCGGCCTCGGTTACATCAGCCTCAAGGCCATGCGTGGTTTCCAGGTGGATGTGATCTTCCTCGCCATCGCCATCATCGGCCTGCTCGGGCTGATCACCGATCAACTGTTCCGTCTGCTTCGACTGAGGATTGCCGCATGGGCGCAATAGCCAAGAAACCCTACATCATGCCGGCGCTCAGTCAGTACGCCGAGGTCGCCGCACGGCTCAAGGTGGACAACGTCAGCCTGCGCTACCAGTCGCCTGCGGGGGACACCTTCACCGCGCTGGAGCGGGTCTCCTTCGAGGTGCCGGACCAGCAGTTCGCGGTCATCGTCGGCCCCTCCGGCTGCGGCAAGTCGAGCCTGCTGTACCTCACTGCCGGCCTCAACGAACCGACCGAGGGCGATATCTACGTCGGCGGGCGCAAGGTCGATGGCCCCGGTGCCGACCGTGGCATGGTGTTCCAGGGCTACACCCTGTTCCCCTGGCTCACGGTGCGCCAGAACATCGAGTTCGGCCTCAAGCGCCGGGGGCTGCCGGCCACCGAGATGCGCACCATCGTCGAGTTCTACCTGCAGGAAGTCGGCCTGGACAAGTTCGCCGAGCATTTTCCCAAGCAGCTCTCCGGCGGCATGATGCAGCGCGTGGCCATCGCCCGGGCACTGGCCAACGACCCGCAGATCCTGCTGATGGACGAACCCTTCGGCGCCCTCGACAGCCAGACCCGCCTGCAGATGCAGCAGCTGCTGCTGCAGGTCTGGGGCAACAGCAAGAAGACCGTGGTGTTCGTCACCCACGACATCGATGAAGCCATCCTGCTCGCCGACCGTATCTACGTGATGGGCGCGCGTCCGGGGCGGATCAAGGAAATCCTCGACGTGCCGATCGAGCGTCCGCGCAACCTCGACGTGGTGATGGAGCCCGAGTTCATCCGCATGAAGCGGCACATCCTCGGCCTGCTGCACGACGACATGGAAGAGGTGCACTGAGATGGCGGACAGCTTCGACTACCTGATCGTCGGGGCCGGTTCGGCCGGCTGCGTGCTGGCCAACCGCCTGAGCGCGGACCCGGCCGTGCGCGTCTGTCTGATCGAGGCCGGCGGCAGCGACGCCAGCCCGCGGGTGCAGGTGCCGGCTGGCACCATCACCCTGTACAAGAGCCGCGTGTTCAGCTGGAACTACTTCTCCGCGCCGCAGCGCCACCTCGCCGGGCGTCGTCTGCACACCCCGCGTGGCAAGGCCCTCGGCGGCTCCAGTGCGATGAACAGCATGATCTACATCCGTGGCGACGCCAGCGACTACGACCGCTGGGAAGCCGCCGGCTGCCCCGGCTGGGGCTGGCGCGACGTGCTGCCGTACTTCAAGAAGTCCGAGGGCAACCGCCTCGGCCAGTCCCTGCACTACCACGGCACGCTGGGTGAGCTGCTGGTGGACAAGCCGCGCGACCCCAACCCGTTGTCCGAGCGTTACATCAGCGCCGCCAGCCATATCGGCCTGCGCCGCAACGACGATTTCAACGGCGGCAGCCTGGAGGGTGTCGGCCTGTACAACGTCACCCAGAAGGACGCCAGGCGTCTGTCCAGCTACCGCGCCTTCGTCGCCCCGGTGCGCCAGCGCAGCAACCTCACCGTGCTGACCGGCTGCGAGGTGGAGCGCCTGCTGCTCGACGGCGAGCGCGTCAGCGGCCTGGAACTGCGCGAGAAGGGCCAGTGGCGCACCTTGCAGTGCAGCCGCGAGACCATCCTCTGCGCTGGCGCGCTGGGCTCGCCGCACATCCTGCTGAAATCCGGCATCGGCCCCAGGGCCGAGCTGGAGGCGGCGGGCGTGGCCAGCAAGGTCGACCTGCCCGGAGTCGGCAAGAACCTGCAGGACCATATCGACGGCACGCTCACCGTGCGCTCGAAGAGCCCGCTGTCGCTGGGCTTCTCCATCGGCTCGCTGCCCAAGGTGCTGGCCTCGCCGTTCCAGTACCTGGCGCGCAGGATGGGCTGGCTGACCACCAACTACGTCGAGGCCGGCGGCTTCGCCCGCACGCCGCTGGCGGGTGACCTGCCGGACGTGCAGATGCACTTCGTGCCGGGTTATCGCAGCCATCGCGGGCGCCTGTTCGAGTGGGGCCATGGCTACGCCATCCACACCTGCGTGCTGCGCCCGAAAAGCGTCGGCGAGGTGCGCCTGGGCGAGGGCCGCAGCCTGAGCATCGACTTCAACTTCCTCAGCGACGAGGCCGACGCGCGGGTGCTGGTGGAGGGGGTCAAGCTGGCGCGCAGCATCCTCGCCCAGCCGGAGTTCGACGCCATTCGTGGCAAGGAGATGCTGCCCGGCGCCCAGGTACAGAGTGACGAACAGCTGCTGGCGCACCTGCGCGAGAACGCCGCCACGGTGTTCCACCCGGTGGGCACCTGCAAGATGGGCACGGACGAGGCCGCCGTGGTCTCGCCGCAGCTCAGGGTGCGCGGCCTGAGCAACCTGCGCGTGGCCGATGCCTCGATCATGCCGACGCTGATCAGCGGCAACACCAACGCGCCGTGCATCATGATCGGCGAACGCGCTGCGGAGATGATCCTGCGCGGCTGAACGGGGCTGCGGGCGGGCGTCAGCGCCTGCCCGGGTTCACTGCCGCTTGCGCTCGTTGGCCGGCTGCGGATGGCCGAACAGGAAACCCTGGAAGTGCGAGCAGCCCTGGGCTTGCAACTGCCTGAGCTGCTCTTCGGTTTCCACGCCCTCGGCGGTGGTCTTGATCTGCAGGCTGCTGCTCATGCCGGTGATGGCGCGCACGATCGACATCGCCTCGGGGCTGTCGACCATGTCGTTGATGAACGACTTGTCGATCTTGATCCGGTCGAAGGCGAACGAGCGCAGGTAACTCAGCGAGGAGTAGCCGGTGCCGAAGTCGTCGAGGGCGATGTTCACCCCCAGGGCCTTGAGGCGCTTGAGCGTCTCGATATTGCCGTCGCTGTTGTCGAGCAGCACCGATTCGGTGATCTCCAGCTCCAGGCGCCGAGGCTCCAGGGCCGAGTCCTGCAGGGCCAGGGCGACGATCCTGACCAGCTCGGGGTTCCTGAACTGCACGGGCGACAGGTTGACCGCCACGGTCTGCTCGGTGTTCCAGCTGGCCGCTTCCTGGCAGGCGAGGTTGAGCGCACGTGCGCCCACCTCGTGAATCAGCCCGGTTTCCTCGGCCAGCGGAATGAAGTCCATGGGCATCACCAGGCCATTGAGCGGGTGATGCCAGCGCATCAGCGCCTCGTAGCCGGAGATCTGCCCGTGCTGCTGGTCGATGATCGGCTGGTAGTGCAGCTGCAACTGGCCCAGGTGCAGGGCGGTGCGCAGGTCCATCTCCATGGTGCGGCGGCGGCGCGCGGCGGCATCCAGTTCGGGCTGGAAGTATTCGAAGCGATTGCGCCCGTTGCGCTTGGCCTCGTACAGCGCCAGGTCGGCGTAGCGCAGCAGCTGGTCGGCGCTCTGGTGGTCGTTCGGTGCGATGGCCACGCCCACGCTCAGGCCGACGCTGAAACTGTGGTCGTCGATCATGAAGCTCGGCGCGACCACGTCGATCAGGCGCTGCGCGGTGCGATGGGCACTCTCGGGGCAATCCAGGTTGCGCAGGACGATGGCGAACTCGTCGCCGCCGAGGCGGGCCAGGGTGTCCTGGTCGCGCAGGGTGCCTTTCAGGCGGGTCGCCAGCGCGCGCAGCAAGCGGTCGCCGAAGGCATGGCCGAGCGCGTCGTTGATGTTCTTGAAATTGTCCAGGTCCAGGCACAGTACGCCGACCAGCGAGCGCTCGACCGCGCTCTCGGCGAGGGCTTCCTGCAGACGCTCGGCGAACAGCGTGCGGTTGGCCAGCCCGGTCAGTGCATCGTGGTGCGCCATGTGATGAATCTGCGCGTGCGCGGCCAGTTCGTCGGTGACGTCCTCGGCGATCATCAGCACGTAGCTGGCCTGGTTGGCCCCGCCGTTGCTCAAGGCCACGCGGGTGCGCAGCGTGCGCAGGCCCAGCGGGGTCTCCAGGGACTGTTCACGCAGGTAGCCGGTCTTGGCGCGGATGCCCTGTTCGGTCTGCTCTTCGATATAGCGGGCGATGCCCGCTGCCAGGCAGGCCTGTGGATGCTGGCCGACCATGGCCTGGGCGCTGCAGCCGAACAGGCGCTCGGCCTGCGGGTTGGCCAGCAGGATTTCCCCGGATTGCGGGTTCCTGACGATCAGGCTGGCGGGAATGTTGCCGATCACCGAGTCGAGAAAGCGCGACAGGTTGCTCATCTCCTCGCTGTAGCTTTCCGCCAGTTCCTTGGCCTTGAGCAGCTCCTGTTCGTGCTGGCGGCGCTCGGTGATGTCGCGGGTGATCTTGGCGAAGCCGATGAGCTGGCCCTCGTCGTCGCGCACCGCATCGATGATCACGTGGGCCCAGAACGCTGAACCGTCCTTGCGCAGGCGGATGCCCTCGGCCTCGAAGCGGCCCTCGCGGTGGGCGGTCTCCAGGCCCCGCTGCGGCAGGCCCGTGCTGCGATCTTCCGGCGTGTAGAACAGCGAGAAGTGCTGCCCGACGATTTCGCCGGCACTGTAGCCCTTTGCCCGTTGCGCACCGGCGTTCCAGTTCTGCACATGGCCCTGCGGGTCGAGCATGTAGATGGCGTAGTCCTTGACGCCCTGCACCAGCAGGCGGAAACGCCGCTCCTGCTCGCGCTGTTCGTTCTGCAGGCGCTGCTGCTCGGTGCAGTCCCGGGTGATCTTGGCGAAGCCGATGAGCTGGCCTTCATCGTCGCGCACGGCATCGATGATCACATGCGCCCAGAACGACGAGCCGTCCTTGCGCAGGCGCCAGCCGGTGGCTTCGAAGCGCCCGGTGTCGCGGGCCTGCTGCAGGCCGCGTTGCGGCACGCCGGCGTCACGCTCCTGCGCGCTGTAGAACACCGAGAAATGCTGGCCGACGATTTCCGCCGCCCGGTAGCCCTTGGCCCGCTGGGCACCGGCATTCCAGTTGGTCACCACGCCCTCGGGGCTGAGCAGGTAGATGGCGTAATCCACCACGCTCTGCACCAGCAGGCGATACATCATGTCGGAGTTGAGGTCGATCGGTGACATCGAAGCGATACCTGCGCAGGAAATAACGGCGCAGGGACAGGCCTGCGGGGTGCCATGTGGGTCGGGTGCGACCGTAGGGCAGGCCGTTCAGAAACGGGCAGCGGGAAATTCTGCCCGTCTGCCGGGCGTTTTGCCAGCAAGGCACGGCGCGCCTAGTGCAGCAGTGCGGTTAGCAAGGACAGTGCCAGCAGCAGGCTGAGCAGTTGCCAGAACAGCAGCGGGTCGCGCTCCAGCAGGGGCCGATGCCTGCGCGCGAGCAGCGCCTGGCCGGGATGGCGCAGGGCGTGGGCGAATTCGTCCGGGTCCCGGTAGCGCTGGTTCGGGTCCGGGTGGCAACCCTTGCGCAGCACGTCGTCCAGCCACGGTGGCAGGTCCGCCTGGCGCCCCACTGGCTGGTAGCGCAGGCGCATCTGCGCCGCCCGGCTCCGGGCCCGTGCCATGGCCGCGCCGTAGGGCAGCCGGCCGCTGAGCATCTGGTAGGTGATCACTGCCAGCGAGAACACCTCCGAGCCGACGCTGGCTGGCTGCCCCAGCCAGTATTCCGGTGCGCTGTACTGTGCCGTGCCGAGCGCCTGCCGAAGCGTCTCCCGTGCGTCGCTCTCCTGCAGCCCGGCCACGTGCGTCGCGCCGAAGTCGATGATCTTCACCGTACCCTCGGCGTCGATCATCAGGTTGGCCGGACGCAGGTCCTGGTGCAGCATTTCCAGGCGGTGAAAGGCGCGCAGGCCGCGTGCGATCTGTTCGACGATGTCACGCACCGCCTGCAGGGGCGGCTGCGGGTGGTCGAGCAGCCACTGCGCGAGCGTCTGGCCGTCGATGAATTCGCTGCTGCTGTACAGGTAGTGGCGCGGGCGCGATGGCACATGGGCCTTGAGCACGTGGGGGCTGTCGATGCGCCTGGCGATCCATTCCTCCAGTAGCAGGCGCTGCAGGTACTGCGTGTCCTGCTGCAGATCCTGGGAGGGGGTCTTGAGCACCAGCGTGGCGCCGCTGGCCGGGTCGCGCGCCAGGTACAGGTGGCTGCGCGCGCTGGCGTGCAGCCGGCGCAGGATGCGGTAGCCGTCGAAGTCGCACGGTGCCTCCAGCACGGGAGGGCAGGGCAACTCGTCCAGCTGCCGTTGCAACTCGCCGGGCTCGCCTTCGGGCAACTGCTCGATGCGCAGCAGCTGCACGGTCAGGTTGTCGTCGCTGCCGCCGGCCAGCGCCCGCTCGACGATCCGTTGCGCGGTGTGTTGCAGGTCGTCGGCGCTGCCGGCGAGGCAGGCGCGCAGGCTGCGGTCGTCGAGGAAGGCATGCACGCCGTCGGTGGCCAGCAGGAACAGGTCGCCGACCTCCAGGGGCAGGGCCTGATAGTCGATTTCCAGATGCGCCTGCATGCCCAGCGCGCGGCTGAGGTAGCTCCTGTCGGCGTCGAGGTGCAGGCGATGTTCCTGGGTCAGCGGTTCCAGCACGTCGCCGCGCAGGCGGTAGATGCGCGCGTCGCCGATGTGGAACAGGTGCGCGGTGGTCGACTTCAGCAACAGCGCGCTGAAGGTGCAGACGTAGCCGCGATCCAGATCATAACGGTGCGGGCTGCGCCGGCTCTGCGCGTGCAGCCAGGCATTGGTGGCGGCGAGCACGCGCAGCGCCGAGGTCTTCACCGACCAGGCGTCGCTGGTGCTGTAGTAGTCGCTGAGAAAGGCCGCCACCGCCGTCTCGCTGGCGATGTGGCTGACCTCGCTGCTGCTGATGCCATCGGCCAGGGCGACTGCGATGCCCTTGCTGTCGAGCTGGGCCGCCTGCGGCACGCACAGGCCATGGAAGTCCTGGTTGCGTGGCTTCTTGCCCCTGTCCGAATGCTGGCCGACGCTGACGCGCAGCCGCCCTGGCTGGCGGCTGCGCGGCGAGGCGTCGGCCAGGCTCATCGGCACGGCTCAGTTGTAGGTGGTGCGCTTGGGCGCGGTTCTGACGTGGGTGGTGTAGAGGGTCAGGCCGGTGAAGGCCAGGCCGCCGACCAGGTTGCCCAGTGCGGTGGGGATCTCGTTCCAGATCATGTAATCCATCACCGAGAAGTCGCCGCCCATGATCATCGCCGAGGGGAACAGGAACATGTTCACCACCGAGTGCTCGAAGCCCATGAAGAAGAACAGCATGATCGGCATCCACATGGCGATGGTCTTGCCGCTCACGGTGGTGGAGATCATCGCCCCGACCACGCCCATCGACACCATCCAGTTGCACAGCATGCCGCGCAGGAAGATGGTCGCCCAGCCGGCCAGGCCGTATTCGGCATAGCCCAGGGTGCGCGCCTCGCCGATGTGCGAGATCTTCTCGCCGATGGCGCCCGGGCCGGTGGAGAAGCCGTAGGTGAAGACGAACGCCATCATGAAGGCCACGGTCAGCGCGCCGGCGAAGTTGCCGACGAACACCAGGCCCCAGTTGCGCAGCACGCCGCTCGGGGTGACGCCGGGGCGGCGGTCGAGCAGGGCCAGCGGGGTGAGCATGAACACGCCGGTGAGCAGGTCGAAGCCCATCAGGTAGAGCATCACGAAGCCGACCGGGAAGAGCATGGCGCCCACCAGCGGCGAGCCGGTCTGCACGCCCACGGTGATGGCGAACACCGCCGCCAGGGCCAGGATGGCGCCCGCCATGAAGGCGCGGATCAGGGTGTCGCGGGTCGACATGAAGATCTTCGACTCACCGGCATCCACCATCTTGGTGACGAATTCTGTCGGGACCAGATAGGACATGTTTGCGCTCTCTCGTTAGTTGTTGAAAAAGGGGGCAGGGGCTCAGCCCAGGCTGATTTCCACCCGCTCGCCACGCAGGCGCACGGGCCAGACCGGCAGGTGCTGCTCGGGGTATTCCAGACAGGCACCGTCGCGCAGGCGAAAGTGCTGCTTGTACAGCGGCGAGGCGATCACCAGATCGCCTCCCAGGTGACCGACCAGGCCGCGGCCGATGACGTTGGCGCCGGATTTCGGGTCGCGGTTGCCGATGGCGAATACCTGCGGCTCGCTGTCCGGCAGGTAGAACAGCGCCACCTGCTGGCCGCCGGCCAGGGCGACGATGCCGGAGCCGGCCACCAGGTCGGCGGTGCGGCACAGGGGGCGCCAGTCGGCGTGCGGATCGCGTGCGGTGTTGGACGGGCTCATCAGACGGCCTCCTCGGTGACGGGGATCAGTTCCAGTTCATGGGCGCGCGCCGGACGGCGCTGGCCGCGTTCGCGGACGAAGCGGATGTCGGGGTCGCCGCCTTTTTCGTTGACGAAGGTGCGGAAGCGCTTGAGCTTCTCCTCGTCCTTCAGCGCGCCCGCCCATTCGCATTCGTAGCGCTCGACCACCAGCTGCATCTGCGCTTCCAGTTCGGCGGCGAGGCCCAGGCTGTCTTCCAGGATCACTTGCTTGAGGTAGTCCAGGCCGCCTTCCAGCGATTCGCGCCACACCGAGGTGCGCTGCAGCTTGTCGGCGGTGCGGATGTAGAACATCAGCACGCGGTCGATGAGGCGTACCAGGCTGTCGTCGTCCAGGTCGGTGGCGAACAGTTCGGCATGCCGTGGGCGCATGCCGCCGTTGCCGCAGACGTACAGGTTCCAGCCGTTCTCGGTGGCGATCACGCCGATGTCCTTGCTCTGCGCCTCGGCGCACTCGCGGGTGCAGCCGCTGACCGCGAACTTGATCTTGTGCGGCGAGCGCAGGCCCTTGTAGCGATTCTCCAGGTGCAGGGCCATGGCCACGCTGTCCTGCACGCCGTAGCGGCACCAGGTGCTGCCGACGCAGCTTTTCACCGTGCGCAGCGACTTGCCGTAGGCGTGGCCGGTCTCGAAACCGGCAGCGATCAGTTCGCCCCAGATGTCCGGCAGTTCGTGCAGCTGGGCGCCGAACAGGTCGATGCGCTGGCCGCCGGTGATCTTGGTGTAGAGGTCGTATTTCTTCGCCACCGCGCCGATGGCGATCAGCCCCTCGGGGGTGATCTCGCCGCCGGGGATGCGCGGCACCACCGAGTAGGTGCCGTTCTTCTGCATGTTGGCCATGAAGGTGTCGTTGGTGTCCTGCAGCGGAATCAGCGCCGGCTCGGTGATCGGCCGGTTCCAGCAGGAGGCGAGGATCGAGCCCACCGCCGGTTTGCAGATGTCGCAGCCGAGGTGGCCCTTGCCATGCCTGGCCAGCAGCTCCTCGAACGTCTCGATGCCCTCGACGCGGACGAAGTGATAGAGCTCCTGGCGGGTGTGGGCGAAGTGCTCGCAGAGGCTCGTGTCGACGGCCACGCCACGGGCGCTCAGCTCGTGCTCGACCACCTGCTTGAGCAGCGCCGCGCAGCCGCCACAGCCGGTGGCTGCTTTTGTGCTGGCCTTGACCCCGGCGACATCGCAGCAGCCGGCGTCGATGGCGGCGCACACCGAGCCCTTGCTGACGTTGTGGCAGGAGCAGATGGTGGCGCTGTCCGGCAGGGCGTCGGCGCCGAGCGCCGGGGCGCCGCCACCGGCGGGCATGATCAGGCTGGCCGGGTCGTCCGGCAGCCTGATGCCGTTCTGCGCGTACTGCAGCAGGGTGTCGTAGTAGCTGTTGTCGCCGACCAGCACGGCGCCGAGCACCTGGCAGCCGTCGGCGGAGACCACCAGGCGACGGTAGCTGGCGCTGGCCTCGTCGATGTAGCGGTAGCTGCGCGCGCCGGCCGTTGCGCCGTGGGCGTCGCCGATGGAGCCGACATCGACGCCGAGCAGCTTGAGCTTGGTCGACATGTCGGCGCCGAGGAACGGCTGCGCCTCGGCGCCGCAGAGCCGGGCAGCGACGGCGCGGGCCATCTGGTAGCCGGGCGCGACCAGGCCGAAGATGCTGCCATTCCAGGCCGCGCACTCGCCGATGGCGTAGATGTTCGGGTCGCTGCTCAGGCACTGGTCATCGATCGCCACGCCGCCGCGCGGGCCGAGTTCCAGCGCGCAGGCGCGGGCCAGGGCGTCCTGCGGGCGGATACCGGCGGAGAAGACGATCAGGTCGGTCTCCAGGGCCTCATCGCCGGCGAAGTTCATCCGGTAGCGGTAGTCGCTGCCGGCGCTGATCGACTGCGTGGCCTTGCCCAGGTGCACGCCGACGCCGAGGTCCTCGATGCGCTGCCTGAGCGCGGCGCCGCCGAAGTCGTCGAGTTGCACCGGCATCAGGCGCGGGGCGAATTCCACCACGTGCGCTTCCAGGCCCAGCGATTTCAGCGCGTTGGCTGCCTCCAGACCGAGCAGGCCGCCGCCGACCACCACGCCGCGGCGTTTGCCCTGGGCGGCGGCGCGGATGGCGTCGAGATCGTCGAGGGTGCGGTAGACCAGGCGCGCATCGCCCTCGGCGCCTTCGATGGGCGGCACGAAGGGGTAGGAGCCGGTGGCCAGCACCAGCTTGTCGTAGGTGAAGCGCCCCTTGGCGGTGATCACCTCGCAGGCGGCGCGGTCGATCTCCAGCACCGGCGCAGCCAGGTGCAGGTACAGGCCGGGGCGTGCGTACAGTTCGGCGGCGCTCATCGCCAGGGATTCAGCATCGCGCCCGCTGAAGTATTCGGAGAGGTGCACGCGGTCGTAGGCGCGCTGCGCCTCCTCGCCGAACACGTCGATCCGGTAGTGTTCCAGCGCGCCGGCCGCGAGCAGTTGCTCGACGCAGTGGTGGCCGACCATGCCGTTGCCGATGATGACCAGGCGTTGCTTGTTGCTGGGGCGTTCTGTGCTGTTCATGGTGGTTCCCGGCGAAAGCTCATCAGGTTTTCGTGCGGCAAAAAAAAGCGCCTGAAACCTTGCGGTTCCAGGCGCCTTTGCCTGTTCTGTCGCGTGCCGCTCTATGGCACGTCGCTACCCAATTGCCTGCGTTGGCTGTTCGATCGCCGTTGACCGAGTGGGTTGCCCGGGTGGCCGGGCTTGTACGGAGTCATGCAGTGGCTGTGCCAATCCCTGTCGAGATGCGCCAGGCCGCTCTGTTCCGGGCCTCGGGCGCTGCGCTCAGGCGCGTTGCGGGTGGCGCGCGCAGCCCAAAAGAATGCACGGCGCGAATCCCTGCCCCATTGTGAGTCGCGGCCGGCCTGTGTTCAGCGGGCACGCCAGACGCTGGCCAGCCAGGGTTGTTGCTCACGTGGCAGGCCGTCTGGACGGTAGTAGTGCTCCAGCTCGGCGAAGCCGGCAGCGACGAGCCGTGCACGCCAGCGCTCCAGGTCGTGGTAGCTGCCGTAGCGCGGGCCGTTCCAGCCTTCCTGGTTGTCGCCGCGCGGGTTGGAGCTGAACAGCACGCCGCCGGTTTTCAGCGCCGCATGCAGTTGGCCGAGCACGCGCGGCAGCTCCTGGTCCGGCACATGGAACAGGCTGGCGTTGGCGAAGATACCGTCGAAATGCGCCTCGGGCAGGTCCAGGGCGAGGAAGTTCTGCTGCCACACCTCGCAGCCGCTGTCGGTGCGCGCCATCTCGACGAATTCGGCGCAGCCATCCAGGCCGACGGCCTGATGCCCGAGCGCGCTGAAGGTGCGCAGGTCGCGGCCGGGGCCGCAGCCGAGATCGAGGATGCGCCAGGGCCTCGGCGCCTCGATATGGCGCAGCAGGGCGGCGATGTTCTGGCTGACGTCGTGGTCGCGGGTGCCCGCGCGGAAATCCTCGGCGCTGTCCTGATAGTGGCTCAGGGTCAGGGCGCTGATCTGGGCGAGTTCGTCGAGGGTGAGCGGCATGGCGAGGCTTCCGTAAAAACGTTCGGACAAGGCTACCAAAGTCGTCTGCCCTCTGCGCTTGCACGCTATTCCCAAGGAGCGGCTTCAGCCGCGATGAAACAGCTCGCCGCTATAGCGCCTCCTACGGGTTTGTGGTCTGAACCATACCGCCCGCAACCGCACGGAGCGTGGGAGGGGCTTCAGCCGCGACTGCACAAGATTCGTCGAACCGGCCCAAAATATTTCGGTTGCCATCTGCCTGTGGAGCAACCAGCGCAACAACCTGTTCACCGGTTTGCCCCATGGCAGGGCTTTGCCGTAGATTGGCCGGCTCACCTCGACCGGCATCGGCCGGTCATGCCTCGAGGTTTCCTCCGTGTCCGCTGCCCCAGTTTCCGTTTACCGGCTTCCCGGTTTCCTGCCCTTTCTCGTCGCGCGCATCGTGGTGGTCTTCGCCGTGCAGATTCAGGCCATCGTGGTGGCCTGGCAGGTTTATGACCTGACGCGCGATCCCCTGTCGCTGGCCTATGTCGGCCTGGCCCAGTTCATCCCCATGCTGGTGCTGCTGATGCCGGCGGGCGACCTGATCGACCGTTACGACCGCAAGCTGATCCTCATGCTCAGCTGGCTGGTGGAGGCGCTGTGCGCGGGGGCGCTGCTCTGGCTGTCACTGAGCGAGGCGCCGGTCAGCTGGTACTACGCCGTGCTGGTGCTCTACGGCTGTGGCCGTGCCTTCACCGGACCGGCGCTGTCGAGCCTGTTGCCGCAGATCGTGCCGCGCGAGCGCCTGGCGGCGGCCATCGCGGCCAACAGCATGATCATGCGCGGCGCGACCATTTCCGGCCCGGTGCTCGGCGGTGGCCTGTACGCCATCGGCGGCGGTGGCCTGACCTACTCGGTGTGTCTGCTGTGTTTCCTCGTTGGCACGGCGCTGCTGCCGCTGGTGCCGGTGCGCTATGCGGAGAAGATGCAGGCGCTGGAATCGACCGCCTGGGCGCGCTTCACTGCGGGTATCCACTTCATCCGCACGCGGCCGATCATTCTCGGCACCATCTCGCTGGACCTGTTCGCCGTGCTGCTCGGTGGCGTGGTGGCGTTGCTGCCGATCTACGCCCAGGAGGTGCTGGAGGTCGGCCCCACGGGCCTGGGCCTGCTGCGCAGCGCCATGGCCATCGGCGAGGTGACCGTGGGCCTGTACCTGAGCATGAGACCCTTCAACCGGCATGTCGGCCTGGTGATGTTCGGCGCGGTGGCGCTGTTCGGCCTGGCCAACCTGGTGTTCGCCCTGTCCAGCCTGTTCTGGCTGTCCTTCGCCGCGCTGATGGTGGCCGGCGGCGCGGACATGGTGAGCATGTACATTCGTTCCTCGCTGGTGCAGTTCTCCACACCGGACGCCATGCGTGGCCGGGTCAACGCGGTGAACATGCTGTTCATCGGTTCGTCCAACGAGCTGGGCGAATTCCGCGCCGGTACCAGTGCCGCCTGGTTCGGCGTGGTGCCGGCGGCGTTGCTCGGTTGCGCCTGCACCCTGCTGGTGACCGGCGGCTGGATGCTCGGCTTCAAGAGCCTGCGCAAGGTCGACCGTTTCGAGGATGCGTCGCCGAGCAAGGTGGCCTGACAGCGTTCGGTCGCTGACGCGATCCTGGTCCGGGGCGGTACAGCCAGCACAAGGCCATTAGGTCATCTGTGTTATGGCTGGGCCACCTGCCCGTCCTTATGCTCCTTGCTTACCGCCCTTGCGTGGCTGCTCGCGCGCAGCGCCGAGGCCCCGTGGGCGGTATGGACGGATCAAAACAAGGACATTCAGCATGAACAAGACAACCCTCATCGCCGCGGCGGCCCTCTCTCTGACCCTGCTGGCAGGCTGCAACGTTCGTACGCCGCTGGACTACGAGACCGGCGTGTACATCGCCCCGGAAACGCTGCAGCAGCTGAAAAGCTCCGGTGCCACTCAGGATGAGGTCGTCAAGCAGGTCGGTCACCCTAACTCCAAGTCCGAGCTGAGCGGCAAGGAAGTGTGGAAGTACGACTACAGCCTGATCACCGCGATACCAGGGGCGTACAACAAGAACGAGTCGACCGTGTTCGAGTGGAGCAAGGCCGGCAAACTGCTGGACGCCTACAAGACCAACGGCGGTGCCGGCGCCAATGGCAACCCGCTGCTGAAGGCCGCCGGCAACTGAAGCGGGGCCGGCACGCTGAGGAAAACGCCCGACCTGTCGTAATGCTGTTCCCAGGAGCAGTAGTCGGACGCGCCTAGTCCCCTCTCCCCCAGCCCCTCTCCCATGAATGGGAGAGGGGAGCCAAACGCGTGCAACCTTGGATAAGCAGCATTACCGAGCTGTCTGTCGGGCGTTTCCCTGTGTGCGGGTTGCACAGAGGCGGCGGTTGACCGTTGTCCCCATTGTCTGTGGTCCCGGCCTGTGTAGAGTAGGGCGGGCCAGCCTGCTCCCCAGGCTGGCAGGACGACTGACCTTCAGGGACGAAACGGCGCATGTCCACCGCTCGCAAGCTGCTCATCTACGCAACGCTGGTCCTCGGCACCTTCGCCTGTGCGTTGGCGATCCGCCTGGCCTATCTGCACACGCTCAACGAGCACCGCCTGAGCATGGTGCCCGACGCGCTGCAGGTCACCTCCATCGTCTATGCCATGGAGGAGTCCTGGGGATTCGGCCCAGGCGGCAACGAGACCGGGATTCTCGTCTATCGCCTGCCCGCAGCCACCGCGGCGCTCGCCGGCACGGGGCTGGGCTTCTTCGAGAACATGCCGGGCAACAGCGCCACTGCAGGGCGGCGCTGGCGCGGCTCGTACAGCGACTGGAAAGAAACGCCGATCGCCGCGGACGAGCGGCACTGGCCTTTGGACAGTCGCCAGCAGTCGCTGAGCAGCCTCGACTACCTCTGCCGTTATGGCTTCTGCATCGAGGTGGCCGCCGCGCTGATACGCGATGTCGACAGCCTTATCAACAGCCCGGGCAGCTATTACGCCTATGGTCGGATCGGCCTGATCGTCGTCAGCCCCGAGAAGCGCCTGGTGGTCTATCTGTACAACGGCTGACGCCTCCCGATTGCTTCACAGATTCTGTTGGCAGTCCTGTGGATAACCTTTGCAAAAGCCCTTCCTGCCTAGCATTCCCGCGGCCTGCCCGGAGCCGTTCAGTTTTTGCCCAGTGACGTCTTGTTGGCGTCATCGACAGGTCGCATCGTTCGATCAATCAATGACTTGCGTTGAGTTTCCCACAGCGGGGCAGGGGCTGGCCGCAGGCGCCCGGCTCATGCACAGAATCTGGGGAAAGCGCTGTGGATAAGATGCGGGAAAAGCGTTCCAGGCCAGGTGGTACAAGGGCTGCGGGAGGCTGGTCGTTTTTCGTGCGCTGTCGCTTCGCTGTCATGTTTCGCGGCTATAGTGGGCGGTCGGTTTTCGTCGTGCTGGAGCCTGCCCAATGTCCGATTCGCCAGAGCGTCCTGCCCCGGTCAGCCTGCTGCAGGCGTTGCGTTTCTGGCTGAAGCTGGGGCTGATCAGCTTCGGCGGGCCGGCCGGGCAGATCTCGATCATGCATCAGGAGCTGGTGGAGAAGCGCCGCTGGTTGTCCGAGCGACGATTTCTGCATGCGCTGAACTACTGCATGCTGTTGCCCGGGCCGGAGGCGCAGCAGCTGGCCACCTATATCGGCTGGCTGATGCACCGCAGCTGGGGCGGAGTGATCGCCGGCGTGCTGTTCGTGCTGCCATCGCTGCTGATCCTCATCGGCCTGTCCTGGGTCTATCTGGCCTATGGCGACGTGCCCCTGGTGGCGGGGCTCTTCTATGGCCTCAAGCCGGCGGTGACGGCCATCGTGGCGCAGGCGGCCTGGCGCATCGGCGGGCGGGTGCTGAGAAACGCCTGGCTGTGGGGCATCGCGCTGGCGGCCTTCGTCGCGATCTTCGCGTTGCAGCTGCCCTTTCCCCTGATCGTGCTGGCTGCCGCGCTGATCGGCTACCTTGGCGGGCGCCTGGCGCCGCAGCATTTCACCGGCGCGGCTGCGCATGGCGAGGTTGGCGCCGCCCCGGTGGCGGCGCTGATCGATGACGACACGCGCCTGGCGCATACGCGTTTCCGGCCCGCTCGCCTGGGGCTGATCCTGCTGCTGGGCGCGTTGCTGTGGTTGCTGCCGATGGGCCTGCTGACCCTGGCGTTCGGCTGGCAGGGCACGCTGACGCAGATGGGCTGGTTCTTCACCAAGGCGGCGCTGCTGACCTTTGGCGGCGCCTACGCGGTGCTGCCCTATGTGTATCAGGGCGCCATCGAGCAGTATGGCTGGCTGACGCCCAGGCAGATGATCGACGGCCTGGCGCTCGGCGAGACCACGCCGGGGCCGCTGATCATGGTCGTCGCCTTCGTGGCCTTCGTCGGTGCCTACGGCCAGCCGCCGTTCGCGGGCGACTCGGCCTTCGCCAGTGGTGCTCTGGCGGCTGTATTGGTCACCTGGTTCACCTTTCTGCCGTCGTTCCTGTTCATCCTCGCCGGCGGGCCGCTGGTGGAGTCGACCCACGGCCGCTTGCAGTTCACCGCGCCGCTGACCGGCATCACCGCTGCGGTGGTCGGGGTCATCGTCAATCTGGCGCTGTTCTTCGCCTATCACGTGCTCTGGCCAGAGGGCTTCGGCGGGACCTTCGACTGGCTGTCGGCAGCGATCACGCTGGGCGCGGGCGTGGCGCTGCTGGGCTTGCGGCGCGGCGTGATCGAGACGCTGCTGGCCTGTGCGCTGCTGGGGCTGGCGGTGCAGTTGCTGGCCTGAGTGGCGGGCTTGCCAATGCCTGACGGGTTGCGCGGCGCTTGAGCCGGCGCGCCGCCACGGGCCCGGCGGCGCTGCATCGATACGCTTTCTTTACGCCCCGCCAGCCGCCTGCCAATCGAATCTTTACGGCGGGCCTTCCGACAATGCTCGCGAGCGGACGTCCCGCATCGTGGAGCTTTGAACATGAACGCAATCGATGGTGTGTCGCTGATCCTGGTGATCGGCCTCTTCGCCTACCTGCTGGTGGCTCTGCTCACCGCCGGGCGCGGCTGAGGAGGTGGCCATGCACGACAACGACTGGCTGCTGCTGGCAGCTTTTTCCCTGCTGGTGCTGGCACCGGCGCCGTTTCTGGGGCGCTACTTCTATCGCGTGATGGAAGGCCAGCGCACCTGGCTGAGCCCTCTGCTGCACCCCCTGGAGCGCGCCTGTTACCGTGTCGCCGGCATCGACCCGCAGCAGGAGCAGGGCTGGCGCGGCTATAGCCTCGCACTGCTGGCCTTCACGCTGGTCTGCCTGCTGGTGCTGACCGGCATCCTGCTGTTGCAGGGCGCCTTGCCGCTCAACCCGCAGCAGGTGGCCGGGATGAGCCTGCCGCTGGCCTTCAACACGGCGGTGAGCTTCGTCACCAACACCAACTGGCAGGCCTACAGCGGTGAGGCACAGCTCAGCTATTTCAGTCAGATGCTTGGCCTGGGGGTGCAGAACTTCGTCAGCCCGGCGGTGGGACTGGCGGTGCTGGTGGTGCTGTGCCGGGGGCTGACGCGGCAGTCCAGCGACCGTCTGGGCAACTTCTGGGTCGACCTGACCCGCGCCGTGCTCTACGGCCTGCTGCCACTGTGTCTGATGCTGGCGTTGCTGCTGGTGTGGCAGGGCGTACCGCAGACCTTCAGCGACTACGTGGCGGCGACCACCCTGCAGGGCAGCGAGCAGACCCTGCCGATGGGGCCGGCGGCCAGCCAGATTGCCATCAAGCAGCTGGGCACCAACGGCGGCGGATTCTTCGGGGTCAACTCGGCGCACCCCTTCGAGAACCCCACGGCGCTGAGCAACCTGCTGGAGCTGGCGTCGATCCTGCTGGTCCCGGCAGCGCTGGTGTTCGCCTTCGGTCACTACGTGCGGGACCTGCGTCAGAGCCGGGCGATCCTGGCCAGCATGCTGTTGCTGTTCGCCATGGGGCTGGGCCTCTGTGCCTGGGCGGAGTTGCAGCCGAATCCGCTGCTGGCGGGGCTGCCCGTCGAGCAGGTGGGCTCACTGGAGGGCAAGGAAGCCCGCTTCGGCAGCTTCGCTTCGGCGCTCTGGGCCACCACCACCACGGCGGCCTCCAATGGCTCGGTGAACGCCATGCACGACAGTTTCAGCGCGCTCGGCGGGCTGGTGCCGCTGTTCAACATGGTGCTCGGCGAGATCATCTTCGGCGGCATCGGCGCCGGTCTCTACGGCATGCTGCTGTTCGTGCTGATCGCCGTGTTCCTCGCCGGCCTGATGATCGGTCGCACACCGGCCTACCTGGGCAAGCGGCTGGAGGCGCGCGAGGTGCGCCTGCTGGTCGCCACGCTGATGGTGATGCCGCTCGGCGTGCTGGTCTGCGTTGCCCTGGCGGTGAGCTTCGCCGGACCTGCGGCCTCCATCGGCAACCCCGGCCCGCACGGTTTCACCCAGGCGCTGTACGCCTATGGCTCGGCCACCGGCAACAACGGATCGGCCTTCGCCGGCTTCAGCGCCGACACCCCCTACCACGACCTCATGCTCGGCCTGGCCATGCTGCTCGGGCGCTTCGGCTACATCCTGCCGGTGCTGGCGATCGCTGGCAGCCTGGCGGCCAAGCGCACGGCCCCGCTGGGGCGGAACAGCTTCCCCACCCACGGCCCGCTGTTCGTCGTGTTGCTGACTCTGACCATCCTCCTGGTGGGTGGCCTGACTTTCATGCCGGCGTTGGCCCTGGGCCCGCTGGCCGAATACCTGGCACTGTGAAGGAGCGCCCGTGATGAATGTCCATGTATCGGCGCAATGCAGCGCCAACCCGTCCAGCGGCAAGGTGCAGACCCACCTCGGTGCGCTGTGGCGCCCGGCCCTCAGGCAGGCCTTCGTCAAGCTCGACCCGCGCCAGATGGTGCGTTCACCGGTGATGCTGGTGGTCGAACTGACGGCGCTGGTCACCAGCGTGCTGTGTTTCGTGCCAGCCGCTCAGCCCGGGGATGGCCAGGTAAGCACTGCCCTGGGCGTGCAGATCGCCCTGTGGCTGTGGTTCACCGTGCTGTTCGCCAACTTCGCCGAAGCGCTGGCCGAGGGCCGTGGCAAGGCGCGTGCCGACAGCCTCAAATCCGCCGGCCAGGGACTGATGGCGCGCAAGCGGGTCGGTGCGCAGTTCCAGTCGGTCGCCGCCGCCAGCCTGCGTACGGGCGATGTGGTGCGGGTCGAGGCCGGCGAGCTGATACCGGGCGACGGCGAGGTGATCGAAGGGATTGCGGCGGTCAACGAGGCGGCCATCACCGGTGAGTCCGCGCCGGTGATCCGTGAGTCCGGCGGGGACCGCTCGGCAGTCACCGGCAATACCCGCCTGGTGTCGGACTGGCTGCTGGTGAGGATCACCGCCAATCCTGGCGAGTCCACGCTCGACCGCATGATCGCTCTGGTCGAGGGCGCGCGCCGGCAGAAGACGCCCAACGAAGTCGCGCTGGATATCCTGCTGATCGGCCTGACCCTGATCTTCCTGCTGGTGGTGGCCACCCTGCAGCCCTTCGCCCGCTTCGCCGACGGCAACCTGCCGCTGATCTATCTCGCCGCGCTGCTGGTGACGCTGATCCCCACCACCATTGGCGGCCTGCTCTCGGCCATCGGTATCGCCGGCATGGATCGCCTGGTACGCCTGAACGTCATCGCCAAGTCGGGGCGCGCGGTCGAGGCGGCCGGTGACGTGCATACCCTGTTGCTGGACAAGACCGGCACCATCACCTTCGGCAACCGCCGCTGCAGCGCGCTGCTCCCGGCGCCCGGGGTCGCTGCGGCGGAGCTGGCCAGGGCGGCGCTGCTGGCGTCGCAGGGCGATGACACCCCGGAGGGCAAGTCGATCGTCGAGTACCTGGCGTCGCTGCAGCCGCTGGCGTTGCCCGCTCCTGATGGCATGAGGCTGATCGCCTTCAGCGCCGAGACACGCCTGTCGGGTGTCGACGTGGATGGCCTGGCCTATCGCAAGGGCGCGGTGGACGCCGTACTGGCCTACCTCGGGCTGGGGCGTGACGGCATGCCGGCGGCACTGGCGAGCGAGGTGGAGAAGATTGCCAAGAGCGGCGGTACACCGCTGCTGGTGGCCGCTGACGGGCGACTGCTCGGCGCCATTCACCTCAAGGACGTGGTCAAGCCGGGTATCCGTGAGCGCTTCGCCGAACTGCGCGCCATGGGTATCCGCACCGTCATGGTGACGGGTGACAACCCGCTGACCGCTGCGGCCATCGCCGCCGAGGCGGGGGTAGACGACGTGATCGCCGAGGCGACGCCGCAGAAGAAGCTGGCGCGCATCCGCGCCGAGCAGGCCGAGGGCAAGCTGGTGGCGATGTGTGGCGATGGTGCCAACGATGCACCGGCTCTGGCCCAGGCCGATGTCGGGCTGGCCATGAACGATGGGACTCAGGCCGCCCGCGAGGCCGCCAACCTGGTGGATCTGGACAGCGACCCGACCAAGTTGATCGACGTGGTGCAGGTCGGCAAGGAGCTGCTGGTGACGCGCGGTGCGTTGACCACCTTCTCGCTGGCCAACGATGTGGCGAAGTACTTCGCCATCCTGCCGGCGCTGTTCGCCGGTATCTATCCACAGCTCGGCGCACTCGACCTGATGCAGCTGCACAGCCCGCAAAGCGCGATTCTCTCGGCCATCGTGTTCAACGCCCTGATCATCGTCGGATTGATCCCGCTGGCGCTGCGCGGTGTGCGCATCCGGGCCCTGGATGCCGGCCAGCTGCTGCGGCGCAACCTGCTGATCTACGGCCTCGGCGGCCTGCTCGCCCCCTTCGCCGGCATCAAGCTGCTCGACCTGCTGCTGGTGGCGCTGGGCTGGGTGTAGTCCGCGCTCGACCTGCCCCGGAGCTGATCCGGGGCAACTTTCTGGAGAACCATCATGCTCGAACATATTCGCCCTGCCGTCGCCACCCTGGCGCTGATGACCCTGCTGACCGGCGTCGCCTACCCGCTTGCGGTCACGGCCATGGCGCACCTGGCATTCCCCGACCAGGCTGCCGGCAGCCTGGTGCGAGACGAAATGGGGCAGGTGCGTGGCAGCCGCCTGATCGCCCAGGCCTTCGACGGCGATCAGTGGTTCCAGCCACGCCCCTCGGCGGGTGATTACGCCACCGTGGCCAGCGCCGCCAGCAACCTGGCGGCGAGCAATCCGCGCCTGTACGAGCGCGTCGCACGGCTCAGCGCCGGCCACGACGCTCAGGCGCCGGTGCCGATGCAGCTGGTGACCACCTCGGCCAGCGGCCTCGACCCGCATCTGTCACCCGCGGCCGCTGCCTGGCAGGTGCCACGCATTGCGCAGGCGCGCAACCTGGCGCCAGAGGTGCTGTCGCAGCTGATCGAGGCGCACACCGAACGCCCGCTGTTTGGCCCTGCGGTGGTCAATGTGCTGGCCCTGAACCTGGCGCTGATCGACAATCCGCCCCTCAACGCCCGCTGATGATCCCGCCATGACTGACAGCCTGCGCGCCGAAGCGCTGCTTGCCGACCTGCCCCGCGAAGGCCGTGGGCGGCTCAAGGTATTTCTCGGTGCTGCGCCCGGCGTGGGCAAGACCTACGCCATGCTGCAGGCCGCCCATGCGCAGCTGCGCATGGGCGTGCCGTTGCGTGCGGGGGTGGTCGAAAGCCATGGTCGCAGCGACACCGAGGCCCTGCTGCTGGGCTTGCCGCAACAGCCGCCACGGCGCCTGCCCTACCGTGGCCTGGAAATCTGCGAGATGGACCTCGACGGTCTGCTGCTCGATCCGCCGAGGCTGGCACTGGTCGACGAGCTGGCGCACAGCAACGCCCCTGGCAGTCGTCACGCCAAGCGCTGGCAGGATGTGCAGGAGCTGCTCACGGCCGGCATCGACGTCTACACCACGGTCAACGTCCAGCACCTGGAGAGCCTCAACGACCGCATCCGCGACATCACCGGGGTGCAGGTGCGTGAAACCGTACCGGACTGGGTGCTGCAGGAAGCCGACGAGATCCAGTTGATCGACCTGCCGCCGCGCGAGCTGCTGGAGCGCCTGCGCGACGGCAAGGTGTACATGCCCGAACAGGCGCGGGCAGCCATCGACGCGTTCTTCTCTCCGACCAACCTGACCGCGCTGCGTGAGCTGGCCATGCAGACCGCCGCCGCACGGGTCGATGCCGATCTCGACCGGCGCTACCGCCAGCTTGGCCAGGCCGCGCCCAGCGTGCTTGGGCGCTTGCTGGTGGGGGTGGATGGTGATGGCGAGGCCGAGCGCCTGGTGCGTCACGCCTGCCGGGTGGCCGAGCGGCGTCATCTGCCCTGGTCGGTGGTGCACGTCAACAGCCGCCAGGCCATGGACGACGTGCAGCGTGGGCGGGTGCAGGCGGCCTTGAGCCTGGCCGAGCGCCTGGGGGGCGAGGTGGTGATCCTGCACGGCGAGTCGGTGGCGCGCACGCTGCTCGAGCATGCCCGCGAGCGGCGTGCCAGCCTGATTCTGGTTGGCAGCAGTGCACGGCGCCTGCGACGGCGCTGGTTCGGCCGTGGTGTTGGCGAGCGCCTGCTGGCGGCGGGGGCCGGACTGGAAGTGAGCGTGCTGGATGCCGAGGCGGGGCAGCCGCACGCCGGGCGTGGCCGGCAACCGGCACCGCGCTGGCGCGACTATCTGCTGGCGCTGTTGGCGACCGCCGGTGCCACGCTGATCGCCCTCGGGCTGGCGCGGATACTGGAGTTGCCGAACATCTCGCTGGTGTTTCTCGCCGCCGTGTTGCTGGTGGCCGTACGCAGCAGTCTGGGGCCGGCGCTGCTGTGTTCGGGGCTGTCGTTTCTGGTCTACAACTTCCTCTTCATCCCGCCGACCCTGACCCTGCACATCCAGCGTCAGGAGGACGTGCTGACGCTGCTGTTCTTCCTGCTCATGGCCGGCCTGACCGGTAACCTGGCCAGCCGTCAGCGGCGTCAGGTGCAGGCGCTGCGCCACATGCAGGGTGAAACCACGGCACTGCTGGAGCTGTCGCGCAAGCTGACCGTCGCCGCTGACCGCCAGGCCGTGCTGGCGGTGGCCGAGCAGCAACTGGGCGGCTGGGCGGAGGTGCAACTGACGCTGCTGTCGCGCATGGCGCAGGGGCCGTGGCAGCACGAGGGTGGCCTGCACATCGAGCTGTCCGACGCCGAGCGCGCTGCCGCGGACTGGGCCTGGCAGCATGAGCAGCCCGCCGGTCTCGGCACCGACACCCTGCCGGGCAGCCGCTGGTGGTGGTGGCCGCTGTGCGGGGAGGAGGGCGCCTTGCTGCTGCTCGGCCTGCGGACAGCCGCTGGCACGCCGCTGACGGACACGCGCCGCCGGCTGGTCGCCGCGCTCGCTCAGCCGCTGGCACAGGCCCTGGCGCGCGCGCAGTTGGCCGAGGAGCTGGAAGCCGCGCGCCTGCATGGACAGACCGAAGAGTTGCGCAGTGCCTTGCTGGCCTCGGTGTCGCACGACCTGCGTACGCCGCTGACGGCCATGCGCGGTTCCATCGACGCCCTGCTGGCACTGGGCGACGCGATCCCCGCAGCGGATCGCCACGAGCTGCTGGAAGGCACCCGTGATGAGGCCGAACGGCTCGACCGCTATATCCAGAACCTGCTCGACATGACCCGCCTGGGCCATGGCGGGCTCAAGCTGGCGCGTGACTGGGTGGCGCCCAGTGACATCGTCGCCAGCGCCCTGCAGCGCCTGCGCACGGTGCTTGCCCCGCTGCGGGTGCAGTGTGTGCTGCCGGCAGAGCCGCCGCTGCTGTACGTGCATGCGGCGCTGATCGAGCAGGCGCTGGTCAACGTGCTGGAGAACGCTGCGCGTTTCTCGCCGCCGGATGGGCGTCTGCGTGTGTCGCTGGAGTTCGATGAACAGACGTTGCGTTTCGTCGTCGCCGATCAGGGGCCTGGCATTCCCGAGGCGGAGCGGGTGAAGATCTTCGACATGTTCTACACCGCCGCGCGCGGGGACCGTGGTGGCCAGGGCACGGGGCTGGGCCTGGCCATCTGCCAGGGCATGGTCGGTGCCCACGGTGGCCGCGTCAGCGTCGGCGACGGGCTGGATGGCCGTGGTGCCAGCCTCACCCTGCACCTGCCATTGACCGCGCAACCACAAACCAACGAGGAAGAGTGATGGGCCAGGGACCGAGCATTCTGCTGATCGACGATGAGGCGCAGATTCGCAAGTTTCTGCGTATCGCCCTCAGTGCTCAGGGCTATCGGGTGCTGGAGGCCGCGAACGGCGAAGACGGTCTGGCCCAGGCGGCCTTGCAGAGCCCGGATGTGGTGGTGCTCGACCTTGGTTTGCCCGATCTCGACGGCCAGCAGGTCCTGCGCCGCCTGCGTGAATGGAGCCAGGTGCCGGTGCTGGTGCTGTCGGTGCGCGCCAGCGAGGGCGAGAAGGTGCTGGCGCTGGACGGCGGCGCCAACGACTACGTGAGCAAGCCCTTCGGTATTCAGGAGTTCCTGGCCCGTGTGCGCGTGCTGCTGCGCCAGGGGCAGGTACGCGAAGCGCTGCCGGCGAACATCGTCTGTGGCGGGCTGAACATCGACCTGGCCTATCGACGGGTCAGCGTGGAGGGCGGCGAAGTCGCCCTGACGCCCAAGGAGTATGCGGTGCTCGCCCTGCTTGGCCAGCACCTCGGACGCGTGGTGACGCAGCAGCAGCTGTTGCGCGACATCTGGGGGCCGAGCCACGTCGGTGACAGCCACTACCTGCGCGTGGTGGTCGGTCATCTGCGGCAGAAGCTGGGTGACGATCCGGCCGCGCCCCGCTACCTGATTACCGAGGCGGGCGTGGGCTACCGCCTGAGGGGCGATTGAGCGGCGCTGGACGCCGCCGCCAGTGAGGCCAGCGGCGGCTCGCGCTCAGGCGCTGAGGCTGAGCTGGCTACCCAGGCTGCCGGCGTCGTTCTGGCTGCTCTGGTAGTGCTGCAGCAGCTTGCCGATCATCTCCGAGACCTGTGGTTCGAGCTCGGGCCTGGGTGGGCGCTGGGCGACGGCCTCGAGCAGGCTGTCCAGCGTCGCGTCGTCGCCTTCGCTACTCTGCGCCAGTTCGAATGAGGGGCCGCCAGACGGCGGAGGGGGTGGCGCGAGTGCGCTCAGTTCGTCCAGGTCGAGGCCGCCGTCACCGTCGCTGTCCAGCTCGGCGAGCAGGGCACTGGTGTCGACTGCGCCGTCGTTGGCCAGTGCGGCGAGTTCGTCGGCATCAATGCGGCCGTCACCGTTGGCGTCGAGCTGGGCGAACATGTCCTCGGGGTTGGGCCCGCCCGGTGGCGGCGGCGGAGGCGGTGCGAGTGCGGCGATCTCGTCGCTGTCGAGGCTGCCATCGCCATTGCCATCGAGTTGGCTGAACAGCTCGTCGATGTCGATGGTCAGGCTGCTGTCGTTCTCCTGTGCGGCGCTGAGCACGCTGCTCAGTTCTTCCTTGGCGACGCTGCCGTCGCCGTCGCTGTCGAGCAGGCTGAACAGCTTTTCCTGCATGTTGGCCGGGCCTCCGGCGCAGCTTCCGCTGCTGGCGGTGCTGCGCTGGGTGCTGGAGTAAGTCGAGCTGTAGGCGTAGCCCGAGTAACTGCTGACACCACTGATCATGAGCGTTGCTCCCATGGTTGGCTGGCTGAAGAGGCTTCTTCAGCCATGGCAGGTTCAGGGGCGCTTATGTACGGGGTGTGTGGACTTTGTATCAGGCAGGACACGTGAGCGCGCGTGGCAGGCGCAGTATGGCCGTCAGGCCGCCACCGGGGGTTTCTTCCAGGTGGATGTCGCCGCCCTGGCGTTGCGCCGCCTCGCGGGCGATGGTCAGCCCAAGGCCCACGCCGCCGGAGTTGCGATTGCGCGAACCTTCCACGCGGTAGAACGCCTCGAACACGCTTTCCCGCAAGGCCGGCGCGATGCCCGGGCCGTAGTCGATGACGCGTACCTCGACCCACTCGGGGCCGTCGCGCAGTTCGATCTCGGCATGCTCGGCGTAGCGCAGGGCATTCTCCACCAGGTTGTTGATGCACGAGCGCAGTGCCACCGGGCGCGCCTGCAGGGGCGCGCACTGGCCCCGGACGCCGACATCCTCGCCGCGTTCGCAGGCGTCTTCGGCCAGCGCTTCGACCAGCGCCTGGATATCCAGGTTCTGTGCTTGCTCGGCGTTGTGCAGCTGGCGCAGGTAGCCGAGGGTGGCATCGAGCATCTCGGTCATCTCGGCCAGGTCCAGGGCCATGCGCTCGCGCACCTGCGTGTCGGGGATCTGTTCCAGGCGCAGTTTCAGGCGGGCCAGCGGCGTGCGCAGATCGTGCGACACCGCTGCCAGCATGCGCGTGCGCTGCTGCACCTGGCCGCGAATGCGCTGCTGCATCTGGTTGAAGGCCTGGGCGGCCTGACGTGTCTCGCGTGGCCCGGCCAGTGGCAGCGGCGGGCTGTCGAGGTCGTCGGCCAGCTGTTCGGCTGCCTCGGCCAGGTGGCGGATCGGCCGGCTGAGCAGGCGCGCGCAGTACCAGGCCGCGAGCAGCAGGGTGATCAGCTGAAAGCCGAAGACGATCAGCGGGCCATCGAGTCGTGGCGGGGGAGGGCCGGCCTCGGGCGACGGCAGGCCGTCCAGCGC
>NZ_SBHZ01000016.1 GCF_004521985.1 Ectopseudomonas khazarica
AGATGCGCGTGTTCCAGGAGGAGATCTTCGGCCCGGTGATCGGCGTGACCACCTTCAAGGACGAGGCCGAGGCGCTGGCCATCGCCAACGACACCGAGTTCGGCCTGGGCGCCGGCGTGTGGAGCCGCGACATGAACGTCGCCTACCGCATGGGCCGCGCGATCAAGGCGGGTCGCGTATGGACCAACTGCTACCACCTGTACCCGGCGCATGCTGCCTTCGGCGGCTACAAGAAGTCCGGGGTCGGGCGTGAGACCCACAAGATGATGCTCGATCACTACCAGCAGACCAAGAACCTGCTGGTCAGCTACGACATCAATCCGCTGGGGTTCTTCTGAACCAGCAACGGCTCTCCCAGACTAGCCACTCGGCCCTGGCTCGTTGCGCGAAGAGACCAAATTCCGCCCAGGGCACACTGCTCTGGGCGGAGCAGGCTCAGAGCTTGCCCTCCGAACCGCTGTAGCGGGTGCCCTGAACATTGCCATCCGCATCTGAGAGGCAGGACCAGTGAGCGTCTGCCCCCGGAACCCTGACCATCACCCCGATGCCCGCTTCGGCACTCATGACATCGATGACCGACAACGAGCTCTGGGCCACCCCCGTGGTTTTCGCAACAGCCGCCAGACACGCCTGCTCGGCCTTGCTTGGCTCCTTGTTGGGAACCACGCTGGACGATGCCGAGGCATCCTGACAGACACCATGAACGCCGTGTTTCGCTGTATAGGAAACACTCATACTCTGATCCGGGTTCTGCATGAGCGAGATGGTGACGCCGTCATGTGAGGCCTCGTGATAGCTGTCGCTGAATTTCTTCAGCTTGGCTTCCTTGCCATTCACATAGACGGGGCCACCTTGATCGGCATGCACCTCGATCGAACCGGGGCAGCTGTAGTTCAACAGAGGGATTCCGGCTTGCGCCATGCCGGAAGCAAGCAGTGCGATACTCGAGACAAGATGAATGTTCATGGGATTGGCGTCGTCCTCGGCAGGGATTGGAGCAATTGAAATCCAGCCTCTCCAAACGTCGGAAATCATTCTCGAGCCAGGCTGGATCCACCCTCAGGAATCTAGCATGGAATCGATCCAGCCCGACGCCAGCCGGCAAATGGCGAGCTGCGGCAGCGGCCGGACCGTTCTGCGCAACCCCGTGTGCAGCCCTACGTTCAACGTCCGTAAGTGGCCGTCACGCTCGCACTGGCCAGCTTGTTGAAATGCACGAGGAAGCCGATCAGCGCCGGCGAGGCGTTCGCCAATGGCGGCTCCAGCTTTTCCACCTTCAACGCATGCACGGTGAACACATAGCGGTGCGGTTTGTCCCCCTGCGGCGGGCAGGCGCCGCCAAAACCGGCCGAGCCGTAGTCGCTGACGCCCTCTACCGCCCCCTCCGGCAGCGCTTGGCCAGCCTTCTGGCCAACGCCCTCAGGCAGCGACGAGGTGCTTGCCGGCAGGTCATAGAGGACCCAATGCCACCAGCCCGACCCTGTGGGTGCATCCGGGTCGTAAGCGGTGACCACGAAGCTCTTCGTCCCGGCTGGCGCGCCACTCCAGGACAACGCCGGCGAAAGATTGTCGCCACTGCAGCCGAAGCCGCTGTATACGTGCCGTTCGGACAGGGTTCCCCCATCCGCGAACGACGAACTGGTCAGCGTGAAGTCTGCAGCCCTGACCAATGCAGGCAGGCAGACGAAAGCAAGAGCGACAGCGATCACAGGGCGCATCGGAGAGATTCCTTGACAGTATTCGACGGCGGCAATGATCCCGCCGCGTAACCTGCCCCGCTACGCCAAACGCTCCAGATGCGCGCCATTCTGCGCCAAGCGTTGGCGCATCACCGAGGGCGCGAATCCCCAGCGCGCCTGGAAGGCCGCGCTGAAGCGGCTGTGTGACTCCCAACCACAATGCAGGGCGATGTCGTTGATGGAGCGCTGGGTGCTCTGCAGCAGGACCAGAGCGGTTTCCAGGCGCACCTCGCGGACCAGCCCGGCGAGGGTGAATCCCGACCCGGCGAGGCGTCGGCGCAGCGTCGAGGCGCTGGTATGGAAAACCTCGGCGAGACGTTCGATTCTCCAGTCCTCTTCAGGCCGCAGAGCGATGAGCCGGCGGATACGCTCCGCCCAGGAAATCTGCTCGACGGGCTTGAGACGCACGCCACGCTCACCCAGGACAAGCAACAGTTCGATCACCCGGTGGCGCTGCAGCAAAGGAGAAACCGTCGCCGCCTCCAGGGCCAGCGCAGTGCGCTCGATGACCTCGCTCAGTTCACCGTCGAGGTCCATGGTCCTGGCTGCGGACAGCTCGTCCCGCACCGGCGGCAGGATGGCCGCAACCGCCCTGACAGGTTCGTCGGAAAAGGCCAAGGCCAGCGCCTCGTAGCACGACTCGTCAGCGGGATCATTGAGCACGTCCCACTGGGTTCCCCGTGCCAGCACCACCACTTCGTTCTTCGATACGCTGAGGGTCCCGGTTGGTGCGATGAGCGCCTTGCGACCACGGCGCACCAGCACCAGGAGGTCCTCGCGGATCGACAGGGTTCTCACACGATGCCTGGCGCTGCTGGCAATGCGAATGACCTGAGCCGGCGCGGAAGCGATATCAGTAACGGGAGTGGACACTAGGGACAGTTCCTTTTCGGTTGGTTTCGCCACCATTGGCTGTCGCAGCCGCGCAGTGCCTCGGAAGGCAGTGGTCACATGCACATCACGCAGGGCGGGCGGCACCGGGCTTCGTCTGAAGGGCTGTTCGCGCTGCCAATCTACTGGGTGTGCCGTCGGAAAGCCAAGCCAGGGCACTTGCCCACTCTGGCAACGGCCCGCTCTGGCTAGGTTCTGTCATCGGCGGCAAGCTCCGTGGCGATCGCCTCGATCAGCGCGCGTACGCGGCGCGGCTGGCTGCGCGTCCCCGGGTAGACGATCTGCAGGGCCGTACGTGCCGCACTGTATGGCGCCAGGACTTCGATCAGTCGTCCGCCATCAAGGTCGGCCTGCACGTCCCATACCGATTTCAGGCACAGACCATGGCCCTGCAGCGCCCAGCGCCTGACCAGTTCGCCATGGTTGGCCATGCGCCGGCTGCGGACGGCGACCGAGTAGGGCTTGCCGTCGACGAGAAACGACCACTGGTGATCACTGTTGATGCCGAAACGCATGACGATGCAGTCATGCCCGTGCAGTTCATCGGGGTGCAATGGCACACCCATGCGCTCGAGGTAGCCGGGCGCGGCGCATACGACGCGCCGGTTCTCGCCGATGGGTTTGACCTTCAGGCTGCTGTCAGCCAGCGTGCCGTAGCGCACGGCAAAATCGAGGCCCTGGCTGACCAGGTCGACGAAGCCGTCGGTGAGGTTGAGCTCGACGCTGACCTCGCGGTGCTGGTCGAGAAAGCGGTCGACAATCGGCACGATGCGCGCCTGCCCCAGATCGACCGGAGCACTCAAGCGCACCGGCCCACTCAGGCTCTGCGCACCAAGACGCACCCGGCTGTCCAGTTCCTCCGCTTCGGCCAGCAGGCGGCGGGCGCCCTCGGCCAGCGTCCGGCCTTCGTCCGTCAGACTGATCGAGCGCGTGGTGCGGGTCAGCAACGCCACACCATAGTGCGACTCCAGTGCGGCCAGCCGTTCGGACACCGAGGCGGGCGAGAGCCCCAGCTCACGCCCGGCGGCAGAAAGCCCGCCCTTCTCGATGATCAGCAGGAACAGCTCCAGGTGGTTGAGCATCATTCGTAATATCCGAAATATCTTTTCGATTCTTGCTGGATTTTAAGCCTGCAGCGCAAAGCATAAGGTACCCCCATCGTTCATCGAGGGGGAAGCACCGTGAACTTCACCGAGCAAAGCACCAGCGTCATCGTCGGCGGCCATACGGGTATCGGTCGGGCACTTGCGGATGCACTCCGCGAGCGCCCGGGTCGGGTGCTGGTGGCCAGCCGCCGCAGCGGCCTGGATGTCACCGACCCGAGCGCCGTGGAGCGCTACTTCGAGGCCATCGGCACTATCGACCACCTGATCTTCACCGCCGGCTCACAAGCGCCGGGCGGGCAACTGCTCGACATGGACCTGAGCACGGCGAGGGCCGCCTTCGACACCAAGTTCTGGGGCAGCCTGGCCGTGGCCAAGGTAGGCGCACGGTACCTGCGCGCCGGTGGCAGCCTGACGCTGACGAGCGGCTTCCTGGCACGCCGCGCCGTGCCCGGCACCTTCGTCAAGACGGCGATGAACGCAGCGCTCGAAGCCGTCGCCAAGGTGCTGGCACGTGAACTGGCGCCATTGCGGGTGAACGTCGTCAGCCCCGGCCTGACCGACAGCGAAGCCTATGCCGGCATGGCAGAGGACGCACGCCTGGCCATGCTGCAACGCGCCGCCAACAACCTGCCGGTCGGCCGCGTCGGCAGGCCGCAAGACCTGGCCCAGGGCTACCTGCTGGCCATCGACAACCCCTTCATGACAGGTGCGGTCATCGATATCGATGGCGGCGCACTCATCAACTGATCCCACGGAGAAACGTCCATGTCCGACTCTCGCAAACTCTTCGACCCGGTCCGCGTTGGCAACCTGGAACTGGCCAACCGCCTGGTTATGGCACCGATGACACGCGCGCGCAGCACGCAGCCCGGTGACGTACCCAACGCCCTCAATGCCAGCTACTACGCGCAGCGTGCCAGCGCCGGGCTGATCGTCTCGGAGGCCACGCAGATCTCGCCACAGGGCAAGGGCTACTCGTTCACCCCCGGCATCCACAGTGCCGAGCAGGTGGAAGGCTGGCGCCTGGTGACCCGTGCCGTGCACCAGGCCGGGGGGCGCATCTACCTGCAGCTCTGGCACGTCGGGCGCATGTCGCACCCGGACTTCCATGACGGGCAGCTTCCGGTCGCGCCCTCGTCCGTCGCCTTCGACGGCGCGATCTGGAAAGTCGACCCGGTCACCGGCGAGGGCGGCATGCACCCCTGCCCCATCCCGCGAGCACTCGAGCGCGAGGAAATACAGGCAATCGTCGAGGACTACCGCGTCGCCGCCAGGCACGCCATTGCCGCCGGTTTCGACGGTGTCGAGGTACACGCGGCCAATGGCTACCTGATCGACCAGTTCCTGCGCACCACCTCTAACCTGCGCAGCGACGAATACGGCGGCTCGCGGGAAAATCGCCTGCGCTTTCTGCGTCAGGTGATCGACGCCGTGGCCGACGAAGTCGGCGCCGCGCGCACCGCCATTCGCCTGGCTCCGTTCCTCACCGCGCGTGGCATGGCCTGCCCGGACATCCTGCCGACCATCCTCGATGCGGCCAGCTACCTGGACGCCAGGCAGATCGCCTACCTGCATCTGGTCGAGGCCGACTGGGACGACGCCCCCGAATTCACCGAAGCGTTTCGCCAGGACATCCGCCAGCGTTTCCGCGGCCCGATCATCGTCGCCGGCAAATACGATCAGGCACGCGCCGAGTGGGTGCTGGGCAAGGGCTATGCCGATCTGGTGGCCTTCGGCCGCCCGTTCATCGCCAACCCCGACCTGCCCCGCCGCTATGCCGAGAACCTGCCGCTGGCCGACTTCGAGCCGAGCAGCCTGTTCGGCGGCGATGCGCGCGGCTACAGCGACTATCCCGCGTCGCCGGTCCAGGAGCAGGCGCTGTGAGCCCGCAGGCCCACGACCAGGGCGTCGGCCTGCCGGCGGGCAACCTGCTGGGGCTCGATCACTTCACCCTGCGTACCAGCCGCCTGGAGCAGACGGTCGAGTTCTTCACCCGGGTGATCGGCTTGAGCGACGGTCCGCGACCGGCGTTTCGCTTCCCCGGACGCTGGCTGTACGTCGGCGCCCATCCGGTGCTGCATCTCGTCGCCGTGACCGCCGACGACCGCCAGCTGCACGCCTACCTGGGCGAGCAGGAGGGTGCCGACGGCAGTGGCTGCGTCGACCACATCTCGCTGCGCGGCACGCACCTGGCCGAGACGCAGCAGCACCTGCTCAGTCTCGGCCAGACGTTTCGCGAGCGCATCGTGCCGCAGATCGGCGAGCACCAGCTGTTTCTCGAGGACCCCAACGGCGTGACCATCGAGCTGATCTTTCCCTACCGCCCGGAGAACGCCGTGCTGGGCGAAGCCATGCCGCGACCGGACATCGGCTGATGTGATGAGCCGCCGTGGCGGCAAGGAGCACCTTGAATGATCCACCTGGGCATCACCGACCTGACCTTCCACCACGCCACCGGCGCCGTGGTCGCTGCGCTGCTCGAACACCTGGGGTACTCGGTGCGCTGCAGCCATGCGCCGCACGAGGAAAACTTCGAACGCCTGCGCCAGGGCCGGATCGACATGCTGGCCTCGGCCTGGCTGCCGTCCAGCCACGGCCTGTACCTTGAGCAGGTGCAGCAGAGCGTGGCCACCCGCGAGCTGGGCCTGCACTACCAGCCCTATGCCCTGTGGGGCGTGCCGGACTACGTGCCGCAGAGCGAGGTCGCCGAGATCGCGGACCTGCTGCGCCCGGCCGTGCGCGCACGAATGACGCCGGTGATCCAGGGCATCGGCCCTGGCGCCGGGATCACCCGTTTCTCGCAACAGATGATGCAGGCCTATGGCCTGACCGACGCGGGTTACCGCTTCCTCACCGGCACGCAGGCGCAATGCATCGAGGCCATCGAGAGCGCCATCGCCGAACGCCGCTGGGCGGTGGTGCCGCTGTGGCAACCACAGTTTCTGCATGCACAGCATCGCCTGCGCGAACTGCATGAGCCGCTGGGCCTGCTCGGCGGCATCGACCGCGCGGTGCTGCTGGCCCGAGAGGACCGTCTGCAGCACTTCAGCCCGCAGCACCTGCAGGTGCTGGACAACATCCGCCTGAGCAATGCCCAGGTCGCGGAGCTCGACTTCGCCATCAACCGTGGTGGCCTGCAGCCGCAAGCCGCCGCGCAGGCCTGGCTGGCCGCCAACCCACGCACATTCGGCCAATGGCTGGAGCCGATCGACGGCTGAGCCGTCCCATCAGAGGAACGCCCCATGCACGACACGCCCGAAACACGCCTGGCCACACTCGGCCTGCAACTGCCCGAGCCCGCGCCGGCGCTCGGCAACTACCTGCCCTGGTGCATCGCCGGCGATACCTTCATGACCTCGGGGCAGTTTCCCTGGTTCGCCGGCGGCGTCAGGTATCGCGGCCAGCTGGGCCGCGACCTGGACCTCGAACAGGGTTACGCAGCCTGCTCGCTGGCAGCGCTCAACGCCATCGCGCAGCTCAAGCAGGCGCTCGGCGAACTGTCGCGGGTGCGCCAGATCGTGCGCCTCGAAGGGGTGCTGAACGTAGCCGAGGGAGAGACCGAACACCCCAAGGCGCTGGATGGCGCCTCCGACCTGATCACCCGCGTATTCGACCGCCAGGGACAGCACACCCGGATGATCTGGACCAATCCGGTGATGCCGATGGACAGCGTGTGCATGGTCTATCTGTTCGCCAGGGTCGAGCCGCACTGACCCGTTCCACCTCTGACGCCGCCTCAGCATCTGACCGAGGCGCCTGCCAGGCCTGCTCCCCCGCTCGGGAGCAGGCAACGCTCCCCCCTATCGACTGGCGCCAAGAGCCCGGGCAAACCGGGCGGCCAGCCACAGCGAAGTCCGGCTGATCCAGCGCAGTCGCCTGCTCATGAGGGAAAGGTTCAGACGCCAGGACGCTGGCCGCACCTGCGGCAGCGCGCTAGTCGAGACTCCACGGGCCTATCGTCACCCCGATGCCGTCATCACCGCAGTCGAGCGGGAATTGCTCGCCGCGCCGCAGGAAGTTCTGCTGCTCTCGCCGGCAGCGCTCGGCATCTCGTTTCACCATCTGTTCAAGACCGCTATTGCCCGTCATCAGCTGATGGCGCGCATCAGGCTCCTTGACGGTAATCCAGGGTTGGGGGTCCCTGATGTTGAACTTCTCCGCAGGCGGATCAGCCTGCACTGACGTTTCGCCCTCGACAGCAGGCAGCTCCTCAGGCTTCACACTGTAACGGCTGAAGATCGAGTCATCGGGCAAATCAGTGGCCAGCGCATTACCCGCCAGCAGCAACAGGACACTTCCCCAGGAACGACAATTCATCACACACCTCACAACAACTTCTATCCATTCATCACTCAGCTTCGAGTGAGCGTAATCAGGCACCGCCCTCACCCCCTCCAGGTCGATTCATGCAACGCCGGCAATGCACGAATCAACCTCAGGGCCGAATCAGCTCCGCCCGCTGCTGCGCCCAGGGCGCCGGTGCAGAGACAGACCGAGTGTTATCGCCGCCATGAGCATGCAATACACCGCTACCGGCCACGCGCTAGCAGCTGGCGTCAGCAAGATGATCAGCGTGCCAATCCCACCCAGCAGCACACCGCCCAGGCAGAAGTAAACCGCTGTGGCAGTGCCGGCGATATGATCGAGCCCACGCAAAGCACCATTGGGGCCGACAGAAACCGCCGCAGAGATTCCCACGCCTATGAGCCACATCGGGCCAATGAAGCCCATGACCGACTCCCGGATCAGTGATTCTCCAGCAACCAGCAGCAGGGCACCAGCGATGAGACAGCCCATCCCCGCGCGAAGAATGACGATTTCCCCGACACGCCGCACCAGCCGCCCGATCACCTGAGCCGCGATCATCATCACGATTGCGACCGTGCCGAACACCAGGCTGAACTCGAACGCAGACAGCTGCTGTCGCTCCATCATCACCCAGGGGGCGACCGAGAAGAAGACGAAGAAACTGCCCATCCCGGCACTGTAGCCGAGGGTATAAAGCCAGAACCCGAAGGACTTCAGAGGCACGAACAGCTGCCGCCAACTCAGGCTGCCCGTTCTGGCTCGCCGGGTCTCGGGCCAGAGCAGCCAGGCTGAAACGACCGCCCCGAGCATGGCGACAGCGAGCACCAGGAAGATCGCCCGCCACCCCAGCCATGCCGCGACCGAAGTCCCCAGCAATGGTCCCAGCGCGGGCACCATCGCCAGCATGGAGCCCAGCAAGCCATAGATGACGCTGCCCTCGGGACGCTTGGCATAGACGTCGCGCACGGTGGCAAATACCGCGACCAGACAAGCCGATGCCCCGGCCGCCTGGAGCGTACGTAGCGCCAGGAATGCCGCAGGCGACGAGGCCAGGGCGAGCCCGACCGAGGCCAGGAAGTAGGTCATGCCACCGAGCAACAGCACGGGGCGTCTGCCGAAATGGTCGGACAGCGGCCCGACTATCAACTGGCCCGCCCCCAGCACGACCAGGTAGACCGTCAGGGTCAACTGAATGGTACTGGCGCTGGCATTCAGCGCCTGGGCCATCGAGGGGATAACGGGCAGATACATGTCCATCCCCAGCGACGCGATCAGGTCGAAGGGGGACAACAGAAGCAGCGTGACGGCGAGCGAGTATCGCCAGGTAAGATCTTTTGAGTGCACGAAGCCATCTCCTTGAGCGAGAGGTTTGGCTGCGGTCTCATCATGTAAAGAAGCCAGAAGAGCGCCGCAACAACCGGAAAGAAAGGTTGCTGCGGCTTACTTGACGGCTTGCTTGGCGGTTCTCATTGGCGTTCATTCCCGATGCGATGGGCTAGCGTATCACCGCCCAATCGAGCGGTGAAGCACGAGCCGCAGCGCTCGGCAGCCCCCATCGAGCTCGAGTTGAACGGCTCAGACCACTGGCGGAATCCTGGGTGTGAGCAACCCCGCGGTTTCACCGCCATCGATGGTGAGCGAGGTGCCATTGACATAACTGGACGCGGGAGAAAGCAGCCAGACGATCGCGTTGGCCACCTCGTCAGGCCGGGCCAGTCTGGCGGCAGGAATGCGCGCGCTCAACGCCGCCACCTTGCCGGCATCCGCGACGACACCACTCATCATGCGCGTGGCAATCTGCCCTGGACACACCGCGTTGAAGCGCACCTGCGCGCCATACTCCAGGGCCAGTGCCTGGGTCAGGCCCAACAACGCCGCCTTGCTTGCACAGTATGTGGCGAGCCCCTGCTCCCCCGTCTTGCCGGCGATCGACGAGACGTTCACGACCGCCCCGCCGCCCTTCTGCAGGCCGGGCAGCGCATGCTTGATGAAGAAGAAGGCGGAGCGCGTGTTGACTGCGAACATGGCGTCCCACTCTTGCTGCGTGGTTTCGTGAAATGCCTTGCGCCCTGCCATGCCTGCATTGTTGACCAGCCCGCTGAGTGCTCCATCACCAAGCTCCAGCGCCTTGGCCACGACCGCCGCGCAGTCTTCCTCGTTGCGCACGTCGCCAGGGACGAACGTGCTCGCTGGCAGGCGCTCTTGCAATGCCGCCCCGGCCTCTGCGTCGCGGCCGCTGAACACCACCTTGCAACCCTGACCGGCCAGCAACTCGACGGTCGCGGCGCCGATGCCATGGGTGCCACCTGTGACGATATACATAATCATGATTTCCGTTGGTTGTTGCGCTGGGCGCGCAAGGTGAGGAAGGTCGTGCTCAGAAGGCCGGCAATACCGACGACGAGCAAGAAGGTCGACATGGCCAGAATCGACGGATCGATGGTGTCGCGGATGCCGTCGAACATCTGCCGGGGCAAGGTCCGCTGACTTGGCCCGCCGATGAACAGCGTTACCACGATTTCATCGAACGAGGTCATGAAGGCGAACAGTGCGCCGGACACGATGCCGGGCGCGATGATCGGAACGGCGATGCCCACGAACGCGCGCGCAGGGCTCGCGCCGGCCATGGCCGCGGCTTTCAGCAATGTCATGTCGAACCCCTGGAGGCTGGCCGCCACGCTGATCAGCACGAACGGGGTGGCCAGCACGGTATGCGCGAGAATCAGCCCCGTCATCGTTCCCGTCAGGCCCAGCTGGCCGAACAGAAAGTACATGCCCAGCCCGGAAATGACCGGCGGGAAGATCATGGGCGAGATCAGCAGGCCGAGCAGACCGCCCGGCACAGGCAGGTTGCGTCTGGCAAAGGCCAGCGCGGCCAGGGTCCCCAGTACCGTGGCCAGGGCGGTCGAGGTCGCCCCGACTACGAGACTGTTGCTCAGCGCACTCATCCATGGGCCACTGGTGAAGACGCGCTCGTACCATTGTAGGGAAAACCCTGGCAACGGGTACGACAGAAATGAGCCGCTGCTGAACGAGATCGGCACGACCGCCAGCAAGGGGCCGATCATGAACAGGCTCATCAGCAGACCGAACGACAGATGCGCTTTGCGCATGATCGAAGCAAGCAAAAAATGACGCATGGCAATGGCTCCCCTAACGCAATCCGGCGATCTGACGGATGCCCACCAGGCGCGCCGCCAACAGATAGATGACCATGACGCACAGAATCAGCACCAGTCCGAGCGCCGAGGCCATGCCCCAGTTGACGGTCGTGTTGGTGTAGAAGGCAATGAAGTAACCAAGCATCTGCTCACGGGCGCTGCCCACCAGCGTGGGGGTCACGTAGTAACCCGCGGCCACGATGAAGGTCAGCAAGGTGCCGGAGCCAATGCCGGTGAGGGTCATCGGCAGATAGACATGGATGAACCCGCGCAACGGGTGCGCACCCAGCGATGCCGAGGCCCGCATGAAGTGCGGCGGGATGCTCTTCATGACGCTGTACAGCGGCAGCACACTGAATGGCAGCAGGATATGGACCATGACGATGTACACCCCTGGCAGGTTGAAGATCATCGCGATGGGCTGATCGATCAGTCCCGCGTGCAGGAGCAAGGTGTTGACGATGCCCTTTTGCTGCAGCACCACGATCCAGGACGTTGTCCTGGCGAGCAGTGACGTCCAGAACGGCAGCATCACGGCGAGGAGCAGCAGGATCTGCATCGGACGGGGCGCGCTGACCATCAGGGCGGCGAAGGGAAAACCCAGCACCAGGCAGAGCAAGGACACCACCAGGGCGATTTTCAGCGTCTTCAGGATCAGGCTGACGTACACACGCTGATTCTCGTCAGCCAGTGCGACGCCCTCAGCGGTCTGCTTGAGGTCGACGGCCGCCAGCAGGTAGTAGGGTGTGTATGCCGGTGAGGCACGCTGGAAGTCGCTCCAGAACTTCGCGGAAATCCAGCGCGGATCGATAGCCGCCAAGCGTGCCTGTGCACTGCTCGCTGTCGAGGAAGGGTCTCTCTTGTAGTGACGCGCAGTCTTCATGACCAGCGCACGATAGCCACTGCTCTCGTAGTTCAGGCGTCGCGCCGCTTCGCCGATGACGGCAATGCTCGGTGCCTGGAGAAAATCCTGCTCGAGGGCGATGAAAACCCCTTCCGCAGGAACGGCGTGCGGCGTCACGCTCTTCTGTTCCTCCAGCGCCGCCAGCGTGCGGGGGAACGCCTGAATCACTTCCGGGTTGCTGACGGCCCGGTACAGCATCATGCCAATCGGCAGCGCGAAGAAAACGGCGGTGTAGGCCAGCAGCGGCAGCACCAGCAAGACGGAGAAAACCTGCTTGCGTCGACTGGAACGCTGATGCGCGTCTACCAGCGCGACAGCTTCTGCCGGCGCTGCAGCGGTCGAGGATATGGACATAGTCAAACTTACCTTGCGCGAATGCGTCTGAGCGGTGCCATCGCCGTGACGGCCGATGGCACGTTCGTCAAGCCAGGGTTACTGCGCGACCCAGCGGGTGAAGCGAGCCATCAGGTCTTCTTCGTAGTTGACCCAGAACGGGGTATCCAGCAACAAGGCGTCCTTCATGTTGGCCGGTGCGTTGGGCAGCGTCTGCACGGTTCTGGCATCCAGCGCGGCACTGGCCTTGCTGTTGACGATTCCATAGGGAATGGCATGGGCAAAGTCCTCCTGGGCCTGGCGGCTGAGGATGAAATCGAGAAGCCGGTAACTCTGCTCCAGGTTCGGCGTGCCCTTGATGATCGTCCAGTAGTCCATGCTGTAGAGCTGCTGCTGCCAGATCAGCGGAAACTGACTGCCCTGCTGATTGGCGATGGCGATCCGCCCGTTGTAGGCCGCCGTCATGGCCAGATCACCGGCAGCCATCCACTCCAGAGGCTGCGCGCCGGTTTCCCACCATTGAATGTAGGGTTTGATCTCGTCCAGCTTGGCGAACGCACGATCCTGGCCTTGCTGGGTGGCCAGCACCTTGTAGACGTCCTGCGGCGCCACGCCGTCCGCCATCAAGGCAATTTCCAGGGTCATGCGTGCCTGTTTGCGCAAGCCGCGCTTGCCTGGCCACTTCTGCACATTCCAGAAATCCGCCCAGCTTTTCGGGCCGTCAGCAGCGAACTTCTTCTGGTCATAGGTCATCACCTCGGACCAGACGAAAGCGCCGACACCGCAGGTCGAGAACGCTTCGGGGTCTACCTCGGGCGCATTCTTGAGTCGCTTGAGATCGAGTTCCTCGAGCAGTCCCTGCTCACAGGCCAGCTCCATCTCGTTCTGGTCCATCTGTACCAGATCCCAGGTGGGGTTCCCGGACTCGACCATGGCCTTCTGTTTGGCCAAGCCGCCGCCGTAGGTGTCCTGGACGATCGGCAGGCCGCTTTGCGCGGTGAAAGGTTTGAAGTAGGCCTTGTCGAAAGCCTCCTGCGTGACGCCCCCGAAACCGACGGCCGTGAGGTCGCGAGCTTGAGCGATGGTACTGATTGCACTCACGAAAAGGACAGTGACGAACTGTTTCTTCAACGATGACATGATGCTGTTCTCCTGCGGAGCTAGAGCGGGTTGTGCCAACAAGGCGGAAATTGGGCAGGAGATGTGCTCAGGTCGAGCGATCAAAACTGGACATGCGATAACCCTCTTGTTGTTGTAGGTGGGTGGTGCTTCGGGTGGTGCGGTGTAACCGGGTGTGGATTTCTCAGCTTGCCGCGAAGATGTGGGCGTCCTGCGGCCTCCAGGTGAAGCCGATGCGCTGACCATCACGCAGTGCCCTGACCGCCGCGTCGTTCGGGGTCTTGACGATCACCGTTTCGCCATTGGCCAACCTGAGGTGCACGCGCAGGTGATCCCCCAGGTAGACACGATCGGCGAGCGTTGCCTGGTAACGCGATTCGTCGCCGTGACACAGGCGGATGTTCTCGGGACGGATCAGCAGATCGACCCGCTGGGTGAGCGCCTGAGGCGCTCCAGCCGCCATGCCGCGCACGACGAAACCGGCCTCCAGGGCGACGTCGAGCTGAGCGCCCTGGCGCTCCAGCGGTCGGCCTCGCAGCACGTTGTTTTCACCGATGAAGGTGGCGACATAAGGATTTTCCGGACGCTCATAGAGCGAAGTCGGGTCGCCGATCTGGGCGATGTCCCCCTGATGGAAGACGGCGACACGGTCCGACATGGTCAGTGCTTCGCCCTGGTCGTGGGTGACGTAGACCACGGTCACCCCCAGATGCCGGTGCAGTTGCTTGATCTCGTACTGCATGTGCTCACGCAGGTTCTTGTCCAACGCCCCCAGGGGTTCATCCATCAGGATGACCTGTGGCTCGAAAACCATGGCGCGGGCCAGTGCCACACGCTGCTGCTGGCCGCCGGAGAGCTCGGCAGGACGGCGAGCCTGCATCCCGTGCAACTGCACCATGTCGATGGCGCGCTTTACCTTCTGCTCGATCTCGCTGCGGCCAAGGCCCCGCATCTTCAGCGGATAGGCCAGGTTTTCAGCGACGCTCATGTGCGGGAACAACGCGTAGTTCTGGAACACCATGCCCATGCCGCGCTGGTGGGCCGGGACGTTCTGGATCGGTTTGCCGCCCATGCGGATCTCGCCACGGGTTGGCGTTTCGAAGCCGGCCAGCATCATCAACGTGGTGGTCTTTCCTGAGCCTGACGCACCGAGCAGCGTCAGGAACTCGCCCTGCGCGATGCTCAGATTGAGGTCCTGGATGACCAGGTTCTTGCCGTCGTAGCTCTTCTGCACGTGGCATAGCTCGATCAGCGGCGACTGATCAGGGAACTGCGAGACACTGTTCATGGGCGTTGTCCGTTGGCGTGGTAGACCTCATCGAGCGCGGCGCGCAGGCGCGCAACCATTTCGCGGATCTGCTCCGCGTCGATGATGTAGGGCGGCGCCAGGGCGATGGCGTCCCCCATGTTGCGAACGATCAGGCCATGCCGGCGAGCGGCGAGCTCGACCTGCGCGCCGATGGCCAGACGGGCCGGGAATGACGCCCGCGAGGCTTTGTCCTCGACCAGCTCCAGCCCGGCGACCAGGCCGATACCGCGTATCTCGCCGATCAGCGGGTGGTCGAGCAGGGGCGAAAGGCACTGATGCAGCTCGCGTCCCATCGCGGCCGTATGCAGTGGCACGTTCATCTCGCGATAGATGTCCAGCGCTTCCAGCGCGACGGCTGCCGCGACCGGATGTCCCGAGTAGGTGAAGCCATGGCCGAAGCCATCCAGCTCACTGCTCTGCTCCTCCAGCACGGCATAGACCGCCGCGCTGACGAGCACACAGGAAATCGGCTGGTAGCCTGCGGACAGGCTCTTGGCACAGGCCATCAGGTCAGGCGTGAAGCCCATCGTCTGGTGCCCGAACCACTGCCCCGTCCGGCCGAAGCCGCAGATGATTTCATCGGCCAGCATGAGGATGTCATGGCGTGCCAGCAGCGCCTGGACTGCGGCGAAGTAGCCCGCCGGCGGAACGATGACGCCCCCCGCGCCCATGATGGGTTCACTGATGAAAGCGGCAATGTTCTGAGGCCCCTCGGCCTCGATGCGCTTCTCCAGCTGGTTGACCAGGCGCGCACAGAACTCGGCCTCGGACTCACCCGTTTGTACATTGCGGTAATGGTGCGGGCAATCGACATGGATCACCCCGTCAAGCGGCAGGCCAAAGGCCGCGTGCATGTTGGGCAAACCGGACAGGGACGCACCCATGACAGTGGAACCATGGAAGCCTCTCTGGTGAGCGATCACCTTGCGCTTCTGCGGATTGCCCCTGGCCCGGTGGTAGGCCCAGGCCATCTTGATCATCGAATCGTTGGCTTCGGAGCCGGAGCAGGCAAAGAACACCTTCGCCTCGGGCATCTTCGCCAGCTCGCAGATGCGCTCGGCCAGGCGCGCAGTCACCGCCGGCACCCGATGGTTGAAGGTGTGGTAGTAGGGCAGCGTCTCCAGCTGGCGCTGTGCGGCGCCGGCCAGACGCCGGTTGGAAAAACCCAGGCTCGCACACCACAGGCCCGACATCCCTTCGATGTATGCCTGGCCATGCTCATCGATCACATGCACCCCGTCTCCTCGCTCGATCACCAGCGGTCCCTGCCGCTGGTGCCGGCGCATGTTGGTTTGCGAGTGCAAGTGATAGCGCCTGTCGACCTGGGCAATGGTGCTTGTCGGGGGCGTGTGCAGTGACGGCATCGCAGTGATCTCCACGCTAACAGATAACTTATAAATTATGCATTGCATATCCGGCGCAGGACTCGACCTGCTTGGCCTGGCTGTCCCGCTGTGGAAAAAAGTACAACCCACCGCTTGTTCATGCAAGATATATCTTATAAGTTATTTGAAGAACGTCGTTAACCGACCGTCCCCACAACAACAACCAGGAACTGCAGCCATGCCGATTGCGCCTTCCGCTCACACAGCGCCCCCACCGGACCTGATCCCAGAACAGATCGCCTACCTCCAGGAGCGCGCGCAGTTCGTGCGTCTCGAAACAGTGCGGCTGATCTCGATTGCCAAGGTCGGCCACTACACATCGGTCTTTTCCTGCGCGGAGATCTTTGCCGCGCTGTACTACGACGCCATGCGCCTGCGCCATGGCGAGCCCAAGTGGGACGGGCGAGACCGATTCCTGATGGGCAAGGGGCACGCCGCAGTCGGCCTGTACCCGATCCTGGTCGACTGGGGGTTCTTCGATAAATCCGTGCTGGATGGCTACACCCGCCTGGGCAATCCGCTGGGTGATCACCCGGACATGCGCAAGGTGGCGGGCGTGGATTTCAGCTCCGGTTCCATCGGTCACGCACTGTCTGGCGGTTTTGGCATGGCCATGGGCGCACGCCTGCAAGACCAGGCATTCGACGTCTACGTGCTGCTGGGCGATGGCGAGATGCACGAAGGCCAGGTGTGGGAAGCCGCAATGGCTGCAGCGCACTACAAGACCTCCAACCTGATCGCGATCATCGATCGCAATGGCTATCAGCTCGACGGCAAGGTCGACGACATCATTGGCATCGAGCCGCTAGGTGACAAATGGCGGGCCTTCGGCTGGGAGGTGCACGAAGTGGATGGTCACGACGTCGCCGCTGTCGCCCGCCTGCTGCGCCAGCTGAAAGCGGATGAGCAACGCGAGAAGCCGGTATGCGTGATTGCCAAGACCGTGAAGGGCAAGGGCGTCGAGTACATGGAAACCGAGCCGGGCTGGCATCTCGGCTGGCTCGCAGAAGAGGACGAGCGCCTGGCCATCGAAGAAATCAAAGCCCGAGGAGGTGTGCAATGAACGCTCCAGTAAGCCCGGACAGCTGGCAGTACCGTCAGATCAATGCCCGTGCCCCCGGTTTGAACTACCTCTCCAACGGCCTGATCGATCTCGTCGCCGCCGGCCACAAGATCGCGGTGGGCACCGCCGACCTGCAGTATTCCAACGGTTTGAATCGGTTCGCCGAAAAGCACCCGGAGCTGTTCATTCAGTTTGGTATCTCCGAGCAGAACATGGTCACCGCCGCAGCGGGGATCGCCACTACTGGCAGCATGCCCTTCGTGGCCACGTTCGCCTCGTTCCTGGCGCTGCTGTGCTGCGAGCAGATCCGCATGGACGTGGCCTACTCGGCGCTGCCGGTGCGACTGATCGGCCACCACGCCGGCATCAGCCTCGGGTTCTACGGCACCTCGCACCACGCCACAGAGGACCTGGCGATCACCCGTGGCATTGCCGACCTCACGGTGGTCGCGCCGGCTGATGGTCCGCAGCTGGCCGCCGCGATTCGCGCATCGATCCATCATCCACAGCCCATCTACTTCCGCATTGGCCGAGGGCAGGAGCCGAATGTCTATGCGGACGACGTCGTCTTCGAGTTCGGCAAGGCCATCGTCCATGCCCAGGGGCACGACCTGACGCTGATTGCCACGGGCAGCATGCTGCATCCCACACTGGCAGCGGCCGAAGCCTTGCGCGCCAGCGGGCTTGCGGTCGGGGTAATCGACATGCACACCATCAAGCCGCTCGATCGCGAGGCCGTGCTGCACGCCGCGCGTCAGTGCCCATTGTTGATCACGGTCGAGGAGCACAACGTGCTGGGCGGCCTTGGCGGGGCTGTCGCGGAAGTGCTCGCCGATGTCGGCCAGGGTACCCGCCTGGTACGCCATGGGATCTATGACGAATACAGCCTGATCGCACCGCCTACCCACCTGTACCGGCACTACCGGCTCGATGCGGCCGGAATTGAGGCCGTCGCGCGCGAGGCACTGGCCAAAGGGGGCAAGCATGAGCGTTGATCTCAATGTCGCACTGAGCGAACGCGCCCGGCAGGTCCTGCCGGGCGGGCACCTCAGCCCCAGTCGCAAGCTGGGACAACCCTATGCCTTCGTGCGTGCCGAGGGTGCGTACCTGTACGACGCCAACGGCCAGCGCTACACCGACTATCACTGCGGTTTCGGCGCTCATGTGCTGGGCCACGGTATCGCGTCCATTCGCGACCGGGTCTTCGAAGTCAGTCAGCGCATAGACCTGATTGGTGCCGGAATCATCGACCTGGAAGTGGAAGCCGCCGAGGCGCTGGTGCGCCTGATTCCCTGTGCGGAGCAGGTCGCCTTCTGCAACAGCGGGTCCGAGGCGACCTACCATGCCCTGCGCCTGGCGCGCGCGGTGACCGGGGCGCAGCGGATCATCAAGTTCCAGGGTGGGTATCACGGCTGGCATGACTATGTCGCCATGAATGGCCAGAGTGCCGCGGAAAAGCTGGACGGCTACGACCCCATGTCGGACGGCATACTGTTCGATGCGGCACGCCATACCGTCATTCTTCCGTACAACGATGCCGACGCCGTGGAGCACTACCTCAAGGCCAACCCCGGCCAGGTCGCGGCCATCATCGTCGAGCCGATCGCGCACAACATGGGCGCGGTCACCGCTACGCGGGAGTTCCTCCAGACACTGCGGCTGCTCAGCAGCGAACATGGGGTGATCCTGATCTTTGACGAGGTGATCACCGGTTTTCGCCATGCCCTCGGGGGCTATCAGGCACTGATCGGTGTCACACCGGATCTGGCGACCTTCGGCAAGGCAGCCTCGTCCGGCTATCCGGTCGGCTTCGTGGCCGGACGCCGGGATCTCCTCGAACGCGTCGGCCGCAGTGGCGAACGTGGCGTGTTCATGGGCGGGACGTTCAACGGCACGCCCTCCACACTGGCGGCCGTACTGGCGACAATCGACGCACTTTCGCAGCAAGGTGTCTACGAGCGCTTGTTCGCCCTGGGTGATTACCTGCGCAGTCAGCTGGACGGGATCATCGAACGACTGGGCATCGAGGCCCAGAGCGCCGGATTCGGCTCCGTGTGGCTGCTGTATTTCTTCAGCGGGCCGTACCGCCAGTATCGCGACCTGCTCGCCAACGATGACGAGCTGGATCTGGCGCTGCGCCGGCGCCTCATCGAACAGCGGCAGATCTTCCAGCCCCTGCAGCTGAAACGCCTGTACCTGTCGGCCAGCCACACCCGGGAAATCGTTGACGATACGCTGGGGCTGATCGAGGACAATCTGCGCAGCCTGCGTCGCTGACGTGGCATCGCTCAGGCAGGACGCCGACGGCGGATAAATCATCTGGCAATAGGTTATATTTTATAAATGGTGCGAAATGCACCATTTATGGATCAATGGAGTCAGACGTGCAGATTCAACCGCTGGAACAAGGAAATTTGTCGGCCCGGGCGTACTACTCGATTCGCGAAGGGCTGATTGCCGGCAACTTCAAGCCTGGTGAGCGTCTGGTCATGCAGGATCTTGCCGAGCGCCTGGGCACGAGCGTGACGCCCGTGCGCGAGGCATGCCTGCGTCTGGTCAGCGAGCGCGGCCTGGAACTGCGCTCAGGCCGCTTCGCTATCGTGCCCACGCTGACGCTGAGTCGCTATATCGAGGTTCGCACCATCCGCATTGCCCTGGAAGGCCTGGCCGCCGAGTTGGCGACCCGCCACGTCACAGCCGAGAGCCTGGCAACGCTGGAAACGCTGCACGCCAGATTCGAAGAGGCCGAGCAGCAGAACGATGCCGTCGCCGCCATGCAGTACAACCGAGAATTTCATTTCACGCTGTACCGGCTGTCCGGCATGGAGATGCTGACCGCGCAGATCGAGGGGCTGTGGGTTTCCATGGGACCTATCTTGAATCTGTTCTACAGCAAGGGGCACAACACCTACCTCGGCGCCAGTGCTCATCTGACGCTCATGGACGCCCTGCGCGAGAAGAAGCCCGCCAAGGCGCGCAAGGCAATCGCGGACGACATCCTGGGAGCCAGCGACAGCATCATCGAATTCATCGACGGCCGCGAAAGGACCGAACAGCGTTAACCCGCCCGTCCATGTGACCCGGCACCTGTCCAGCCCACGCCCTGGGCCTGAGACATCTCATTCTCATCCTCACGGATCTACCTTATGGATATGGATTGGAGTCAGGCCCTGCAAGAGAGCCTGAGTTGGCTTGCAGTGGCGGCTGTCGTCACCTTCATCGTGTTCGCCGGAGCCTCGGCCCTGGCCATTCGCTGGACCCGCTGGGGTCGTCAGTTCTGGCAGATAGCCGGCCCCTACCTGAGCCCGCGAAACAGCTGGAAACCCTTGCTGGTGTTCGCCGTGCTGTTGGTACTGGCGCTGTTCGCGGTGCGCATGAACGTGCTCTTCTCATTCTGGTACAACGGCTTCTACAGCGCGCTGCAGGCCCTGGATCAGAAGGCGTTCTGGTTTCTCCTCGGCGTCTTCGCGGTCCTGGCGACCATCCATGTTCTGCGTGCCCTGTTCAACTACTACGTGACCCAGGCCTTCAGCATCCGCTGGCGGATCTGGCTCACCGAGCGCCTCACCGCCGACTGGATGAACGGCGACGCCTACTATCGCGGGCAGTTCCTCGACACCCCGGTGGATAACCCCGATCAGCGCATCGAGCTGGATGTAAATGCCTTCGTCAACTACTCGGTGAGCCTCAGCCTCGGTGCCGTCAGCGCACTGGTATCGCTGGTCGCCTTCACCGGCATTCTCTGGGGCCTGTCGGCGCCACTCAGCGTCGCCGGCGTGGAAATCCCCCGGGCGATGGTGTTCGCCGTCTATATCTACGTGATCATCGCCACCTGGATCGCCTTCCGCCTCGGTCGGCCGCTGATCCGCCTGAACTTCCTCAACGAGAAGCTGACCGCGAACTTCCGCTACGCCCTGATGCGCCTGCGCGAGTACGCGGAGAACGTAGCCTTCTACCAGGGCTCGGCCATCGAGCGTGGCACCCTGCTCGGCCGCTTCTCGGCACTCATCGGCAATGTCTGGGCACTGGTCTACCGGAGTCTGAAGTTCGACGGCTTCAACCTCGCCGTGAGCCAGGTGGCAGTGGTCTTCCCCTTCATCCTGCAGGCACCGCGCTTCTTCAGCGGCGCGATCAAGCTGGGCGACGTGATGCAGACTTCCCAGGCCTTCGGCCAGGTGCAGGACTCGCTGTCATTCTTCCGCTCCTCCTATGACACCTTCGCCCAGTATCGCGCCACCCTCGACCGTCTCACCGGCTTCCTCGACGCCAACCAGCAATCGCGCGAGCTGCCAAGCGTGACGCGAATCGCCCAGAGCGAGGCGCTGGACATCGTCGGCATGCAGGTGCAGCGCCCCGACGGCCATCACCTGTTGCAGGACCTGAATCTCAACCTGCGACCCGGCCAGGCCCTGCTGATCAAGGGCCCATCCGGCAGCGGCAAGACTACCCTGCTGCGCGCCCTGGCCGGCCTGTGGCCCTACGCCGAGGGTGAGGTGCACTGCCCCGCGGGCAGCGACGCGCTGTTCCTTGCCCAGCGTCCCTACCTGCCGCTGGGCGACCTGCGCAGCGCCATTGCCTACCCCGCCAGCAGCCTGCCCGGAGACGACGAGCGCCTGCAGCAGGCCCTGCGCCAGGTCAATCTGGCCCACCTGACAGATCGACTGGACCTGAGCAACGATTGGTCGCGCATTCTCTCGATCGGTGAACAGCAACGCCTGGCCTTCGCTCGCGTACTGGTCAACCGGCCGCACATCGTGTTCCTCGACGAATCCACCTCGGCCATGGACGAAGGCCTGGAGCATGCCCTCTATTCGCTGCTGCGCCGCGAGATGAGCGACAGCGTGCTGGTCAGCGTCGGCCACCGCGCCACCCTGTCCAGGTTCCATACGCACCGCCTGGAACTGGACGGACAAGGAGCCTGGTCGCTGACCGAGCAGGCTGCGCACGAGCCGCCTGCCTTGAGTTGAGTACGCGGGTGCAGGCATGCCATTGGCCGATCAGCCCGTACCTGCATGCAGCAGGAAGCCAGTGCCCGCATCGACGGTGCAGGCTACGCTGGGGCGCTGCCCCCTCGTAGCCTGACGAGCGCCTTGAAAGCGGGTGAGCCAGAGGCAGGCGGACCACGCCCCGGCCTGTCGCCGAACCGTCGTGGCGAGGAGCCCATGGCCGGCCCACTCATCAACGACACAACCGCCGACCGACCCGGGCTGACAGCTCAAGCAGCGCAAGCCTGCATACCCCGTGGGACAGCCGTCTACTCGGCTCTCTCCTGCTCTGGCACATAGATCATCCGACCGTCTGCCAGGCGATAGGTCACACCGGCCTTGGTGCCCTGCCCTTCGCCGATACTGCCATTGGATTCGTAGCGCTTAAGCTCCTCGCCATCTTTGACCAGCATGCGCATGTCGGCCTCACCGGGGTTTTCGATGACCACGACCTTGTCCTGGCTGAAGGGATTGAGCGGGTTCTGCACGATGACCACCAGCAGGATACCTATAACGACCAGAAACAGGTCGATCAGGTTGACCATCGAGATGATCGGATCGTCCGCCTCGTCATGTTCGAGAAAGCGCATCAGGCCTGCTCCCACGCACGCTCGATGCTACGAAGTTCCTGCAGCAGCCAACGACGGCGAACGGTAAGGATGAAGAAGGTGATGCTGGCGCTGAGCAGGGCGACGATCACCGAGGAGAACGCCACCACCATGTTCTCGCCAATGCCCTGAGCGTCGTTGCGGGTCAGCGCCAGTAGTGCAGGCCCCATCGGAATCATGGTGGCCACTAGGCCAAGCATCGGTGCACTGCGCGAGGTGATCCGCAGCCACTCCAGTTGCTTCATGATCCAGAGTTCAAGATCATCGCTGCTGCCGCCATGTTGCTCGTACCACCTGGCCAGCCTCGACTGGTAGCGAGCACGGTGACGTTGCCAGGCTTCCAGCGCGAAAGCGCCCAGAGCAAAGCAGGCATAAGCCAGCGACGCCAGGATCAAGAGCATGACGGGAACGAGGAAAAGCCGGGTGATTTCGTAGATGCTGGTTTCTAGACCGTTCATAACGCAGGTTCCGTCATTCGAGAATTTGTAAGACCCTGCCGAATGGCACCGGCCATGAAGCAGGCAAACAGCAGGGCGAAGCCGAGCCACAACAGCCACCGAGATTGCTCATCGCCCTGGGCGGGCATCACCTCCTCGAGCACCTGACCGCTGACAACCTGAGCGGCAGCCCCTGCATTCGACGACGGAGTGTTCTGGCCAGGGCTGTGCAAGCCGAAACCTGCGGCCAGCTGTTCGCTGAACTGCCGGGTAAGCGCTTCCCCAACCTCACCCGCCTCTGTACTTGCCAACTGCTGACGGCGCTCGACCAGCTCGCGGCGGGTCTGCTCGCTGGCATCCCAGTAGCCTTTGCGGATGGCCTCGAGCATGCGCTCGATGAGTTGAGCCTGAGCCGTTGGGTTGTGCTGCTCGAACCAGGCGTCGAGACCAAGCTCGCGCTTGTCCATGACGTAGGTGTCATGAATCGCCTGCCACTGATCATCACGCACCATGGTGCGATCGGTGGCCTGCCAGCCCCACAGGTTATTCACCAGGTTGAGCATCTCCAGCGTGCCGGCGTAGCCCTCCTTCTGCATCTCACCGATCCACTGCGGGTTCAGGTAGCGACCACGCAGCTCGGTCGCGAGGAACCGGGCGGCGCCCGTGATGCGCTCGCTCTTGCGCAGATCGGCTATGTACAGCACCGGACTGCGGCCATCGAGATGCCGCACCGCAGCCGAGAGACCACCGAGAAACTCGAAGGGGTGATCGGTGGACAGCAGCCCATTGAGTTCGGACGAACGTGACATCACGGCGGCCTCAACCCCCTTGAGCTGCTCGGCGAACAGATTGCCGCCCTCCAGCTTCACACCCCAGGCTTGCGCACCGTACCCATATTGCAGGCGCTGCAAAAACTGCTGGCCGAGCGCCGCATCGTCATCCCATTTCGTCGAGTCCAGGGCCAGCTTGGAAACGCCGGTACCATAGTCGCCCGGTTCGTTGCCGAACACGCGCAAACGTGACAGCTGCTGTGCCTGTTCGGCGGACACACCCTGCGCCTGCAAGCGCACGGCCAGCGCCCGGCTGTTCGCGGCGATGACATTCCCAGGCTCGTCCAGCTCAGCCAGACGATCTGCTGCATCTGCGAGCAGGCGCATGAAGCCGTCGAACTGATCCCGGTACAGGCTGGTGACCTGCAAGACGGCGTCGATACGTGGTCGTCCCAGTTCGCCGGCGGGAATGATATCCAGCGCCACTACCCGGCCACCGTCATCCCACACCGGGCGAAGGCCCATGGCATGCAGCACCTGGCTCTCGACGATGCCCAGGTGCCTCAACGCCTCCGACGACCACAGGCTGAACGCCAGCTTCTGCGGCGCCTGCCCCTCATGGTCCGCGCGGTACTGGCCGATCAGCTGCGCCAACGCCTCCTCCCCCGCCGCATAGGCCGCCCGTGTCGGCACCTTGTCAGCCTCGAAGGCATAGAGGTTGCGGCCACTCGGCACATCGGGATTGCGGACCGGGTCGCCGCCCGCCCCCGGCTCGACGAAAGCGCCGGACAGTCCTGCCAACAGTGCTTCCAGTTCCTGCGTATCGGCAAGCTGTCGATCCAGTTCGATGCCCCTGTCGATCAGCTCACGCAGTTCGGCAGACTCGATCGTCTCCGCGGCCACGCCATCCCTGAGATAACGCTGCAGGGTTCGGTAAGGCAGTGAGTTCTGCAGTTCACGGTAGTCGCTGGCGAATACCTCGTCGGGGTCGAGCCCCAGCGCCTGGTAGTACGCCTTACCCAGCTGCTGCATTACCGTGCTCAGCCGATGTTCGGCCGATGCCGGCTCACCGAAGGTATGTAACCCAAGCGGCGTGGCGCCGCGTGCAAGTTCGTGCAGGTGATCATGCAGGACGGCGAAGAATGCCGGGAAATCCGCACGCATCGACGCCTCATCCCAACCCAGGTCGGCCTGCATGTCCATGGCCACGACCGCCGTCCATATCTGCTCGGCGGTTTGCTCGCGTACGGCGCCTTCGTCCAGCTGTTGGTATTCGTGGATCGTCTGGTGCAGATCGCGCAGCTCGTCATAGAGGCCGGCCGGTGCGAAGGCCGGCGTCTGATGGCTGATGGTGACGGCACGCCCCCTGCGCCTGGCCTGAATGGCCTCGCCGATGTTGTCCTGGATATAGGGATAGAAGACCGGCAGGTCGCCGACGGCGAGAAAGGGATAATCATCGGCGGACAAGCCGCGATCCTTTCCTGGCAGCCACTCCTGTGTACCGTGCGTGCCGAAGTGGATCAGCGCATCGGCGCCGAAGCGCTCGCGCACCAGCTGGTAAGCCGCCATGTAGAGATGGTCCGGCGGCACCTTGCTGTCGTGGTAGGCCTCGCCTGGCCGCCCCGCTCTCGGTGGCTGGGGTAAAAGCAGCAACTTGCCCAGGTGCAAGGCCGGGATCACGAACTGCATGACGCCATCGACCTCGCGCAGCGCCCAGTGTTGCACCGGCTCGCCCCAACGGGCGGTCAGCGCATCGCGCGTCGCCAGCGGCAGGCGCGCGAACCAGGCCTGGTAATCCTTCAATGGCAGCGTGTCGGCCAGCCCCTCGCGCAGCAGTTCATCCAGGGTTTCCGGGCGGTAGTAACCCGCCAGCAGGCGTTGAGCGGCATCGATCAGATCGGCCTCCGATGTCGCGGGCACCTCGTATCCCGCACGGTTCAGGGCCGCACTCAACGCGGCCAGGCTGGCGGGCACGTTGAGGTGAGACGCAGCGACGTTCCGTTCACCGTCCGGGTGATTCCAGAACATCAGCGCGAGTCGTTTGTCCTGCGCTGGCAACTGACGCAGGCGAATCAGCCGATCCAGCTTGCCGAGCAGCGCTTCGGCCTGACCGGGCATGAGCCTCGGTTCCCCCTCCTCCAGTGCACTGATCACCAGCGGATCACTCATGCCCCAGCTTTCCGGAACGCTGAGAAAGGCCGACGCCGCGCGTGCCTCCATGCCACTGGTCTGAGCCTGCCACTGCTGCTCGCTACCGCCGCGATGAGCGAATGTCTGCAGCACCGGCACACCGAGCAGCAGGAACTCCTGCTTTCGCGCCGGACCGTTCTGCATGTGCTGGAGATTCACCAACGCCTGCAGGTCGGCAGTGGCGAATAGCTCAACAAGCGCATGCGGGTTGGCATCATCGAACCAGAACAGCAGCGGCAACTGCCCATGTCGTTCGCTGCGTTCGATGAGCTCGTCGATGGCCTGCAACTGGGCATCGGCAATGGCACCGCGGTGAATGGCGAACGCCACCCGTGGCGCGGTTGGCTGCCAGCGTTCACGCCCCCACTCGAGATAGTCATCGAGCGTGGCGAATGGCGACGGCGCATCAGGATGATAGAAACCGGTTTTCGGCAGTTCGACAGGAGCCGGTAAATCATCGAAAGGCAGACCCGCCTTCCTGCGCTGAGTCAGCGTGAACAGTTGTTTGAGGTTGGTCTCGCCCCCATTGCCGTAGTAGCCGATCAGGCGCATCGCCAGCGGCGGCGGCAGGTTGCCATAGGCCGGCGGACCGCCACCGACGCGAATCCAGGGCACGGGCAAACGTTCCAGTACGTCGCCCAAACGCTGCTGCACTGCCTGCAGGTCGGACGGACGCGGCGTGTCCATGATCAGCAGATCGACCGCCGCCAGCCACTCGCCATCAGGTGCCTGTTCGGCACCACTGCGCAGGCTGGAAAATTCTACGCCCCGCTGCTTCGCCCAGGCAGCGAGACGCGCATGCTTGCCGGCCAGCACGAAGTCGCTGCTGAGCATGCGTACCTGTGCAGGCTCGGCAGCGGCCTGCAGGCTCCAGCTCAGGCAGCAGAGCAGAAGGATCAGGCCGCGCATCAGAACGTGGCAACCAGGCCGACGTGATAGGTGCGCCCGGGCTCGGCATAGACGAAGCGCTCACTCTGATCCGCCAGGCGTTCGTCACCGATGTTCTCGATACCGCCGCGCAGCGTCAGGTTACTGCTCAGCTTCTGGCTCATTTCCAGATGCCACAGGCTGTAGGCCGGCAGCGAGTAGGCCACGTTGCTGCTGTAGGTCAGCTGGCTTCCAATGTACTCGGTGCGCAACTGAGCCTCGAAGGTGGACGTCGGCTGCCATTGCAGCACGCTGTTGGCAAGATGTCGGGAACGGTCTCCCAGGCGCTGCCCGAGCGTGCGGTTGCGCGCATCCAGGTAGGTGTAATTGAGCTTCCAGCTCAGCGTGCTGCTCAGATCCACCCCTGCGCCCAACTCGACACCGCGGATACGGGCCTTGTCCACGTTCTCGTAGTTACGCAGCTCACGCCCACGCACACCGCAGCTGGCTACGCAGACCGTCTGGATCAGATCCTCCACGTCATTCTCGAAGAGCATGCCGCTCAGCGACCAGCCCCGTGCCTGGTAATCCGCGCCCAGCTCATAGGACGTATTGGTTTCCGGCTGCAGATCGGGGTTGCCGACGATGGTGAATCGACCGCCGCCGCCGACGGCAGAGTAGCCCGGCGACAACTGTTTCAGGCTTGGTGCCTTGAAGCCTTTGCCGACGCCAGCGCGCAGAGTCAGATGATCGTCGAGATGGTGCAGCAGGTAGACACGCGGGCTGTTCTCCCAGCCGAACTGCTCGTGCTTGTCGAAGCGGCTGCCCAGTGTCAGCGACCAAGCGGGACTGAAAGCGATCTCGTCCTGCAGGAAGACCGCGCGATGCAGTGCCTCATCCTCGCCCCGAGCGTTGACCGAACGATCCTCCAGCTCCTCCTTGCGCCACTCGCCACCAAGGGTCACCCGATGCATATCGAGCAACGGCACACTCAGATTGCCGTCCACCACGCTGTCGGTCAGACGCTGCGGGCCGCTGGGGGCTACCCCGCCACTGCGGGAGTTCTTGCGCTCCAGCTGATTGCGATAGGCACGCAACTGACTGCTGCCCCACAGCCAATCGCCAGAATGCACCAACGACCAGCGTTCCCGTTCGATGATGTCAGTGGACTCGTAGTCCCTCGATGCGCCACCACCCGTTTCGCTATTGCGCCAACGCCGCTCGCGTCCGCTTTCGTATCCGAAGTCGATGCGCTGCGCGTCGTCCGGCGTCCAGCTCAGCGTTGCACCGCCGCTGTTGCCGTTACGACCTTCCAGTTCGGAAAGATTGCGACTGTCGAAGTCTGGCGTTTCCTGCTGACGCTGGCTCTCGGCATTGAGTGCCAGCCCCAGCACACCCGGCAACAGGGGGCCGCTGACGTACCCTCCCGCCTGGTGCGTTTGCCCACCCAGGCCATCCTCACGAACGCCCCCCTCGACGAAACCACTACCCAGCCAGGTGTCGGTCGCCTTGCGCGTGATCACGTTGACCACGCCACCCAGCGCTTCGGAACCGTAGAGTGAAGACATCGGCCCACGTACCACCTCGATGCGTTCGATGGCCTCGACCGGCACCCAGCCCAGGTCGAAATCGGAGTGGGCAATGGCTCCGGCTGATGGACTGATGCGCTTGCCGTCGATGAGCACCAGGGTGTGCTCGCTGGACATGCCGCGAATGCTGATCCCCCGGCGACTCATACCGATGCCGTTGAACTGCAAGCCTTCGCTTCCACGCAGTGCGTCCTTGAGATCTCGCACGGGGCGCCTGCTCAGATCCTCAGCAGTGATGACAGCGACACTGGCCGGCACATCCTTCAGCGCACGCTTGGTACTGGTGGCGCTGACCACCGTTGGTTCCAGCATCAGCACCTCGGCCTGACCGCCAAGCGGTAAAAAGCTGAATGCAAGCAACGACAAAGAACGGCGCGGCGCAAAGCGACGCATCTTCAAGACTGGCATGGCGATCCTTCCAACGGGCAGATCTGCGATCTGAGTGGCGATTGTTGTGAGACAGGGTGAGGCAGAAGGCCGTAGATGCAGCCCAATAAAATGAAATGTTATTTCATAACATTATTGAGGTCAAAAATTACTCAGTCAATCCAACCGCGCCCACCATGCTCCACGCTCCGCCCGCCAGGGTGAAGACAAGTTCGCCGGTGTCCGCCTGGATAACGGCCTCAGCAACGCCCCCCTGCTGCAGGACTGCACCGCGCGCTTCCAGTGCCGCACCGCCTTCCAGTACGAAGGCGGCGATCATGTGATCTTCGTCGGGGAGGTGCTCGCCTTCGATCACAGCGAGCGTGCCCCGCTGGCCTTCCAGCGCGGCCAGTACGCCCTGACCACGCGCAAGCCACCTGAAGAGCTGCGCCTGGGCTGCGAGCCACCACCGGAGTGCAGCTACACCGAGGACCTGCTCGGCTACCTGCTCGGCCGCTCGCACTATCAACTGCTGCACGCGCTGCGTCGTCAGCTGCCGTCACGACAGCTCGACGAGCATGCCTTCTTCGTGCTGTCGGTACTGTGCATCCGCGACGGCCTGAGCCTGGATGAGCTCAACGCCTTCGTCTCCTACACCGGCAAGCCTGTGCAGACCACGACGCTGCTGTTTCTCGAGCGCCAGGGGCTCATCGCGAGCGAACGCAAGGGCGCTGAGACGCTGTACGTGCTGACGGCCAAGGGTCGGGAGTGCTCGCTGGAGGAAATAGCCCTGGCCAAGGCGGTCGAGGAGGAGGTCTCCTCGCGCCTGGGCAGCAGCGACGTCGAGGCGCTGAAGGTACTGCTCAAGCGCCTGATCGCCAGCACCGACTGTGGCGTGCCCGATCTCTGGGGGCCTCGCTGAGGCCAGGGGCTTTACTGCCCATCGCGCATGCACCGCGCATCGAACCATCCGCTCGCCGATACAGACTTCCCCCGGAAAACCCGGATAATGGCGGCCATTTCGTTTCGCTCGCTGGTGCTGCCCCATGGAAATCAAGGTCAACTTTCTCGACAACCTTCGCCTCGAAGCCAAGTTCGATGACTTCACGGTGATCGCCGATCAGCCGATCCGCTACAAGGGCGACGGCTCGGCGCCGGGACCGTTCGACTACTTCCTCGCCTCCTCGGCGCTGTGCGCGGCCTATTTCGTCAAGCTGTACTGCCAGACGCGGGACATCCCCACCGAGCACATCCGCCTGTCGCAGAACAACATCGTCGACCCGGAGAACCGCTACGCGCAGATCTTCAAGATCCAGGTCGAGCTGCCGGCCGACATTTCCGAGAAGGACCGCCAGGGCATCCTGCGCTCCATCGACCGCTGCACGGTGAAGAAGGTGGTGCAGCAGGGCCCCGAGTTCATCATCGAGGAAGTCGACAACCTCGACGCGGACGCCCAGGCGCTGCTGATGCCGGTGTCCGACAGCACGACCTACATTCCGGGCAAGGACCTGCCGCTGGAACAGACCATCGCCAACATGTCGGGCATCCTCGCCGACCTGGGGATGAAGATCGAGATCGCCTCCTGGCGCAACATCGTGCCCAACGTCTGGTCGCTGCATATCCGTGATGCGCAGTCGAACCTGTGCTTCACCAACGGCAAGGGCGCGAGCAAGGAGAGTGCCCTGGCGTCGGCGCTGGGCGAGTTCATCGAACGGCTCAACTGCAACTTCTTCTACAACGACCAGTTCTGGGGCGAGGACATCGCCAATGCCGCGTTCGTCCACTACCCCGACGAGCGCTGGTTCAAGCCGGGGCCTAAGGATGCACTGCCGGCCGAGATCCTCGACGAGCACTGCCTGGCCATCTACAACCCGGATGGCGAGCTGCGCGGCTCGCACCTGTTCGACACCAACTCGGGCAACAGCGCACGCGGCATCTGCTCGCTGCCCTTCGTGCGCCAGAGCGACGGCGAGACGGTGTACTTCCCGTCCAACCTGATCGAGAACCTGTACCTGTCCAACGGCATGAGCGCCGGCAACACCCTGGCCGAAGCGCAGGTGCAGTGCCTGTCGGAAATCTTCGAGCGCGCGGTCAAGCGCGAGATCCTGGAGAACGAACTGGCCCTGCCGGACGTGCCGCAGGAGGTGCTGGCCAAGTACCCGGGCATCGTCGCCGGCATCCAGGGCCTCGAAGAACAAGGCTTCCCGGTGCTGGTCAAGGACGCCTCCCTGGGCGGCGAGTTCCCGGTGATGTGCGTGACCCTGATGAACCCGCGCACCGGTGGCGTGTTCGCCTCCTTCGGCGCCCACCCGAGCCTGGAAGTGGCGCTGGAGCGCAGCCTCACCGAGCTGCTGCAGGGGCGCAGCTTCGAGGGGCTGAACGACCTGCCGCAGCCAACCTTCGACAGCCTGGCACTGACCGAACCGAACAACTTCGTCGAGCACTTCATCGACTCCAGCGGCGTGGTGTCCTGGCGCTTTTTCAGCGCCAGGAGCGACTTCGAGTTCGTCGAGTGGGACTTCTCCGGCGAAGGCTCGGAGTCCAACGAACAGGAAGCCGCCACCCTGTTCGGCATCCTCGAAGACCTGGGCAAGGAGGTCTACATGGCCACCTACGACGACCTCGGCGCCAACGCCTGTCGCATCCTGGTGCCGGGCTATTCGGAAATCTACCCGGTGGAAGACCTGATCTGGGACAACACCAACAAGGCGCTGCTGTTCCGCAAGGACATCCTCAACCTGCATGCCCTGAGCGATCGCGAACTCAAGTCGCTGCTGCGCAACCTCAACAACAGTGAGGTCGACGACTACACCGACATCAGCACGCTGATCGGCATCGAGTTCGACGACAACACGGTCTGGGGCCAGCTGACCATTCTCGAACTGAAGCTGCTGATCAGCCTGGCGCTGAACAAGTACGACGATGCCAAGGAACTGGTGGAGATGTTCCTGCAATACAACGACAACACAGTCGAACGTGGGCTGTTCTACCAGGCCGTCAATGCCGTGCTGGAGATCCAGCTGGACGACGAACTGGAACTGGCCGACTACGAGCACAACCTGCGCCGCATGTTCGGCAGCGAACGCATGGATGCGGTGATCGGCTCGGTGCAGGGCAGCGTGCGTTTCCATGGCCTGACCCCGACCAGCATGCAGCTCGAAGGGCTGGACAAGCACCTGCGCCTGATCGACAGCTACAAGAAGCTGCACGCCGCTCGCGCCAGGGCGGCCGGGCTGGCCGGCTGAGCATGCGCGCCGAACGCGTCGCGGCGCTGATGCTGGCGGCCGGCTACAGCCGCCGCTTCGGCAGCGACAAGCGTCGCCAGCTGCTCGCCGACGGCCGCTCGCTGCTCGCCGCCAGCCTCGCCCTGCCCTGCGCCCGGCTGGACGAGGTCTGGCTGGTGCTGCGCCCGGACGAAGCCGTGGCGCAGCTGGGCCTGTCCGATCGCGTCAGACTGGTGCAGCACCCGAGCACGACCCAAGGCATGGGCCACAGCCTGGCGGCCGGCATCGCGCGACTGCAGGCCGAATCGTCCGCGCAGGCCGTGGCGATCTTTCTCGCCGACATGCCGCTGATCCGACGGGACAGCCTGGATGCCCTGCTGGCGCAGGCCAGCGCGAGCAGCATCGTGCAACCCAGCCATCGCGGCAGCCGCGGCCACCCGGTACTGATCGGCCGCGACTTCTGGCCACAGCTTGCCGCGCTGAGCGGCGATGCCGGCGCACGCAGGGTGCTGCAGCGCAACGCCGAGGCCGTGCAGATCGTCGAGCTGGACGACCCCGGCGTGCTGCAGGACGTCGATACCCGCGAAGACTGGCAACAGCTGCCGCCACACTGAACCTTCAGTGCGCTTCCTTGCGGTACTCCGCGCCCAGCTCACGGGCCAGGGCAATGAAATTGACGACCTGCGGCGACTGGTGCAGTTCACGGCAGACCAGGGTGATCGGCGCGACCAGACGAGGCCTGGCATCACGAATCGAGCGATACGCCACGCTGTGCTCGTGAAAACCGCGCATCGACGCAGGCACCACTGACACGCCGGCGCCGGCGGCCACCAGGCTGACATTGGTCAGCATGCGCTCCACCTCGAACGCCACCTGCGGCTCGAACCCGGCACTGCGGCACGCCTGCAGGAAATTGGCGTACATCCCCGGCGCACCGGGACGACGCACCAGGATCAATGGCTCGTCGACGAGGTCCTTGAGCGAAACGGCGCCAGCACGCTCAAGCAACCGATGCCCGACCGGCAGGACGAGCACCAGTTCCTCGTTGAGCAGGCGGTGGTAGCTGACGCCCTCAGGGCTGGCCACGGGAGCGCGCAGGATGCCGACATCCACCCGCTCGCTCAGCACGTTGTCGGTCAGCAGTTTCGCGCTGCCCTCGTTCAGCGCAATGTCCACCCCTGGATAGCGTTCGCGATAACGCCGGATGATCCTCGGGATCAATGGATGCGACGCAGCGGAGCTGGTGAACCCCAGCCTCAGGCTGCCTTCGATGCCCTGCGCGGCCCGCGCAGCCTTGAGTCCACCCTGCTGGACCCGCTGGAGGATGTCCCGTGCTTCCTTCAGGAAGACCTCGCCGCCCACCGTCAGATCGACACCCTTGGCATGGCGGATGAACAGCTCGAATCCCAGCTCGGCCTCCAACGCACGGATCTGCTGGCTCAGCGGCGGTTGCTGCATGTTCAGGCGCGTAGCCGCGCGGGTAAAGTGACGCTCCTCGGCAACCATGACGAAGTAGCGCAGGTGACGAAGCTCCATGAGATGACTCACCGTGAGACAGAGTGGACAGCAGGGCCGAACGATACCGAATCGCGCGACCGATGGGGTAGGATGAGGCCTCTGCTGGAGCGATCACAGCAGACACCCATAACGATAAAAACAGAGTGTCATGATTCACCGACTTGCCCGTTCCGCTATTGCTCAGCTGCTGATGGCCGTCCTGCTCGGCGGTATTCTCGGTGTCTGCGATCCAGCTCTGGCAATCCAGATGAAACCGCTCAGCGAGCTGTTTCTTGGCATCATTGCCTGGGTGACGCCGCCGGTGATGTTCATCCTGCTCTGCTCCAGCGTCGCCAGGCTCGTCGGCCACCCTGGCAGCGCGACACTGGCATTGAAGACCTTGGGCTACTGGCAGCTGATGTCCATGCTGTCACTGAGCTGCGGCATCCTGTTGGCGCTGCTGTTGCAGCCTGGCAGCAGTGATGCCTCCCTGTCACCCACAGCGGCCGACAGCCAAACCGGTACGGACGTGATTGCGCAGCTGCCCGCCCTGGTGCTGCAGACGCTCGAGCAGAGCCTGATTCTCAAGGTGCTGCTTGCCGCGCTGATCTGCGGCTACCTGCTGGGGCTCTCGGGCCGAGCGGGTACGTCACTGCAGCGATACCTGGATCAGGGCGTCTCGCTGATCTTCGGACTGATGCGAGGCATCGTGCGCTTCGCCCCACTGGCCGCCTTCGCTGCCATCGCCTTCACCATCGGCAAGTACGGCATGACAGCCGCCATTCCGCTGTTGAAGTTCATCGCCACCCTGTACCTGGCCAGCCTCCTGTATGTCGCGCTGGTACTGGGCCTTGCGCTGCGCCTGCTCGGGTTGCGCCTGTGGCGCCTGATCCTCCACGTCAAAGAAGAACTGCTGCTGGTCGCCGCCACCGGCTCATCGGTAGCGGCTCTGCCGAAGCTGCTCGAGAAACTCGAAACGGCTGGGTGCAGCAGCCATGTCGCACGCCTGCTGCTGACCGGCGGCTACAGCTTCAACCTCAACGGTTCGAATCTCTACCTGAGCGTGGCCATGATGTTTCTCGCACAGATGGCAGGAACCGATCTCAGCGCTCAGCAGCTCCTGCTGCTCCTGTTCGTCAGTCTGTTCACCTCGTTGGGAGCGACCAGCGTCGCCGGCTCGGCTTTCGTCATCCTGACCGCCACACTGAGCGCTCTGCAGTTCGCCCCGCTGGAGCTGCTGGGTGTCCTGATTGGCGTCGAACGCCTGATGAAGTGCCGCTCGCTGACCAATGTCCTGGGCAACTGCGTGGCCTGTCTGTTCATCAGCAAATGCCACGGTGCGCTGAATGTCGAGCAGGCTCGGTGCGTACTCGGCCGGCACCGCCAGCAGCGAAGCGCCCTGACGCTGAACGAGAAGTGACGGCCTGCCGCGCGGACTATTCGCTTGCCTGCTGCAGCCGATAGCGCAGCCTGAGCCGACCTGGACCTCCGGCACTGCGTGCAGCATGGCGCCGCAGCAGTTCGGCCCCGGCCCCCTGGCCGACCAGGTCGACAACCTGCAGATCGGCAAGAGCTGGATGATCTGCGAGATAGCGCAACAGACCATCGACAACCGATAACGCGCGCACGCCTCTGCGGGCATATCCGGAGCGCGCTCCCCTGGCCCAGTCGTCCGTCTGCCAGGCCGGCATGTCAGAGCGAACCCTGGGGTCGCCAGGTTCAAGAAAGACAGGCGCCATCAGCAGTGTCTCATCGGCCAGGAATGACTCCCCGTCGGGCGCCGGGCCGAAAAGGATGACCGCCCGGCTCAGACCGACTGGCAGGTTGTAGAGATCTGCATTGGCGCCTACCAGGATGGTGAAGGTAACCCCATCGCCACGCAGCCGCATGAACTGCATCGACAGCTTGCTCCTGGGTTCCACCGGGCCGCTCCCCGAGTACCACAAGGCGCCGCTACCGAGCATCGATAGCAGCGCCGCCAGCTGGAGCAGGTGACGCCTGCGCACGGACCGAGACGATCAGCGCGCGAGGCGGTCGAACGCCTTGTCCAGACGCTGCTCCGCATCGACCAGTCGCTGGCGATGCTCGCTCATCCAGCCCTGATCGCTCTTCAGGGTCTTCTGCGCCGCCGCGAGCATGCGCTTGACCTCGGCAGGTTGCGGCCCCCCCGTGCCCCTGCGGGTCTCCACCATGGTGCGTGGCGACAGCGTGGCACGGAACTCGGATTCACTCAGCGGCAACCGCTGCTCCTGCCACTTGTACTTCTGCGCCGCCTTGCTGAACAGCGCCTGGGCATCCGCGTAGGGAAAGGTCTTCGGCAGCAAGCCTTCCTTGCGCGCCTGCCCGACGATCATGGAGGCGAAGCTGTGTCCTATGCGAAACGGCACCTTGTGCTCACGCTCGAGGGTGTCGGCCAGTTCCATCGACGTGGTCCAATCGTTGTCCAGTTCTTCCAGGGCACGCTCGGGGTTGATCACCAGGGCATCGAGTACCGAATCCAGACGCTTGAACATCTGCGTGGCCGACTCGAACAGGCCGAGCTCGTCGAACGCGATCTTGTAGTCGGTCATGCCGGTCGTGACATTGTGCGCACGGATCGACGTGGCGCCGGCCAGTCCGACGACGTTGGACGCCGACTCGCGGGTGCGCATCAACAGGCCCGGGTTGCGCTTCTGCGGCATGGCGCTGCTGGTATAGGTTGCCCCCTCCTCGAGCAGCAACCAGGGGCGGGTCTGGTGGTACTGGGTATGAATGTCACCGATCAGTGCGCCCACGCGAATCGCTGACGAGGACGCGATACCGGCAGCCTCCAGCGGGATGTCGAAGGTCGATACCTGGCTGGAGTCCAGCGAGTTTTCGCGTACGCCATCGAAACCGAGCAGGCTCGCCAGGCGCTCTCGATTGAGCGGCCAGCCCGAGTTGGCCAGGACTGCGGTGCCCATCGGGCTGAGGTTGAGACGCCCGTAGAGTTCGTGAATGCGCTGGGCGTCACGCTGGAATGCCGCTTCGAACGCCAGCAGATAGTGCGCGTAGCTGATCGGCATGGCCTGCACACCGTTGGTATAGGCAGGAATCAGCGTGTCGACATTGTCGCCGGCGATTCTCAGCAGGCGTTCGCGCACGCTGTTGAGGCCGTCGCTGAAATCCAGCACCTGGGCGCGCAGCACCGCCAGGCGATAGGTCGCGTACATGTCCTGCCGACTGCGCCCGGAATGGATCAGCGATGCCTCGGGACCGATCTTGTCGATCATGATCTTCTCGACCTGCAACACATCGCTGGGGCGCTTGCCATCGGCCTGCCCTGCCTGCTCGATGACATGCTGCACGCCACCGGCAATACGCTTGCCCTGCGGGGCACTGACGATACCTTCCTCGGTGAGCATGACGATGGAGGCCTTGTTGATGCGGTTCATCCAGGCGAACTGGCTTTCGTAGGCACCGCCTTTCAGCGCACGTTTGTCGGTACTCGCACCGATCCTGGCGGCCTGCTCGGCACACTCGGCAGTGGTGTTGCAGGGGACGTCGGCGGTATTGGCGGCCTGGAGGCTGAGCGGCAGGAACAACGCGGCGCTGATGGCCAGGTGCAACAGGGTCTTGTGGGTCTTCATGCATGAATCCTCGCGAATGCACCGGGCCGCAGCGGGCCCGGTATCTGGCAGAAAAGGGATCAGAACAGCGGCAGGGTGTAGCTGAAGATCAGGCGGTTCTGATCGATGTCGTTACCGCCGTTGCTGCGATAGGTACCGTTCCGCCATTTGACGCCGAAGTTCTTCAGCGGGCCGTTCTGCACGACATAGGCAATGTCGGTGTTGCGCTCCCACTCCTTGCCCTCACGACCGCCGGCGCGTTCGAAGTTGTCGCCGCTGATGTAGCGGGTCATGAAGGTCAGGCCAGGCAGCCCCAGCGCGGTGAAGTCGTAGTCGTAACGCACCTGCCAGGAGCGCTCCTCGGGGCTGGCGAAATCCGCCGAGATCATCACGTAGTTGACCAGGAAGGAGTTGGTGCCTTCGATATGCGGAAAGCCCGTATCGCCACTCATCTTCTGATACGCCACACCGAACGAGTGGCTGTTGAGGTTGTAGGTGAACCTGGCACCGACGGCCGTGTTGTCGACGTTGCTGTTGCCATCATGGGTGGAGCGGGCATAGCGAATGTCACTGTCGAACGAATGCCCGTCCCTGATGGGCAGGTGATGACGCAGGCTGACGATGTGTTGCTTGTAGTTCTGCTCCAGGTGCCCGTAGTTGTAGGCGGTACTCAGCTGCTTGGACCACTTGTAGCTGGCCCCTGCGAAGTTGAATTCGTCGCTGGCCTGGCCACCTCGGATGCCCTTGCCGGCGACCAGCATGTCATCACTGGCACTGGAGTTGCGCAGGCTGTTCTGCGTCAGTTGGCCAACGTCCAGCGTCAGCCCGTCGATTTCTCGGGATTGCAGCTGTGCGCCCCGGAAGGTCTGCGGCAGCAGACGAGAATCACTGGGCAGGACCGTCGGCAGTTTCGGGATCAAGGTACCGACATGCAGCGTGCTCTTGGAGATGCGCGCCTTGGCGGTAAAACCCAACTGGCTGTAATCATCGGGGGCCTTGTCGTCGCCCACCGGCAGCAGGCCGGTACCCTGGCGATCAGGACCGGAGTCGAGCTTCAGGCCAAGCAGGCCCAGCGCATCGACACCGAAGCCTATCGGCCCCTCGGTGAAGCCGGACTGATAGTTGAGCAGAAACCCTTGTGCCCACTCGTCCCGCTTGGACTGGCTGGCGCCGTCCTGGCGAAAGTCATGGTTCATGTAGAAGTTGCGTAACTCGACGGAGGCCTTGCTGTCTTCGAAGAAGGCGGCGCTGGCGACGACGGGAAAGGCAAGGGAGCTGCCCACTGCGAGGAGTGCGGGCAGGCGCGAGGTAGGTCGTATCATTTTCATGCCTCGATTCATTGTTTTTGTTAGCGACCAGGCAACTGGCAAGGGGATGCTAAAGACAACGAATAGAGATTAAAAATATATAAATAGTCTCGACATGATACTTACAAAATATGCATAACCCCCTCCCCCATCTCAGTCCAAGCGAGCGGTCGTCATCAGCACCTCGCTCAACGCCTGCGCCGCGCTGGACAACTGATGCCCGGCCAGGTGCAACAGACCCACACGGCGCGAGACCTGCGGCTCGCTGAGCGGCAGGCAGCGGGCGCCCAGGTCTTCCATCTGCTGGCGACATAGCTGCGGCACCGCGCTGACGCCCAGGCCTTCGGCGACCATGCGTCCGACCGTCACCAGCTGGTGGCTCTCGAACGCCACCGGCAGCTTGCCATGCCGGGCGATCACGCTGTCTTCCAGCAGCAGGCGGACTGCCGAGGGCCGCTGCAGGGTGATGAAGGGCTGCTCCAGCAACTGCGCCCAGGTCAGCGCGGACTGCCCGGCCAGCTCGCTGCCGGCCGGCACCACGGCGACGAAGCGATCGTCGTACAGCGCGGTGAACTGCAGGCCGTCGAGGGTCGCCGGCTCGAAGGCGATACCCAGTTCGACACGGCCATCGCGCACCATCTCCATCACCTGCTCGTTGATCACGTCATGCACCGCCACGTTGACCCGCGGATAGGCATCGCGGAACGCGCGCAACGCCGCCGGCAGGCGGTTGCCGGCGAACGACGGCATGGCCGCCACCGCCACCTTGCCCATCTGCAGGGTGAAGTGCTGGCGCAGCAGGTCCTCGGCATTGTCCCAGTCGGCCAGCAGGCGCACGGCGATCGGCAGCAAGGTCTCGCCTTCGGGGGTCAGCGCCACGCTGCGGGTGGTGCGTACCAGCAACTGGCCGCCCAGGGACTGCTCCAGGTTCTTGATCGCCAGGCTCAGCGCCGGCTGCGACAGGTGCAGGCGCTCGCAGGCCTGGGCGAAGCTCAGGCTCTGCGCCACGGCGAGAAAGGCGCGTAGCTGCTTGACGGTCATTGATTTATTTACCTGATCAATCAAGAGGAAAAACAAACTTAACAAATAAGCCCGCAGCGATGAAGCTTGGACACAGCCTGGCAGTGCTCCTGCCCCACAACAACAAGAGGCAGCCTCGAATGAGCGGACTCGACAAACGCGTCGGCAGCTATGAAGAAGCCCTGCACGGCCTGCAGGACGGCATGACCGTACTGGCCGGCGGCTTCGGCCTGTGCGGCATCCCCGAGAACCTGATCGCGGAGATCCGTCGCCGTGGCGTGCGCGACCTCACCGTGGTCTCCAACAACTGCGGTGTCGACGGCTTCGGTCTCGGCGTGCTGCTGGAAGACCGGCAGATCCGCAAGATGATCGCCTCCTACGTCGGCGAGAACGCCCTGTTCGAACAGCAGCTGCTCAGCGGCGAGCTGGAAGTCGAACTCACCCCGCAAGGCACCCTGGCCGAGAAGCTGCGCGCCGGTGGCGCCGGCATTCCTGCCTTCTTCACCGCCACGGGTTACGGCACGCCGGTCGCCGAGGGCAAGGAAGCGCGCGAGATCGACGGCCGTCACTACATCCTCGAACCGGCCATCACCGGCGACTTCGCCATCGTCAAGGGCTGGAAGGCCGACCATTTCGGCAACGTGGTCTACCGCCACACCGCGCAGAACTTCAACCCGGTGGTCGCCAGTGCCGGACGCATCACCGTGGTCGAGGTGGAAGAGATCGTGGAACCCGGCGAACTCGACCCGACGCAGATTCACACCCCCGGCATCTACGTCGACCGGCTGATCTGCGGCACCTTCGAGAAACGTATCGAAAAACGCACCCTGCGCAGCTAGCAGGTTGCTGAACAACGTCAGCGAGACAGCCGAGACAAGGCAGGAACAGGCAGGCAAGCGCAGTTCACGCGCAGTGAATCAGTACCTTGAGCCCGTTTTCAACGCCGTCGGCCACGCAGGCAGTTCTTCAGCAGCCGCCAAGAGGATAAGAGCATGGCACTAACCCGTGAACAAATGGCCCAGCGCGTCGCCCGCGAGCTGCAGGATGGTTTCTACGTCAACCTGGGCATCGGCATTCCCACCCTGGTGGCCAACTACGTGCCCGAGGGCATGCAGGTGATGCTGCAATCGGAAAACGGTCTGCTCGGCATGGGCGCCTTTCCGAGCGAGGACGAAGTCGACGCCGACATGATCAATGCCGGCAAGCAGACGGTCACCGCCGTCAAGGGCGCGGCGATCTTCGACTCGGCGCAATCCTTCGCCATGATCCGTGGCGGCCATGTAGACCTGACCGTGCTCGGCGCCTTCGAGGTGGACGTGCGCGGCAACATCGCCTCATGGATGATCCCCGGCAAGCTGGTCAAGGGCATGGGCGGCGCCATGGACCTGGTGGCCGGTGCCGACAACATCATCGTCACCATGACCCACGCCTCCAAGGACGGCGAGTCCAAGCTGCTGGAACACTGCAGCCTGCCGCTGACCGGTTGCGGCTGCATCCGCAAGGTACTGACCGACCTGGCCTACCTGGAGATCGAGGACAACGCGTTCGTCCTGCGCGAGCGAGCCCCTGGGGTCAGCGTCGAGGAAATCGTCGCCAAGACCGCCGGCAAGCTGATCGTCCCCGAACACGTGCCGGAAATGAGCTTCTAAGTTGTCTACCGTTCCGTAGGCGCCACCACGCACGGCGTCTACGGAACGTTTTTCTACATGGCGGGAGGCACTTCAGCGGCGAGCCTGTCTCGTCGCGGCTCAGCCCCTCCCACGCTACGCGGCCCATCAGCCGAGAGGAGTCACCCCATGCAAGACGTCGTCATCGTCGCCGCCACCCGTACCGCGATCGGCAGTTTCCAGGGCAGCCTGGCCGAGGTCCCCGCCCCCGAGCTCGGCGCCATCGTCATCAGGCGTCTGCTGGAGCAGACCGGCCTCGACGCCGCCCAGGTCGATGAAGTGATCCTCGGCCAGGTGCTCACCGCAGGCTCCGGGCAGAACCCCGCACGCCAGGCTGCGATCCGCGCCGGCCTGCCGCACGCCGTGCCGGCGATGACCCTGAACAAGGTCTGCGGCTCGGGCCTGAAAGCCCTGCACCTGGCGACCCAGGCCATCCGCTGCGGCGACGCCGAGGTGGTGATCGCCGGCGGCATGGAGAACATGAGCCTGTCGCCCTACGTATTGCCCAAGGCCCGTACCGGCCTGCGCATGGGCCATGCGCAGATGCTCGACAGCATGATCGTCGACGGCCTGTGGGACGCCTTCAACGACTACCACATGGGTATCACTGCCGAGAACCTGGTGGAGAAGTACGCTATCAGCCGTGAAGCCCAGGATGCCTTCGCCGCCGCCTCGCAACAGAAAGCCGTGGCCGCCATCGAAACCGGTCGTTTCGATGCCGAGATCACCCCGGTGCTGATCCCGCAGCGCAAGGGCGACCCGCTCGCCTTCGCCCGTGACGAGCAGCCACGCGCCGGGACCACCGCCGACAGCCTGGCCAAGCTCAAGCCCGCCTTCAAGAAGGACGGCAGCGTCACCGCCGGCAATGCCTCCAGCCTCAACGACGGTGCCGCTGCGGTGCTGCTGATGAGCGCCGCCAAGGCGCAGACACTGGGGCTGCCGGTGCTGGCGAAGATCGCCGGCTACGCCAACGCCGGCGTCGATCCGGCGATCATGGGTATCGCCCCGGTATCCGCCACTCGCCGCTGCCTGGACAAGGCCGGCTGGAGCCTGGCCGACCTGGACCTGATCGAAGCCAACGAAGCGTTCGCTGCACAGGCGCTGTCGGTGGGCCAGGAGCTGGGCTGGGATGCCGACAAGGTCAACGTCAATGGCGGCGCCATCGCCCTTGGCCACCCCATCGGTGCTTCGGGCTGCCGCGTGCTGGTCAGCCTGCTGCACGAGATGATCCGCCGCGACGCCAGGAAAGGCCTGGCCACCCTGTGCATCGGTGGCGGTCAGGGCGTGGCGCTGGCCATCGAGCGCTGACCCGCAGGGTGGTTCACACCCTGCAGACTGCAACAGCGTGGCCCGGATACGATCCGGGGAGGACCTCCCGGCCTGCATCCGGGCTACGTCAAACAGCTCGGCCTCGTGCCGGGCTTTGTCATATCCACTGCAACGCCCAGGCGAAGCCAACCCCAGAGTGCCTGGTCAAAGCCCCAGAACATGTTCGAAGCCTCGCGAGCGGGAGGCATGCAAGGCAAAACAGGCGAAGAAGCGGAGTTTACGAGCAGTAGATGAGCATTCTGAGCAGGTTCTAAGCCCGCAGGCCCGATGCGCAGCAGGTTTTCAACAGGCTCTTACACAACCATAAGAAAGAGGCGTCCCCCATGTTCAACACCCTCACTCGCATGAGCGTGAGCCTGGTACAGAAGTACCTGCCCTCACCTTTCGTGTTCTCCGCATTGCTCACCCTGGGCGTGCTGCTGGCCGGCATCTTCTCTACCGGCCAATCGCTGCCGGCCATGGTGCAACACTGGAGCGGCGGCTTCTGGACCCTGCTCGGCTTCGCCATGCAGATGGCCCTGATCTTCGTCACCGGCCACGCCCTGGCCAGCGCCCCGATCATCAACCGCCAGCTCGACCGTCTGGCCGGCGTCGCCCGCACACCAGGACAGGCAATCGTCATGGTCACCCTGGTGGCGCTGCTCGGCTGCTGGGTCAACTGGGGTTTCGGCCTGGTGATCGGCGCCGTGTTCGCCCGCGCCCTGGCGCGCAAGGTGGATGGCGTCGACTACCCGCTGCTGGTGGCCTCGGCCTACTCGGGCTTCCTGGTCTGGCACGGCGGTCTGGCCGGTTCGATCCCGCTGTCGATGGCCACGGGCGGACCTGACCTGGCGCGGATCACCGCCGGCATCCTGACCGAGCCGGTGAGCATCGCCGAGACCCTGTTCAGCCCGCTGAACCTGACCATCGTCGCCCTGCTGGTGATCGGCCTGCCGCTGCTCAACCGCGCCATGCACCCGCGCCAGGGGGCCAAGGTGGCCGACCCGGCCAAGCTGGTGGAATCCCGTGCCGAACTCCCGGCGCGTGAAACCCCGGCACAGCGCCTGGACGACAGCCGCATTCTCGGCCTGGCCCTGGTGGCCATGGCTGGCATCTACCTGTTCAACCACTTCGCCAACAAGGGCTTCGTCCTCGGCCTGGACGTGGTGATCGCGATCTTCCTGTTCTGCGGCCTGCTGATGCACGGCACCCCGGAGCGCTACATGCGCGCCGTGGATGAGAGCGTGCGCGGCATCGGCGGCATCGTCCTGCTGTTCCCCTTCTACGCCGGGATCATGGGCATGATGATGGGTGCCAATGCCGACGGTATCTCCCTTGGCCGGCAGATCACCGAGACCTTCATCTCCTGGTCGTCGGCCGACACCTTCCCGCTGCTGGCCTTCCTCAGCGCGGGCGTGGTCAACGTGTTCGTGCCGTCCGGCGGTGGCCAGTGGGCCGTGCAGGGACCGATCATGCTGCCGGCCGCCCAGGCCCTGGGCGTATCCCCGACCGTGACCGCCATGGCGATCGCCTGGGGCGATGCCTGGACCAACATGATCCAGCCGTTCTGGGCCCTGCCGCTGCTCGGCATCGTCGGCCTCGGCGCCCGTGACATCATGGGCTACTGCCTGATCATGCTGCTGTACTCCGGCGTGGTGATCTGCGGCGCCTTCTACTTCATCGGCTGAGCCTTCAGCCTGGTTCCGGCTCGCGATCGGCGCTCCCCGACACCTCGCGAGCTGGAGCATTGCGAGCCTGCTTCTAGCGCAGCAGGCTGTGCCGAACTCAATCGCCCATCAGCCCCTGCGCCTTGGCCATCGCCACGGCCTGCGTGCGTCGTTGCACGCCGAGCTTGACGTTGATCCGCCGGGCATGGGTCTTGACCGTGTGCAGCGAGATGAACAGGCGATCGGCGATCTCCTGGTTCGACAGCCCCTGGGCGATCAGCTGCAGCACCGCCAGCTCGCGCGAGCTGAGCAGCGCGGTTCCGGCACTGGCCGGCTCATCGACCGCAGGTGCCGGCTCGAACAGGCGCTGATACAGGCTGCTGCCCGCCTCCCCCGGCAACACCCGCTCCAGCCATTGCGCCTGACGCTGCTGCAGTTCCTGCAACGGCCGTAGCAGACGCAGCTGCCGCGCCTCATCGATCGCGACCCGCAGCAGGGCCTCGGCCGCACTCTCCTGCTGCTGGTGCAGCAGGCACTCCACCAGGGCGATCCGGCACTCGCAGGCCAGGCTGCGGTGGCCGGACAGCTGGCATTCGTCGAGCAGCAGGCGCAGCGCATGCTCGGCGGCGGCCCGATGGCCGAGCAACAGGTCGCTGACCGCCAGGTGCAGACGCAGGCGCGGCAGCAGATCGTAGAAACCGGAAGGCGCCAACTGCTGGCGTTGCTGCAGCTGCTGCAAGGTCTGGGCGAACACCTCGCGTGCCCTGCCGACCTGGTCCTGGCGCAACAGCAGGCGGCCACTCTGCAACTGCAGCACGCCGCGATAGCGCACCTCGGGCACATGCGACCACTGCATGGCCCGCTCGGCCTTCTGTAACCACTGGTAGGCCTCTTCCAGGTCGCCGCGCGACTCGGCCAGCTCCAGCAAGCCCAGATAACCGGAAATGGTGTAGGCGTCCCCGCAATACTCGGCCTCCTGCAGCCCGTGGCGGTAGGCGAGCTGTGCGGCCTCCTCGAGGCCCTGGCGCGCCAGCAGGCTGGCCCGCAACAGCAGCAGACGCCCGACCACCGGGCTGTGACTGAAACCGTCACGCAGCAGCGCCAGCGACTGCTCGGCCAGTTCGGCGGCGCGCCCGGCCTCGCCCTGCATTTCCAGCAGCAGGCAGTGATCGGTGTTGAGCAGTGCCTCGTAGATCAGGCTGCCATGCAGCCGCGCCAGGCGCAGGCCTTCGTCCAGTGCCTGCTGCGCCTGGTCCAGGGCATTCTCCGCGAGGTACTGCTGGGCCAGCGCCTGGTAGCACAGGATGCGCTGCGACCAGCCGCTCTCGTCCAGCGCCTGCAACGCCTCCAGGCAGTGCTGGCGGGCGTCGCGACGGCCGCACTGGCGCGCCAGCACGCCACTGAGGGCCTGCCACTGGGCCAGCAGCTTGCGCTGGCGCCGGGCATCGGGCTGCGGCAGGAAATGCGCCAGCGCCTGGGTGCACTCAGCGGCCTCGTCGAAGCGTGCGCAGATGATCAGCGCCCAGGCCTGCAGCACGATCAGCCGCGGCGAACTGGCGAACAACCAGGCCGGCAGCTCCTCGCGCCACTGCAGGAACTGCGCGACCGAGTGCCCCTGCAGCAGCTGCTCCTGGCTGAAGCGCTGCAGGTAGTTGACCGCCACTTCGATCTGCCCGGCCTGCAGCGCGTGCTCGACCGCCTCGCGAATGTCGCCATGCAGGGCGAACCACTGGCAGGCCCGCACGTGTACCGAGGCCGACGGCGGAGCGCCCGGCAACTGCCGCAGCACCTGCGCCAGCGGGTGCCAGAGGCGAAACCAGCTGCCGCTGCTGTCCAGGCTGCGCAGGAACAGCTGGCGCCGCAGCAACCCGTGCAGCAGGTCGCTGCCGCGCCCCTCCAGCAGGTGTTCGCAGAGCGAGGCGGAGAAGCGCGGCAACAGTGCCAGGGCGTGCAGGTCACCGAGCAACTCCTCGTCCAGCTCGGCGAGCACCTCGCGCTGCACGTAGTCGCGCAGCAGCGGACACCCCGACTGCAGGCGCTGGCGGAGCGCTGCTTCATCGGCATCGAGCAGCAGCAGGCGAATCGCCGCCAGCCAGCCTTCGCTGAACTGCAGCAGGGCCTGGCGCAGGTCGTCGGGCAGTGGCAACTGCAGGGTCGCCAGCAGCTCGTCCAGGGCTTCGCCATCCAGCGCCAGATCCTCGCCCTGCAGCTCGAGCAGGTCACCCTGCAACAGCAGGCGCGGCAGGTTCCAGCCTGGGGTGCGGCGGCATGCGACCCACCAGGTCACCTGCGCGGGCGCGGCGGCGAACAGCCGGTCGAGGCAGGCATCGAGTTCGCCATCCTCGGCGCGCGGGTAATCGTCGATGAATATCCACAGGCGGCCGCTGCGCTGGTGCAACAGTTCGAGCAACGCGGCTTCGCTGTGCTCGTCGGCCGCCAACGGCTGCTGCAGGGCCGCAGCCAGGCGCTTGCACAATTGCGCGGCGCTCAGCGCACCGCCGCCCAGGTCGAGCCAGAACGGTTCGATCGTGGCGGGTGTCATGCGCGCGCACTGGCCGAGCAACACGCTCTTGCCCGCACCAGCCGGGGCGCACAGCAGGCGCAGGCGCGATTCACTGGCCAGCAGGCGTTGCACCAGGGCGGGACGAGGCACCACGCAAGGTGGCAGCCGGGGCAGGTCGACAGGTCGCGCCTGCAGCGCACCCTGACGGGCGATGGCGAGGGTAGGCATGGCAGCGGTTCTCTCTGTTGTCATTGTTGAACCACTCGCAGATGGTACCCCGCCCATCTGCCTTGGCCACCCCATGACGCTTATGGGGCGAGATTCACGCAACCGTGGCCCATGCAAAAAAGCCGGTGTCACGGGCAGTGACACCGGCTCGTTCAAGGCAGGCCCGCTCAGCGCACGCCGGCGTTACGCAGGGCCGCAGGCGTGAAGTCCTTGGCCGAGGCCTGGGTGCCGTACTGCACCGCGGTCTTCTCCTCGTTGGCCATGCCGATGGCGATGTAGCGCCCGGCGATGATGTCGTACAGCGCCTCGAACGCGTAGACCGGAACCTTCTGCGCATAGTGCTGCATGAGCATGGCCTCACCGACGCGCCACAGCTGGCCACGCCCGTCGTAGTGCTCGGACAGGGCGATCTGCCAGGAGTCCTCGTCCACGTAGAAGCGGCGCTTGGCGTAGATGTTGCGCTCGCCCGCCTTGAGCGTCGCCTCCACTTCCCAGACCCGGTGCAGCTCGTAGCGGATCAGGTCCTGATTGACATGGCCGGCCTTGAGGATGTCCTCGTACTTCACCTGGGGCGTGGCCACGCGGTAGTTGTTGTAGGGGATCAGCATTTCGCGCTTGCCCACCAGTTTCCAGTCGTAACGATCCGGAGCACCGTTGAACATGTCGAAGTTGTCCGAGGTACGCAGGCCGTCAGCGGCAGTACCCGGACCGTCGTACGCCACCTGCGGCGCACGGCGCACGCGGCGCTGTCCGGCGTTGTACAGCCAGGCCATGCGTGGTTCCTTCACCTGATCCAGCGAGTCGTGCACCAGCAGCACGTTACCGGCCAGGCGCGACGGCGCGGTGACCCGCTGCTTGAAGAACAGCAGCGCGTTCTCCGCCTTGTCCGGGTCGATGTCCGGGATATTCTCGGGGAAGGCCACCTCGTCCTCGAAATGCACCAGGGTGTAGGCCCCGTTGGTCTGCGGCGACGCCTGCACGATGCTGCGCTTGAGGTTGCCGCCGCGATAGCGGGTGATGTGGTTCCACACCACTTCCAGACCGTTCTGCGGGATCGGGAAGGCGTAATAGCGGCTGTCGGTGAAGTTGACCAGGCCGTTGCCGCCATCGCGCAGACCGGTCTTCAGCGCGCTGGTCCTGGCCGCGGCGTAGATGCTGTCGGGCAGCGCCGAGCTGCGGTGGGTCGGGTACACCGCCATGCGGTAGCTTTCCGGGTAGCGTTTGAACATCGCCAGTTGCCCGGCAGACAGCTGCTCGCGGTACTGCTCCAGGTTCTGCGCGGTGATGGTGAACAGCGGCTGCTCGCTGGCGTAGGGGTCACTGAGAAAACCGTTCGCGTCGACCTGCCCGGCATCGCTGGCCAGGCCACCGTTCCAGGCGGGGATGTTGCCGGCGGCGTTGCCGGCCATCTCCGCGCCCAGCGGCGTCAGGCTGCTACCGAGCTTGGCCGCCTCATCCGCACTGACCGCCGCCAGCACGCTGCTGGCCAGCAGGCTCAGGGAAAGTGCGCCGAGCATCTTCAGGGTTGTATTCATCTGCATTCCTCAACTGATCCTGATGGCCTAGAAGCTCACGCCGAAGCTGAGCGCCAGGAAGTCGCGGTCCACCGCGACGTTGTAATCCCCGCCGAAGAAGTCGGTGTACGACAGGCTGGCGGTGTAGGTATTGCGGTAGTCGGCGTCGATACCGATGCTCACGGCCTTGGCGCCCTCGTTGAACAGGCCGTTGGGGCCGTAGCCGTCGACGTCGTGCGACCAGGAGATGTTCGGCTTGAGGTTCACCCCGGCGATGGCGTTGCTGTACTCCCAGATGCCGCGCACGCGGTAGCCCCAGGAGGTGCGGGTGACGAAGCCATGGGTGTCGCCACGGAAACCGTAGGCGCCGAACAGCGAGTCACGCCCGTAGCGCAGGTCTTCGCGGCTCTCCAGGCCACCGACGTGGGCCATGCCGACCTCGCCCACCAGGGTGAAGCGTCCGGCGCCCATCACCTGATCGAAGAAGTGGGTGAAGGTGGTCTGTACCTGGGTGACCTCCTTGCGCCGGTAACCGATGTTGTCCTGCCCTGCCCCGGCCGAGACCGGCGCGGTGCCGGGCGCGATGGGGTTGAGCAGGCTCAGGGTCATGTCGGTGGTGTTGATCTGCAGCGGCATGTTCGGCCGGTAGCTGACCTCGCCGCTCCAGGCGGTGCCGGTCGGCAGGGTGGTGGCGAAGCTCAGGCCGTAGAGGCGAATGTCTTCCGGGTACTCCAGGAAGTACTTGCCGTTGCCCAGCATCACGCTCTGCGCGAGACCAGTCCCCGAACCGGGAGAGATGCCATTGGCGGTGGCGATGATGTTGGGCAGCGCGGCCAGCGTCGCCAGGCTGGCATTCTGCGTGCCGACAATGGGTGTGCGGCTGTGATAGTTCATGAAGTACGCGCCGTACTCGGTCTCGTCACCCAGCCAGCGCAGGGCCACGCCCCACTGGCCGCTGTCACGCGCATCGCGATCCCCCGCACGCGGCAGGATCACCCCTTCGGAATCCACCTGGAAACCCTGGCCGAAGGCCGCTGCCACCGGTTGCAGCGGCGCGATGGCCGGCGAACCGATGTGATAGCCGCTGTCGCAACCGTCGGCGGCGACATCGGCGGTGGAGAAGAAGGTGCCGCAGTTGTCGATCACCGTCTGGTCCCACTCCAGCTGGTAGAACGCCTCCATGCTCAGCTGGTCGCTCAGGCTCTGCGACAGGTAGAACATGTTGACCGGGATCAGGCCTTCCTTGAGCTCGGCCCCCGGCCGGCGGAAGGCGGCCACGTCGATGGGGTTGATCGAGTTGATGCTGTTGCCGATGAAGGTGCTCTCACCCCAGCTCACCACCTGCTTGCCGAGCCGCACGGTGCCAGGCAGGTCACCGATCGTGTAGTTGTGGTAGACGAAGGCGTCGAGAATCTCGGCGCCGGCGGACTTGGCGCCTTCCTTGCGGTTGTGCTCGTCGATGTCCTTGAACAGACGGCTCTCGTCCTTGAGTTCGAAGTCGTACCAGTACTTGCCACGCACGAAGACGCCGGTGTCACGATAGCGCAGCTCCAGGTCATGGGTACCCTTGAAGATCTTCGAGAAGGTCTCGCCCTTCTTGAAGTTCAGGCGACCGTCGTCGCCGGTCTGCGCCTGCCCCTGACCGCCGTTGTTCGGCCCGATCAGGTCGCGGTCCGGGCTGCGCATCGACCAGCTGGCGCCGATCGACAGCGAGCTGTCGAACTGCCCTTCGATCTCGCCGATGTTGAAGGTGACGGCCTGCGCCTGCGCGGCGAAACCGACGGCGACGGCCAAAGCCAAGGTGTGCGGCTGGAATAGTCCGGGCCCTGTTGTTCTTGTCATGCGGGTCTCCTGAAGTGGGGTACAGCTGCAGGGAACCCTACGCAGCGACCGCGACCCGGTTAAGCGCACCAAGGAGGGATTTCATCTGTCGCTCGAAAGGATGAATGGCGCCCTGCACCGGGCCTGCGCGCGGCGACCCAAGCGCGATGAATGACGGACCATCAAGGGGACGGGGAACTTTCCCCCGGGCGACCGAGCAGGCATGCTGCGCACCTACGCATCACGGGAGCGACACGATTCATGGAGATACTGCTGAAACTCTGCGCCTCGCTGGCCCTCGCCATGGGCGCGATCTTCGCCTTCCTGCCCGGCGCGTTCGGCCTGCTCAACTTTCGCAACGAACAGCGCCAGGCCTGGCTCAAGCACCTGGCAACGCTGAGCTGGTGGCTGCTGCTGCTCGCCCATCCGCTCGCGCTGTACCAGCTGTGGCAGGCCGATACCCCCTATCGCTGGCTGTTGCTGCCGGTGGGCCTGCACCTGCTGTTCTTCGGTGTGTTCGGGCGCAACGTCAGCACGCGCTGAAGCGCTTCAGCGCCAGCGGTCCAGCAGGTTCACCGCCAGCCGATCCAGCCAGCCCCACAGGCGTTGCTGGGCGCGGCGCCACCAGGGCCTCTGCTGCCAGTCGTCGAGGGTGATCTCGCGGCTGACGGCGAAATCCTCGATGAAGCACGCCGCCACCGCCTGGGTGAAGCCCGGATCGAGTGCCTCGACGTTGGCGTCGAGGTTGAAACGCAGGTTCCAGTGATCGAAGTTGCACGATCCGACACTGACCCAGTCGTCCACCAGGACCATCTTCAGGTGCAGGAAACGGGGCTGGTATTCGAAGATGCGCACGCCTGCCTTGAGCAGCTTGGGGTAGTAGCGCTGGCCGGCGAAGCGCACCGGCGGGTGATCGGTGTGGCGGCCGGCCAGCAGCAGACGCACCTCGACGCCGCGCGCCGCCGCCCGACGCAGCGCTCGACGAATCTTCCAGGTGGGCAGGAAGTACGGCGTGGCCAGCCAGACGCGCTGGCGGGCCCCTCGCAGCGCCCGTAGCAGGGACAGCAGAATGTCACGGTGCTGGGCGGCATCGGCGTAGGCCACGCGGCCCAGGCCGAGCCCCGCCGGCGGGCAGTCCGGCAGACTCAGCGCCAGCGGCTGGTGCCGCGGACGCCAGGCGAAGCGCGCCCGCCACTGGTGCTCGAACAACTGCTGCCAGTCGCCTACCAGCGGCCCTTCGATCTCCACCATGACTTCGTGCCAGGGGCTGCGCGACTCGCTGGGCAACCAGAACTCGTCGGTGGCGCCCGTGCCGCCGACATAGGCCAGGCGGCCATCCACCAGCACCAGCTTGCGATGATCCCGATGAAAGTTGCGCACGCCACGACGCCAGCGCAGCGGGTTGTACCAGCGCAGTTCCACCCCAGCCGCCAGCAGGCGCTCACGCGCCGGCACTGCCAGCCCCGCCGCACCGTAGGCATCGAACAGGCCGCGCACCCGCACGCCACGGGCAGCGGCCCGGCACAGCGCATCGACCAGGCGCTCGCTGCACTGGCCATCCTCGATCAGGTACAGCTCCACCTCCACCTGCTGCGCGGCTGCGGCGATCGCGGCCAGCATGCGCGGGAAGAACACCGCACCATCGAGCAGCAGCTCGAAACGGTTGCCCGCCCGCCAGGGGTAGATGGTGCCGCGCGACGCCACGCTCAACCTCCCCGGCGGCAGGACAGGATGCTTGGCCCCTGTGGCAAGAGGAACGCCCGCAGCGCCCCGTTACAGGCGGTGACGACAGACAATGAGGGGAACGGCGAATGGCGCATGAGGGCTCGGAAAACGGCATGACCGGTCGGCCACGATAGCCGCCATGGGCCGCCTTGCAAAGCCCGCACGCCCGCGCCTCGCCGCCCGCTGGCGCAGCCCCTGGAGCGCGCCGTCAGTCCGCGTCAGTCGTCACTCGTTCGGCAGCAGCTGGCAGCCCTGGCGCGCGCCCAGCCACGCGGCGCTGTGGGTACGGCCCAGGCCGCTGGCGGTCACGCGCCTGGCGTCTTCGTCGTCGAGCAGGCTGCTGATCGGCACGTACTGCTGCACGTAGCCTTCGCAATAGGCCGCCGGGTTGCCGCTGACGTAACGGCAGGAGCAGTACTCCTTGGCCGTGTAGGCGCCGATGATGTCGGGGAAGGCCGCCAGGTGCTGGCGATTCGCCCAGGCCCAGGCCAGCAGCACGAGGAGCAGCAGGACCAGCACGCTGAGCAGCGGATGACGACGGATCATGGCTGTACCTCCGCGGCGAAGGCCGCCTGCACGCGCTTGAGCAATTCGTTGTGCTGGAAGCTGCCGTCGCGGTCATCGGCATAGCGCACCACCACCAGGTTCTCCTTCGGCATCACGTACAGGCCCTGCCCCCAGTGCCCCAGCGCGGCGAGCGTATCGCTCGGTGCGTCCGGCCACGGTCGCGGCCAGCCCGGCAGCTCGGGGTTGAGCCACCACTGGCCGCCGGGTACGGCATCACCCGGAGCGACCCCCTGCGCCATGTAGGCGGCGAAGGGCGTGGAAACGAAATCGACCCAGGCCGACGGCAGCAGCTGCCGCTCGCCCCAGCGCCCGCCGCGCTGCATGAGCAGGCCGATGCGCGCCAGGTCACGGGCGGTCATGTAGGCGTAGGACGAGGCGATGAAGGTCCCGCTGGCATCGCGTTCCCATGCCGCGCTGGTGATGCCCAGCGGCTCGAACAGCGCGGTCCAGGGATAGTCGGCGTAGGCCTGCTGCCCGAGCATGCCGCGCAGGGTGGCGGCCAGGACATTGCTGTCGCCGCTGGAATAGCGGAAGCGCGTACCGGGCGCGGCGTCGGCCGCATGCGCAGCGGCGAACGCAGCCATGTCGCCACGCCCCCGGGTGTAGAGCATGGCCACCACCGACGACTTCAGCGGCGCGTATTCGTAGTCCTCCTGCCAGTCCAGACCCGAGGCCCAGTTGAGCAGGTGTCCCATCTTGATCTGCGGGTGCTCGGCCATCGCCGGGTAGTACTGCGCGGCCGCGGCATCGAGCCTGAAACGTCCCTCGCCATAGGCCACGCCGAGCACGGTGGCGAAGACGCTCTTGGCCATCGACCAGCTCAGGTGCGCGGTCTGCGCCGTGGTCGGTTCGGCGTAGCGCTCGTAGACGATGCGGCCATCGCGCACCACCAGCAATGCGTCGGTACGAATGCCCGTGCGCTGGGCATCGTCACGTTCGGGGAAGGCATAGCGCTCCAGCTCGGCGAGGGCTGGCGTCTGCGCCGCAGCCTGCACCTGCCAGTCGGGCTGCGGCCAGTTTTCCGCGTGGGCGGCGCCGGCAAGCAGGCTGAAGCCGAGCGTCAGGCTCAGGCGGCGAAGAGAACGGATCGACATGGCGGGCCTCGGTTTAATGACCGAGGCGCACCCTAGCATGCCGGCCACGACAGCTTGAAGCGCCTATTGCGCCATCTGCCGGACTCATCGGGGCAGGCAGTAATCCTCGGGGCCCATCAGGTCGAGGCCACACTCGAGGTTCTCGATCCAGTAGAGGAAGGCGCTGATCATCTCCGCCCCCACGAAAGGCCGGCCGTGCTGCGGCACGATCATCGCCACATCCATCTCGCGCACCATCGCCGCCCACAGGCGACAGGCCTTGTTGCCGGCCATGTAGCGACGGTGGAAGCCCTCCATGTTCGGCACATGGTTGACGAAGTCACGCACCGGCGTGGCGTCGTCGACCATCGACGCGCCCATGTCGCCGGAGAAGAGGATCTTGCTCACCGGGTCATACAGCTGGAAGTTGCCCACCGAGTGGAGGAAGTGCGCGGGCACCGCCTTGAGCTTGCACTTGCCCAGCGGGATGCTCTGGCCACGGTCCGGCAACGCGATGATGCGGTCGTAGGTATTGATGCCACGGCTCAGGGCCAGGTAATTGGCCGTCAGGTGCGGCAGGAAGCGGGCCCACAGCTTGGAGCAGATGACCCGTGCGCTGGTGTGCAGCAGCCACTTGTCCAGGGACGCGATGATGTCCGGGTCCTGGTGCGAGGCGAAGATGTAGGTCAGGTCCTGCACGCTGATGTGCTTGGACAGCTCCAGCGACAAGGGGGTGTACGTCAGGTCACCGCCCGGATCGAGCAGCAGGTACTGCTCGTTGTCGGTGATCAGGAACTGGTTGGATTGCACGCCCTCGCCGCTGACCAGGTCATCGAACATCAGGCATTGGTGGCTGCCGTTATCGAACAGCACGATGGGCTCGCGGCGCATGGAAACCTCTCGGAAAAAACGCGAGGCCACATTAATCCCATGCCCAGGGGCCGGCACTGATATGGATCAACAGCCGGCGACAATCCGTCGCGCTTTCTCCAGGCGCTTGCTGCGCGCCGCCTCGGCAATGCGCAGCAGGCCCTGGTCGCGCTGCCACAGCCCGGCCCAGTGCGCCGGGCCGGCGGCCAGCGCCGCATCCAGTTCGCCGGCCAATGCCTGCTGCTCGGCGAACAGGCCGGCCAGCAACAGGTGCGTAGTGGCCGCATTGGGCGCCTGCCGCGCCACCTCGGCGCAACCGGCCAGCAAGGCCTGCAGACGCAGCAGCAGGGGTTCGGGCCAGGCGCATTCACGCCCCACGCCGGACAGCCACGCGGCCACGGCGGTCAGCACGTGCAGATCCTCCAGGGTGCGGAAGGGTTTGACGTAGTCGTCCCAGCCATCGCCGGCCAGACGCTCGCCCTGCGCCTGATCCAGGTGCAGGCGGGCATGACCGATGTCGGGCATCAGCGGCAGCGCCGGCAAGGCTTCGATGCGTACACCCGGTGCGCCCTGGCGAACCACGCCGAGGGCCAGGCGCGGCGACTCGTCCGCCGCCTCCTCGCGAGCGGCCACCAGCAACCAGTCGGCGCACTCGGCGGCGGTGACGAAGTCCTTGCGGCCACTGACGTACAGGCCGTAGATGCGCGTGCTCATGTCCGCCGGACGGGTGCTGCGGTTCTCCGTCACGCACAGGGCGCCGGCCGTCCACGGCGCTGCGGGCCAGAGCACCCGCAGCGCCGCCTGGTAGCCGGCAAGAAAGGCCAGGCCCGGCGTGGCCGCGCGCAGGCCGCCGACCAGCGCCAGCTCGAACGGAGCCGGCGTCCCCCCCAGGCTGGCCAGCAAGCGGCCATACCAGTCCTCCAGGCCCTGCTCCGCAGACAGACGCTCGACAGGCTGAAACAGGCTCGACCAGGGCATCGCAGATCTCCTTCGCAGCGCCTCGGGCGCCGTCACATAAGCATCAAAAAAGCGTCACGGTGATGACACCACACCGACCTAGCCTGAGCTTGCCCAACAAGATCGACCGGCTGCAAGTAGCCAGCCGGCACACGGAGGATCAGGCATGACTCAAACCGCTCGCCGTCTGCAGGCCGAACGCCTGCAAGGCCCCGCCGCCCTGCGTGAAGCTCAGGCCTTGCGCTACCGCGTGTTCAGCGCGGAATTCGACGCCAAGCTCAACGGTGCCGAACTGGGTCTGGACATGGACGACTACGACATTCACTGCCGCCATATCGGTGTGCGCGACATGCAGAGCGGCGAGCTGGTGGCCACCACCCGCCTGCTCGATCACCAGGCCGCTGCCGGCCTGGGCCGCTATTACAGCGAGGAAGAATTCGCCCTGCACGGCCTGACCAGGCTGGAAGGTCCGGTACTGGAGATCGGCCGCACCTGCGTCGACAGCGCCTACCGCAACGGCGCCACCATCGCCGTGCTCTGGGGCGAGCTGGCCGAGGTCCTCAACGAGGGCGGCTATCGCTACCTGATGGGCTGCGCCAGCATTCCCATGCAGGACGGCGGCATCCAGGCGCAGGCGATCATGCAACGCCTGCGCGAGCGCTACCTGTGCACCGAGCACCTGCGCGCCGAACCCAAGCACCCGCTGCCGCAGCTGGACCTGCCGGGCAACGTCATCGCCGAGATGCCGCCGCTGCTCAAGGCCTACATGCGCCTGGGCGCGAAGATCTGCGGCGAGCCCTGCTGGGACCGCGACTTCCAGGTGGCCGACGTGTTCATCCTGCTCAAGCGCGACGAGCTGTGCCCGCGCTACGCTCGCCACTTCAAGGCCGCGGTCTGAAACGCGCTGGCGGCGGCGCGCCCTGCCCGCCGTCGCCGGCAGACAATCCGGCCGGCCATCGCCAAACGCCGTCATCCGTGGATAATGCCGGCACTCGTTTTCAAGCGGAGGCCTCGATGGCCAAACTGCGTCTTTCCCTGCGCCTCTTTCATCTGGCCCTGGTGATCGCCTTCGGCGCACTGCTGGCCGGCGTCGTCAGCCTGTGCGAGCGCGTCGCCCGGCATGACCTGATGCCCTTGCGCCAACGCCTGACCCGCTGGTTTCTCGCGCGCCTGGGCGGCGCCCTGCCCTTTCGCGTGACGGTCGCCGGCGAGCTGCCTGCGCAGCCGATGCTGTGGGTGGCCAACCACGTGTCCTGGACCGACATCCCGCTACTCGGCGCCCTGCAGCCGATTTCCTTCCTGTCCAAGGCGGAAGTGCGTGCCTGGCCGGTGGCCGGCTGGCTGGCACACAAGGCCGGCACCCTGTTCATCCGCCGTGGCTCGGGCGACAGCAACCTGATCGGCCAGCAGATCGGTCGTCACCTGCAGCAGGGTCACAACCTGCTGATATTCCCCGAGGGCACCACCACCGACGGCCTGGCCGTGCGCACCTTCCATGGCCGCCTGCTGAGCAGCGCCATCGACAGCGGCGTCGCCCTGCAGCCCGTGGCCATCCGCTACCTGCGCGCCGGCCAGCCCTGCCCGGTGGCGCCGTTCATCGGCGACGACGACATGCTTTCGCACCTGCTGCGCCTGCTTTCCAGCCCGGCGGGCGAAGTCGAGATCCGTCTCCTCGAGCCGATCCCCAGTGCCGCGCGCAGCCGCAACGAACTGGCGCGCCACAGCCAGGCGATCATCGCCAGCGCCCTGCAGGCGGACCTGCCACTGGGTCAGGCCGAAGCGGCCTGACCGGACACCCTCAGGCGGCTGGCGGAACGATCAGCGCGTCGCTGTCGATCGTCGCCAGCAGGCGGTTGGCCACGCTGCCCAGGAAGAAACGCGAAACGCCCTCGCGCGCATGCGTGCCGAGCACCAGCAGATCGCCGCCGGACTGGCGCAGGGCGTCGCCGACCACGCCCTCGGGCGAACCGATCTGTACCAGCAGGCGTTCGTGATCGAGGTTCACCCCGACTTCGGCCAGCCGCTCGCTCACCTGCTGACGCTGCACGTCCCGCTGGTCCTCCAGCACCTCGGCGCTGATCCCGACCTCCATCACCGCACCGGCGGCCACCGGCTCGACCGCGCTGGCGACATGCAGCTGCTCAGGCACCAGCAGGCCCAGCTCACGCGCGCGCACCAGGGCCTGTTGCGCGGTCCGCGAGTGGTCCATCGCCAGCACCGCATGGCGGTATGCATGCGTCACCGGGCCGTTGACCCGCAGCACCGGCAGATGGCTGCTGCGCACCACCCGCTCGAGCGTGGTGCCGGAGAAGAAATCACGCAGCGGTGATTTGCGGTGCGCCCCCACCACCAGCAGGTCGGCGCCCATGCCCTGGGCACTCTCGACGATGACCACGTCCGGCTCGCCGGTGCCGACCAGCACCTGCGGGCGGCAACCCGCCTGCTCGGCCAGTCGCTGCGCCTGGCTCTGCAACAGGGTCTCGGCCTGCTGCACCTGGCGCTGGACGATCTCGACCGGCGCGTCGTCATCGATCACATGCAGCAGGCACCACTCGCCACCGCCCTGCTGACGGATCAGTTGCACGGCACGCTGCACCGCATGCGCCGAGCGCTCGGACAGGTCGGTCGCTACCAGAATCTTGATCATCTCGTTTCCTCCATGCGTTTAACACCGAGTTACATTCAAGCCTCTCCTGACCCGCCACTCGTTGATGCAAGTCAGGTCGGGGGCGGTAAAGCCAACTAGGGTATCCCTGACGATTCGCTCGGCCGACGGATACGGCCCACCGCAGGAGACACGCCCCATGGGCAACCGCCCCTCTGAACATAGTGACCGCGCCTGGCACGAATTGACTGCACAGCAGGCCCTCGATGCGCTGCACAGCGCGCCGGGCGGGCTCGACAGCGAGCAGGCCCGGGCGCGCCTGCAGCAGCACGGCGCCAACCGCCTGCCGCCCCCGCAGAAGCGCGGTCCGCTGCTGCGCCTGCTCTACCAGTTCCACAACGTGCTGCTGTACCTGATGCTGGGCGCCGCGCTGATTGCCGCCCTGCTCGGCCACTGGGTCGACACGGCGGTGATCCTGGCGGCGGTGCTGATCAACGTGGTCATCGGCTTCATCCAGGAGGGCAAGGCCGAGAATGCCCTGAACGCCATCCGCGACATGCTCTCGCCGCACGCCATGGTGCGCCGGGACGGCGAGCGCCACGAGATCGATGCCGAGCAGCTGGTTCCCGGCGATGTGGTGCTGCTGGTCTCCGGCGACAAGGTGCCGGCCGACCTGCGCCTGCTCAGCGTGAAGAACCTGCTGGTGGAAGAAGCGGCGCTGACCGGCGAATCGGTACCGGTGGAAAAGTCCGTGGCGCACTGCCGCCAGGACGCCGCCCTGGGTGATCGCCGCTGCATGGCCTACTCCGGCACCCTGGTCAGCAGCGGCCAGGCCAGCGGGCTGGTGGTCGCCACCGGCGCGGACACCGAGCTGGGCCGCATCGGCGCCATGCTGCAGCAGGTACAGGCGCTGTCCACCCCGCTGCTGCGGCAGATCGAGCAGTTCAGCCGCTGGCTGGCGGTGATCATCCTGGTCCTCGCCCTGGCCACCTTCATCCTCGGCACGTTCTGGCACGGGCAGAACCCCGGTGACATGTTCATGATGGTGGTGGCGCTGACCGCCTCGGCGATCCCCGAGGGCCTGCCGGCCATCATGACGGTGATCCTCGCGCTCGGCGTCCAGCGCATGGCCGGGCAGAACGCCATCGTGCGGCGCCTGCCGGCCGTGGAGACCCTGGGCTCGGTGACAGTGATCTGCTCGGACAAGACCGGCACCCTGACCCGCAACGAGATGACCGTACAACGCGTGGTCAGTGCCGAGCGTGTCCTCGACGTCAGCGGCGTCGGCTATGCGCCTGAGGGCGCCTTCCATCTGGACGGCCAGCTGCAGGAACCCGACCACGCCCTGCTGGAAACGGCGCGTGCGGCACAGCTGTGCAACGACGCCCACCTGCAGCAGGACGCGCATGGCCACTGGCGGCTGCACGGCGACCCCACCGAAGGCGCGTTGCTGACCCTGGCGCTCAAAAGCGGCCTCGACATCCAGGCGCTGCAGGCGCAACTGCCACGCAGCGATGCGATTCCGTTCGAGTCCGAGCATCGCTTCATGGCCACCCTGCATCACGACCATGCCGGCCAGGGCCTGGTCTACCTCAAGGGCGCCCCCGAGCGCCTGCTGGACATGTGCGCCAGCCAGCGCCTGGCCGATGGCAGCGATGCCCCGCTGGACGCCGACTACTGGCGACGCCAGGCCACCGATCTGGCCGCCCGTGGCCTGCGCCTGCTGGCCCTGGCCAGCAAACCGGCGGCGGCCAGCCAGCGCACCCTGAACTTCAGCGACGTGGAGACGAGCCTGACCCTGCTGGCGCTGGTCGGCATCATCGACCCGCCGCGAGAGGAAGCCATCGCCGCCGTCGCCGAATGCCAGCAGGCCGGCATCCGGGTGAAGATGATCACCGGCGACCACGCCGAAACCGCGCGCGCCATCGGCGCCCAGCTGGGCATCGGCATCGGCCTGCCGGCGATGACCGGCGCCGAGCTGGAGCTGCTCGACGACCGCCGCCTGCGCGAGGTGCTACCTGGCGTGGAAGTCTTCGCCCGGGCCAGCCCCGAGCACAAGCTGCGCCTGGTACAGGCCATGCAGGACAGCGGTGAGGTGGTGGCGATGACCGGTGACGGCGTCAACGATGCCCCGGCGCTGAAACGCGCCGACGTCGGCGTCGCCATGGGCCACAAGGGTACGGAGGCGGCCAAGGAGGCCGCCGAGGTGGTGCTCGCCGACGACAACTTCGCCACCATCGCCGGCGCCGTGCGCGAAGGCCGGGCGATCTACGACAACCTGAAGAAATTCATCCTCTTCGCCCTGCCGACCAACGGCGGCCAGGCGCTGATCGTGATCTTCGCCATCCTGTTCCAGGCCGTGCTGCCGCTGACCCCGGCCCAGGTGCTGTGGATCAACATGGTCACCTCCTGCACCCTGGGGCTGGCCCTGGCCTTCGAGCCCAGCGAGCGCGGGCTGATGCAGCGCGCCCCGCGCGCCCCCGACGAGCCGCTGCTGTCGGCCTTCTTCGTCTGGCGCGTGCTGATGGTCTCGGTGCTCATCGCCAGCGCCGGCATCGGCCTGTTCCTCTGGGAGCTGGAACTCGGCAACAGCGTGGAAAGTGCCCGCACCATCGCGGTCAACGCCGTGGTGATGTGCGAAATCTTCTACCTGTTCAACAGCCGCAGTCTGCTTGGCCCGGTGCTCAGCCGCGAGGGGCTGCTGGGCAACCCGGCCGTGCCGCTGACCATCGCCCTCTGCCTGGTGCTGCAACTGCTGTTCACCTACGCGCCGCCGCTGCAGGGCGTGTTCGGCTCCGAGAGCATGAGTGCCGACGAATGGCTGCGGGTGCTGCTCGCCGGGGTGACGCTGTTCGTCGTCGCGGAACTGGAGAAATGCCTGGTGCGGCGCTGTGGCCTGCATGCCCGGGCGACCTGAGCAGGCGGATGCGTCGCCAGGCGCTGCGCCTGGCCGCCTGGGAGGCACTTGCGCGGCGACGCTAGCGCACAGCGTTCAGCTCGGCCTCGGCGAAGGCCATCAGCTCGGGGTAGAAGGCACGAAAGTCGTCGCTGAGCGGCACGTACAGCCGCTCGAGCTCGACCAGGCTGCCGTCGAGCAACTGCGGTCGTGAAAGACGCCGCTGCATGCCGGCAATCACCTGCTCGAGCACGGCGAACTCGCGATAGCTGCCGAGCCAGTCCTGCGCCGCCATGCGCGGCGCCATCAGCGCCAGACGTCCCGGCAGCGCCGGCTCGGCGGCCAGTACCCGGTACACCTGCCCGGTGAACTGCTGCAGCGGCTGTTCGGCGTAGTCCTGCCAGTCGCGCGCCAGGCAGTGGTCGAAGAACAGGTCCAGCAGCATGCCCGCCATGCGCCGTCGCTCGAGCGGGAAGCGTGCCCGTGCGCGCGCCTGCAGCGGATGGCTGTCGGTGAACGCATCGATACGCCGATGCAGGCGGATGGCGGCCTCGATATCGGCGGGCCACTGGCCGTTCAGCGGCCCTTTGACGAAGTCGCCATACAGGCTGCCGAGCAGTTGCGCTCGCGTGTCGCCACCCAGGTGCAGATGAGCCAGATAGTTCATGCCACGAGCTTAGCGCCAGACGCCGGACAATCGAAGCCGTCGATGGCGACTATCGGGACAATCGATCTGTATATCGACTCGAAGCGATATAAGGTTCGCCACATGACGATACACACCGACAGCGCCATGGACATCGACCTCGACGCCATCATCAAGGCCCTCGCCCACCCCGTACGCCGCGACATTCTCGACTGGCTGAAGGAACCCGAGCGCCACTTCCCCGAGCAGGAGCACCCGCTGGAAATCGGCGTGTGCGCCGGCAAGATCTTCCTGCGCACGGGGCTGTCGCAATCCACCGTCTCCGCCCATCTGACCACCCTGCAACGCGCCGGTCTGGTGACCAGCCGCAAGGTCGGCCAATGGCACTTCTTCAAACGCAACGACGAGCTGATCCAGGCCTTCGTCGAGCGTCTCGGCCAACAACTCTGAACCCGGAGGTAACACCATGCCCACTCTGTTCGACCCTATCCAGATCGGTGATCTGCAACTGGCCAACCGCATCATCATGGCCCCCCTGACCCGCTGCCGCGCCGACGAAGGCCGCGTCCCCAATGCGCTGATGGCCGAGTACTACGTGCAGCGTGCCTCGGCCGGCCTGATCATCAGCGAAGCCACTGCCGTCACGCCGATGGGCGTCGGCTACCCGAACACCCCCGGCATCTGGTCCGACGAGCAGATCCGTGGCTGGAGCAACATCACCCACGCCGTGCACGCCAACGGCGGCAAGATCGTGCTGCAGCTGTGGCATGTGGGTCGTATCTCCGACCCGATCTACCTCGACGGCGAGCTGCCGGTAGCGCCGAGCGCCATCCAGCCGGCGGGCCACGTCAGCCTGGTGCGTCCGATGAAGAACTTCGTCACCCCGCGTGCCCTGGAAACCGAAGAGATCGCCGATATCGTCGAGGCCTACCGCCAGGGTGCCGAGAACGCCATGGCCGCCGGCTTCGACGGCGTGGAAATCCACGGCGCCAATGGTTATCTGCTCGACCAGTTCCTGCAGAGCAGCACCAACCAGCGTACCGACCGCTATGGCGGCAGCCTGGAAAACCGTGCCCGTCTGCTGCTGGAAGTGACCGACGCCGCCATCTCCGTATGGGGCGCAGGCCGCGTCGGCGTGCACCTGGCGCCGCGTGCCGACGCCCACGACATGGGCGACGCGAACCGCGCCGAGACCTTCGGTTATGTCGCCCGTGAGCTGGGCAAGCGCGGTATCGCCTTCATCTGCGCCCGCGAGAAGGAAGACGACGACAGCCTGACGCCGCAACTGAAGCAGGCATTCGGCGGCGTGTTCATCGCCAACGAGCGCTTCACCAAGGACCAGGCCAACGCCTGGCTGGCCGACGGCAAGGCCGACGCGGTGGCCTTCGGTGTGCCGTTCATCGCCAACCCGGACCTGCCGGCACGCCTGGAGCAGGATGCCGCCCTCAACGAGCCGCACCCGGACACCTTCTACGGCTCCGGCCCGGTCGGCTACATCGACTACCCGCGCCTGTAATCGCCAGCCAGGCCCCTCCCACGGCGTGACACCTGTGGCAGGGGCCTGGCCCGCGACCAAGAAAAACGCCCCGCAATGCGGGGCGTTCGTTCATCCGGCGTAGCCTCAGCGCCGATCGATCTGCTGCTGCAGGTTGACCACCTGGCTTTGCAGCGTATTGATGTTGCGCGTCATCTGCGCGCGGAAGGCATCGAACTCGGCGGTGTTCGGGCCGGCGCTGGCAGCCGGACGATTGTCCAGCTCGCTGCGCAGTACCAGCAGGTCCTGCTCCAGGCTGCGAATGGCCTGGCTCGGGTCGCCCTGCTTCTGCAGCGTCTGGACATCGCCAGCGAGGCTCTTGATACGGCTGTCGAGCTTGTCCAGCGCCGCCTGCGTCGCCTTGGCATCGCCCTGCGCCGCCTTCAGTGCCGTCTGCTCGCTGGCCAGCGCCTGCACCCGCTTGTCGAGCTCGGCACTGGCGCCAACGCCGCTCTTCAGCTCGCTGCCCAGTTGCTCGACGCGCTTGTCCAGCGCGGCCTGTGCGGTCGCGCCCTGCTGTTGTTGCTTGGCCAGTTCGGCCAGGCGGTTTTCCAGTTGCTTGACCTGCAACTTGAGCGCCTCGCTGCCGCTGGTGACGCTGGACTCGGTGGCCACCACCTTGCCGGAAATGTCCTGGATGCGTCCGGCAGCTTCCTCGCTGATGCGCGCGAAGCTTTCCTGGGTCGCCACCAGGCGCTGCTCCATCAGGCCGATCTGCTGCAGGCTCCACCAGCCCAGCCCGGCCAGGGCGAAGCTCAGCGCACCGACCAGCGCCCACAGCGGCCCGGTGCTGGCGCCCTTCACCACCGGCGCCTTGGCGCTGCTGGCGCGGGGGCTGCGCGGTGCGGGTTCGTCATGCAGGTCGGCGTAATCCTCGCGGCGCTCGGGGGTCAGGCTGGGCAGGTTGTCGAGCTCGTCGTTGGCGTCGTTGCGCATGGTCAAACCTATGGGGGAAAGGGGTGAACGAAACTGCCGCGCAGTATACCGATTCGCCACTGGCGCATCAGCGCCGCGCCAGGGAGGTGCGCGGCGCACCGACGAAGGGCGCGACAGGGCCATCGACCCGGCCACGGCCCAGCAGTTCCGCGAAATTTGAACTGGTACGCACTTTGCTTTTCCAGTTGTCGTGGGCACGCCGACCCGGTGTCGCTCACAAGCCAGCAGGCGGCCTGAAAGTTCTGCAAAGCACGAAAAGGAGTCGGTTCCAGGTTCTGGCGAGCCAGAGCGATGCAAGGCGCAGACAGATGAGCTGGCGCCGTTCACCAACAGTGACGGCAGCCTGACGTTCCAGCCTGTTTGCAACGCGGCAACGCCCACGCTCGATCGACCGCGAACGGACTCGAAGCAGTGTCCCAGCCAGAGGACGAGGGCTGGCGCGATCACGGATGGCGACGGACGCCGCAGACCGTGATCCTTCAACCAACCGGGGGAAGTGGCAATGGAACTGAACAAAGAAGTACTGGACTGCATGAAGACACTGCGTCGCCGTCTGCGCGACGAGCTGGCGGTCGACATCCGCCTGAGCCAGAGCGATGTCATCAGCGCCATGCTCGACGGCAGCCTGCAGTCCAACGACGAGGAAACCCGCCGCCTGGGCCAGCGCCTGGCCGAGCTGTCCGATCAGCCACGGCGGGCCACCGTCACCCCGCTGGCCACCGTCGAAGTGCCGGTCGGCGAAGCGACCGGCTCCGTGCGCATCTACCGCGGCCAGCGCATCTACGCCTGATCGCCACACTGCACCTGCCACCAGGTGCAGAACTCATCCAGCGCATCCCACAGGCTCGCCGTCGGCTGGTAGTCGAGGAACTCACGTGCGCGATCGATGTTCAGCGAGAAGTCCCTGGCCATCACCGCCACGCCGAGACGAAACAGGCCCGGCTCGGGCCGTCCCGGCAGCATCCGGCAGATGCCCTCGTTGAGCGAGGCGGCGGCATGGGCCAGGGCGAACGGCATGTGCCGCGTGACCGGCGGCAGTTCCAGCCGGCGCAGCACGTAGTTGACCACGTCCCACAGCGGCACCGGCGTACCGTTGCTGATGTTGTAGACCTGCCCCAGCGCCGGGCCGCCGACCTGCAGCGCGCTGAGCAAGGCCGCGTTGAGGTTGTGCACACTGGTGAAGTCGACCTTGTTCAGGCCATTGCCGATGATCGCCAGACGGCCCTTGCGCTGCATGCCGATCAGTCGCGGGAAGATGCTGGTGTCGCCCGCGCCGGTGACGAAGCGCGGGCGCAGGGCGATCACCTCCAGGCCGAATTCCTGGGCGCCGAACACCTGCTGCTCGGCCAGGTACTTGGTCTTGCCGTAATGATCGGAAAAACGCTTGGGTACCTGCTCTTCGCGGATATCGACGTGGGCGCGCCCGTCGAAGTAGATCGACGGTGAGGACAGGTGCACCAGGCGCCGTACCTTCTGCTTGAGGCAGGCCTCGATGACGTTCTCGGTCACCGTCACGTTGGCCTGGTGAAAATGCGCGTAGTCGCCCCAGACGCCCACCGCGCCCGCACAGTGCACCACCGCCTCGACATCCCGACACAACGTCCTCGCCAGCTCGGCATCGCCCAGGTCGCCCTGGACGAACTCGGCGCCACGCTTGATCAGGTGCTGCACGCCATCCGCACGCCGGCCGTTGACCCGCACCGTCAGGCCCTGCTCGAGCGCGAAACGAGCGAAACGCCCACCGATGAAACCGCTCGCGCCGGTGACCAGAATCCTCATCGCATCCCCCTGTCGTTCTTGTGTTTGCCGCACTCTAGCAGCGCCAACCCGGCGTCGCCCTGTCGCAGGCGGCCAGAACAGCGACCTGCCAGGCCGCGCACGGAGTCAACGCCCGGCCGGCGTCACCAGCACGGTGGCCGCCGCACGCTGCAGCTGTTGCGTCAGCCCGGCCAGGAGCTCGCCACCGTTGCGCCAGTGATGCCAGTACAGCGGCACATCGATGCAGCGCTCGGGCAACAGGTCCACCAGCCTGCCGCTGGCCAGTTCCTCGCGTACCTGCAACTGCGGCACCAGGCCCCAGCCCAGGCCGGCCTCGGCCATGCGCACGAACCCCTCCGAGGACGGACACAGGTGATAGGCGAACGCACCGCTGACGCCCAGCTCGGCCAGGTAGCGGTGCTGCAACTGGTCGTCCGGCCCATAGACGATAGCCGGTGCGCGGGCCAGCGCAGCTGGGCTGACGCCCGAGGAGAAATGCCGGGCGATGAACGCCGGGCTGGCCAGGGCGCGGTAGCGCATCGCCCCGAGGGCCAGGCTGCGCGCCCCGGCCACGGGACGTTCGGCGGCGCACACGCAACCGGCCACCTCGCCGGCACGCATGCGCTTGAGCCCGACGTCCTGGTCCTCCACCACCAGGTCCATCAGCACCCGCTGGCTGGCGCAGAACTCGGTGGTGGCTGCCGCCCACCAGGTGGCCAGGCTGTCGGCGTTGATGGCGATCCGCAGGCGCTCGGGAGCGCTCTGCTCGTCCAGCCCAGGGACCTGGCCCTGCAGGTCGCGTTCGAGCAGGCGCACCTGCTGCACGTGGTTGAGCAGACGGCGGCCGATCTCGGTGGGCGCAGGCGGCAGCGCGCGCACCAGCACCGGTTGGCCGACCCGCGCCTCGAGCAGCTTGATGCGCTGCGACACGGCCGACTGCGACAGCCCCAGCACCTGCGCGGCGCGCTCGAAACCGGCCTGCTCCACCACCGCGGCCAGGGCCGCCAGAAGTTTGTAGTCGAACAATCGATTTTCCTAATGAGTGATCAGCAATATTTGTTTCTCTTATACATCCAGGCTCAGCAGAATCGCCAGCATTCACTCGATCAGGAGCCCGCCATGTCCGGCGAAACCAACCTCGCGCGACTGCTGCAGAGCATGACGCCGCACCTCAACCCCGGTCAGTACGTATTCTGCTGCGTCGCCGCCGATCACGACTGCAGCGCCCTGCGCCCGCTGGCCAGCGTGCAGGAAGCCGAAGGCCTGACCCTGGTGCTGCCACGGGAAAGCGCCGATGCCCACGGCCTGAGCTACGACTACGTCGCGGCCTGGATCACCCTGCAAGTGCATTCGTCGCTGGCGGCGGTGGGCCTGACCGCATCCTTCTCCGCCGCCCTGGCGCAGGCCGGCATCAGTTGCAACGTGGTCGCCGGCTTTCACCACGACCACCTCTTCGTGCCCAGCGAACGCGCCGAACGGGCACTGTCCACCCTGCGCGCCCTGGCGGCGTCCTCCCTGCCGGAATCCGCCTGATGTGGCAGAGCTATAGCAACGGCCTGCTGGTCGCCATCGGTCTGATCATGGCCATCGGCGCGCAGAACGCCTTCGTCCTGGCGCAGAGCCTGCGCCGCGAGCATCACCTGCCGGTGGCGGCCCTGTGCATCCTCTGCGATGCGCTGCTGGTCGCGGCCGGGGTCTTCGGCCTGGCCACCCTGCTGGCACAGAGCCCGACGCTGCTGGCCATCGCCCGCTGGGGCGGTGCGGCCTTCCTGATCTGGTACGCCAGCCAGGCGCTGCTGCGCGCCGTACGCCCCCAGGCGCTGCAGGCCAGCGGCAGCGAGCCGCGCTCGTTGCGCGCGGTGATGCTCGCGGCGCTGGCGGTCACCCTGCTCAACCCGCACGTCTACCTCGACACGGTGCTGCTGATCGGTTCGCTGGGCGCCCAGCAGCCCCAGCCTGGCGCCTATGCAGCCGGCGCCGCCAGTGCCTCGCTGCTGTGGTTCAGCGCCCTGGCGCTCGGCGCGGCGTGGCTCGCCCCCTGGCTGGCCCGCCCGCTGACCTGGCGCCTGATCGACCTGGGGGTCGCGGCGATGATGTTCGCGGTGGCGGCACAACTGATCCTCGGCGCGCTGTAATCGCGCATAATGCCCCTGGCTCATTACGCCAGGAGCAACAATGGATACCTTGCATGGCATGCGCGTGTTCGTTCAGGTGGTCGAGCGCGGCAGCTTCACCGCCGCGGCGCAGGCGCTCGACCTGTCCACGGCACAGGTGTCACGGCTGATCGCCGACCTGGAGCAGCACCTGCAGGCGCGCCTGCTGCAGCGCACCACGCGGCGCCTGGCCCTGACCGAAACCGGCGAACGCTACCTGGAGCGCTGCCGGCAGATCCTCGAGCAGGTCGACGAGGCCGACGCCGAAGCCCGCGGCGCTCACCAGACCCCCAGCGGTCGCCTGCGCGTGCACACCATGACCGGCCTCGGCCTGCAGCACGTCACCCCGCTGATCGCCCGCTACGCCGAGCACCACCCCCAGGTCGTGGTGGAGCTGACCCTGGCCCAGCGCACCCCCGACCTGCTCGAAGACGGCCACGACGTGACCATCGCCTTCGCCCGTGACCTGCCGGACTCGCAACTGGTCGCGCAGCACCTCGGGGCGATCCACAGCGTGATCTGCGCAGCCCCCAGCTACCTGGCCCGGTACGGCATCCCCACGCAGCCGCAGGACCTGCAACGGCACCGTCACCTGCGCCTGACCGACCCGCTGTATCGCGGCCAGTGGGATTTCGGTGACGAACAACTTGAGGCCCTGCCGAGCGAATGCTTTCAGGTCAACGTCGCCGAGGCACTGGTCAAGGCCGCCCAGGCCGGCATGGGTTTCTGCCTGCTGCCGTCCTTCGTGGCCAGCCAGCCGCTGCGCGAGGGACGCCTGCTGCGCATCCTCCCGCAACACCGCCTGCGCGCGCTGAACATCTACGCGATCTATCCGTCGCGGCGCTTCCTGGATGCCAAGACCCGCACCTGGGTCGAATTCCTCAAGGCCGAACTGCCGCCTCTGCTGCAGGGCGACGAGGCCATACTGGACGATCCGCAGCACTGGGCGACGGCGGAGAAATTGTTGCGCAAGGGGTAAGGGTCATTCACCCGGAACGCGCTTTTTCGCCTGTGCACGCCTCATTAGGATGGCTTCGAACCCACGAAGAATCCCACGAGGATCACCCCATGAAAAACCTTATGACTGCCGCCGCCCTCTCCCTCAGCACCCTGCTCGCCGCTCAGGCCTGCCTGGCCGAAGAGTCGCCCGCCTTCATCGCTCACCAACAGGCGCAGCTGCAACAGCAGCACGAGACGAATGCCGAGCGCCACGCGCAATCGACCCACGCGCAGCAGGCCGACCAGCAGGGCTGAAGTTCCCGCTCCACCCGGCGCTGGCCTCCTCCCCTGCTCCTGGCCAGCGCCCCTCGGGCCGGCACGCCGGCCCTCTTTAGCACCACCTTCAGTACCCTATCGAGGTCATCATGAAAGCGATCGCCTGCCTGCTGGCGCTGGGTTGCAGCATCGACCTGGCCCAGGCCGAAACGGCCGAGCACTATCACTACGGCATGCAACTGGATATCGCCCGGATCGTCAGCCAGACCCTGCCCCAGGGCTGCGACGTCGGCGAAGCCCGCCTGGTCTACCTGGACTCCCAGGGCGAGCGACACACGCTGATCTATCAGCGCATCGGTGAAAACTGCAACGGCTGACCCTCCCTCCCGCAACGGGCACACGCAGCCCGTCACCCCGCCCCGGCAAACTCATCCGCGCGGTCTACCCTGAAAGAACGGCAGCCCTGCCGAACGGGTACAACCCTGGTTGCACCTGAAGCAGGCCGACCCGCGCTCGCCCGGCTGCCAGGCCGCGACCCAGGCCGCGTCGCTGCGTGCACCCTTGAGGTGCAAGAGCAGCGGCCCTGACGTTCGTCGCCGCGGAGCATTTATTGGTTGCACCTGGTTGCACCTTGCATATTCTCAGGTTTAATCTCCCGCAGCTTTTCTGTTGCCCGCCATCCCTGGCAGCAACCCTTCGGGCCGTCGCAGGCGACGTCAAAGATTGCCCAGGCAATTTTTCTACCGTGCATAACCTGATAACAAGTAGGACTCCTCATGGCTACCACCACCCTTGGCGTAAAACTCGACGATGCCACCCGCGAGCGCTTGAAGAAGGCCGCCCAGCAGATCGACCGCACTCCGCACTGGATGATCAAGCAGGCAATCTTCAACTACCTGGAGCAGGTCGAGAGTGGTCTGACGCCCGCCGAGCATGCCGGCCTGGCCGCAGCCGCCGGTGAGGAAGCCCTGGAGTCGCTGAGCGAACAAGGCCTGCAGGTGTTCCTCGACTTCGCCGAGAGCATCCTGCCGCAGTCGGTGCTGCGCGCCGCTATCACCAGCGCCTATCGCCGCCCGGAAACCGAAGTGGTGCCCATGCTGCTGGAGCAGGCGCGCCTGACCAGGGAGCAGGCCGAGGCCTCGCAGAAGCTGGCCCTCGGCATCGCCGAGAAGCTGCGCAAGCAGAAGAACGCCAGCGGCCGCCAGGGCCTGGTGCAGGGCCTGCTGCAGGAGTTCTCGCTGTCGTCGCAGGAAGGCGTGGCGCTGATGTGCCTGGCCGAAGCGCTGCTGCGCATCCCGGACAAGGCCACCCGTGACGCCCTGATCCGCGACAAGATCGCCAACGGCAACTGGAGCCAGCACCTGGGCCAGAGCCCGTCGATGTTCGTCAACGCGGCGAGCTGGGGCCTGCTGATCACCGGCAAGCTGGTCTCCACCCATAACGAAGCGGGCATGACCTCGGCGCTCAACCGCATCATCGGCAAGAGCGGCGAGCCGGTGATCCGCAAGGGCGTGGACATGGCCATGCGCCTGATGGGCGAGCAGTTCGTCACCGGCGAGACCATCGCCGAAGCCCTGGCCAACGCCGCCACCCTGGAAAGCAAGGGCTTCCGCTACTCCTACGACATGCTCGGCGAAGCCGCGCTGACCGAAGAAGACGCCAAGCGCTACCTGGCCTCCTACGAGCAGGCCATCCATGCCATCGGCAAGGCCTCGCATGGCCGTGGCATCTACGAAGGCCCGGGCATCTCGATCAAGCTCTCGGCCCTGCACCCGCGCTACAGCCGCGCCCAGTACGAGCGCGTGATGGAGGAGCTGTACCCGACTCTGCTGAGCCTGACCCAGCTGGCCAAGCAGTACGACATCGGCATCAACATCGACGCCGAGGAAGCCGACCGCCTGGAGCTGTCGCTGGACCTGCTCGAGCGCCTCTGCTTCGAGCCGAGCCTCGCCGGCTGGAACGGCATCGGTTTCGTCATCCAGGCCTACCAGAAGCGCTGCCCGTACGTGATCGACTACGTCGTCGACCTGGCCAAGCGCAGCCGCCACCGCCTGATGATCCGCCTGGTCAAGGGCGCCTACTGGGACAGCGAGATCAAGCTGGCCCAGGTCAACGGCCTGGAAGGCTACCCGGTGTACACCCGCAAGCCGTACACCGACGTGTCCTACATCGCCTGCGCACGCAAGCTGCTGGCCGCGCCGGAAGCCATCTACCCGCAGTTCGCCACGCACAACGCCCACTCGCTGTCGGCCATCTACAACCTGGCCGGGCAGAACTACTACCCGGGCCAGTACGAGTTCCAGTGCCTGCACGGCATGGGCGAGCCGCTGTACGAGCAGGTGGTCGGCAAGCTTGCCGATGGCAAGCTGAACCGCCCGTGCCGCATCTACGCGCCGGTGGGCAGCCACGAGACCCTGCTCGCCTACCTGGTACGCCGCCTGCTGGAAAACGGCGCCAACACCAGCTTCGTCAACCGTATCGCCGACCACAGCATCTCGCTGAAAGACCTGGTGCTGGACCCGGTGGTCCAGGTCGAGCAGATGGCCGCCCAGGAAGGCACCATCGGCCTGCCGCACCCGCGCATCCCCATGCCGCGTGACCTGTACGGCCAGCAGCGCCTCAACTCCGCCGGCCTCGACCTGGCCAACGAACACCGCCTCGGCTCGCTGTCCTCGGCACTGCTGTCGACCGTCAACCACAGCTACCTGGCCGAGCCGATGCTGGGCTGCGATGGCGCAGCCCCGGGCGAGCCGGAGCCGGTACGCAACCCGGCCGACCACCGCGACCTGGTCGGCCACGTGCGCGAAGCCAGCATCGCCGACGTCGACAGCGCCATCCTCTGCGCCATGGCCAGCGGGCAGATCTGGCAGTCCACCCTGCCGGCCGAGCGCGCCGCCGTGCTGGAACGCGCCGCCGACCTGATGGAAGCCGAGCTGCAGCAACTGATGGGCCTGCTGGTGCGCGAATCCGGCAAGACCTTCGCCAACGCCATCGCCGAAGTGCGCGAGGCCGTGGATTTCCTGCGCTACTACGCGATCCAGGCGCGCAGCTTCGGCAACGACAGCCACCGCCCGCTGGGCCCGGTGGTGTGCATCAGCCCGTGGAACTTCCCCCTGGCCATTTTCAGCGGCCAGGTCGCTGCGGCGCTGGCCGCCGGCAACACCGTGCTGGCCAAGCCGGCCGAGCAGACCCCGCTGGTCGCTGCCCAGGCCGTGCGCATCCTCCTCGAGGCCGGCGTGCCTGCAGGTGCCGTGCAGCTGCTGCCGGGCCGTGGCGAAACCGTCGGTGCGCGCCTGGTGGGTGACGAGCGCGTGCGTGGCGTGATGTTCACCGGCTCCACCGAAGTCGCCGGCATCCTCCAGCGCAACATCGCCGGCCGCCTGGATGCCCAGGGCCGTACCATTCCGCTGATCGCCGAGACCGGCGGCCTCAACGCCATGATCGTCGACTCCTCGGCACTGACCGAGCAAGTGGTGATGGACGTGGTGGCCTCCGCCTTCGACAGCGCTGGCCAGCGCTGCTCGGCCCTGCGCGTGCTGTGCGTGCAGGATGACGTCGCCGACCGCGTGCTGACCATGCTCAAGGGCGCCATGGCCGAGTACAGCCTGGGCAACCCGGAGCGCCTGAACACCGACATCGGCCCGGTGATCGACGCCGAAGCCAAGGCGGGCATCGAGACCCACATCCAGAAGCTGCGCGAGAAAGGCCGCAAGGTCACCCAGCTGGCGCGCGCCAACGGCGAAGAGATCAAGCGCGGCACCTTCGTCGTGCCGACCCTGATCGAGCTGGACAGCTTCGACGAAATGAAGCGCGAGATCTTCGGCCCGGTGCTGCACGTGGTGCGCTACCAGCGCGCCGACCTCGGCAAGCTGCTGCAGCAGATCAACGACAGCGGCTACGGCCTGACCCTCGGCGTGCACACGCGCATCGACGAGACCATCGCCCAGGTGGTGGGCACGGCCAAGGTCGGCAACCTGTACGTCAACCGCAACATGGTCGGCGCCGTGGTCGGCGTGCAGCCGTTCGGCGGCGAAGGCCTGTCCGGCACCGGCCCGAAAGCCGGCGGCCCGCTGTACCTGTACCGCCTGCTGTCGACCCGTCCGCAGGAAGCCGTCGCCCAGTACCTGCAACAGGCCGACGTGCAGACCCTGCCCGCGCCGAGCGAGCTGGACAAGCTGCGCGCCGCCTTCGCCGAGTGGGCAGGCCAGCAGGAGCCGGCCATCGCCGCCCTGTTCGAGCAGTACCGCAGCCTGTCGCAGAGCTACAGCAGCCACCTGCTGACCGGCCCGACCGGCGAGCGCAACAGCTACACCCTGCTGCCGCGCGAGCACGTACTCAACCTCGCCGACGAGCGCGGCGACCTGCTGGCCCAGCTGGCCGCCACCCTGGCAGTCGGCAGCCGGGCGATCTGGCTGGAAAGCCAGCGCGCGCTGTACAGCGAACTGCCGAAGGAGGTGCAGAAGCACATCCAGCTGGTGGCCGACTGGAACAGCATCGACGTGGAGCTGGATGCCATCCTGCACCATGGCGATTCCGACCAGCTGCGCGCGGTGAGCGAGCAGGCTGCGCAGCGCAAGGGCGCCATCATCGGCGTGCACGGCCTGAACAAGGGCGAGACCGACATCGCGCTGGAGCGCCTGCTGGTCGAACACGCCCTGAGCGTCAACACCGCGGCGGCGGGTGGCAACGCCAGCCTGATGACCATCGGCTGATCGCCGGCGTCATCACCGAGTCGCACCGTGGAAAGCCTGCTGAAAGCTTTCCACGGCATGCTGCAACCACGGCGCGACTGCCTGCAGGGGCTACCCGCCCGGCGCCGTGTTCCTTCCCGATAGGCCTCCGGGCCCGCGCACGCCTACCCGGCAAGCGCACCAGGCGGGGTCACCCACCCCGCCTGCCCTCCCCACGCATGCGAAAAGTTTTCATTTCGCCATCATTGCGCTGTCAAGAAAACTGACTAGTGTCTGATCAGGCTGACGCCTGCAAAGCGTCGCACCGAGCTGCAGTCCTGCCTCGTCGCACGTGCTCGACAACGCCTGAAACAGGGATGTGCGTTGACGAACCTGGTCCATTGATTCAAGTCAGGATGCTGTGCTCGTCAAACGCGCTCAATACCAATGTCCCCACGTGACATGGAGGTAATTGAGATGTCTGATTCGACGCAAAAACTCCGCCTCGGCGCCCTGATCGCGCTGGTGGTCGGCTCCATGGTCGGTGGCGGTATCTTTTCCCTGCCGCAGAACATCGCCGCCAGCGCCAGCGCCGGTGCCACCCTGATCGGCTGGCTGATCACCGGGGTCGGCATGCTCACCCTGGCATTCGTCTTCCAGACCCTGGCCAACCGCAAGCCCGAACTCGATGGCGGGGTGTACGCCTACGCCAAGGCCGGTTTCGGCGACTACATGGGTTTTTCCTCGGCCTGGGGCTACTGGATCAGTGCCTGGATCGGCAACGTCAGCTACATGGTGCTGCTGTTCTCCACCCTCGGCTACTTCTTCCCGGTATTCGGCGAGGGCAACACCCTGCCGGCGGTGATCTGCGCCTCGATCCTGCTGTGGCTGCTGCACTTCCTGGTGCTGCGTGGCATCAAGGAAGCGGCCTTCATCAACACCGTCACCACCATCGCCAAGATGCTGCCGCTGGCGCTGTTCATCATCATCGCCGCCATCGCCTTCAAGCTCGACGTGTTCACCAGTGACTTCTGGGGACGCGGCAACAGCGACCTGGGCAGCGTGATGGACCAGGTGCGCAACATGATGCTGGTCACCGTCTGGGTGTTCATCGGCATCGAGGGGGCGAGCATCTTCTCGGCCCGCGCCGAGAAGCGCAGCGACGTCGGCAAGGCCACGGTGATCGGCTTCGTCGGCGTGCTCCTGCTGCTGGTCCTGGTCAACATCCTGTCGCAGGGCATCATGGCCCAGGCCGAGCTGGCCGGGCTGAAAAATCCGTCGATGGCCGGCGTGCTGGAGCAGGTGGTCGGCCCCTGGGGTGCGCAGCTGATTTCCATCGGCCTGATCGTCTCCCTGGCCGGAGCGCTGCTGTCGTGGACACTGCTGTGCGCCGAGATCCTCTTCGCCAGCGCCCGCGACCACACCATGCCGGAGTTCCTGCGCAAGGAGAACGCCAACCACGTTCCGGCCAACGCGCTGTGGCTGTCCAACGGGCTGATCCAGCTGTTCCTGATCATCACCCTGTTCAACGCCTCCACCTACCTCAGCCTGCTGTACCTGGCCACCTCGATGATCCTGGTGCCCTACTTCTGGTCCAGCGCCTACGCGGTACTGCTGGCCGTGCGTGGCGAGACCTACGAGAACGCCGCCGGCGAGCGCAACAAGGACCTGCTGATCGCCCTGGTTTCCACCCTGTACGCGGTCTGGCTGCTGTACGCCGCCGGCGTGCAGTACCTGCTGCTCTCGGCCCTGCTCTACGCCCCAGGCGCGATTCTCTTCGCCAAGGCCAAGCACGAACTGGGACAACCCATTTTCACCGGCGTCGAGAAGCTGATCCTCGTCGCCGTACTGATCGGTGCCGCCATTGCAGCCTACGGGCTCTACGACGGTTTCCTGAGTCTCTAGGAGAAGGAGTTCTTTCATGAGCAAGAAACCCCTCGGCGTTCATTCCGAAGCCGGCAAACTGCACAAGGTAATGGTCTGCTCGCCGGGCCTGGCGCACCTGCGCCTGACCCCGGCCAACTGCGACGAACTGCTGTTCGACGACGTGATCTGGGTATCGCAGGCCAAGCGCGACCACTTCGATTTCATGACCAAGATGCGCGAACGGGGCGTCGACGTCGTGGAAATGCACAACCTGCTGGAAGAGACCATCGGCAACCCCGAAGCGCTGAAGTGGATTCTCGACCGCAAGATCACCGCCAACAGCGTCGGCCTCGGCCTGCTCAGCGAAGTGCGCGATTTCGTCGAAGGCCTGGAGCATCGGCGCATCGCCGAGTTCCTCATCGGTGGCGTCTCCGGCGCCGACCTGGCCAGGCACAAGAACTCCGAGGCGGCGAAGATGTTCAACGCCTACCTCGGCGAGTCCAGCTTCATCTTCCCGCCGCTGCCCAACACCCAGTTCACCCGCGACACCACCTGCTGGATCTACGGCGGCGTCACGCTCAACCCCATGCACTGGCCGGCACGCCGCCAGGAAACCCTGCTGGCCAGCGCCATCTACAAGTTCCACCCGGACTTCGCCGGCGAACAGTTCGACATCTGGTATGGCGACCCGGACAAGGATCACGGCTCGGCCACCCTGGAAGGCGGCGACGTCATGCCCATCGGCAACGGCACCGTGCTGATCGGCATGGGTGAGCGCACCTCGCACCAGGCCATCGGTCAGGTCGCCCGCGCGCTGTTCGCCAAGGGCGCGGCGGACAAGGTGGTGGTGGCCGGGCTCGGCAAGTCCCGCGCCGCCATGCACCTGGACACCGTGTTCAGCTTCTGCGACCGCGACCTGGTGACCATCTTCCCGGAAGTGGCCAACTCGATCGTGCCCTTCACCCTGCGTCCGGACGAGAGCCGCCCTGGCGGAGTCGACGTGCGCCGCGAGGAAAAATCCTTCCTCGACGTGGTCGCCGAATCGCTCGGCCTCAAGCAACTGCGCGTGGTGGAGACCGGTGGCGACGCCTATGAAGCCGAACGCGAGCAATGGGACGACGGCAACAACGTGGTCTGCCTGGAGCCCGGCGTGGTCATCGGCTACGACCGCAACACCTACACCAACACCCTGCTGCGCAAGGCCGGGGTCGAGGTCATCACCATCAGCGCCAGCGAGCTCGGGCGTGGCCGTGGCGGCGGCCACTGCATGACCTGCCCGATCATCCGCGACCCCATCGATTACTGATCGAGCCGGCCCCGGCGGCCATCCGCCACCGGGGCGTTCGACCGCCCACAAGGAGAGAGAACCATGGCTTTCAACATGCACAACCGCAACCTGCTCAGCCTGATGCACCACAGCACCCGGGAGCTGCGCTACCTGCTCGACCTCTCGCGCGATCTCAAGCGCGCCAAGTACACCGGCACCGAGCAGCGACACCTGCAACGCAAGAACATCGCGCTGATCTTCGAGAAAACCTCCACCCGCACCCGCTGCGCCTTCGAGGTGGCCGCCTACGACCAGGGCGCCAACGTCACCTACATCGACCCCAACTCCTCGCAGATCGGTCACAAGGAAAGCATGAAGGACACCGCCCGCGTGCTCGGGCGCATGTACGACGCCATCGAGTACCGCGGCTTCCACCAGGAGATCGTCGAGGAGCTGGCGCAGCATGCCGGCGTGCCGGTGTTCAACGGCCTCACCGACGAATACCACCCGACGCAGATGCTCGCCGACGTGCTGACCATGCGCGAGCACAGCGACAAGCCGCTGCATGACATCGCCTACGCCTACCTGGGCGATGCACGCAACAACATGGGCAACTCGCTGCTGCTGATCGGCGCCAAGCTCGGCATGGACGTGCGCATCGCCGCTCCCAAGGCCCTGTGGCCGAGCGACGAGCACGTCGCCGCCTGCAAGCGCTTCGCGGAAGAGAGCGGCGCGCGCCTGCTGCTCACCGAAGACCCGAAGGAAGCGGTCAAGGGCGTGGACTTCGTGCACACCGACGTATGGGTGTCCATGGGTGAGCCGGTGGAGGCCTGGGGCGAGCGCATCGAGGAACTGCTGCCCTATCAGGTCAACGCCGAGATCATGAAGGCCGCGGGCAATCCACGGGTCAAGTTCATGCATTGCCTGCCGGCCTTCCACAACAGCGAGACCAAGGTCGGCAAGCAGATCGCCGAGCAGTATCCGCACCTGAAGAACGGCATCGAGGTCACCGAAGAGGTCTTCGAGTCGCCGTGGAACATCGCCTTCGAGCAGGCGGAAAACCGCATGCACACGATCAAGGCGATCCTGGTCGCGACCCTGGCGGATATCTGACAAATGGCACCTGCAGGATAGGGCTTGCCAGCAAGCCCGATCCTGCGCAAAGCCGGGCGCCCAGGCGCCTGGACCAAGGAGAACAGTATGCGACTCGTCATCGCTCTGGGCGGTAACGCCCTGCTTCGTCGCGGCGAAGCCATGACTGCGCAAAACCAGCGTGACAACGTGCGCGTTGCCTGCCAGCAGATCGCCAAGGTCGCTCCCGGCGTCGAGCTGGTGATCGCCCACGGCAACGGTCCGCAGGTTGGCCTGCTGGCCTTGCAAGGCAACGCCTTCGACGCCGCCAACCCGTACCCGCTGGACGTGCTCGGCGCCGAAACCGAGGGCATGATCGGCTACATGATCGAACAGGAGCTGGGCAACCTGCTGCCCTTCGAGGTGCCCTTCGCCACCATCCTCACCCAGGTCGAGGTGGACAGCGTCGACCCGGCGTTCAAGCACCCGACCAAGCCCATCGGCCCGGTCTATGCCCGGGAGGAGGCCGAGCGCCTGGCCGCCGAGAAAGGCTGGAGCATTGCCCCGGATGGCGACAAGTTCCGCCGCGTGGTGGCCAGCCCACGGCCGCAGCGCATCTTCGAGATCCGCCCGATCAAGTGGCTGCTGGAAAAGGGCAGCGTGGTGATCTGCGCCGGCGGCGGCGGCATCCCGACCATGTATGACGGCGACCAGCTGCGCGGCGTCGAGGCGGTGATCGACAAGGACCTGTGCTCGGCGCTGCTGGCCGAACAGCTGAATGCCGACCTGCTGGTGATCGCCACCGACGTGGACGGCGCCTACGTCGACTGGGGCAAGCCGAGCCAGAAGGCCATCGCCGAAGCCCATCCCGATGCGCTCGAAGACCTCGGTTTCGCCGCCGGCTCCATGGGGCCGAAAGTACAGGCCGCCTGCGAGTTCGCCCGCAACACCGGCTGCGTCGCGGTGATCGGCTCGCTGGAAAACATCGAAGCCATCGTCCAGGGCCGCTCCGGCACACGCATCAGCATGGCCTGCGACGGCATCGTCCATCGCTGAAGGAGGACCGCAGCATGTTCACCCCCGGCCACCTGCACCGTGACAACCTCGACCGCCCCGACGCCTTGCGCCACATCCCGCCGTTCTCGGTCGACTTCTACTACGAAGTACGCCAGGACCCGCAACAGGGACCGATGCTGCACATGCGCCTGGCCGGCAACGTACGCGGCAAGCCGTTCGAGGAGGAGTTCGAACTGCACCGCGACGTGGCCTTCAATTTCGCCAGCGTGGCCACCCGCGCCGCCGCCCGCCATGGCCTGCCCATCAACGCCAGCCCGGTGATGCGCGGCCATGACGAGTACGACAAGGTGTTCGCCGACATCCGCGCCAAGCTGCACACCCGGCCAGGCGAACCGGTCAACCTCGACCACGTGCTCTGACGCCCCCTCGGGCACCGGCGCGGCGTCCCTTGGGGGCAGTGCACTCGGCGATGGGCGTCACGCCTGCATCGTCCAGCCGTGCACGCCCATCGCGGCCTGGCGCCCGGCTTCCGAGCGGGTCGGGTGCGGGTGGCAGGTCAGGGCGATGTCCTCGGCCGAGGCGGAGAACTCCATGGCGACGCAGTACTCGCCGATCAGCTCGCCAACGCTCGGGCCGATCATGTGCACGCCGAGAATCTGGTCGGTGTCGGCATCGGCGATGATCTTCACGAAACCTTCGGTCTCGTGGTTGATCTTCGCCCGGCTGTTGGCACTGAAAGGGAACTTGCCGACCTTGTACGCACGCCCCTCGGCCTTCAGTTCCTCCTCGCCCTTGCCGACGCTGGCCACTTCCGGACGGGTGTAGATCACCCCGGGGATCACCCCGTAGTTGACCTCGGCCGCATGCCCGGCGATGCGCTCGATGCAGGCCACCGCCTCGTCCTCGGCCTTGTGCGCCAGCATCGGCCCGGAGGTGACATCACCGATCACCCAGACACCGGGCACAGCGCTGTGCTGCCTGTCGTTGCCGAGCATGCCGCGCTGGTCGGTAGCGAGCCCCACGCTCTCCAGCCCCAGGCCACGGGTGTAGGGGCGGCGACCGATGGCCACCAGCACGTAGTCGGCGTCCAGGGTCTCCTGCACCCCGCCGGCAGCCGGCTGCAGACTCAGGCTCACGCCGCGCTTGTCCGAACGGGCTGCCGTGACCTTGGTGCCGAGCTTGAAGCTCATGCCCTGCTTGCCCAGGGTGCGCTGCAGCGTCCTGGCGGTCTCGCCGTCCAGGCCGGGGCAGATGCGATCGAGGTATTCCACCACCGTGACCTGGCTGCCCAGGCGACGCCATACCGAGCCCAGCTCCAGGCCGATCACCCCGGCACCGATCACCACCAGGTGCCGGGGCACCTCGGGCAGCGACAAGGCGCCGGTGGAATCGAGGATGCGCTGGTTGTCGATCTCGACGCCCGGCAACGGCGTCGGCTCGGAACCGCTGGCGATGACGATGTTCGTCGTCTCGAGCAGGCGCTCGCCGCCCTCGTGCAACCTGACCTGTACCCGTCCGGGGCCGTCGATGCGCGCCCAGCCCTTGACCCATTCCACCTTGTTCTTGCGAAACAGGAATTCCACGCCCTTGGTCAGCGCTTCGACGCTGTCGGCCTTCTGTTTCATCATCTGCTTGAGGTTGAGCGTCGGCGTGACCTCCACGCCGAGGGCACTCAGTTCGCCGGCGGCCGCCGCTTCGTATAGCTCCGAGGCATGCAGCAGCGCCTTCGAAGGCATACAGCCGACATTCAGGCAGGTGCCTCCCAGGGTTTCGCGCCCCTCCACGCACGCCACCTTCAACCCCAGTTGCCCGGCACGGATGGCCGCGTTGTAGCCGCCAGGGCCGGCGCCGATGATGACTACGTCATAGCTGCTCATAGCTTTTTCCTCGGATCAGGGAAGTTTGCCGGCCAGCGCAGTCGTGACGACCGGACGTGCCCGCAAGAGATGGAAGAGTAGAAACGCCAGGCCAGCGAACAGTGCATTCAAGGCAACCATAGGCCAGGCCGAGCCATCCTGCAGGGCCCCCAGCAGCAACCCGGCCAGGGTCGCACCGGCCATCTGCGAAAAACCCATCAGCCCCGCCGCCAGCCCTGCGCGCTGCGGGTTGGGAATCACCGCCCCGGCCACGGCAGCGGGCAGCAGCATGCCGCCACCCAGCGTCACCAGCACCTGAGGCAGCGACAGCCCCAGCAGCGACAGACCGAACGCCAGGTAGATCAGCAGCGTCAGCAAGGCGCCCACCAGCACCAGGCCGACGCCGATGCCCACCACCCGCAGCGGCCCCAGGCGCTGCACGTTGCGCAGGGTGAACAGCGCGCCGCCGAGCAGGCCGGAAACGATCAGGGCGAAGGTCAGGCCGTACTGCGCGGCGCTCAGCCCGAGCAGACCGATGTAGACCGACGACGAGCCGGCCACCACGACGAACATCGCGCCGTAGGTACAGGCGATGGTCAGCGCCAGCGCGCGGCAACTCGGCAGCACCTGCAGGTAACTGGCCAGCAGGCCCCTGAGGCGGCCGGCCTGCGGGTCCCGCTGCAGATGGGTCTCGCGGTAGCTGAACAGGGTCGACAGCAACGCCAGGCCGCCCAGCCCCAGGGTGGCCAGCAGCGGTGCGCGCCACCCGCCGTACTGGGTCAGCAGGCCGCCGATCACCGGCGACAGGACGATGGCGGCGAACATCCCCAACACCGTCAGCGCCAGGGCCGGCCCCGCCTGCTCCTGCCACACGTCGCGGACGATGGCGCGTGCCAGCACCAGCGCCGCGCAGGCGCCCAGGCCCTGCAGTACGCGCATGCCGATCAGCACCTCGATGTCTGGCGCCAGCAGCATGCCCAGGGTCGCCAGCAGGTACAGGCTCAGCCCAGCGAGCAGCACCGGCCTGCGCCCCAGCCGGTCGGACAGTGGCCCCATCAGCAGCTGGCCCAGGCCGAAGGCCGCGACGAACAGCGAGAGCGCCAGCAGGCTGCTGCCGGGCTCGGCGTGCAAGCCACGCTCCAGCTCACCCAGCGCGGGGATCAGCAACTGCGTGGAGGTCTCCCCCAATGCCGTGAGCAGCATGAGGATGAGCAACAGAATGCGGGAAGACTGCATGGCAAGGCTCCGAGTGACAACGACTGGCGGCTATTTATATTTCGACCATAATATGAAACATTGAATGTCGTCCATCATATTTATCAGGAGTCGTCATGACCGCTTCATCCCGAGATGCCCGCCTCGCCACCTGGATCGCCGAAGAACAGGCGCTGCGCAGCCAGCTCGCCGCCCCTGGCACGCTGAGCCTGGCCGAAGTCGCCGCGATGGCGCCGATGGATTTCTTCGACGGCATCGGCCGTGGTGACCTGCCCTCGCCGCCGATCAACGCCGTGCTCGGCTTCACCCCCGTGCACTGGGCCAATGGCCTGTTCGTCTTCCAGGGCGCGCCCGACCCTAGCCACTACAACCCACTGGGCAGCGTGCATGGCGGCTACATCGCCACCCTGCTCGACTCCTGCATGGGTTGCGCCGTGCATACGCTGCTCAAGCCGGGCCAGGGCTACACCACCGCCGACCTGCGGGTGAGCTACATTCGCGCCTTGCGCAGCGAAGCCGGTCCGGTGCGCGCCGAAGGTCGCATCATCCATGTCGGCCGCTCCACCGCCCTGGCCGAAGGGCGCCTGTACGATGTCGACGAGCGCCTCTACGCCGTCGCGTCCACCACCTGCCTGATCCTCGACATGAACACGGCGCGCCAGAGCGACGACGCGCGTGTAAGATGACAGCCAGCATCTGAAACACGGGACAGCCCATGCGCTATTCGGAAGATCACAAGGCCAAGACCCATCAACGCATCATCGAGGAAGCCGCCCTGCGCTTTCGCCGTGACGGCGTGGGGGCAACCGGCCTGCAACCGCTGATGAAGGCGCTGGGCCTCACCCATGGCGGCTTCTACGCCCACTTCAAGTCCAAGGACGAGCTGGTGGAAACCGCTCTGCAGCACGCCGTGCAGACCCTGGCGAGCAGCCTGCAGCAGGCACCTGAGGAAAGCGGCTCGCCGCTGCGACGGCTCATCCAGCGCTACCTGTCCGATGCCCATCGCGCCAACCCGGGCGCCGGCTGCCCACTGCCGACCATGTCCGCGGAGCTGGGGCAACGCGGTGAGCCGAGCACGACCACCGACGCGATGGTGCTCAACCGCCTGGCGCTGATCGAGCAGGGTCTGGACGGTGACGACGCCGCAGACGAAAGCGTGCTGCTGCTCTCGGCCATGGTCGGCGCGCTGCTGCTGTCGCGCAGCGTCAAGGACCCGGAACTGTCCGACCGTCTGCTGCACACCACGCGCGCGAAGCTGCTGGAAAAGGCCGCCAGCCCGAGCGAATGAGGCTTGGCCGGGCGCCAGTCCGACACCCGGCCACCCCGTCACTTGTAGCGTGCAGCCGCCTGGTTGTGCGAAAGATTCGGCCCCAGCGCCGCGCGGGCGCCGACGAAGGCATCCCAGTCGGCCGCATCGGGCAGTGAAGGAATGGTCACCAGTTCCTGCTGATCGAAGCCGGCCAGTGCCGCATCGACCATCTCCCCCACCTCCATGATCATCGACGGCGGCAGTGCCGAGGCGTCGGTGCCACTGCGTTCCCAGATCTCGGTGCGGGTCACGCCCGGCATCACCGCCTGCAGCTGAACGCCAGCGCCGCGCAGCTCGCCCGCCAGGGTCTGCGTCAGGCTCAGCACATAGGCCTTGGTCGCGCTGTAGACGGCGTTGAACATCTCCGGCGCCAACGCCACCACAGAGCCGAGGTTGATGATGCCGCCGCGCCCGGCTGCGGAGAAATTGGCCGCAGCGGCGGCTGCCAGACGGGTCAGCGCGACCACGTTCAGCTGGATCATGGTTTCCGCCTGGTCCAGATCGGCGGCGGCCAGCGTACCGTTCATGGCCACCCCGGCGTTGTTCACCAGCAGCGTGATGCGCGAGTCCTCACGCAGGCGCTGCTCCACCGCAAGCACGTCGCTCTTGCGCGTCAGGTCGGCGGGCATGACCTCGACCGCAACCCCGTACTCGGCCCCCAGGCGCCTGGCCAGGTCACCGAGGCGCTGGGCGTCGCGCGCCACCAGCAGCAGGTCATGGCCGCGACACGCCAGGCGCTCGGCATAGGTGGCGCCGATGCCTGAAGAGGCGCCGGTAATCAGGGCGGTTCCGCGAGTGGCCGGGGTATTCATGGTGCATCTCCTGGGTGTGTGATGAGCGAGAGAAGAGCCTCTCACCTTTTAGATTATGGTCATAATTTAATATTTATATTAAGACCATAATCAAACTAATCAAGCACATCCCGGCCAACGCACCACAGCGTCCGCCAGACGGTCGCGCACCAAGTTATGGCCTTTTTTGTCTTCTCGGTCAGAAAACGGTGCAGAGAAAACCCTCGAACGCACCCGGAAACCACGTCTATCCGATTGATTTGAAAAGGGTATTGCCAGACACGAGAATTGGCGCCGTTTTTGCTCTGACAGCACCAGCCTGACCAGGCGGACAGGTTCACGAAGTACCGGGAGCGCCCCTTGATGTCGCGACAGGACGCCCCGTACACCGTCCGCTGGATCGGGCAGGCCAGAAAAAATCATAACGACACGTCTCAACCACCAGGAGCTTCCATGAATCGCACCCTTTCTTCGCTGCTCGTCGCGGGCGGCATGCTGGCCGGCGGCCAGGCCATCGCCGGTGACCTGCTGCAGTGGCAGAACAACAGCCTGACCTACCTCTACGGCCAGGACTTCAAGATCGACCCGGAGATCCAGCAGACCGTCACCTTCGAACACGCCAGCGGCTGGAGCTTCGGTGACCTGTTCCTGTTCGTCGACGTGATCAAGTACAACACCGATGCGACCAACGGCGCGGGTGATGGCCACACTTTCTACGGCGAATTCAGCCCGCGTTTTTCCCTGGGCAAGATCAGTGGCGCCGACCTCTCCTTCGGCCCGATCAAGGATGTGCTGATCTCCACCACCTACGAGTTCGGCGAGGATGATGTCGATGCCTATCTGATCGGCCCGGCCGTCGACCTCGACATTCCCGGCTTCGACTACTTCCAGCTCAACACCTACCTGCGCACCCCGGATGGCGATCGCGCCGGCAGCAACGTCTGGCAGATCACCCCGGTGTGGAGCTACACCATTGGCGTGGGCGAATCGGACATCGTCATCGATGGTTTCATGGACTGGGTGGTGGACAACGACAGCAACCGCCGCGGCGACTACCACGCCAACCTGCACTTCAACCCGCAGATCAAATACGACCTGGGCAAGGCGCTGAAGTGGGGCGAGAAGCAGCTGTACGTCGGCATCGAGTACGACTACTGGAAGAACAAGTACGGCATCAAGGATGGCGGCTACGTCAGCGACAACTTCGTCGGCCCGACCGACCAGAACACCGCCAGCCTGCTGGTCAAGGCGCACTTCTAGAGCGCACGCTCGTGCGAGCCTGGCCAAGGTCGCAGGGATTTGCGACCTTCCGCCAATGCACGCCACCGCCCTGACGTGCTTAGCTGCCTGACATCACCCGCCGTTGCGACAAGGATGGACGATGTCACCGCGCACCCTGCTGCTCACCTCTCTCGCCATGCTGGCGTTCGCCGGCAACTCGTTGCTGTGCCGCCTGGCCCTGCGCGAAACGGCCATCGACGCCGCCAGCTTCACTGCCGTCCGCCTGCTGGCCGGTGCATGCGCGCTGTGGCTGCTGCTGCAACTGCGCCAGAACCGGCAAGCCCCGGCTGGCAGCTGGGCCGGCGCCGTGGCGCTGTTCACCTATGCGGCTGCGTTCTCCTTCGCCTACCTGCAGCTGGACACCGGCGTCGGCGCCCTGCTGCTGTTCGGCGCAGTGCAGTTGAGCATGCTGTTGTGGGGGTTGCTGCGCGGCGAACGCCTGGGGCTTTGCGCCCGTCTCGGCACCGCCCTGGCCACGGCCGGCCTGCTCGCCCTGCTGCTGCCCGGTGCCAGCGCACCACCACTGCTGGCGGCCTTGCTGATGCTGCTGGCCGGGGTCGCCTGGGGCGCCTACTCGCTGCTCGGACGCGGCCAGGGCAACCCGCTGGCGGTGACGGCCGGCAATTTCCTGCGTGCCACGCCCCTGGCGTTGCTGCTGGCGCTGGCCGTGCTGCCGCAGCTGAACTGGGATGGGCCGGGGCTGTTCTACGCGCTGCTGTCCGGCGCCCTGACCTCCGGCGTCGGCTACGCCATCTGGTACAGCGCCTTGCCCGGCCTGCACGCCAGCCAGGCCGCCACCGTGCAACTCAGCGTGCCGATTCTCGCCGCCCTCGGCGGCAGCCTGTTGCTCGGCGAAGCGCTGACCCTGCGCCTGCTGCTCAGCGCCGTTGCCGTGCTGGGCGGTATCGCGCTGGTGCTGAGTGCGCGGCAACGCGCCGGGAGCTAATGCCGCGCCCGGTGGTCTTCTATCCTGAACGCATTCACGTCCAGAGAAGATCGCCATGCCCCGTCTGCTCCGCCTTTGCCTGATCACCCTGCTCGCCGCCGCCCTGGGCGCCTGCGCCAGCCTCGGCAATCATGATCCGCTACGGGTCGACCTGGTCGGCCTGGAACCGCTGCCAGGCCAGGGCCTGGAGGTCCGCTTCGCAGTCAAGCTGCGGGTGCAGAACCCCAATGACAGCGCCGTGAGCTTCAACGGCATGGCCCTGGATCTGGATGTGAACGGCCAGCCGCTGGCCAGCGGCGTCAGCGACCAGAGCGGCAGCGTGCCGCGCTTCGGTGAGACGGTACTGAGCGTACCGGTGAGCATTTCAGCGTTTTCGGTGATGCGCCAGGCCTGGGGGGCGGCCGGCTACCGCCCCGGCCAGGAAGTGCCTTACGTGCTGCGTGGCAAACTGGCCGACGGCCTGTTCGGTACCCGCCGCTTCAGTGACAGCGGGACCCTGAACTGGCCACAGCCGCCAGGCGCCTACTGAGGCAGGCGCCGAGGGGCTGGCTCAGGCAGCCTGGCGGCTGCTGCGTGCGGCGACGCGGCGCTGACAGGCTTCACCGAAGGCCTGGAAGATCTTCACCGAATCGGGGTTCTGCGCGGCCTGCCACTCCGGATGCCACTGCACCGCGAACAGGAACGGCGACAGGCTGGGCGCGTGGATCGCCTCGACCAGGCCGTCCTCGGCAGTCGCCAGCACCTCGACGCCCTTGCCCAGCTTGCGAATGGCCTGGCCGTGCAGGGAGTTGACCTGAATCTCGTCCTTGCCCATCAGCTCGGCGAACCAGCTGCCGGCGACCGGGCGCACGCCATGGCTCGGCGCGTACTGCACGTCGACCGGGTCGTCGGGATTCTCCCGGTGGTCGTTGAAACCGGGCTCGGCATAGACCTTCTGGTAGATGTCGCCGCCCAGCGCGACGTTGATTTCCTGCATGCCACGGCAGATGGCGAAGATCGGCAGGCCACGGGCGATGGCGGCATGAATCAGCGGCAGGTCGAACAGGTCGCGATCACGGTCCTGGGTCTTGTTCGGCGTCTCGTTTTCCTGGCCGTAGAGCGCCGGGTCGATATTGCTGCCGGCACCGGTCAGGTACACGCCGTCGGCCATGTCCAGATACTGTTCGAGATCATCGGTACCGCAGCAGGTGGGCACCAGTACCGGCACGCAACCGGAAAAGTCGACCAGCGGCTGGATGTATTTGTGAGTCATTACCTGGTAGTCGTGGCCCTTGCGCTCTTGAGTGCCCATGGACATCAACACGACGGGTTTGCGGGGGGTGTTGCGGATCTTGTTGTCGGACATACGTCACCTTGGGACAGGCCGGGCCTGTCGTTGCTGTGCAGACCGATACCAGCGGAACGTCTCCGCTGTCGTATCCATGGCCTGTTTGGCTAACCCCGTGCACCAAGGCTCGTCCTGAGTCTGAGTGCCGCCATCCGACGGCGGCTCGAACCGGGTCCACTCGCGCCTGAGCGGGGCGATGACACAACTACCCGTTACCCGGTTCGGCAGCGGAATCTGCTGCCAGTCTGCCCGAGCCGTAAAATATGTCAAACAAAAGTGAGCAAAATCATTCACCCCGGCAGTTATCCACCGGCCGCGAAGGGCCCTGAAGAAGCCGGATAACGGTGCACACAAGCTCGTGAGCCGCGAATCGAAAGTCCAATATTTTAAACACCCGCATCTCGACGGTTCAGCGCCCCAGAGCGGCGTTCGCGGACAAAACCCTATATAATCTGCGGTTTCTCCACACTCACCGAGGACCTCCCTTGACCGCCCTGCCACCCTGCCCCAAGTGCAACTCCGAATACACCTACGAAGACGGCGATCAACTGGTCTGCCCCGAATGCGCCCACGAGTGGAAAGCCGGCGAGAACGCCGACGCGGGCGATGACGTGCGCGTGATCAAGGACTCGGTGGGCAACCCGCTGCAGGATGGCGACAGCGTCACCGTGATCAAGGACCTCAAGGTCAAGGGCTCGTCGCTGGTGGTCAAGGTGGGCACCAAGGTGAAGAACATCCGCCTGGTCGACGGCGATCACGACATCGACTGCAAGATCGACGGCATTGGCGCGATGAAGCTCAAGTCCGAGTTCGTGCGCAAGGTCTGAGCGACTACCCTCCTCGCAGAAATTGGCTAGCCTGAATACAGGTCCGCCACGAGGAAACCCGCCATGCGCAATCTGCTGCTCACTCTCCTGGTGCTGGCTGCACCCGTGGTAGCGGAGCCATGGCGCGTGGTGGGCGACGAGCAGTTCGCCCCCTACAGCTTCGTCACCATCGACGATGAGACGCCCCGCGGGCTGGATGTCGAACTGGTCGATGCGGTGCTGCGCGAGGCGCAGGTGCCGTACGAAATCCGCCTGTACCCCTGGGAACGGGTCAAGCGCATGCTCGACCGTGGCGACGTGCAGATGGCCTTTCAGTTCGCCGGCACCCCGCAGCGGCAGCAGCAGTACCTGCTGGTCGGCCCGCTGCGCAGCGGCTCCACCGTGTTCATGACCACCGCCAAGACCGCCATCGAAGACTGGCAGGACCTCGACGATCTGTCGCCCTACGTGATCGGGCAGGTGCGCGGCTATGCCTACGAAGAGAAGTTCGACCGCGCGGCGCTGTCCCGCGACACCAGTGCGCAGAACCCGCGCCAGCTGGTGTCGATGCTACTGGCCGGACGCATCGACATCATCGTCGGCGATCATGCCCAGCTGCTGTATTTCGTGCGTGAGCAGCGCGCCCAGGAGCAGGTACGGGTCCTGCCGCGCGCGCTGATCCAGATGCCCCGCTTCGTCGCCTTCGCCAAGGGCGATACCGAACATGCGCGGCAGTTCTCCGAGGCGCTGGTGCGCCTGCGCGAAGCCGGCACACTGGAGCAGATCCAGCAACGCTGGATGCAGTGAAGCGCTACTGCACCGGCAGGAAATTCAGCAGGAACAGACTCTGCGCATAGTTGGCCCCCATGCGCCGATAGCGCTCCTCGAGCACATGGGTCAGCAGATCGAGGCGCGCCACCATCTTGCCGAACTCCACCGCGTAGCTGAGGTTGCTGCCCTGTTCCGATATCTCGTTGGACAGCAGCAGTGGTCGCCCGGCGGCATCTCGGCGGTTGCTCAGCATCCAGGCGGCCTTCTCGAGATTGCGCGCGGCGTTATGGATGAACTGCGCATCGAAACTGTCGGTCAGGTAGAACTCGGTGCGCCCGCCATGGGCAGTCACCAGCATGCTGCCGATGGCATAGGTGAAGGCCGCCACCCGATCCCCCTGGAACGCCGGACTGAGCGAGTAGTCCAGCGCGGCGACGTCGCGTCGCCCGCCCAGCGTCGGCCAGTCCTGGTTGTATTCGATGGCGTGCTGGATCGCGCGCTCGGCGGCGGCGGCATCAGGGAAGGCACTCTTGCGCCACTCTCGCGGGTTGCGCAGATAGAGCTTGTTCATCAGACGGTACAGGCTGTTGAGGTTGTTGCGCATGGCCAGGGTGGCCATGCGGTCGACATCGCTCTGCAACAGTTCGGCCGGTTTCAGCGGGCTGCGCTTGTAGACGATGGAATCGTTGTCCAGACGGCCGCTGCAACCACCCAGCAGCAACAGCAAAGCCAGCCCCGGTACACACCACCGTTGCCAATAGGCTGCACTGTTCGTTGGCCTCGTTCCCATCCTGAGTTTCCCTGGCTGGCCTGCGCCGGAGTAGCACGAGCATCACTCAGAACCTCAGTAAAGCGCAAAAATTCCGTCCAGCCTGTGCCTTGGCGCATAAAGCGTGCCGAAGCCCCCTCGGCACGCCCGAAAAAACAGCGCCTCAGGCGGGACTGGCTGCCCACTGCTCCAGGCGCACCACACTCTCGCGATAGGGTTTGAGGCTCTTGGCCAGCAGGGTGATCGACATCAGCACCGCCAGGGTGGTGACAATCAGCAGCGAGTAGCGCAACGCAGCGTCGTCGGCGAAGACGAAATCGGTCACCAGCGCCACGGCGGTGGGCCCCACACCCAGGCCGAACAGGGTGATGACGAACAGGTAGATGGCCGAGGCCTGGCCGCGCATCGAGTTCGGCATGATCTCCTGAATCGCCGCCGGGGCGACGCCGAACGGCATGCTCAGGCAGAACACCGTCGGCGCCATCAGCACACTGGCCCAGAAGGCACTGTCCATCAGCGGAAACAGCACCACCATCGGCAAGGCGCCCAGTGCGGCATAGAGACCGACGCGCATGTTGGCGTCACTGCGCCCGCGCTTGGCCATCCAGTCCGCCAGGCGTCCACCGAAGACGATCCCCAGGCAGCCGAACACCGCGACGATACTGCCGTAGACGATGCCGACCTGGCTGGCATCCCAGCCATAGGTGCGGATGTAGAACGTCGGCACCCAGGCCGCGCTGCCGTAGCCTGCGAACGCCAGGCCGGCAAAGCCGAAGTTGTGCAGCAACACGGTCCGCCGGTTGGCGCGAATGTAGCGCCCGACCTCGCTGAGCGGCACCGCCACGCCAGCGCCGGCACCGCGTCGTGCTGGCTCCTTGACCGCCATCATCAGCAGGGTGAAGGTCACCCCGGCAGCGCCGAGGATGAGAAAGATCAGCTGCCACGGACGCACTTCGCCCAGCAGCGGCAAGGTCACCTCGCCCTGTGCCGAGGCCAGCTGGATGACCAGGCCACCGACCAGGAAGGCCAGCCCCGAGCCCAGGTAGACCCCCATCGAATAGACGCTGATCGCCGTGGCGCGGCGCTCGGCGGGAAAGCTGTCGGCGATCAGCGAATAGGCGGCAGGCGACAGTGCCGCCTCGCCGACACCGACGCCGATGCGGCAGAGCAGGAACTGCCAGTACATCCTGGCCATGCCGCAGGCAGCCGTGGCCGCGCTCCAGAACAGGATGCCCACGGCGATCAGGCCACGGCGGCTGCGGGTGTCGGCCACACGCCCCAGCGGAATGCCGCAGACGGTATAGAACAGGGCGAAGGACAACCCCATCAGCAGGCTCATCTGCGTGTCGTTGATCGCCAGATCGCGGCGGATCGGCTCGACCAGCAGGTTGAGAATCTGCCGATCGACGAAGGACAGGACGTACGCCACCATCAGGATGGCGACAGTGACCCAGGCGCGGGTACTGGAGGGATAGCCGTTATTGTTGTTATGCACGGACGCTCTCCTCGGCACCGCGTGACGCGATGCGCGGCGGTTGAATAGAGGCGCCAGCTTAGGACGATATAAAGAGCGGTGAGTATCGCCCGAAGGTGTTATCAGGTCGGCGAATGCTTCATACCCGCCGAGGCGAATGGTCCGAGCGGGCAAGCCGCGTCTGCAGCCGACACGGCGTTGCCAGCTGAGCGGAGGCTCAGATCATCAGGGGCGCCCGTTCGCACAAGGTCTTCAGCGCCGCGACCCAATCCGGGTGGTCATTCAGGCAGGGCACCAGTTGCAGGCTCTCGCCGCCGGCCTCGACGAACTGCTCGCGGCCACGGTCGCCGATCTCTTCGAGGGTCTCGATGCAGTCGGCGACGAAGGCCGGGCACATCACCAGCAGCTTCTTAACGCCCTGCGCGGCCAGTTCGTCGAGCCGGGTCTCGGTATAGGGTTCGATCCATTTCGCCCGACCCAGGCGCGACTGGAAGCTCACCGACCACTGCTCCGGGCGCAGGCCCATGCGCTCGGCGAACAGCTCGGCACTGCGCAGGCACTGGGCGCGATAACAATGCGCGAGCACCTGCGGCGACGCCGTGCGGCAGCAGTCGTCACCTTTCAGGCAGTGACCACTCGGGTCGAGCTTGTGCAGGTGACGCTCGGGCAGACCGTGGAAACTCAGCAGCAGGTGATCGAAGCCCTGCTGCAGATGCGGCTTGGCGCTGGCGACCAGGGCATCGAGGTACTCGGGCTGGTCATAGAACGGCGGCAGGCTGGACAGGCGCAGGTCGAGACCGCGCTCGCGCACCACCCGCCGGACCTCTTCGATCACCGTGGTGGTGGTGCTGTCGGCGAACTGCGGGTACAGCGGCGCCAGGGTGACCTGGCGAATGCCCTGCGCAGCCAGGCGCTGCAGGGTCGACTCGATGGACGGCTGGCCATAACGCATGGCCAGTTCGACCGGGCCGTGCGTCCAGTGCGCCTTCATCGCTTCCTGCAGGCGACGGCTGAGCACGATCAGCGGCGAACCCTCATCCCACCAGATCGAGGCATAGGCATGCGCCGAGGCCGCCGGGCGCTTGATCAGGATCAGCGACACCAGCAGGCGACGCAGCGGCCAGGGCAGATCGACCACATAGGGGTCCATCAGGAACTGGTTCAGGTAGCGGCGGACATCGGCTACTTCGGTAGACGCGGGCGAACCCAGGTTAACCAGCAACAATGCGTGATCGGTCATGCGAAATCCTAGTCATTGATGGCTCAGCAGGTCGACCAGAGCCACATCCAGATGGGTGAAACGAAAACTGAAGCCCGCCTCGAGCAAGCGCCTCGGCAGTGCACGCTGGCCGCCAAGCAGCAGCTCGGACATCTCCCCGAGCGCGGCACGCAGGACGAACGCCGGCGCCGGCAACAGGGTCGGGCGGCTCAGTGCCTGGCCCAGCGCCCTGGTGAACTCGGCGTTGCGCGCCGGGATGGGCGCGCAGGCATTATAAGGACCGCGGGCGTCAGCATGCTGCAAGAGAAAATCGATCAGGGCGATTTGATCGGCGATATGGATCCAGGGCATCCATTGCCGGCCATCGCCAAGCCGGCCGCCGACGCCCAGGCGAAATGGCAGGAGCAGGCGCTTGAGCATGCCACCATCGGCACTCAGCACCAGACCGGTGCGCAGCAGCACCACGCGCATGCCCAGTGCCTCGGCACGCAGCGCGGTTTCCTCCCAGGCACCGCACAGCTGTGCAGCGAAGTCCTCGGTGACCGGCTGGGCGCTCTCGTCCAGCTCGCGCTCGCCGCCGTTGCCGTACCAGCCCACCGCCGAACCCGACAGCAGCACGGCGGGACGCTGCTCGCGAGCCTGCAGCCAGGCCAGCAGCTGTTCGCTGAGGCCGATACGGCTGGCCCACAGCAGCGCCTTGCGCTTGCTGCTCCAGGGACGGTCGGCGATCGGCGCGCCGGCCAGGTTGATCACCGCATCCAGGGGCTCCTCGCCCAGCTCCTCGAGGCGGGCGATGCCGCGGACATCCGCGCCGCAGAGCGCCGCGACCTTGCCCGGCTGGCGGCTCCAGACGGTGAGACGGTGACCCTGTTCAGTCCAGTGGGCGCACAACGCACGACCGATCAGGCCGGTACCGCCGGTCAGCAGGATATGCATGGCATCGTCCTCGCATGGCATTGGAAGAAACTTCGCCTTTAGTCTGGTTTATGACGCGCACAGGTGCCGCGTTTGTCCTAAACCTAAAGCAAGGGAGCAGCACTTTCGGCGACAGCTGTACATGAAAACATTCTTGTATAGCTTTTGTCCAAACCGTAGCCTGTAATGCATTCAGCGCTGACGAGGTAACCATGAACGCACCCATCGCCATCATCGGCACCGGTATCGCAGGGCTTTCCGCCGCCCAGGCCCTGCATGCCGCCGGGCTAGAGATCGAACTGTTCGACAAGAGCCGTGGCAGCGGTGGGCGCATGGCCAGCAAGCGCAGCGATGCCGGCAGCCTGGACCTCGGCGCCCAGTACTTCACCGCGCGTGACCGGCGCTTCGTCGAAGTGGTCCAGCAGTGGCAGGCCCGTGGCTGGGTCGCGGAATGGACCCCGGGCCTGTACAACGCCCGCGATGGCCTGCTCAGCGCCTCGCCGGACGAACAGCTGCGCTGGGTCGGCAGCCCGCGCATGAGCGCCATCACCCGCGCCCTGCTCGGCGCGCTGCCGGTGAAGTTCAGCTGCCGCATCACCGAAGTCTTTCGCGGTGATCGCTACTGGAGCCTGCAGGATGCCGAGGGCAACAGTCACGGCCCCTACAGCCACGTCATCATCGCCACGCCGGCGCCACAGGCCAGTGCCCTGCTGGCCGCGGCGCCGAAGCTCGCCGGGGCTGCCGCCAGCGTGATCATGGAGCCGACCTGGGCCGTGGCCCTGGGCTTCGACACGCCACTGGATACGCGCGTCGAAGGCTGCTTCGTGCAGGACAGTCCGCTCGACTGGCTGGCGCGCAACCGCAGCAAACCCGGTCGCGACAACCGCCTGGATACCTGGGTGCTGCACGCCAGCAGCGTCTGGAGCCGGCAGCACCTGGACCTGCCCAGGGAAGCCGTGATCGAGCAGCTGCACGGCGCCTTCGCCGAGCTGATCGGCTGCGCCGTACCGCCACCGAGCTTCACCCTCGCCCACCGCTGGCTCTACGCGCGCCCGGCGCAGACGCACCAGTGGGGGGCGCTGGCCGATGCCGACCTGGGCCTGTACGCCTGCGGCGACTGGTGCCTGTCCGGCCGGGTCGAAGGAGCCTGGCTCAGCGGCCAGGACGTCGCCCGGCGGCTGCTCGAACACCTGCAATGAGCCCAGCCGAAAAACGCCGGCTCAACCCACGCAAGCTGCTGCTGTCGAAATGGACGGCCGTGCAGCCGCGCAATCGCGAGCGCCATTTCCTGGTCACCGAACTGATTCGCGACGAAGACGACAACGTCCTCGCGGTCGAACTGCAGGCGGTGCTCACGCGCCGCAGCCAGCACCTCGACTGGCGGCAGCTGCAGGATACCGAGCGCTGGCTGCAAGGCTGGCGCTGATAGCTGTCAGCGCATCATCAGCCGCGACCAATAGCGATACAAAAGCTGTACAAAGAATTTGACTTGTACAACAGCACCTCTAAGATAAACAGAAATTGTACACGGACAGCCTTGTGTACAAGATCTTGGAGGTCTGGTCATGCACGCGAGCAAAGCCAAGCTGGGGATAAGCGCCTGCCTGCTGGGGGCCGAGGTCCGCTATAACGGCGGCCACAAGCTTTCACGCCTGTGCAGCCGCAGCCTGACCGAGCACTTCGATTTCATCCCGGTGTGCCCGGAGGTCGGCATCGGCATGCCGATTCCGCGCGAGCCGATCCGCCTGGTCGGCGATCCGCAGGCACCGCGTGCGGTCGGCACGGTCGAGCGTTCACGTGACGTCACCGACGCCCTGGCGGCCTACGCCGAGCGGATGGCCAGCGAACTGCAGGGCATCAGCGGTTACATCTTCATGCAGCAGTCGCCGTCCTGCGGCCTGGAGCGGGTCAAGGTGTACCAGGAGGGCGAGCGCCCCAGCGAACCGGGACGTGGCATCTTCGCCGCCGCGTTCTGTGCACGCCACCCGGACCTGCCGGTGGAGGAAGACGGGCGCCTCAACGACCCGGTGCTGCGCGAAAACTTCATCACCCGCGTCTACGCCCACGCCGAATGGCAGCGCCTGCTGCAACAGGGCCTGACACGGCGCGCCCTGATCGCCTTCCACTCGCGCTACAAATACCTGCTCATGGCCACCGACCCCATGCGCTACAAGTCGCTCGGCCGCCTGCTCGGCCGGCTCGCCGACTATGACCTCGCCGACCTGGCGCCGCAGTACTTCAGCGAGCTGATGAGCGCACTGAAGAAATGCGCCACCCGTGGCACCCACAGCAACGTCCTGCAGCACCTGAGCGGCTACCTCAAGCGCGCCCTGAGCGCCGACGAGAAGCAGGAAATGCAGCAGCTGATCGGCCAGTACCGCGACGGCATCGTGCCGCTGGTAGTGCCGCTGACGCTGCTCAAGCATCACTTCCGCCGCCATCCGGACCGCTACATCGCCGAGCAGGCCTACCTGCAGCCGCACCCCGAGCCACTCAGCCTGCGCAACGCGCTGTAGCACCATGAGCCACGAACGCAGCGCCGCTGCAGACAGCGGCCAGGACTATCGCCAGGCACTCGACGAGGGCTACCTGCCGATTCGCGAAGTGGCGCGCAGCACCGGCGTCAATGCCGTGACCCTGCGTGCCTGGGAGCGGCGCTACGGGCTGATCGTGCCCTACCGCACGCCCAAGGGTCATCGTCTCTACTCGCCGGCCAATCTCGAACGCATCCACGCCATCCTCGCCTGGCTGGCACGCGGCGTTGCAGTGGGCCAGGTCAAGGCCCTGCTCGACCATGGCCAGCAACCCCAGGCCGCCGGCAACGACAACTGGTCGCGCCAGCGCAGCGAGCTGCTGGGCTGCATCGCCGAGTTCAACGAACGGCGCCTGGACGAACGCTTCAACGCCGCGCTGGCGCTGTACCCGGTCAGCACCCTGGCAGGACAGCTGCTCTGGCCACTGCTCGGCGACCTGCGCCAGCGCTGGCAGGGCCAGTTCTGCGCCCGCGCCGAGCAGGTGTTCTTTCTCTCCTGGCTGCGCAGCAAGCTGGCCACCCGCATCTATCACAGCAACCGCCAGGTCGGCGGCGCCCCGCTGCTGCTGGTCAACCTGGGCGAGGCGCCCATGGAGCCGGGCCTGTGGCTGTGCGCCTGGCTGGCCAGCGCCAGCGACTGCCCGGTGGAAATCTTCGACTGGCCGCTGCCGTACAGCGAACTGCTCACCGCGCTCGAGCATATCGCCCCTCGCGCGCTGCTGCTGTACGCCGAGCAGGCCCTGGACGGTGTGCAGGTGCGCCGCCAGCTGCCACGCCTGGCCGAACAATGTCCGGTGCCGCTGCTGATCGCCGGCCCCGCCACTCACATCCATCGCGACGCCCTGAGCGAACTGCAGTCGGCCAGTGATCCGCTGGCCGCCCACGCCTGGCTGCTGCGCCACGGCCTGCTCGGCATGCACGAGGTAACCCCATGCAACGACTGATGTGGTTGCGCACTGACCTGCGCACCCAGGACAACACCGCTCTCAGCGAGGCCATGCTGAGTGGTCCGACCATCGCCCTGTACCTGATCACTCCGCAGCAGTGGCAGCGCCACGACGACGCGCCGTGCAAGGTGGACTTCTGGCTGCGCAACCTGGCCGAGCTGCAGCGCGCGCTGGCCAGGCTCAACGTGCCGCTGCTGATACGCCACTGCGCGGACTGGGGCGACGCCCCCACCCAGCTCGCCGAGGTCTGCCACCAGCACAACGTCTGCGCCGTCCACGTCAACGAGGAATACGGCGTCAACGAGAGCCTGCGCGACCAGCAGGTCGCCGCCTACCTCAGGCAGCAGGACATCGCCTGGCACAGCCACCTCGACCAGCTGTTCTTCCGGCCCGGCAGCGTGCTGACCCGCTCCGGCGGCTACTTCCAGGTCTACAGCCAGTTCCGCAAGGTCTGCTACGAGCGCCTGCACAGCGCCCTGCCCGCCTGCATCGCGCCACTCAGGCCGCAGGCGCCGCTGGCCATCGCCAGCGACCCGACTCCCGAGGCGGTCGCCGGTTTCACCACGCCCGGCGCCAGTCTGCGCGAGCTGTGGCCGGCCGGCGAAGACGCAGCCCAGCAACGCCTACAGCGCTTCGCCGATGAACAGGTGAGCGAATACGATCGCCAGCGCGACTTCCCGGCCCGCCCCGGTACCAGTCAGTTGTCGGCCTACCTGGCCGCCGGCGTGCTGTCGCCACGCCAGTGCCTGCATGCCGCCCTGTCCGCCAACCAGGGCGAGTTCGACAGCGGCAACCCCGGCGCCGTCACCTGGATCAACGAGCTGCTCTGGCGCGAGTTCTACAAGCACATCCTGGTCGGCTACCCGCGCGTCTCGCGCCATCGCGCCTTCCGCCTGGAAACCGAGGCCCTGCGCTGGCGTGATGCCCCGCAGGAGCTGGCCGCCTGGCAGGAAGGGCGCACCGGCCTGCCGCTCATCGATGCCGCCATGCGCCAGTTGCAGGCGACCGGCTGGATGCACAACCGCCTGCGCATGGTCGTGGCCATGTTCCTGACCAAGAACCTGCTGATCGACTGGCGCGAGGGCGAGCGCTTCTTCATGCGCCAGCTGATCGACGGCGACCTCGCCGCGAACAACGGCGGCTGGCAGTGGAGCGCCTCCACCGGAACCGACGCCGCGCCGTACTTCCGCATCTTCAACCCCATCAGCCAGTCGCAGAAGTTCGACCCCGACGGCCATTTCATTCGCCACTGGCTGCCGGAGCTGGCCTCGCTGAACAAGCGCGACATCCATGACCCGGCGGCACTCGGAGGTCTGTTCGCCCCCTCCGGCTACCCACGGCCGATCGTCGACCTGTCGCGCTCGCGTGAACGTGCGCTGAGCGCCTTCAAGGACCTCAATGCGCGGGAAGTTCCGGCATGAGCGAGTTCCTGCGTGGTTTCGCCGAGCGCTTCGCCGCGCTGGACAAGGACAGCCTCGACCAGCTGGACGAGCTGTACAGCGACGACGTGCGGTTCCAGGACCCGCTGCACGAGGTACAGGGCCTCGGCGCCGTGCGCCGCTACTTCGCCGAGCTGTATGCCAACGTCGACGCGCTGCACTTCGAGTTCCACGGTTTCGATCAGGTCGCCGACGGCGAGGGCTACCTGCGCTGGACCATGCGCTATCGCCACCCACGCCTGCGCGGCGGCGAGGAGATCGCGGTGGCGGGCTGCTCGCACCTGCTCTGGCGCGAACGCGTGTATCGGCACCGTGATTACTTCGATGCCGGCGCCCTGCTCTACGAACACCTGCCGCTGCTCGGTGGCGTGATCGCCTGGTTGAAACGGAGGCTGGCATGAAACGCATCTGGCTGACCGGGGCGAGCAGCGGCATCGGCGCCGCTCTGGCCGAGGAACTGTTGCGCGGCGGCCATCGCCTGGCGCTGAGTGCCCGCAGCCAGGCGCCGTTGCAGGCATTGGCCGCACGCTACGGCGAGCAGGTGCTGGTAGTTCCTGGCGATCTGACCGACGCCGGTCAGGTGCGCGCCATCGGCGCCGCCATCGCCCGGCACTGGGGCGCACTGGACTGCGCGATCCTCAATGCCGGCACCTGCGAGTACATCGACGCGCGCCAGTTCGAGGCGGCGATGATCGAACGCGTGGTCAGCGCCAACCTGTTCTCCGCCAGCCACTGCATCGAGGCGGCGCTGCCACTGCTGCGCCAGGGCCACCGCCCGCACCTGGTCGGCGTCGGCAGCTCGGTCACCTACCTGGCGCTGCCACGCTCGGAGGCCTATGGCGCATCCAAGGCGGCGCTGCGCTACCTGCTGCAGAGCCTGCGTGTCGATCTGGCAGCGGAAGGCATCGATGTCACCCTGGTCAGTCCGGGCTTCGTCGACACCCCGCTGACGCAGCAGAACGACTTCCCCATGCCCATGCGCTGGCCGGTCGAACGCGCCGCCCGGCACATCGCCGCGCGCCTGCCGCGACGTCCGCACGAAATCGCCTTTCCCACCCCCTTCATCACCGCACTGCGACTGCTCGGCAGCCTGCCCAGCAGCCTGCAGCTGGCCATCGGTCGCCGCCTGGCACGCAACGAGGACACCCCATGAAGATCGCCATCGTCGGCAGCGGCATCGCCGGGCTGACCTGTGCCTACCTGCTCAATCGCAAGCACGACATCCAGGTGTTCGAGGCCAGCGACTGGATCGGTGGCCACACCCACACCGTCGATGTGCAGGTGGAAGGTCGTCGCTATGCCATCGACACCGGCTTCATCGTCTTCAACGACTGGACCTACCCCAATTTCATTCGCCTGCTCGGGCAGGTCGGTGTGGCGTTCAAGCCTACCGAGATGAGCTTCTCGGTCAGCGACCCGAGCAGCGGCGTGGAATACAACGGTCACGACCTCAACAGCCTGTTCGCCCAGCGCAGCAACCTGTGGTCGCCGGCGTTCTGGGGCATGCTGCGCGACATCCTGCGTTTCAATCGACAGTCGCTGGACGACCTCGCCAGCGACCGTATCGACGCCGACACCACGCTCGGCCAGTACCTGCAACGCAACGGCTACGGGCGGCGCTTCATCGAGCACTACATCGTGCCCATGGGCTCGGCGATCTGGTCGATGTCGCTGGCCGACATGCTCGGTTTCCCGCTGCAGTTCTTCGTGCGTTTCTGCAAGAACCACGGCCTGCTCTCGGTCAGCGACCGCCCGACCTGGCAGGTGATCGAGGGTGGCTCGCGCAGCTACGTGGCGCCGTTGACCGCCAGCTTCGCCGAGCGCATCCGCCTCAACTGCCCGGTCAGCCGGGTGGTGCGCGACGACAACGGCGTGACCCTGCACAGCGCGGCCGGCGAGGAGCGCTTCGACAAGGTGGTGTTCGCCTGCCACAGCGACCAGGCCCTGGCCCTGCTCGACCAGGCCAGCACGGCGGAACGGGATATCCTCGGCGCCCTGCCCTACGCCAGCAACGACGTGGTCCTGCACACCGACACCCGCCTGCTGCCCGAGCGCGAACTGGCCTGGGCCAGCTGGAACTATCGCCTGGGCGGGCCGAGCGACCAGCCGGCCGCCGTGACCTACAACATGAACATCCTGCAGGGTATCGACAGCGCGACCACCTTCTGCGTCAGCCTCAACCAGAGCGCCGCCATCGATCCGGGCAAGATCCTCGCGCGCTTTCGCTATGCCCACCCGCAGTACAGCCTGGCCGGCACCGCCGCCCAGGCCCGCTGGCAGGAGCTGCAAGGCGCGCAGAACAGCTACTTCTGCGGCGCCTACTGGGCCAATGGCTTCCACGAGGACGGCGTGGTCAGCGCACTGCGCGTGGCCCGCGCCTTCGGAGAGACGCTGTGATGCACAGCGCCCTGTACAGTGGCTGGGTGCAGCATCGCCGCTTCGCCCCGCGCGCCCATGCGTTCCGCTACCGCATGGGCCTGCTGTACCTCGACCTGGACGAGCAGGCGCAGCTGTTCGCCCTCTCGCCGCTGGCCGGCTCGGGCCGCTGCGCGCCCTTCGCCTTCCGCGAGCGCGACTACCTGCCCGTGTTCACCCGCCAGGGCATGGCCCTGCACGAAGCGGTGCGCAACCTGGTGCAGGAGGCGCTGGGCGTTCGCCCGCAAGGGCGCATCTGCGTGCTGACGCAGCCGCGCAGCTGGGGCCTGGCCTTCAATCCGGTCAGCCTCTTCTACTGCCATGACGACGACGATCGTCTGCTGGCGATTCTCTGCGAGGTCAGCAACACCCCCTGGCGCGAGCGCTATCACTACGTGGTACCCGCCAGCGCCGACGGCCACCAGCGCATTCGCGTGGCCAAGGCCTTCCATGTCTCGCCCTTCCTGCCACGCGACCTGGAATACCGCATGAGCTTCAGCCCGGTCGGCGAACGCCTCGGCCTGCACATGGCCGACTGGCAAGGCGAGCGCAAGCTGTTCGACGCCAGCCTCAGCCTGCACCGCCAGGCCCTCGACCGCGCCGGCCTGCACCGCTACCTGCTGGGCTTCCCCTGGATGACCGGCAAGACCCTCGCCGCCATCTACTGGCAGGCGCTGCGCCTGTTGCTCAAGCGCATGCCGATTTTCGACCACACGCCTGCGGAAGGCCGCTTCCGCGTTGCCCGCCCACAAGTGAAGGACATGCCCCATGAAAAGCTCTAGCCTGATCGCCAGCAGAAGCCTGGTCCGCAGCGGCAACGGCATCGGTGCCGGTCTGCTGCGGCGTGCCGTACTGCGCCAGCTGGCCAACCTGCGACACGGCCTGCTGCTGGTTCATGAGGGCAGCGAGGTGCTGCACTTCGGCACGCCGCAGAGCAGCCAGCGAGCCGAGATCCGGGTCAACGATCCGGCAGTCTGGGGCCTGGTCGCCGGCAATGGCTCGATCGGCGCCGGCGAGGCCTACATCCATGGCTACTGGAGCACCCCGGACCTCACCGCGGTGGTGCGCATCTTCGTCGCCAACCTCGACGTCCTCGACGCCATGGAAAGCGGCCTGGCACGCCTGGGGCGACCGCTGATCCAGGGCCTGCACTGGCTCAATCGCAACACCCGGCAGGGCTCGCGGCGCAACATCGCGGCGCACTACGACCTGGGCAACGACCTGTTCGAGCAGTTTCTCGACCCGACCATGATGTACTCCGCAGCGATGTTCCTGCGCGGTGACGACAGCCTGCAACAGGCGCAGCTCAACAAGCTGCAGCGCATCTGCGAGAAGCTCGCGCTGCAACCGTCCGACCACCTGCTGGAGATCGGCACCGGCTGGGGCAGCATGGCCATCTACGCCGCCAGCCAATATGGCTGCAGGGTGACCACCACCACCCTGTCGCGCGAGCAGTACGCCTACACCGAACGACGCATCCGCGAGCAGGGCCTGGAGGATCGCGTCACCCTGCTGCTGGAGGACTACCGCGACCTCGAGGGCCAGTACGACAAGCTGGTCTCGATCGAAATGATCGAAGCCGTCGGCCATCGTTTCCTGCCCACCTACTTCGAGCAATGCGCGCGACTGCTCAAACCCGAGGGGCTGATGCTGCTGCAGGCCATCACCATTCGCGACCAGCGCTATGAGCAGGCCCGCCAGTCGGTGGACTTCATCCAGCGCTACATCTTCCCCGGCGGTGCCCTGCCGTCGATGCACAAGATGCTGGAAGTGATCAGCCGCCACACCGACCTCAACCTGCATCACATGGAGGACTTCGGCCTGCACTACGCGCGCACCCTGCGCCTGTGGCGCGAGAACCTGAGCCAGGCACGCCAGCGCCTGGAGCGACTGGGCTACGACGACTACTTCTACCGCCTGTGGGAGTTCTACCTGTGCTACTGCGAGGGCGGCTTCCTCGAGCGCACCATCGGCACCGCACAGCTGCTGCTGGCCAAGCCCGGCGCCCGGCCGCTGCCGCAGTACGTGCAGCCCTCGACGTTGGCCTGAGCAACCAAGTGACCTAGACTGCCCGGCCCCAACGCTCCTCAGGAACCTGCCGATGCCCCGCCTGCTTGCCAATGCCCTTCTGTTCCAGCTCGGCTGGCTGGTCTGCGTGTTCGCCGGCGACAGCCCCTGGCTGCTGGCCGTGGCCGCGATCATCGCGGTGCATCTGCTCTGGGTCAGCAGCTGGGCCGCCGAAGGCAAACTGCTGCTCAGCGTGTTCCTCGCAGGCAGTGCGCTGGACAGCTTCCTGCTCAACCTCGGCGTCTTCGATTTCGGCGAGCCACGCCAGTTGATTCCGCTGTGGCTGGCGCTGCTTTGGCTGTTGCTGGCCAGCACCCTCAACCACTGCCTGGCCTGGACCGCCCAGCCCTGGTGGCGCGGCAGCCTGCTCGGCGCGCTGGCCGCGCCCCTGTCGTACTACGCCGGCGCCCGGCTCGCAGGGGTCACGCTGCCGCTGGGCACCGGGCCGACGCTGGCCATCCTGGCGCTGACCTGGGCCGTCGTGATGCCGGTGCTGCATGGTTTCGCCCGACTGTATCGGGCGCAATACGAACAACAGCTGCGCAGCCGGCGCAGCGCACCCTAGCGGTTCCCCCTGACGCGAAAAGGCCGGGCAGATGCCCGGCCTTTTCGTCTGCAGCGCAGGCTCAGAAGCTCATGCGGTAATGCAGGGTGTAGGCTTCGGCACCATCGTTCGGCTGCTTGAGGCCGGCGTTGGAGTAGTGCAGCGCACGCAGGCCGATCTCCTGGCCGGAGAAACGCAGGCCGACACCGATGCGGTCCTCGAACTGGAAGGAGGAACCCAGCTCGTTGCCCTCCAGCTCGGTGCTGGAAAAGGCGGCCACGCCGATACCCGCTTCGATGTAGGGACGCACGCTCTGCCCGGCGAACTCATAGACGAATACCGGCGCGAAGGACAGGCTGTGGTTGCTCGCCGTGTCGTCGCCATCCCAGTAGGTATAACCCAGGTCCCAGTAGCCGGTCAGGCGGCCAACGCTGCTCTCGAACCAGCTCTTGTCCCAGTCCCACTGTGCACCCAGGCGGTACACCATGGTCGAATCCCCACTCTGGCCGATGGCGGCGGTGACATCCGCTGCTTGTGCAGCCCCCATCATTCCCAACGACAGCGCCGCGCTTGCAGCTAAGGCGTACAACTTCTTCATGAGTCATTCCTTTAAGTAGCGAGAGTTTTCATCAGGCTCGTTACAAAAATATAGAACTAATCGACATGAAGGGAGGCAAGAGGCGAAAAATTCACATTCACTACAAGGAGAGGATTTCGGCCGTTTCACCAAGCAAAATCGGCAAGACCCGGGAAAGTTGCGCGGTATCGCCACTGCTCCAGTAACGGTTCGGCTGCGCCGCCTCGGTCGCTGCCAGGTCATGCTGAAGCAGCAGCCGCTGCAGCTGGCGCGCCACCGCGGCCCCGGTATCGATCAGCGTCACCGCGGGCGGCAGCAGTGTCGTCAGCAGCGGCCGCAAGAAGGGGTAGTGGGTGCAGCCAAGGATCAGCGTGTCGCAGCCTTCGTCCAGCAGGGGCGTCACGTAACGCTGCAGCAGCTCGCGTGTGGCCGCTGCCTGCAACGCGCCCGCCTCGATGCATTCGACCAGCCCCGGACAGGGCTGCGTGACCACCCGCACATCGCCGGCAAAACGGTCGAGCAGCGCGGCGAACCTGGCGCTCTTCAGCGTACCGGTGGTCGCCAGCACGCCGACCACTCCGCTGCGGGTCGCCGCCGCGGCCGGCTTTACCGCAGGCTCCATGCCGACGATGGGCAACTGCGGATAACGCTCGCGCAGGTCAGCGGCGGCAGCGGCAGTGGCAGTGTTGCAGGCCAGCACCAGCGCCTTGGCGCCCTGCGCCAGCAGGTGCTCGGTGATCCGCACGCAGCGCTCGCGGATGTACTCCGGGCTCTTCTCGCCATAGGGCACATGGCCGCTGTCTGCGACGTACAGCAGCGACTCGTTCGGCAGTAGCTGGCGGATCTCGCGCAGCACGGACAGGCCGCCGACGCCCGAGTCGAATACCCCGATCGGCGCGTTACTGGGCATCGCCACAGACACCGCAGGCAGGATCGCGCTTGACCCGCAACTCACGAAAGCGCGTACCCAGCGCGTCGATCAACAACAGGCGCCCCACCAGCGGCTCGCCGAATCCCGCCAGCAGCTTGAGCGCCTCCAGCGCCTGCAGGCTGCCCACCAGCCCGACCAGCGGGCCCACCACCCCGGCCTCGCTGCAGGTCAGCTCGGCTTCGCTGCCATGCCCGTAGAGACAGTGGTAGCACGGGCTGGCCGCATTGCGCGGGTCGAACACCGACAGCTGGCCCTCCAGGCGAATCGCCGCGCCGGAGACCAGCGGCTTGCCCGCCGCCACGCAGGCGACGTTGACCGCCTCGCGGGTGGAGAAGTTGTCCGAGCAGTCCAGCACCAGGTCGACAGCCTGCACCGCAGCCGCCAGCGAATCGGCATCCAGCGCCTGACGGTGCGGCACCAGGCTGACCTGCGGGTTGATCGCCGCCAGCCGCGCCATGGCCGAATCCACCTTGGCCTGGCCGATGCTGGCGGTGTCGTGGGCGATCTGCCGCTGCAGGTTGGTCAGGTCCACCGTGTCGAAGTCGGCCAGGTGCAACTCGCCAACGCCGGCAGCAGCCAGGTACAGGGCCACGGGCGAGCCCAGCCCGCCCATGCCGACGATCAGCGCACGGCCCTGCTTGAGGCGCAGTTGCCCCTCCACGTCGATCTGTTTCAGCAGAATCTGCCGGCTGTAACGCAGCAGCTCATCATCGCTCAGCATCTGATCACTCATGGTCGAAACGTCCCAAACTGATGCGCTCGTGCCCGCCCAGGTCACGTCGGCTGTGTGCCTCGCTGAACCCCGCCGTGGCGAGCAGCTCACGCACGGCCTCGGCCTGGTCGAAGCCGTGCTCCAGCAGCAGCCAGCCGCCGGCCAGCAGGTACTGCGGCGCGGCCTGGATGATCGCACGAATATCGTCCAGCCCGTCGGCCCCGGCCACCAGCGCACTGCTCGGTTCGAAGCGCACGTCGCCCTGGTCCAGGTGGCGGTCGTCGGCGCGGATATAGGGTGGGTTGCTCAGGATCAGCCCGAAGCGCTGCCCGGCCAGGGCGGAGAACCAGTGGCTGTGCAGGAAGCGGACGTTGTCCAGTTGCAGACGCTGACGGTTGCGCTCGGCCAGGGCCACGGCGTCCTCGACGCGATCGACGCCGGTGACCTGCCAGCCCGGCCGCTCGCTGGCCAGGGCCAGGGCAATGGCGCCGGTGCCGGTGCCGAGATCCAGCGCCGCCAGTGGCGTGGCCGGCAGCAGCGCGAGCGCGCTCTCCACCAGCAGCTCGGTGTCCGGGCGCGGAATCAGGGTATGCGGCGCGACCTCCAGGTCCAGGCTCCAGAAGCCCTGATGGCCAAGGATGTAGGCTACCGGTTCACCCTGGCGACGGCGCTGCAGGTGACTCCGGAACAGGCCCAGCTGATCGGCGTCCAGCTCGCGCTCCGGCCAGGTACGCAGATAGCTGCGCGGCTTGCCCAGTGCGGCGGCCAGCAGCAGCTCGGCGTCCAGCCGTGGCGTGGGCGAGTCAGGCAGCTCGGCGGTGTTGAGCAGGGATTCGATGGTGGACATGCGTTAAGCCTCGAGCGGCAAGCTTCAGCGACAAGATGACCCGCACTCGGCGGCGGCGTGTGCCTTGCTGTTCTCTGCTGGATGGATCGGGGCGCCTGTCACGCCTGCTCGAGCCACCGCGTGGAAGGGTGGATGAAAAAGCCTCATCCAGCCCAGGGGTTCATCCATGCGTCCCGGATTGCATCCGGCGATCCGGCAGACTCAGCTCGCGGCTCGTCGCTGTCCTAGTCGCCCAGCGCCGCCAGCTGATCGGCCTGGTACTCGGCCAGCAACGGCTCGATCACCGCCTCCACGCTGCCGGCAATCACTTCGTTGAGCGAATACAGGGTCAGGTTGATGCGGTGGTCGGTAACCCGGCCCTGCGGGAAGTTGTAGGTGCGGATGCGCTCGGAGCGGTCGCCGGAGCCGACCAACAGCTTGCGCGTGTCGGACATTTCCTTGTGCGCGGCGGCGTCCTGCTGGTCCTGCAGCTTGGCCGCCAGCCAGGCCATGGCCTTGGCGCGGTTCTTGTGCTGCGAACGTTCTTCCTGGCACTCCACCACCGTGCCGGTGGGGATGTGGGTGATGCGGATCGCCGAGTCGGTGGTGTTGACGTGCTGACCACCGGCGCCGGAGCTGCGGTAGGTATCGACGCGCAGGTCGGCCGGGTTGATCTCGATGGCGGCCTGCTCATCCGGCTCCGGCAACACCGCCACGGTGCAGGCGGAGGTGTGGATACGGCCCTGGGATTCGGTCTCCGGCACGCGCTGCACGCGGTGCGCACCGGACTCGAACTTGAGCTTGGCGTAGACGTTGTCACCCTCGACGCGGGCGATCACTTCCTTGAAGCCGCCGTGCTCGCCCTCGTTGGCCGACAGCACCTCGACCCGCCAGCCCTGCTTCTCGGCATAACGCGAATACATGCGGAACAGGTCGCCGGAGAAGATCGCCGCCTCGTCGCCACCGGTGCCGGCGCGGATTTCCAGATAGACGTTGCGCCCGTCGTTGGGGTCCTTCGGCAGCAACATACGCTGCAGGCGGTCCTCCAGCTCGACCAGCGCCTCACGGGCCTGGGCGACTTCCTCCTCGGCCATCTCGCGCAGGTCCGGGTCGCTGTCCTTGAGCAGCGCCTGAGCACCTTCGAGGTCGGCCTGCACCTTGCGCAGCTCGCGGAAGGTGGCGATTACCGGCTCGATCTCGGCATATTCCTTGGAGTACGCCCGAAACTGGCTCTGCTTGGCGATCACCTCAGCGTCGCCGAGCAGCGCCGTGAGTTCCTCGAAGCGATCGCTGAGATTGTCCAGCTTGTTCAACAGTGAAGCTTTCATTGCAGACCTTTGTCCTGCGGCGCGCTCTCGTCGAGGGCGAACAATTCCTGGGCCAGGCTGAGCGCGTCGATGCGCCCCTCGGCGGTAAGTTTCTTCATGCGCACGCTGGGCGCGTGCAGCAGCTTGTTGGTCAGGCCGCGCGCCAGTTGCGCCAGCACGTCTTCGGGATTGCTGCCGTTGACCAGCATGCGCTGGGCCTTGGCCAGTTCCTCGTCACGCAGGCGCTCGGCCTGCTGGCGGTAGGCCTTGAGCACATCCACCGCGGCCAGCTCGCGCAGGCGCTGCATGAAGTCGTCGGTACCGGCGGCGACCAGCTCCTCGGCCGCCTGCGCCGCGCCCTGACGGCTCTTGAGGTTTTCCTCGATGACCTCGTGCAGGTCGTCGACGGTATAGAGGTAGACGTCATCCAGCTCGCCCACCTGCGGCTCGATATCGCGCGGCACGGCGATGTCGACCATGAAGATCGGCTTGTGCTTGCGCTTCTTCAGCGCACTCTCCACGGCGCCCTTGCCGAGGATCGGCAGCTGACTGGCCGTGGAACTGATGACGATGTCGCTGTGCGCCAGCTCATCGGGGATGTCCGAGAGCAGCACCGCATGGGCGCCGAACTGCTCGGCCAGCTGGCTGGCACGCTCCAGCGTGCGGTTGGCGACGACGATGCGCTTGATGCCCTGGTCGTACAGGTGCCGCGCCACCAGGCTGATGGTCTCGCCGGCACCGATCAGCAGCGCCTGGCTGCGGTGCAGGTCGGCGAAGATCTGCTTGGCCAGGCTGACCGCCGCGAAGGCCACGGAAACCGGGTTCTCGCCGATGGCGGTGTCGGTGCGCACGGTCTTGGCGGTGCTGAAGGTGGCCTGGAACAGACGCCCCAGCAACGGCCCGACGGTGCCGGCCTCGCGGGCCACGGCATAGGCGGACTTGAGCTGGCCGAGAATCTGCGGCTCACCGAGGACCATCGAGTCCAGCCCGCAGGCCACGCGCATCATGTGGCGCACGGCGGCGTCGTCACTGTGCACGTAGGCACAGGCTCGCAATTCGTCGATGCTCAGGCGGTGATAGCTGGCCAGCCATTGCAGCACTTCGTCGCTGCTCAGCTGATCCTGCTCCAGGTACAGCTCGCTGCGGTTGCAGGTCGAGAGGATCGCCGCCTCGCGGCTGGGCGTCAGCCGGCACAGCTGCTGCAATGCCTCGACCAGTTGCTCCGGGGTGAAAGCAACGCGCTCACGCACCTCTACCGAGGCGGTCTTGTGGTTGATACCGAGGGCGATGAAGGCCATGCAGAGTCGCTGAGGGGCAATACGGAAGCCGGCAATTGTCCTACTTCGCCCCCGAGAGAACAACTACCGCGACCTATTGTCCCAATAGACAGTTCGCCGCATCGTCCTGGCCAGTGGGCTTGCTCCAAGGCTTGTGTCATGATGCCGCGAACGTCGCAGGGCACGAGCCGGCATGGCCGTCGCCCCGGAATAACGCACGACAAGGTGCCTGGGTCCGTTCCTGTTTCATCGCGCGCCGCATTTGCCGCGCAACTCGAAGGGACGGGCAGGTTTTGCCGCGAGACTGCATTACTCGATGACTCATTTGGACGACCAAACTTCGCCTCTCGTGCCTTGCCTCGCGCCAGAACCAGCTCCGTCGCAGCCGCGAACGAAACGGAAACAAACCCTGATGACCAGACCCCTCGCGTTAGTCACTGCAATTGCCCTTCTCAGCGGCTGCCAAACCTTCGCCCCCAGCGAGCCTGACGGCACGCCGCCGGTGCAGGAAGCCGACCAGAGCACCCAGCTGAAGCCGGAAGAATACGGCTCGTTCAGCCAGGAAACCCTGTTCGCCCTGCTCACCGCCGAACTGGCGGGGCAGCGCAATCGCTTCGATATCGCCCTGGGCAACTACGTGCAGCAGGCCAACGCCACCGGCGACCCCGCGGTCGCCGAGCGCGCCTTCCGCATCGCCGAGTACCTCGGCGCCGAGCAGGCCGCACTGGACAGCGCACTGATCTGGGCGCAGAACGCGCCGCAGAACATCGACGCACAACGCGCGGCGGCCGTGCAGCTGGCTCGCGCCGGCCGCTATGACGAATCCATGACCTACATGGAGCAGGTGCTGCAGCGCCAGGGCGACACCCACTTCGATTTTCTCGCGCTGTCTGCCGCGGAAACCGACCCGGACACCCGCGCCGGCCTGCTGCAAGGCTTCGACCGGCTGCTGAGCAAGAACCCGGACAACAGCCAGCTGCTGTTCGGCAAGGCCATCCTCCTGCAACAGGACGGCCGCGCCGAAGAAGCCCTGGAGCTGCTCGAGGAACGCCCCGGCAGCGCCAAGGAAGTGTCCCCGCTGCTGCTGCGCGCCCGCCTGCTGCAGAGTCTGGGACGTGGCGAGGAAGCGCTGCCCCTGCTGCAGAAAGGCATCCGCGAGAACCCCGACGACAAGCGCCTGCGCCTGACCTATGCACGCCTGCTGGTCGAGCAGGACCGCCTCGACGACGCCAAGGGCGAGTTCTCCAAGCTGGTGCAGGAAAATCCCAACGACGACGACCTGCGCTTCTCCCTGGCGCTGGTGTGCCTGGAAGCCGAAGCCTGGGAAGAAGCCATCGTCTACCTGGAAGAGCTGGTCGAACGGCGCAGCCATGTCGACGCGGCGCACTACAACCTGGGCCGTGCCTACGAAGAGCTGGAGGACAGCGACAGCGCCCTGCAGGAGTACGGCATGGTCGGCCCCAGCAACGACTACCTGCCGGCCCAGCAACGCCAGGCCGAGCTGCTGTTCAACCAGCAGCGCAACGACGACGCCAGCCGTCGCCTGGCCGAAGCGCGCGAGGCGCAGCCCGACTACGCCATCCAGCTGTACCTGATCGAAGCCGAGGGGCTGAGCAACCATGACCAGGTCGACTCGGCCTGGCAGGTGATCAATCAGGGCCTCGAGCAGTTCCCCGACGACCTCAACCTGCTCTATACCCGTGCCATGCTGGCGGAGAAGCGCGACGACCTGGCCCAGCTGGAACACGACCTGCGCTACATCCTCGAGCGCGAGCCGGATCACGCCATGGCGCTCAACGCCCTCGGCTACACCCTGGCCGACCGCACCACGCGTTATCAGGAGGCCCACGACCTGATCGAGAAGGCCCACCAGCTCAACCCGGACGACCCGGCCATCCTCGACAGCCTCGGCTGGGTCAACTATCGCCTGGGTAACCTGGAGGAAGCCGAACGCTTCCTGCGCCTGGCGCTGAAGAAATTCCCCGACCACGAGGTTGCCGCCCACCTTGGCGAAGTGCTCTGGGCCCGGGGCAAGCAGCGCGAGGCCCGCAGCGTCTGGCGCGAGGCCCTGGCCGAGACACCTGACAGCCCCATCCTGCGCGACACCCTCTCGCGCCTGACCGGTTCCGAGACGCCCTGATGCTTCGTCACCTTCTTGTTTTCAGCCTCATCGCCCTGCTCGCCGGCTGCGCCGGCCTCACCTCGCACGAAGCGCTGGAAGGCCAGGGCGACCCGGCGCAGTGGAAAGCCCATAAACAGCAGATCAGCCAGCTCGACGGCTGGCAGATCAACGGCAAGATCGGCATTCGTGCGCCCAGCGACTCGGGCAGCGCCACGCTGTTCTGGCTGCAACGCCAGGACTACTACGATATCCGCCTGTCCGGCCCGCTCGGTGGCGGCGCCGCCCGTCTGACCGGCCGCCCGGGCGACATCCTGCTGGAAGTGTCCAACCGCGGCCGCTATCGCGCCGAATCGCCGGAAGCCCTGCTGCGTGAACAGCTGCACCTGGACCTGCCGGTCTCCAACCTGCTCTGGTGGATTCGCGGCCTGCCGGCCCCGGAAAGCCGCAGCCGCATCACCCTCGACGGCGAAAGCCACCTGGCCCGCCTGGAGCAGGACGGCTGGCGAGTGGAGTATCAGCGCTACACCGAACAGAACGGCTACGCCCTGCCCGAGCGCCTGAAGCTCTACGGCCAGGACCTGGAGGTCACCCTGGTGATCAAGGACTGGCAGCCGCGTCAGCTCGGCCAGTAAGCCCGCACTCCAACCTTGTGGGAGGGGCCTCAGCCGCGACAGCGTCGGCGATGGCTCAGCGTTTCGGCTGAGCATTTCGCGGCTAAGGCCGCTCCTACAGGGGCTGCGGTCTTTGTAGGAGCAGCTTTAGCCGCAATGCGCCTGCCAAGGCATTTCCCGCATACAATCGCCACCTATTCTCGCGACGACGCCCCTGCTCCGACCATGACCGCCATCCCCGCCCACGCCGAACTCACCCTGCCCGCTCCCGCCAAGCTCAACCTGATGCTGCATATCCTCGGCCGCCGCGCCGACGGCTACCACGAGCTGCAGACCCTGTTCCAGTTTCTCGAGCATGGCGACGAGCTTGGCTTCAGCCTGCGCCAGGATGGCGAGATTCGCCTGCACACCCCCATCGAAGGCGTTGCGCACGACAGCAACCTGATCGTGCGCGCCGCCAAGCGGCTGCAGGAAGCCAGCGGTACGTCACTAGGCGCCGACATCTGGCTGGACAAGCACCTGCCCATGGGCGGCGGCATCGGTGGCGGCAGCTCGGATGCCGCCACCACCCTGCTCGGCCTCGACCACCTGTGGCACACGCAACTGGGCGAGGATCGCCTGGCCGAGCTGGGCCTGGCACTGGGCGCCGACGTACCGGTATTCGTGCGCGGCCGCGCCGCCTTCGCCGAGGGCGTTGGCGAGTACCTGACGCCCGTGGAGCTGGACGAACCCTGGTTCCTCGTCGCGGTGCCGCAAGTCTTTGTAAGCACAGCAGAAGTTTTCGGCTCGCCCGAGTTGACACGGGATACGCCGCCCATTAAAGTTCGCAGCCTTCTTGCGGGGGGTGGTCGAAACGACTGCCAGCCGGTTGTAGAGAAGCGTTACCCAGAAGTTCGTAACGCTTTGATCTTGTTGAACAAATTCGTTTCAGCTAGATTGACCGGCACTGGAGCTTGTGTATTTGGGAGCTTCCCAAATCGGGACGATGCTGATAAAGTCGCCCGCCAACTTCCAGGCACTCTGCCGAGCTTTGTCGCTCAAGGTCGCAACATTTCGATGCTGCACCGCAGGCTCCAAGCATTGGCCAAGAAGTGAATGCTCAGCATTCGGTTATACGATACAGGGGCGTCGCCAAGCGGTAAGGCACCAGGTTTTGATCCTGGCATGCGTTGGTTCGAATCCAGCCGCCCCTGCCATAACCTCCCCAGGGAGGCATCGAAAACCGCATCCGACAGCATTCGACACAGAATATAGGGGCGTCGCCAAGCGGTAAGGCACCAGGTTTTGATCCTGGCATGCGTTGGTTCGAATCCAGCCGCCCCTGCCATTTTCCATACCCATCCAGGTATACCCCCAGCCGGCAGGTACTGCGCGTGTCCAAGATGATGGTCTTCACGGGGAACGCAAACCCCGATCTGGCGCGACGGATCGTTCGTCAGCTGCACATTCCCCTCGGCGATGCTTCGGTCGGACGTTTCTCCGACGGCGAAGTCATGATCGAAATCAACGAGAACGTCCGCGGCAAGGACGTATTCCTGATTCAGCCGACCTGTGCACCCACCAACGACAACCTGATGGAACTGGTGGTGATGGCTGATGCCTTCCGCCGCTCCTCGGCTACCCGCATCACCGCGGTCATCCCCTACTTCGGTTACGCCCGCCAGGATCGCCGTCCGCGCTCCGCCCGTGTGGCGATCAGTGCCAAGGTCGTGGCTGACATGCTCACCGTGGTCGGTATCGACCGCGTACTGACCGTGGACCTGCATGCCGATCAGATTCAGGGCTTCTTCGACATTCCGGTGGACAACATCTACGGCTCCCCGGTCCTAGTCGACGACATCGAAGACCAGCGCTTCGACAACCTGATGATCGTCTCCCCGGACATCGGCGGCGTCGTCCGCGCACGCGCCGTGGCCAAGAGCCTGGGCGTCGACCTGGCCATCATCGACAAGCGTCGTGAGAAGGCCAACCAGTCCGAAGTGATGCACATCATCGGTGACGTCGAAGGTCGTACCTGCATTCTGGTCGACGACATGGTCGATACCGCCGGCACCCTGTGCCACGCGGCCAAGGCCCTGAAAGATCGTGGCGCCGCCAAGGTCTACGCCTACTGCACCCACCCGGTGCTGTCGGGCCGCGCCATCGAGAACATCGAGAATTCCTCGCTGGACGAGCTGGTGGTGACCAACACCATCCCGCTGTCCGCTGCGGCACAGTCCTGCTCGCGCATTCGCCAGCTCGACATCGCCCCGGTCGTCGCCGAAGCGGTTCGCCGCATCAGCAACGAAGAATCGATCAGCGCGATGTTCCGCTAAGGAACCCGCTGACGTTAAGCGCCCCGCCTCGTGCGGGGCTTTTTGCCCTACCGCCCAAGGCTGGTCGCAAGCCTGCAGGCGGTTTGGTTATTTTGGAGAAGTGAAATGACTGTTGAATTTGCCCTGAATGCCGAAGTGCGTTCCGACCTGGGGAAAGGTGCGAGCCGCCGCCTGCGTCGTAACGTGTCCATGGTGCCTGCCGTGATCTACGGCGGCGAGAAAGCCCCGGCCTCCATCAGCCTGCTGGCCAAAGACCTGGCCAAGCTGCTGGAAAACGAAGCGGCTTTCAGCCACGTTCTGACCCTGGACGTTGCCGGCACCAAAGAAAGCGTTCTGATCAAAGCCCTGCAGCGCCACCCGGCCAAAGGCTTCGTTCTGCACGCTGACTTCGTTCGCGTCGTTGCCGGCCAGAAGCTGAGCGCCCACGTACCGCTGCACTTCATCAACGAAGCGACTGCCGTAGGCGTCAAGCAGCAAGGTGGCGAGATCTCCCACACCATCAGCGAAGTCGAAGTTTCCTGCCTGCCGAAAGACCTGCCGGAATTCATCGAAGTCGACATGGCTGCCGTGGAAGTGGGCCAGACCGTACACATGTCCGACCTGAAGCTGCCGAAAGGCGTTGAGCTGGTTGCTCTGGCTCACGGTAACGACCTGGCTGTCTCCAACATTCACGCCTCCCGCGTGAAGGCTGAAGACGAAGAAAGCGCTGCCGAGTAATCGCAGTGCGGAACCCGCCCGGCATGCGATCACGCCGGGCGATTTCCTCGAAAGGGCTCCTGTATGACTGCCGTACAACTGATCGTTGGCCTGGGTAACCCCGGCCCCGAATACGACCAGACCCGGCACAATGCAGGGGCCCTTTTCGTTGAGCGCGTGGCGGAAAGCCAGCGCATCAACCTCAGCGTCGATCGCAAGTATTTCGGCCTGGTGGGCAAGTTCAACCACCAGGGGCGCGAAGTTCGTCTGCTCATCCCCACCACCTACATGAACCGCAGCGGCCAGTCCGTGGCGGCCCTGGCCAATTTCTTCAAGATCAAACCCGAAGAGATTCTGGTGGCCCACGACGAACTCGACATGCCTCCCGGCGTCGCCAAGCTCAAGCAGGGCGGCGGCCACGGCGGGCACAACGGCCTGCGCGATATCATCGCCCAGCTCGGCAACCAGAATAACTTCCATCGCCTGCGGCTCGGCATCGGCCACCCTGGACACGCCAGCCTGGTTTCCGGCTACGTGCTCGGACGCGCGCCACGCAGCGAACAGGAACTGCTCGACCAGAGCATCGACTTCGCCTTGGACGTCCTGCCGGAAATACTCGCCGGCGACTGGACCGTGGCCATGCGCAAATTGCATAGCCAGAAGGCCACCAAGTAACCACCTTTTACCGAGGGTCACCCCATGGGATTCAACTGCGGCATCGTCGGCCTGCCCAACGTCGGCAAGTCCACCCTGTTCAACGCCCTCACCAAGTCCGGCATCGCCGCAGAGAACTTCCCCTTCTGCACCATCGAGCCGAACAGCGGCATCGTGCCCATGCCCGACCCGCGTCTGGATGCCCTGGCCGAGATCGTCAAGCCGGAAAAGGTCATCCCCACCACCATGGAGTTCGTCGACATCGCCGGGCTCGTGGCCGGTGCCTCCAAGGGTGAAGGCCTGGGCAACAAGTTCCTCGCCAACATCCGCGAGACCGACGCCATCGCCCACGTCGTGCGCTGCTTCGAAGACGAGAACGTCATCCACGTCGCCAACAGCGTCGACCCCAAGCGTGACATCGAGATCATCGACCTCGAACTGATCATGGCCGACCTCGACAGCTGCGAGAAGCAACTGCAGCGCGTGGCGCGCAGTGCCAAGGGCGGTGACAAGGAGGCCGTGGCGCAGAAGGCCCTGCTGGAAAAACTCATCCCCCACTTCACCGAAGGCAAGCCGGCGCGCAGCCTGCTGAAGAGCCTGGGTGACGACGAGAAGCGCCTGGCCAAGACCTTCCACCTGCTCACCACCAAGCCGGTGATGTACATCGCCAACGTCGCCGAAGACGGCTTCGAGAACAACCCGCACCTCGACGTGGTGAAAGCCATCGCCGAAGAGGAAGGCGCCATCGTCGTACCGGTGTGCAACAAGATCGAAGCCGAGATCGCCGAGCTGGACGATCTGGAAGAGATGCAGATGTTCCTCGAAACCATGGGCATGGAAGAGCCAGGCCTGAACCGCGTGATCCGCGCCGGCTACGCCCTGCTCAACCTGCAGACCTACTTCACCGCCGGGGTGAAGGAAGTGCGCGCCTGGACCGTCCGCGTCGGCGCCACCGCACCGCAGGCTGCCGCGGTGATCCACACCGATTTCGAGAAAGGCTTCATCCGCGCCGAAGTGGTCGCCTACGACGACTTCATCGCCTACAAGGGCGAAGGCGGTGCCAAGGAAGCCGGCAAGTGGCGCCTGGAAGGCAAGGACTACATCGTCAAGGACGGCGACGTGATGCACTTCCGCTTCAACGTCTGAGCCTGCCCCGCTCCCTCGAAGCCCCCAGCGGATCCACGCCGCTGGGGGCTTCGCGCTTATGGTCCGGCGTCAGGCCGCCTCAGAACGCTGCTCGAACACCTCCCGCGCCACCGCCAGGCCATTGAGTGCAGCGGGAAAGCCGGCATACACCGCCATCTGCATCATCGTCTCGACGATCTCGGTACGACTGACACCGACGTTCAGCGCGCCATGCACATGCACCTTCAGCTGTGGCGCAGCATTGCCAAGGGCGGTCAGCGCCGCCACCACGGCGATCTCCCGGCTTTTCAGGTCCAGCCCCGGCCGCGAGTAGATATCGCCGAACGGGAACTCCACCAGGTAGCGCGCGAAATCCGGGGCGATGCCAGCCAGACTCTCCACCACCCGCTCACCGGCCTCGCCGTCAATCTCCTTCAGCTTGTCCAACCCCCGCTGGTACCGACTTTCGTTGCTCATGCTCGCTGTCCCTCTCGGTTGATGACTCCGGCGCCAGGCGCTGCTCGCACGAGCGGTAGTGCTCGATCTTCGCCTGCAGCGCATCGGCGGCGCGGCGCATCGCTTCGATCTCGGCCAGAACCTCCGCGAGGTGTTCTTCCAGCATCTGGCGACGCGCCGGCACCGTCGAGTCTCCGGCGCCCCTCAGCGCCGCGAACGCCTGCATCTTGCCGATCGGCATGCGGGTCGTGCGCAGGCGCAGCAGGAACTCGATCCAGGCCATGTTCGAAGGCGCATAACGGCGCTGTCCACTCGCCGTGCGGCCCACCGGACCGATCAGCCCGATGCGTTCGTAATAGCGCAGGGTGTGGGCTGTCAGCCCGGTGCGCCGGGCGACTTCGTCGATGCTCAGATGAGGTTCCATGGGGCGATCCTAAAAGTTCGAGCGCGCTCTAAGTCAATCCCTTTCGGTATCCACGTCAAACGCCGGGCACTGCCCGGTAGCGCAGCAAAGGGATGAGCGACCGATCCACGGCAGCGCTCCGGGTTAACGCCGCGCTTCGATCAGGTGCCGAGTCGAATACGCCACGAATGGCCGCCCACCACGCATCTGCTCATCGAGGGCGAGCAATACATCGTGGTACCTGCGTGTGGAGAAGTCAGGTACCCACCACACGCACTTGCGCAGAATCCAGACCACCGCCCCGACGTCGTTGAACACCAGACGACAGCGCTCGACACGCAGATCCGTCACGTTCAGCCCGGCTGCCTGCGCGGCGGCCGCCTCGTCCTGCGGATCGCGCTGACGTCGCTGCTGTGGAAGCGGCCCGAGGAAGCGCTCGATCAGATCGAACGCCGAAGCCGCACCGACATGCTGCGCGAAATAGCATCCGCCCGGCTTGAGCACACGATGGATCTCTGCCCAGTTCGGGGACACGGGATGACGCGATGTGACGAGCTCGAAGGACGCGTCCGCAAACGGCAGCACGCTGTCCGCCGCCGTGGTTTCCACCACCTGCACGCCACGCTCGCTCAGGTGCTCACGGGCCTTGCGGGCGTTGGGCGACCACGCCTCCGTGGCACACATTCGCGGAGGAAAGCGCGGCACCTCGCCCAGCACCTCACCGCCACCGGTGTCCAGATCAAGCGCCGACTCCACCTGCGCCAAGCGCTGCGCCAGCAACCTGGAATACCCCCAGGAGGGACGCTCCTCGCTGGCTCGCCCCGCCAGCCACCCGAAGCCCCAACCACTCACATCGGCCGCTTCAGCTTCAGCCACCAGTTCATCAAAGGATTTCATTCAGCACACACCACACAGATCGAAGAAAAAGGAACCGTCCGGTCGCGCACGCACACCGTGGACAACGGTCATCAGCGCTTCTATTCTGCCGGGCTTTCGCCATCAAGGATGAAGCAAATGAAAAACCTGCTCCTGCTGCTCGCGGTCGCCGCCGGCGGCTATTACCTCTATACCGAGCACTTCGCGGCCACTGCCATCGATGTTGATAGTTACCAGGCCCTGCTGCAAAAGGTAGAAGCCACAAGCGTCAGTCTCGATGAGGTCAACGTTGGGACCCACCAGCTGGTGACCTTTTTCTGCAACGACGCCAGTTACGAGCAGGCCACGGGCAAGACCTCCGCCAGTTGCATCGCCCGCTACGAAAACTACCGGGACATGTGCGAGAACCGCATCTTCTCCCAGTCTCCCCAGACCTTCACCAACAAAGCCGATGTCATCGCCGTTGCCAACCGATACGTGGCCTGCACAGGGATCAAGAACAGCTAGCAGGACAGCTGTCTACAAACGACACGGGAACAATAAGGAAGCCGATCCTCTTGACCGGCAACAAGAGAATGAATGGGGTCAGTGTGGCGGGTTTTCAGGGTATCTATCAGTGAGACCCGCGGCTGTGTGCATGTGGCCCGCGCACAGCTATGCTATCACTGATTGCACTGAATGCACGGGAGGTAACCATGGCCGCCATCACTATTCGAAACCTCGACGACGACCTGAAAGCTCAGCTGCGTATCGTAGCGGCTAGCCACGGCCGTTCCATGGAAGAAGAAGCCCGGGTGATCATTCGGCAGGCTCTGTCACGACAAGGAAAGCGTGGTGGCTTGGGTAGCCGGATTCACTCCCGTTTTGCCGCTGTTGGAGGGGCAGACCTTGAGCTACCAGAGCGCAAGGACAAAGCCCGTGCTGCGAGCTTCGATGAATGATCCTGCTTGATACCAACGTGCTGTCGGAACTGATGCGCGCCAAGCCTGCGCCCCAGGTTCTGGAGTGGGTTGACGCTCAGCCTGTCGGGGATCTGGTAATCACCTCGATCACCGTTGCGGAAATTCTCTATGGCATTGCCAGGATGCCAGACGGCAAGCGCAAACAAGGATTGCTCGATGTGGCTTCAGCCATGTTCGATGAGGACTTCGCGGGCAATATTCTGCCGTTCGATGCAGATGCCGCTGTGTACTATGCAGAGATAGCCGCAGAAACCGAGGCTAAAGGGCGGGTGGTTGATATGGCCGATACGCAGATCGCTGCAATTGGTCGGCTACATGATGCCGTGATCGCAACTCGCAATATTCGCCACTTCGAAACGCTGGGCGTTGCCCTGGTAGATCCTTGGAGCGCCTAGTTCGAGCAAGGAAGTGCCATGAAAAAATGGATTGTGTTGCTGGCTGCAGGTCTAGCGATCTGGCATTTCTACTTCGATCGGCCCGCAAGCCCAATGATTACGAACACCTCTGACGATGGCAGCTTGTTAAGTGAGCCGATCATCAAGCAGCCATCGGAAAGTTTCTCGCTCGATAGCTTGTTGCCGTCTTTCAGTTCGGGCAGCTCTACATCCTCACCTGCTATGTCCGCCGTGCCCGGTTCAGGGCAAGCAACGAAATATCGCTGCGATAGTCGCACTCATTGTTCGCAGATGAGATCTTGTGAAGAAGCCACCTTCTTTTTGAACAATTGCCCTGGCACGAAGATGGATGGCGACCGGGACGGCGTTCCCTGCGAGCAGCAGTGGTGCCGCTGAAGCATAGACAAGGTGTAGTCACTACCCCAGAAACGACAAAGGGCTAGCCGAAGCTAACCCTTTGATTTGTATGGTGGCTACACCGGGACTTGAACCTGGGACATCAGCATTATGAATGCTGCGCTCTAACCGACTGAGCTATGTAGCCAACGGCGCGCATTTTCCGCGTCTCGCTGACTGCTGTCAACCCCAGATCATCGATAAATTTACGTTTTATCAAGCGGTTAGGCTTTGGCGCCTGGGCAGGCTCAAGGCTGCTACCTGGACGACAGAACCGCCGGCCGTTAACTGAGATCCCAGGCGAACATGACCAATTGGCAATGCTTGCAGACAAACTTGTAAAACGCCGAGTCGCCACCCGGTTGGTAGCCTCTGGTTGCCCACTCCCAGTCTTTCTCTGCCTGCTCGTAATCCTGCATCCATTGCTGCTTGGTCGCAGTGCTCGCTTGGCGCACGTCCTCCACAGTGGCATCGCCGTGAAACTCGCATGCGTCATTGCAGTGCGCCAGCCAAGTCGAGCCCTGCCAGGAAAAGTAGCCTGGCGTGCGAAGGTCGATTTCTTCAATCACGGAGTCCAGCACTCCCGATTCGGCCAATGCGTGATGTTCGATGAAGGAGGCCTCGAAACGCTTGGCCGCACTTCCATCGGCAATGCACCAAGGGCAAAGCCGGTCACCAAGCTCCTCCCTGGAGTAGACCGAGGCCGCGTAGATATAACCGCGTGCCAGCCCGCAGCAACGGCAAACCGTATCGCTGGCCTTTATAGCGCCAGTAACCAGTGGGTCCTTGTGATAGGGATAGTGAGGTAGCACGATATCCATGTGAACTCCTGTTTTACGATCAAGCATCATAGTGGACGAAGCCACTCTCTGCGCATGATAGAACTGCTCCAAAGTGATGAACGATACCCGGTTCAACTACTCACTGGCAGCCAGGCAAGCCGGCAGCCAGAAGTGGCGCGTACTGCAGCAGTCCGAATGGTTCTTGCCGGGCTGTCGGGCGATGCCGGAAAATCCGCATCCAGCAGGCTGCAGCGCCGTCGCGCGCTGGCCCATGAACCCGGAGAACACGTTGAGAGCGAGAGACGACTTCGATGATCTACGGGCAGAGCGCGATATGCCAACGCGCTACCGCAACGAACCCAACCGTTTCGCCGGCCTGTGGAAGCAGATCGCGATTGGTATCGTCGTCGGTTATAGCGTGCTGGGTATCATCAGCGCGGTTACCTGGATGCTTATCGCCCAGGTCGAGTCCAGCAGCCTGTCGATCACCCTGCCCTAACGACCGCACCATTGCCCCTCACAGGGCACGCCATCATTGTCGCCATCCATCTTGGTGCCTGGGCAGTTGCGCAGGAAGTAGGTGGCTTCGGCGCAGGAAGTCATTTGCGAGCAACGGGTGCGGCCATCACAGCGGTAGTTGCTGTTGGCCACCTGGGTCGCGGGCTGACTGGTGGAGGAGCGCCGACTGTCCAGCGAGAAGATGGATCCGCCGGACTGGCTGACTACCGGGTTGTCCATTACCGAACCATCGCTGGCGATGTTGCTGATGATCGGGCTGCCGGGCTTGCTCAGGTAAAACTGCCAGACGGCGCCGCCCAGCAACAGGATGATGATCAGTTTCTTCATTGCGCAGTCCCTTGCCTGATTTGCGTGAGTGCCAGTATTGGCTCAGCGAGCCGACAACTCCAGAGGCTTACATTGGCGCTTGCCATCCCCTACCCGTCTGTTCATCCTGCCTCATCCATTTCCCAACGAGCCCTGTCATGACGCCCATCCAGAATATCGGCCTGGCGCTATTCGTTCTGCTGTCCATCGGCATTGCCATCGGACACAGGACCGAGTGTGCCGATGGCCGCATGGTGGAAACCTATCTGGCCAAGGGGCTGGCTTCGCAGGTGCTGGGGCATGATCTTTGCGAGCAATCGCAACAGCCCTGAACCTATCCCTCATTAAGGAATGATGTGATGAAAAAGCTCGCCTTGCTTGTCAGCTGCAGCCTTCTGGGCGCCTGCGCCAATCTGGGTTCGCAGCCTCCGGTGCCGGTGACCTCGCCTCTGGTGCAGGCGTTCCGTGATATCTGCCTGCAAACCGCACCGAGCTTTGCCGAGGCGCATCGCGTGGCGCGTCAGCATGGCATTACCGAGATGACCGACATGGGCTTCGCCACGGTCGGCTTCAATGCAGACAAGAGCCTGGGCATCCAGGTGAAGGTCAGTCACGAGTGCGTGGTAACCGGCGAATCGCAACAGGACGACACACTGACGAGCCAGATGCTCAGTGCAGCCGCGGTGAATGCCGGCACCACGGTACCTCGCAAGGCACCCGTGAAGATGGTGATCGCCGGGCAGCGCTTCATCCTGATGCATGATCGCCAAGATGGTGAGGCCTTCGTGATGCTCAAGCCGGACTGACACGCTGCCTGCCTTTGCGCGCACGGAATGCCCCTGCATCTGGGCGCTGATTCCTCAGGCACGCCTGCCAGGGCGCGTGGCCAGCAGCAGGCCGCCGAAGATCATCACCGCCCCCAGCCAGTGGTAGAGCTGCAGACTTTCGTTCAGCAGCACCCACCCCAGCAGCGCGGTGAACACCGGCATCAGGTAGTTGGTCAGCGCCGCCTTGGCGGCGCCGATCACGCGGATGCCGTGGTTCCAGGCCAGGTAAGCCAGCAACGAGGCGAATACGGCGGTGTAGGCGACCGCCGAGAGATTGGCGGTATTCAGCGCCAGCTGTGCACCCTGGCTCAGTTCATACAGGTAGAACGGCAGGATCAGCGGCACGCCGAGCATGATGAACACGCCCAGCAGCGCCAGTGGCGGAATCGGCTGCAGGTAGCTGGCCCAGCGCCGCAGCAGCAACGAGTACAGCGCCCAGTCGACCACCGCCAGCAGCATGATCAGATCGCCCTGATTGAACGACAGGCTGGCCAGGCGGCTCCATTGGCCCTGGCTGATCAGCACCGCCAGGCCGATCACCGCCACCAGCATGCCCCACCAGGCACGTCGCGCCGGCCATTCGTTGAGCAGCAGCCCGGCGCCGATGAACGTCACCAGTGGCAGGCAGGTGTTGACCAGCGAAATATTGATCGCCGCCGTGGTCTGCGCCGCACTGTAGAGCAGCGAGTTATAGCCGGCGATCCCCAGCCCCCCGAGCACCAGCAGGCGCCACCCGGCATGGCCCACAGCCGCGCGATGGCGCCACAGCGGCATGGCGACGAAGGGCAGCAGCAGCGCCAACGCCAGGCACCAGCGCCAGAACGCCAGGGTGAACGGCGCGATTTCCCCGGCGAAGGCACGTGCGACCAGGGCATTGCCGGACCAGCAGAGGTTGGCCAGCAGCAGGCCGAACAGCGCCAGCGGGCGCGAGTGATTGAGTGTAGTCATGAGGCAAGCGCCAGGGTGATGACGAGGAACGCGTCGCCTGGTCGTGTGCGGTCAGCGAGCGAACGGTGCTGAGCGATCATTGCATAGCTTCCGAATCAGGCGGCTTTGCACCATACGGAGGCAGGCAATGCTTGGCAAGGTTGCAGGGTGACCGACCCAGTTACGCACCCGGGGCATGCGCGTCGAAATCGACAGCCAATGAGCGAGTGCGTACTCCCCCTCAATACCAGCGACGCAGCAAGCGCATCAGCAACCCGAGAATCAGCAGCACACCCAGCAGGACCACGGCGCTGGCGCCCCACTGCATCGGGCCGGCAAGACGGAACATCTCGCGCGGATTCAGGCTGGGTGCGCGAATCATGCGCGCCTCGGCCGCCGCGCCGGTGGTGGGAATGTCGGCCAGGCCGTCGCCATCGAGATCCGGCAGGCTGCGGATATGGTCGAGCAGTGCCTGCCACTCCTTGAGTTCCTGCACGCCGGGTGTGTTCGGCTCCTGGTCGACGATGGCGTCCTCGATGCGCGGCAACGGACGGCCTGCGGCATCCTTGGGGATCACGTCGAGCAGGCCCTTGGTCAGGTCCGGTACCAGCCAGGTGAAGCTGCCGACGTAGCTGGTGGCACCGATGCTGTAGAGGCGCGTGTCGTCGAGATCGAGGTCGTGATACCCCTTGACCGGGTCACCGATCTCGATGCGGCTGACCCGATCGAACGGCACGCGCCAGGGGTTGTAGGTGAAGCGAACGCCGGAAACCCGTGGGTAGTAGCTGTCGCTGTCGCGCAGCTGGTAAGCGAGCAGCAGCACTTCCAGCAGGGATTTGATCTCGCGAGCGCTGACGTAGGCCTTGATCATCGGATAGCCCGGTTCGTCATCGAACTGGCCGATGCCCAGCGGGGCGATGCGGAACAGGTCGGAGACGTCCTGCACGCCATGCCGGCCCTTGATCAGGTCATCGCGGATGGTGCCGTTGCCGGTGAAGGCCAGGTCAGCATCGACCGCATGGCGCAGTGCGTCGGTCACCAGGTTGGCCAGGGTGTGATCGCTGAAGTCACGTCCCAGGCGCTGGTCGACCTTGGCCAGCGGCTGGTCGAAGCGGTAGCCCCTGGGGTTGAGCATGCGCTCGCTGACCACCTGCTTGAAGTCCTCGACCTGGGCGGTGATCACTTCGTCACCAGCGATGCGGTCGTCGATCGGATGCAGGCGATAGTCGCGTACCTGCGTCACACCGTCGTCGCCAAGCGTCATGCGCAGTTCACCGAGATACTGGATCTCCGAGCCGGCCTGCACCACCGGTGTATGCCCGTTGACCAGCACCGGCTGCGGCAGCGCCACGTGCGAGTGGCCGCCGACGACGATATCGATGCCCGGCACCTGCTCGACCAGCTCCACGTCCTCCCCGCGCCAGCTGCCGTCGGCCTGTTGCGTGACACCCATGTGCGACAGCAGGATGACCACCTCGGCCCCCTCCTCGCGCAGTTTGGCCACGGTTTCCCTGGCGGTGGCGACCGGGTCGGCGAACGTCAGCGGCTGGATCATCGGGCTGACCGCCACGGCATTGTTGCCGAGCAAGCCGAACAGGCCGAAACGGATGCCGCCACGCTCGATCAGCTTGTACGGCAGGATGCGCCCGGCCTCGAAGTGCGCCTGCAGGCTGTCGTCGGCCTTGCTCGCCGGGTCGAAACGCATGTTGCTCGACAGCAGCGGCAGCAACGCGTCGCCCTCCACCTTGTGCGCAGCGCTGATCATCGCGGCCAGGCCTGCGGGGCGGAAGTCGAACTCGTGGTTGCCGATCACCGCCGCGTCGTAGCCCAGTTCGCTCATCAGGCGCAGCTCGCTGCCCATCTCGCGGGAGATGGTGTGAAACAGCGTGCCCATGGTGAAGTCGCCACCATCAAGCAACAGCACCGCCTCCTCACCGGCGGCGCTGCGGCGTTGCTGCAACAGCGTGGCCAGGCGGGCGACGCCGCCCACCGTCTCGTCATCGTTCAGCGTTGCCGGGCTGTATTCGTTGTTGGGACCGAAACCGAGCAGCCGCGACTGCCAGTCGTTGCTGTGCAGGATGGTGAAGCTGCGCTCGGCAGCGAACAGCGGCGTAGCGCTCAGCACGCCGGCGAGCAGGAGGGAGGAAAGCAGGCGCATGGACGATCCTTGACGATGACTGCGCACAGTATGGAGCAGCGCCCTACGCCAGGCAGCGACCAATCGGGACGCAGCTTGTCGCCAATGGTGTCAGGCATTCGTTGCCACAGATCAGCAACGCTCGCGGAGGGAAGGACTAATCTGTAATCAGGACTGCGAAGTGGAGAAGAACAATGGACCACTATCACCTGATGCTGATGCTGCTGATCGGCGGTTTTCTGCTGTTGGGCATCGGTTTCAACTTTCGCGAGCACGAATGGGGCGTTCGCGTACTCGGCCTTGGCGTGCTGCTGATGCTGGTGCCGATCGCGCTGCGGGTACACCTGGCGCTGGCGTGAACGCGCGCGTGCGGGAGCCGGCTCGCTGGCGATCCGCCCGAGGTATCGCCGCCCCCCCGGTGCCTGCGTGAAGTGGGTTTTCGCCACTACGAGAGACAGCGCGCTGGGAAAGTCAGCGCCGCTAAATGCTGGTTTTACCGGCGCAGAAGCAGGTCGTGCACCGCAGGCGACGCTCTATTGCTTCCAACGCTCGGCGGCGCTCTGGTCGCTGCAGCGACCCTCCACCCAGCGCGGCCCTTCGCTGGTGTCTTCCTTCTTCCAGAACGGTGCACGGGTCTTCAGATAATCCATGACGAAGTTGCAGGCGTCGAACGCGGCCTGGCGATGGGCACTGCTGGTGCCGACGAAGACGATGGGCTCGCCCGGTTCCAGGCGGCCAACGCGATGGATGATCTCGATACCCAAAAGCGGCCAGCGCTCGCGGGCCTCTTCGGCGATCCTGGCCAGGGCCTTTTCGGTCATGCCGGGGAAGTGCTCGAGGAGCATGCCCCCAACCTCACGGCCGTCATTGAAATCGCGCACATAGCCCACGAACGTGACCACGGCGCCGATGCCGAGGTTGGCGGCATGCAACGCATTGAGTTCGCTCCCCGGATCGAACGGCTGGCTGTGTACGCGGATGGTCATGAGTGAGGTATCCAGGTCGGGAGCGGCCCGCACGCAGGCCGCTGCTATATAGGTGTACGCCACGAAGCGCTTGTTCAGCCGCCCGTCACGGTGGGGAAGAAGGCCACTTCATCGCCCTCGGCAAGCGGCTCGTCGAGGCTGCACAACTCCTGATTGCGCGCGCACATCAGGTTCTGCTCGCCCAGCACGTCCCACTCGCCCCCACGCGCCAGCAAGTGCAGGCGCAGGTCGTCGAGCGTGGCGAAATCGCCGCTGAGCTGTTCGTCGTCGCGGCCCAGGGCCTCGCGATAGCGGGCGAAGTACTGCACGCGAATCATGCTTGTTCCTCCAGCTGGTAATGACCGCTCTTGCCGCCGAGTTTTTCCAGCAGGCGCACCTGCTCGATGACCATGCCACGATCCACGGCCTTGCACATGTCGTAGATGGTCAGCGCGGCGACGCTGGCGGCCGTCAGTGCCTCCATCTCGACACCGGTCTGCCCCGACAGTTTGCACCGCGCGGTGATGTGCACGGCATCGTCGCCCTCCGCGCTCAGCTCGACCTTGACGCCGGTGAGCATCAGCGGATGGCACAGGGGGATCAGGTCGCTGGTTTTCTTCGCCGCCTGGATACCGGCTATACGCGCCACGGCGAACACGTCACCCTTGGGGTGCTCGCCGGCGACGATCATCTGCAGGGTGGCGGGCAGCATGCGCACACGCGCCTCGGCGGTGGCTTCACGAAAGGTGGTCGCCTTGTCGGTGACATCGACCATGTGCGCACGGCCTTGGGAATCGAGGTGGGTCAGCACGGGAAAGCTCCTGGCGGGAATCGGTCGATTGTAAACCCGCAGGTCAGGATTTGGCAGGCATGTCGTAGTGGGGATGAACCTGCAGGTGATCCGCGAATATCGTGGCTGAAGCCGCGCCTGCGATTCCTGCCCGATAAAAACGCCCCTGTTCTTGCGAACAGGGGCGCGAATGGTTGCCCGCCCGAAGGTTACATGTGGCTTTCCGCGTACTCCGCGAGGATCGAGCGCGGCACACCTTGCAGGGTGATGTGAACGCCGTGAGGGAAGTCCTTGAAGCGTTCGGTAAGGTAGGTCAGCCCCGAGCTGGGCGCCGACAGGTATGGCGTATCGATCTGCGCCAGGTTGCCCAGGCACACCACCTTCGAGCCACTGCCCGCACGCGTGATGATGGTCTTCATCTGGTGCGGCGTGAGGTTCTGGCACTCGTCGATGAGGATCAGGCTCTGCTGGAAGCTGCGCCCGCGGATGTAGTTGAGCGATTTGAACTGCAGCGGCACCTTCTGCAGGATGTAGTCGACGCTGCCATGGGTGCTTTCGTCCTCCATGTGCAGGGCCTCGAGGTTATCGGTGATGGCGCCGAGCCAGGGCTCCATCTTCTCCGCCTCGGTACCGGGCAGGAAGCCGATCTCCTGGTCCAGCCCCTGCACGCTGCGGGTGGCGATGATGCGCCGGTAACGCTTGCTGACCATGGTCTGCTCGATGGCCGCCGCCAGCGCCAGGATGGTCTTGCCCGAACCGGCGGCACCGGACAGGTTGACCAGGTGGATGTCCGGGTCGAGCAGCGCGAACAGCGCCAGGGCCTGGTGAATGTCGCGCGGCTTGAGCCCCCAGGCTTCCTGATGCAGCAGCGGCTCCTGATGCATGTCGAGGATCACCAGTTCGTCGCCCTTGATGGCCTTGATCCAGCCGACGAAACCCTGCTCATCGAGGATGAACTCGTTGACGTGCACGGCGGGCAGGTTGTCGGTGAGCTGCACGCGATGCCAGGTGCGGCCATGATCCTGGCGGGTGTCGACCTTGCTCACACGCTCCCAGAACGAGCCGGGCAGGTCGTGGTATCCCTTCGACAGCAGGGAGACGTCATCGACCAGCTGGTCGGTGTGATAGTCCTCGGCGTCGATGCCACAGGCACGCGCCTTCAGGCGCATGTTGATGTCCTTGGTCACCAGTACCACGGACAACCCGGGATTACGTGTCTTCAGCTCCACCAGCTGGTTGATGATCTTGTTGTCGTTGAGGTTCTCCGGCAGCCAGGTCACCGGCGCCGCGCTCTTGCTCATGAGAATGGAAAGACGCCCGCAGGGGCCACTCTTGCCGCGCTGTATGGGTACACCGTATTCGACGTCTTCGGGCTCGGCTCCGGCGAGGATCTGGTCGATCAGACGGATCGCCTGGCGACATTCGGCGGCGACGCCATGCTTGCCGGATTTCAGCTTGTCGAGCTCTTCCAGCACCGTCATCGGGATGGCGACGTGGTGTTCTTCGAAGTTCAGCAGGGCATTGGGATCGTGAATCAGGACGTTGGTGTCGAGGGCGTAGAGGGTTGGAGCGGTGGGCTTGGAGCGTCCGTGGTCATCCATACTCGGTCACCTTCTTGTCGTAGCCGGGCGACGCAAAACCAGGGTCGGTGCTGCGCCGGACAGAGACCGCCGATTTTTCAGATCGGGGCCGAAAGGTGGCAAGCAAGGTGAGGGCCAATGGCCGCCACCTGTCTGCAGGTTTCGGCGGTCTTGCTTTTTTATTACCCCAATTCGCATGACAGAAAAATGTTTTTTTCTCGAACCCGGGGTTTATTTGTCGGTGCGACAGATAGCGCTTGGCGCTCACGCAGGACACCGTTAAAGTCCTAAGTCCTACCCGGCTTTCTGCGCCGAATCGCCGCACCCTCTTGCAGCATCCCCCGCGCCAATGCGGTGCAGCGCAGTTCTTCACGCAAGCGTCCATCTGCTTCCCTCCGCCGGCAACCCATGCCGACAGGATCACCCGCACGCCGATGCCTGGGCAGGCGTCGACGCGGTCGCTGTCAATCGCCCCGATAGGTGGTCTTGCCGATCCCCGACCTCTAGAATCGTCGCCACGCTTTCTGGAGACCCTGCCCATGCTGATGGTGATTTCACCGGCCAAGACCCTCGACTACGAGACGCCACCCGCCACCCCGCGCTTCACCCAACCCGAGCACCTCGACCACGCCCAGGAACTGATCGCCCAGCTGCGCGAGTTCAGCCCGGCCCAGATCGCCGAGCTGATGGGCCTGTCGGACAAGCTCGCCGGTCTCAACGCCGCGCGCTTCGGCAGCTGGGAACGCCCGTTCAACCCCTCCAACGCCAAGCAGGCGCTGCTGGCGTTCAAGGGTGATGTCTACACCGGCCTGAATGCCGAAGACCTCTCCGAGGAGGACTTCGATTTCGCCCAGGCCCACCTGCGCATGCTGTCCGGCCTGTATGGCGTGCTGCGGCCACTGGACCTGATGCAGGCCTATCGCCTGGAAATGGGCACCAAGCTGGCCAACGGCCGAGGCAAGGACCTCTATGCCTTCTGGGGCGAACGCATCAGCGGCTGGCTGAACGAAGCGCTGCAGGCCCAGGGCGACGACGTGCTGCTCAACCTGGCGTCCAACGAATACTTCGGCGCGGTCAAGCGCAAGGCGTTGAACGCGCGCATCATCGACACCGAGTTCAAGGACCTGAAGAACGGCCAGTACAAGATCATCAGTTTCTACGCCAAGAAAGCACGCGGCCTGATGGCCCGCTACGTGATCAAGGAACGCCTGAACGACCCCGAAGGCCTGAAGGACTTCAACTATCAGGGCTACCGCTACTCGGCCGAACAGTCCCAGGCCGACAAGCTGGTCTTCCTGCGCGACCAGCCACAGGACTGAACCCGACCTGGCCGCCCGCGCACCGCTTATCGGCTGGTGTGCGGGCTCCGCATCCGCCCCGCGCACCTCGTCCTCGCCTATCCCC
>NZ_SBHZ01000017.1 GCF_004521985.1 Ectopseudomonas khazarica
GCAGGGGAGTGGGCTCTTGGTAGGGGGGCGAAGATATTGCCCGCCGAGGGCGGGCGCCTACAGCTGCTGTGGCAAGCCCATTAGGTATTTTGACTCTGTTGGCATGTGGCTTTCATTGCCTGCCTGGATCCACTCTCTCTTTCTTTACTCTTGCGGCGCTCTTATCAGTTCCCGGCCCAAGCCGTGCTACCCGTTATCCTCGCTGGTGGCGACGGGCTCCATGTGTGCGCATCTGTCATTTCTCTCAATGCTCTGCTCTGCGATAGGAAGCGTTAGGCTCTGTCCACTGGTTGTTAGGTGGAGGGTGCTTCGGTGAAATGTGTCCAGTATTCCGTTGCAATCGGTTGCAATGTGAAAATGACAGGGAGCGCTATGAGATTTGGCCGTAGCTGCATACCATAGGCGGCTATTCTGCGCATGCAGGGAAAAAGTCCTGTTGGCGTTGTCTCTTGGGTGGCGCGCCGGTCGTCAGAGGTCTATGCCGTTGACTGAGGGGCTGATGTCAGGCGGTAATTTGCAAGGGCGCTGAAACGGTGCGATATCGCTTCCGGCAGCGCCCTAAAACTAGTAGTTCCGTGAGTTTTGGATGGGGTGTGATGGTGAAGACTGATTCACTGCAGGTATGTATCGATAAATTTAAGAACCGGAAAGCCTTGATCGGTATTGTCGGCCTCGGGTATGTCGGCTTGCCGTTGATGCTGCGTTACAACGCCATTGGTTTTCGCGTGCTTGGTATTGATATTGATGCGGCCAAGATTGAAAAGCTAAATGCTGGTCAGAGTTATATTGAGCATATTGCCAGCGAGCATATATCGAAAGCGCGTGCGAGTGGCTTTGAGGCGACCTGTGATTTTGAGCGGGCCAGTGAATGCGACGCATTGATTCTGTGCGTGCCTACCCCCCTCAACAAGTATCGCGAGCCGGATATGAGCTTCGTGATCAATACCACGGATGCAATCACCCCCTACCTGCGCGAAGGTCAGGTGGTATCGCTGGAAAGCACTACTTATCCAGGAACGACTGAAGAAGAATTGCTGCCCCGTGTGGAGTCGACGGGTCTGAAGGTTGGTGAGAACATTTTTCTGGTTTACTCGCCGGAGCGCGAAGATCCGGGCAATCCCAACTTCGAAACTCGCACTATTCCCAAGGTTATTGGTGGGCATACGCCGCGGTGCCTGGAGTTGGGCATTGCTCTTTACGAGCAGGCAATCGACCAAGTGGTGCCTGTCAGCTCAACCAAGGCCGCTGAATTGACCAAACTGCTGGAAAACATTCACCGGGCAGTAAATATCGGCCTGGTCAATGAAATGAAAGTGGTCGCCGATCGAATGGGGATCGATATCTTTGAAGTAGTCGACGCCGCAGCGACCAAGCCGTTTGGCTTCACGGCCTACTACCCGGGGCCTGGTCTAGGCGGTCACTGCATCCCAATCGACCCGTTCTATTTGACTTGGAAAGCACGGGAATATGGGCTCCATACGCGTTTTATCGAGCTCTCTGGTGAGGTCAACCAGGCAATGCCCGAGTACGTGGTCAACAAGTTGATGGATGGCTTGAACAATAAGGGCAAAGCACTCAAGGGCAGCAAGGTGCTGGTGCTGGGAATTGCCTACAAGAAGAACGTTGATGATATGCGTGAATCACCATCGGTAGAAATCATGGAACTCCTGGAGGCCAAAGGGTGCATGGTTGCCTACAGTGATCCTCATGTGCCTGTCTTCCCAAAGATGCGCGAGCACCACTTTGAACTTTCCAGTGTATCTCTGACTGCCGAAAATCTGGCTGGTTTCGATGCGGTGGTGCTAGCCACCGACCATGACAAGTTCGACTACGAGCTAATCAGCCGGCATGCCCAGTTGGTGGTCGATAGCCGCGGCAAGTATCGTGCCCATCAAGCCCACATCATCAAAGCCTGATTGCAGGAGTATTGCATTGAAACGTTTTGCCCTGGTCGGTGCTGCCGGCTATATCGCGCCACGCCACATGCGTGCAATTAAGGATACAGGTAATGAGTTGGTGTCGGCCTACGACATCAATGACTCGGTTGGTATCATCGATAGCCTGTCGCCGCAGAGCGAGTTCTTTACCGAGTTTGAGCGTTTCATCGAGCATGCCTGGCAGCTCAAGCGCGACAGTGCCACCGCGCTTGACTATTTTTCGGTGTGCTCGCCGAATTACCTGCACCATGCCCATATCGCTGCTGGCCTGCGTCTTGGCTGTGACGTGATCTGTGAGAAGCCTCTTGTTCCTACACCGGAGATTCTCGACGAACTGGCCCAGGTAGAGCGTGAAACCGGTAAGCGTGTGTACAACATCCTGCAGCTTCGCCACCACCAGGCCATTCTGGATCTGAAGGAAAAGGTTGCTGGTGAGCAGCGCGACGGCAAGTATGACGTAGAGCTGACCTATATCACCTCACGCGGTAAGTGGTATATGGAAAGCTGGAAAGGTGAGCCGCGCAAGTCGTTTGGGGTAGCCACCAATATTGGAGTGCACTTCTACGACATGTTGCACTTCGTTTTCGGCAGGTTGCAGCGCAATGTGGTTCATTTCGCTAATGAATTCAAAGCTGCTGGTTATCTTGAGTATGAAAAGGCCCGTGTCCGCTGGTTCTTGTCGATCGATGCGAGTGACCTTCCTGATTCGGTCAAGGGCAAGAAGCCAACCTATCGCTCCATTACCGTAGAAGGTGAGGAAATCGAGTTTTCCGAAGGGTTCACCGACCTGCATACCACCAGCTACCAGGAGATCCTGGCTGGCCGTGGTTATGGAATTGAGGATGCGCGTCACTGCGTGGAAACCGTCAATACCATCCGTTCGGCGAAGATTGAAGCGCCCGAAGATCACGAGGGTCATCCGTTCATCCATGCGCTGCTGCGCTGACCTGGCTGTCATGTACGGGTGACCGGGTTTGTGGGTCACCCAGCTTCTAGCTGTCTGCTTTCAGAGCCTGAATCAACGTGTCAATCCCCCTCCCAACAAAATCGAACCTCGGCTCCTCGATGCGTTCGCCGTCTCGCATCAGGCTGGATGTCCAGGGGTTGCGTGCTGTCGCCGTCCTGGCAGTACTTGTTTATCATGCCAATGCGGCCTGGCTTAAAGCTGGCTTTGTCGGCGTTGACGTGTTTTTCGTCATATCGGGTTTCATCATCACGGCACTGCTGACTGAGCGTAGTGCCAAGATTGAACTGTTCGCATTTTATGCGAGCCGCATCAAGCGTATCCTGCCGGCCTATCTGGTCATGTTGGCTATCGTATGCACAGCGTCTGCGATCTTGTTATTGCCTGCAGATTTTTCTTTGTTTTTCAAGAGCTTGAAGTCATCGGTGCTGTTTGCTAGCAACCGCTACTTCGCCGATTTTGGCAGCTACTTTGCCCCCTCGGCGGATGAGTTGCCCTTGCTGCATACATGGTCGCTGGCCATCGAGATGCAGTTCTATCTGTTCTTTCCAGTGTTGATTGCCTGCGTACCTGGGCGTCACCGGCTTGCAGTTTTTGCTGGATTGACTGCGGTGCTGTTTGCCTGGAGCGGTTACCGAGCTTTGTTTGGCGATGTTTCTGGGGCAGTTTATTTTTCATTGTCTGCGAGGGCTCCTGAGTTTTTGGTCGGGGCTCTGGTCGCGCTTACCCTGCATCAGGAGCTCCCATTACGTTTGGCGAACCTGGTTGGCTTGCTCGGGGCAGTACTACTTGCTTGCAGTTTCTGGTTGGTACAAAAGGCGCAATTCCCTGGCATCTGGTCGCTGATGCCGTGCTTCGGTACGGCGCTGCTGATCGCGGCCCGTCGTGGTATAGCGAGCAGCCTGCTGGCTTGTGGCCCGATGGTCTGGCTCGGTGGTATCTCCTACTCCCTGTATTTATGGCATTGGCCGGTTCTGGCGTTCATCCGTTACTACACAGGTCAATATGACCTGACAGTTTCTTGGCTGCTGGTGTTTCTATTGGCGTCCTTTCTGCTTGCATGGCTCTCGTATCGTTTTGTCGAGCAGCCAGTCCGTGGTTCTGGGCGTATCTCACTGCATTGGCGCAGCTGGGGTGTTGCAGTGTCGATCCTTGTGCTGCTGGCCGTGGGGGCTCGGTTTGTCAACAAGCACCTAGTGGACCCACTGCCGTTGGAAATGACGACCTATGCGCCAGATGAAGAGATCTGTCACGGTTCATTGGTCGGGGAGTGCAAGCGTGGGGTCTTGGACGCGCCAATCTCGGCACTGGTGATTGGCGATAGCCATGCGGCTCAGCTCAATTTCTTTTTCGATGAGGTGGGGCGTGAGTTGGGGGCAGCGTACCGGCTGATCAGTGCCAGCAACTGCGTGCCGATACCGGGTTTTGATGTGGAACGGTTGGCCGACTGGGCGAGGCCTGGTTGCAAAGCGCAGATGCAGGTGGTTGCCGAGGAGTTACCTCGTATGCACAACGTGGTAATCGCCGGCATGTGGCAGATGCAGGTGCAAAGCCCTGCGTTCGTTACCGCTCTGGAGCGTTTTCTGCGCGACAGTGCTGAGCAAGGCAAGCGCGTGGTGGTGTTGGCCCAGGTACCGATGTTGGTAGCCAATCCTGTGCGTATGCACCGCTTTGCTGCGGTTGGGATTCCGGTGCAAGTAGTGGAAAACGATAGCTGGCGAGCGGCCAATATGACCATCAGACAATTGGTCGATAGCGTACCAGGAGCCAGTTTCGTCGATATGTCCGGCTCTGTGTTGTTCAATGATGCGCCCTACTACAAGGGCGAGCTGATGTATCTGGACAGCCACCACCTCAACCAGCGGGGAGCACGTGCTTATGGCCACTTGGCAATAAGCAGGTTCAGGCATGTTTTCTCACAGTTACAAGCGGACAAGGGCTATCAGCCATGAACCATTATCAGCATATCAGCGCTATCGTCGATGACGGTGCGCAAATCGGGAAGGGCACACGAATCTGGCACTTCGTGCACGTGTGTGCAGGTGCCAGGATCGGTGCTGGTGTCTCTCTGGGGCAGAACGTGTTCGTGGGGAACAAAGTGGTCATCGGCGACCACTGCAAGATCCAGAACAACGTGTCGGTCTACGACAACGTCACCCTCGAAGAGGGGGTGTTCTGTGGCCCGAGCATGGTCTTCACCAATGTCTACAACCCCCGGTCGCTGATCGAACGCAAGAGTGAGTATCGCGACACACTGGTGCGGAGGGGGGCGAGTCTTGGTGCTAACTGCACCATCGTCTGTGGTGTCACCATAGGCGAGTATGCCTTTGTCGGTGCTGGCGCTGTGATCAATAAGGATGTGCCAGCGTACGCCTTGATGGTTGGTGTTCCTGCGCGTCAAATCGGTTGGATGAGTGAGTTCGGCGAGCAGTTGCAGCTTCCCTTGCAGGGTGAAGGGCAGGCGGTGTGCGCGCACAGCGGGGTAAAATACGTGTTGAATGGCAAGGTGCTCGCCAAGGAGAGCGGACAATGATCGAGTTCATCGATCTGAAGGCCCAGCAGGCCCTCATCAAAGAGAAGATCGACGCAGGCATCCAGGCGGTACTTGCTCACGGCCAGTATATTCTGGGGCCTGAAGTGGCTGATCTGGAAGAGAAGCTGGCCGCCTTCGTGGGGGCTAAGTACTGCATAAGTGTCGCCAATGGCACCGATGCACTGCAGATTGCGCAAATGGCTCTGGGCATCGGTCCGGGCGATGAGGTCATCACCCCTGGCTTCACTTATATAGCCACTGCTGAGACAGTTGCCCTGTTAGGTGCCAAGCCTGTGTATGTGGATATTGATCCGCGTACCTACAACCTGGATCCGCAGTTACTCGAAGCAGCGATCACGCCGCGTACCAAGGCGATAATCCCGGTTTCTCTGTATGGCCAGTGCGCCGACTTCGATGCGATCAATGCCATTGCGACTCGGCACGGTATCCCGGTAATTGAGGATGCTGCGCAGAGCTTCGGTGCCACGTACAAGGGCAAGCGCTCCTGCAACCTGACCACCATTGCCTGCACCAGCTTCTTCCCAAGTAAGCCCTTGGGTTGCTATGGCGACGGTGGAGCAATCTTCACCAGCGATGACGAGTTGGCCAAGGTAATGCGCCAGATCGCCCGCCATGGTCAGGATCGTCGCTACCACCATGTCCGTGTAGGTGTGAACAGTCGCCTGGATACCCTGCAAGCGGCCATTCTGCTGCCCAAGCTGGAGATCTTCGAAGCCGAAGTGACGCAGCGTCAGCAGGTTGCCGCAGGTTACGCGCAACAGCTTGAGCAACAAGGCATTGCTGCGCCCTTTATAGCGGCAGGCAATACCAGTGCTTGGGCTCAATACACCGTACAGGTGGATGCCCGCGAGAGCGTGCAGGCTCAGCTCAAGGAGGGTGGTATTCCTACCGCCGTGCACTATCCGATTCCGCTCAATCAGCAACCGGCGGTCAAGGACGAACATGCAAGCCTGCCTGTCGGTGATGCGATCGCACGCAAGGTCATGAGTCTGCCGATGCATCCTTACCTCGGCGAAACCGAACAAAAAGCGATCTGCGCCAAACTGGCCGCCGCCATCCGCAATTAATGGAGTACCCAACATGAAAGTCCAAGGTTCCAAGATTCTCGTCATCGGCGGTGCCGGTTTCATTGGCAGCTTCGTGGTTTCCGAGCTGCTCAAGGAGGGCGCCGAACAGGTCGTCATCTACGACAACCTGGCCCGCGGCAAGCTCAGCAACATTGCCGAGCAACTCAAGGATCCGCGTTGCACCATGTACCCGCACGGTGGTGATATTCGCGAGATCGACCTGCTCAATGACGCCATGAAAGGTATGGATGGGGTGATCCACCTGGCTGCCATGTGGCTGTTGCACTGCAAGGATTTCCCGCGTACTGCGTTCCACGTGAACATCGAAGGCACCTTCAACGTGCTCGAGGCTTGCGTGAACAACAACATCAAGCGCCTTGTGTACTCCTCCTCCGCATCGGTTTACGGCGATGCGGTGCAGGTTCCGATGACCGAAGAGCACCCCTTCAACAACCGCAACTTCTACGGCGCTACCAAGATCGCTGGCGAGGCCATGTGCCATGCCTACCATGATCGTTTCGGCCTCAGCTACGTCGGCCTGCGCTATATGAACGTCTACGGCCCGCACCAGGACCAGACCGCTGCCTACACTGGCGTAATCCCGATCATGCTGAACAAGATCGACGCCAACGAAGGCCCGGTCATCAACGGCGACGGTACCCAGGCTTACGACTTCATCTATGTTGAAGACGTCGCTCGCTGCAACGTCCGCGCCCTGGAATCGGAAGTCACCGACCAGTTCTACAACGTCGGTACCGGCGTGCAGACCAGCATCAAGGAGCTGTGCGACACCATCCTCGACCTCAAGCAGTCCGAACTGAAAGTGCAATACCGTCCTTACAGTGCCGATGATGCCCGCCGCATGGTGCAGAACCGCATCGGCTGCCCGAAAAAGGCCACCAATGACCTGGGCTTCACCTACAAGTACGAACTGCGTGAAGGCCTGCAGAAACTGATCGACTGGCGCGCCGAGAATGGGGCGGAGTGAGTTCGATGGAGAAGCGTAATATCGCCATCTCGCTGCCTAGTACTGGCGAAGAAGAATGGCAGGCCACTCGCGAGCCGCTGATGAGTGGCTGGCTGACTCAAGGACCGAAGGTTGCAGCGTTCGAGAAAGCGTTCGCCGAGCGTCACCAGGTGCCCCACGCCTTGGCGGTCACCTCCTGCACCACCGGCCTGCACCTGGCGCTGGCCGGCCTGGGCATTGGCCCGGGTGACGAGGTGATTGTCCCGGCGTTCACCTGGGTCGCCACCGCCAACGTCGTGCTGTACTGTGGTGCTACCCCGGTATTCATCGACGTCGACCCGCGGACCTTCAACCTCGACCTCGAGCAGGTCAAGGCCAAGGTCACCGACAAGACCCGCGCGGTGATTGCCGTGCACCTGTTCGGCCGTTGCCTGGATATCGACACCCTGCGCGCCGCGTTGCCGCAGTCGGTGGCCATCGTCGAAGACGCCGCTTGTGCCGCTGGCGCCAGCTGGAATGGCCGCCCGGCAGGTAGCCTCGGGGATGTGGCCGCGTTTTCGTTCCATCCACGCAAGTCGGTGACCACCGGCGAGGGTGGCATGGTCACCACGGCCAACGCCGAACTGGCCGAGACCATGAACCAGCTGCGCAACCACGGTGCTTCCCTTTCCGAGGAGCAGCGCCATCACGGCCCACGGCCTTACCTGCTGCCTGAGTTCAACCTGCTTGGCTTCAACTACCGCATGACCGACCTGCAAGGAGCAGTGGGCCTGGTACAGCTGGCCAAGCTCGATGGGTTCATCGATGAGCGCGAGCAGTGGGCTCGCTACTACTGTGAGCAACTGGCCGATATCGAATGGCTGCGCCTGCCTTCCAGTCCAGAGGGTGGCCGTCACGGCTGGCAGGCTTTCGTGATGTACGTCGAACCAGGCAAGGCACCCATGCCGCGTAATCAGATGATGGAGATCCTTCAGGAAAAGGGCATTTCCACGCGTCCTGGTACTCACGCGGTGCATATGCTGGCTTACTATCGTGAGCGTTTCGGCCTCGCCCCGGACGATTTTCCGGCGGCGCGCGACTGCAACGACCACAGCATGGCGATTCCGCTGCACAACCGCATGGTCGCTGAGGATTATGCGTACGTCGTCGAGGCGATTCGCCAGCTTCGTTGAGTATCACGGCAGAACACACCTCCAGTATTCATGACTGGGGGCGCATCCGAGGTGATGGGGCGTGCGCATAGTGCTCGCGGCCCATCACCTTTCGATTTTAGGAGCAGCAAAGCGCATGTGTGGTATTACCGGCCTCATTCATCTGGACAGCAACCCGGTATCGCCTGTAGTTCTACAGCGCATGACCGATGGCATTGCCCATCGCGGCCCGGATGGCGAAGGCCACTGGATCGAAGGTAACGTCGGCCTTGGGCATCGTCGTCTGGCGATCATTGACCTTTCGCCTGCAGGTCACCAACCCATGGCGTCGGTCTCCCAGCGTTACGTAATGGTTTACAACGGCGAGGTCTACAACTTTCGTGAGCTGCGCACCGAACTGGAGGCTCTGGGCTACCAGTTTCGCTCGCGGACTGACAGTGAGGTCGTGCTCAACGCCCTGATTGCTTGGGGGCCGAAAGCGCTCGAGCGTTTCAATGGCATGTTTGGCCTGGGTCTGTGGGATCGCCAGGAGCAGACCTTGCTGCTGGCTCGTGACCGTTATGGCATCAAGCCGCTTTATTATGCACGCCAGGGTAATACCCTGGCGTTTGGCTCCGAGCAGAAGGCGATTCTGGCCCTCCCGGAGTTTAAGCGCAGTCTCGACAAGGAAGCGTTGCTGGAATACTTCACCTTCCAGAACATCTTCACCGACAAGACACTGCTCAACGACATCAAGATGTTCCCGGCTGGGCACTATGCCGTGCTGGACATGAAGCGCAAGTCGCCAGCACTGCAACTTATCGAGTACTGGGACTACGATTTCCGTGAGCCGGAGCACAAGGCCAGCGACGAAGAGTACCGGGAGGAGCTGGACCGCTTGTTTCGACAGGCCGTCAATCGCCAACTGGTGACGGATGTGGAGCTGGGCAGCTACCTGAGCGGCGGCATGGACTCAGGCTCGATCACCGCAATCGCGTCGCAGTCGTTGCCCTACATGAAGACCTTCACCTGCGGTTTCGACCTGAACTCTGCCTCAGGCATCGAGATGGGGTACGACGAGCGCAGCAAGGCCGAGTACATGTCCTACCATTTCAAGACCGAGCATTACGAAATGGTCTTGAAGGCTGGCGACATGGAGCGGGTCTTGCCCAAACTGGCCTGGCACCTAGAAGAGCCGCGGGTGGGACAGAGCTACCCGAATTACTATGCCGCACAACTGGCTTCCAAATTCGTCAAGGTGGTGATGTCGGGCGCCGGCGGCGATGAGTTGTTCGGCGGCTACCCATGGCGCTACTACCGCGCGGTGGTCAATGATGATTTTGAGCATTACATTGACAAGTATTACCAGTTCTGGCAGCGCTTGATCCCAAATAGCCAGCTCAAGAATGTTTTTGCGCCTATCTGGGATGACGTGAAGCATGTGTGGACGCGCGATATCTTCCGCGATGTGTTCAAGCACCATGCCGACAATTTGTACACGCCAGAGGATTACATCAATCACTCGTTGTACTTCGAGGCGAAGACATTTCTTCATGGCCTGTTGGTGGTAGAGGACAAACTGAGCATGGCGCATGGTCTCGAAAGCCGGGTGCCGTTTCTCGACAATGACTTGGTCGATTTCGCCATGCGCTGTCCGGTACACCTCAAGCTGAATAACCTTGCCGATGTGGTTCGTCTTAACGAGAACGAGGCCGGTGGTAAGTCTGACAAGTACTTCCAGCGCACCAAGGATGGCAAGCAAATTTTGCGTGATGTCATGGGTAAATATATTCCTCAGGATATTGCCAAGGCAGAGAAACAAGGTTTCTCTGCGCCAGATGCCAGCTGGTTCAAGGGCGAAAGTATGGACTTCGTGAAGAAGGCTGTGCAAAACGAAAACTCGCCAATGTATGCGGTTCTGGATAGGGGGTGTATTAATAGTTTGATCGGCGAACATTTGGCTGGTGCCAGTAACAAGCGTCTTCTGATCTGGTCGGTGCTGAATTTCAATACTTGGCTGGGACAGCAGAATGTCAATTGAGATAATTGCTAACGAACACGCTGATGATACATTGCAGATATTCCTGAAGCGGTGTGATCGATCGTTCGTATATGCAACACCCGCATTCATGGCGATGATCGCAGCGCATCTGCGAGGCCGGGCGTACTGGTTAGTAATGCGCCGTTCTGGGGGAGTCGTAGGCCTTCTTCCTTTTATGGTGAAGGAGGGTGCGTTGGGTGCCGTTTATAACTCGCTTGCTTATTACGGCAGCAACGGAGGTGTGATTCAACTCACCTACGATAAGGACGATAAGAGGCAGTTGATCGAGTATTTCTATGAGGCGGCAGAGAAGGGGGGGGCTGTGACGGCAACTCTTATTTCCAACCCGCTCGAGGAGTGCGTCACCTATGAGCAGTTCTCAAAATACGACCTGCGTGATGAGCGCATCGGTCAAATAACTTGTCTGCCAGACAGTGAGAGTGGTGACTCGTTGATGAAGTTGTTTGATGACCCCCGCCCGCGCAATATCAGAAAAGCCCTTCGCGAAGGCGTAATTGTTACTGCTGAGACGGATAAGGGGGTTGTTGACTTTTTGTACGACACTCATCGGAAGAACATGGCGGCAATTGGTGGTTTGCCGAAACGAGAAAGTTTCTTTAGGGATATTTCTTGTTACATGGCGAATGATCAGTGGCAGATCTATGTGGGTCGGATTGGGCCGCAAGCTGTTGCGGCTTTATTGGTTTTTTACAACAACCAGACCGTAGAGTATTTTACCCCGGTAATTGTCGAGGAATATAGAGGCACGCAAGCGCTTGCCCTCGTAGTGTATGAGGCAATGCTCGACGCCGTGAGCAAGGGCTTTAAATACTGGAACTGGGGTGGTACCTGGCTTTCTCAGGGGGGGGTGTACGATTTCAAGAAAAAATGGGGTACCACGGATCATCCCTATTATTACTACACCCGAGTCTTCGATCCTAAGGTACGCAAGGCGCCGCGTGAGCAACTGCTCTCTGAGTACGAGGGTTTCTTTGTACTGCCATTCTCAGCTTTGGAGGTTTGATGAGTAGTAACCGAGGTCTGATCATCGTTGGTACTGGGCTTTTTGCCGAAGTTGCAGGTGCCTATTTTTCAGAGTATACCGACTATCAGGTTACTGGCTACGCATGCCACCGCAAGTATATTGTCGGTAAGGAAATCTATGGATTGCCTTTGAGCGCCATCGAAGATCTCCTTGATTCGTATCCTCCAGGATGTTTCGATGTGTTTGTCGCTATTGGTTACGCGCAAATGAATCGTATGCGGCAAAAGGTGTATGAAGAAATTCGCGCGAAGGGCTATACGTGTGCGACGTTTGTTCATCCCAACGTAAAGATTTGGCCTTCAACCCTGCTGGGGGATAACGTGTTCATCTTCGAAGATAACACGATACAGCCGTTTACCAAGATAGGCTCCAATACGATGCTGTGGAGTGGGAACCACATTGGTCACCATAGCAAGGTCGGCAATCACTGTTTCATCGCTTCTCACGTTGTCATTTCGGGTTCATGCAGCGTAGGTGATCGCGTTTTCATTGGTGTGAACGCTACCTTGAGAGACAGCATAGCAGTTGCCGATGAGACGCTGGTCGGTGCAGGAGCGCTGATCATGAAAGACACGAAGCCGCAGGAAGTTTATGTAGTCGAGCGTACACGTCCGCATAAACTCAATTCGGAAGAGGTTGGTTTTTGATGAAAGTCGATACGCAGTTAAAAAAAATCGAGTCGATGTACTCTGAGAACTTAAAAAAGACAGGTGTCGACTCTCGGTCTGTGGGCTGGAATACCGAAGCTTGTCAGAAACTTAGATTTAGCAAGCTGGCCGCGGTATTAGACTGCTCTGGGCCTTTTTCGGTCAATGATTTGGGTTGTGGCTATGGGGCGCTGCTTGAATTTTTGCAGCAGGACCTCGGAGCCAAAGTTTCTAAATATTATGGCTATGACATTAGCCAGGATATGCTGACGTTGGCGCGTGCGCGGTTGGCGAGTGCAGAGTGCGATGTTGTTGAGTTGTTGCAGGCGCCCAGCCTGGTAACTCGTGCGGATTATGCATTCGTTTCCGGTACTTTTAATGTGAAGTTTGATGCTGAACCGGAGGTCTGGAAGGAATATATTTCTTCTTGTTTGAAAAATCTGGATGAGTTTAGTGATAGGGGTTTCGCCTTCAATCTACTGACGTCCTATGTGGATTGGGAAGAGCCGCACCTCTTCTACGGTAATCCTGGTTACTGGTTTGATTATTGCAAAAAGAACTTTTCCAAAAGGGTTTCCCTCCTTCACGATTATGATCTGTGGGAATGGACCATCGTGGTGAAAAAGTGATGTGGGACAAGATTTTTTTCTTCCACACGCCATCTGGGTTGCCTGCCACTGCGGTTTCCCATGCTCAACTGCCCACGGTCCTGTGCTTTCAAGACTTTGTCAGGGTTTTTTTTGCTGTACGTGATGACCGCCAGTACTCCAGCATTTATTCGATCGATCTGGGGCTGGAGGGGAGGGAGGTCAAAGTACTTAGCGAATCACCGGTCTTGTGCCTTGAGCCCGGTGCTTTGGGCGGGTTCGACGAGCATGGTGTGTTTCCAGCATCGATCATTTCGATCGAGGGTCGATACCATCTCTATTATATTGGCTGGAACAAAGGTGCGACCCCTCCGCTTTTTTATGCGGCAATTGGTTTGGCGGTCAGCGAGGACGGACTGAATTTCAAGCGTACCTCGGTAGCCCCAATCATGAGCCGTAGTGAATATGATCCCTGTCTCGTCACTTCACCTCATGTATACAAGGACGGTGAGTTGTACAGGATGACTTATGTCTCTGGGGTAAAGTGGACCCGTGAAGTACACGGGTTGCAATCCCATTATCATATCAAGCATGCGACCTCGTTGGATGGTGTGAGTTGGCAACGTGAAGGCAGAGTCGCCATTGACTTTGCACCTGGCGAAACCAATATTGCTCGCTCTGCTGTGATGAAAAACGGCGAAGGATGCTACGAAATGTGGTTCTCGTTCGTGGGGCCAGAGAGTGGAAAGTATCGCATGGGGTATGCATCCTCCACTGACGGTTGGCAGTGGGTGCGTAATGATCGTAAAGCGGGTATAGATGCGGACTGCGAAGAGTGCAGCGATATGATTTGTTATCCCTGTGTCTTCGATTTCAAGGGTGAGCGATATATGCTTTTCAATGGCGATGGATTCGGTCGCAACGGTTTTGGCTTGGCTGTTCTTGATCGGCAGAGAGTTGTTTGATGAAGACCAGAGTTTATACGTTATTTTGTTGGGCTGCCTATCCGTTATTCTTCATCATTGCAATGCTTATAGCACTCTGTGCTCGCCTGTTCTGTCGGTCTGTACTGGATAGTCCGCGTTTGGTCTGGGGCGAAGCACCGATAATTAATAACTCTTATTGGGCGCGGGCCATGCGTGCGGCGGGCTGTAAGTCGCTGACATTCACCGATGGCTATTCCTACACGATCAATAAGCGGGAGGACTATGATCGAGTGGTTCAGGATCACTATGGACCTATTCCGGTTTTCCTGAAGTACTACCTTGCTTTTTTTGAAAGCCTTTTCAGGTTCGATGTTTTTTTTATATCGTTTAATGGCTTCTTTCTTGGGAAGACTCCATTTTGGCGCATGGAAGCCCTGCTGTTGAAGTTGGCGCGGAAGAAGGTGGTAGTTCTTCCATTTGGACTGGACGCGTTTGTTTATAATAGGGTGAAGTCTACCTCTATGCTGCAGGGACTATTGATGTCGGTCCCTGTTCCGTCACGGCAACAGCGGCGTATCGCTGCGCGCGTTGACTACTGGTGTGAGCATGCTGATGTGGTACTGCTTGGCTTTTTGGGTCCAGACGGGTTTGGTAGGTGGGACGTCATCATGCCGAATTTCCTGTTCATTGATTATGACGAGTGGGCTCAGTCGACCAGAGCTAGTGATGCAGATGGTGTCAGTGATGTGGTTTATATCGCACATGCGCCAAATCATCGTGGTTTCAAAGGGAGTGAATTTGTAATTGACGCAGTTGCCCAGCTAAAACATGAGGGTTTGAAAGTAGAGCTGGTTCTGGTCGAGGGTAAGCAAAATTCGGAAGTTAAGAGGATCTTCAAGGAAGATGTCGATATCCTGGTTGAGCAGCTTATAGCGGTTGGTCATGGGCTCAACGGTTTAGAGGGAATGGCGTCTGGTTTACCGGTCATCAGTAATCTCGAAGACGAAAACTATGTCGTGCCTCTTCGTCGATGGTCATATTTTTCTGAGTGTCCCATCGTGTCGGGGTCTCCAGAGAATCTTGTGGAGATTTTACGTAAGCTCGTTACTAGGCCTGGCTTACGCAGGGAGCTGGGGGCGGCCGGTAGAGCATATGTCGAGAAATACTATGGCTACGATTCGGCGCAATATCTGTTCGGTGAGATAATTCATTATCTTTACGGTCGTCGCGAACGCTTGATTGATTTGTATCATCCGCTTTTGAGCGATTACCCCAAGCGTGCCGCCAAGGTTATTAATCCTCTGAAAAACGGGCGGTTGCCTGATTGATGCTTTTACGTAAATTGGCCCGTGATAGCGTCATTTATGGCGGCGGCGACTTCCTGCTGAAACTTCTCGCGTTCTTCACTTTTCCCTTGCTAGCTTCAGCTTTGTCGGCCGAGGGGTTTGGGGTTATGGAGCTGGGACTGACCATTGCGACGCTTGGCGCTGTTTTTGTTCGTTGTGGTTTGAATAATGCGGTACAGCGCTACTATTGGGATGCCGGTGTTTCTGAGGTTGAGCGACCGGTATTGGTCTCGACTGGTTTCTGGTTGACGTTCGGTATCGGTGTGGTATGCGGGGTATGTTCATTCTTCACCGTACCGTTGATTTTCAAAGCTAGCAGTGGCGGAGCGGAGCAGCTGGCTCCAATGGGCGTTCTGGCTATCGCCGCTCTTCTGCCGCTTCTCCAATGGAGCCAATACTTACAGGATGTCCTAAGGCTCCATTTTGCGCCTTGGAAGTTCTTGGCATACACCTTCAGTAGTCGTGCACTTGGGGCTCTGGTTGCGCTCTTCCTAGTTTTATATTTTGGTGCGGGCGTTGAGGGCGTGTTACTGGCTCAGGCATCAGTACTGCTGTTGGCATTGCCGCTTGGGATCTGGTTTGTCAAGAAGGACTTCGTTGTAAAAGTTGATAGGCCTTTGGCAGGACGGCTTTTAGCTTTCGGTGCCCCTTTCATTTTCACGGAGGTTGCCTACTGGTTGTTGGCATCAATTGATCGATGGGTGTTGGCGGCAATGGCCGGAGTCTCCGAGGTTGGTATCTACTCAGTAGCATTCAGGTTCTCTACCTTGGCAGTCTTCGTCGCCACTGCATTTGGTATGGCCTGGAGTCCTTATGCGGTAAAAATCAGGGCGGATCATCCCCAGAGCTATAAGCACGTCTATGCTGAGGTGCTCTTGATTCTCTTGGTTGTGATGTTGTGTGTGGCCGGATTCATCGCTTTGTTTGCGGGCGAATTTATTGGGCAGATCATGTCACCCGACTATGCTGCCGCAGCTATTCCATTGACAGTACTATGTTTCACTGCAGTATTGCAGGCGAGCCAGCAAGTCACAGCCATCGGTATCTCTCTGGCAAATAGAACCAAGATTTTTGCTGGTCTTGTGTGGGTGGCGGCTATTCTGAATTTGGTCTTGAATTTTTGGTTGATTCCTCAGGCCGGTGCTGCTGGGGCTGCGATAGCTACATTAATATCCTATGTGTTTCTATCGGGTGCCTTCCTTTTCTTTACCCAGCGTCTCTATCCTTTGCCAATCAGCTGGGCACGCTTACTCTGGTTGTGCTTTCTAGGTGCGGTAATTCTGTTTTCAAGTATTCACTGGTCGTCACAAGAATTTGATTTGTCTACGTCAGCAGTGAAATTGTGCATTGCCTTGGTGTGCCTAGTGTTCGCCTTGCTGTCGCTTAATTTTAAAATTTTTCGTTCGCTTTAAATTAGACTGCCTGGGGGGGAGATGAGAACGGCGTATTATTTGTTTCGTGTGGGTGTGGAGTTACTGGCGTTATTTTTTTTGCTGTTGTTTTCCTTATGCTGCAAGTCTTTCCGGCAGCGGAAATTTGATATCGGCCTGGGCCCCTTCCCGCTGATCAACAACATTTACCACAAGCGCGCCCTGGAGCTGGCCGGCTATTCGGCGGAGACCTTCGTCAGTCAGGTCTGGCATATCACCAGTAACTTTGATGTGCGCTTTGATCAGCATTGGCTGTCGAGGAACATTCTAACCCGCAAGCTGCTGCTCAACTTGTACATCTTCTGCTGGTCGGCCCGACGTTATCGTTCGGTGATCATCTATTTCGATGGCGGTGCGTTGGGGCAGGGTACGGCGTTCCTTTGGCGCCTGGAACCTTATCTCTATCGTCTGGCAGGAGTCAAAACTGTCGTCCTGCCCTACGGTTCTGATGTGCAGGTCATGAGTCGTTCACCAAACCTGCAGTTCAAGCATTCCATGGCGGTCGACTACCCTCAGCACCGCACTCGGCATCGGCATATCCAGGCCATGGTCGATGTATGGAGTTCAGCTGGCAGTCATATCGTCGGTGGTTGTGAATGGGTCGACTATATGCACCACTGGGATAGTCTGATGATCGCGCATTTCTCGATTCAGTTACCCGATGTAGCCTGTGCTGCCGTCGATCAGCCTGTTGCCCATGGGCCGTTGAAGTTGCTGCATGCCCCTAACCACCGCGAGATCAAGGGCACCCGGCATGTCGTCAAGGCTGTCGAAGAGCTTCGTCGGGAAGGGCTCGATATCGAGCTGGTCATGGTCGAGCGGGTACCTAACGAAGAAGTCAGGCGACTGATTCTCGAAGCGGACGCGGTAGTCGATCAACTGGTCATCGGCTGGTACGCGATGTTCGCCATCGAAGCGATGGCTTCGGGAAAACCGGTGATCTGCTACCTGCGCCAGGATCTGGAGTCGCTATATGTGGCGACCGATTTGCTGCAGGACTTCGACGAGATCCCGATCATCCGTGCCGACGTCTTCAGTTTTAAAGAGGTCATACGCAAACTGCACGCTGATCGTACGCTGCTATCCATTGCCGGCAACCGCGGTCGCGGCTATGTAGAGCGACATCACTCGATCGAGGCAATTTCGCTTGCGTTTTCCAAAATTTTCGCCAAATTGATCGGCCCTTCTAAGGGGTGCGGGCGAACGAGCGCAGATAAGTAATAAAAAGTGGAGTTGTAACAGTGAATATTTTGATTACTGGCGCCAATGGATTGCTTGGCATCCACGCGGCATCCCGATTTGCGCGACAGCATCAAGTACATGCCGTGGTGCATTCCAAGCCGGCCCAGCCTGTTTCGGGGGTGACCTACCATGAGGTCGATCTTTCCAGCGACTGGGCTGTCACGGCACTGCCGGCCAGTATCGATGCAGTGATTCATCTTGCTCAGTCTTCACGCTTTCGGGAGTTCCCCGAGCAGGCGATGGATGTGTTTGGTGTCAATGTGGCCTCAACAGCGAGGTTGTTGGACTACGCCCGTAAAGCAGGTGCCAGTCATTTCATTCTCGCCTCTTCCGGAGGGGTATACGGTGCTGGTGACGAGGCGTTCAGGGAAAACTCGGCAATCCCTCACCATGGGCAGCTGGGTTACTACCTCGGGAGCAAGCTGTGCGCCGAAGTCCTCGCGCAGAACTATTCCTCTTTGATGAACGTTGGCATCCTGCGATTCTTCTTCATGTACGGCAAAGGCCAGAAGCGCCAGATGCTGGTGCCGCGCTTGGTAGACAACGTGCTGGCAGGCAACGCCATCACTTTGCAGGGGGAGGATGGGATCAAGATCAACCCTATTCACGTCAGCGATGCGGTCGCGGCATTGGAGGGTTGCCTCAAGCTTGAGGGCAGCCATACCTTCAACGTGGCCGGTACTCAGACCTTGTCGTTGCGCGAAATCTCCTGCGTCATTGGCAAGGCCGTGGGGGTTGAGCCGGTGTTCAAGGTCGACGCCAGCGAGCCTCGGCACCTGATTGCCGATATCGGTGCACTCAGTGACACCCTCGTGGTACCGAAGGTCACCTTCGAACAAGGGATCTTGGAACTCATTCCTTGATGAAAAGCTACAAAGTCTTGCATGCCCCCAGTTCGGTCGGGGGTAACCCTCAAGTGCTCAGTCGCGCACTGCAGGCGCTGGGGGTGGATAGCCGCTCGCTTGTGGTGTCCCAGAACTATCTAGCCTACAAGGCGGACAAGGTGCTGCAGCGCCCTGGTGAAAGCCTGGTAATGCGTGAGTTCAAGCGCATCTGGACCATTCTGTTCTACCTGCCACGTTTCGATGTCATTCATTACAACGCTGGGACTACATTGGCCAGCGCCTATGCATTTTCGCCACGACCTGGTCGGCGCGCGCACGATCTGGTGCGCTACTGCTATGCCGCGTATCTGCGCGCGCTGCAGCGCTTCGAACTCGCGTATGTTCGGCGGTTGGGCAAGAAGATTTTCGTCACCTACCAGGGCGATGATGCGCGCCAGGGCGATTACAGTCTGGAACATTTTCCAATCAATATCGCAAGTCAGGTCGACCAGGGCTATTACTGCGCGGCATCCGACGCTTTCAAGCGCCGCAGCATTAAGATGCTGTCCTCGGTGGCCAGCCAGCTCTACTCGGTGAATCCGGACTTGATGCACGTACTTCCGGCCAGCACGCGTTTTACGCCTTACTCCCATGTCTCCCTTGACGATTGGAAGCCTCTTTACAATCAATGCGAGAGTCGCCCGTTGCGCATTGTGCACGCGCCAAGCAATCGCAAGGTCAAGGGTTCCGAGTTGATCATTCGGGCACTGAATGCCTTGCGCGAACAAGGTTTCGAGTTCGAGCTCCTGCTGGTGGAGGGCATGAGCAATGCCGAGGCGCGAAAGGTCTACGAGTCCGCCGACGTGCTGGTGGACCAACTTTTCGCTGGCTGGTACGGCGGTTTGGCTGTGGAGCTCATGGCTCTCGGAAAACCGGTGTTGGTGTATATCCGTGATTGCGATTTGGACTTTATTCCTGAGCAGATGAAAATGGATTTGCCCTTTCTACGGATCACTCCTCACACGGTGGAGCAAGCGCTACGTGACCTGTTGGTGATGCCACGCCAGGAGTTGTTGGAGCTGGGGCGACGTAGCAGGGCGTTCGTCGAACGTTGGCACGATCCGTTAGATATTGCTCGCAGTATTCAACGTGACTATGAGCGTGCAATGCAAATTGCGCGAGAGGATATGGAATAGTGTGTGGTATTAGTGGCGGTTACTGGCGCTCGCCTCCAGTCCAGCTCAAGCAGCAGATGAACGAATCGCTATTGGCTATGCGTCGACGTGGCCCGGATCATCGCAGCTTTGAACTTATTTCCCAAATCACTGGGACGGTAGTTCTTGGGCACACGCGTCTGTCGATTATCGATCTGACAGCATCTGCTCAACAGCCAATGTACTCAGCCGATCTTCGTTATGCCTTGGTTTTTAATGGTGAGATATATAACTATCTGGAGTTACGTGAAGAGCTTGTGGGCATCGGAGCTATCTTTCGTACTAATTCCGATACGGAGGTGCTTCTGCAGGCCTGGCAACGGTGGGGGCTGCAAGCACTTAACCGGCTAAAAGGCATGTTCGCCTTCGTAGTGTATGACCGTCAGGAGCAGACATTGACGTGTGTACGCGACGCCTTTGGAATCAAGCCATTTTTTTATGCTATCAAAGAGTCACACTTCTGTTTTGCCTCCGAGTTGGCTGCGATTACACCTCTAATGGCGGAACGAGCCAGCCTGAACTGGCAACGTGCGTATGACTATCTAGTGCACGGCGAATATGACTTTGGTGAGGATTGTTTCGTTGAGGGCGTACGTACGCTCATGCCGGGTCATTTGTTGACGGTCGATCTGAACTCCGGGCGTGCAAGTGAGCCAGAGGCGTGGTGGAGGCCTTCGATTGTCCAGACCGCAGATATTTCGTTCGCGGAGGCCTCAGAGAGGCTGCGTGATCTGTTTTTGGATAGTGTGCGCTTACATTTGCGCAGCGACGTCCCGCTTGGTGCCGCATTGTCAGGTGGTGTGGACTCTTCGGCAATTGTCTGTGCCATGCGCTATCTGGAACCAGATGCCAATATTCATACGTTTAGCTACATCGCGCGCGGTAGCTTGGTCAGTGAAGAAGCATGGGTAGACAAGGTCAACGGCCATGTTGGTGCGTCGCCTAACAAGATTGTGGTTTCTGCGCAGGAGCTGCTCGCCGACTTGCCGGATCTCATCGCTGCGCAGGGTGAGCCGTTCGGTAGTACCAGCATCTACGCTCAGTACCGGGTCTTTCAGGAAGCAAAGGCTAAGGGCATTACAGTCACCCTAGAAGGGCAGGGGGCGGATGAACTGCACGGCGGCTACATTGGATATCCTGGTCAACGTATGCGCTCGATGCTCGATGAAGCCAGTGTGTTGCAAGCGTGGCGTTTTCTCACCGAGTGGAGCCAATGGCCTGGCCGGAATCGGCTAGAGGGACTTAAGCGCTTAGTAGGGGAGTTCAGTCATGGACGCGTGCATGACATGCTCAGGGCAGCCAATGGTATGCAGAGCTCGCCTGACTGGATTCGCGCAGATGTGCTGCGTGAAGGTGGCGTTCGCCTCGGGTATCCTGGCATACATGGGGCTTTAAACGTACGTGGTAGGCGCTTGATGTGTGCTTTGGCTTCATCGGTTAGCCAACGCGGCCTGCTCGGTCTGCTGCGCCATGGAGACCGTAACTCTATGCGGTTTTCTGTTGAGAGCCGAGTGCCTTTTCTGACCACGGATATGGCCGACTTTATGTTCTCTTTGCCTGAGCATTATTTGGTTTCTCCTTCTGGCGAGACTAAGCACCTGTTGCGTGCGTCGTTGCGTGGCATCGTGCCAGATGAAGTACTTTACAGGCGTGACAAGGTTGGTTTTGCCACGCCTGAGCAGCAATGGTTAGTGGGCATGGCTGACGTCGTGCGACCCTGGCTTAAGACTGACTTAGGGTTGCCGTTCCTTGATCAATCAAAGTTGCTGGCACAGTTCGAGGAGGTTGTTGCGGGTAGACGTCCTTACAGTTGGCAGGTGTGGCGATGGATCAATTTCGCCCTGTGGTACAGAAACCTGCTCTAGGGTGTAGTGAATGAACGCAAAAGTTGTACGTGTGCTGTACTTACATCCGGCCGCCGCATTCGGCGGTGCCTCCAAAAGCCTTATTGAACTCTTTACTTACTTGAGACGCGAGGGGGTAAGCGGTACGGTGGTGACCCCGGCGGGTCCTGTTTGTAAGGCGTTCCGCGATGCCGGTATGACTGTCAGGCCGGTGCGCGGCCTCAGTCAGTTTGATAACACTCGCTACGGCCACTACCGCGGCCTACGTTGGATCATTTTGCTGCGTGAAGTCCTACTGTTGCCATTTAGCATCTTGGCAATATGGCGCTTGCGTAAAGAGCATTTTGATGTGCTGCATGTGAATGAAATTACCTTGTTGCCACTTGGGTTGCTGGCCAAATCGCTGTTACGCGTTCCGATGGTGGTACATGTGCGTTCCTTACAGCGCAGCCCAGGCAGTGGGCTGCGTACGCGGCTGCTCAACCGTTGGCTGAGGACATACGCCGACGCGGTGGTGGCTATCGATCACACTGTTCGGCAGACGCTAGATGCACAGCTTGATGTGCACATTGTGCATAACGGTTTGGGTATCGATAACTCTCCGCTATGCCAGGCCAGTAGCCATCGGGGTGTGGTCAAGATTGGATTTCTGGGCGTGCTGATTGCGCTCAAGGGGGTCTATGAGTTAGTTGACGCGATGCGCATTCTCAAGGAGCGAGGTGTCTCGGTTCACTGTTTGATTGCCGGAGAAAACGCTCGGCAGTTATCGGGATTTAAGGCGTGGGTGCTAGCCCGGCTGGGCTTTGCACGCGACGTGCGAGCAGATCTTGAGACGTTTATTGCTGACCATGACCTGCATTCTCATGTCAGCATGCTAGGATTCGTCGGCGATGTGCGCACTTTGTATCCGCAGCTCGATATACTCTGCTTCCCGTCCCATCTGGACGCTGCCGGCCGACCTGTATTCGAGGCAGCGTTTTATGCCATTCCAAGCGTTGTAGCAGTTCAGGAGCCGGTGCCTGATGCGATCGTCCATGAGGTAACCGGGCTTGCGATCCCTCGTCCCGATCCAGTGTTGATAGCCGATGCTCTGCAGCGTCTAGCCGAGGACCCAGCATTGCGCCGGCAATTGGGTTGCCAGGCGCAAACATGGGCTCATGAGAATTTCGCGATAAGCTCCAATGCCAGTTCGATGCATGGTGTATATCTCGCTCAGCTCGCCGACAAATAGGGAAGCCCCGCACAATGATGGATGTCGATTGCCTGGTGGTGGGCGCTGGAGTTATTGGTTTGGCGTGTGCTGCGCAAATGGCCCGGGCCGGGAGCAGCGTCATACTGGTCGAGCAGGAGTGCCGGATTGGTGAGCACACCTCAAGCCGTAATTCCGAGGTTATACATGCTGGGATCTATTACCCGCCTGACTCGCTGAAAGCACGGCTGTGCGTTGAGGGGCGCGAGTTGTTGTACCGCTGGTGTCAAATGCATGGTGTGAACCATCGGCGTATTGGCAAGCTTCTGGTGGCTGTCACAGATGCAGAGGTCCCCGCATTGGAGGCGATACAGGCTAATGCCCGTCAGTCGGGTGTGGAAAGTCTCGAAGTTGTTTCGCAGAAGCGTTTGTACGAATTGGAGCCTGCTGTTGTCGGTGTGGCGGGGCTGCTTTCCCCGCAGACCGGCATCATCGATAGCCATGCCTACATGGAGTCCTTGCTCGCCGAGGCGCAACGCTATGGTGCTGATCTGGCGCTTGATACGCGTGTTGATCATGTTTTTCTCACTGCGCAAGGTTGGCGTGTAGAAGGGCTTAGTTGTGGTGAGCGCTTCTGTATTCATGCCCGTTCTGTGATAAATGCATCAGGTTTGTTTGCTAGTCAGTTTGCTGAGAAGGTCGAGGGGCTTGATGCAGCGTATGTGCCTGCTACGTATTGGTGCCAAGGCAGGTATTTCGGGTATGCTGGGCGGCCACCCTTCAAGCATTTGGTCTATCCGATGCCGGAGGCCAACACTGCCGGGTTGGGTATCCACGCGACGTTAGATCTGGGCGGGCAGGTGCGCTTTGGTCCGGATGTAGCCTGGACTGATGCGCTGGATTATCAAGTAGATGAGTCTCTTCGCGAATCTTTTGCGCGGGCTATTTTCAGATACTTCCCTTCGCTTAACACCGCTAGGTTGATAGCTGGCTACAGCGGGATAAGGCCAAAGCTTTCTGCTCCAGGTCACCCGGCAGCAGATTTCAGTATTCAAGGTCCGCAAGTTCATGGGTTGCCAGGGTTGGTCAATCTCTTCGGCATTGAATCTCCAGGGCTGACTGCCAGTCTCGCGATTGCCCGATACGTTTCTCTGCTTCTTGATTGAGTCATCTGATTTTCCATGAAGATTCTCGTAGTTTCACAGTATTTCTGGCCCGAAAGCTTCATTATCAACGAGATTGTACGTACGTTGGATGAGCAAGGGCATGAGGTGGTTGTTGCCACTGGTAAACCCAACTATCCAGACGGAAACATCTTTGAAGGGTATCGTGCGTGGGGAACTCAGCGGGAGCTTTATCTTGACCGTATTGAGATAGTACGGGTTCCTCTATGGCCCAGAGGGGGCGGTGGAGCTCGAAATTTAGTGCTAAATTACCTATCTTTTATTTTTTCAGGGCTGGTTTTTCTTCCTTGTTTGCTGCGTAAGCGACAGTTTGACTCGATACTGGTTTTCGCGCCATCGCCGATTTTGCAAGCAATACCTGCAATATTCCTGAAAATGCTCAAGCGTGCAAAGTTGACACTGTGGGTTCAGGATCTTTGGCCGGACAGTCTAGCTGCAACGGGATTTGTAAAGAATAGATTGGCGCTCCGTTTGGTTGGTCTTGTGGTTAAAGGTATCTATGCGTGCTGCGATACATTGCTTGTGCAGTCACGTGCTTTTTTTGAGCCCGTTTCCCGTTATGCCCCTGCAAGTAAGATTGTTTATTTCCCCAATTTAATGAGTTCTGATCCCGTGCCTGCTTTGCAGGAGGTTCCTAAAGAGTTGGGGGACTTGCTGAGGAAGTACTTCTGTGTGGTTTTTGCCGGTAATCTTGGCACTGTTCAGGCTCTTGATACTCTAATAGAGGCTGCCGTTGAATTGCAGGATGAGCCGAGCTTTCGCTTGGTCTTGATTGGTAGCGGAAGTCGTTTGGCGTGGCTAGAGGACCAGCGGCACTCTCGTGGCCTAGATAATGTGGTATTGCCAGGGCGTTTCCCTATGGACGTAATGCCATCGATATTCGAGTGCTCATCTGCCTTGCTCGTCTCGCTCAATGATGACGAAATATTTTCCCAGACAGTACCTAGTAAGGTTCAAGCTTATCTTGCGGCGGGTAAGCCTATTATCGCAAGCCTGAGTGGTGAGGGTGCTCGCGTGATACTTGAAGCTGGTGCAGGTCTTACTTCCGCCGCTGGGCAGGTGCAACCCTTGGTTGAAAATATCAGGCGGATGATGCACATGAGTCCAGATCAGCGAGAGGAAATCGGGGCGGCTGGTAGAATATTCTTCAATGAGAATTTCGAGATTCGTGAGCAAGTCTTAAAGCTTTCAGAGATTCTTTCCTGATTTTGTGGATTTGCTTATATGCGTAGGGTGGGCTGCTTGGTGAATGATTCTTTGTGGGTAAGGGCTTATCCGGTCTGTTTGGTGTTGTTGGTTTATCTTCCCGCAGCCTTGTTAGGGGTGTTGCTGTTTAGAGATGTTAGTTCGCTTGAGTTTCTCGTGTTGTTGGTTGTGTTTTCCGGTGTCTATATTTATACGTTTGGTTTCTTTGCTAGGGTTTATGCGTGCCTGGTTTCTGTCCTGGGCAAGTTTTTCCATGTGTCTAGGCGTTTATGGGTTTCTTTGGCTGTCACTGCTCTCCTGATTTACATGGCTACTATGGTGGTTGCTATTTGGATCAGTGAGTCGATTCCTTTGCTGGTTGCCCTGCAGGGCGGTAGTGTCATGGAAATAGCGCATGCGCGCAGCCAGTTTCTCGCGGGCCTGGTTGGGTGGGAGAGCTTGCTGCGCTATTCGGCTTTTATCATGGGGCGCTCTGTGATGCCGCTTATTCTGGTCGCGGCATTTGTTTTGCAGCTTCGTGGTCGGTATTTGCTAATGGCTCTATTGCTAGGGTTGTCGGTGCTTGCTATGGAGAAAGCAGCGCCAATATTTGTATTGCTTCCGCTAGTATTTAATTACGCCATGAAGCGTAACTGGGTTGCGTTGACAAGCTCGCTGTCTTTGATGCTTGTGGGTGTTTTGATGGTTTCGTTTCTCGCGATGGGGGGGAATGCGAAGTCGACGGATATGAATGCTGTTAACCTGTCATCGTCTTCGGTTGCGCCTGCTATGAGTGTGCCTGAGGGGATGCCAATTCAAGAGGCAATGGGTGATCCTGCGCGCTATCTATTGCCTTATTACCTACATAACTATTTCAATGACTCCCCGTATCACTTTAATCCTCATGTGCTCCCTGCTAAGGTCACGCTGTTGCTTAATCGAATTGGTTGGGTGCCTTACATAACCGCTTACGACTGGCTTGAGTTTCACCGTGTTGTTATGCACGGTAAATTAACAATGGGGCGATCAATTAGTTTTGTGCACTTGCTCTATGGGGAGCCAAAGATGCAGTTGGAGAAAATGGTTTATGTATATGAGTATGGCGCTTCTCCTGGTGGTGGGGGTGCCTCTAATACAATATTTTTTGTGGATGCAAAGTTGGCTTTCGGGTGGTTGGGGGTGGTTATTTATTGTTTGGTTTTTACATTCTGCGCGGCATGCATTTTCTCATCAGGTAGCCATGTTCTAGTTGTTTCGAGTGTCGTTTGCTTCTTTATTGCCTCCGTGAGCTCCTTGACTGCTACGCTTTTGAGTGGGGGGTTATTCATCTACGTGGTTCTGTCATTGTTATTGGGCTGCACGGTTCGAGAGAATACCCCTATATGAAGCAGGGGATGGCATTGTCGACCTTCAAAACAGCCAGTGGGCAATTTCTTGGTTTATTGTTTGGTGCCGCGGCGATGAAGATTCTCGCCGTTCTTGCAGGTCCTGCGGGTGTTGGCCTGTATTCAGTTCTCCGTCAATTACAGCAAATACTATCTTCAGTGGCATCGCTGGGGGGGCAAAACGCTATTGTGCAGGGCTTGAGTACTCTCTCTGGGCGGGATAGGGAACGTTTTTTTGTTTCGACTCTTTATATGTTTTTGATGACGAGTCTGCTTGTGGGCGGGCTTGTCATGATTTTTTCTGAAGTGATAGCAGGTTGGGTGCTCGCTGGTGAACACGTGGCGGCGATACGTTGGTTGGTGGTGCCTATTGTTCTAGGGGCGTTGTTGTTTTTCTTTCGAGGTGTTTTGACCTCTGATATGCAATACGGCGCTGTGGCGTTTATTAATATGCTTACAGGTCTAGGTGCTGCAGTTGTGGCGGTCCCTTCTGGTTTTGCATTTGTATACGGTTATCCTGAGTTTTTGGTGTTTATGTTGGGCGGGACTGTTATTCCGCCGTTGATGTTTGCATTTTTCTATGTGCGCCGCTTGGGATATCTCCGTAATCTGAGTTCGTTTGCTCCATCTGTGGTGAGTAGGTATTCGATTTCGAAATTTCTCGAGGTCGCACTGCCTCTATTGCTTTCGTTGGTGCTAACTCTAGGTTGTGTTTTGGTGGTCCGAGCTAAAGCTGTGCACCTGTACGGACTCGAGGGGGCGGGGTTGTTCGATGCTGCCTGGAGTGTCAGTGCCATGTACTTAGCTCTCTTTCTCGCTTCTTTGCAAAGCTATCTGCTACCCGAGCTTAGCAAGACTGAAAAGGGCCCTGCACTGCAGTCGGCCCTGTCAAGGGCGTTTCATTTTGCGTTGATTTTATCGTTGCCGCTTATTGTAGGTTTGGTTGTGCTCAAACCGTTGGTCATGAGCTTACTTTTCAGTGAGGCGTTTAGTCCTGCCCTCGATGTGCTGCGATGGGTGCTGCTAGGTGATTTCGTGCGTGTGCTCGGCTGGGTGATTTCTACTACGTTGATTGCGCGCGCTGATATGAAGGGTTTTGCTCTGGCCGAGGCATTATGGAGCATGATTTTTGTATCACTCGCTTGGGTGCTGTTGCCGTTGGGCATCGAATGGATTGGTGTTGCGTACCTTGTGGGGTATGTGGCTTACCTGGGCTTATTGAGTCATCGCTTGTGGCAGTTGCACGGCGTACGTTTGGAAGCGCGCCGTGTGGGGCAGTGGTTAGCCGGCTTGTCAATCGTTATCGTAACCTCTTGGTTGTGCTGGGATGGGCAGGCCGTCATGTCATGGACAATCATCCTGATCTTTCCTGCGTTCTTCTTTAGTTTCTACATCATGCAATCAGACGAGCGTCAGTTTGCGTTACACTTGGTTGGCCGCAGTTTTGGACTACTAAAACGGTATTTTGGCCAGCGCTGAGTGGCCTAGGTTTGAGGGGTGTAATGAGAATTTTGGTTCTGGGTGTCACGGGCATGCTGGGTAATGCGGTTTTTCGTGTGTTCAGCGCAGATCCTGCTTACGAGGCGTGGGGGACATTACGTAGCCATAGTGGCTTGCAGTACTTTCCGCCAGATAGCCATGCTTTCCTCGTTACTGGTGTGGATGTGCTTGATCAGGATGCCCTGGTGTCTGTTTTGGGCAAGGTTCGCCCGGACGTGGTGATCAATTGTGTGGGGCTGATTAAGCAGCTGGCAGACGCCAAGGATCCACTCACCGCTCTGCCTATCAACGCCATGTTGCCGCATCGCCTTGCCCGTCTGTGTGTTCTGATTGGTGCCCGATTGATTCATGTGAGCACTGACTGCGTTTTCTCAGGCCGTAAAGGGGGGTATAAGGAGAGCGACCTTTCCGATGCAGAGGATCTGTATGGTAAATCCAAGTACATCGGCGAAGTACATGATCTCGCCGGTACAATTACCTTGCGGACGTCGATTATTGGTCGCGAACTGAGCTCCAGCCACGCATTGGTCGATTGGTTCTTGTCGCAGGAAGGGCCGGTTCGCGGTTTCAGCAAGGCAGTATTTTCCGGTCTGCCTACCGTGGAGCTGGCCCGGGTGATGAAAGATTTCGTAATTCCCAACCCCGCCCTCAACGGGCTATATCACGTCGCAGCAGCGCCGATTACCAAGCTGGAGCTGCTTCGACTGGTTGCTCGCCAGTATTGTAAGCAGATCGAAATCAGGCCGGATGATGCGTTGGTTATTGATCGGTCTCTGGATGGTTCACGTTTTCGCGAAGCTACAGGCTATATAGCACCTGACTGGCCGCAGCTGGTCCATGGCATGCATGCCGATCATTAGTCTGTAGCTTCTATTCAGAGCCATGCTGGTAGCTACTCTGAGTCAAGCTCTATTCACAGTGTTTTTTATATGTAAGTGCAGGGCAGTGGCCGGCATGTATCACCAGGAATTTGCTATGTTTGATGACAAGGTATTGATGATTACCGGTGGCACCGGTTCCTTTGGGCATACGGTGTTGCGGCGCTTCCTCGATACCAATGTGCGCGAGATTCGCATCTTCTCCCGCGACGAGAAGAAGCAAGAGGATATGCGCATCGCCCTCGCCAATGACAAGGTCAAGTTCTACATCGGCGATGTTCGTGATTACGACAGCCTCAAGCAGGCCATGGTCGGCGTCGACTACATCTTCCATGCGGCGGCACTCAAGCAGGTACCGTCCTGCGAGTTCTACCCGATGGAAGCGGTGCGTACCAACGTCAACGGTACCGAGAACGTGCTCAATGCCGCTATCGTCAGCGGTGTGAGGCGCGTGGTGGTGCTTTCGACTGACAAGGCTGTGTACCCGATCAATGCCATGGGTATTTCAAAGGCTATGGCAGAGAAGCTGATGGTCGCCAAGTCGCGGATGATTCCCGAGGGCGGTACCGTGGTCTGTGCTACCCGTTACGGCAACGTGATGGCTTCGCGCGGTTCGGTAATCCCTCTGTTCATCGATCAATTGCGCGGCGGTGAGCCGCTGACTGTGACCGACCCGCAGATGACGCGTTTCCTGATGTCGCTGGAAGACTCGGTCGACCTGGTGCTGCATGCCTTCGAGCATGGCGAGCAGGGCGACTTGTTCGTGCAGAAGGCGCCCGCCTCAACCGTCGGAGATTTGGCCCAGGCGCTCAAGGAGCTGTTCGGTCATGACAATCCGGTGCGAGTCATCGGTACTCGGCACGGCGAGAAGCTTTACGAGTCGCTGGTATCGCGCGAGGAAATGGCCAAGGCCGAGGACATGGGGCGCTACTACCGTATCCCAGCCGATAACCGCGATCTGAACTACAAGAAATACTTCGTCGAGGGCGAGGAGAAGATCTCCGAGCTGGACGACTACACCTCGCACAATACCCATCGCCTGGACGTACCCGGCATCAAGGAGCTCCTGCTCAAGCTCGATTACATCAAGGAGCAGCTCGATGCTTAAGGTCATGACGCTGGTCGGGACCCGCCCGGAACTGATCAAGATGAGCCGGGTGATCGCCGAGATGGATCGCCAAGTCAACCACGTGCTGGTGCACTCGGGGCAGAATTACGACTACGAGCTCAATCAGGTCTTCTTTGACGATCTGGAGATCCGCAAGCCCGATCACTTTCTCGGTGCCGCTGGCGAGACCGCCGCGCAGACCATCGCCGAGGTGATTGCCAAGGCGGACGCCGTATTCGAACTGGAAAAGCCTGATGCGTTGCTTCTCTATGGTGATACCAATACCTGTCTGGCGGTAATCGCTGCCAAACGTCGTAAAATTCCGGTTTTCCACATGGAGGCGGGCAACCGCTGCTTCGATCAGCGGGTTCCGGAAGAGCTCAACCGCAAGGTGCTCGATCATCTCTCCGACATCAACCTGGTGCTTACCGAGCATGCCCGTCGCTATTTGATCGCCGAGGGCATTCGCCCTGAGACCATCATCAAGACTGGCTCGCATATGCACGAGGTGCTGGATTACTACCGTCCGAAGATCGAGGCCTCCGACGTGCTTGCCCGCGAGGGGCTTGAGGCCGGAAAGTTCTTCATCGTCAGCACTCATCGTGAAGAGAACGTCGACACGCCGGACAACCTGCGCGATCTGCTTGCCACCTTGCGAGCGCTGGCCGACGAGTATGGCTTCCCGCTGATTGTCTCGACCCATCCGCGTACACGTAAGCGACTGGAGGCGCTGGGAGAATCGCTGGATCACCCACTGATCCGCTTCTCCAAGCCATTCGGTCTGCTCGATTACATCAAGCTGCAGATGAACGCCTTCTGCGTGCTTTCCGACAGCGGCACCATCACCGAGGAAGCCTCTCTGCTCAACCTGCCAGCGGTGACGCTGCGCAATGCTCATGAACGCCCTGAGGGTATGGATCAGGGCACGTTGATCATGAGCGGGTTGAAGAAGGATTCGGTGTTGGCTGCGGTCAGGGTCATCACCAGTCAGCATCAGGCCAGTGAGCGAATGATCCCGCTGGTGCCGGACTACGAGGGCGGTCCAGTATCGCTGCAGGTGGTGCGGGTGGTGCTCAGTTATACCGACTACGTAAACCGTACTGTCTGGCGCAAGGACTGAGCATGCGTGTTCTGCTGACTGGCGCCAGCGGCTTCGTTGGCCGTGCTGTACAGGCGCGTCTGCTGGCCGACGGTTTGCATCGATTGCGCTGCGCCCAGCGCAAGGCACCGGTTGCTCCACTTGCCGGGGTGGAGTACTGCCTGGCTCCCTCGCTGGAGGCTGAGGCCGACTGGTCGCAGGCACTCGCGGATGTGGATGCGGTCATTCACTGTGCGGCGCGGGTGCATGTGATGCATGAGCAGGTCGCCGATCCACTGGCGGAGTTTCGTCGAGCCAACGTCGAGGGCACGCTACGTCTGGCTCAGCAGGCTGTTGCTGCGGGCGTGCGACGTTTCGTCTTCGTCAGTTCGATCAAGGTCAATGGTGAGCAGACTCTGCCGGGGCAGGCTTACAGAGCTGACGATGTTTCGGACGCGACGGACCCTTACGGCATCTCAAAACGAGAGGCTGAGGATGAATTGCTGGCTCTTGCTGCTGAAACAGGGCTGGAGGTGGTCATCGTTCGTCCGCCCTTGATCTATGGCCCTGGGGTCAAGGCCAACTTCTTGAGCATGATGCGCTGGCTGCAGCGGGGTGTACCGTTGCCGTTCGGTGCTATAGGTAACCGCCGCAGTCTGGTTGCATTGGATAACCTGGTGGATTTGCTGGTTGTGTGCCTTACCCATCCGGCGGCCAGCGGGCAGCGTTTTCTGGTTTGCGACGGTGAGGATCTATCTACTACCGAGTTGCTGCGACGTCTGAGCGCCGCTCTCGGGCGCTCTGCACGGCTCTTGCCGGTGCCGCAGGCGTTGATTGAGTGGGCTGCGATCTTGCTGGGGCGTCGCCAGCTTAATCAGCGCCTGTGCGGCTCCTTGCAGATCAACATGGACAAGACCCGCGAACGACTGGGGTGGGCTCCACCTCTTTCCGTTGATCAGGCTTTGGCCAAGACTGCTGCGCATTACTTAAAAGAAATATCTAAATGAAAGTTATGGTTCTGATGCTGGTCATCGCTGTCTTGGCGTGGGGGCTGACAGCGTTGCTGCGACGCTATGCGCTGGCCCGCAGTCTGATGGATATACCCAACGCGCGTAGCTCGCATAGCCAACCAACGCCTCGTGGAGGTGGAGTCGCCATTGTTGTGGCATTCCTCTTGGGGCTGTGCTCTGCGTCTGCTGCAGGTCTGGATCTACCCGTTGAGATTTATTGCTCGCTGATAGTCGCGGGTGCGGCAATTGCATTGCTTGGATTCCTGGATGACCACGGGCACATAGCTGCTCGCTGGCGTTTGCTTGGACATTTCGCTGCTGCTGCTTGGGCACTTTTCTGGCTCGGTGGGCTGCCGCCGTTGACAATACTTGGGCTCTCAGTTGATTTTGGTTGGTTGGGTTATTTGCTGGCCTCTTTGTATCTGGTTTGGTTACTCAACCTTTACAACTTCATGGATGGAATCGATGGTATTGCCAGCATCGAGGCGATCTGTGTTTGTGTAGGGGGCGCTTTGTTATATGTCCTCCAAGGGCATGCTGAGGCTGCAGTACTGCCGCTGTTGTTGTCATTTGCGGTGGCGGGATTTCTTTACTGGAATTTTCCCCCTGCAAAAATTTTCATGGGTGATGCGGGGAGTGGCTTTCTGGGTGTCGTGCTTGGCGTGCTTTCCTTACAGGCAGCGTGGATCGATCAGTCCCTGCTTTGGGGTTGGCTGATCTTGTTGGGTGTTTTTGTTGTGGACGCGACCTTTACTCTACTTCGGCGTTTGCTGCGAGGAGACAAGGTGTATGAGGCTCATCGAAGCCACGCGTATCAATACGCTGCGCGTCAGTTTGGTCGCCACCTGCCGGTTACTCTGGCGGTGGGCACGATCAATCTCTGCTGGTTATTGCCGGTAGCCATTTGGGTGGCTCAAGGCGGCGATGGTTTAGTCGGACTATTGTTGGCTTACGTACCTTTGATCGTGCTGGCTATCAAGTTCCGTGCTGGCGAACTGGAGCGCAGATGAGCCAGTTGCGTAAATTGCTTGTTCTTGGGGCCGGTGGTCACGGTAAGGCCGTCGCGGAGGCCGCGTTACTTTCTGGTGAGTGGCAGCAAGTAGTTTTCCTTGACGATAGATGGCCTGACCTGAAGATCGTTTGTGGGCTGCCTGTGGTTGGTGGTCTGCGCCACTTGGCTGAAAATGCAGGGACAACTGACGGAGCTATCGCGGCGGTTGGCAATAATGGCTTGCGTCGCACCTGGCAGCGAAAGATCACCGCTGCAGGTATCCCCTTGGTCAGCGTAGTTCACCCTCATGCTTGTGTAAGTCCTTCAGCTTCAATCGGCCCAGGTTCAGCCATCATGTCACTGGCAGTCGTGGGCACTGAGGCTCGCGTGGGGCAAGGGGTGATTGTCAACGCGGGAGCGGTGGTCGACCATGACGTGACGTTGGACGACTATGCGCATCTTGGCGTAGGTGTCTGCTTGGCTGGCGGAGTTACGGTCGGCGAGGCTGCTTGGCTTCAGGCTGGTTGCAGTGCCGGATATGGTGTCGTAATCGAGCCGGGTTCAGTTATTGAGCCTGGCAGGGCTCTGATTGCCAAGGATTGAGGTGTTGGGATGATTCGTCGACGAATAGAGTTGTTACGCCGATCTCTTCTGCATTTGTCCCGTCGGGAAAAGCGGGTTCTTCAGCTTGCTGTTGACGTAGTGCTTATTTGGCTCGCGCTGTGGTTGTCCTTTGCCGTTCGTATGGGAGATTGGGATGCTGCCAGACCTTTTTCTGGTCATGGCTGGCTGTTTCTGTTGGCGCCTGTTATAGCACTTCCCATTTTCATCAGGTTGGGTATGTATCGTGCGGTAATGCGTTATGTGGGCAATGATGCTCTTGTGACGATAGCCAAGGCAGTGACCTTGTCTGCATTGGTACTATCTCTGGCTGTTTATTGGTATCGCGGGCCGACAGCCCTCGTTCCAAGGTCCATGGTTTTCAATTACTGGTGGCTGAGCCTGCTGCTGCTGGGCGGTTTGCGCTTGACCATGCGCCAGTTCTTTATCGGTGATTGGTTTGAGCCGTTTACCCGCAGGCGCGATATTGAGTCCTGCACGTCCAAAGTGGCCGTATATGGGGCTGGGGCGGCCGGTAATCAACTCGTAGCAGCGTTGCGTTTGGGTAAAGCGATGCGTCCAGTTGCGTTCATTGATGATGATTCCAGTATTGCTACTCGCACGATTGCGGGGCTGCGTGTTTACTCGCCCAAACACATTCAGCAAATGATCGGCGAGACGGGGGTGACAGAGGTTTTGCTGGCAATGCCCTCGATTCCTCGAGCGCGTAGGCGAGAAATACTCGAGGCACTGGAGCCGCACGCGCTTCATGTGCGCAGTATCCCTGGTTTCATGGATCTCGCCAGTGGACGAGTAAAGGTCGAAGATCTCCAGGAGGTCGACATCGCTGACCTTCTTGGTCGTGATGCGGTGCCGCCTCGCCAGGATCTGTTCGAGCGCTGCATCAAGGATCAGGTCGTGCTGGTAACGGGGGCGGGTGGCTCCATCGGTTCCGAACTGTGCCGGCAGATACTGGCCAGTGGTGCGCGCACCTTGCTGCTTTTCGAGCACAGCGAGTTCAATCTCTACAGTATTCACAGCGAGCTGCAGCAGCGGATCGAGCGGGAGTCGCTGTCTATCCGGCTGGTGCCGATTTTGGGGTCTATTCGTAACTTCGAGCGCTTGTTCGACATTCTGCAGACCTGGCGGGTGAACACCGTTTATCACGCTGCGGCTTACAAGCATGTGCCGATGGTCGAGCACAATGTTGCCGAGGGTGTGCTGAACAATCTGGTGGGTACCACCAATGCTGCGCAGGCCTCGATCAAGGCGGGTGTCGCCAACTTCGTGCTGATCTCCACGGACAAGGCCGTGCGTCCCACCAATGTCATGGGCAGCACCAAGCGCCTGGCCGAGATGGTGCTGCAGGCGCTGAGTCGTGAGTCGGCGCCGTTGCTCTTTGGCCAGGAGCAGGGCGTCCACCAGGTTAACAAGACGCGCTTTACCATGGTGCGCTTCGGTAACGTGCTGGGTTCTTCCGGTTCGGTCATTCCGCTGTTCAGGGAGCAGATCAAGCAGGGCGGGCCGGTGACGGTGACGCATCCGAACATCACGCGCTATTTCATGACCATTCCCGAGGCGGCGCAGTTGGTGATCCAGGCGGGGTCGATGGGGCAGGGCGGCGACGTGTTCGTGCTCGACATGGGCTCGCCGGTGAAGATTGCCGATCTGGCGGAGAAGATGATTCGCCTCTCCGGACTTTCCGTTCGCGACGAGAGCACGCCGCATGGCGACATCGCCATCGAGTTTACGGGCTTGCGTCCCGGCGAGAAGCTTTATGAGGAGCTGCTGATTGGCGAGGATGTGAAGCCGACCGAGCATCCGATGATCATGCGTGCCGAGGAGGACATGCTGCCCTGGGAGGAGCTCAAGGTGCGTCTTCAGGCGCTGCTGGCAGCCGTCGACGAGGATGACTACGCGCGCGTGCGCATGTTGCTGCGCGAAACGGTGCATGGCTACGTGCCTGAGGGTGAGATCGTCGACTGGATCCACCTGCGGAACCGGGAGCGCTGAGGCGAGGATTTGACAGCCGGGGGATAAGGTGTAGTTTGGAGGGCGAGGCCAAGAAGGCTTCGCTTTTTCATTTACAAGGAGTGTTTCCCATGTTGAAAGTCCGTCTTTCTTCACTGCTTTTGGCTGTCCTCGTTTCCCTTCCCCTGGCTGCGACTGCAGCTGAAACCCCAAAGGCCGAGCCCGCGAAAGCGGCAGCCGCTCAGGTGGCGCAAACCGGTCTGGTCAATCTGAATACCGCTGATGTGGCAACGCTGCAACGTGAGTTGGCCGGCATCGGTGCGACCAAGGCTCAGGCGATTGTCGCGTACCGTGAGGAGCACGGTGATTTCGCCACGGTCGATGAGTTGCTGGAGGTGAAGGGAATTGGCGAGGCGACGCTGGAGAAGAATCGCGACAAGCTGAGTGTGAAATGACGCTTGCGGGCGTCCCTGCCCAGGCCGGTCCTTGACCGGCCTTTTGCGTTTTTGTGGGTGCTGACCGGGGCCAGTTCTGGGGCAGGAAGCGGGAAGGCACCAACCAGGTGGCGATTCACGTGCCCCTCGAGGCTTTTGAACTTGGCTCAGCAGCTAAGCTGAACGCGCTTCAGCGCGGCCCCGAAGGGGTGAGCGAAGCGAATAACCTGGGACGTAGTCCCTGGTGAGAGTCCGGCAGGCAATAAAAAACCCAGCGCTAGGCTGGGTTCTTGAATTTAGCTCCGCGACCTGGACTCGACAGCGTAGCTGAACGCGCTTCAGCGCGGCCCCGAAGGGGTGAGCGAAGCGAATAACCTGGGACGCAGTCCCTGGTGAGAGTCCGGCAGGCACAAAAAAGCCCCGGATCAACCGAGGCTTTTGAATTTGGCTCCGCGACCTGGACTCGAACCAGGGACCCAATGATTAACAGTCATTTGCTCTACCGACTGAGCTATCGCGGAACAACGGTGCGTATGTTACTGATTAAAAAGGGGAAGTCAACACTTTGCTCTGGCTTCGGCTTCACTGCGATGTAGCCTGTACCGCGCTGGTTCCGTGGGAGGGGCTTTAGCCGCGATGGCAGCCGATCGCGGCTGGAGCCGCTCCTGCAGATGTGGCTGTGGTGCATACAAAAACGCCGGCTTGCAAGCCGGCGTTTTTGCAGGTTACTGCCGAGGCTTAGAGTACGGCGTGAATCGCGCGGGTCACGCTGTCCAGGTTGCCGTGGTTCAGCGCAGCGACGCAGATGCGGCCGGTGCCGACGGCGTAGATGCCGAACTCGTTCTTCAGGCGTTCTACCTGCTCCACGGTCAGGCCGGAGTAGGAGAACATGCCGCGCTGCTCGGCGACGAAGCCGAAGTCACGTTTGGCGCCCAGCGCCGCCAGCTGCTCGACCATAGCCAGGCGCATGCTGCGGATGCGATCACGCATTTCGCCCAGTTCGGCTTCCCACATGGCGCGCAGCTCAGGGCTGTTGAGCACGTTGGCGACCACGGTGGCGCCGTGGGTCGGCGGGTTGGAGTAGTTGGTGCGGATCACGCGCTTGAGCTGCGACAGCACGCGAGTCGATTCTTCACGGCTGCTGGTGACCAGCGACAGGGCGCCGACGCGCTCGCCATACAGCGAGAACGACTTGGAGAAGGAGCTGGAGACGAAGAACTCCAGGCCCGACTCGGCGAACAGGCGCACGGCCTCGGCGTCCTGCTCGATACCGTCACCGAAGCCCTGGTAGGCGATATCGAGGAAGGGTACGTGCTCGCGCTCGCGCAGTACGTCCAGCACGGCTTTCCAGTCTTCCAGCTGCAGGTCGACGCCGGTCGGGTTGTGGCAGCAGGCGTGCAGTACGACGATGGAGCGGGCCGGCAGGTTGCGCAGGTCTTCGAGCATGCCGCCACGGTTCACGCCATTGCTGAACGGATCGTAGTAGCGGTAGTTCTGCACCGGGAACCCGGCGGACTCGAACAGCGCGCGGTGGTTTTCCCAGCTCGGATCACTGATGGCAACGGTGGCGTCCGGCAGCAGACGCTTGAGGAAGTCGGCGCCGATCTTCAGTGCGCCGGTGCCGCCCAGGGCCTGGGTGGTGATGACGCGGCCGTCCTCGATCAGGGCTGCGCCCTTGCCGAACAGCAGTTCCTGTACCGCCTTGTCGTAGGCTGCGATGCCTTCGATCGGCAGGTAGCCACGCGGTGCGTGGGCCTCGATGCGCGCCTTTTCGGCTTCTGCGACGGCGCGCAGCAGCGGAATTCGCCCCTCCTCGTTGTAGTAGACGCCTACGCCAAGGTTGACCTTGGTGGTGCGGGTGTCTGCGTTGAATGCTTCGTTGAGGCCCAGGATGGGATCGCGCGGAGCCATTTCGACGGCGGAGAAGAGACTCATGATGGGTGCGGCAGCTCGAGTGAGGGGTGGGTGGCCAGGCGTCCCCAACGAAAGCGCTAGGGAGCGCGTAAACGGGGCGTTAGTATAACGACCCTGAATCCAGGGGGCGACAGCGCAAAGCCCTGAATTAAGGCCTTTTGCCAGGTAATTCGACTCTACTTGGCGCTATTGCCAACTCGCCCCGCAATTCATGGCTTTTGACGCCGTCCGACGGGATGCGTCACAGCTAATTTGTCGAGGTGCTGCATGTCCGATTTTCAATTGGTGACCCGCTTCAAGCCGGCCGGTGATCAGCCCGAGGCGATTCGGCAGATGGTCGAGGGGCTGGAGGCCGGCCTGTCGCACCAGACGCTGCTGGGGGTGACCGGTTCGGGCAAGACCTTCTCCGTCGCCAACGTGATCGCCCAGGTGCAGCGGCCGACCCTGGTCCTGGCGCCGAACAAGACGCTGGCCGCGCAGCTCTATGGCGAGTTCAAGGCGTTCTTCCCGAACAATGCGGTGGAGTACTTCGTTTCCTATTACGACTACTACCAGCCGGAAGCCTATGTGCCGTCGTCGGACACCTTCATCGAGAAGGACGCCTCGATCAACGACCATATCGAACAGATGCGCCTGTCGGCGACCAAGGCGCTGATCGAGCGCCAGGACGTCATCGTGGTCTGCACCGTGTCCTCGATCTACGGCCTGGGCAGCCCCGAGGAATACCTGAAGATGGTGCTGCACCTCGACCGGGGCGACAAGATGGACCAGCGCGCCCTGTTGCGCCGGCTGGCCGAGCTGCAGTACACGCGCAACGACATGGATTTTGCCCGCGCCACCTTCCGGGTGCGTGGCGATGTGATCGACATCTTCCCGGCCGAATCGGATCTCGAGGCTATTCGCGTCGAGCTGTTCGACGATGAGGTGGAGAGCATCAGTGCCTTCGATCCGCTAACCGGCGAGGTGATCCAGAAGCTGCCGCGCTTCACCTTCTACCCCAAGAGCCACTACGTCACCCCGCGCGAAACGCTGCTGGAGGCCGTGGAGCACATCAAGGTCGAGTTGCAGCAGCGCCTGGAGTACCTGCGCGGCGCGAACAAGCTGGTCGAGGCGCAGCGCCTGGAGCAGCGCACCCGCTTCGACCTGGAGATGATCCTGGAACTGGGCTACTGCAACGGCATCGAGAACTACTCGCGCTACCTGTCGGGGCGCCCGGCGGGTGCACCGCCGCCGACCCTGTACGACTACCTGCCGGACGAGGCGCTGCTGGTGATCGACGAATCCCACGTCTCGGTGCCGCAGGTCGGCGCCATGTACAAGGGCGACCGCTCGCGCAAGGAAACGCTGGTGGAGTACGGTTTCCGCCTGCCGTCGGCGCTGGACAACCGGCCGATGCGCTTCGAGGAGTGGGAGTCGGCCTGCCCGCAGACCATCTTCGTTTCCGCGACGCCCGGCCCCTACGAAGGCGAGCATGCCGGGCGCGTGGTGGAGCAGGTGGTGAGGCCGACCGGGCTGGTCGACCCCGAAGTGGAAGTGCGGCCGGCGCGTACCCAGGTCGACGACCTGCTGTCGGAGATTCGTCTGCGTGTGGCGACGGGCGATCGTGTGCTGGTCACCACCCTGACCAAGCGCATGGCGGAAGACCTGACCGACTACCTGGGCGATCACGACGTCAAGGTGCGCTACCTGCACTCGGACATCGACACGGTGGAGCGGGTGGAGATCATCCGTGACCTGCGCCTGGGCACCTTCGACGTGCTGGTGGGCATCAACCTGCTGCGCGAGGGCCTGGACATGCCCGAGGTGTCGCTGGTGGCGATTCTCGATGCGGACAAGGAGGGCTTCCTGCGCAGCGAGCGCTCGCTGATCCAGACCATCGGCCGTGCGGCGCGTAACCTCAACGGCAAGGCCATTCTCTATGCCGACAACATGACGGGCTCGATGCAGCGCGCCATCGGCGAGACCGAGCGACGTCGCGCCAAGCAGATCGCCTTCAACGAGGCCAACGGCATCGTGCCCAGGGGCGTGCAGAAGGACGTCAAGGACATCCTCGAAGGCGCGGTGGTGCCGGGGGCGCGCAGCAACAAGCGCAAGGGCATGGCCAAGGCGGCGGAGGAGAGCGCGCGTTACGAGGCCGAGCTGCGCTCGCCGAGCGAGATCACCAAGCGCATTCGCCAGCTGGAAGAGAAGATGTACGCCCTGGCACGCGACCTGGAGTTCGAGGCCGCGGCGCAGCTGCGTGACGAGATTCAGAAGCTGCGGGATCGGCTGTTGCAGGTCTGATCTCGGGCGGTCGCCCCCGGATTGCATCCGGGCTACGCCTCTGCGTGTCCCGTAGGGTGGATGACGCTCCTCTCATCCACCGTTGCGTGCGCAGGCGGTGGACGGATGGAGCGTCGTCCACCCTACGGCTGGGATTCGCGGCTGAAGCCGCTCCTACGGGTGAGGCGTCGGCGTAGGGTGGATCGCGCTTCATCGATCCACCGTCCCCTGGTGGATGCAAAAGGCGGCATCCACCCTACGGTTGGGTTCGCGGCTGAAGCCGCTCCTACGGGTGAGGCGTCTGCGTAGGGTGGATCGCGCTTCATCGATCCACCGTCCCCTGGTGGATGCAAAAGGCGGCATCCACCCTACGGTTGGGTTCGCGGCTGAAGCCGCTCCTACGGGCGAGGTGTTGGCGTAGGGTGGATCGCGCTTTATCGATCCACCGTGCCTGGTGGATGCGGAAAGCGGCATCCACCCTACGACGGGCGGGGCTCAATGTGCTGCGCCAGCGCCTGCCATGTTCTGCGGCAGTTTTCGGGTCAGCAGAATTGCCAGCATGCTCACGGCGAGGGCAATGCCGATGAAGTGGAAGGCGTCGTTGTAGGCCATGATCGTCGCCTGTTCGTGGACGATCTGACTCAGCCTGGCCAGCGCGGCCTGCTCGCTGCCCAGCGTCTGCGTCAGCAGTTGCAGGCGCTGTTCCACCTGCGGGTTGGTCGGCACGATGGATTCGCGCAGGTAATCGAAGTAGACCTTGGCGCGTGCGTCGAGCAGGGTGGCGAGCAGGGCGATGCCGATGGCGCCGCCGAGGTTGCGCAGGATGTTGAACAGGCTCGAGGCCGAGCCGGCGTCCTGCGGCATGATGTAGGCCGTGGCGATCAGCGAGACGGTGACCATCACCAGTGGCTGGCCAAGCGCGCGCACGATCTGGATATGGTTGAACTGCGGGCCGGCGAAGTCCGGGTTGAGCACGCCGGAAAAGAAGCTCGCCGCACCGAACAGGGCGAAGCCCAGGGCGCACAGCCATTTCGGCGAGATGATCTTCATCAGCTTGGGCACCAGCGGGATCAGGAACAGCTGCGGCACGCCCATCCACATGATCACTTCGCCGATCTGCATGGCGTTGTAGCCCTGGATCTGCGCCAGGTACAGCGGTAGCACGTAGATCGAACCATACAGCCCCACGCCAAGCCCCACGCTGGAGATGCTCGCCAGGCCGAAGTTGCGCTCGCGCAGGACGCCGAGGTTGATCAGCGGATTGGGGCGTGAGATCTGCAGGATGACGAACAGAATCAGGCTGACCAGCGCCACACTGCCGAGGCCGACGATCAGCTGCGATTCCAGCCAGTCCTTGCGATGACCTTCTTCGAGGAACACCTGCAGGCAGCCCAGGCCCATGCCCAGGGTGACGATGCCGGCGTAGTCCGTGGTCTTCAGCAGTTCCCAGTGCGGCGCCTTCTTCTCCAGGCCGTAGAGCAGGCCGGCGATCATGATCAGGCCGGGCGGCACGTTGATGTAGAAGATGTATTCCCAGCCCCAGTTCTCGGTCAGCCAGCCGCCAAGCGTGGGGCCGATGGAGGGCGCGAAGGTGGCGGTGATGGCGAACAGCGCCATGCCCTTGGCGCGGTGATGCTCGGGCAGCTTGATCAGCGTCATGGTGAACGCCAGCGGGATCAGTGCGCCACCGGTGAAGCCCTGCAGCGCGCGGAACACGATCATGCTCTCCAGGCTCCAGGCCATGGAGCAGAGCAGCGAGGCGATCAGGAATCCGACCGAGACCCAGACGGCCAGGCGTCGTGCCGACAGCAGCTGCACCAGCCAGGCCGTCAGCGGGATCATGATGATCTCGGCCACCAGGTAGGAGGTGGAGATCCACGAGCCTTCCTCCAGGGTGGCGGACAGCGCGCCCTGGATGTCCTTCAGCGAGGAGTTGGTGATCTGGATGTCCAGCACCGCCATGAAGGCGCCGAGCATCGCGCTCATCACCGCGATCCAGTCGCGGCGACTGGGCTCCTCGGTGGGGCGGATCAGTGCATCACCCGCCATGGTGTTCGTCGCTGCGCAGGTCGATGGTGACTTCCACCGACATGCCGGGGCGGATCAGGCCGTGCAACGGGTTGTCGGCGGAGAAGGTCAGTTTGACCGGGATGCGCTGCACCACCTTGGTGAAGTTGCCGGTGGCGTTGTCGGGCGGCAGCAGGCTGAACTGGGCGCCGGAGGCGGCGAACAGGCTGTCGATGTGGCCCTCGACGGGAGTGTCGGGATAGCTGTCGAACAGCAGCTCGGCCTTCTGCCCCGGACGCATGCGGCCGATCTGGGTTTCCTTGAAGTTGGCCTGCACCCAGATGTCCTGATCGGGTACCAGCGAGAGCAGGTAGGCACCGTTCTGTACCACCTGGCCTTCGCGGGCCGAGCGCTGGCCGACCATGCCGCTGATCGGCGCATGGATCTGTGTACGCGAAAGGTTGAGGTCGGCCTGTTCCAGATCGGCCTGGGCGGAAAGGATCAGGGCATCCAGGCGCTTGAGTTCGGCTTCGAGGCTGGCCACCTGCTGGCGCTGGGCCTGCAGGTCCGCCTGGGCCTTGGCCAGTTGCGAGCGGGCCACGCGGTTGTCGGCGGCCAGCGTGGTCACGCGTTCTTCGGAGACGTAGCCCGGCTTGCGCAGCGTCTGGGCGCGGCCAAGGTCGATCTGTGCGCGTTCCAGGGTGGCCTGGCTGGCGGCGACGTCGGCCTGGCTGGCGGCGATCAGGCTGCCTTGCTGGTCGAGCTTGCTCTGTGCCTGGGCGCGTTCGGCCTGGTGGGTCTCCAGGGCGGCGAGGGCGCGCTGGCGGGCCAGGCGGAAATCGCTGTTCTCCAGCTCGACCAGCAACTGGCCGGCCTCCACATGCTGGTTGTCGCGCACCAGCACCTTTTCGATGCGCGCATTGAGCTGGCTGGAGACGCGGGTGATCTCGCCCTGCACATAGGCGTTGTCAGTGCTTTCCTGGTAGCGGCCGATCAACAGCCACTGAATGAGCAGGGCGCCGGCGATCAGCACCAGCAGGGTCACGAAGACGAGAAGACGGCGTTGCAGTTTGGCGGGCATGCGTGAGGCTCGGGAAGCGGTGGCGAATTGTAAGCGAATTTAACAGTGTTCCCTTTGCGCTAGTAGACTCTAGACTTGGCATGCTTTGTTGCTTATGAGGAACAATCATGGGGCTTGATGACGCACTGATCTTTACCCGAGTGGTGGAGTGCCACAGTTTCACCCAGGCGGCGACCAGCCTGGGCATGCAGAAGTCCACCGTGAGCCGGCGCATCGCCTTGCTCGAGGAGCGCCTCGGTGTGCGCCTGCTCAATCGCACTACGCGCAAGCTGCGCCTGACCGAGGTGGGACAGGCCTACTACGAGCGCTGCCGGCAGATCATGCTCGACTTCGCCGAGGCCGAGCAGGCCGTCATGCAGTTGCAGCGTGAGCCTTCCGGGCTGTTGCGTATCACCACGCCGATCGAGTTCGGCCAGTTGTTCCTCGGGCGAGTGCTGGGGGAGTTCATGCGCCAGTACCCGCAGATCAACGCCGAGGTGGAGCTGACCTCGCGCCTGGTCGACCCGCTGGAGGAGGGCGTGGACATCGCCATCCAGGTTGGGCAGCCGCAGGATTCGACCCTGATCGCGCGCAAACTGTTCGAGAGTGGCCGGCGCCTCTGTGCCAGTCCGTTCTATCTGGCCGCGCACGGTGTGCCGCGCGGCGTGGCCGAGCTGGAGGGGCATCGGGCGATCCTCCTGCAGCACGATGCGCCGCGCTACTGGCCACTGCTGGGCGAGAACCTGCCCTGCCAGCGGGTGATGACCTGCAACAACATCACCTTCGCGCGTGAGGCGGCACTGGCCGGCGCCGGGATCTGCGGGTTGCCGGTCATGATCAGCGAGGAGGCGGTGCGCAGTGGGCGCCTGGTCGAGCTGCTGCCGGAGGCGCGCCTGCCGGTGGGCGAGGTCTACGCCATCTACCCGTCACGACGCTTCCAGGCCATGAAGGTCAAGACCTTCCTCGACTTCCTCATCGCCAGCTTGCCGATCACCCGTGGCGGGTCGCTGGAGCCGGGGGCGGCAGGCCTGATAACATCGCCCGCTTGATCAATACACCTCGTGTCTTCCTTCCGAGAGCATTCATGACCACCGTTCGTACCCGTATCGCGCCATCGCCGACCGGCGACCCCCATGTCGGCACCGCCTACATCGCACTGTTCAACCTGTGCTTCGCTCGCCAGCACGGTGGCCAGTTCATCCTGCGTATCGAAGACACCGACCAGCTGCGTTCGACCCGCGAGTCCGAGCAGCAGATCTTCGACGCACTGCGCTGGCTGGGTATCGAGTGGGACGAGGGCCCGGACGTCGGTGGTCCGCACGGCCCGTACCGGCAGAGCGAGCGTGGCGAGATCTACAAGAAATATTCCGACGAGCTGGTCAGCAAGGGGCATGCCTTCCCGTGCTTCTGTTCCGCCGAGCGCCTCGATGAAGTGCGCGCGCAGCAGATGGCCAACAAGGAAACCCCGCGTTACGACGGCCACTGCATGCATCTGCAGCCCGCCGAGGCGCAAGCACGCATCGCCGCCGGCGAGTCGCACGTGGTGCGCATGAAGGTGCCCAGCGAGGGTGTCTGCGTGGTGCCGGACATGCTGCGTGGCGATGTCGAGATCCCCTGGGATCGCATGGACATGCAGGTGCTGATGAAGGCCGATGGCCTGCCGACCTATTTCCTGGCCAACGTGGTCGACGACCACCTGATGGGCATCACCCACGTGCTGCGTGGCGAGGAGTGGCTGCCGTCGGCGCCCAAGCTGATCAAGCTGTACGAATACTTCGGCTGGGAGCAGCCGGCGCTGTGCTACATGCCGCTGCTGCGCAATCCGGACAAGAGCAAGCTGTCCAAGCGCAAGAACCCCACCAGCATCACCTTCTACGAGCGCATGGGCTATCTGCCGCAGGCCATGCTCAACTACCTGGGGCGCATGGGCTGGTCGATGCCGGACGAGCGCGAGAAGTTCTCCCTGGCCGAGATGATCGAACATTTCGACATCAACCGGGTGTCGCTCGGCGGGCCGATCTTCGACCTGGAGAAGCTGTCCTGGCTCAACGGCCAGTGGCTGCGTGAGCTGCCGGTGGAAACCTTCGCCGCCGAAGTGCAGAAGTGGGCGCTCAATCCCGAGTACCTGATGAAGATCGCGCCGCACGTGCAGGGCAGGGTGGAAACCTTCAGCCAGATCGCACCGCTGGCCGGCTTCTTCTTCTCCGGTGGCCTGAACCTCGACGCCAAGCTGTTCGAGCACAAGAAGCTGTCGCCTGACCAGGTTCGCCAGCTGATGCAGCTGATCCTGTGGAAGCTGGAGTCGCTGCGGCAGTGGGAGAAGGAGCGCATCACCGGCTGCATCCAGGCCGTGGTCGAGCACCTCGAGCTGAAGCTGCGCGATGCCATGCCGTTGATGTTCGCCGCCATCACCGGCCAGGCCAGCTCGGTGTCGGTGCTCGACGCCATGGAGATTCTCGGCCCGGACCTGACCCGCTTCCGCCTGCGCCAGGCCCTGGAGCTGCTCGGTGGTACCTCGAAGAAAGAGACCAAGGAGTGGGAGAAGCTGCTGGCGGCCATCAACTGAGTTGTGGCGCGAGCCTGCCTGCTGCTGCCGTCGCCAAAGCGCCTGTCACGCTCGGTTTTACCCTGCGTGGGCTCTAAGTAGTTGTTCTAGTGGCAAAAACTTTGGGCCGGAAGGAAAAATGTTGTTGACAGGCAATCGGGGCGCTCTTAACATGCGCCCCGTCCTCGAGATGGGGCTATAGCTCAGCTGGGAGAGCGCTTGCATGGCATGCAAGAGGTCAACGGTTCGATCCCGTTTAGCTCCACCAATCTCGACTCCTTCGGGAGTGCCAGAATCGATGTGAGTCGATTCACGATCAGGGTCTTGCGTCCCCTTCGTCTAGTGGCCTAGGACACCGCCCTTTCACGGCGGTAACAGGGGTTCGAGTCCCCTAGGGGACGCCACTTATTCCAGCCGCAGCGCTCAGGCGTTGCAGCCAGACCGCAAGGTTTCGGGGCTATAGCTCAGCTGGGAGAGCGCTTGCATGGCATGCAAGAGGTCAACGGTTCGATCCCGTTTAGCTCCACCAAACACACGCAAGGCCAGCCAGGTGCTGGCCTTGTCGTTCGAAGGTTTTGTCCCCTTCGTCTAGTGGCCTAGGACACCGCCCTTTCACGGCGGTAACAGGGGTTCGAGTCCCCTAGGGGACGCCATTTTCCAGTCGCAACGCGCAGGTGTTGCGAGCCGACCGCAAGGTTTCGGGGCTATAGCTCAGCTGGGAGAGCGCTTGCATGGCATGCAAGAGGTCAACGGTTCGATCCCGTTTAGCTCCACCAAACACACTCAAGGCCAGCCTAGTGCTGGCCTTGTCGTTCGAAGGTTTCGTCCCCTTCGTCTAGTGGCCTAGGACACCGCCCTTTCACGGCGGTAACAGGGGTTCGAGTCCCCTAGGGGACGCCATTTTCTTGCCGCATTTGCGGAACCCAGGGGCTGCCTCTCACGAGGTGGCCCCTTTTTGTTTGCCTGCTCATTCCTGTCGCTGCCGCGAAGACGACCGATGGTCGTCGCGGCTGCTTGCAAGAAAAGATGATGACTGTAATATTGCGATCGTCATATAAAGGAGCGGCAGCCATGACCGAACGCAAGCACGAAACCCGCAAGCGCATTCTCGCGGCCGCTGGGCGAGTCCTTGCCGAGCGCGGCCCTGGCGACCCGGCCGTTGCCGAGGTGATGGCGGCGGCGGGGCTCACGGTGGGTGGCTTCTATGCGCATTTCAGCAGCAAGGATGCGCTGATGCTGGAGGCGTTCAGGCAGTTGCTCGGTGTGCGCAGGGAGCGCCTGGCTGGCGTCGATCAGCGCCTGGACGGCAGGGAGCGCAGGGCGCTGCTGGCAGCCTTCTACCTGTCGCGTCGGCATCGCGACGAGCCCGCTGATCGCTGCCCGCTGCCCAGCACGCTGGCGGAGATCGAACGCCTGCCGGACGGCTTCCGTCTGGCCCTGGTCGAGCACGTGGAGCAGATGGTGGCGCAGATGAGCGCCACGCCGGAGGAGGCGGATACGGCGCTGGCTGACCTGGCGCTGATGGTAGGTGGTCTGGCGCTTGCCCGGGCATTGGGCGCCGGTGAGCTGTCCGACCGCTTGTTGCGTGCCGCCAAAGCGGCGGTGCTGTGAGATCGGCTTTCGAGGAGACGATGATGAACCAGATGACATGGGTACGTGGCGTCAATGCAGCTCTGGGGCGAGTGGCCCCGCAACTGCTCGCCAGCCGACTGCGCGAACGTTTCATGACACCGCGCAACCTGCCGCCGCGCGACTGGGAGCTGCCGTTGCTGAACAGCGCCGAGCGCATCACGCTGCGTTTCGGTCTCTCGGCCTTGCGCTGGGGCAGCGGGCCAACGGTGTTGCTGATGCATGGCTGGGAGGGGCGGCCGACCCAGTTCGCGCTGCTGATCCGTGGCCTGGTCGATGCCGGCTATGGTGTCGTGGCGCTGGATGCGCCCGCCCATGGGCGCTCACCGGGGCGTGAGGCGAATGTCGTGCTGTTTGCCCGCGCCTTGCTCGAGGCGGCCAGCGAGCTGCCGCCGTTGCAGGCGGTCATCGGCCATTCGATGGGCGGGGCCAGCGCGCTGCTGGCCATCCAGATGGGCCTGCGCACCGACGCGCTGGTCAGCATCGCGGCGCCGAGCCGGATTCTCGGGGTGCTGCGGGGCTTCGCCCATTTCATGGGCTTGCCTGCGGCGGCTCGTGCGCATTTCGTGCGTCAGGTGGAAACCCATGCAGGCATTCCCGCTGCGCACCTCGACGTGCAGCGCTATCAGCTGAACGTTCCGGGGCTGGTCGTGCACGCCGAGGACGATGCCATGGTGCCGGTCAGCGAGGCCGAGTTGATCCACCAGGCCTGGTTCGACAGTCAGCTGCTGCGCTTGCCGGCGGGTGGGCACCAGCGGCTGCTGGGTGATCCGGCGATCGTGCGGGCCGTGCTCGACCTGCTCGGCGAGGTGCGTCAGGCGTCGCTGAAGGCCGTGGCGTCGTAGCTGACCACGCGATTGCGCCCGGCTGCCTTGGCGCGATACAGCGCGCGGTCGGCCAGGTCCAGCCAGTGTTCGGCGCAGCCCGGTTCGCTGGGCACGCCCGCGTAGAGGCCGATGCTCAGGCTCAGCGGGATGTCCTGCTGCTGGTAGGGGCAGGGGTGCTGGGCCAGGTCCTCGCGCAACTGCTCGGCCAGGTCCAGGGCGCCCGTCAGGTCGGTGTTGTCGAGCAGGGCGACGAACTCCTCGCCGCCGAAACGGGCCAGCAGGTCGCTGCTGCGCAGGCGCTGCTGGAAACGCTCGGCTGCATGACGCAGGCAGGCATCGCCGGCGAGATGGCCATAACGGTCATTGACCTGCTTGAAGTGATCCAGATCCAGCATCAACACGGCGATCGATTGCCGGCTGCGCTCGGCGCGGGCGTAGGCGCGCACCAGTTCTTCGTTCAGGGTCTGGCGATTGAACAGGCCGGTGAGGCCGTCGCGGCGATTCTGTTCGGCCAGGCGCAGGTTGGCCCTGGAGAGCTGCTGCAGGGTGTCCTGCAGGGTGGCGGTGCGCTCCTGCACGTGCTGATCCAGGCTCTCGCTGATCTTCGTCTGCAGCTCAAGGTGCTTGGCCTGCTCGTTGCGCAGGCGACGTTCCTGGTCGATCAGCCTGGCCTGGGCTGCGCGCTCGGCCTCCTGGGCCTGGCGAATGCGTGCGGCGAGGGCGACGGAGAATACCGTCATCTCGATCAGGCCGCCGATCTGCTGGATGTGCAGGGTGAGCAAGGAGTAGGGCAGCAGGCCGGTGCCGGTCAGAATGCTGGCGAGGCTGGCGCTGATCAGCACGAACCAGCCCAGGGCGAACAGGCGCGCCGCGGCAAAGCCGGCACGCCAGCGCAGCAGGGTGATCACGAAGGCCGCTATCGCGCAGGCGGCCACTATGACGAAGCTGCCCATCAGGGCCGGGGTGTAGGGGCCGAACAGGGCCATGCCCAGGACCAGCCAGGTGCAGGCCTTGAGGAGGCTGGTCGTCCGGCGATAGGCCTTTGGCGCCTTGTCCAGCTCCAGCACACCGTAGGTGAACTGGATGCCGAACAGCGTCGCCAGCGCGGAGGCGAATGGAAAGCTCAGCTGGTGCCAGGTCAGGGCATTGGGCCAGAGCCACTGCAGTGCGAAGCCCAGCTGGATGAACTGGTAGAAGCCGAAACTGGCGACGAACAGGCTGTACCAGAGGTAGTTGCGATCACGGGTGATGCCGAAGATGCTCAGGTTGTAGATGAACATCGCGATCAGTGCGCCGAAGAACAGGCCCTGCAGCAGCAGGCTGCGCTGTTCCTGGTGGTCGAAGGCGTCGCGGGTCATCAGGCTGGCGCTGAGGTTGGCCGAGCCCGCAGTCTGCATGCGCAGCCAGATGCGGCGCTGTTCGCCGGGGCCGACCTGCAGCGGCAGCAGCAGTTGGCGATGCTCGACCCAGCGCCAGTCGAACGGGCGCTGGTCGCCGGCACGGTAGATACGCTTGCCGTCCAGGCCGTAGGCATCCAGCTGATCGAGCAGGGGGTTGCCGACCAGCAGCACCCAGCCGAGCGAGCGCGGGTGGGGGTTGTGAACGTCCAGGCGCAGCCAGTAGGCGCTGCCGCCGTAACCGAAGCTGGCGTCGCGCCGGCCGACCTCCTGCCAGGCCGAGTCGGGCAGGTTGCGCACGTCGGTGAAGTCGGCGCTGCCGCTCGGGTCCTTCCAGTACTGCATGTAGGGGCCGGGCAGGACCTGCGCCTGGCCGATCGGCAGCGGCAGGCTGCCCGCCCAGGACAGGGCTGGCAGCAGCAGAAGCATCAGTAGGCGCAGGGCGGCAGTCAATTGCTCGTTCTCGGCTCTCGGGCACTTGCGCGGCATTATGGCGCTTTGAGATGACGCGATGAAAGCTCGGCCCTGCACGGATCGGCGTTGCGGCGTATCATGCGGGCGTCGAGTCGCGGCTGATGGCGTCGCCAGGCGTGCGAGCCGGCGCTCGGCATCAATCCCCGTCCGCAGCCTCTGCGGCAAGCCTGGAGACAAGACCATGACCTGGGACCTGCCCAGCCCCTTTCTGATCGATATCGATGTCACGGCTGACGATATCGATGGGCTCGGACATGCCAACAACGCGGTGTACGTCAGTTGGCTGGAGCGCTGTGCCTGGCGCCACTCGCAGTTCCTCGGGCTGGACCTGGTGGAGTACCGGCGTCTGGACCGCGCCATGGCGGTCGTCCGGCACGAGATCGACTACCTGGCCAGCGCCTATGAGGGGCAGCGTCTGCAGATGGCGACCTGGATCGTCGAATCCGATCAGCGCCTGAAGATGGATCGGCGTTTCCAGCTGCTGCGTCCCGAGGACGGTACGACGCTGCTGCGGGCCAAGACCACCTTCGTCTGCATCGAGCTGTCCAGTGGCCGCCCCAAGCGCATGCCGGTGGAGTTCGTCGAGGGCTATGGCCAGGCGCTGTTGCAGCCGTATCCGCTGGAGCTGTGACTCGCCCTCAGTTGAACAGCGGGGCGAGAAACACCTGCTCCGCTTTCACCACGATGGCGAAATGCCGGGTTTCACCCGGGCCCAGCACTATCGACTGGGCCGCTCCGGGGCCACGGCCGCCGCAGTAGCCATCGGGTGACATGGCCACGGCGATGCTCAGTTCGCCGCTGGGCAGGTCCAGGCTGGTGCGCTCGTCCGGGCCGACCTTCGCCACCACTTGCTGATTGATGTACAGCTCCACATTGCAGGCGTTCGGTGCGTTGTTGTCGCGACTGAAGATCAGGCGGGCCGGCGCACCGACGGCAGGGGCCGGGGGGCGATGTTCGACGCCGCGTGGCAGGGTGTCGCTGGCATGGGCCCCCAGGCACAGCAGGCCGAGCAGAACGAGTGCGGTATGACGCATGGCGGCAGCTCCGTGTGGCTATCCATGCAATTAGTGTCGCCCATCTTGCGCACGGCGCGCGACCCCTTAAACTGTGCGCCCCATTTTCCCCGGACAACTTCATGCAAATCGCCCTGGCACCCATGGAGGGGCTGGTCGACGAGATCCTGCGCGACGTACTGACCCGCATCGGCGGCATCGACTGGTGCGTCACCGAGTTCATTCGCGTCAGCGAACGGCTGCTGCCCGCCGCCACCTACCACAAGCTGGCCCCCGAGCTGTTCGGCGGTGCGCGCACCCGGGCCGGCACGCCGATGCGCGTGCAGTTTCTCGGCTCCGATCCTCAGTGCCTGGCCGATAACGCGGCATTCGCCTGCACCCTGGGCGCGCCGGTGATCGATCTCAACTTCGGTTGCCCGGCCAAGACCGTGAACAAGTCGCGGGGTGGGGCGGTGCTGCTCAAGGAGCCGGAGCTGCTGCATGCCATCGTCCGTGAGGTGCGGCGCACGGTGCCGGCCGAGATTCCGGTCACGGCCAAGATGCGCCTGGGGTTCGAGGGCAAGGAAGGTGCGCTCGATTGCGCGCGGGCGCTGGCCGAAGGCGGGGCGAGCCAGATCGTGGTGCATGCGCGGACCAAGGTCGAGGGCTACAAGCCGCCGGCGCACTGGGAGTGGGTAGCGCGGGTGCAGGAGGTGGTCGGCGTTCCGGTGTTCGCCAACGGCGAGGTGTGGACCCTGGATGACTGGCGGCGCTGCCGTGAGATCAGCGGGGTGGACGACATCATGCTGGGTCGTGGGCTGGTATCGCGGCCGGGCCTGGCGCGGCAGATCGCGGCGCTCAGGGCTGGTGAGGAACCGCAGGAAATGGGCTGGGCCGAACTGCAGCCGCTGCTGCTGGATTTCTGGCAGCAGGCCCGGCGCAAGCTGGCACCGCGTTACGCGCCGGGGCGCCTGAAGCAGTGGCTGGCGATGCTGACCCGCACCTACCCCGAGGCCGTCGCGCTGTTCGCCGAGGTCCGCCGCGAGCAGGACTGCGAGCGCATCGATCGCCTGCTCGGGGCTGCAGCAGTGGATGCGAACAGGGCTTGACAGGGAAAGCCTTGAAATTTTTCCGGGTGGCCTCAGATAAGTGACTGCGGGATGCCGAAGTCGGGTCCCGCGCTATGACACTTGCTGAATCATCAGGAGAATACTCATGAGCAACGTACTGTCCCTGGCCCCCCTGTTCCGCCAGTCCGTCGGTTTCGACCGTTTCAACGATCTTTTCGAATCTGCCCTGCGTAGCAACGACGCTGGCAGCTCCTACCCTCCCTACAACGTCGAGAAGCACGGCGAGGACCACTACCGCATCGTGGTCGCGGCTGCCGGTTTCGAGGAGGACGACCTGGAACTGCAGGTCGAGCGTGGCGTGCTGACCGTGGTTGGCAACAAGCGTGATCGCAGCGCGGAAAGCGTCAGCTATCTGCACCAGGGCATCGCCCAGCGCGCATTCAAGCTGTCGTTCCGCCTGGCCGATCATATAGAGGTCAAGGGCGCCAACCTGGTCAACGGCCTGCTCAACGTCGAGCTGGAGCGCATCGTGCCGGAAGAGGCCAAGGCCAAGCGCATCCCGATCGGCAGCCAGCGCCCGGCACTGGAAAGCTGATCCCCGTTCATGCTGCGAAAGGAAGGCGCCCACTGGGCGCCTTCTGCGTTTCGGGGGTCAGCGACCCTGTGCCTGCAAGAGCTGACGAAAGGCGTCCTGGGGCAGTGGCTTGCTGAACAGGTAGCCCTGATAGAGGTGGCAACCGAGGGCCTGGAGGAAGTCCAGCTGTTCCTGCTGTTCGACGCCCTCGGCGATCAGTTCCAGGTCCAGGCTGCGGGCCATGGCGATGATGGCGCGGATGATCTCGGCATCGTTGGGGTCGCTGGTGGCGTCGCGCACGAACGACTGGTCGATCTTCAGCATGTCCACCGGCAGGCGCTTGAGGTAGGTCAGCGAGCTGTAGCCGGTGCCGAAGTCGTCCATGGCGAAGCTGACGCCGTGCTTCTTCAGCCGCAGCATCTTGCCCACGGTATCGTCGATGTTCTGGATGACGATGCCCTCGGTCACCTCCAGCTTGAGCATGGCGTTCGGCAGCCGGCTGTCCTTCAGGCTCTTGGCGACCCGCTCGACGAACTCGTGCTGGCGGAACTGGCGCGGGCTGATGTTGACGCACAGGCTGAAGCGCTCGCTGTCGATCAGCCCGCCGACCAGCAGCTGGGAGCAGAAGTGGCAGGCCTCGGCGAGCACCCAGCTGCCGACCTCGATGATCAGGCCGCTCTCTTCCAGAACCTGGATGAACTGCGCCGGTGACTGCGGGCCCAGCTGCGGGTGCTGCCAGCGCAGCAGGGCTTCGGCGCCGACCACCTTGCCGTCGCGGGCATCGACCTGGGGCTGGAAGTGCAGCTCGAACTCCCCGCGCGCCAGGGCCAGGCGCAGATCGTTCTCCAGGCGCAGGCGGGCGCTGGCGGCTTCCTGCATGGTGGAGCGAAAGAGCTGGATGGCGTTGCGCCCGGAGTCCTTGGCGCGGTAGAGGGCGATGTCGGCGCGCTTGAGCAGGTCCGCCGGGGTGTTGCCATGGTCGGGAATCAGGGCGACGCCGATGCTCGGGGTCACCTGCAGGCGATGGCCGTCCAGCAGCATCGGCTCCGCCAGCAGTTGCCGCAGCTTTTCCGCGACCTGGCGCACCTGGCGGGTCACCTCCGAGCGTTTCCCTTCCAGACCCGAGAGCAGCACCACGAATTCGTCGCCGCCGAGCCGCGCCACGGTGTCTTCCAGGCGCACGCTGGCTTCCAGGCGCGCAGTGACCAGGCGCAGCACGGCGTCGCCCACCGGGTGGCCGAGCGAGTCGTTGATGTGCTTGAAGTGGTCGAGGTCGAGAAACAGCAGGGCACCGCGCAGATCGTGGCGCTTGAGCAGGGAAATCTGCTGGGTCAGGCGATCCATCAGCAGGGCGCGATTGGGCAGGTTGGTCAGCGCGTCGTGATACGCCAGGTGCTGGACCTGTGCCTGGGCCTGCTTGAGTTCGCTGATGTCGCGGGCGGTGAGCAGCAGGCAGGTCACGCCGTTGAGTTCGATGGTCTGCACGGACACGTCGACCAGGCGCACTTCGCCGTCGCGGTGGCGGCCATGCATTTCCATGTGCAGGACATGGCCATGCTGGGTCAGGTGCTCGATCATCCGCGCACGTTCATCGGGATAGGCCCAGATGTTCAGGTCGTGCGAGGTGCGGCCGATCACTTCCGCGTTCTGGTAGCCGGTGATGCGCGAGAAGCCCTCGTTGACCTCGATGTAGCGGCCGCTGTCGCGCTCGGTGATGGTGATGGCGTCCGGGCTGGAGTGGAAGGCCTTGGCGAACTTCTCCTCCGAGGCCCTGACGCGCTGCTCGTGCACGACCCGCTCGCTGATGTCCACCAGTGTGCCGACCATGCGCAGCGGCTGCCCTTGCTCGTCGAGTTGCAGCTTGGCCGTGCTCTCGAGGAAACGCAGGCCGCCATCTTTCAGTTGCACCCGGTAGGTGACCTGGTAGTGGTTGCGGCGTTCCTCGACCAGTTGCTGGTAGCTCTGCCGCAGGCTGTGCCGGTCGGCCATCGGTACCTGGCGGAAGAAGTCCAGGAAGGCGCCTTCGAACGGTGTCGCCGACAAGCCCTGCAGCTCCGCGGCCCTGGCGCTGGCGAACAGGCGGCTGCTGGGGATGTGCCAGTCCCAGGTGCCCAGATCGGCGGATTCCAGCGCCAGTTTCAGGCGCTGCTTGCTCTCCTGCAGCGCCTGCTCCTGGGCGCGCTGCCTGGTGATGTTGCGCACGGTGAGCACCAGGCATTCGACACCGTCCAGTTCGATGACGCCGCCGAACAGCAGGTTGATGCTGACGCTGCCGTCGCGGCTGAACAGGCGCACCTCCAGGTTGTTCAGGCTGCCGGCCTCGAGCGCTTCGAGCATCCGCAGGCGGTCACCGGGGTCGGCCCAGACACCCAGCTCCAGCGAGGTACGGCCCACCGCCTCGGTGCTGCTCCAGCCGAACTGCTGCTCGAAGCTGCGATTGACCTCGATGAAGCGGCCGGTCGCGCGCTCGGTGATGGCGACCGCGTCCGGCGTGTGCATGAAGGCCTTGGCGAATTTTTCCTCGCTGGCACGCAGGGCGTTCTCCGCGCGCTTGCGTTCGCTGGTGTCGAGGAAGGTGCAGAGCATCAGGCGCTCGCCCTGCAGTTCGATATACTGGCTCGAGAGGATGCCGTCGAGGATCTCGCCGCTGCGGGTACGCAGCTGCACTTCCTGGATCACGGGGTCCTGGCTGACAGGGGCCTGCTGGCGCAGGTGGTCGCGCTGTGCGTTATGCACCCAGATATCCAGGTCGGCGGTGGGGCGGCCGAGCACCTCGCTCGCGCCCCAGCCAAAGGCCTGGGTGAAGTGCTGGTTGACCTCGACGATCTCGCTGTCGTCGTAGCGCACCAGCATCATGATGTCGGGACTCAGGCGGAACAGGCTGGCGAAGCGTTCTTCCGAGGCGCGCAGCGCTTCCGCGCGTTCCTGCTGGGCGCTGATGTCGCGGATCACGCCGAACATGCGCGGGCGGCCATCGGCCTCGTGTTGCAGGCTGCCGGTGATCTCCAGCCAGTGCAGGCTGCCATCGGGCCAGCGTATGCGGTGGCGCAGGGCCTTGCTGATCGGCTCGCCCTTGAGGATGTTGTGAAAGGTCGCCAGTACCTCGGCGCGCTCCTCCTCGGGGATCAGCTCGATGTAGCGCAGCTCGCGGGTGACCGGGCGGTTGGGGTCCAGGCCGAACAGGGCCTGTGCGCCACGCGACCAGTTCACCTGGCCGCTGCGGATGTCCCAGTACCAGGTGCCGAGGTGGGCGCCGTTCAACGCGGCCAGCAAGCGTTGCGCGTCCTGCCAGGCCTGCTCGAATTCGACGGGGTCCATCGCCGGAATGTGCGGCAGGGGCGGTGTCTGGTCAGTCGATCTGGCCATGGCCGAACCCTCCTCTGGTGCGCGTGAGAAGCATGGCGGGCGTCGAAGGCATTTGGCTTCCTGCGTAGGGGTCTATCGCCACGTTAGTCGCAGGTTGGCTGCCTATGCAAGGTCGTCGCGCTGACTGTCGAGCAGCGCCATGAAGGCCCTGGCCGCGTTCGACAGCGTGCGCTCGGTGTGCAGGATGTAGCCCAGCTGCCGCGTGAGCTGGATGCCGGGCAGCGGCAGGCGAGCGACCTGGTCGTCGAGCATGGTGCGCGGCAGCACGCTCCAGGCCAGGCCGATGGAGACCATCATCTTGATGGTTTCCAGGTAGTTGGTGCTCATGGCGATGTTGGGCGTCAGCCCCTGCGCTTCGAACAGGCGCTGGACGATGTGGTGGGTGAAGGTGTTGCCGCCGGGGAACACCGCAGGGTGCTGCGCGACGTCCGCCAGGCTGACGGCCTGGCTGCGTGCCAGCGGGTGTTCGGGTGCGGCGACGAAGTCGAGCGGGTCGTCCCAGACGGCCACGGCGCGGATGGGTTCGCGGGTTTCCGGGGCGAGGGTGATCACCGCCAGCTCGGCGCGGCCATGCAGCACTTCTTCATAGGCCACTTCCGAGTCGAGGAACTGGATGTCCAGCGCGACCTGCGGGTGCGCGCGGGTGAAGGCGCGCAGCAGGGCAGGGAGGCGGTGCAGGCCGATGTGGTGACTGGTGGCCAGGGTCAGGCGACCGCTGACTTCGCCCGACAGGTTGGTCAGGGCGCGGCGGGTGTCGTCCAGCACATTGAGGATCTGGTACGCGCGTGGCAGCAGGGCGCGACCGGCCTGGGTCAGGCCGATCTCGCGACCCAGGCGATCGAACAGGCGCACGCCCAGCTGTTGCTCCAGCCCGGCGATGCGCTTGCTGACCGCAGGCTGGGTCAGGTGCAGGCGCTCGCCGGCTTCGGAAAAGCTGCCGGTTTCGGCGATGGCGATGAAGGCGTTGAGGTTGGCCAGATCCATAACGGCAGCTCCTAGCGGCAGGCTGCAAGCGGCAGGTCGAGTCGCGCGGTATTGCTTGCGGCTTGTCGCTTGCAGCGTGCGGCGTGGACAGATTCCTTTGGGGAATCTCCTAGATGAAAAATATGAATTTGAGTTATTCGTGCCGCGATCATAGCATTTCACCCCATAAGCCAAAGGGCCTTTTCGCCCTGGCATAGAAACACGCTGATGAGGTAACGCTGATGGCCGGCAAGACGCTCTACGACAAGCTCTGGGAAATGCACGAAGTGAAACGTCGCGATGACGGTTCCTCGCTGATCTACATCGATCGTCACATCCTTCACGAAGTGACGTCGCCACAGGCTTTCGAGGGGCTGCGTCTGGCCGGGCGCAAGCCGTGGCGCATAGACGCCAACATCGCCACCCCGGATCACAACGTGCCGACCACCCGGGCCGAGCGCCAGGGCGGCCTCGACGCCATCGCCGACGAAGTGTCGCGCATCCAGGTACAGACCCTGGACGAGAACTGCGATGACTTCGGCATCCTCGAGTTCAAGATGAACGACGTGCGCCAGGGCATCGTCCACGTCGTCGGTCCGGAGCAGGGCGCTACCCTGCCGGGCATGACCGTGGTCTGCGGCGACTCGCACACCTCCACCCATGGCGCCTTCGGTGCGCTGGCGCACGGTATCGGCACCTCCGAGGTCGAGCACGTGCTCGCCACTCAGTGCCTGGTGGCCAAGAAGATGAAGAACATGCAGGTGCGCGTCGAGGGCAAGCTGCCGTTCGGCGTCACTGCCAAGGACATCGTGCTGGCCGTGATCGGCAAGATCGGCACCGCCGGTGGCAATGGCCATGCCCTGGAATTCGCCGGCAGCGCCATCCGCGACCTGTCGCTGGAAGGCCGCATGACCATCTGCAACATGTCCATCGAGGCCGGTGCCCGTGTCGGCCTAGTGGCGGTGGACGAGAAGACCATCGCCTACGTCAAGGATCGTCCGTTCGCGCCCAAGGGCAGCGACTGGGACAAGGCCGTGGCGCAGTGGCAGAACCTGGTCTCCGACGCCGATGCGGTGTTCGACACCGTGGTCGAGCTTGCCGCCTCCGAGATCAAGCCGCAGGTCAGCTGGGGCACCTCGCCGGAAATGGTCCTGGCCGTCGACCAGAACGTGCCGGACCCGGCTGTCGAGGCCGACCCGGTGAAGAAGGACTCGATCACCCGTGCGCTGAAGTACATGGGCCTGGCTGCCAACCAGCCGATCACCGCGATCCAGCTCGACCGCGTGTTCATCGGCTCCTGCACCAACTCGCGCATCGAAGACCTGCGTGCCGCCGCCGAAGTGGCCAAGGGGCGCAAGGTCGCGGCGACCGTCAAGCAGGCGCTGGTGGTGCCGGGCTCCGGCCTGGTCAAGGCGCAGGCCGAGGCCGAGGGGCTGGACAAGATCTTCATCGAGGCCGGTTTCGAATGGCGTGAGCCGGGCTGCTCCATGTGCCTGGCGATGAACCCGGACAAGCTGGGCAGTGGCGAGCATTGCGCGTCCACCTCCAACCGCAACTTCGAAGGCCGTCAGGGCGCGGGTGGTCGTACCCACCTGGTGAGCCCGGCCATGGCTGCCGCTGCGGCGGTGACCGGTCGCTTCATCGACGTTCGTGAACTGATCCAGGCCTGAGGAGCTAGAAGATGAAAGCCTTTACCCAACACACCGGCCTGGTCTGCCCGCTCGATCGGGCCAACGTCGACACCGATCAGATCATTCCCAAGCAGTTCCTGAAGTCGATCAAGCGCACCGGTTTCGGTCCGAACCTGTTCGACGAGTGGCGCTACCTGGATGTCGGTCAGCCGAACCAGGACAACTCCAAGCGCCCGGTCAACCAGGAGTTCGTGCTCAACTTCCCGCGTTACCAGGGGGCCAGCGTGCTGCTGGCACGCGAGAACTTCGGCTGCGGCTCGTCGCGTGAACACGCGCCCTGGGCGCTGGACGAGTACGGTTTCCGCACGGTGATCGCGCCGAGCTTCGCCGACATCTTCTTCAACAACAGCTTCAAGAACGGCCTGCTGCCGATCATCCTCAAGGATGCAGAGGTCGATGCACTGTTCGAGCAGGCCGAGGCCACCGAGGGTTACCAGTTGACGGTCGACCTCGAGACGCAGACCGTGACCCGTCCCGATGGCGTGCAGTACAGCTTCGAGGTCGATGCCTTCCGCAAGCATTGCCTGCTCAACGGCCTGGACGACATCGGCCTGACCCTGCAGGATCAGGACGCGATCAAGGCCTTCGAGGCCAGCTACCAGCAGGGCAGTCCCTGGCTGTTCGGCGCGATCAAATAACAGGAGCTGCAAGGCGCAAGCTTCAGGCTGCACGTGAAAGCGGCTTGCGCTTGTGGCTTGCAGCTTGAAGCTTGTAGCTATTTCCGAAGGAAGTCTTTTTATGAAACAGATTCTGGTTCTCCCTGGTGACGGCATCGGTCCGGAAATCATGGCCGAGGCGGTCAAGGTGCTGAACCTGGCCAACGACAAGTACAGCCTGGGCTTCGAACTGAGCTTCGATGACCTCGGTGGTGCGGCCATCGACCGTTACGGCGTGCCGCTGGCCGACGAGACCCTGGCGCGCGCGCGCGCGGCCGATGCGATTCTGCTCGGCGCCGTCGGCGGTCCGAAGTGGGACAGCATCGACCCGGCCATCCGTCCGGAGCGTGGCCTGCTGAAAATCCGTTCGCAGCTGGGCCTGTTCGGCAACCTGCGCCCGGCGCTGCTGTACCCGCAACTGGCCGAGGCCTCCAGCCTCAAGCCGGAAATCGTCGCCGGTCTGGACATCCTCATCGTGCGTGAGCTGACCGGCGGGATCTACTTCGGCCAGCCGCGCGAGAGCAAGGTGCTGGAGAACGGCGAGCGCATGGCCTATGACACCCTGCCGTACAGCGAGAGCGAGATCCGCCGTATCGCCAAGGTCGGCTTCGACATGGCCCGTGTCCGTGGCAAGAAGCTGTGCTCGGTGGACAAGGCCAACGTGCTGGCGTCCAGCCAGCTGTGGCGCGCCGTGGTCGAGGAAGTGGCCAAGGACTACCCGGACGTCGAACTGAGCCACATGTACGTCGACAACGCCGCCATGCAACTGGTGCGTGCACCCAAGCAATTCGACGTGATGGTCACCGACAACATGTTTGGTGACATTTTGTCTGACGAGGCATCGATGCTCACCGGTTCCATCGGCATGCTGCCGTCGGCCTCGCTGGATGCCGACAACAAGGGCATGTACGAGCCGTGCCACGGCTCCGCGCCGGACATCGCCGGTCAGGGCATCGCCAACCCGCTGGCCACCATTCTCTCGGTGTCCATGATGCTGCGTTACAGCTTCGGCCAGGTCGCTGCCGCCGATGCCATCGAGAAAGCCGTGAGCCTGGTGCTGGATCAGGGCCTGCGCACCGGTGACATCTGGTCCGAGGGCAAGACCAAGGTCGGTACCTCCGCGATGGGTGATGCAGTAGTCGAAGCGCTGCGTAGTCTGTAATCTTTCCAGCCCCGCCGGGGTGGTTCCGGCGGGCTGTTTATATAGGTGTAGTCGTTATGAAACGTGTAGGTCTGATCGGTTGGCGTGGCATGGTCGGTTCCGTGCTCATGCAGCGCATGCTGGAGGAGCGGGATTTCGACCTGATCGAGCCGGTGTTCTTCACCACTTCCAACGTTGGCGGCCAAGGGCCGGCGATTGGCAAGGACATTGCGCCGCTGAAGGACGCCTACAACATTGACGACCTGAAAGGCCTGGACGTGATCCTGACCTGCCAGGGCGGTGACTACACCAACGAAGTCTTCCCCAAGCTGCGTGAAGCCGGCTGGCAGGGTTACTGGATCGATGCCGCCTCCAGCCTGCGCATGGACGACAGCGCGGTGATCGTGCTCGACCCGGTCAACCGCAAGGTGATCGACCAGGCGCTGGATGCCGGCAGCAAGAACTACATCGGCGGCAACTGCACCGTCAGCCTGATGCTGATGGCGCTCGGTGGCCTGTATGAAGCCGGCCTGGTCGAGTGGATGAGCGCCATGACCTATCAGGCCGCCTCCGGTGCCGGTGCGCAGAACATGCGTGAGCTGATCAAGCAGATGGGTGCGATCAACGCCGCTGTCGCGGACGACCTGGCCGACCCGGCCAGCGCCATCCTCGACATCGACCGCAAGGTCGCCGAGGCCATGCGTGGCGAAGACTTCCCGGTCGACAACTTCGGCATGCCGCTGGCCGGCAGCCTGATCCCCTACATCGACAAGGAACTGCCTAACGGCCAGAGCCGTGAAGAGTGGAAGGCGCAGGCCGAGACCAACAAGATCCTCGGCCGCTTCAAGAGCCCGATCCCGGTCGACGGCATCTGCGTGCGTATCGGTGCCATGCGTTGCCACAGCCAGGCGCTGACCATCAAGCTGAACAAGGATGTGCCGATGGCCGACATCGAAGGCCTGATCAGTCAGCACAACCCCTGGGTCAAGCTGGTGCCGAACCATCGCGAAGACTCCATCCGCGACCTCGGCCCGACTGCCGTGACCGGTACCCTGAGCGTACCGGTCGGCCGCCTGCGCAAGCTCAACATGGGCTCGCAGTACCTGGGCGCCTTCACCGTGGGTGACCAGCTGCTGTGGGGCGCGGCCGAGCCGCTGCGGCGCATGCTGCGAATCCTGCTGGAGCGCTGAGGCGCACCGCAGACGCGTGATGCAGACGAAGCCCCGCTACCTCGGTAGCGGGGCTTCGTCGTTTCCGGGCTTGCAGTTGCGGTGGCAAGAAGGGCGCGGTTACAGTGCCGCTCCTTTTGTGCGGCAGATCGAAGCATGAGCAAAACCATCAATATCGCCCTGGTCGGCGCCACCGGTCATGTCGGTGAGGCGCTGGTCGAACTGCTCGAGGAGCGCGACTTCCCGGTCAAGGACCTGCATCTCCTGGCCAGTAGCGAGTCCGCCGGGCAGAGCCTCTCCTTCCGCGGGCGTCAGCTGCGGGTCAGGTCGCTCGAGGCGTTCGATTTCACGCAGGTCCAGCTGGCATTCTTTGCCGCGGGCGTGGAGGTGACGCGGGCTTTTCACGAGGCCGTGCGTGCTGCCGGCTGTTCGCTGATCGATCTCAGTGCCGCCTTGCCGCTGGATCTGGCGCCGTGCGTTCTGCCCGAACTGGGCGAGGGCGCAACGCCAGACCTGACTGCGCCGTGGCAGGTGAGCGTGCCGACGCCTTCGGCGACTGCCTGCGCGGTGGTGCTGGCAGCGCTGAAGCCGCTGTTGCAGCCACGCCAGGTGCAGCTGAATGCCATGCTGTCGATTTCCACGCTGGGTCGCAGTGGCGTGCAGGAGCTGGCGCGGCAGACGGCCGAGCTGCTCAATGCCCGCCCGCTGGAAACCCAGGCGGTGGATCGCCAGGTCGCCTTCAATGTGCTGGCGCAGGTCGGTGCGGTGGACGAGCAGGGGCACGCCGAACTGGAGAAGCGTCTGGCCGCCGAGCTGCAGCAACTGTCGGGTTTGCCCGGGCTGGCGGTGGGGGCGACCTGCGCCCTGGTGCCGGTATTCTTCGGTGACAGCCTGGCACTCGCCATGCAGAGTGACGTGGATATCGATATCGCGGCGGTGCAGCGTCTGCTGGAAACGGCAGCGGGAATCGAACTGGTCGAGGCGGGCGATTATCCGACGGCGGTGGGTGACGCGGTCGGTCAGGATCTGGTCTATGTCGGGCGCGTTCGTCGTGGTGTGAGCGATCCACGGCAACTCAATTTGTGGATTGCGTCTGATAATGTGAGAAAAGGCGCCGCCCTGAATGCTGTGCAAATAGCCGAGTTATTGATAAAACACTATCTGTAAAAGATACTTACCTAGAAATTTGAAGAATCTTTCTAGCTTGGCAATACTGGCTGAGTTGATTGCTGAATGGGGAGCCGCTCTAGGAGCGGAGGCAGGCAGCAATTACCAAGACCTTCTCGCAAGCCGAGAAAAAGATAAAACAAGGGATAACGCTATGGTTCGGGTTCGCAAACTAGTGCTGGCAATCGCAGCGGCTTCTGCGCTGTCTTCCGGTATGGCGCATGCGCTGGGGTTGGGTGAAGTTACCCTGCAATCCTCGTTGAATCAGCCGTTGGTAGCGGAAATCGAATTGCTGGAGGTCCGTGATCTGGCCTCCAACGAAGTCATTCCCAGCCTCGCTTCTCCCGAAGACTTCGTGAAGGCGGGTGTCGATCGTCAGTACTTCCTGACCGATCTGAAATTCACCCCTGTGCTGAAGCCGAACGGCAAGAGCGTGATTCGTGTCACCTCCAGCAAGGTGGTGCGCGAGCCCTATCTCAACTTCCTGGTGGAAGTGCTCTGGCCGAACGGTCGATTGCTGCGTGAATACACGCTGCTGCTGGACCCGCCGCTGTACTCCCCGCAGACAACCGTAGCGGCCGCGCCCAAGTTGCCGGCAGCAGCCCCGGCGCCGCGCCCGGCAGCAACGCCCACTGCCAGCAGCAAGCCGGCCGCCGCGCCGCGTCCGACTGCCCCGGCGCCCGCTTCGCGCGCCATCAGCGGCAACGAATACAAGACCACGGCCAACGACACCCTCTGGGAAATCGCCCAGCGCGTCGACGGTGGCTCGGTCAATCAGACCATGCTGGCCATTCAGGACCTGAATCCCGACGCCTTCATCGGCGGCAACATCAACCGCATGAAGAGCGGTCAGGTGCTGCGTCTGCCGGATGAGCAGCAGATTCGCCGTCGCAGCAACGCCGAAGCGGTCGCCCAGGTTGCCGAGCAGAACGCTGCCTGGCGTGAAGGTCGTGCTGTCGCGTCGCGGCAGCTGGATGCCACCCGCCGTGCCGAGGCTGGTGCCGCACCGTCCACGGCGAAGACCGGGGACAGCCTGAAACTGGTCGCCGCCGATGCGGGCAAGTCCACGCGTGGCAGTGACACCGGTTCGGCCGACAGCAAGGCCCTGGCCGACAAGCTGGCGGTGACGCAGGAAAGCCTCGACTCGACGCGTCGTGAGAATGCCGAGCTGCAGAGCCGGGTTGGCGATCTGCAGAGTCAGCTGGACAAGCTGCAGCGCCTGATCGAACTCAAGGACAACCAGCTGGCCAAGATGCAGGCCGACATGGCCGCTACTCCGGCCGCAGCGCCAGCGCCTGAAACACCCGAGGTGACTCCGGAAGTGGAGGCGCCCGCTGCGGAACCTGAAGCGGTGCCGCCGGCCTCGGAGGCGGCGACGCCTCCGGTCTCGCCGCCTGAAGAGGCGGCGACTGACTACAACTATTCCGAAGAGCCGGAGGCGCCCGTCGAAGACGGCGCCGCCGCCACCGAACAGCCGGCCAGTGAGCCGGCTGCTGCCGTTGAACCAGCCGCTCCGGTTCAGCCGGTCGAGGAGAGCAAGCCTGCCGCGCCGGCTCCGGCTCCGGCTCCGGCTCCCGCACCTGCTCCGCAGAGCTTCATCGATGACCTGATGAGCAACCCGATGACCCTGGGTCTGGCGGGCGGTGGTGCACTGCTGCTGTTGCTGGTCGGCCTGATGGCTCTGTCGCGCCGCAATGCGATGAAAGAAGCGGAGCAGCATGACGAGCTGGGTGACGAACTGGCCGAAGATCAGGGCTTCGCTCCTGAACTCGACATGCCCGAAGACACCTTCGCCGGCCTCGAGGACGAGCCAGCCGCCGCCGCTGCACCGGCTGGCGCCGAGGAGCGCGTTTCCGCGCAGACCGGCGATGCCCTGGGTGAGGCGGACATCTACATCGCCTATGGTCGTTTCAACCAGGCTGCCGAGCTGCTGCAGAACGCGATCAATGACGAGCCGCACCGCAGCGACCTGCGTCTGAAACTGATGGAAGTCTATGCCGAGCTGGGCGATCGCGAAGGTTTCGCCCGCCAGGACAACGAACTGCGCGAGTTCGGTGGCGTCAACGCCGAAGCCGAGCAGCTCAAGGCCAAGTATCCTGCCATCGCTGCCTTTGCCGGCGCTGGCGCGGCGGCTGCCGTGGCGTCCTCGGACGACATCGGCGAGTTCAGCCTCGATGATCTCGGTCTGGACGAGCCGCGCAACGAATCGGCTGCTGCAGCCGCTGACGACCTCGACGATGCCTTCGACCTGAGTCTCGATGATCTCGAGTCCGACCTGGGTGGCGACGTGCAGTCTGCCAAGGCGGAAGAAGCGCCGCTGTCGCTGGATGACGACCTGGATTTCGGTCTGGTCGACGAGCCGGCTGCACCGGCAGCGGCCAGCGACGATGACCTGAGCTTCGACCTGTCCCTGGATGACGACAAGGTCGAGCTGTCGCAGTCTGCCGATGACCTGTCCGACTTCAGTCTGGATCTGGATGAGCCGTCCACGGCGGCTGCGGACGATGCCGACGAGTTCCTGCTGAGCCTGGACGACGACGCCCCGGCTGCTCAGTCGGCCGATGATCTGGCCGACCTCGGCCTCGATCTGCCGGACGAAGCACCTGCTGCCGATCTCGACCTGCCGGCGGATTTCGATCTGTCGCTCGACGACGAGACCCCGGCCCAGCCTGCGGTGGAAGCCGACAGTTTCGCGGCGCAGCTGGATGAAGTCACGGCCGAGCTGGACCAGCTCTCCACCGATCTCGACGAGCCGCAGGGCGCGTCGCTGGCGCCAGCCGACGGTATCGCCAGCGAGCTGGAGGGTGACGATGACTTCGACTTCCTCTCCGGCACCGATGAGACCGCGACCAAGCTGGACCTGGCGCGCGCCTACATCGACATGGGCGACACCGAGGGTGCGCGTGACATCCTCGACGAAGTGGTTGCCGAAGGCAGCGACGCCCAGCAGCAGGAAGCTCGCGAGATGATTGCCAAGCTGGTTTGATCGAATCCATGTCTGAAGCAGTACCTGTAGCGGCCGCCGAAATGGCGGCCGCTGGCTTTTCCAGAATCGCCCTGGGCCTCGAATACAAGGGCGCACGTTACCGTGGTTTCCAGCGCCAGAGCGGCCAGGTCGCCTCCATTCAGGGTTGCCTGGAAAGTGCCCTGTCCAAGGTTGCCGGCGGTGCGCCGGTGAACATTCACTGTGCCGGGCGCACCGATGCATCGGTGCATGCCAGTGGCCAGGTGGTGCATTTCGACACCGCTGTCGAGCGGTCGCTGCACGCGTGGATCATGGGCGCCAACATGAACCTGCCCAAGGACATCAGCGTGACCTGGGCGAAGGTGATGCCGGCGCATTTCCATGCGCGCTTCAGCGCCATGGCGCGGCGTTATCGCTATGTCATCTACAATGACCCGATCCGCCCGGCGCACATGGCCGAGGAGGTGACCTGGAATCACCGTCCGCTGGATGTGGCGCGCATGCGTGAAGCGGCCCGTGCCTTGGTCGGTACCCATGATTTCAGCGCGTTCCGTGCTACCCGGTGCCAGGCCAAGTCGCCGATCAAGACCGTGCATCACCTGGAAGTCATCGAGCATGGTCGCTTCATCGTGCTGGACGTTCGGGCCAATGCCTTCCTCCATCACATGGTGCGCAATATCGCCGGAGTGCTGATGACCATTGGCGCCGGAGAGCGTCCGACAGGCTGGGTGAGCGAGGTGCTGGAGCGAGCGGAGCGGCGCAGTGGTGGGGTGACGGCACATCCTTACGGGCTCTATCTGATCCAGGTGGAGTATCCCGAAGAGTTCGAATTGCCGTCGCGCTACCTGGGGCCGCACTTTCTCTCCGGGCTGGCGGATGTGCGGGCGGACTAGGCCTTTGCTAACATCCGGCGTTCGCTGATCAAGAGGTGTGAAGTCGATGCGCGTGCGCAGCAAGATTTGCGGCATTACCCGGGTTGAGGATGCGCTGGCAGCCGTCGAGGCCGGTGCGGATGCCATCGGCCTGGTGTTCTACGCCAGGAGCCCGCGCGCGGTCAGTGTCGAGCAGGCGGTGGCGATCGTGCAGGCCTTGCCGCCGTTCGTGACCAGCGTCGGATTGTTCGTGAACATGCCGCGTGAGCAGTTGCGGGCCCTGTTGGCACAAGTGCCCCTGGATCTGCTGCAGTTTCATGGCGACGAGTCGCCGGCCGACTGCGAAGGATTCGCTCGCCCTTACATCAAGGCGCTGCGGGTGCGTGCGAGGGAGGATGTCGCTGCGATGATGGCGCCCTATGCCGGTGCGCGGGGCATCCTGCTCGATACCTTCGTCGAGGGCGTGCCCGGGGGTACCGGTGCGGCGTTCGACTGGTCTCTGGTGCCACCGGGCGTGAGCCGGCCCATCATTCTGGCCGGCGGCCTCGACGCGAGCAACGTCGCCAGTGCAATTCGTCAGGTCAGGCCTTATGCCGTCGACGTCAGTGGCGGGGTGGAGGCGAGCAAAGGCATAAAGGATGCAAGCAAGATTCGCGCGTTCGTACGGGCAGTCGTTGACGCGCAATGTGACGGCGACTGCGGCGGGGCCGTCAATTAGCCTGTCACGCCGCCGTGGCCCGTTTGTGCGCGCCATCGATGCGGCAGAAAAGAATTGCTGGAGGTGGGTGCTTCATGATGAGGCGTCCATCCGAACCAACGGTTATGGAGAAATGACAGCATGAGCAACTGGTTGGTAGACAAACTCATCCCCTCGATCATGCGTTCCGAGGTGAAGAAGAGCTCTGTGCCCGAGGGCCTGTGGCACAAGTGTCCGTCCTGCGATGCCGTGCTCTATCGTCCCGAGCTGGAAAAGACCCTGGACGTCTGCCCCAAGTGCAACCACCACATGCGCATCGGCGCGCGTGCGCGTATCGACCTGTTCCTCGATGCCGATGGTCGCGAAGAGCTGGGTGCCGATCTGGAACCCGTCGATCGCCTGAAATTCCGCGACAGCAAGAAGTACAAGGATCGCCTGTCCGCCGCACAGAAGCAGACCGGTGAGAAGGATGCGCTGATTTCCATGAGCGGTACGCTCGAAGGCATGCCGATCGCCGTCTGCGCGTTCGAGTTTTCCTTCATGGGCGGCTCCATGGGCGCCATCGTTGGCGAGCGCTTCGTGCAGGCGGCCAACTACGCCCTGGAGAACCGTTGCCCGCTGGTGTGCTTCTCCGCTTCCGGTGGTGCGCGCATGCAGGAGGCGCTGATCTCGCTGATGCAGATGGCCAAGACCTCCGCTGCGCTGGCGCGCCTGCGTGAAGAAGGCCTGCCGTTCATCTCGGTGCTGACCGATCCGGTCTACGGCGGCGTCTCCGCCAGCCTGGCCATGCTCGGCGACGTGATCGTGGCCGAGCCCAAGGCATTGATCGGCTTCGCCGGGCCGCGCGTGATCGAGCAGACCGTGCGCGAGAAACTGCCTGAAGGCTTCCAGCGCAGTGAGTTCCTGCTGGAGCATGGCGCCATCGACATGATCATTTCGCGCAACGAACTGCGTCCGCGTCTGGCTCGCCTGCTGGCGCAGCTGATGAATCGTCCTTCTCCGGTTGCGCTGCCGGCCACTGCATGATCGAACGTAGCCTGGACGAGTGGCTCGCCTACCTCGAGCAACTGCATCCTTCGGCCATCGATATGGGCCTGGATCGTTCGCGCGAGGTGGCGCGGCGGCTCGGCCTGGGCAAGCCCGCGCCGCTGGTGATCACCGTGACCGGCACCAACGGCAAGGGCTCTACCTGTGCCTTTCTCGCCAGCCTGCTCGCCGAGCAGGGGCAGCGCGTCGGCGTCTACAGTTCGCCGCACCTGCTGCGCTACAACGAGCGTGTCGTCCTGCAGGGGCGCGAGGCGAGCGACGCGGAACTCTGCCAGGCCTTTACGGCGGTCGAGGCGGCGCGCGGTGAGATCTCCCTGACCTACTTCGAAATGGGCACGCTGGCGGCCTTCTGGCTGTTCGAGCGCGCCGGGCTGGACGCGGTCGTGCTCGAGGTCGGGCTCGGCGGGCGTCTGGATGCGGTCAATCTCGTCGATGCCGACCTGGCGCTGATCACCAGCATCGGCCTGGACCATGCCGACTGGCTGGGCGACACGCGCGAGTCGGTGGCGTTCGAGAAGGCCGGGATCATGCGCGCCGGCAAGCCGGCGCTGTGCGCAGACCTCGATCCGCCACAGCCCTTGCTCAACCAGGCGCTGAACCTGGACACGCCGCTTTACCTGCGTGGGCGTGACTATGACCTGAGCGTCGATGAGCAGGACTGGTCCTGGTACGGTCTCGATACGCAGGGCAGGGTACTGCGGCTTGAACAGCTGCCGTTGCTCGATCTGCCGATGGAGAATGCCGCGCTGGCCTTGCAGGCCTACGCGCTGCTGCCGCTGCCCTGGTCCGCCGAGGCGATCCGCCGGGCCCTGCGGGCGACCCGGGTGACCGGGCGTCTGGATCGTCGCCAGGTGGATTGGCATGGCAAGGCACTCACACTGTTGCTCGATGTTGGGCATAATCCCCATGCCGCCGATTATCTGGCGCAGCGTCTGCAGAGTCGCCCGGTGAGCGGCAAGCGTCGGGCCGTGTTCGGTCTGCTGGCGGACAAGGATCTGCCGGGGGTCGTCGCGCCGCTGCTCGGTGAGGTCGACGAGTGGGCCGTGGCGCCACTCGCCACGCCACGTTCGCGCCCGGCGCAGGACCTCGCGGACCACCTGCAAGGACTGGGGGCTGTGGTGACGCTGCACCCGGATGTGCATGCCGCACTGGACGCGCAGTGCGAGCGGGCGGCCGAGGGTGACGAGATTCTGTTGTTCGGATCGTTTTTCTGCGTGGCCGAGGCCCTGGACTGGCTGGCCCGCCCGGCTTGATAAGGGGATTGGGGGATGGCAATGCTGGACAAGGGGCTCAAGCAGCGCATGGTCGGTGCTCTGGTGCTGGTGGCACTGGCGGTGATTTTCCTGCCGATGCTGCTGTCGCGCGAGGACGAGATGCGCCGCGTCGTGGTCGACGCTCCGGACATGCCGCAAGCGCCGGCGACTGCCGAGATCATCGTGCAGCCGGCCGAGGTGGTCGAGCCCGAGGTGTTGCCGCAGGAGCCCATCCCGGTCGAGGACGAGGCGCCGCAGGTGGTCGAGGTGCAGGAGCAGCCTAAGCCTGTCGTCGAGCCGAGCAAGCCGGAGCCGAGCAAACCCGCGCCAGTGGCGACCACGGCGCCGGCCAAGCCGGACGCTCGCCTGGATGCCAACAGCCTGCCGATCAGCTGGTCGGTGCAACTGGCCAGTCTCTCCAGCCGCAGCGGTGCGGAAACCTTGCAGAAGACCCTGCGCAGCCAGGGCTACAATGCGTACATCCGCACCTTCGAGGGGATGAATCGGGTCTTCGTCGGTCCGCTGATCGAGCGTGCCGAGGCCGAGCGCCTGCGTGACCAGCTCAATCGCCAGCACAAGCTCAGCGGTTTCGTCGTGCGTTTTCAGCCAGAGGCCGGTTGAAGCCGACTGTGTGAAAACTCCTGCGCTCGGCCATGCTGCGTCAAGGGACGCCTCGCAATGCGCGTTTGCAGCCCGTGAAGCCGAACGCGACGTCGTTTTTGCCTTGCCTGACCTTCGTTCGCGACGTTTTTACATGGCCTGGAAGGCGGGACTTTTCATCGCCCGGTTACCCGATGCGCCGGGCTCTGGTAAAATGTTCCGCCTTTTCCGCTGGTAGGCCGCACCGTGGTATTCACCTGGGTCGATTGGGCGATCATCGCCGTCATCGCCATATCGAGTTTGATCAGCCTGAAGCGCGGCTTCGTCAAGGAAGCCCTGTCGCTGCTGACCTGGATCATCGCGGGCATCGTCGCCTGGATGTTCGGCGGCGCGCTGGCCCAGCATCTCGTCGAATTTATCGATACGCCTTCTGCACGGGTGATAGCGGCCTGTGCCATTCTCTTCATCGCCACCTTGCTGGTCGGCGCTCTGGTCAACTTTCTCATCGGTGAGCTGATTCGCGTGACTGGCCTGTCCGGTACCGACCGTTTTCTCGGCATGGTATTCGGCGCCGCACGGGGTGGCCTGCTGGTGGTGCTGCTGGTGGGGCTGGTCAGCCTGGCGCCGGTGGAGCAGGACGAATGGTGGCAGCAGTCACAACTGGTGCCGCATTTTCTGATGGTCGCCGACTGGTCGAAGAACCTCATTCTGGGGTGGTCCGGTCAGTGGTTTTCCGGTGGAGCGGCTCACCCAGCCGATCTGCTTTAAAAGAGTGGCCAGTGCGGAGCAACCGCTGCGCTGGTCGCTGAATTAGCCTGAACTATCTAGCAGGGGTCGTGGCACATGTGTGGCATCGTCGGTATCGTCGGCAAGTCGAACGTCAATCAGGCGCTGTATGACGCGCTTACCGTCCTTCAGCATCGCGGCCAGGACGCTGCCGGCATCGTGACGAGCCATGATGGTCGCCTGTTCCTGCGCAAGGACAACGGCCTGGTGCGTGATGTGTTCCAGCAGCGCCACATGCAGCGCCTGGTGGGCGACATGGGCATCGGTCACGTGCGCTACCCGACCGCTGGCAGCTCCAGCTCGGCCGAGGCGCAGCCGTTCTACGTCAACTCGCCGTACGGCATCACCCTGGCGCACAACGGCAACCTGACCAACGTCGAGCAGCTGGCCAAGGAAATCTACGAGTCCGACCTGCGTCACGTGAACACCAACTCCGATTCGGAGGTGCTGCTCAACGTCTTCGCTCATGAGCTGGCGCAGCGCGGCAAGCTGCAGCCGACCGAGGAAGACGTGTTCGCCGCGGTCACCCACGTGCACGAGCGTTGCGTCGGCGGTTACGCGGTGGTGGCGATGATCACCGGCTACGGCATCGTCGGCTTCCGCGACCCCAATGGCATTCGTCCGATCGTCTTCGGTCAGCGTCACACCGACGAAGGCGTCGAGTACATGATCGCCTCGGAAAGCGTCGCGCTGGACGTGCTCGGTTTCACCCTGATCCGTGATCTTGCTCCGGGCGAGGCGGTCTACATCACCGAAGATGGCCGTCTGTTTACCCGCCAGTGCGCGAAGAACCCGAGCTATGCGCCGTGCATCTTCGAGCACGTCTACCTGGCGCGTCCGGATTCGATCATGGACGGCATCTCGGTGTACAAGGCGCGTCTGCGCATGGGCGAGAAGCTGGCCGAGAAGATCCTGCGCGAGCGTCCGCAGCACGACATCGACGTGGTCATCCCGATCCCGGACACCAGCCGTACTGCCGCGGTGGAGCTGGCCAACCACCTGGGCGTCAAGTTCCGCGAGGGCTTCGTCAAGAACCGCTACATCGGCCGTACCTTCATCATGCCCGGCCAGGCGGCGCGCAAGAAATCCGTACGGCAGAAGCTCAATGCCATCGAGCTGGAGTTTCGTGGCAAGAACGTGATGCTGGTGGACGACTCCATCGTGCGTGGCACCACCTGCAAGCAGATCATCCAGATGGCACGCGAAGCCGGGGCGAAGAACGTCTACTTCTGCTCCGCCGCACCGGCCGTGCGTTATCCGAACGTCTACGGTATCGACATGCCCAGCGCCCATGAGCTGATCGCCCATGGCCGCACCACCGAGCAGGTGGGCGAGCTGATCGGCGCCGACTGGCTGGTCTACCAGGACCTGCAGGACCTGATAGAGGCGGTCAGCGGCAGCAAGAAGATCAAGATCGACAACTTCGACTGCGCGGTATTCGATGGCAAGTACGTGACCGGCGATGTCGACGAGGCCTACCTGAATCGCATCGAGCAGGCGCGCAACGATGCCAGCAAGGCCAAGTCGCAGGCTGTCAGTGCGATCATCGATCTGCACAACAACTGAAGCACGGGGCAGGGGATGCCTGCCCTCGGTCGTAGCCCGGATGCAATCCGGGGGAATGTCACACTGAAGTTCCCGGATTGCATCCGGGCTACTTATTCGTGAGGTAGAAAGATGACACTGGAATGGGATGCTGGGCGACTCGATAGCGATCTCGACGACGCAGGCTTCGACACCCTGGCGGTGCGTGCCGGTCAGCGCCGCTCGCCAGAGGGCGAGCATGGCGAGGCGCTGTTCCTCACCTCCAGTTACGTGTTCCGCACGGCCGCCGATGCGGCTGCGCGTTTCGCCGGCGAAGTGCCGGGCAACGTGTACTCGCGCTACACCAACCCCACCGTGCGCACCTTCGAGGAGCGCATTGCCGCGCTGGAGGGCGCCGAGCAGGCGGTCGCGACGGCGTCGGGCATGTCGGCGATCCTCGCTATCGTCATGAGCCTGTGCAGCGGCGGTGACCATGTGCTGGTATCGCGCAGCGTGTTCGGCTCCACCATCAGCCTGTTCGAGAAGTACCTCAAGCGTTTCGGTGTCGAGGTGGACTACGTGCCGCTGGCCGACCTGGATGCCTGGCAGGCGGCGTTCAGGCCCACCACCAAGCTGCTGTTCGTCGAATCGCCGTCCAACCCGCTGGCCGAGCTGGTGGATATCGCGGCGCTGGCCGAAATCGCTCATGCGCACGGTGCCCTGCTGGCGGTGGACAACTGCTTCTGTACGCCGGCCCTGCAGCAGCCGCTGAAGCTGGGCGCCGATATCGTCATGCACTCGGCGACCAAGTACATCGACGGCCAGGGCCGCGGCATGGGTGGCGTGGTGGCCGGGCGCAGCGAGCAGATGAAGGAAGTGGTGGGTTTCCTGCGCACCGCCGGCCCGACCCTGAGCCCGTTCAATGCCTGGCTGTTCATCAAGGGCCTGGAAACCCTGCGCATCCGCATGCGCGCGCAGAGCGAGAGCGCCCTGCAGCTGGCGCTGTGGCTGGAGCAGCAGCCGCAGGTCGAGCGCGTCTACTACGCCGGCCTGCCCAGCCATCCGCAGCATGAACTGGCGAAGCGGCAGCAGAGCGCCTTCGGTGCGGTGGTCAGCTTCGAGGTCAAGGGCGGTCGCGACGCGGCCTGGAAGGTGATCGACGCCACGCGGGTGGTGTCCATCACCACCAACCTGGGCGACACCAAGACCACCATCGCTCACCCGGCGACCACGTCCCATGGGCGCCTGACGCCGCAGGAGCGCGCCAATGCCGGTATCCGCGACAGCCTGATCCGCCTTGCCGTGGGCCTGGAAGAGCTGCAGGACCTGAAAGCTGATCTTGCACGCGGCCTGGCTGCACTCTGAGCATGCTGGAGTGGGGTAACGACGATACGCCCAACAACGGGCGTGTCGCGCTGGTCACTGGTGCTGCGCGTGGCATTGGCCTGGGTATCAGCGCCTGGCTGATCACCGAGGGCTGGCAGGTGGTGCTCGCCGATATCGATCGGGAGCGGGGTTCCAGGGTCGCGCGTGCGCTGGGTGACAACGCCTGGTTCGTGGCCATGGACGTGGCCAAGGAAGATCAGGTGAGCCTCGGTGTTGCCGAGGTGCTGGGGCAGTTCGGTCGCCTCGATGCCCTGGTGTGCAGTGCCGCTATCGCCGAGCCGCACACGCCGGCGCTGGAGTCGCTCGATCTGAAGCGCTGGAATCGCATGCTGGCGGTGAACCTGACCGGGCCGATGCTGCTGGCCAAGCATTGCGCGCCTTATCTGCGCGGGCATCGCGGTGCCATCGTCAACATCGCCTCGACCCGGGCCAGCCAGTCCGAAGCCGATTGCGAGGCCTATGCGGCGAGCAAGGGTGGTCTGCTGGCGCTGACTCATGCGCTGGCCATCAGCCTCGGCCCGGACGTCCGGGTCAATTGCGTCAGCCCTGGCTGGATCGATGCGCGTGATCCGTCACAGCAGCGCCTGGAACCGTTGTCGGTGTTCGATCATGCCCAGCATCCGGTCGGGCGGGTCGGGACGGTCGAGGATGTCGCAGCGCAGGTCGCCTGGCTGCTCTCGGATGCGGCGGGCTTCATCACCGGCCAGGAGTTCGTCATCGATGGCGGCATGAGCCGCAAGATGATCTATCAGGACTGAGCGGGTCTGTGGCAGGCGCTTTGGCGGCGAGTTCGCAACGTCGCCTTCGCGGCTAAAGCCCCCTCCCGCGTCAGCATGGCGCAATGAAAAAGGCTCCCGAGGGAGCCTTTTTCATGCCGAGGCGAATTACATGTTGGGGTAATTCGGGCCGCCAGTGCCTTCCGGCGCCACCCAGGTGATGTTCTGGGCCGGGTCCTTGATGTCGCAGGTCTTGCAGTGCACGCAGTTCTGCGCGTTGATCTGGAACTTCTTCTCGCCGTCTTCCTGAGTCACCACCTCGTATACGCCAGCCGGGCAGTAACGCTGCGCCGGTTCGTCGTACAGCGGCAGGTTCTTCGCCAGCGGGATGCTCGCGTCGGCCAGCTTGAGGTGGCAGGGCTGTTCTTCTTCATGGTTGGTATTGGAGAGGAACACCGAGCTCAGCTTGTCGAAGCTCAGCTTGCCGTCCGGTTTCGGGTAGGCGATCTTCGCGCATTCGGCGGCCGGCTTCAGGCAGGCGTAGTCCGGCTTGTTGTCGTGCAGCGTGAAGGGCGCGTTGCCGCCGAAGATGTTCTGGTCCAGCCAGTTGATGCCGCCGCCGATGATGGCGCCGTACTTGTGGATGGCGGCGCCGAAGTTGCGGCTGCGGAACAGCTCGTCGTACAGCCAGCTGGCCTTGAAGCCATCGACATAGTTGTTCAGCTCGTCGCCACCCTCGCGGCCGGCGGCCAGTGCTTCGGCGATCGCGTCGGCGGCGAGCATGCCGGACTTCATCGCCGTGTGGCTGCCCTTGATCTTGGCGAAGTTCAGGGTGCCGAGGTCGCAGCCGATCAGCGCGCCGCCGGGGAAGACCATCTTCGGCAGCGAGTTGATGCCGCCCTTGCAGATGGCGCGGGCGCCGTAGGCGACGCGCTTGCCGCCTTCCAGGTACTTGGCGATCACCGGATGGTGCTTGTAGCGCTGGAATTCGTCGAACGGGGACAGGTGCGGGTTGGCGTAGGACAGGTCGATGATCAGGCCGACCACCACCTGGTTGTTTTCCAGGTGATAGAGGAAGGAGCCACCGGTGTTTTCGGTGCCCATGATGTCCATCGGCCAGCCTGCGGTATGAACCACCAGGCCTTGCTCGTGCTTGGCCGGATCGATGTCCCAGATTTCCTTGATGCCAATGCCGTAGTGCTGGGCGTCGGCTTCGCTGTCCAGGTTGTACTTCTTGATCAGCTGCTTGCCGATGTGGCCACGGCAGCCTTCGGCGAACAGGGTGTACTTGGCGCGCAGCTCCATGCCGGGGGTGTAGTAGCCTTCCTTGGGATTGCCTTCGCGGTCCACACCCAGGTCGCCGGTGACGATGCCGCGTACCACGCCGTTCTCGTCGATCAGCGCTTCCTGGGCGGCGAAGCCGGGATAGATCTCGACGCCGAGGTTCTCGGCCTGTTGCGCCAGCCAGCGGCACAGGTTGCCCAGGGAAATGATGTAGTTGCCTTCGTTGTGCATGGTTTTTGGCACAAAGAAGTCAGGAATTCGGGTAGCCTTGTCGGCATCGCGCAGCAGATAGATGTCATCGCGCTTGACCGGGGTGTTCAGCGGGGCGCCCAGCTCTTTCCAGTCAGGGAACAGCTCGTTCAGGGCGCGTGGCTCGAATACGGCACCGGAGAGGATGTGCGCACCGACTTCGGAGCCTTTCTCGACCACGCAGACGCTGATCTCCTGGCCCGCTTCAGCGGCTTTCTGCTTCAGTCGGCAGGCGGCTGACAGGCCGGACGGGCCGGCGCCGACGATGACGACGTCGAATTCCATAAATTCGCGTTCCACAGGCTATCTCCTACTCAAGGCTCTTCGATGTTTTATGTTGGAGGGCGCAGCTCGATCCCTGAGTGCGGCGCGGCCATTATATCTACACCCTTCCAGCGGGCCAATACAAACGTTTGTTTGAATTTTCTGTAGGCCTGTTAGAATCCTACTACATCGCGGATGACCGGCCGGTTCGCTGTATTGACCGAGCCAGGCCGCGGGGTCAAGATACGGGCGGTTTTGCGCTCGCCGTCTGGGCTAAAAGGTTGGCTCCTGCCAATTTGTATCGCTGACCAGGCTCGCCTTGGCGAGATTCTTATTCACCGGAGAGTAACGAGGAATCCATGAAGGTTCTTGTAGCTGTCAAACGAGTGGTTGACTACAACGTCAAGGTTCGCGTCAAGGCGGACAACAGCGGCGTCGACCTCGCCAACGTCAAGATGTCCATGAACCCCTTCTGCGAGATCGCCGTGGAAGAAGCCGTCCGCCTGAAGGAGAAGGGCGTGGCGAGCGAAATCGTCGTCGTCACCATCGGCCCGGCCACTGCCCAGGAGCAACTGCGTACCGCGCTGGCTCTCGGCGCCGACCGTGCCGTCCTGGTCGAGTCCAATGACGAGCTGAACTCCCTGGCCGTGGCCAAGCTGCTCAAGGCTGTGGTCGACAAGGAGCAGCCGCAGCTGGTGATCATGGGCAAGCAGGCCATCGACAGCGACAACAACCAGACCGGCCAGATGCTCGGTGCGCTGACTGGCTTCGGCCAGGGCACCTTCGCCTCCAAGGTCGAAGTGGCTGGCGACAAGGTCAACGTGACCCGTGAGATCGATGGCGGTCTGCAGACCGTTGCGCTGAACCTGCCGGCGATCGTCACCACCGACCTGCGTCTGAACGAGCCGCGTTATGCGTCGCTGCCGAACATCATGAAGGCCAAGAAGAAGCCGCTGGAGACCCTGACTCCGGACGCGCTGGGCGTTTCCACTGCCTCCACCGTCAAGACCCTGAAAGTCGAAGCACCGGCCGCTCGCAGCGCCGGCATCAAGGTCAAGTCCGTGGCTGAACTGGTCGAGAAACTGAAGAACGAGGCGAAGGTAATCTAAATGACTATCCTGGTTATCGCTGAACACACCAATGCCGCCCTGGCTGCCGCTACCCTGAACACCGTCGCTGCTGCGCAGAAGATCGGTGGCGACATTCACGTGCTGGTAGCCGGTGCCAATGCTGGCGCTGCTGCCGAAGCCGCTGCCAAAGTCGCTGGCGTGTCCAAGGTTCTGCTGGCCGACAACGCCGCCTATGCCAACCAGCTGCCGGAAAACGTCGCGCCGCTGGTTGCCGAACTGGGCAAGGGCTACAGCCACATCCTGGCTGCCGCCACCAGCAACGGCAAGAACATCCTGCCGCGCGTCGCCGCTGCGCTGGATGTCGACCAGATCTCCGAGATCATCGCGGTCGAGAGCGCCGACACCTTCAAGCGTCCGATCTACGCCGGTAACGCCATCGCTACCGTGCAGTCCTCGGCTGCCATCAAGGTGATCACCGTGCGTTCCACCGGTTTCGACGCCGCTGCCGCCGAAGGTGGTTCCGCCGCCGTTGAAGCGGTATCCGGCCCGGCCGATGCCGGCAAGTCCGCCTTCGTCGGCGAAGAGCTGGCCAAGTCCGACCGTCCGGAACTGACCGCTGCCAAGATCGTCGTATCCGGCGGCCGCGGCATGGGCAATGGCGACAACTTCAAGCACCTGTACGCCCTGGCCGACAAGCTGGGCGCTGCCGTCGGTGCTTCGCGCGCCGCTGTCGACGCCGGCTTCGTGCCGAACGACATGCAGGTCGGTCAGACCGGCAAGATCGTCGCGCCGCAGCTGTACATCGCCGTCGGTATCTCCGGCGCGATCCAGCACCTGGCCGGCATGAAGGACTCCAAGGTGATCGTGGCGATCAACAAGGACGAAGAAGCGCCGATCTTCCAGGTGGCTGACTACGGCCTGGTCGCTGACCTGTTCGAAGCCGTACCGGAGCTGGAAAAGCTGGTCTGACCTGCTTTCCCGCTACGAAAAACCCGCTCTGATGAGCGGGTTTTTTATTGCCTGGATTCAAGGCTGTTTCAGGCTGTCGAGGAAGTGGCGGTAGAGCAGGGCGCTTTCCTCGGGGCGTTCGAGCATCGGGGCGTGGCCGACGTTGTCCATGATCGCCACGCTGGACCTGTGCAACAGGGGTTGCATGACGTCGATGCTCGACACGTCCAGCACGCGATCCTGCTTGCCCCAGAGCAGCAGGGTCGGGGCCTCGATCTTGGGCAGTTCCGGCTCGAGGGGAATGTAGCGTTCGACCAGTTGCTGGAACACCTGGTCGTAGTGGCCCGCGTTGGCCATGCTCTGTTCGGCCATGTACTGCTTGAGCGACTCCGGCAGGTACGGGGGCTCGACGAAGACGAATTGCAGCAGGCGCTGGAAGTCCTCCTGGCTGCGCACCACCAGCGGGTTGTCGGCGCCGCGCTCCAGCAGCTGGAACAGTTCGCTCTTGTGCGGCGCTTCGACCCCGGCGTTGTCGAACAGCGCCAGCGAGCTGACACGCTGTGGATAGCGTGCGGCGTAGAGGGCGGCAATATGTCCGCCCATGGAGTTGCCCAGGACATGGGCGCGCTCGATTCCCAGCGCGTCGAGAATGCCGGCCAGGCGCTCGGCCTGGGTGCCGACGTCATAGCTGCCGGCGGGATGATCGCTGTCGCCGAAGCCTGGCAGGTCCAGCGCGATCACCTGATAGTCGTGGGTCAGGTCGCGGGAGAAGCGCAGCCAGTTGTCCTTGTCCGCAGCGAAGCCATGGATCAATACCAGGGTTTCGGCCGTGTCCGGTCCTCCCCGGTAGTAATGGATGTTAAGATCGCCGACACGCAGTCGTTCATGGCTGAGCCCGGCGCGATACTGCTCGATCAGGCGCAACCCCGCCAGCTGGGTCGAGGGGAAGGCGTAGAGGATGGCAGCGCTGGCTGACAGCAGCACCAGTAGCAAGAGCAGCAGTTTTTTCATGGCGCGTCCTTATCGCGAATTATTATGGCGGCGCCATTAAGCTAGCATGAACACTGAAGGTTTCCGGGATGCTTCGTCATCCTGCCGATCAACGCATGAACCGAGAGTAGCCGATGCCTAAGCGTTATCCGTTTAAGTCGCTGTTGCTGTGGTGCGCCTTGGTCCTGATGCCGATTACCGGCCTGGCTGCGGGCAAGTGCGAGCGCCTGGTGGCGACCGGTAACCCGGAATACCCCCCTTACCTGTGGCGCGACCCGCAGAACCCGCAGCAGTTGATCGGGGCCAATGCCGACCTGCTCAAGCACCTGGCCAAGGAGCTGGGCGTGGTGGTCGACGTGATCTACACCGGCCCCTGGTCGCGGGCGCAGGACGAGGTGCGCACCGGGCGTGTCGACCTGCTCGCCGGCGCATTCATCACGCTGCCGCGTCTGGAGAACATGGATTACGTGCATCCGGCGTTCTTCTTCACGCCCAGCGTGGTCTGGGTGCGCAAGGACGAAGGGTTTGCCTATGGCAGCTGGATCGACCTGCAGGGGCATACCGGCGATACCCTGGTGGGCAACAGCTTCGGCCAGCAGTTCGATAGCTTCGCCAAGGAAAACCTGACTCTGGAAGGTGTTTCCAGCCTGACCCAGGCGTTTCAGAAGCTGCTGCTCGGGCGCACCGATTATGTGCTCTACGAGCGCTATCCCGGGCTGGCGCTGGCCGAGACCCTGGGCGTGGACGATGACCTCGAGGTGCTGGACCCACCGATCTCCAGTGAGGGCCTGTACCTCACCCTGTCGCACAACTCGGCCTGCAACGAGCCGTGGTTGCGCGGACAGCTGGCGCGGAAGATGACAGAATTGGTCGCCGCCGGGCTGCCCGAGCAGTTCCTGCAACACAACATGGAGTTGTGGAAGGCGCAGCAGATGCAGCCCGACCCGGTTGGCGACGTTACTCAGTAGGAAACTTGCGTGATCAAACGAACCTTTCCCTTGCTCATGGTGCTGGGCCTGACCGCCTGCGCCAGCGATCCTGCTCCCGTCGAGCAACTGCGCCTGACCGAACAGGCGCTGACCCAGGCCCGGACATTGGGCGTGGACGGTGAGCAATCGGCCTCCTTGCGCCTGGCCGAAGAAAAGTTCGCCCAGGCCCAGGCCGCGCTGCAGGACGGCGAGAACAAGGCCGCGCGTCTGCTGGCCGAGCAGGCCGAGCTGGATGCACGCCTGGCCGAAGCCGAACATATCAATGCCAAGGGGCATGAGCAGTTGCTGGAAATCAATCAGCGTATCAATCGACTGCGCCAGCAGCTGGGGGCCATGTGATGAGGGCTTTCGGCAATCTGGGTGGTCTGTTGCTGGGGGCTGCGCTGCTGAGTGGCTGTGCGTTGAACCAGGCGGCGAACGAAGAGACGCTGGAGCAGGCGCGCCTGAGCTTCCAGTCCGTCAAGGAAGACCCCGGTGTCCTGCGGGCAGCACCCAAGGACGTGATCCGCGCCGGTGAGTCGCTGGCACGTGCCGAGCGTCTGTCGAGTTACTGGGGCAGCGCGGCGGACGTGCGTCACTACGCCTACCTCAGCCAGCGCTATGCCGAGATCGCCCGGCAGCACAGCGACATCAACCTCAATCAGGAGCGCGCGGCCAAGCTCGAGCTGGAGCGTCAGCGCCTGCAGCTGACCCTGCGTGAAGCCAAGCTGCTGAGTGTGCAGCAGCACAATGGCTGGCTGGAGGAGCAGATGGTCAGCCTGGCCACCAGCGAGACCGAGCGTGGCCTGGTGATGACGCTCGGCGACATGCTGTTCGATGCCGGCCGTGCGGATCTGCAGCCTGCGGCCAACCGCACGGTGCTCAAGCTCGTGCAGTTCCTGCAGATCAACCCGCAGCGGCGTGTACGCATCGAAGGCTATACCGACAACACCGGCGATGCGGCGGAGAACCTGGCGCTGTCCCGCGCACGTGCGCAGGCGGTGGCCGATCTGCTCGTCGACCTCGGTATCGACGCCAAGCGCATCCAGGTCGCGGGCTATGGTGTCGACTTCCCCGTGGCCGAGAATGCCTCGGCGCGCGGGCGGGCGCAGAATCGCCGGGTGGAGATCGTCTTCTCCGACGAGCGCGGCAGGCTCGGCGCCGAGCGCTGACCCAGGCGTTACCCGGAACCCCGGCACTGGCCGGGGTTTTTTGTTGCCTGTCATCCGGGCCTCTGGTGCTGCTGGCGAGACACAGATACCCAGTGGGTGCTGTATGAAGGAAACTGTTCTAATCTGTGCCGGTACAATTGTGTAGCAATCGGTTACTGTTACGGTTCAGTGACCCGGAGGATGATCCATGACCAATCTGTTGCTCTATCAGCGCATCGCCCAGCAGTTGGCCGAGGACATCCGTCGTGGCGTCTATCAGCCGGGGGAGCGGGTGCCGTCCGTGCGCAAGATGAGCGCACAACTCAATGTCAGCCACGCCACTGTGCTGCAGGCCTATGCCAACCTCGAGGACCAGGGGTTGATCCGGGCGCGGCCCCAGTCAGGCTTCTACGTGCACCAGACGCCCGCGCTGACGGCGCCGACGCCGGATATCGCCAAGGTGGAGCGCCCTGGGCTGGTCACCCGTGCCAGCATCATCAACCAGGTGCTGACCGAGTCGCGGCGCGAGGGGGTGTTCCCGCTCGGCGCTGCGGTGCCGCACGTCGATTACCTGCCGGTTCGGGCGCTGCACCAGCAACTGGCCAAGGTCACCCGCTTTCACAGTCCACGCGCGTTCAGCTACATGTTCAGCCCCGGCTTCGAGCCGCTGCGCCGCCAGGTGGCGATCCGCATGCGCGATGCGGGTGTGGTGGTCGATCCGTCGGAGGTGGTGATCACCCATGGTTGCGTCGACGCCCTGCAGATGAGCCTGCGCGTGCTGACCAAGCCGGGCGACCTGATCGCCGTCGAGTCGCCGACCTACTATGGCTTGCTGCAGCTGGCCGACCTGCTCGGGCTCAAGGTCATCGAGATTCCCTGTGACCCGACTACCGGCATCAGTCTCGAGGCCTTGCAGCTGGCGGCCAACCAGTGGCCGATCAAGGCGCTGGTGCTGACCGCACGGCTGTCCAATCCGCTGGGTGGCACCATACCCGAGGAACGCCAGCGCCAGCTGTTGCGCCTGGCCGGGGACTACGATTTCCAGATCGTCGAGGACGACATCTACGGCGAGCTGATGTTCGAGCAGGGGCCGACCAAGGCGCTCAAGTCGCACGACCGCGAGAGCCGGGTGATCTACTGCTCGAGCTTCTCCAAGACGCTGTCGCCGGGGGTGCGCATCGGCTGGATTGTCGCCGGCAAGTATCAGGACGAGATTCAGCGCCTGCAGACCTTTACCACGCACTCGGCCTGCAGCGTCACGCAGATGGCGGTGGCGGCTTACCTGGAGAACGGCGGATATGACCGCCACCTGCGGCATATCCGCCAGGAGTATCGCAAGAACCTCAGCGCCTTCCAGCTGGCGGTGCAGCAGTATTTCCCCGCAGGGACGCAGATGACCCGGCCCAAGGGCGGTTTCATTCTCTGGGTCAGCCTGCCGGCGCGGGTCAACACCAAGGACCTGCATGTGCGGGCGCTGCAGCAGGGCATCTCGATTGCGCCGGGGCTGATCTTCAGCAACACCGAGCAGTTCAACCATTGCGTGCGCCTCAACTGCGGCATCCCGTGGAATCGCGAGGCGGAGCGGGCGTTGATGACGCTGGGCATGCTGGCCACGCAGTTGTGCCAGGAAGCCGGCGGCGTCTGGGAATCGTGAAAATATCGGCGGGCGTTAACCCGTCCGGGGAGGGGGCTGCGTCTACCTGAGCGAAGGTCTCGTGCCATTGCCCAGGAGGTGCCACATGTCCCCCCATCGTTCGTCGTTCGTTCGCCCGCTTGCCGTCGGGTTCTCGGCTGGTGCCTTGCTGGCATTGGCAGCGTGCAGTGCTTCCGGGCCGGAGCCCGAGGCGCAGGCCAGCAAAGCCGAAGCCGCACCGGTCCTGCGTGAGCGCGCGGCCAAGCCGGCAGCCGCGCTGGAGATGCTCGCCGAGCCGAGCCAGAAGCGCATGGCGCAGCTCGCCCATGCGCCTGCACCTCTCGCCGATGTCCTGCCGCCAGGCTATCGCGACGAGTCGCGCGAGCAGTACCAGGCCTACGCCGACAACCCGGTCTTCGCCGTCAGCGAGACGCCGGTGTCCACCTTCAGCATCGATGTCGACACCGGCAGCTACGCCAACGTGCGACGCTTCCTCAACGGCGGGCAGTTGCCGCCGCAGGATGCGGTGCGCCTGGAGGAGCTGGTCAACTATTTCCCCTATGCCTACCCGTTGCCCCAGGGCGATGCGCCGTTCGGCGTCAGCACCGAACTGGCGGTGACACCCTGGAACCCGCAGACCCGCCTGCTGCGTATTGCCATCAAGGCGTCTGATCGCCGCGTCGAGGAGATGCCGCCGGCCAACCTGGTGTTCCTCGTCGATGTCTCCGGCTCGATGCACCGCCGGGAGGGCCTGCCGATGGTGCAGGGCACCCTGAAGTTGCTGGTCGACCAGCTGCGCCCGCAAGACCGTGTGTCGCTGGTGACCTATGCCGGTGCCAGCCAGGTGGTGCTGGACTCCACGCCGGGCAGCGACAAGGCGGCCATTCGTGGCGCCATCGAGCAGCTGACGGCCGGCGGCTCGACGGCGGGGGAGTCGGGTATTCAACTGGCCTACCAGCAGGCGCAGAAACACCTGATGAAGGACGGCATCAACCGCATCCTGCTGGCCACCGATGGTGACTTCAACGTCGGCATCAGTGACTTCGACAGCCTCAAGCAACTGGCTGCGGACAAGCGCAAGACCGGGGTATCCCTGACGACCCTGGGCTTTGGCGTGGACAACTACAACGAACGCCTGATGGAGCAGCTGGCGGATGCCGGCAACGGCAACTACGCCTATATCGACAACCTGCGTGAAGCACGCAAGGTGCTGGTCGACCAGCTCGGTTCCACGCTGGTGACGGTAGCTGGCGACGTGAAGCTGCAGCTGGAGTTCAACCCGGCGCAGGTCAGCGAGTATCGCCTGCTGGGTTACGAGAACCGTGCGCTCAAGCGCGAGGACTTCAGCAACGACAAGGTCGACGCGGGCGAGATCGGCGCCGGGCACAGCGTCACCGCGCTGTACGAGATCGTCCCGGCCGGCGCCAAGGGCTGGTTGGAGCCGTTGCGCTACCAGCCGCGCACGCAGCCGGAGAGCGGCGCGGGTGAACTGGCCTGGTTGCGCATTCGCTACAAGGCTCCTGGCACGTCGACGAGCCGTCTGCTGGAGCGTCCCATCCTGCGCGCGCAGGCGCAGCCGATCGCCACTGCCAGCGAAGACCTGCGCTTTGCTGCGGCGGTAGCGGCGTTCGCCCAGCAGCTCAAGGGTGGTCGCTACACCGGGGACTTCGACCTGGCGCGCAGTATCGAACTGGCGCGCTCGGCCAAGGGCGAGGATCGCTTTGGCCTGCGTGGCGAGTTCATTCAGCTGGCCGAAATCGCCCAGAGCCTGCAAACTTCCGGCTCGACCCAGACACGAGCCCTGCAGTGAACGCACGTCTCACGGATGACGACGCCGCCTTGTTGCGGCGTTACCGCCGCGGCGATGCCGCGGCCTTCAACGCGTTGTACCAGCGCCATCGGCTAGGCCTGTTTCGCTTCCTGCTCGGATTGTGCGGCGAGCATGCCCTGGCCGAGGAAGTGTTCCAGGAAACCTGGATGAGCCTGGTGCGCAGCCAGAGCGAGCAGCGCGAGGCCGTGCTGTTCAAGACCTGGCTGTATCAGATCGCGCGTAATCGCCTGATCGACCACTGGCGCAAGAGCGGCCGGCAGCAGACCGGACACGAGCCCTACGATGAGGGCCAGCATGCCCAGGTCGACCCGCAGCCGGGGCCAGAGCAGCACTGGGGGCTGACGCGTGACAGTGAGCGGCTGCAGGCGGCGCTGGCCGACTTGCCGGAGGAGCAGCGCGAAGTGTTCCTGCTGCGCGCCCATGGCGACCTGGAACTGAACGAGATTGCCGAGTTGACCCGCACGCCGGCCGAGACGGTCAAGAGCCGTCTGCGCTACGCCCTGCAGAAGTTGCGCCGGCTGCTGGCCACCGAGGAGTTGTCCGCATGACAGATGAACGAGAACCTCTGGAGCACGAACAGGCGCTGCTGGCGCACTTCCGTGCCCACGGCAGTGGCGAGCCCTCGGCCGAGCTGGATGCACGCATCCTGATGGCGGCCAGCGCGGCCGCGCGCGATGCCAAGGGCGCGGCTGCGGCCGAGGCCGGATGGGGGCAGCGCCTGCACCAGTGGCTGTTCGGCAGCGGTCGGCAGCGTTGGTCGGTGGCACTGGCTGGTGTGGCCTGCCTGGGTATCGGCGTCAGCCTGACCTGGCGCACGCTGGAGCAGACGCCGGAGGCCTTCGACAGCGTGCCGCCGAGCGTGCTGATGAGCCCGGCGCCACCGGCGCAGATGGCCGCCAAGCGCGCGCTGGAGAACGAGTCGGTGGCGCGTATGGCCGAGCCGCGAGAGCGCATGAAGAGCGAGGCCATGGCACGCCAGGCCGCCCCGGTCGCCCCGGCGGCGTTGGCCGATGCCCCCATGGCCAGCACCGCTGCAAGCGAACCGCTGGCCGAGCTGGTCGTTCAGAGCGAGCCGCGCGAGGCCTTGCTGCGCCTGCTCGAGCTGCGTCGAGCGGGGGAGAAGGACAAGGCCCAGCAGCTGTACGAAAAGTTGCAGGCCGACTACCCGCAGCTGGATATCGAGGCCGAACTGACGCATCTGGCCACGCAACCGCCGCAAGACTGATGTCAGGTAAAGGTCATGTAAGTCGGCTTGCCAGCCATGCCCGGTCGGAGGAGCATGGTTGTCTCATTCACCGAGTTGCCGTTGTCCCATGATGCGTAAGTCCGTTCTGTTGCTGTTGTGCCTGGGTTTGCTGAGCGCCTGCGAGCGTGCGGCAGACCCCGTCGCGCAACGGCCGGAATCCGTTCCGCTGGTGGCCGAGTCTGCCGTCGAGGCGCCGGCAGTCGAGGTGGCGAGCACAGCGCCTGTCGACGCGCAGCCAGTGGCCGAGGCGGTCGAAGCCACGCCCGCCCGTGCCGAGCCGCAGCCTGCCGCGAAACCCAAGGCCGAGGTCGGCAAGGCGCCCCGAGCTACCTCCGAAGCGACGCCGGCACTGGACCTGAGCGTGCCGCAGGAACTGTTCGCGCAGGCCCTGGAAGGCGAAACCCGCGAGGATCTTGCACCGCTGCTGCCGCCCTTGTTCGGCGAAAAGCCCGAGCTGCAGAGCCCATTCCAGATCAGCGGCCGACTGATCAGCAATGAGCGCGAGGACGATTACTGGGATTCGATCGAAGGCGCCGAGGTGCAGTTCGAGTTCAAGCGGTAGGCGGCTGGTAATCGCCGCTTATCTCGCTCGCTACGATCAGGATGGATTGCGGGCTGGCTCAAGTCCGTACGGGCAGCATGCTGTTACCATCGCCGGCCTCTGAATCTGAATCACTGGCAAGGAGTGCCGAATGTCCGTCATGGCCGATGAGTTCGATTGCCCCTCTCAGGACAGAGTGGTGCTCGCCTTGCTGGCGTTCATCACGCCCATTCTCGCGGGTGTTTTCCTGCCTTGGTGGAGCGTGCTGTGGCTTATCGTGTCACTGCTCTTTGCCATGGCAATCATCGCCCTCGCGGGATATCCGAAGATCGCCAGGCATCTGCCCGAGCCCCTGCTCCTGCTGTTGATAGCTTTCGGCTTTCAGCTCTGGGGGGAGGTTTCCGGCTGGTTGGGGTTCTTTGTCGGGTTATTCATCCTCCTCTTTGGCTGCGTACATCTGCTGCTGTGGGTGAATTTTCTGGATCTCGGAAACCCCAGGGTCCAGCACAACCTCGATCTGCGCTTTCAGGGCACGCGGCCAGCATTGGCGGTCGCTCCCCGGACAAGCTACTGCCCGCAGCACAGCACTGCCTGGCTGGCGACGTCAGTTGATGGTTTCGCCTGGGCCGTAGATGCTCGGGTGGCCAAGGGACTGCGGACGAGCATCGATCGGTGGTCCCCTCGCGTGATTGCCCAAGATGTCGTTGACGATTCGTTGGTGCCGTGCGCTTCGTCTTCCATCGTCAACCCTGCGGTGCAGGAGGCGCACTGTCGGGGTGAAATCGATGCCAGCGGCCATCTGATCTTCACGTCGCCGCAAGGTGACCACATGCTGCGTGGCGAGCCGGTCGGCGTGGAGCCCGGCTATAGCCTGTGGTTGGATGATCAACCCAGCGGGTTGTTGCTTGAGCAGGGGGCGTCGGTATTGTGGCGCGATGACGGCGAGGCCCTGGTCTGTCGGGCGCGTGCCGAGAGCCAGCCGGTTGAAGAAATCGCCACATGGCTATGGCAAGCGAGCTCCGGTTGGCGCCCTCTGGATGTGTCTTGGCAGTCGCTCGACGATGAACCGCAGGTCGAGTGGCGTGCGCCCAGCCGACTGGAGGGCGAGCGTCTCGTTTACGATGCCTGGCTGCGGCCGAGCACTGACCGGCCATCGACCGCTGCCTGCCCGTTGAAGCTGTGCATCGAGCTGGATGGAGACCAGGCGGAGCGCGTTTCGTTGTTGTTACCGGCAATGCAGGGTGGCGTACAGCCCTGCCTGAAGCTGCTGCGCAAGAGCCGCGATGGCCGCCGCCATGCCTTTAGCTGCATGATCGGAGACTGGCAGTTACCGGGGCTTTGGTGTCTCGACCAGCTCACGTCCGACTGCGGGCGATACCTGGCATTGACCGCTTTCGCCGAGGCGCCTGCCGTCGTGCACCGACTGGCCGTGGCGGATGTTCTGGCTCGACGCCTGATCTTCCTCGAGCAAGCGTTCTTGATCGCCGGGTTGGATACGTTCCAGGAGGGTGTCATCACTCTGCAGCAGATCACCGGACGGCAAGCCGCAGTCGGCGCTGGCGGCCTGCCGCGTCTGGAGGCGCAGGCACCTGCGGCGGATCAGGCTGATGCCTTTGTCGCCCAGGGGCGCTTGCAGTATCGGTCCGTACGGGTGGCGGTAGATCCCTGGTCGTTGCGTCCGATACCCGACTGGCGTGTGCAGTCGGGACCGGTGCCCGCCAGTGCCCTGGGGGATTACGTGCTCCCTGCGCCAGATGGGCGGGACGCCGCTTGGCTGTTCGGGCTGGACGGCGCCGAGGTGGAAGTCGCTGCACAGGCTCCAGGGGGCGCTTGTGTGTTGACCGCTTCCGGTTGTGCCCTAGCTGACCTGGCACCGTCGCTGATCTGGTCGACGGATGGTCGCTACCTGGCGCTAACCCGTCGAGTTGCTGGCGCGGATGGTGCGGCTTGGTATCTGCTGGTGTTGGACACCCATGAACACACGTTGCGTCATTCCGATCAGCCGCTGGAACAGTCGCCATGTCTGCAGGCGTTCGATGAGACTGGACTGCATGTTGCTGGCGCCGCTCAGGTTGCAGAACTGATCACGCTGCAGGTGCTACTGGCGTTACCCCGACAGATGCTGATTCGCAGTGGCGATATCTGGTTGCCAGCGGAACAATTGAGCGATGCCGTGCATTGGCTGCGATTGGATCGGGAACATTTGCAGAGCTGGCAGTCACTCACCTGACCCCTCGCGCCCAGGGACGAGCTGATCTGGGCGTTGCGCTTTCAGAAACGATAGTCCTGGCGCACGATGGCCGCGTGCAGCGCGCTGTCCAGGCACTGGAAGTGCGCAGTGTCGGGCAGGCGCACGTAGAGTGGGTCGTGGCTCCGGGCCGGGTCGTAAGCGGCCTGCTTGAGATCGGTTTTCTTGTACTTGAAGGTGCCGGTGGTCTCCACTTCGCCGAGCAGGCGGATGAACAGGGGGGCGGCGTAGGCCGGCAGCTCCGCGTCGAGGTAGCTCGCCAGCGCTGCGCCATCGAGATCGCTACCGGGCGTCAGGCGCAGTGCAGCCATGCCGCAGCGGCCGTTGGTGGCGGGAATCTCCACGCCGTAGACCACCGCGTCTTCCACGCCGGGGAAGGCACCGAGCACGTTCTCCACCTCGGTGGTGGAGACGTTCTCGCCTTTCCAGCGGAAGGTGTCGCCGAGGCGGTCGACGAACTGCGCGTGCTTGCAGCCGATATCGCGCATCAGGTCGCCGGTGTTGAACCAGGCGTCACCCTGCTTGAACACATTGCGCAGGATCACCGACTCGCTCTTGGCCGGGTCGGTATAGCCGTCGAAGGGCCACTTGGCGCTGATCTCGCTGATCAGCAGGCCCGCTTCACCCTTGTCGGCCTTGTGCAGGAAACCCTTCGCGTCGCGCAGGACGCAGTCGTTCTCCAGGTCGTAGCGCACGATGGCGTAGGTGGCCGGTGTGTAGCCGACGGTATTGTCGAAGTTGAACACGTTGGTGAAGCCGATGTTGCCTTCGCTGGAGGCATAGAACTCGGTGATCTGCCGGACGCCGAAGCGTTGCTTGAACTCGGCCCAGATCGACGGACGCAGGCCGTTGCCGATCATGCAGCGCAGGCTGTTGTCCTGCTCCGCTGGGTGCACGGGTTGGTTGAGCAGATAGCGGCACAGCTCGCCGATGTAGCCGAAGCAGGTGGCCCGGTAGCGCGCCACGTCGCTCCAGAAGGCGCTGGCGGAGAAACGGCGCCGCAGGGCAATGGCGGCACCGCCGGCCAGTGCCGCGCTCCAGCATACGGTGACGGCGTTGTTGTGGTAGCAGGGCAGGGTGAGATAGAGCACGTCGTGCGCGTTGAGGGTCAGGCCGGAGTGGCCGAAGCCGCCGTATGCCTTGATCCACTTGCCATGGCTCATGATCGAGGCCTTGGGCAGGCCGGTGGTGCCGGAGGTGTAGATCAGGAAGCAGGCATCCTTCATGCGGACGCGCAGGCTGTCCGGTGGGTTGTCCTGCGCCTGGCCGCTGCCCAGCTGCATGAGATTGGCCCAGCCGCTCGGCGGCCGCCCCGCATCGACCAGGCAGTCCTGATCGGCCACCCAGTAGCGGCGGGCATGCGGGTCGTGCAGGTGCTCGGCGATTTCCTCGAAGGCTCCGAGTAGCTCGTCGCCGATCACCAGGAGGCGCGGTTTGACCAGATTGAAACTGTGCGCCAGGACCTTGCCGCGCTGGGTGGTGTTGATCAGTGCGCCGACGGCACCGAGCTTGCTCAGGGCGGCGAGGATCGCCAGCAGCTCCAGGCGGTTTTCCAGCATCACCGCGATCACGTCGCCATGCCTGACACCCTCGCGCTTGAACGCCCAGGCCAGGCGGTTGGCCCAGGTATTGAAGTCGCGGTAGTTGATCTGGCGTTGCTCGTCCATCAGCGCCGGGCGTTCGGGGTGATGCCGGGCGGCGCGTTGCAGCGCCCAGGCCAGCGACAGCGGCTTCTCGCGGTTGCGGATGCCGGCGTAGTAGAGGCCACGCAGCATGCGCGGCACGCGTGGCAGGTGCTGCGGCAGGTGGGCCAGGAAGCGAATGGGCGAAATCAGATCGGTTTGGCTCATGGGGCTCGCACTTGGGGTGTCAGTCGTGGGACGCGAGGCCTGACTCTAGTTGGCCCGGCTGGGCGCAGCCATGGCCCTGGCGCATGCGGGCGAGGGCAGATCGGCAAATAGGCGTCGCTCTTCAGGGCGCGCCCAGGTGGCAGAGCAGGTCCGCTCCGCCATGGGCCTGCGTGCAGTCGTAGCCCGGATGCAATCCGGGGATTGGTGCTCGGGTTCCCCCGGATTGCATCCGGGCTACGAAGGGCCGCAGTGTTCAGTCGACGAACAGGTCGGGTATCAGGCTGCCGCCTGCGGGGTCGAAGCGATAGTGTTCGAAATCGCTCTGGCCCTGTTCGCGCAGGATGTCCTCGTCGATCAGCAGGCGTCCGCTGATGCTGCGGCTCTCGCTCGCCAGGATCGCACGGGCCGCGTCGGCCATGATCGCCGGGGTGCGCGCACGCTTGAAGGCGTCGCGGCTGCCCAGCTCGAACTCGATGGCGGCGGTGGCGATCATGGTCTTCGGCCACAGCGAGTTGACGCTGATGCCGTACTTCTTGAATTCCTCGCTCATGCCCAGGGTCAGCATGCTCATGCCGTACTTGGTGACGGTATAGGGACCATGCTGGGCGAACCACTTGGCGTCGAGGTTGAGTGGCGGCGACAGGTTGAGGATATGCCCGCCGGCGCTCTGTTTCAGATAGGGCAGGGCGGCCTGGCTGCAGACCATCACGGCGCGGGTGTTGATCTGGTACATCAGGTCGAAGCGCTTGGGTTCGAGCCGCTCCACCCCCACCAGCTTGATCGCGCCGGCGTTGTTGACCAGCGCGTCGATGCCGCCGAAATGCTCGGCTGCGCGCGCCATGGCGGCTGCCACGGCCTGTTCGTCGCGTACGTCCAGTTGCAGGGGCAGCGCCTTGCCGCCAGCGGCCTCGACTTCGGCGGCGACGCTGAAGATGGTGCCCTCCAGCTTGGGATGCGGTTCGGCGCTCTTGGCCGCGATGACGATATTGGCGCCCTCGGCGGCGGCCTTGAGCGCGATTTCACGGCCGATACCACGGCTGGCGCCGGTGATGAACAGGGTCTTGGCAGAAAGTGACATGAGAGTGCTCCGGGGCTCGTTGTTGTCGTAGGGCGGATGACGTTCCGTTCACCCACCCGGGCGGTGTCGGGGCGGATGGATGCAGTGCCATCCACCCCGCATCAGGTTTCTGAAGCTTCGATTTCCACCAGCAGTTGACGGCTCTTGACCTGGTCGCCCTGGTTGACGCCGATCCGCCGGACTATGCCGTCGACACCCGCCTTGAGCGGGTGCTCCATCTTCATGGCTTCCAGCACCAGCAGCAGCTGGCCCTTGCTGACGCTGGCGCCCTCGCTGGTCAGGACATCGACGATGGCGCCGTCCATCGGCGCCTTCACCGCACCGCTGCTGGCGGCATTCTGGCCCCCGGCCGGTTCGTGGGTGACGTCCAGCAGTTCCAGGTTGCCCTGCTCGCCATACAGCCACAGGCGCTCGCCTTCGTGGTGATAAGCCTGGCGGCGGCGCACGCCGTCCAGCTCCAGGGTCAGCCAGCGTCCGTCGCTGGCCAGCAGGCGCAGGCACAGCTGCTCGTCACCCCGGCTCACGCGAAGTTGTGCCTGAGGGCCGCCGGCGACCACCTCCAGCTCGACGGCATGCTTGTGCTCGCCCTGCTTGAGCACGCAGCGCCAGGGCGCACCGCCTGCGTTGCGCCAGCCGGACAGACCCGGCTGATGCGCGCGCGCGTTTGCCGAAGCCTGGTAGAGCAGGGCGGCGGCGATGGCCAGCTCGGCCAGGCTGGCGCTGTGTGGCTGCAGGCTGGGGTCGTTCTCGAAGTGTTCGGCGATGAACGCCGTCGTGGCGTTGCCGGCAGCGAACTGCGGGTGTTCGAGCAGGTTGGCGAGAAAACGCTGGTTGCCGTTGACGCCGAGGAGCACGCAGCGCTCCACGGCGCGCACCAGCTTGCGCCGGGCGTCGTCACGGGTCTCGCCGTAGGCGATGACCTTGGCCAGCATCGGGTCGTAGAAGGGCGTGACGGCCTGGCCTTCGAGCAGGCCGTGGTCGATGCGCACACCCGGCAGCAGCTCCGGCTCCCAGCGCAGAACCTGGCCGGTTTGTGGCAGGAAGCCGGCGGCGGCATCCTCGGCATACAGGCGCACTTCGATGGCATGACCCTGCAGGCGGATTTCCTCCTGGCGCAGCGGCAGTGGCTGGCCGGCAGCGGTGCGAATCTGCCAGGCCACCAGGTCCTGTCCGCTGATCAGTTCGGTGACCGGGTGCTCCACCTGCAGCCTGGTATTCATCTCCAGAAAGAAGAACTCGCCACTGGCGTCGAGCAGGAACTCCACCGTGCCGGCTCCGACGTAGCTGACCGAGGCCGCCGCCTTCACCGCGGCTTCACCCATGGCACGGCGCAGCTCGGGCGTCATCACCGGGCAGGGCGCTTCCTCTACCACTTTCTGGTGGCGGCGCTGCACCGAGCAGTCGCGCTCGCCGAGGTAGACGATATTGCCGTGGGTGTCGCCGAACACCTGGATCTCGACGTGGCGCGGGCGGATCACTGCGCGTTCGAGGATCAGCTCGCCGGAACCGAAGGCGTTCTGCGCCTCCGAGCGGGCCGTGCGAATCTGCGCCAGCAGCTCAGCGGATGCCTGCACCAGGCGCATGCCGCGACCGCCGCCACCGGCACTGGCCTTGATCATCAGCGGATAGCCGATGCGCTCGGCTTCGCTGGCCAGGGTGTCGTCATCCTGGGCGGCACCTTCGTAGCCCGGAATGCACGGCACGCCGGCTTCCAGCATGGCGATCTTCGACAGGCGCTTGCTGCCCATCAGGTGGATGGCGTCCACGCTCGGGCCGATGAAGACGATGCCGGCGTCTGTACAGGCACGCGCGAAATCGGCGTTCTCGGAGAGGAAGCCGTAGCCGGGGTGGATGGCGTCGGCGCCGGTCCGGCGCGCCGCCTCGATGATGGCATCGATACGCAGGTAGGACTGGTTCACCTGGGCGGGCCCAATGCACACCGCCTCATCGGCCAGCTGCACATGGCGGGCGTCGGCATCGGCTTCGGAGTAGACCGCAACGGTGCGGTAACCGAGCTCGAGGGCGGTGCGCATCACCCGGCAGGCGATCTCGCCACGGTTGGCGATCAGGATCTTGTTGAATGCGGGCATCTTCGTGCTCCTGTGCGGCGATCCGCGGACTTCATCCGGGCCACGATGTTCGTAGGGTGGATCGCGCTGTCTCGATCCACCGTGTGTGGTACGTGCGTGGGCGGATGTGAAAAGCGACAGCCACCCTGCGGTTGCTCCGAAAGGACGGCGGTATCAGTCCGTCCAAGCCATCATTGCACCCATTTCGGCTTGCGTTTCTGCACGAAGGCCATGGTGCCTTCGACGCCCTCGGCGCCCGTGACGGCGGCGGCGAACTGTTCGGCCGCGCGGTCGAGCAGTGGGCCGAGCGCCTCACGTTCGCTGGCCAGCAGCAGCGCCTTGGTCTGGGCGTTGGCCTGCGGCGCGCACTGGCGGATCTGTGCCAGGGTGTCCTGCAGGCGCTGTTGCAGCGCAGTCGCGTCGGCCTCGCAGTGATGCACCAGGCCCAGGCGCAGCGCCTCGGCGCCGTCCACACGGGCGGCCGTCAGCGCCAGGCGGCGGGCCTGGGTCAGGCCGATGCGGTGCACCACGAACGGGGCGATCTGCGCCGGCAGGATGCCCAGCGTGGTCTCAGGCAGGCCGAATCTGGCGTCGCTGGCGGCGATGGCCACGTCGGACACGCAGGCCAGGCCGAAACCGCCGCCGAGCACGGCGCCTTCCAGCACGGCCACCAGCACCTGCGGCGCGGCCTGGGCCTCCTCCAGCAGCGCACCGAAGGCGCGGTTCAGCTCGCGGTAGGCGTCGCCGCCTCTGGCGCGGGCGCCAGCCATGTCCTTGATGTCGCCACCGGCGCAGAAGTGGCCGTCCGCGCCACGCAGGACGAGGGCGCGTACCCCCGGCTCATGGCGCACGGCTTCCAGGGTGGCGCGCAGCTCGCCGACCATGGCCAGGCTCATGGCGTTGCGGCTGTCCGGACGATTCAGGGTGACGTGCAGCACGCCGTTCTCGAGGTTCAGCAGCAGGGTTTCGCAGTGGGGCAGGTCGTTCATCGCATACCTCGGTGTAGGGCGGGTGGAACCCGCCGCACGGCAATGGTGTTTCGGCGCGTAGGCTGGACGTCGCTTTTACGTCCACCGTCAGGGTGGATCGATACAGCGTGATCCACCCTGCGTTCAGACTTTCTTCTTCCCGGGCAGGATGCCCATCAGCTTGCAGATGATGCCGAGCATGATTTCGTCGGCACCGCCGCCGATGCTGACCAGGCGCACGTCGCGGTAGGCGCGCGACACCGGGTTGTCCCACATGAAGCCCATGCCGCCCCAGTACTGCAGGCAGGCGTCGGATACCTCGCGGCCCAGGCGACCGGCCTTGAGCTTGGCCATCGACGCCAGGCGGGTCACGTCACGCCCCTTCACGTACTGCTCGGTGGCCTGGTAGACCAGGGCACGCAGGGCTTCGATCTCGGTCTGCAACTCGGCCATGCGGAAGTGGATGACCTGGTTGTCGATCAGCGGTTGGCCGAAGGTGTGGCGCTGCTTGCAGTAGTCGATGGTGCTGTCGACGCAGTGCTCCAGGCCCTTGATCATGTTGGCCGCGCCGAACAGGCGTTCCTCCTGGAACTGCAGCATCTGCATCATGAAGCCGGCGCCTTCGTGACCGATGCGGTAGCGCTGCGGTACGCGCACGTTGTCGAAGAACACCTGGGCGGTTTCCGAGCTGCGCATGCCGAGCTTGTCCAGGTGCGGGCTGACGCTGATCCCCGGCGTCTTCATCGGCACCACGATCAGCGACTTGTTGACGTGCGGCTTGTCGTCGCTGGTGTTGGCCAGCAGGCAGATGAAGTCCGCCGATGGCGAGTTGGTGATCCACATCTTGCTGCCGTTGATCACGTAGTCGTCGCCGTCCTTGCGTGCGCTGGTCTTCAGACCGGCCACGTCGGAGCCGGCACCGACTTCGGAAACCCCGATGCAGCCGACCATCTCGCCGCTGATGGCCGGGCGCAGGAATTCGTCGCGCAACGCGTCGGAGCCGAAGCGGGCCAGGGCGGGCGTGCACATGTCGGTCTGCACGCCGATGGACATGGGAATGCCGCCGCAATGGATGGTGCCGAACTCCTCGGCGGCGACGATCGAGTAGCTATAGTCCAGGCCCATGCCGCCGAACTGCTCCGGCTTGGAGATGCCCAGCAGACCCAGTTCGCCGGCTTTCCTGAAGATGTCGTGGATGGGGAAGCGACCTTCCTTCTCCCATTCATCGACATGCGGGTTGATTTCCCTGTCGACGAAGTTGCGGACGGTGCGGCGGAGTTCTTCGTGTTCCTGGGTGAAGATCATTGTTGTTGTGCTCCGTATCGAATGGGGCTGGCGGCGGGTGGCACCCGCCCTGGGTTTTTCAGAATCTGGCGACGCCGAAGCTGCTCGTCTTCAACGGACGCAGGCTCGCTTCGGCGCAGATATCCAGCAACAGGCCCAGCAGCTTGCGCGTATCGCGCGGGTCGATCAGGCCGTCGTCCCACAGGCTGGCGGTGCCGTACAGCGCCGTGGACTGGCTGTCGAGCTTCTGCGCGGTAACGGTTTCCAGCATGTCGAGCATCTTCGGGTCGGCCTCCTTGCCTTCCTTGGCGTGTTTCTCCTCGGTGACGATGCGCAGCACCTTGCCGGCCTGGGCGCCGCCCATCACTGCGGTGCGGCTGTTGGGCCAGGCGAAGATGAAGCGCGGATCGAGGCCACGTCCGCACATGGCGTAGTTGCCGGCGCCGTAGGAGCCGCCGACGACGATGGTGAGCTTGGGCACCGTGGCGTTGGCCACCGCCTGGATCATCTTCGAGCCATGCTTGATCACGCCGTGCTGTTCCGACTCGGTACCGACCATGAAGCCGGTGGTGTTGTGGAAGAACAGGATCGGGGTATTGCTCTGCTCGCACAGCTGGATGAACTGCGCCGCCTTGGCCGCACCCTGCGGGGTGATCGGGCCGTTGTTGCCGATGAAACCGCAGGCCTGGCCTTCGATCTGCAGGTGGCCGCAGACGGTCTGGCTGTCGAATTCGTTCTTGAAGTCGAGGAACGCCGAGCCATCGGCGATGCGCGCGATGATCTCGCGCACGTCATAGGGCTTCTTGGCGTCGGCTGGTACCAGACCGAGCAGCTCCTCGGCCGGGTACAGCGGCTCGCGCCAGGTTTTCGCCGGGCGTGCAGGCAGTTGCTGGTTCCACGGCAGCATGGCGAGAATCTCGCGGGCCAGGCGCACGCCATCGGCGTCGTTCTCGGCCAGGTACTCGGCGGTACCGGCGACCTGGGCATGCATCTCGGCGCCGCCGAGTTGCTCGTCGCTGGCGATCTCGCCGGTGGCGGCCTTGAGCAGTGGCGGGCCGGCGAGGAACATCTTGGCCTTGCCACGCACCACCACGACGTAGTCCGACAGCCCTGGCTGGTAGGCCCCGCCGGCGGTGCTGGAACCGTGCACCACGGTGATCTGCGGCAGGCCCATGGCGGACATGCGCGCCTGGTTGGCGAAGCCGCGTGCGCCTTCGACGAAGATGTCGGCGGCGTAGTTGAGGTTGGCGCCACCGCTCTCGGCCAGGGTCACCACCGGCAGCTTGTTCTCGACCGCGATCTGCTGCAGGCGCAGGGATTTCTTCAGGCCGGTGGGGGAGATGGTGCCGCCCTTGATCGCGCTGTTGTTGGCGATCACCAGGCAGCGCACCCCGGCGATGTAGCCGATGCCGGCGATCAGCCCGCCACCGGCCTGGCTGCCGTCCTTGTCGTCGTGCAGTTTGTAGCCGGCCAGCGAGGCCAGTTCGAGGAACGGTGCACCGAGGTCGAGCAGCAGGCTGATGCGCTCGCGGGGCAGCAGCTGGCCGCGCTTGTCGAACTTGGCCTTGGCCTCCTGGGCCTTGTCGAGCACCTTCTGTTCCACGTCGCGGAAGCTGGCGATGGCCGCCAGCATGGCCTCGCGGTTCTGCGCGAAGGCGTCGCCATGTACGTCGATTTCCGATTGGATCACGGGCATCGCCTTACTCCTGGTCTTTCAGTACGTCGGGCACGTAGGCTCGGTGAAAACCGTTGTACGATTCGCTGTTCGTCGCCTTGCCCAGTGTCCAGGCGCGGGTGCCCTGGCTGGCGGCACCATCGATGCGGATGGTGTTGCCGCTGATGAAGTTGGCGCCGGGGCTGAGCAGGAACACGATGGCCGCGGCCACCTCGGACTCGCTGCCGATGCGTTGCAGCGGTACGTGATCCTTGAGGTTGCGGATCATGTTCTTCATCGATTCGGGGTAGGTGTCCATGCCGCTGGAGGCGATCCAGCCGGGTGCCACGGCGTTGACCCGCACGCCGGCGTGGCCCCACTCGTAGGCGGCGGTCTTGGTGAAGTTCTCCATGCCGGCCCGCGCCGCGCCCGAGTGGCCCATGCCGGGCATGCCGCCCCACATGTCGGCGAGCATGTTGACGATGCCGCCGCCGTGCTTGCTCATGCTCTGCAGGAAGACTTCCCTGGCCACCAGGAAGCCACCCACCAGGTTGGTGCGTACCACGGTCTCGAAGCCTTTCTGGTTGATGCCGATCAGCGGCGCCGGGAACTGCCCACCGGCATTGTTGACCAGCTGGTGAATGCGCCCGCGCTGTGCGATCAGCGTGGCGACCATGGCCTTCACGCTGTCTTCGTCGCGGATGTCACAGACATGCCAGCTGGCGCTGCCGCCATCCTCGATGATCTCGCCTGCGGTGTTTTCCAGCTTGTCCTGCTTGCGCCCGATCAGCACCACGTGAGCGCCGAGATGGGCCAGTTCGTGGGCCACGCAGCGGCCGATGCCGCTGCCACCACCGGTGACCAGGATGGTCTGGCCTGCGAACAGGCCGGGTCGGAATACGGAGTCGTAGCTCATTGTTCTTGTTGTCCTTCTCGGTTCCGTAAGAGCGGCATCAGCCGCGATGCTCTTGCCCAGTCCAGATCGCGGCTGAAGCGATACGTCGCCCGACCGCTCCTACAACATGGAAGGTGGAAGCCGCGCAGCGTTTCCCACCCGAAGCCGGTGGGTGGATGACGCGTCATCCACCCTGCGATTGGCACCTACAGCGCTTCGGCCAGTGCCCTGGGCACCGGTACCGGGAATTCCAGCAACTGCTGGGCGAACGCCTTGCCCTGCGGGTCGATGCGCAGGCTGGCGACGCCACCACCGCCCAGCGCGTTCTCCAGCAGGAAGTTGAGGCTGTGGCTGCCCGGCAGGTACCAGCGGCTCACGCGTCCCTGCTCGGCATCCAGAGTGTGGGCCATCCATTGAGCCACCGCCTCGGGCGTCAGCGCGGCGGCGATCCACGCCAGGTACTCGGGCTTTCTCGCCATCACACCGATGTTGCTGTGGTCGCCCTTGTCGCCGGAGCGCGCCACGGCCAGGCGCACCAGCGGTACGGCGCTGTCGGCGTCGTCCATGGGCACGGGCAGGGCAGCGGGGGCGGGCACCTGGGCCGGGT